>NZ_JAGPOU010000004.1:0-626425 GCF_018066705.1 Ochrobactrum sp. AP1BH01-1 | reverse complement strand
AGTTCATTGCAACAGTCCGATCTCTCGGACCATCCGCAGACAATGCCGCCCACGTTTCTCTTTCTTCTGTATAAAATTGTCAAAGAACAGACAGTCTCTAAACCGTCAAAAATCTCAATCCGCTCACCAAGTCCGCTGCCAACCACCCAACCCGAAGGTCAAATCCCTGTCAGCGCCTCGTCTGCGGTGCCGGGCTTCTAGATCAGTCAGACCAACCTGTCAACCACTTTTTTCAAAGAAAATCACAAACTTACAAGCTGCTCTTTCCTTCCAACATCAACAGGACTTCCGCCCCACCAACGCCGCCGGTCTAATCAAATCAGACATCACTGTCCAACCCGCTCAACCAACCCAAGGGACGCATCAGTCTGCCGCTAGCAGCGTCGCCGCCCTCGTTGTGGCGCCATATAGACCCCACCTAACAAAACTGTCAACGCAGTTTCTCAAAAAATCAGGAATTTTCTTTCCACAGCCAATATGGTCCTTTTTAACCAAATTTCAACCGTGAAAAACGGGCGATTCGAACAGTTGCGACGATTCCGTGACGGTTGGCATGACAATTGGATGAATGAGCATGAAGCCTATGCCTTATATTCTGGCGGTCGACGGCGGCGGCACCGGGTGCCGGGCGCTTCTCGCCGACCGCAACGGCGCTGCCATCGGCCGGGGAACGAGCGGCCCTGCCAATATCGGCGCCGACCCGTCAACGGCGCTGGATAATATCATGTGCGCAGCGAAACAGGCCGCGCATGATGCGGGGCTGGACCACTCCATATTGGGCGAGACCTGCGCTGTATTGGGGCTCGCGGGCGCAAATTCGCTTGCCGACAAGGACAGCGTTGAACGCCAGTTCCCCTTCGGCAAGGTGAAGATTGTTTCAGACGCGGTTACCGCCCTGCAAGGCGCACTCGGTGAAGATGACGGGGCCATTGTCATTCTCGGCACCGGTTCCGTCTTCGTGAGAAGAAAGCGAGATGCATTCGAGATTGTCGGCGGGCGCGGCTTCATGCTGAGCGACCATGCGGGCGGCGCACGGCTGGGCCGGGAGCTTCTTGAAGAGACGCTGCTTGTGCTGGATGGCATGGCGGAGCGTACGGCGCTTGCCAATGCCGTGCTGACACAGTTCGGCGGCGAGCTTCGCCAAATCATCGCCTTCTCACGCACGGCGACGGCTGCCGACTACGCCGCATTCGCTCCCCTCGTTTTCGACTATACACATAAGCGCGATGCGCTCGGCCTTTCGATCCTGCAACGCGCCTGCTCCTATATTGCACGAGGTCTGGGCCGGCTCGACGTCGAGACGCTTGGCCGGTTCAGCCTGACGGGAGGTCTAGCCTCATCCTATGCTGCGCTGCCCTTCCTGCCGCATCGGGGACTCTATCGGCCTGCGCTTGGCGACGCATTGCAGGGCGCATTATCGCTCGCCTTGCGGGAGAACGGACGAGATTGAAGCTATCGAACCCGCGCATCGTGCTATCCGGAAATCGATTGCGGCTAACGGAGCGAAGCTGCGGCGGCAAAAAGACTTGTCGCAGCCGGGTTTAGCGCCTAACTTCCGGTGGACGGGTTTTGGCCTGATGTTGCGAACGGCGCCAGTTCTGCTGGCGGCGTGTGTTGCGTATTCTTTTCGTGCATTTCCGGACGAAGGCGGCTTCGATTCTTCGAGGAAATGCCCCACAGGGGTGGCATGCTGACTAAAAAGGGCAAATACGGCCTGAAAGCCATGGTGCATCTGGCGGGTGTTACCGATGGACAACTGGTTTCCGCGAGCGAGATCGCCGAAAGACACCATATACCCCGCAAGTTTCTCGACAATATTTTCACCGAGCTTCGCAATGCCGGGTTTGTCCTGAGCCGCAAGGGCAAGGGCGGCGGCTTCTGCCTTGCCCGCCCGGCCAACGAGATTGCCATCGGCAACATCATCCGCGCGCTCGACGGCGCGCTTGCGCCCATCGCCTGCGCCAGCAAGACGGACTATCGCCCGTGCGACGATTGCGACGAGGACGAATGCGAGGTGCGCCAGATGATGCTCGATGTGCGCGAAGCCATCGCCAGCGTTCTGGATCACCGAACGCTGGCCGACAGCAGGGCCATGGATATAGCCTCACTGTCGGAATAGGCTTCAGGCTGGCGACCAGTTCGGAAACGGATCGTTCAGGCCCGACCAGCGCTCCGGCACGAAGTCTTCTTCCTCAAGGAGACACTGGTCCAGCTCATCGACAAGCGCATCTTCCTGCATCGGATCGACGCCGATGAAAACGATTTCCTGACGCCGGTCGCCCCAGACCTTATGAAAATACGGCTCCATGGCGCGTTGCCATTCGGGCTCCGCCGGCCAGTATTGCTTCGGCACGGATGACCACCAGCGCCCTCTTTTACCGGTGCGCACCAAGGCACCCGCCTGGCTGATCTCTCCAACAAAATCGGGCCTTGTCGCCAGCCAGAAGAAGCCCTTCGCCCGCACGACGCCCGGCCAGCCCTTGTCGATGAACGACTGGAACCGCTCGGGATCGAAAGGGCGCCGCGCGCGATAGACGAAGGATCGAACGCCATATTCCTCGGTCTCCGGCGTGTGCGCGGCAAAGCCGTGCAGCTCCTTGTACCAGAGCGGATGTTCATGCGCCTTGTTGAAGTCGAACAGCTTCGTGTCCAATAGGGCGTCGAGCGGCACCTGGCCGAAATCGGCCTCCTCAATGCGGGCATCGGGATTGAGCGAGCGGATGACCTTGTGGGCCAGATCGCGCTCTTCCCGGGAAGCAGTCGATATCTTGTTCAACACGACGACGTCGGCAAATTCGATCTGCTCGACCAGAAGATCGACAAGCGTGCGCTCATCTTCTTCGCCCAGCGATTCGCCGCGATCGCGCAGAAAATCATTCGACGCATAGTCCTTCAGCAGATTGGAGGCATCGACAACCGTCACCATCGTATCGAGCCGCGCGACATCGGAAAGGCTGTTGCCCTTCTCGTCGCGAAACTCGAACGTCGCGGCGACCGGCAAGGGCTCGGCTATGCCGGTCGATTCGATCAGCAGATAATCGAAGCGCCCTTGTGCCGCCAGTTGCGAAACTTCCTTCAGGAGATCGTCGCGCAATGTGCAGCAGATACAGCCATTGGTCATTTCGACCAGTTGCTCATCCGTCCGGGAGAGATTGGCGCCGCCCTCACGAACGAGGGCGGCGTCGATATTCACTTCGCTCATATCATTGACGATCACCGCAACGCGGCGGTTCTCGCGATTATTGAGCACGTGGTTGAGCAGTGTCGTCTTTCCGGCTCCGAGAAAACCGGACAGGACCGTAACGGGCAGTCTCTTTCTCATGGCTCCATTCCTTGTTTGAACCGGATGGGATCAGTCGTGGTGATGGTGATCGAGATTGAAGGTCAGCGTCGTGAAATAGCTGAGCTTGTCGGCTTCCTTTGAATCCGAAAGCGGGCTGGAATAGGCAGCTCCAACGACATTGAGACCCGCATTGCGAATCTTGATTTTGGCAATGCCCTCCGCGTCGGTCCTCGCCGGCGCCGCGTGGCTGTCATTGACATAATCCGCCACGACCTCCACGCCTTCGACCGGCTTTCCGTCAACCAGAACCTGCACGGGCAGTTCGTTGCCCGCCTCCAAAATTGTCGGGTCCATCAGCGGCACGATTTCAAACGGCAATCCCTGCGGTTCAGGCTTCCTGCGCAGATGGTCCAGAATGGCGACGGCAAACTTCCGGCTCTGGCTGGACTGCTTGGCGCCCGGCACCTCGGATTTCGGCTTGTTGACCCACTTGCCGTCCGGACCCTCGGCCCAGAAGCCATTGTCGAGCATGCCGCTGACCACAACCGCATTTCCGGGCACGCCGAGCAGGGCATGATCTTCCTGCCGCTTGATCTCGACGGCAACTTCCTTGCCGTCCACGTCCTTCGCCGTCACTGTCTTCAGCTTCTTCGGATCATAGGCTTCGTCGCTTGCGCCATGACCGTAAACAACGGCCTGCGTCCCATGACGCTCGGCAATCCAGATGCCATGCGCACCCGCGACCGCGGGCGCAAGAAAAGCCAAAACGGCACCAGTCTGAAGTGCCCTGACAAAGCTACGCATTCTCTTCTCCTTAATGTTATATCATAACAATCGTGTTGATAAAAATGGGCGGTTGAAGCCGCCCGTGAAGTGTCCCGGTAATTCCGCAAAATGCTTTGCGCTTGACGCGCCTTGAAGCGAAGGACGAAGCCTGTTCCGCTTACTTCGGTTCTGGAGTGCCGGGCTGCCGGCAAATTAAAGCAGGTTGCAGCCCGGCACATTTGCAGCCGCGTTCTGAATGCGCAGGCATCCAGCGAAGGGAAGCGGCTGCGGCTGTTATTTCGACAGGCAGGTTTTCAGGGAATCCGCCAGATTGCGGATAAGCTGCGGGTAGAGATCCGGCCCGTCCTTCAATTCCGCCCCTAGCGGATCGAGAACGCCGGTTTTGGCGTCCGTCCCGTCGATAACCGTCTTCACCAGCCTCGGCTCGAACTGCGGTTCGGAAAACACGCAGGCTGCCCCAAGCGATTTGATCTTGTCGTGGATTTCCTTGATACGCGCTGCACCCGGCGCCTTTTCAGGGCTGACCGTGATCGACCCGGCGGCCTTCACCCCGAAGCGATTTTCAAAATACTGGTAAGCGTCATGGAAGACGATAAACGGCTTGTCCTTGACCGGCTCGAGTTCGCTCGCGATTTCCCTGGTCAGCGCGTCGATCTTCTCGCCATAGTCCCTGGCGTTCTTTTCATATTGCGCGGCATGTTCCGGGTCGCTTGCGCTCAGCGTCTTCGCAATATCCGTTGCCAGAACCTTTCCGTTCTGCGGGTCCAGCCAGAAATGCAGATCATATTCATCGTGACTATGGTCATGCCCGGCTTCGGAAGCTTCAGCGGCATGATCGTGCTTCTTGTCATCATGGGCATGGTCGTGACCTTCTTCATGCCCATGGTCATGCGCTTCGAACGGCCCGCCTTCCCGGAACTTCAGCCTGGTCAGGCCATCTGCCTCGCCAAGCGCGACGACCTTGGCGCCCTCACCCAGCGTATCGATAGGCTTGTCGAGAAAGGTTTCCATCGACGGCCCCGCCCAGAAAATCACCTTGGCGTGTTCGATCGCCTCGGCGTCGGAAGGCTTGAGGCTGTAGACATGCTCCGAACCCGCTCCCTGTACGATCAGCTTCGGCTCGCCCACGCCCTGCATGACCGCCGACACAATGGAATGGAGCGGCTTGATCGACACGACGACGCCTTCGCGCTCTGCGGCAAGCGAGATATTCGTCGCACCGGCCAGAAAAGCCGAGGCGAGGAGGAGGGAGCGGAGATGTTTCATGGTCTCTCTCTTGTGCGGTTGGGAAGGGACATTATATTCAAGTGATATGTTATTTTATAACGTCTGTTGCGTTATGCTATAACGTCTGCCATAAGGTGAGGCAACCCCCAATTTGCAAAAATTGCAGCCGGGGTGGTGCAACGGCAATGACACTCAGAAAAGCCCGGACAGATGAGCAGGAAGACCGCCCTCCCCGCCCAAAAGGCGCGGGAAACATTGATCGAACTGAAGGATGCCGGCGTCTGGCGCGACGGGCGCTGGCTCGTGCGCAATGTCGACCTGAGCGTCGAGCGCGGCGAGATCGTGACCCTGATCGGACCGAATGGCGCGGGCAAGAGCACCGCCGCCAAGATGGCGCTGCGCATCCTGAAGCCCGATGAGGGCAGCGTGATCCATGCGCCGAGCCTGCGCATTGGCTATATGCCGCAGAAGATCAATATCGACCGCACTTTGCCGCTTTCAGTCGAGCGTCTGATGACCCTGACCGGCCCCCTCCCGCGCAAGGAGATCGAGGTGGCCCTGGAAGTGGTCGGCATTCCGCACCTCGCCAAAGCTGAGATCGCCAACCTGTCGGGCGGCGAGTTCCAGCGGGCGCTGATGGCGCGGGCGCTTGCCCGCAAGCCCGACCTCATGGTGCTGGACGAGCCGGTGCAGGGCGTCGATTTTTCCGGCGAGGCCGCACTCTACGAGCTGATCGCGAAACTGCGCGACGATACGGGTTGCGGCGTGCTGCTGATCTCGCACGACCTGCATCTGGTCATGGCGGCGACCGACCGCGTGATCTGCCTCAATGGTCATGTATGCTGCAGCGGTACCCCCCGCGACGTGACGGCGAGCCCCGAATATATGCGGCTGTTCGGCAGCCGGGCTGTCGGGCCGCTTGCCGTTTATGAACATCACCACGATCACACCCATCTGCCCGACGGGCGCGTGCTGCATGCCGACGGTTCCGTGACCGATCATTGCCATGCCGATGACGGTCATCATCATGAACATGATCATGCGCATGACCACCATCATCACGAAGGGAGCGCGCCCCGTGCTTGACGATTTCTTCACCCGCGCCCTCATTGCCGGTGTCGGACTGGCGCTCACGACCGGGCCGCTCGGCTGCTTCATCGTGTGGCGGCGCATGGCCTATTTCGGGGATACAATGGCGCATTCGGCCCTGCTCGGCGTGGCGCTGGCGCTCGTTTTCGACATCAATATGATGATCGGCGTGTTTGTCGTTGCCGTGGCGATTTCCGCCATTCTGCTGCTCCTGCAGCGCCGCCATACATTGTCGGCGGATTCGCTCCTCGGCATCCTGTCCCATGCCACGCTGTCGCTCGGCCTCGTGCTCGTCGCCTTCATGACATGGGTGCGTGTTGACCTCCTGTCCTTCCTGTTCGGCGATATTCTGGCCGTCTCGCGCATGGATATCGCCTTCATCTATGGCGGCGGAATATTCGTGCTGGCCGTTCTGGCCTGGCTGTGGCGCCCCTTCCTCGCCGCCACCGTCAGCGAGGATATTGCGCGTGCCGAAGGCATGAACCCGGCCCTGTCGCGCATTGTCTTCATGCTGTTGCTCGCCATCGTCATCGCCATCGCGATGAAGATCGTCGGCATCCTGTTGATAACCTCGCTGCTGATCATTCCGGCGGCAACCGCGCGCCGCTTTGCCGCCACGCCCGAACAGATGGCCATCCTCGCCTCACTGATCGGAGCCGCAGGCGTCATCGGCGGACTTTATGGTTCCATCCATTTCGACACGCCCTCCGGCCCGTCCATCGTGGTCGCGGCGCTTGCCATTTTCATTTTGAGCCTGTTACCCCTACATAAGAGGGAACAAGCATCACCGAAACGGATCGCTGGACAATGAGCACCCATCACCATCATCACGCCCCGCAGGACCTGACCCGCAATCAGACACTGGTTTTCGACGTGCTGTCCAAGGCGGAAGGCCCGCTCAGCGCCTACACGATCCTCGATCAGCTGCGCGACGACGGTTTCCGCGCGCCATTGCAAGTCTATCGCGCCTTGGAAAAGCTGCTCGACTACGGGCTGATCCATCGCCTCGAAAGCCTCAATGCCTTCGTTGCCTGCGCGCATCCGCAATGCCATCAGCAGGGCCTCGTGGCTTTCGCGATTTGCGAGAAATGCGGTCAGGTGACGGAGTTTTCCGACGCGGCAATCGAAAATCTGGTCAGCGCCTGGAGCCTGCAGAACGGCTTCAAGTCGCGCAAGACGACGCTGGAGCTGCGCGGCCTCTGCGAAGCCTGCGGTGAACACTGACACACAGGAACCTGTTCAAGGTAACCATGTCCGAAAGTTCCCGATTTAAAAAGTAACGTATCGGCAATCGAAACCTGCTAGACTGGGGAGAGGGAACAGCAGGTAAGATTTTGATATGGCACGGGTTAAGCCATCCCATGAACGTCGCAGGGAAGAGAGACAGCGCACGAGGCTGCGCTCCGGCAAGATCGTGGGCCTCGACGGCCGGTTTATCATCGAATGCCAGTTCAGCGATATCGCCCCCCATGGCGCCAAGCTCAGAACCGTGGAAGTCCCCACTCTGCCCGAGCGTTTCTGGCTGTTCGACGATTATTACGGCCGCGCGCTTCTGGCCCGTGTCGCCTGGCGCAATGGCCGTGAAATGGGTGTGGAGCTCGTATCCGACCCGGCAGTCACGCCGCTCGACGAAGAACGCCTCGCCCAGCTTGCAGGAAAATACTATTCGCTATGACTGGCAGACCCGGCGTCTGCCTGCTTTGCCGGTTGCTGCTTTGCGGAGGCCGTCGGCGTGCCGCGCATGTTCATGGCGCGGATTTCTTCCGCTGAAATATAGTTGAACTGCTCGACCAGAAGGTCCTTGATGACCGGCTCGGGGAAGCGCGCATTCAGATCGGTGATGATCGAGGCGCGCACATCCTCGAAGCTCACCTTCTCGACCTCTTTGGTATCCGAATAGCTGCCGTAGAACTTGCGGAAGATTTCATCGCTAATGAAGAATTCGAGCGGCACGCTCAGCTTCTTGCGGACGTTCGAATCGACCGTATAGACAAGCTGCGTCACCACATAACCGGCAACGCCGCCGTTCGAGATGATCGGCACGCTCATCACATCCGTCTTCACATAATCCACGCCGCCAAACCCGCCCACCGCAGCCTGCGCCTCACCCGAGGATGAGGCGTTCTGGCGAACCGCGAAGAAAAGCGAGCCGAAAGCGACGGCGCAGATCCACAGGCCGATGGCAATGATGCGGATCATCGTGCGTGACCGAGCCTCGCGCTCTGCATGGAATATGTGCCGTCGGCTTCCTGCGTTTCCAGCGCACCGCGAATGAGGTCCGCCAGTTCGCCGACCGCCCGCAGATGCAACTGCAACGCTTCGCAGTTTTTCTCAAGCTTCTGCTTCAGGCTGTCGAGCAGCGGCTGAAGCAGCTTCATCGTCGCCGGTTCGGCAGCGGTGGCCGCTTTCTTGATCGCCTTGTTGAAATCGTAGAGCCCGCGGCTCTTGCGGGAGTTGATTTCCGCGAGGTCCGGATTGCCGCCTTCCAGCAGAAGGCGCGTCTCCGTATCGATGACGTCTTCCAGACGCTGGATCGCCCGCACGACCGGCTTCAATGTAGGGTTCTCGGCCGGTTCCTCTGCCAGCGCCTGACCGGGCTCGCTCGTCATGGCGACGATCAGCGAATCCTCTGGCAGGCTGTTTTCAGAGCTTGTCTCGGTCATTTCGGGGTCCTCAATTATGACGCTTGGTCGTTACGGGCCAATCAGCCGCGCGCGCTGTCCGTGTCGCTGTTGTCTATCTTTTCATTTTGCCGCATGTCCTTATCCCGAAACCGGTTCCCACTTTCGGGAGGCATGCTCCAGCTGCTTTTGAATGAGCTTGCGTTCGAAACCATGCACGATGTCCTTCGAAACAGCATTTTCGCTCATCTGGTCTCCCAGATTGTTGATCACGTCTCCCAAGGCCACCGTCGTCGGTACGTCTGCCCGCCCCTTGCGCGCCGCCTGTTCCTCAAGCAACCTGGCAATGCCGACACCGCCGCCATCCGCCATCTTGTTTGCCATGGCTTCCGCCATCATGGACTTCCAGTATTCACCGGCAATCCCCTTCCCGAAGGTCGCCGTCGTGTCACTGGTGAACATCGACTGCACGAAGGATTGCAGCATGAATGCCTCGAACTTGCGATAAGCCGGATTGACCGCGTTCTGAGCATCCGGCCTCACGCTGACCCCAGCCGCGAGGCTGTCGGAAAAGCTGGCGAAATTATCCCGC
Source organism: Ochrobactrum sp. AP1BH01-1 (assembly GCF_018066705.1). Lineage (NCBI taxonomy): Bacteria > Pseudomonadati > Pseudomonadota > Alphaproteobacteria > Hyphomicrobiales > Brucellaceae > Ochrobactrum > Ochrobactrum sp. AP1BH01-1. The sequence continues at coordinate 616,827 of NZ_JAGPOU010000004.1, read as the reverse complement.
GTCAGTCCACCGGCAGCCGATGCCACCATGGTTCCCGATGCGGACGGCGCTTTCAACCGTTCCGCCGCCATGCGATAGGCTTGCGGATCGGCGGCGCGCGCCACGTCCATCACCAGATCTGACGGCGGGTTGATCGCCATGCATCATTTCCTTTGTTTAGAGCGCGTTTCGATCTGATTGCATCGGATCGGTGCTCTAACGTTTCGCTTTTACGCATCTTGTCCAAAAACCGCTTCGCACTTTTTGGGATGCGTTCTGATCTTCCTTGCGCGCATCTTACCCAAAACCGCTTCGCACTTTTTGGGATGCGCTTTGTTAATTGCACCATAATAGGTCAAACTTGACTGAAACTTGTGCGTGCGTTCAGCCTCGTTTTTGCGCTCAATCAGGGCCTTGCGACGAATTTGTCGTTTTCCGGCTAATGAACTCTTCGATCAAATTGGCAAGCTCGCGCCGCTCGCGATCGCTTTTGGCATCCGCCAAACGGTCTTCCAGCAATTCAACCCGCCTCTGTTCCTGCAAAAGCGCCTTGCGCTGCGTATCGAGGCGCTGTTCCAGCTGTTGCGATTCGGCGGCATTGCTGCCGAGGCGCCTGATAAGCAGCGACGGATCGATATTGAGCGCATCGCCATCATAGCGGCGGTCCTGCATGGCGATGAGCGCCTCGCGCTCCTCATCCAGCGCGCCCTTGCGCGCATTGGCGGCTGCAAGCGCCTGTTCCAGCCGGGCGCTGCCGAGCTTTTGCAGTTCAATCAGTTTCTTGAGATTGCGCGGATCGGTCATCGTGGCCCTCAGAACAATTCACGCAGCTGCGTCGCAGTTTCGTTGGTGAAGAAACGCAACAGTTCCGGCAGGATGAAATAGACCACAAGCAATCCTCCCCCCAACACGAACGGCATCGATACGAAGTAGACCGGTATTGTCGGCGTCAGCTTGTTCACCAGACCGATGGCGAAATTGACGAGAATCGCAAAGACGATGAACGGTGCTGCGATACGCAGTGTCGCCAGAAAAGCCGCTGAAAGCGCATCGGTGAAATCGATCATCGCCGCGTCGGGCCGGAACTGCCCGTCCACCGGAATGGCCACATAGGAATTGAGCAGCGCCCGGAAGATTTCCAGATGCATGTCGGTGATGAAGAACAGGAACAGCGCGCTGAAGGTGACGATTGTGGCCATCGTCGCCTGCGGTTCGCTTTCCGTGATGGCATCGGCGGGGGAGCCGGAATAGCCGATGGAAACCGCCATCGTGCTGGCCATGAATTGCAGCGCCCAGAAATAGATATGCGCCAGAATGCCGATGACCGCGCCGACGAACATTTCGCTCGCCATCAGGCGGAAAAGGGTCCACGGCTGCCCGGCATCGACAACGGTGACGATGCGCTGCAGCACGAGCGGCAGCACCGCGAATGAACAGGCCAGCGCGATGTAGAGCCTGACTTGCAACGGAATGCGCGCGCTCGAAAGCCCCGGCATCAGCATCAGGCACGCGCCGATGCGGCAGAACGCCAGAACGGCGGCCAGGATGATTTCGTTGAGCGGCAGTTGCGCGACAGGCACCGGGGGCCCTTTCATCGTATGAAGCAATAATTACTCCCCTCGTCCTTCGAGACGCCAAGCCTCGACAAGCTCGGCATGGCTCCTCAGGATGAGGGGCGTGGGCGCAGTATTTTTCCCTGATCCTTCGCGACGGTTCCCTTCGCTCCGCTCAGGGCACCTCCTCAGGATGAGGGGTGGTGGTGATAGTCTTCCCTCATCTTTCGGCATGGCGCTTTAAGGTGAGGGCGTAAGCCCGTGTTCCCTTCCCTCTGAGTCACACACACATTCAGCCCGGATCGAGGGGCATCGCCAAATCCCCCCTCACCTCGCGGATGCGTCCCCCTGAACACTGGCACAGAGGCATCTCCAGTCCGCTCTCCCCTCATCCTGAGGAGGTGCCCTGAGCGCAGCGAAGGGGACCGTCTCGAAGGAGCGAAGGAGCGAGGGGCGATCGGTCGTTGACTATGAAATCGCGCCAAGTGACTTCACCTCCACGCCACGGGCGATTTCAACGTGCGACAGAACGGGCAAGGTGGCGAACAGGCGCTCGATGATCATGCGGATGTAGGGCCGCGCTTCCGGCGAGGACACCAGCACGAAACGTTCGCCATTGTCGAAATGCTTGCGAATGACGGTGGAAGCTTCCGTGCCGAACTGTTCCAGCAGACGCGGATCGATGTCGAATTCGACGATTTCGCCCTTGGCGTCACGCTTGAGGCTCTGGTGGAAAACCAGATCCCACCGATTGCCGAGGCGCAGCACATTCAGCACGCCATTGTCGGCAAGATCGCCGCAAATCTGCTGCGCCATGCGCATGCGGACATGCTCCACGATCATTTCCGGGCGGCGGACGAGCGGCGCGATTTCCGCGATGGCTTCGAGAATCAGGTGCAGGTTGCGAATGGAAATGCGCTCGGCGAGCAGCAGTTTCAGCACCGCCTGCAGGCCCGAATAGGAAATATGCGACGGGCAGATATCTTCCAGAAGCTTGCGATATTCAGGCCCCAGTCGGTCCAGCAGAATGCGCATATCCTTGTAGGAAAGAAGCTGGGCCAGATTATTGCGGACGATTTCGCTCAAATGCGTCAGCAGAACCGAGAGATTGTCCACGGTCATGTATCCATCGCGGCGCAGATCGGACGCAAAGGTTTCCGGCACGGAATAGGCGCGCATGCCGAAGGCCGGCTCGCGCACTTCTTCGCCGGGGATGGACGGAATCGGGCGCTCGCCCAGCACGACGAGCGTTTCGCCGACGCGCAGCTCGTGGCTGGCGACAGCCGTGCCGTGTATCTTGATGCGGTAGCTTTTCGGCGGAAGCGCAATGTCGTCCGTCACCTTGATCTCGGGAATGACGAAACCATATTCCTGCGCGAACTTGCGGCGCATCTTGTTGACGCGGTGCGCCAGTTCCTGTTGCGAGGCGATCAGCCGGGCGGAAACCTGCTTGCCGAGGCAAAGCTCGATCTGGTTGGTTTCAAGCGACGCCTTGACGGAGTTGCGCTCCTGCTCTTCCGCCTCGCGCTGCTTCTTGCCGGCTTCGTTCGCTTCCGCCTCGCGCTGGCGCGCCTGACGGCGCGGCACGGCAATGCCGATGAAAGCCATTGCGCCGCCCAGCATGAAGAAGGGGAAAGCTGGCAGGCCCGGCATGACACCGAGGACAAAGAGCAGCATTGCCGCCACCAGAAGCGCCTTCGGATAGGCGCCAAGCTGGCCGAAGATCGCCTGATCGGCGGAGCCGCGGGTGCCGCCCTTCGACACCAGAAGACCGGCGGCGAGCGAGACGATCAGCGCCGGGATCTGCGTGACCAGACCGTCGCCGACCGACAGTTTGGTGAAGACGTCCGCCGCGTGCGCAATGTCCATGTCGTGGCGCGTGGCGCCGATGATGATGCCGCCGAAAATATTGACGGCAGTGATGATAAGCCCCGCAATCGCATCGCCGCGCACGAATTTCGACGCACCGTCCATCGAGCCGAAGAAAGAGCTTTCCTCTTCCAGTTCGCGGCGGCGGCGCTGCGCTTCCTTTTCATCGATCAGGCCGGATGAGAGATCGGCATCGATGGCCATCTGCTTGCCGGGAATGGCGTCGAGCGTGAAGCGCGCGCCCACTTCCGCGATACGCGTCGCGCCCTTGGTGATGACGAGGAAGTTGACGATGATCAGGATGCAGAAAACCACCAGGCCGATGACGAAATCGCCGCCCATCACGAATTGCGAGAAGCCGTGGATCACATGGCCGGCGGCGAGATAGCCTTCGTTGCCATGGGTCAGGATCACGCGCGTCGTCGCGATGTTCAGCGACAATCGCATCATGGTGGCGATCAGCAGCACCGTCGGAAAGGCGGAAAAGTCGAGCGGGCGCTGAATCCACAGCGCCACCATCAGGATCAGGACGGAGAAGGCGATGGAGAAGGCCAGCCCGATATCCAGCACGACCGCCGGAACAGGCAGGAAAAGCACCGTCAGGATGATGATGATGCCAACCGCCAGACCCATGTCGCTGCCGGTCAGAAATCCGCTTTTCATGAAGGGTTTAGCCGCTGCCTGCTGCACATCCGTCTCCTGTTTGCGGACGGACACTAGCCTGCGAAGCTTGCGCGAAGGCTACCAAGGCGCATCCCGAAAAGTGTGAAGCGGTTCTGCGTCGGATGATGCGCAAAAACTAGAACGGCTCCAACAATTCAGTATTAACCGGAACAACACCAGGCCTTACCGCAACACTATTATCTCTTTCTCGTACATTTACATTGTATTCGCCCTAATATTTTGTTTTTCATTTAAACATTTATCAGAAAAACCAGATCATATTATATATTACTAATTATAGATTTTATAACAATAAATTATGTATTTTTCCTTTATATAAATGTATTGAGTCTTTATAAAACTACGTATAAATAAGATTAACTTTGCTTGGCTTTATGCGGCTAGGACGGGGCGATTTTAGCAAATATAAAATAAAGAATTGGCTTATATTATTCAGAAACTTCTAATGTATTTTGGGAATTTCGCTCATTGTACACTCGATAGTTCTGCTTTCGGAGTTGAGATATGCATAAAAAAATATCGGGCACGGTTTTTTCGCGTACCGGGCTTCTTTCGGGGGTGTCTGTTGCTGCGCTGCTTTGTGTAGCGCCTGCCGTGGCCGATGAGGTCATAGACGGAAACTCGACTATATCAGTGCCCGGGGATCACGCCTCGCCATGGGATACCGGAGGCAAGCTTATCGTCGGAGATATGGGCGACGGCCATCTGTATATCGGGGCTGGCGGTATTGTCAGGAGTACGGATGGTACCCTTGGTGCGACCTCTTCCTCCGAGGGTACCGTTACGATTGATGGCGCTGGCTCCACATGGACAACGGACGGTGTTGTCAACATCGGTGATGCTGGAAGTGGCAAGCTGATAATCCGGAATGGCGGCAAATACGATTCGTTGAACACCGACTCCCCCGTCTATCTGGAAATCGGCCTGCAAGCGACAGGCAAGGGAGTGGTCGAAGTTAGCGGCGTCGATACCGGCACCGGTGAGCGGTCTCAGCTGATTACCAACAACCAACTCCATATAGGCAATGCCGGTGAGGGATTGGTCAGCATCACGGATGGCGGTTTGGTTTCGGCTGAATATTCGTCGTCGGTCGGGAGACTGGCTGGCAGCAGTGGTATCCTCAATGTAAGCGGTGTCAATGCTCCGACAGATCAGCGCTCCACATTCAGGGTTGTGCACAACCAGTTCTGGGTCGGCGATGAAGGAGTAGGAATCGTAAATGTCACCGATGGCGGGCTTGTTCAGGTTGAGCAGACGATTGGCATTGGCTGGGGTGCTGAAAGTGTAGGGCAGATAACGGTCTCTGGTATAAATCAGGCATCTGGCCATCATTCATTGGTTGAATCGGGACAAGTGCGGGTTGGATTTGGCGGCAACGGTAGACTTGTCATTTCGGATGGCGGTCTCGTTTCCGATATTGACGCGAGTGTTGGTTTTTATGCGGGATCCGCAGGTACAGCCGTTGTTGAAGGGGCTGGCTCAAAATGGACAAATGTCGGTGAGTTTACCGTTGGCCATGATGGGGAGGGTGAACTGGTCATCAAGGATGGCGGTGCGGTTTCCGATTATTATGGCTTCATTGGTCGCGGTATTGGCTCCACCGGAAAGGTCACGGTGGATGGCGCAGGTTCGGTCTGGACGAATGAGGGGAGCTTGAGCGTCGGCCTTAACGGCAACGGCTCTCTGGAAATTATCAATGGCGGTGCGGTTTCCAGTTACAATGGCAGCATCGGCAGCAAGGCTGGCTCTAACGGAACCGTCAGGGTTGATGGTGCAGGTTCGATATGGAAGACCACGCACCATCTGGAAGTAGGTGCAATCGGCACCGGTACGCTGATCATCAGTAATGGTGGCACCGTTACTGGCGATCACGGCATGATCGGCATCCAGGGCGGCGTCGGTACTGTCATAGTTGAGGGACCTGGCTCGTCATGGATGAACACAAATTCAGTGCAAGTTGGAGCGGGTGGCGCAGGTACACTGATTATCCGCGACGGTGGCAAGGTTTCTGACCAATCGGGAGGTGTAGGATGGAACAGCGCATCGCCTAGTAGCTTGGCCATAGTTGATGGAGCGGGTTCAACATGGACGACCTCCAATTTATTCGGAGTTGGCGGTTCTGCGAATGGCACATTGACTATTAGTAACGGCGGTGCCGTAGTTGCCCGAATAGTTTATCTGAATCTAACTAGCGAGATTAATATTGGTGCGGCAGCGGGAGCTGCTGCGGTGGCACCGGGAATAATTGCTGCAAATGAGTTCAGATTCGATTATGGCAAAGATTCCCATTTGGTCTTCAACCATACTGACATGAGTGGAAATTATGAGTTCTCCCCGGCGATAACGGGAGGTTATGTCGATAGCGCGGTAGACGTCTATAGCGGTAATACGGTTCTGACCGCCGTTGGCAGTGACTATTCGGCGGCGACCAATATTTATGGCGGCATTCTCTCGGCAGGCGATGCTGGTGTATTTAGCGCGAACTCCAAGTTCACCGTTGATGCTGGCGGCGCACTGGATATGCGTGGCCACGATCAGACACTCCTAAGCCTTGCCAATAGCGGCATCGTCAATTTCGGCGGTTCGGGTGGCACGGTTCTGACCGTTACCGGAAATTATACCGGCAATGGCGGCACCCTGGCGATCAACACCGTGCTTGGTGGCGATGATTCCCTGACCGACATGCTGCGTGTGAATGGCGACACTTCCGGATCAAGCAAACTCCATGTAAACAACGTTGGCGGCGAAGGCGACGTGACCGTTAATGGTATCAAGGTTGTCGAGGTTGGTGGTCAGTCGAATGGCAGTTTCGCGCTCGCCAATGGCTATACGACCAAGGATGGTAAGCAGGCGGTTGTGGGCGGGGCCTATGCCTATACGTTGCAGCAGGGCGGTGCGAATACACCAGACGACGGCGACTGGTATCTCACCAGCCAGATCAGGCCTTGCGATGAGACTGAGATCTGTCCTTCACCGGTGACGCCTGCAACCCGTTATAGTGCTGGCGTTCCGGTCTATGAAGGCTATCTGCAGAACATGCGGGCGCTTAACAAATTGCCGACCTTGCAGGAACGTGTTGGCGAACGCTACTGGACCGGAAAGAATGGCGACGGCCAGACCAATGGCGCGGCTGTCGATGACAGGGGCATATGGGCCCGTATCGAAGGCGCACATAACCGCCTCGAGCCCGATACCTCGCTGACCCGCATGAAGCAGGACATCAACACCTTCATCATGCAGGCCGGTGTCGATGGCCAGTTCTATGAAGGTGAGACCGGCAAGCTGATCGCCGGCATCACCGGCCAATATGGCCATGCCAAGGGCGATATCACCTCCTTCCATGGCGACGGTGCCATCAGCACCGATGGCTGGAGCCTTGGCGCCACCGCAACCTGGTATGGCAATTCCGGCTTTTATGTCGACGGTCAGGCGCAGGTGACGTGGTTCGACAGCGACCTGAACTCGGATACGGCCAATACCGGCCTTGCCGATGGTCGCAAGGCAACCGGTTATGCGCTGAGCATCGAAGCCGGCCAGCGGATCGCCATCGACCAGAACTGGTCGCTGACCCCGCAGGCACAGCTCATCTATTCCTCGATCAATGCCAATGGCTTCAACGATGTATGGGACAGCCATGTCAGCCTGCATGATGGCGACAGCCTGATCGGGCGGATCGGGATTGCGGCCAACTATGCCAATGCCTGGAAGGGTGAGGACGGCCTGATGGTCAACACCACCGTCTACGGCATTGCCAATCTCTATCAGGAGATGCTGGGCGGCTCATCGGTCAATGTGGCGGGTGTCGATTTCGACACCGACAATGACCGGACCTGGGGCGGCATCGGTGCCGGCGGCACCTATGCCTGGGCGGGCAACAAATATGCCGTCTATGGCGAAGGCTCGATCAATACCGGTCTCAACCACTTCGCCGACAGCTACAGCCTCAAGGGCACTGTCGGCTTCAAGGTGAAGTGGTAAGGCGCAAACCCGGCCTTCCAAAAAACAAAGCCCCGGTTCCAGCTGGGGCTTTTTATCACCACGGCCCAGAGCGGTTCCTGTTTTAACGGAATCGTTGGAACCGCTCAAAAACCCTTCTCTATACGCGAGTAAGCCAGCAGCGTGAACGAATTGATCTGCGCGCCGACGAAGGGCGCGGTGAGCGCCAGCACGACGAAAATGACGATGATCTTCGGCACGAAGGTCAGGGTCATTTCCTGTATCTGCGTCAGCGCCTGAAAGAGCGCGATGCCGATGCCCGCAAGCATGGCGGCAAGCACCGCCGGGCCGCTTGCCATCAGCACGGTCCAGATTGCCGAATTGACAATATCGAGCGCGTCGGCCTCGTTCACCGCACCATGTCCTAGCTGATCTTGACGCCGGCGCCGATCATCAGCGTCTTGCCGTCTTCCAGTTCGGCCAGCATGCCGTTGGACTGGATGGTGACGGACTTCACGACGCCCGATATGCTGCCATCGGCGTTGGTCAGCGTGCGGCCGATCCAGCCTTCGGCCTGCGTCAGCGATGTGTTGGCGATCAGCGTTTCAAGTTTGCTGTTCATCTGCACGGCCTGTTCGACATTGGAGAAGGTCGCAAGCTGCGAGACATATTGCGTCGCGTCCATGGGCTGCGTCGGGTCCTGGTTCTGCATCTGCGTCACCAGCAGCTTGAGGAAGGAATTATAGTCGACGCTCGCCTTGTTGGCTGCGGAATTGCTGTTCGACGTATTGGGGTTGTTCGTCGTGTTCGTGCCGACCGGCGGTGTCGTGGTCATGGGTTTGCCTCTGCAGTTTTCCGGGTGGCAGCCACGGTCAGGGCCGGGGCTTCGAGGCCCATCAGTTCGGCCTCGCGTGGATATTGCGCGCGAATTGTCTTCAGTGCCTCGAAAATGCGCCCGTTATGGACCAGCTCATCGACCAGCTTCAGCGCATTCAGGATTTCGGCATCCTTGAACGTCGAGAACATGCCTTTCAGCATCTGCGCGAAAGTGGCCTGGGCCTGCTCGCGCATGGCGGGTTCGATCAGCATCATCTGCGCGGCGAAATAAAGCTGGCGCAGCGGCGTGGTCGTATCTTCCGGCTGGAGAACGTGGTTTTCCAGAAGGAATGTCGCGTCGTTCAGAAGTTCGAGCGAGACCTTGCGGTCAGCCCTCAGCACTGCACCGTTGATGAAAATCCTCTCGCCCGCGCGCAGCGAAAGACGAATGGCGGGTTTTCCGTTGGGAGCCATCTCAAAGCCCATCCCGGATCGACTGGGTGATCTCGATCAGCGTGGCGTAATCGTTGCTTTCACCCTGGCGGATGCGCTCGATTTCCTTCAGCACGAAAATGCCGACGGAAATGATGGCCGCCTTCAGTTCCTTCGGCAGCACGTTTTCTTCCGATCCGAGGTCGTCGATGATCGTGGTCCACAGCTTCGTGGTGAAATAGGCCGCGTCGATCCCCTCGCGCGAGCCGCTGCCGTTTTCCCTCGCCAGTTCGAGCATTGCGATGGAACGGTCGAACAGCGCCCGCTCCCGTTCCCTGGCGCTCGCCATGTCGTCATTCATGACATCTTCGTAGCGCATCTGATACATGGTGTCTCCGTCTATCAGTTCGGACGGGCTCGCATCATGCTGCCGCCCCTCCCCTTAACTATCTAAGATAGTTGAGCAGGCTCATATTCTGCAGCTGAACCGTCAGCGAATAGGAAGTCTCGATCTGCGTCTTCAACGCGTTGACGCGCGTCGCCGCTTCATAAGGATCGACTTCCTCAAGATTGAGCACCGACTGGTTCAGTATCTTCTGCTGCGCCACGATACGCGTCGTTGCAGCCTGCGTGCGCGATTGCGCCAGACCGAGCGTCGTCTGTTCCGAGGTCGTTTCGGTGATGGCAGTCGTGGTGGTCTGCATGGCCTTTTCAGTCAGGGCTTCGAAAGCCTGGCTGTTGAGGCCGATGGTTGCGAATTCGGCCACCATGACCGCCGACATGATCGTCTTGCGAAAACCGGCGGCATTGGCCGAGATCGACGTATCGGCGGTTTCGGTTGGCGAGATGCGGCTCTTGATGACCGTATCCGATGCATCGGACCAGTTCGCGGCCCAGTTTGCATCGTTGAACTCCTGGGCGAAGTCGCCGTCGAGAAAGGCCGTCATTTCGTCGCCGGTGATGTTCGCCACCTGCGGATCGTCGATGGCGAAGCCGAAATGGTTCTGGAATGCCTGGCGCACCGCCGTCTGCGCGGCGCTGCCTTCGGTATAGTCGGCGACCGGCTTCACATCGGTGTTCACGCCGGCGAAGATATATTCGCCATTATAGCTGGTGTTGAGCAGGCCGGTGACGGAATTGAGAATGGACTTTGCCGATTTCGCAATCGTGGCGGCGCTTTCGGCGGTGTTGTTGGCGCCCGTCAGGTCGCCCAGAAAGTTCTGCGTGTTCTCGATGATCGTGCCGGCAGCGGACTGCGTCGTATTCATGCGCTGCTGCACCAGCTTGTTCATGTCGGTCAGCACGCTCAGCCGGTCATATTCCTTGCGCAAGGACACGGTCTGCCCGGATTTCGAGCCGAGCGACAGCCCGACATCGAACACGGTTCCCGTGGTCGCTTCCTGCTGGGCTTTCAACATCTCGGCCTTGTTCTTCGCGACCAGTGCCCGGAGGGCTGACGTTGCGCCGTAGGTGGAAATCGATTGCGCTTTCATTGGCCTCACACCGCGTTGAGAAGATCGTCGAGCATTGCGCTGATCGTGGTCAGCACCCGGCTCGATGCCTGATAGGAATGTTCAAGATCGAGAAGCAGCGCCATTTCGGTGTCCATATCGACGCCGTTGGCGTTGGAGAGGGCTGCATCTGCCTGAGTGGCAACCGTCGCATTGTAGGAGAATTCGCTATTGGCCTTCTGGCGCTTGCCTTCGAGCCAGCTGATCGATGACGCGCTGTAGTCGATCAGGCTGGAATTCGCGGCCAGACCCGCTGCCGGATCGAACGCCATCGGCTCGGAAAATGCCTCATTGAGCGCCCGCAGACGATCACTGAAACCGGCAGCGCCGCCGGGGTTGAATTGACCGTTGACCCCATCGCGCAGCTTTGTCGGACTGCCGCCCTCCGACGTTACGTAGCTCGATGAAACCCGGATCGTCCCGGCATTTTTCGGCCCGGCAGGGTCGGACCAGACAAGAAGTCCATCGTCGCCTTCCGCAAAGATCGACACCAGATTGCGCGCAATCTCGTCAAGCTGCATCTGGTATTGCGGCGCGATCTGGTCACGCAGTTGCAGCAAGCCGCTGAGCCGTCCCGTTCCATAAGGCTGGTCGAACGTCTCGTGGTTGAGCGGAACGCCGTCCACCAGCACCGCCTTGCCGGAAATGCCCGGCGCCAGCACCGTCGACTGCTCGAAGCTCACCTTGCGCGCCGTCGTCTCGAAGAGCGTCACGCCGTTTTCGGCAAAAATGACCATGTCATTGTCGCCGCGCATCATGGTGGTGATGCCGATCTCGCCCGAAAGCTGCTTCAGGATCGCATCGCGCTGATCCATATAGTCGGACACATCGCGATTGGCCCGCGTGCCGCCGACGATCTCCTGATTGACCTTTTCAAACTTGGCGAGAAGGTCATTGATGTTGGCGACGGAATCCGCGATTTCCCGGTCCGCATCGTTGCGCAGCGACTGGACCTGCTTGGTTCCGGCATTGAGCGCATTGGCGAGCGACTGCGCTACCGAAACCACGCTGTCGCCGAGCGCGCTGTTGGAAGGCGATGCCGCGTAGGTCTGGAGCGCATCGCGCAGATCGGCGATCAGCGATGCGGGCGAGCCGGAATAATTGTCAGCCGAATAAAGCGACGAAAGGCGGTCGAGCCCGCCTGCGAGAATGGAAGAAGAGGAAGCCGTGCTGTTGGACTGGATGAACTTGTTGAACAACGCCTCATCCGCCGACCGGCTGATACCCACGTAGAGCGACCCGTAAGGCCCCGATACGAGAGAAGCCGTGCGCCGGGAATAATCCGGATCGTTGGCACCCGCAATATTGCGAGAGACAACGGAGGTCTGCTTGGACGTTGCCGCAAGCGAACTTTTGGCCGTCAGAAGAGCAGAACTAAGCGACATCTTACCCCATCCTACAAGTGCATTCCCGATAGGCGCGATGCGGTCTCGCGTCCGGAAATGCGGCTAAAACAAACACCTGGAAAGCCACTGATAATTCCGCTGCTATCGGAACTGCCCCATCGTGCGTGGACCGTGCCCGTTGCCCGAACGGTCCTTATTCTCAATATGCTGGTGGTCTGATTCCGACATTTGCGCTCCTCGGATAGAGGTCCCGAGCAAACGTCAAATTCAATCCACCAGTTCCGGGAAAGGCTTTTCACCCCTCCCCGGAACGGTCCGGTTTATCGTTTCAGGTTGACCAGCACGTCCATCAGTTCGGAGCCGGTCTGGAAGACTTTCGAATTGGCCGTATAGCTGCGCTGCGCCTCGATCATGTCGGTCAGCTCCTGCGCGATATCGGCATTGGATTCCTCCAGCGTGCCGGACATGACCTTGCCCATGCCTTCGCTCTGCGGGAAACCGAGGCGGACATCGCCCGATTCAGCGCTCGGCAGGAACACGTTGCCGCTCACCACCGTCATGCGGTCCGGGCTTGCGACATTGGCGAGCGGAATGCGCGCCAGAACCTTCTGCGTGCCGTTCTCGTAGATGGCGACGACCGAACCGTCATTGGCCACATCCACACCCTTGACCGCGGACGGCGCCTGACCGTTGATCTGCGCCTGCGAGATCGTGTAGTCGCCGGCGCGCTGGGTCGAAGCGCCGAGATTGAGGCTGAGGCTCTGGCCGCCATAAGGCCCGAGATCGACCGTGACGTCGCCCGCAGACGTCATCGCGCCCGTCGTCGGATCGAAGGTCAGCGTCGTCGGGCCGCCGACCACTTGATTGTCGGCTGCGTTCTTGACCGTGACGCTCCATTCGTCCGCGCCGGTCTTGCTGAAATAGACGTCGAGCGTGATCTTCTCGCCCTTGTCGTTATAGGAGATCAGCGAGGTCTTGTGGTTGAACTCGCCGTTAGCCGGAACCTGATCGCTAGACGGCAAATTAACGGTGAAGGTGCCCGACGTGCTGCCTTCCGGCGGAAGGGCCGCGCTGTTGACATTGATGATGTTCAGGCCGGGGATCGTCAGCGCGCCGGCGGGATCGTTCGGGCCAGCGCCCAGGAGATAATAGCCGGCTGAATTGACCAGATTGCCATTCTTGTCTGGAACGAACGAACCGGCGCGGGTCAGGAAGGTGGAGCCGTCTGCGCCCTGCACCACGAAATAGCCGTTGCCATCGATGGCAAGGTCGGTGGTGGAGGATGTGGACCGAATGCCGCCCTGATCGGAAATGCCGTAGCGAACATTGGTCAGCACGCTGCCGGAATTATACTGTCCGCCGGTGCTGGGCAGAACCAGCGACGAAAACTGGGTTTCGGCGCGCTTGTAACCGACGGTGCTTGCATTCGCGATGTTGTCAGCGACCGCCGACAGGCGGTTCGCCTGCGCGTTCATTCCTGAAACACCGGTCCGCATCATACCGTAGAGGCTCATTGGCAGCTCCTGATTGGTTGTAGCACCATTGTTTGTATAACCGGCCAAAATCCGAGAGTTCGGGGCCGGAATCCGTAAAATCCAGCGATGGAATCGGCGAACCGACCCACCCATCCGCGGTAAAGCTAATGGACCACGCTTGCGTGAAACTGTAGCCTCGGGATTTTTTACGCTTTTACTGAAGGGATTACTGAAGAGACTGGCGCGGTTTCGGAAATCCGTAGCTGGCTCGAAAGCGCGATACTGGGGAAAGTGGAAGACGCAGCAATATCATTCCATATTGATGCAGTAACCTAGGAAGCGCTTGGAATCGATGGGATCGAAACCCAGCTGCTCCCGCAGCTTCTTGCGCAGCTTGCTGATATGGCTTTCAACGACGTTTTCTTCGACTTCGCTGTCGAAGATGCCGTAGATCGCGCTGAAAATCTGCGCCTTGTTGAGACGGCGGCCGCGATTGGCAATCAGATATTCCAGGATGCGGCGCTCGCGGCGGGGCAGCGGAAAATCGACGCCATTGATCTGCGGATCGCGGCCATCGGAAAATACACGGATCGGGCCAAGCTCGGTGCCGCTGTCGTTGGAAGCGGCGGACGCGCCTGCGCGGCGGCGGATCGCATTGATGCGTGCAAGGATTTCACGCACGTGCACCGGCTTGCGAACGACATCGTCAACGCCTGATTGAAACAGCTCAAGCGTATGTTCCAGAGACGGGCGGTCGTTGACGGCGATCACGGGCGCCTTGCAGCGTTCACGAATCCGGGCCGGGAGGCGATGCTGATCGGCACATTCGCCGATCAGGAAGGCTTCGACAGCCATGATGTCCTGTTGTGGAACGCTCTCCACCCACTCATCGAAATCGGTAGGGGTAAAACCTGTTGTCGTGATGCCTTCGCGACCGAACCAGGAGGAGTATCCTTCAGTCACAATATCTCTGTCGTCTACGACAACGATCATCGGCCCGCCTTCCGAATCAATATGTTAGCCCAAGCACGCTAGCAATAACTGGCGGGAGGAATCAGCAACAATGGCAATAAGTTGCCCGCAATAAATTGGGAGGCATTTTAGTATATGCTAAATTAATGGGAATCGCATTGATTGCAACGCGCCTCTCCTCATACGCGTTCAAACCTTAACCGGAGGTTAACGGCTCACGAACTTTAACGATTCTTTACAAGGGCTTAAAATTCGGGCCGCTGTAACAGGTTCCGAAAGGCTGCACAACCCTTGATTGAGCGCCCACATCATGCGTGCACCCGTCCACCTGTTACAACCTGTAAATTTTCCCGGCTTGCAGTTCAGCCGGAGCAGAAGCTTCGCGCCTGCGGCGTCCAGTTTCCGAAGCCGGTGGCGACCATATTCGTCATCACGCGGCAGACGTAACGCTTCTGGGCGGGGTCGTTATTCGGCCCTGCATGATAGCGCGCGACGGCCATCGTCCAGTTGCCTTCGCGCTGCCGAAGCTGCTTGAGAAAACGTGCCGCATAGTCGACATTGAGGCTCGGCATTAGCATCGCGGCGACCGATGGAAATTCCTTGCCGTGATAATGATAGTTGATCTGCATGCAGCCGAGGTCGATCAGCTTCGCGCCTTCGGCCCGAACCTCGTCGAAACGCCGCACCGCCGCCATCTGCGACGGCATGAATTCGGCGCGTCCTTCGATGTTCATCGCATAGGGTTGCAGGGAATTCTTGCGGCCTGTCTCCGTCAGCCCGACCGCGTAGAGAATGCCGAGCGGAACATCGTAGCGGGCGGATGCCCGGTGCATCTCACGTTCGCAGACGTTTTCGGCGCGAGCCGGGCGGCTATCAGACAACCAGGCCGCGGTTGCGGTCGTTATTGCGAGAAACGCCGTTCCCGCCATCCTGCGCCGCTTGCCTGTCCGAACGCTCGCGTCCTGCCTGACCGGATTCGTCATTCCGCCTGCCCTCGCCGCCCATGAGACCCGCCTGCGTCTCGCTCCCGTTTCGTCCGTCAAAACCCTGCTGCATGCTGAAAGCCTGCTGCTGGCCCGATTGTTGGCCATGTTGCTGGCCGCTCGCCTGCTGCTGGCCGGCATTATGCGATGCCTGCGCCTGCTGCACCGCGCCCGCCGCGTTGCGGTCGGTGACGGTCACGGAAATTTTCGCATCGTCCGCGACCCCAGCCGCTTTCAGGGCTTTCTCGATCATCGAGCGGTCGGCGGCGAGCGCTTCCGCCGCATGGGTCTTTTCAGCGACGAGATGCACCTCGACCCCCTCCGACGCCACGCGGATGCGCGCCGTCACCGCCCCGAGTTCTGCGGGATCGAGCCTGATCTGCAAGGTCTTGACCGGGCCGAAGCTGCGTTCGGAAACCACCTGAATGTCGGCGATCCGCGCCGCGCCCTGCGATGGCGTGGTGGCTGCCTTGACGTCTGCGGGTGCATTACCCTTCGCTGTCGGCTGCTGCGGCTGGATATCCGTTCTGTCGGCCACCGAGGACTGCTGCTGCGACGGCTTTCCCCTGTTCGTATTCAAAGGACTGGCGAGATCGTCGGCGGCATTTTCGCTCCGATTGCCGCCGGTCGCCTTCGATGCGTCAGGAGCGATAAACTGCTCCGCCTTGGCGCTGGCCGAAGGCGTCGCCGGGGCTTGCCCCTTCTTCGGCTCAAGCTGTGCAGTCGGCAGTTCGCGAGCCTGCTTCTCGCCCCCTTCCGGGTCTGCTTCCTTGATTAAGGCAGAAAGCGGATCGGGAGCGTTTTTGTCGTTTTTCGCGATATTTCCTGTGGCAAAATTGTGATTTGGCCCCTTCAAATCCGGCGAAGAACCGGCCAAAGAAAGGAGATTTTGTGGCAAAGCGAAAATGGCGACCGGTTTTGGCGCTGCCTCATCCTTCGCTTCAGTCTCGTCCGCGCTGGACCCGGCTTCGTTTTCATCCTGCTTTTCGACCTTGCCTTGCGGCCTTTCGAGAAGCGAGCTGAACACGCTTGCCGGTTCGGCAGGCTCCTGCTCCGAGCCCGCCGCCTTTGACTGCGACGGACCGGAATTTCGGGCGAGCGAAGCCAGCCGGCTGGTGGAATTCAGCAAAATATCAACGCTCATTGAACGGTCTTTCCTAGCAAGGCATCGATTTCGGCAAGCTTGCGCCGCGCATCTTCCATCGTTTTCTGCAAATCACCTTCGGGAAGGTTTTTGACGGGCTTCAAGTTGACGGCCATCGGGGCTGGCGCGGGGTTCGCAACCGGCTTTTCCGCCCGGTTTTCCTGCGAATTCGCTACTGCCATCGGCGGCACGTCTTGTTCGGTGAGAGCCGATTTTGCGGGTGGCGATGCATCCGGCGTGCGGGTGACGAGCGTACCGACCGCTTCGGCGGCCTTCAGCAATTTGCGGTCCGGCTCCTGCAGCTTGTCGGGCGAAATCTGCGACAGTTCCCGCAGCGCGCTGCCAGCTGAATCCGACGCCACATCGCTTGCCGCCGCATAGAGATTTGCGCGGGTCGGGTCGGTTTTCAGCCTGTCGGCAAGCTTTTTCGCCTCTGCCGACATAAAACGCGCCCGCTCCGTCTGGCCATCGACAAGCGCTCCGCGCGCGATCTGCAGATAAAGCGAATATTGCATCACCGGATCAGCCGAGCCGATCAGCTTCGCCAGTTCCGCATTGCCGATACGGTCGTTGAGTTTCAGCGCCGCACCGACAAATTGCGCCATGAAATCACGCATATAGGGCGAACGCGGAAAGCGCTGGAGATAGTTGCGCGCCAGAAGCCTGATCTTGTCGACATCGCCGAGCTTCGCCGCAATCGGCATCGACCGGCGGATCGCCGCTTCCTCGAACAAGGTGCCCGGCGCATCGAGCCGCACCTGATCGAGCCGCATCAAGGCAGTCGCCGGATCGAAGGCGGTCATCTGGCTTGCGGTGACGAGTATGATGGATGCCTTCAGTTCCGCCGGAACATCAGGCGACAGCGGAACCGAGAAAAGCTTCACCACTTCAATCGTCTGGCCGGAAGCATAGGCCAATGCGCCCTTGACCAGTTCCGGCGGCACGGCATCGGTCTTGAGGTCGGCAAGAACCTTGCGCACCGCTTCCGGATTGCCCCCGTTGAAGAGATAGATGATCGCCGCATAGACGTTTTGAGGATCGTTCCAGACGTCGTCAGGCGCTCGCCCCATATCCGCGCTGACGAAGCCCAGAAGCTTGTTGAGCATGACGACTGCTTCCGGCTTTCCGGCAACAACCTGATCCTGCAACATGCGCAGCGAACGCACGAGCTTGTAAGGCTCCAGCACCGGCAGCGTACGGGTCCCGGCGGGTGCCTGCGTTTGCGCAGAAGCCGGATACGCCGCTCCCATCAGGGAAAGGCCTGCGACACACGCCAGAAGTGAGCGCCTCACAAGCTGCCTCATGGTGCGGACTTGAGGAAAATATCGATGCGGCGGTTTTCAGCCGCATTCGGATCGCTGGTGTTCTTGGGCTGGCGGTCGGCATAGCCTTCCACGCGCAGCACGCGCTTTTCGTCAAGCCCGCCGCGAACCAGCATGTAATAGGCCATCTGCGCGCGCGCCGAAGAGAGACGCCAGTTGTCATAGGTCGCGCTCTTGAACGGACGCGCATCGGTATGCCCGCTGATGATGACTTCGCCGGGCTGGCGGGAAATCACCTGCGCGATGCGCTCCAGCATCTGCACCACGCGGGCGTCGGGTTTCGCCGAGCCGATGGTGAACATGCCATAGTCGATCTTGTCGGTAAGCTGGATCATCACGCCGCCATCGACGGGAACCACCGTCACGTCGGGCATCGGCTCGGCTTTCTTCGCCGCCGCACCTTCCTTCGCGGTTTCGCCTTCAGCCGCCTTTTTCAGATCGGCGATGAGCTGTTCCTGCGTTTCTGCTGGCGCTTCCGCAGGCTTTGCGGCCTCCTCCGGTTTTGGCTGGGTCGCTTCCGGCTTGGGCGGAGCCGCAGGTGCGGCATCGGGCGGTGTCAGGTCCCCGACAGCCTTGCTCGACCAATAGTCCGGGCTGAACGGATCGCGATAGGCTTCGCCGCCCTCGGCACCCGTTGCGGGACCGGATTGCGACGTGCCGCCATCGCCCTTGGCGGACTGGTTCTGCAGGACGCCTGTCTCGTGGGCAAGTTCCGAAAGGACGGCATAGGGTTCGCGGAAAAGCTGGCGCTCTTCCTGTTCGCTTGGCGGCGCGACGGTCGTATCGTTGATGACCTTGGTGCTGTTTTCGATCTGCTGGTCGCTTTCATAGCGAACCTTGCCGTCTTTTTCCTCGACATCCTGCACGCCCTTGGGACTGGAATGCCGGTCCATCAGCTTGACGGGATTGAAATAGCTGGCAACCGCCGCCTTGGTTTCCTCATTGGCGGCATTGATGAGCCACATGACGAGGAAGAAGGCCATCATCGCGGTCATGAAGTCGGCATAGGCGATCTTCCACACGCCGCCATGATGGCTGTCATGGTCGTCATGCCCGCCACGGCGCACAATGATGATCTCGCGTTTGGTTTCGGGATCGATGTTCATTGAACCGCAGCCTTCAATTCTTCAAGAAGCGGCGCGATGCGCGTTTCGAGCACCCGATCGCCAAAGGAAAAGGAAAGTTCGTCAGCGCCGGTTTCCGAAAACCGACAGCCGGAAGGCAGCAGGGCGGCGTGTTGACCGAGCGGCGCAATCAGCCGCGCGGGACCGGCGATTTCCGGTGCTTCGCCGTCAAGCGCCAACGCCGCGATGCGCCGCGCAAATTCGGCGACCGCCTCGCGTTCCATCTTTTCCGCCAGCAATGGCATCAGGATATCGGCGATCTGGCCCGAAAGATTGCGCTCCAGCGCGGTCAAAGCCTCGGTCAAGCTCCCCGCCAGGAGCAGGGCCTGCTCACGCGAGAATGCGGCGCGCAGCGTTTCGATCTCGGACTCATGCTCACGCAGAAGCCGCACCTTCTCGGCTTCGTAGAGTGTCTGGGCTTCCTTGTGACCATCCTCTCGCCCTGCTTCAAACGCAGCGCGCTTTTCTTCCTCAACGGCGATAATGGCGGCAACTTCCGCCTGCTGGGCCTGAACAGGCTTCTCAACGGGGGCCGTACGCTTCGGCGTTTCGCTCACGGCTGGCGACGCAGGCGTTTCCTTCAGCGGTTTCGGCGGCAGAGGCGCGGCAATGATCTCCACCGCCTCATCACCGATATGATGGGTCGAAAAATCGGGAAGATAACGGCTGAGGGAAAGCGCGCTCATCGTCAGGCCGCCTCAAGCTCCGGCATGACCGAAGCCTTTGCGGCCGGCTCCCTCAACGGTTGGGCCTCGCGGCTGGCGGCGGTTTCGTGAATCCACTGCTTGAGAACTGCGGCGACACGCTCCTCGTCCATGTCGATCATCTGTTCAAGGCGCAGCTTGGCGGGCATGCGCATGCGCTGGCGAAGATCGCTCAGGCTGGTCTTCATCTGGTCGGCATAGGCTTCCGGCCCGCCGATGACGGCCTGTACGCCTTCACCTGCCGCCTGAGCGCCGACGAAATTCGGCGTCGCCACTTCACCCGTCTCGCGGATAGCGACTTCCGTTCCGGTCGGGTTGGCGTTCTGGTCACGCAGCAGCGGACGCAGGCCAAACCAGATCAGCAGACCGACAGCGGCAAGAATGGCGAGCGCATTGACATAGGAACCGCTCTGGCGGAGCACCGTATCGGTCCACGGCGTGGAAACCGGCTCCATGTCGGCACCGGCGGGATCGAGGAAGTTCACCGCCGTCACGTTGATGACGTCGCCGCGATCCGCGTTGAGGCCGGCGGCGGTTGCCACGAGGTCGCGGATCTTCGCGATCTGCTGGTCCACGAAATTGGCGGGCGGCGGCGTGGTGCCGGCGGTTTCCAGAAGCCGCGCCTGATCGATGACCACGGCGATGGACAGGCGCTTGACGGTATAGCCGTCGCTGACGGTGGAAACCGTCTTGCTGTTCATTTCATAATTGGTCAGTTCCTCACGGCGGTCGGTCTTTTCGGTCGAGCTTTCGCCGTTGCGGTTCTGGATTTCTTCCTGCGGAATGTTCTGTTCGACGCCGGTTGCGTGGTCGTTGCGGTTGTTGCGGGAATCGCCGCTCTCCCGGACAACGCGCACCGAACGCTCGACACGGGATTCCGGATCGAAGATGGTTTCGTTGGTCTGGCGGCGGTCCGTATCGAGCACGGCCTGAACGCTGGTCTGGAAATGACCCATGCCAAGATAGGGCGCCAGCGCCTTGCGGATGCTGTCGTCCACATTGCCTGCGACCTGCTGTTCCAGCGAGGCGGTCATGAGCGCGGCACCATTGGCGGCTTCGCCAGCCGATGCCAGCAGGCGGCCATTGGTGTCGAGGACGGTCACGGCGGAAGCATCGAGCGAAGGAACGGCGGCGGCGACCAGCTGGCGGATGGACTGGGCGGATTCGGCGGCGAAGCCGCCTTCAGCGCGGATGACGACCGAGGCCGACGGCTTCTGGTCGCCGCGACGGAATGAACCCTTTTCGGCCAGAACGATGTGGACGCGGGCGGCCTTCACGCCGCGAATGGCCTGAATGGTGCGGGCGATTTCGCCTTCGAGCGCGCGCACGCGGGTGATTTCCTGCATGAACGAGGTGAGGCCGAGCGAGCCCATATTGTCGAACAGCTCGTAACCGGCATTGTTCGATGTCGGCAGGCCCTTTTCGGCCAGATACATGCGGGCATTTTCCGCCTTGCCGATGGGGACGAGAATGGACGAGCCGTCGGCCTTCACATCGAACGGGATGCCTGCCTCGCCGAGCGCAAGGCCCATGCGGTTCACATCGTCACGCGAAAGGCCGACATAAAGCGTTTCATAGGACGGACGGCCCAGATAGATGCTTGTGTAGAGGATCGCGGCCATGAGCGCCGCGCCCACAAGTCCGAGCGCCACGAGTTTTCGCGCGCCGAGCTTGCCAAGCGTAGCCTTGAGCTGTTCGATCAATTGCTGGAAATTCTGCTGCATCCACACCACCGCCATAATGATGGACGCAACCTAGCCCGCGAAGCTTGCGCGAAAGTGGCGGCTGATGAAAGCAGGCGCTTTCAGAGACAGCGAAAAGAATTGGGGCGCGGAATGAATCCCGCGCCCCGTTTTCCGCCCAAAGACATCCGATCCGATCAGGTCGGTTCGGATGCGAACCCCTGATTTGCCTGAGAACTCGCGAACGCCGGCAACCCGGCGCCCGTTGCAGAAGCGCGTCTCATTTCGGGACGCGCTCCCATGCTAGCTCAGTTATCGATTAGCCGCGGAACAGCGACAGGATCGACTGGCTCGACGAGTTGGCGATCGACAGAGCCTGAACGCCGAGCTGCTGCTGAACCTGGAGAGCCGACAGACGTGCCGATTCCTTGTTCATGTCAGCGTCAACGAGCTGGCCAACGCCCTTTTCGATGGAGTCGGACAGGTTCGAGACAAAATCCTTCTGCATGTCGATGCGGGACTTTGCTGCGCCGAGTTCAGCTGCGCCGTTCGCCATCTTGCCCATTGCGGTTTCGATGGTGCCGAGGAAAGCTTCAATTGCGGCGTCGTCAGCTGCAGCCTTAACGTCGATTGCCATGACGTCAACCAGAACGCCGCCGGCGGTGCCGTCAGCCTTGGTCAGAACGAGATTGGACGTGTCGACGTCGATCTTGCCAACCGTGACGGTGCCGTCAGATGCACGGTCATAGGACGATACGACGCTGAAGCCGGCTGCCGCGCCAGCGGTGTCCGTTGCAAGCAGATTCGAACCGGCATAGTTCGCACCCTTGGCGGTGCTGCTCAACTGGTCGATCATGACCTTGATTTCGGACTGGATCTTTTCCTTGTCGGAAGCGCTCGAACCGATCGCGGAAACAACCTTTTCCTTGATCTTGTCGACGACTTCGATCGCCTTGTTCATGGCGGTGTAAGCCGTGTCGATCTTGCCGGCGCCGAGGCCCAGAGCGTCCTGAACGGCAGAGTTTGCCTTGTTGTCGGAACGCATCGTGGTCGCGATCGACCAGTAAGCAGCATTGTCGGCGGCTTCGCCAACGCGCAGACCGGTGGAAATACGGCCCTGAGTGGTTTCCAGCGCCCGGTTCGTCGAAGCGAGGTTCTGGAGAGCGGTCAGAGCGGAAGAATTAGTCAGAAGACTTGCCATAGTTTTTTGCCCCTTGGGAAAAACAATCTGAGGGACAGGCCGGGCTTTTGGATTACCGGCATGGTGGAGCGGCATCATGCCTGTTGCCGCGTAACGCGCGGAAACCCACCATGTGCATCCTCGTAAGCCCGAAATATTAAGAGATTACTAAATAATCCGCTCAAATTTTAATTAGAGCTTTCTTTTTCACCAAGCTGGCTCCTCGCAGATCGACGTCATCCACCCCAAACTTATCCTCATTCGCTGCGTTCGCTTTATGTTCCATAAGTGGCAACTAATGGAGGAAAGAGCATGCTTCGTTTTTCAATTCTGGCAGTTTCGCTGGTCTCCGCGTCAGCCGCGTTGGCTGACAACCAGATCACAGTGAACTGGATCAATAATGCGGGCAAATCCATCAATTATACGCAAGGCGCCTGCAATCCCGATGGAAAATGTACGCGACCGTCGACGATTGCGAATGGTGCAACAGGCATTCTCACACAAAAGGCAGAAGACGATACGTATCTGCGTTCAATGATTGCCCGGTACCGCTATTCCGACAACGGTGTTTATAAGTCGTGTCAATTGACGATATATGCAGAAGGACCAAGCTTCACCGACCCGGCGCCCGGATGCAAGGCTTCGGGCTATAGCCGGCATTTCATGAAATCTGACGGCACCGGTAGCAGCCCCACCTGCACTCTTGTGGCCGAAGAGGTCAATCATGACACCTGCGACTACAAGCTGACCGTCCGCATCAACAACTGAAGATAGTCACGAGCTGCGGTGTGTCAGCCCGTTCCAACTACGAGAAGGAACGGATCAGGCTTCCGACCAGAATATTCCAGCCGTCGATCAGCACGAAAAACAGAATCTTGAACGGCAGCGAAATCACGGTTGGCGGCAGCATCATCATGCCCATCGACATGGTGAGCGTCGCCACGACGAGATCGATCACCAGAAATGGCAGCACGATCAGGAAGCCGATTTCAAACCCGCGCCGCAGTTCCGAAATCATGAAGGCGGGAACCAGCACGCGGAAATCCACGACGCCATCGTCGCCGGTGCGGAAAGATGGATCGGCGAGATCTTCAAAGAGCCGCAGATCCTTGTCGCGCACCTGCCCCAACATGAATTCGCGGAAAGGCTGGGAGATTTCGGTAAATGCGGCCTGCTGCGTGATTTCATTGCGCATCAGGGGTTGCACGCCGTTGTTCCACGCCCGGTCGAAGGCAGGCGCCATGACATAAAACGTCATGAACAAAGCGAGCGAAATCATCACCATGCTGGCGGGCGCGGTCTGAAGACCGAGGCCGGAGCGCAGAAGCGAAAAGGCAATGGCGAAGCGCGTGAAGCTCGTCACCATGATGAGGATGCCCGGCGCGATGGAAAGCACCGTCAGAAGCCCGAACAATTGCACGATCTGGCCGCTCGCGGCGCCGCTCCCCGCCGGCAGCAGATTGTCGAGCGTCAGCGCCTGCTGCGCCTGCGCCGAGATGGTAAGAGCGAGCGTCAGGATGATGCCGAGGCCGAGAGATTTTTTCATTCCACCACCAGCGCCGAGATGAAGACGCGGTCGACCGCGCCTTCCGAACGCAGGCGCGCGCGTTCTTCCAGATCGGCGCGCAGATAGGCAAGCCCTGCCGCGCCCTGCAATTGCATGAGGTTGACGCTGCGCAGGAAGCTCAGAAAATCGTCGCCTACATTGGCAGCCGTCGCCGCCGGGATTTCATGGCCGGGCTTTGCCACCAGCGAGGCTTCGAGCCGCACCCAGGTGTTCTGCGGAATGCCGAGATTGGTGACGATGGGTTGCAGGGGGACGACCGCGCCGATGGAACGCGCTTCGAAATCCCCCAGCTTCGGCTTGTCTTCCTTCGCCGACTTGGCCGCGACCTGCCGGTCGGCGGAAATCATGCCGCCCAGATACCAGCCGCCGCCGCCAGCGATAGCGGTCAGGATGGCGACAGCCGCCAAAAGTCCCATGATGGAACCCTTCGCCTTGCCGTCCTTTTCCGTTGCCGTCGTGTCGCTCATATCCGGTATGCCTTAAAAGGGAGAAACCTGATCGAGAATCTGCTGGCCGTAAGGCGGCTGCTGGATTTCGCTCAGACGACCGCGCCCGCCATAGGAAATGCGGGCTTCGGCGATCTTGTCGTAGGAAATCGTGTTGTTGCCGGAAATATCGCGCGGACGCACGACGCCAGCCACGTTCAGCACCCGCAACTCGTTGTTCACACGCACTTCCTGCGACCCGCGGATAATCATGTTTCCGTTGGGCAGCGTATCGGTGACGATGGCGGCAACCTGCAGGCGGATATCCTCGCTGCGCTCGATGGTGCCCTTGCCTTTCGACTTGCTGTCGGAATGCGTATTGACCGAAGCATCCATGTCGCCGCCAGCGCCGGCACCCGTGCTGCTGCTCGTGGCGAACGAGCCGCCAGCGCCATAGATGCCCTTCGACACGCGCTCGCGATCCGTCTTGTTGTCGAGATTGGCGCGGTCGTTGATGGAAATGATGACGGTGAGCACGTCGCCCGGCGTTGCGGCCCGCGGGTCCTTGAAGAAATTGGTCGAACGCTGGTCCCAAAGCGAATAGGACGCCTTGCTCGGGCGTACCGGATAGCCGCTGAGTTGCGGATTGTTTTCCATGCCGAGATGGGCCGCAACCGGGGAGAGGTCAGGCGCCCGGCCGATTTCCTCCGGCTTGGTCGCGCAACCGGCCAAAAGGATGAGGGTCGCTGCGGCAAGGATCGCTTTGTTCATGCTGTTCTTCATTGCACCGTATTCCCGGTCTGCGCCGCGGCGCGCTGGTCGCTGGCAGGCTGCGGCGCGGTCGAGGTGCGCTGCGCACCCACGATGACGCGCGCGAGCTTCGCCGCCTTTTCCGGCGGCATTTCATTGAGGATGATGCTGGAAACGCGCGGATTGAGCTTGAGGATCAGGGCGGCTGCCGCCTCGTCGCCGATCAGCGCCATCTGCGCCGCCGCCGCATCGGGTTTCATCTTCGAGATGATGTCGACCAGCGAATCCTGCGCTTTGCTGACAAACTCGTCGCGGCGTTTTAGCCACATTTCATATTCGCGGCGCTTTTCCTCAAGCGCCCGCATCCGCTCCTCGACATCGGCCTTCAGCTCGGTCAATTGCTTTGCTTGCAGCGCGTAGCGGGCATCCGCCGCCTGATCGTCGATATTGCCGCAGAACTTGCGGATTTCATCGAGATTGCCGAGTGCGGGCGGATCGGCAAAAGCGGGAACAGACGCCGCGAGAAACAGCGCCACCGCCCAACCGTACCGGATCATTTTACGAGCCATGGTCATTGCACCACCAGTTCCGCATGAAGCGCGCCGGACGTCTTGATGGCCTGCAATATCGCGATGATACCGGTCGGCTTCACGCCGATCTGGTTGAGGCCCTTCACCAGATTTTCAAGGTTCGCGCCAGTCAGGATGCCGATCTTCGCGTTCTGCTGGTTGACGGCGATATCGGTGTTGGGCTCAACCGCCGTCACGCCGTCGCTGAACGGTTCCGGCTGGACGACCATCGGCGTTTCCGTCACGCGGACCGTCAGGCTGCCATGGCTGATAGCGACTTTGGAAATGCGAACCTTCTCGCCGATGACGACGGTTCCGGTGCGCTCATCCACCACCACACGCGCCACTTCGTCGGTCGTGATCGGCAGACCCTCAAGCTCGGCCAGAAAACGCGCCGCAGGCACATTCTTCGGGCGCGACAGGCGGATCGTCTTGGCATCGCGCGCAATGGCCACGCCGCGACCGTAACGGCGCTTGGCGAAGACATTGATCGTATCGGCGGCGCGCACGGCCGTGGTGAAGTCGGGATCGCGCAGCTCGACGATCATTTCACTTTCCTTGCCGAAATTCCCGGCCACTTCGCGCTCGACCAGCGCGCCGTTCGGGATGCGGCCTGAAGTCGGCACGCCCTGCGTCACGCTTGCGGCTTCGCCTTCCGCCGAAAAGCCGGACACGATCATGTTGCCCTGCGCCACGGCATAAATCTGGTTGTCGGCACCCATAAGCTGGGTCATGACCAGCGTGCCGCCTTGCAGCGACGTCGCATCGCCAAGCGACGATACCGTCACATCGATACGCGAACCGGCACCGGCAAAGGCGGGCAGGTTGGCGGTTACGATGACCGCAGCCGTGTTTTTCGAGCGGGTGGAATTGCGCGGCGCGCTGATGCCGAGATTGTCCAGCATGGCGCGCATGGACTGTTCGGTGAACGGCGAATTGCGCAGGCTGTCGCCCGTACCCTTGAGGCCGATGACGAGACCATAGCCCACAAGCTGGTTTTCGCGCACGCCCTGAATGGTGGCAATGTCCTTCAGGCGCGCAACCGCGCTGCCCCGGCCAAGCTCCGCATAGGCCATTTTCGACGGATCGCCGCCGGAGCCAAGCCAGTCAGCATCGGCATCCACTGCAGAACCGAACTCCCGCGCATTCTTGGACGACTCGTCCGCCAAGCCTGCGGCTGGCTGGAACAGGAGTGCGAAAGCGGTGATAAGGGCGGCGCAAGTCTTCTTCACTGCATCCCCACTTGAATACGACCATTTGCGAGCACTGTGCCGGACACGATGATGCCGCTGTCAACGTTGCGGACCTTGATGAAATCGCCAGCCGCACCGGATTCGAGCGGTGTGCCCATGGCGGTTATGGTCAGCGTGCCGGCGGTGAAGACCAAAGGTGCCGGAACGCCCCGCGTGACCAGAGACGGCTCGCCCAATGCGGAGACGAGGATCGGCTTGCCGGGAAGCAGCGTCTTGCGCGCCACCTTGCCCGCGGCCTGATCGGGCGACAGCACATATTGGGCCGCTGCCGGTGCATTGATGAAGAACTGCTTTTCCAGAAGCGCCGTGTCGCTCACGATCTGGCCGGGATAGACAGTGGCCGAAGGCACGACAAAAGCGATGCGGTCGGCAGCGTTCGCCGTCGATGCGAGCAGCAACCCGCCTGCAAGCGTCAGTCCTGTTTTCCGTAAGATTGCTTTCGCCAGACCCATCGTCATCACCGTCAGCGCAGGTTCTTCGACACGGTTGCCGCCATTTCGTCAGCCGCCTGAATGACTTTCGAGTTCATTTCATAGGCGCGCTGGGCGGTGATGAGATCGGTGATTTCCTTCACCGGATCGACATTCGATGCTTCGAGATAGCCCTGCTTGATCGAGCCGTAGCCGGGATCGCCCGGAACGCCGACCAGCGGACCGCCCGAAGCTTCCGTCTCGCGGTAGAGATTGCCGCCGAGCGGTTCCAGGCCCGCTTCATTGGTGAAATTGGCAAGCGTGAGCTGACCGAGATCGACCTGATTGACTTGATCCTGCAGCTTGGCGAAAACCTGCCCCGTATCGGTGATCGTCACCTCAATGGCATCCGGCGGAATGGTGATTGCCGGTTCAACCGGGTTGCCGTCGAGCGTCACGAGCTGGCCGTCGGCATTCTTGTTGAACGCGCCGGCGCGGGTATAGAGCGTTTCGCCCGTCGGGCTCTGGATCTGGAACCAGCCGCGCCCGGTCAGCGCCACGTCATAGGGATTGCCGGTCTGGTTGAAGCTGCCCTGAATGTGGAGATTGCGCACCGCCGCCGTCTGCACGCCAAGGCCGACCAGCGCGCCCTCCGGCACAATGGCCTGGTTCGCCTGATTGGGCACGCCTGCGGTCCGCTCCGACTGATAGAGCAGATCGGTAAACTCAGCACGCGCGCGCTTGAAGCCGGTCGTGTTGATATTGGCGATATTGTTGGCAATCACTTCCAGATTGAGCTGCTGGGCGTTCATGCCTGTTGCGGCAATCGTCAGGGCTTTCATGGCACGTCCTTAGTCTTTGTCTGGACACAAGTCTGAATCACAAGTCGCCATGCGGGTTGCAAACGGCGACTTTCGGATCAGACGCTAGATCGGCATGCGGCTGATTTCGAGATAGGCCTGCACGATCTTATCGCGGATCGCGATGGCGGTCTGAAGCGACTGCTCGGCTTCCATGACGGAACTGACCACATCGCGCACCGGCGCATCGCCCTTGATGCCCTGAATGGAGGTTGCCTCTGCTGCCTGCAATTTCTGGCCGACGGAATCCGTCATCTGCGACAGGACCTCGCCGAACGAAGCGCCGGGCGCCGCCGGAACGGCCTGCGGGGCGGAAGTGGACCCCACGCCCTTTTCAGCGACAGTCTCGGAAAGGCGCGACAGGGCATTGCGCGCAGAAATGCTCATGATCGAGTCGTACATTATGTGCTCCTCAGGAGATCGATGGTCATGGAGATCAGCTCACGGGCTTGTTTCACGACCTGCAAATTGGCTTCATAGGAACGATTGGCTTCGCGCATGTCCGCCATTTCGACAACCATGTTGACGTTGGGGTAGCGGACATAGCCACGCTCGTCGGCTGCGGGATGGCTCGGCTCGTATTGTTCGACGAAGGGCGAGGTATCCTTGCCGACTTCGGCGATGCGGACTTCGGCGGCTCCGGTGCCCTGTTCCAGCTCGGTGCGGAACGAAACCGTCTTGCGGCGATAGGGATCGGCATCGGCGGTCTTGGCGGTCGACTGCGCATTGGCGATATTTTCGGAAACGATGCGCAGACGCGTCGATTGGGCCGAAAGGCCCGACGCTGCGATCTTCAATGTGCTTTGCAAGGCATCGGAAGACATGGCTATCCCTTCGCAACCGAAAGCATCATGCGGTGAAACGCCTTCACGATGCTTGTGTTGAGCGAATATTCGCGGGCGATCTCACCGGCCTTCATCATTTCCTGTTCGACATCGACCGTATTGCCGGAATGGGTCTGCTCGGTAATGTCGTCGGGGCGCAGGCGCGTGGCCGCGATCCCGTCCGCCTCGGCTTCCAGATGCAGGGCGCTGGTGGCAGCCATGGTGAGCTGCGTCTTGTCCAGCACATCCGCAAAGGGCTGCACGTCGCGCGCCCGGAAATCCGGCGTATTCGCATTGGCGACATTGCCCGCGACGGTGGCCTGCCTTACCGACAGCCACTGCGCCTGCCTTGCGGCCAGATCGAAGAGATGAATGGAGCTCATGGAGTTTCCCGCCTTTACAGTTCGTTAACTTAAAGGCCGGAACTTGCGTCAAGCTTGCGGGTTAAGGCAGTAGGGCTGTGAAGGATATGGACGGCGCGGCCATCCGCAATCCAAACATACTCCCCTATTCCCCTATCCCTTAACATACTGCCTTATTGCCCTACTGCCCTACTGCCCTTATACTAGGTATTACCTTTTACTATCGGAGATAGCGCCATGGCATCGCCTACGTCGCTCAAGCTTGATGAGGAACTGAAGGACCGTATTCAGCAACTTGCTGAAACGCGTCGCCGATCATCCCACTGGATCATGCGCGAAGCAATTACCCAATATGTCGAGCGCGAAGAGAAGCGGGAAGCTCTGCGGCAGGACACGCTCAAGGCTTGGGACGATTTTGAAGCAAATGGCCTGCATGCAACCGCCGATGAAGTCAAAAAGTGGTTATCCAGTTGGGGGACGGAAGAGGAACTTCCTGCACCTGAATGCCACAAGTGATTTTCGCACAAGCGGCAATTCGTGATCTCGAGAGACTCCGTGCATTTCTTCGCACCAAGAATCCAGATGCCGCGAAGCGCGCAGCGACGGCTATTATTCAAGGCGTAGAAGTCCTCGGTAAATATCCTCGCATGGGACGTCTTATAGAGGATTTACCCGAACAATACCGGGAATGGCTGATCGATTTCGGGAATAGCGGCTATATCGCCCGTTATCATATCCGTGACGATGCGATCACAGTGCTGACCATCCGGCATCAGAAGGAAGCAGAATAAGGCGATCACAAACATACTCCCTTATCGCCGCATCTCCACAACATCGCCCGATGACGTCGTAAGCTGCCATGTTCCCGCACCACGGCCAATGGAAACGAGGCGGCTGCCATCCGGCAACAGCGAGCCTTTTTCGACGAACCAGTAGCCGGACGTGTCCTCGATCATCGCCATGCCGCCGACAACCTCGCGCAATGCGAAAACCGGCTTGGGCATGGCCTGCCCGTCGCCGCCATTGCCATCGCCGCCGCCAGCGCCCGTTCCCGGAAGACCCTTGCCGTTCGACATGACGGAACCCGTCATCGTATCGTCCACATCCGCATTCGGCGCGACCTGTTCGGACGGACGGAAGGATGGAAAGCGACGCACCGTCTTCTGTTCGGAACGGTCGAGCGGATCGATGATCTTGCGCTCGGCCTTTTCCGGCGCGCCCAGATCGGCGCGCTGAAGATAGGTGATGAAGGGCAGCATCGCACTTCCGGCAGCAAGCGTGATTGCCGCGATCTTCAGATAGCGGTCCACCTTGTTCTGTGGCTTCTTCATGCCCTCCTGCCGTGCGGCAGCTTCCACCTCCGCCGTAAGCTGGGCGAGGTTCTTGTCTTCCTTCGTCTTGCGAAAACCGGTCATCATGCGTGTTGCGCCTGTCTGTCGCCGCGCAGAGCCGCGGCAAGGTCGTTATAGGGATCGTCCGATAGGCCGGTTTCCGGCGATTGCTGCAAGGCGTCGTAAATGCGCGGCACAAGATCGACCGCCTGATCCAGAAGCCCGTCATGGCCTTTCTGGTAGGCGCCGATGGCCCTGAGATCGCGCGTTTCCTCGAAGCGGGCGACCATGCCCCGCAGCTGGCCGACCAGCTTGCGCTGCTCCGGCGTCCAGTTGTGTCTTGCAAGGCGCGAGACCGAGGCCGGAATATCGACCGCCGGAAAGCGCCCTTGCGCCGCAATTGACCGGTCAAGCACGATATGGCCATCCAGCGTGCCGCGAATGGTGTCGGAAACCGGATCGTTATGATCGTCGCCGTCGACTAGCACCGAATAGATGCCGGTGATGCTGCCGCCAGCTTCCGTGATGCCCGGCCCGGCGCGTTCCAGAAGACGCGGCAACTGGCTGAAGACACTTGGCGGATAACCACGCGAAACCGGTGGCTCTTCCGCCGCAATCGCCACTTCGCGCGCGGCATGAGCAAAGCGCGTGACGGAATCGACGATCAGCAGCACATTCTGGCCCAAGTCGCGGAAATATTCGGCAATCGCGGTTGCCGTATTGGGTGCAAGGCGGCGCATCATCGGACTTTCATCGCCCGTCGCGACCACCGTTATGGTCTTGTCGAGATGCCCCGCCATGGTCTCTTCCAGCATCTCGCGCACTTCGCGTCCGCGCTCGCCGGTCAGCGCCAGCACCACCGTGTCGAAATCCGCCGCGCGTGTCATCATGGCAAGCAGCGTCGACTTGCCGACGCCCGAGCCCGCAAAGATGCCGATACGCTGGCCGAAGCAAAGCGGCGTGAAAATATCGATGACATTGACGCCGGTGCGTAAACCCCGATCCACCCGTGCGCGGCGCAAGGCGGCGGGTGCAAGGCTCTCGGAAGCCATGGGCCGGGTTCCGGGCTGCAATGCGCCCTTGCCGTCAATAGCCTGCCCCAGCGCATTGATGACGCGCCCGCGCCATTCCGGCGCCGGGCGGATATTGAGCGGCCCTTCCTCGAAAACCGCCGCGCCAAGCGAGGGAATGATGCGGTCGTCGAAGGGTTTCACCAGCACCTGCGCGTCCGCCACCCGGATGATCTCGGCAAGGCTCTGGCCGGTTTGCGTGTGGATTGCCACCGCATCGCCCAGCCGCGCATCCCGCGAAAGCCCGCGCACGGCAATCGCCGAGCGCGACACGTCGCTCACCGTTCCGCCGATACCGGTGAGCGGCTTGGGCGCTACCGATTGCTGACGGGCAAAGGCGGCGAGACGGGCGAGCGGCAGATCAGGCGTCATCCGTTTCTGGAGCCCAGGGTCTTGATGGCTTCAGAAACGGTGCTTTCCTGCTGCGACAGCAGGTTGTTGACCTGCTCGAAGGCGCGGCTGACGCTGATGAGCCGCGTCATCTCCGTCATGGCATCGACATTCGATCCCTCGATCATGCCCTGCACGACGCCGACGCTGTTGTCATCGGCCACCGGCTGGGCAGGCTTGTTCGGGATCACGCCCGACGTACCCGCATAAGTCAGGTCCGCGTCGGCGGGAATGGTGAAGAGGCCGATGGCCCCAATCTGCGCGCCGTTCTGGTAGATCGCGCCATCGCTTGAAATCTTCGGCGCGCCGCCAGCAGGATTGAGCACGATCGGCGCGCCGCCGACATCGAGAACCGGATGGCCGGTGACGGAAACGAGATCACCCGTCGGCAGCATGTTCATGCGCCCGTCCCGCGTATAGATCTGGCCCTGCGGCGTGGAGATCGACATCCAGACATCGCCTTTGACCGCGACATCCAGCGGATTGTCGGTCTTGATCATCGGGCCCGCCTCGGTGCGGATGAAGCTCTTGCCTGCGGTGGCAAAACTCACATCGTCGCTGGCCTTGTCCGAAACAATCGAGCTGAACTTGGTGCCCTCGCCCCGGAAGCCGACCGTGGAGACATTGGCAACGTTATGGGCAATCGCATCCATCCGCCGTTCCAGCGTGATGAGCGACGAAAGCCCGACATAGATCGAATTATTCTGCATCGCCTAGCGCCCGCCCGGCTTGAAGTTCTGCAAGGTGCTCAGAATATCCATCGAAATGCCGACGGAAGAAGTGCCGCCCAGAAGCAGGGACGCAATCGACGCCGGGCTGCTCGCGGTCGGGTTGTTCATCTCATACATGGCGGTAAAGCGGGAAATGAGCTTCGAGACATAATCGGGATCGGACATTTTGGTGAAGTCGATCTTGTCCTCGATCATCTTCGCCTGCTTGTCGATATCGGCGTTGGATATGGTGGATGGCCAGCCGAAGGTCGTCTGGATCATCGACACCAGCGCCTTGTCGCCAAGGATTTCATAGGCATTGGTCAGCGTCGGGGCTTTGCGCTGGAAATAGAGCGCGAGCCGCACGCCTTCGTTCTGGCTTCCGGCTTCCGTCTCCAGCGTCTGGCGGAGATATTTGTCGACCACGCCCTGCTGCGCCGCAGTGCTCCCTGTCGCTTCCGCGCCCTTGCCTGCAAAATCGAAGACGGTCGCAAATTCCTTGTACCGCTTGTCTGTCAGCTTGTTGGCCATGGCATCGTCGCTCTTGATGCCTTCGGTCAATATCTTGCGGACAAACGCCTTGGCGAAGGCCATGTCTTCCAGACCGAACGCCTTCATCGCATAATTATAAAGGCGGCTATCGGCCATGAAATCATCGATGGATTTCACCTTGCCGATATTCTCCTTGTAGTAGGCGGTTTCCCGCTCCACCATCGGTTCCTTTGAAACACGCTGCAACGACCGCGCCATATCCGACGCGATCAGGCGATAGCTTGTCATCGTATCGACCATGCGCATGACCCCCTTCCGGTATTTCGATCCTTTATGAAAGACCAAGCTTGTCCGAAGCTGTTTTTCTTGGCGCATTGCCGACAAGGTTCGCGCAAGCCGCGATCCATAAGGTGCGATGAAAGAACTTGTACGCGGGAGTCTTAAGCTTTGGGCATTATTGTCGGTCTTGTCATCACACTGGGCTGTATGCTGGGCGGCTTTATCGCCATGGGCGGACATGTCAGCGTGCTCATCCAGCCGTGGGAGTTCGTCATCATTCTGGGTGCCGCACTCGGCACCTTCTTCATCGCCAACCCCTTTTCGCTGGTGAAGGACACGGGCCGCGCCTGCATGGAGGCATTCAGCAATGCCGTTCCAAAGCAGCGTGACTATCTGGACGTTCTGGGCGTGCTCTACAGCCTGATGCGCGAGCTGCGCGCCAAGTCGCGCAATGAAGTGGAAGTGCATATCGACAATCCGAAGGAATCGCCGATCTTTCAGGCTTATCCCAGCGTCTTGAAGAAAGAGGACCTCACCAATTTCATCTGCGATTATTGCCGCCTCATCATCGTCGGCAATGTGCGCTCGCATGAAATCGAGGCGCTGATGGACGAGGAAATCCACACCATTGCCCGCGACAAGCTCAAGCCCTATCACGCCATGGTCAGCATTTCCGAAGCGCTTCCGGCACTCGGCATCGTTGCCGCCGTGCTTGGCGTCATCAAGGCGATGGGCGCGCTGGACCAGTCGCCGGAAGTGCTGGGCCATCTGATCGGCGCAGCCCTTGTCGGCACCTTCGCCGGTATCTTCTTCTCCTACGGCGTGGTCGGCCCGATCGCAGCCAAGATCAAATCGACCCGCGAAAAGAACAATCGTCTTTATATCGTCGTGAAGCAGACGCTTCTCGCCTACATGAATGGCTCCCTGCCGCAGATCGCCGTGGAATATGGCCGCAAGACCATCTCCGCCTATGATCGCCCGACCATCGATGTGGTGGAGCAGGAAACCATGGCGAGCGCGCCGACCCAGCAGGCAGCATAAGATGACGTCGCCTGAAACAGCCACATTGGGGCAAAACCGCAAAACCGATGTTCTGGCCGAGAATGTGC
The DNA here is from genome assembly GCF_018066705.1 of Ochrobactrum sp. AP1BH01-1. Classification (NCBI taxonomy): domain Bacteria; kingdom Pseudomonadati; phylum Pseudomonadota; class Alphaproteobacteria; order Hyphomicrobiales; family Brucellaceae; genus Ochrobactrum; species Ochrobactrum sp. AP1BH01-1. The sequence continues at coordinate 581,714 of NZ_JAGPOU010000004.1, read as the reverse complement.
TGCGCGCGGCGGGCCTTTCGGGCGATGACCTGAAATCGCTTGCCCATGTGTTCAAGGATGCCTCGACGCATTTCTGCGACCGGCTGAAACATGGATGCGCTGCCGCTTTCGACATTGAGGCGGGCCAGGTGGAAGGCACCGACGATGCTGCCTTTGCCGATATTCTCGACAAGGCTGCGATCATCGCGCCGCTGAAGGCCGAACGCTGGGGCTGCACGCTTTATCTCACCGCCGATGCAACCCTCGTCTTCTCCGTGATTGAAGCGATGTTTGGCGCGCAAGGCAATGTCGGTTCCGTCGATGAGGACCGTCCCTTCGGCATGCTGGAACAGAAGATTTCCGCGCTTCTGGCCGGTCATCTGGCCAGTTCGCTCGACCAGGTTTTTGCAGGCAACGGACAGGCGCTTTTTGCTGCCGGTGAATGCATCGATACCGCCGAATTCGACCGTGAGAATTTCGAGCGCTCGCGCCTTTTCGCCTGCCGCATCGATGTAACGGCTGCGGGCAAGACCGGGCGAGTGCACCTGCTTCTGCCGCGCAGCACGCACAAGCCGATGCAGGATGCGGTGGCGGCCTTTCTGCGCCGTCCGATGAACCAGGCCGATCCGAGCTGGGCGAAGAAGATGCGTCAGGAGGTCAGCCGCGCGCTCATCGAACTCGAAGCTTTCATCCAGCAGGGGTCGATGACGCTGGACGCTTTGTCGTTGCTGGAAGTCGGGCAGGTTCTCAAACTCCCCGCCAACGCCATGGAGCAGGTACGCCTGCGCGCCGGAAATCAGCAGCTTTTCAAGTGCACGCTCGGCAAATCGGGCATTCATTTCACAGTCAAGGTCGGCGACCCGGTCAATCAGGAAGAGGATTTCATCGATGAGCTTGTTGCTGGCTAACGTGCTTTCCACATTGATGGCTCTTGCCTCGCTTGCAGCCCTTATCGTGGTTGGCCGCAAGGCCAATGAGACCATCAAGCTCGGCAAGGTGCTGGCGCTGCGCGTTGCAGCCGCCTCCAACGGGCTGGAGCGCGCCGTCAAGGCGATCCAGAGCGAACGCACTGACCTGACCGACGAGAACACCAAACTCGAGGCCCGCCTTGCCGAAACGCAGCGTGTGCGCCGCGAAATGGAAGAGGCAATCGAGGAATTGAACCGGCTGCGCAAGGCGCTGACGCGCGACATCCGCCATGCGCGCAACGTCGCCGACAACACGCGCCGCGCCGAAGACAAGATCGCGACCGCCACCGAACAATCGCTCCCGAAGCAAAAGAACGCGCTGCCGGTTTTCGTCCGCCGCGCGGTCCGTAAAGCTACCGTTGATCTCGCAGGCCAGGCATGAGCGAAGAAACCAAGGAAAAGAACATGCAGCAGGAACTGGACGAAGCCATCGAGGAACTGCGCGAGGAAAAGCCGCGTAGCGCGCAAAAGGGTCCATCCAAGCCCAATCTCGAACTCATCATGGGCATTCCCGTCGATGTGCAGGTGGTTCTTGGCGGCACGACCATGCCGGTTGCCAATCTCATGAAGCTTGGTCGCGGCGCGGTCATCACCCTCGACAAGCAGATCGGCGATCCGGTCGATATCGTGGTCAATGGCCGTGTCATCGCGCGCGGCGAGGTGATCGTTTTGGAAGATGATTCCTCGCGTTTCGGTGTCAGCCTCACCGAAATCATCGGCAAGTAACGGACGTGACCATGGCCGACAATGAACAGCAAGCGCTTGCGGAAGACATCGAAGGCGGCGCGACCGGCCTCGTCGATACGCTGACCGGCCCGCAAAAGGCGGCGGCGATCCTCGTTGCCATCGGTCGCCCTGCCGCCGCGCGCCTTCTCAAGCATTTCAATGCCGAGGACCTGCGCAAGCTTGCCGGCCATGCCCGCACGCTGGAGCCGATTTCACCGCTCGACTTCGAACATCTCGTCAAGCAATTCGAGGATTCCTTTGCCGAAGGCGCGCCGGTTTCGGAAGCCGCCCAGCGGTTTGAAGGCCTGCTGCGCGAAACGCTGCCGCAGGAAGAAGTCGACGCGGTTCTGGAAGACCGTGTCCAGCCGCAGCTCGTTCAGGAATCGGTCTGGGTGCAGCTCGCACGCCTGCCGATAGAAAGCCTGCAAGCCTATCTGACCGACCAGCATCCGCAGATCATCGCCTATATCGTGTCGAAGCTGCCGTCCGACCTCGCAGCCCGGCTCTTCGTCGTCCTGCCGCCGCAATTGCGCAATGCCGTCGTGCAGCGCTCGCTCCATATTGGCAATGTGGCGCCAGCGGCGGCGGAACTTCTTGAAGACGTGCTGCGCCGCGATCTTCTGGGCCGCAGCGATTCCGGTCCGGTCAAGGCCCATCACGGCCAGATCGCCAACATCTTCAACCAGCTCGACAGAAGCGAGATGGAAGAACTGATGGCGAGCCTTGAAGACCTCAACCGCGACGATCTCAACCGCATCAAGGCCAAGCTCTTCACCTTTGAAGACATCGAGCGCCTGTCGCAGCGCGCGCGCCTGCTGCTCTTCGATGAAGTGCAGACGGAACAGATCGCAACGGCGCTACGCGGAGCGGACACAAGGCTTCAGGAACTCGTTCTTTCCTCGCTCTCGACCCGTGGCCGCCGCATGGTGGAAACCGAACTGGGCGCGGAACAGGGCAACATCACCGCGCAGAACATTGCCGATGCCCGGCGCACGATAGCCCGTATCGCCATCGATCTTTCCGAGCGTGGCATCATCACCCTCGATGCCAGCGAAACCGCTGCTTAATGCCAGGGTGACGCATGGCCGATGATGCCGACAAGGAAAGCAAAACAGAAGAAGCGACCGAGCAGAAGATCCGCGACGCCTTGGAAAAGGGCAATATGCCCTTCTCCCGCGAAACGCCGATCCTCGCCGGTATCGCTTCCTTTCTGATTATCGCGGTCTTTGTCGCAGCACCTGCCACCACGAAGCTGGCCGTCTTCCTGCGAGAGCTGATCGACCGCCCCGAGGACTGGCTTTTGAACAGCGCAGAGGATGCGAGCCGCCTGTTCGGCGTGCTGGCGCTCGCCGTCGGTGCGGCTTTGGTGCCGGTGTTCATCATCATTCCGCTTGCCGGCATTGCCGCCTCCGCGTTCCAGAACGCACCGCGCTTCGTCGGCGAGCGCATCCGTCCGCAAGCGTCCCGCATATCCCCGCTCAAGGGATGGCAGCGGATTTTCGGGCGCGCCGGTCAGGTGGAATTTCTCAAGTCGCTGGCCAAGTTCCTGGCGGCGAGCGTCATCGTCTTCGTCGTCTTCTTCAGCGGCAACAGCCTTTTCACCGATGCCGTCGCTTCCGATCCGAGCGCCTTGCCGGAATTTCTGCGCGAGAACATGGTGCGCCTACTCGTCGCCAATGTGCTGGCCATTACCGCGATTGCCGGTTTCGACCTTGCCTGGTCACGCATTCATTGGCGGCAGGAACTGCGCATGACGCGGCAGGAAGTGAAGGACGAGCTGAAGCAGTCGGAAGGCGATCCGCTGGTCAAATCGCGCCTGCGCTCGCTCGGCCGTGACCGTGCGCGCCGCCGCATGATCAACACCGTGCCGACGGCAACGCTCATCGTCGCAAATCCGACTCATTTTTCCGTAGCACTGCGCTACAAGCCTGATCAGGATGCAGCCCCTATCGTCGTGGCAAAGGGGCAGGATCTGATCGCTCTCAAGATAAGAGAGATCGCCGCACAGCATTCCATCCCGATATTCGAGGACGTTCCGCTGGCGCGCGCGCTCTACAAACAGGTCAATGTCGACCAGATGATCGCACCGGAATTCTACAAGGCCGTGGCCGAGCTTATCCGGATCATCAATACGCGGCATGCATTACATTGATGGATAACCATGATATTTATATGTTTCAGAACAGTGACAGCCTGTTCCCCAGATTGGCGGTGAGACCATGAAAAGCCTGCAATTCTCTAACGAGCGTGAGGCGATCATTGCCGGGAACCTGCGCGAAGTCGCAGCCGATCTTCGTCTGGTCGATCCGGCCGACTACATTGCCTTCATTCGCTGCGAGCTTTTTGCCAATATCGCCGATATCGTCAGTTCGGCGACGGAGCTTTATTTCTTCCCCGGCACGCTGGAACTCGGCCACGGCGGGGAATATCGCTGCGACTGGCAATCGCCGCCTGCTGTCGTGCTCGACATGGAGTTTCGCAATCAGGGCGTCTATGCCTATTTCCGCCTGACGCTGACCGACAAGACGGCGGGTGTGGAACTGAACCATATCGCATTCGAGGACGCCGACGAAGACCCGGCGAAGAACACGGCGAGGCTTGCCAACGCATTTGACGCCGCACGCCTGCCGCTCAGGAAAAGAGCCTGAAGCACCTCGCCTGGAAGCGGGGAGCCGCCTTGAGAGGAAAGAGACGGAATAAATGCTGCAAAATACCGGATGCGTGAAACATCCGGTATTTTTGTCTCCATAAGAGCATTGCCTTCAATCGCACTCAGGCACACGCTTTAAGTGTTTGTTTTTAAGCATGTCCTGAGCGGAAAACTGGTTCCCAATTTTCCGCGACATGCTCTAGGACCGGTAACGTCAGCTCAGATGGTGGACTTCCGGCATTTCGATGATGCCAAGCGACAGCGCCGTCGCAACAGCCGACGTACGGTTGGAGCAGTTGAGCTTGATCTTGGCGTTCTGGAGATAAGTCACCACCGTCCAACGTGCGATGCTCAGAATTTCCGCGATCTCTCCGTCGGTCTTGCCATTTGCCGCCCAGCGCAGGCAGTCCACCTCGCGCGGGGTCAGAAGGCTTGCGACCGTCGCGACATCCTTGCAGCCGCACAGGGCGGAATGAATGATGCCCGACAGGCTCAACAGGCGTGGGCGAAGCTTGGCCACAAACTGCTCGCGGTCCTCATCCGGACTGATCTCGAAGCTGAACAGGGAACAGCCAGGCGCACCTTTCTGGCTGCGGGCGGAAACGGCAATGAAAATATTGCCCAATCCATGCTTTTCCGCATCCTGCAGCATTTCGGCGATAGCCGGGCACTGGTTGGCGTCCTCCTGAAGATCGCGGACGATCCCACTGACGTCCTCTTTGAAATAGGGCGCGTCTTCCTGAAAGATCGGATCGATAACGAAGTAGTTCTTGGTTGAGTAGCGTGCCGCCCAGTTGGATGGGATGGTCATCACAACGGTGAGGTCAGAGGCGTTGGCTTTCGTGCAATCGCCCATGCGCCCCTTATAGGTGTGTATGATGTGGCGGCAACCGACCTCGTCGCGAATTCGTGTCAGCAGAGCCAGCGTATCGCTCTGGAATGACGTGCCAAAAAATGTCTTTTTAAAATTCGGAAAGTGAATCAGATCGAGTGTCATTATTATAATGTCCTTGATGCTGGCGGGCGATTTATTACCTAGTTTGAAACGTTGGCGAATCGGCGCCTGAAGCCCATTCAATCTTGTGTATTAGTGACATAAAAAAACGGGCTTTTGACAACCCACAATTAATCTATGGCAATGAATTGCACACAAGAGCGCCGCCGAATTAAGGCTCAATTAAGGACTTATTTAGCTTTCCGGTAAAGTTTTGTTGATGCGGGAATAATTGTCCGCCCATCTGTTCTATTTCAGAACACCTTCCTCATTGCCATAGGCGCGATAGAAAAAGTCGACTGCAAATTCGACGTTTCTGCGAATCATTTCCTCCGAAGGCGGCTCCGCAATCGCACCGAACAGGCGCGGCCGATACAGGCCCGAAAGAAAGAGATCGGAAAGCTGATAAGCCATCCGGTCGGCATCGAAGGGCTTGAGCTTGCCGTTCCGGATCATCTGATTGAGATATTCAGCCATTACCACGAGGCTGCGCTTCGGGCCGCGTTCGTAAAACCGTGCGGCGAGCTCCGGCTTGCGCTCGCTCACGCCCAGCACGATTCGCTGGGCACGGATAGCGGTCGACGAGGTGATGAGCGTCACCAGCGCCATGCCGAAGTCTATCAGCTCCTGGCGGTTATCGAAGCCCTTGTCGAGCTTATCGATCAGTTCGCTGAACATTGTGTGGCGATAATGCTCGCACAATGCGACGAAGAGATCTTCCTTGCTGTTGAAATAGACGTAGATAGTGCCTTTCGACACGCCCGCTTCGCGCGTGATGTCGTTCATGCTGGCGGCGTCGAAGCCCATGCGCAGGAAAACGCTCTGCGCGCCTTCCAGTATCTGGCGGCGCTTCGCCGGATCTTGCCCCGCGCCGAGCCGCGTGCGGCCGCATTCCGTATCCTGACCGCAAATAGTGGCCTTGTCTCCGGAAGACCGATCACCGTCAGGCCAGCCGATAGCGCTCTCATCGTGCCGGTTGCGATCATCCATCTTCTCTTCCACTGGTCCTCTTTTCTTGCGATCCGGTTTCATTTTAGCGACTCGTAACTTTTTTCGAACCAAACGGTTCGATATACTCTTGATATGAGCCTCTCATTGATCTATGTCAACATCGAACCAAACGGTTCAGTCCGCAGGATATATAGAAAGCTTCCCTATGTCCGCCCCGAAATCTGTTGACCAGGCCGATATTCGACCTTTTCCAAATGCCCGAAACCTTGCCTCGACCGGCCAGCCGGCGACGAATGAGGCGCCGCTGAGCGAGAGATCGCAGCCCCATACGGTGCCGAACCCGCAGGAAGCCGAACCCAGGGAAACCGGGGGAACAGCCAAGGGCGGCAAGAAGAAAGGCTTCGGCAAACGTGTCCTGCTTCCCGGCATTCTGACGGTCGCGGTAGCGGGTGGTCTCTGGTTCGCCTATGACTGGTGGACGGTCGGACGGTTCATGGTTTCGACCGACGACGCCTATGTGCAGGGCGACATCGCCTCCATCGCGCCGAAAGTGACCGGCTATATCGAAAACATCCCGGTGGTCGCCAACCAGCAGGTCAAGGCTGGCGATGTGATCTTCCAGCTCGATGCCGGCGACTACCAGATCGCACTCGACGAAGCCGAGGCAAAACTCGCGACACAAAAGGAAACGCTGGCGCGCATCCAGGCCCAGGCTGACGCCGCGAAAGCAGCGCTTCTCCAGGCCAATGCCGACAAGCAGGCCGCAACGGCTGTCCTGACCAACGCGCAGAACACCATTGCCCGCGTGCAAAAGCTGCACGAGACCCGTTTCGTCGCCCAGGCCGAACTCGACAATGCCCAGTCCTCGCTGGATCAGGCGCGGGCCAAGCTGGCCGGTGCGGACGCGCAGATTGCTTCCGCCAAGGCAAATGTCGCCGTATTGGAAGCTCAGTATAGTGAAGCGGCAAGCTCCACGAAATCGCTTGAACTTGCTCGCGATAAAGCTGCGCGTGATCTTTCCTTCACCACGCTGCGCGCGCCGTTCGATGGGGTGATCGGCAATCTGTCCGGCAAGAAGGGCGATCTCGTTTCGCCGGGCCAGAAGATTGCCGCACTTGTTCCGGTCAACGAGCTTTATATCGATGCCAACTTCAAGGAAACGCAGCTCGCAAGCATCAAGACCGGCGAAACGGCGCATATCTATGTCGACGCCATCGACGGCACGAAGTTCGACGGCAAGGTTGCCTCCATCGCCCCGGCTTCCGGGGCCGTGTTCTCGCTGTTGCCGCCGGAAAATGCGACCGGCAACTTCACCAAGATCGTGCAGCGGGTTCCTGTCCGCATCATGATCCCGAAGGAAGCACTCGAATCCGGCAAGATCCGCGCGGGTCTCAGCGTCGTGGTCGATATCGATACGCGTACGGCCCCCGAGCAAAAGGCCGACTGATCGAGCCCTTTGGGCTAGAGCATTTCCAGCAAAAGTGTGAAACGGTTTTGCGTTCGGAAATGCGGCAAACAAATAGATAGGCGGTTCCAGCGATCTGTTAAGACGGCAACCGCTCTGACTTGAAATAACAGATGGCGGCGACGAGACGGGTTTTCGCGCCGCCTTTCTCTTCCATTCCGGAGAGCGCCGTCATGGCCGCAGACACGACAATGGGGCCGATGGTCCCGGCAGATGACCGCATAGACCCGAAGAAGGCCATCGGCTTTCTGGCCATGGTGTTCGGCATGTTCATGGCGATCCTGGACATCCAGATCGTCTCGGCGTCGCTAGCGGAAATCCAGGCGGGCCTGAGCGCCAGTTCCGATGAAATCTCATGGGTCCAGACGTCCTACCTGATCGCGGAAGTCATCATGATTCCGCTGTCGGGCTTCCTGGGACGCCTGTTGTCGACGCGCGTGCTCTTCACCATCTCCGCGGCGGGCTTCACGCTGGCCAGCATGCTCTGCGCGACGGCGACGAACATCGAGCAGATGATCGTCTACCGCGCCATTCAGGGTTTTATCGGCGGCGGCATGATCCCGAGCGTGTTCGCGGCCGCTTTCACCATCTTCCCGCCCTCCAAGCGCTCGATCGTTTCGCCTATGATCGGCCTGGTCGCGACGCTTGCGCCCACCATCGGCCCGACGGTCGGCGGTTATCTCAGCCACGCCTTTTCCTGGCACTGGCTGTTTCTGGTCAATGTCGGTCCCGGCATTCTCGTCACCATCGCTGCATGGAACCTCATCGACTTTGACGAAGGCGACAGCTCGCTTTTGAGCAAGTTCGACTGGTGGGGTCTTGTCGGCATGGCCGCGTTCCTCGGTTCCATGGAATATGTGCTGGAAGAAGGCCCGCGCAACGACTGGCTGCAGGACGATGCGATCTTCTTCCTTTCAATCGTCATGACGGTCGGTGGCATCGTCTTCTTCTACCGGGCATTTACGGCGGAACAGCCCATCGTGGATTTGCGTGCCTTCAAGAACGTCAATTTCGCATTCGGCTCGCTATTCTCCTTCGTGATGGGCGTCGGACTTTATGGCCTCACCTATCTCTATCCGCTCTATCTGAGCAGTGTCCGGGGCTATGATGCCCTCATGATCGGCGAGGCGCTGTTCGTCAGTGGTCTCGCCATGTTCTTCACCGCACCGGTTGCGGGATTCCTGTCCAACAGGATGGACCCGCGCCTGATGATGATGATCGGTTTTCTCGGCTTTGCGGCCGGCACCTGGATGGTAACCGGCCTCACCGCCGATTGGGATTTCTACGAATTGCTGTTGCCGCAGATCCTGCGCGGCTGTTCGCTCATGCTTTGCATGGTGCCGATCAACAATCTGGCGCTTGGTACGCTTCCGCCATCGCTGCTTAAGAATGCATCGGGCCTCTTCAATCTGACGCGCAATCTGGGCGGCGCGGTCGGTCTTGCCGTCATCAATACGATCCTGACCCGGCGCGGCGACATGCACTATGAGCGGCTGGCCGAACATGTTCGCTGGGGCAATGCCGAAGCGGAGAAGATGCTCGCCAATCTGACCGCCAAGTATAATGCCGCCGGCATGGACGGCGCGACCATCGCCATTTCCAAGCTTTCCGGCATGGTGCGCCAGCAGGCCACGCTCCTCTCCTTCATCGACGTGTTTTTCATCCTCACGATGATGTTCTGCTCGCTTGCCGTCTGCGCCATCATGCTGCGCAAACCCAAGCAGGTCGGCGGTGGCGGTGGAGGGCATTAGCTCTCCGCCTCCCAATTTCATACGAAACCTATTAGGGTTCGATCATCTTTCAGAAATTTTCGTTTATCGCAGATATTCGACCGTGATGCCGCGCGAAGACAAACCCTTGTCGCGCAGGGAAAAGCCTCTCGCAAAATTATGACAACGACGAATTTGCTGTCACATTTCCTGTCATAAAAATGCAGCTCCCGCGAATGGATGAATTGCTAAGTCCCTGAAAACGTGTTTCACTTTCCACCGATGACAGTTTGTGACAAGACACAAACTGTCATCCAACCGTCATGTAGGGCGGGTATCGGGAATGCGCGAGCACCGGAATCGACCGGGGGCGTTCGCCGGACCTTAAACAGGGGAGTCAAACAATGCTTAGCTACACAGCGCGTCTGCTGTCGCTTTCGACGGCAATCGCCGTTGCCGGGGTTTCCATCGCCGCTGCAGAACCGTCAGCCGAACTGATTGCCGCTGCCAAGGCAGAAGGCGAACTGACCACCATCGCACTTCCGCACGACTGGTGCGGCTATGGCGAAATCATCAAGAGCTTCAAGGACAAGTATGGCCTCAAGGTCAACGAACTGAACCCTGACGCCGGCTCGGGTGATGAAGTCGAAGCCATCAAGGCCAACAAGGACAACAAGGGCCCTCAGGCTCCCGACGTCATCGACGTGGGCTTTGCCTTCGGCGCTTCGGCAAAGAAGGACGGCCTGATCCAGCCTTACAAGGTCGCGACGTGGGACGAAATCCCGGATAGCGCCAAGGACCCTGAAGGCCACTGGTACGGCGACTATTACGGCGTCCTCGCCTTCGAAGTGAACAAGGACATCGTCAAGGACATCCCACAGGATTGGGAAGACCTCCTCAAGAGCGACTACGCCAATTCCGTTGCGCTTGCGGGCGACCCGCGCGTTTCGGCACAGGCCATTCTCGGCGTTCACGCAGCCGGTATCGCCCGTGGCGGCGAGCCGGGCGAAGCAGCCGGCAAGAAAGGCCTCGAATTCTACAAGGAACTGAATGCCAACGGCAATTTCGTTCCGGTCATCGGCAAGGCCGCTTCGCTGGCGCAGGGCTCTACCCCGATCGTCATCCGCTGGGACTATAACGCTCTTGCCGATCGCGACACGCTCAAGGGCAATCCCGAAATCGAAACCGTCATTCCGAAGACGGGCGTCATTGCGGGTGTCTATGTCCAGGCGATCAGCGCCTACGCACCGCATCCGAACGCTGCGAAGCTGTGGATGGAACACATCTACTCCGATGAAGGCCAGCTCGGCTACCTGAAGGGCTACTGCCACCCGATCCGCTTCAACGCGATGGCGAAGGCTGGCAAGATCCCGCAGGAACTGCTCGACAAGCTGCCGCCGGCAGCAGCCTATGAAAAGGCAATCTTCCCGACATTGGAACAGATCGAGGCCGCACAGACCACGATCACCAAGGAATGGGACAGCGTCGTGGGCGCAAACGTCCAGTAAGCGCTCTGTCGCATCGAACACATGTCGCGTCGGCCCCAAACGGTCGGCGCGATATCAAACTGGCTTTCATTCGGCTTGCCGGTCCTGTTTGCCAAGCAGCGCAGTGCTCTTTGGCAAACAGGATGCGCAGACAGCAAAAATGCAAATTCCGCCAGGGCGAATGACGGCCCCGCTGATTGCAAGACATAAACAAGAAGTCGGAATGGTTCTGTCAGTTCCGTTCTGCCGGGAACCGGTCCAAAGAAAGAACGCATGAGTTCAATAGCCGAAACATCAGCCCCCAGCGGAGTGCGCAAGCGCCGGCTCCCGTTGTCCTGGCTTGGCGTGACACCGTTTTTCCTCTTCGCCATCCTCTTCCTGATCTGGCCAACGATGTATCTCATCATCGGCGCCTTTCAGGACCCGGCGGGAAACTTCACGCTCCAGAACATCCATGATCTGTTTCAGCCGCAGATCATGAGCGCCTACTGGATATCGATCAAGGTCAGCCTGGCCTCTGCCATCGGCGGCGCGATCATCGGCTTCTTTCTGGCCTGGGCAGTCGTTCTCGGCAACCTGCCATCGTGGCTGCGCCCGACTGTACTGACCTTTTCGGGCGTTGCCTCGAACTTCGCAGGCGTGCCGCTTGCCTTTGCCTTTCTCGCCACCTTGGGTCGAACCGGCTTCGTGACGATCCTCCTCAGGGAATGGTTCGGCTTCAACCTCTATGCGACAGGTTTCAACCTGCTCTCGTTCTTCGGCCTGACGCTGACCTATCTGTTCTTCCAGATACCGCTGATGGTGCTGATCCTGACGCCTGCGCTCGACGGGCTGAAAAAGGAATGGCGCGAGGCATCTTCCATTCTGGGTGCGACCACCGCGCAATACTGGCGCATGGTGGCCTTCCCGATCCTGTGGCCGAGCCTGCTCGGCACGACGCTTCTGCTGTTCGCCAATGCCTTCGGCGCCATCGCCACCGCCTACGCCTTGACGGGTTCCTCGCTCAACATCGTACCGATCCTGCTCTTTGCCCAGATCCGCGGCGATGTTCTGCATAACCAGAACCTCGGCTACGCACTGGCGCTCGGCATGATCGTCATTACGGGTATTTCGAACCTCATCTATATCTGGCTGCGCATTCGCGCCGAGAGGTGGCAGCGATGAAAAAGAAAGGCATCAACGCCCAAAAGATCGGTGCCTGGATCGCCTTCCTGATTGGCGCGATCTACTTCCTCGTGCCGCTGATCGGCACATTCGAATTCTCGCTGCGCATGCGACGCGGCGAATATTCCTTCGATGCCTATCGCGTCGTGTTCTCCGATCCGAATTTCCAGGCGACCTTCGGCTATTCGATCCTGCTCGGCCTGCTGACCATCGTTTTCGGTGTGCTTCTGGTGGTGCCGACCGCCTATTGGGTGCGGCTGCGCCTGCCGCAACTGCGCCCGGTGATGGAATTCATCACGCTGTTGCCGCTGGTCATTCCGGCCATCGTCATCGTGTTCGGATATTTGCGCATCTACAACTCGTCGTCATGGCTGCCGTTCACGGCGTCGACACGGGCAACCGACGTCCTGCTGATGTTCGGTTATATGACGCTTTCGCTGCCCTATATGTATCGTGCCGTCGATACGGCAATGCGCACCATCGACGTCAATACGCTGACGGAAGCCGCCCAAAGCCTTGGCGCTGGCTGGGGCCGCATCATGTTCAAGGTCATATTCCCGAATGTGATCTCCGGCGTGATGAGCGGCGCATTCATCACCTTCGCCATCGTCATCGGCGAATTCACGCTGGCCTCGCTTCTGAACCGCCCGGCCTTCGGCCCCTATCTGCAGTTGGTCGGCGCAAACCGCGCCTACGAACCGTCGGCGCTGGCGATCATTTCGTTTGGCATAACGTGGCTTAGCATCATCATGCTGCAGCTCGTGTCGCGCCTCAATAAATTCAAGACAACCGCCGGGTAAGATTCATGGCTTTTCTCAATATCAAGCACCTGAAAAAGAGCTTCGGCGCCAATACCGTCGTCCACGATTTCAACCTCGCCGTCGAGAAGGGCGAATTCGTTTCCTTCCTCGGCCCATCGGGCTGCGGCAAGACCACCGTTCTGCGCATGATCGCCGGTTTCGAGATGCCCGACAGCGGCGCCATCGAAATCAACGGCAAGGATGTGGTGGACCTCAAGCCCAACCAGCGCAATATCGGCATGGTGTTTCAGGCCTATGCGCTGTTTCCCAATATGACGGTCGCGCAGAACGTATCGTTCGGCCTGCGCGTCGCGGGAAAGCCAAAGGCGGAAATCGACGCCACGGTGAAGGAAATGCTCGGCCTCATCCGCCTCGACCATCTGGCAGACCGTTATCCCTATCAGATGTCCGGCGGCCAGCAGCAGCGCGTCGCGCTTGCCCGCGCGCTCGCCACCAAGCCGCAGGTTCTCCTGCTCGACGAGCCGCTATCCGCACTTGATGCGAAAATCCGTATCAGCTTGCGCGAGGAAATCCGCGCCATCCAGCAGAAGCTTGGCATCACAACCGTCTTCGTCACCCATGATCAGGAAGAAGCGCTGTCGATTTCCGACCGAATCGTGGTCATGCATGAGGGCCGCGCCGACCAGATCGGCTCGCCTTTCGACATCTATAACCGCCCTGCCTCGCGCTTTGTGGCGTCGTTCGTCGGCACGCTCAACATGCTGGAAGCCTCGGTCAGCGAACCGGGGCAGAACAGCATAGAGCTCGACGGACGCACCATCACCGTGCAGGAAAAGCTCGACCATCATCCGAAGGGCAAGCAGCTGACGCTTGCGCTACGCCCGGAAGCCGTCAGCCTCGAGGCGCGCAAGAGCCACGATACCTCGCTGGATGCGACCATTGAGGACGTACATTTCCTCGGCTCCGTCATCCGCACACGCGTGGCGCTTGGCAAGAACCGCCTGTCTTTCGACACGTTCAACGATCCGACTCATCCGCCGCCGCAGCGCGGCGACAAGGTGACCGTGCATTTCGCCTCACGCGATCTTCTGGTCCTGGCGGATTAGAATCTCTTGCTGCCCTTTTCGAATGAAAATGAAATGGAACATCAACATTCAGCTAGCGCTAAGCTCAATGAATGTAAGTATCTATATCTTGATAAAGCGGAAACAGGCCCTGACCACAGTCTTCTTATCCATGTCGTAGAAGCCAAAGCACAATCCACACCGATTGCTACCGGGTTGCCCGAGATTGATAGCGGCGATATTCCGGTTTTCCCAATCTCTGTCGATGAAACCTGCAACGCTTTCAAAATAACATTTGAGGGATATATTCTTTATTCTGTAACGGATGAAACACACGCTCTTGTCGAGGAGACTGAAGATTACTCCTCCTTGCTACGCACATACAAATCATCCCGGTTTCTCGAATTTGTGGACAAGAAAACTTGGGATTTCGAAGATGGTCCAAGCATCAAACATTATGCGATTGTTTGCTTGAACCATGTTATCGATGTGGCTTGCAAATCGGAACCGATAATAGAAATTGGACCCTGATACTCTATGGAGAATGCAAGACTGATAGTAGACTATATCTCAGAATCTCAAAAAGCCGCCCGAGGGCGGCTTTGTTGTTGATGACGCGCGTGATGGGCTGATGAGATTTCGGTTCATGACGTGCCGAAAATGGTGGCTTTCGAGAACCGGAGCGCAGCGTACATTAAGTACGTGAGCACCGGATCGCAGAAAGACGCCATTTGCAGGCGGGTCAGGGACCGAAAGATCTCAGCCCCAGGGACCGTGGAAATCCCCGTCCTTGTCGATGCGCTTGAAGCCGTGCGAACCGAAGAAATCGCGCTGGCCCTGAATGAGATTGGCGGTGCCGAGCGCCTGCGTGAAGCTGTCGAAATAGCTGAGCGCCGAGCCAAGTGCTGGCAAAGGCAGTCCGGCGAGCGCTGCCTTGGCAACGATCTGGCGAAGACCCTTGGAAGCCTTGCTCATGCGCTCGACAAAGGCGGGAGCAAGCAAGAGGTTGCGGCTTTCGCTATCTTCGAAAGCATGAGCAATATCATCCAGAAGCTGCGAACGAATGATGCAGCCTGCGCGCCAGATGCGGGCGGTTTCGGCAAGAGGAATGTTCCAGCCGTGCTCCTGCGAGGCGGCTTCCATCACCGCGAATCCTTGTGCGTAAGCGGCGATCTTGCCCGCCAGCAGCCCCTGCTCCAGATCGGCCAGGAATTTCGCCTGATCGGCAATATCGAGGCTGCGCTGGCCCGGATTGTAGGCTTTTGCGGCAAGCGCACGCGCCGCCTTCAGCGACGACAGGGAGCGCGCCGCGACCGCTGCTTCGATTGCCGTTGCCGGAACGCCCAGCATCTGAGCCTCGATCGCCGCCCAGCGTCCCGTGCCCTTCTGACCGGCTTCATCGAGGATCATGTCGACCATCGCCTTGCCGGTTTCCGGATCGGTTGCCTTCAGTACCTTGGCGGTGATTTCGATCAGATAGGAGTTGAGCGGGCCTTGATTCCACTTCTCAAACACGTCGCCGATGGCCGGGGCCGAAAGCCCGAGGCCGTCGCGCAGGATGCCGTAAATTTCGGCGATCATCTGCATGTCGGCATATTCAATGCCGTTATGGATCGTCTTGACGAAATGACCGGCGCCATCCGGCCCGACCAGTGCACAGCAAGGCTCGTCCTTGTATTTGGCGGCAGCGGCAAGCAGGATCGGCGCGATGCGCTCATAGGCTTCCTCGGTGCCGCCAACCATCATCGACGGACCGTGGCGCGCGCCTTCCGCACCGCCGGAAACGCCCATGCCGACAAAGGTCGGATCGTTGGGACCAAGGGCCTTCAGGCGGCGCACCGTATCGCGATAATCGGAATTGCCGGCGTCGATCATGATGTCGCCCTTCTCAAGATAGGCCTTGAGGCGGGTGGTCTCAGCATCGACGGGCGCGCCTGCCTTGATGAGGAAGATGATCGGGCGCGGCTTGCGGATATTGGCCGCCAGATCCTCGAAAGTGGGGCAAGGGATGATCTTGTCGCGCAGCGGGCCAGCCTTCTCGATGAAGGCTTTCAGCACAGGCTCATCACGGTCGTAGACGGCTACCGTGTAGCCTTTCTCGGCTATGTTCAGCGCCAGGTTGGAGCCCATGACGCCAAGGCCGACCATTCCGATATCTGCTTTTTCCATTTTGTGCCCTTTAGAAATGCAACCGACCGGCCGTCGTCCAGACACATGCAGAACATCGAACGCCGACAAGCCGAACCGATAAGAATAGGCTGCAGCCGGATTTCGGCAGCAGCGCATGTCAATCTGTATCCTATTGTGGGATGATCTAGGGCATATGACGCAAAGTTGATAGACCTTCCGTCACGAAAATCACCGGTTTTGCCCGTGCAATCGCCTTGTTAAATCGGTTAGCCCACGCCAAAAGCCCGTCTTTTGCGATTTTCACACCCGTTCCAGCTTGCGGTGCGGCAGCGGCGGCAATTCGATGGCGATCGCGTCATTCGCCTTCACCGTGCCACCTGCAAGAACGATGGTCATGATGCCGGACTTGCGGACCAGTTCGCCATCGGGCGTGCGGTCCAGCACAGCACCAAGAAGCCCGGTCTGGAAATTCTCTATCTGAGCGCAAGGGTTGCGCAGCCCCGTCGTTTCCAGAACAACCTCGTCGCCGACCCTGATCAAAGCGCCTTGCGGCAAACCCAGAAGATCGACACCGCGCGTGGTGATGTTCTCGCCAAGATCGGCGGGCGCGACATCAAACCCCTTTTCGGCAAGCTCGTCAAAAAGCTCGGCATGGATGAGATGCACCTGCCGCAGATTGGGTTGCGTGGGGTCTGCCCGCACCCGTGAACGGTGCTTGACCGTTACGCCCTGATGCGCATCGCCTTCGACGCCGAGCCCTGTGACGATGCGGATTTCCGGCACGAGCTGTTTGGAGAAACGATGCTTCCCATCCCGCGCCACAGCCACGACAAATCCGCTCATCAAACCCACCTCCCGATCTTTATGAAAGACATCCTGACAGGACAAAGAAACTTCGTTAGCCGCATTACATGAGCTATATAGCACCTGTATGAAGCTGCGGGGCAAGCACGTGAATCAGGACAGGCAGGCAAAGAAGGACTTTCGCTGGGGCATATGGGGCACGGGCACGATAGCCGCCGCCTTTGCCGAAGATATTCAGGCGAGCACCGGGATGCGCGTCACCGCCGTCTGCTCGCGGGCGGCGGAGACCGCGGAAACATTCCGCCGGCGCATCGGCGCTGACAAAGCGTTCAGCGATTCAGGCGAGTTTCTGGTCCATCCGGATATCGATGCCGTCTATATCGCGTCCCCCAGCGCCATGCATGTGCTGCAGGCCATGCAGGCAATCGCGGCAGGCAGACCATGCCTGATCGAAAAGCCTCTATCGCTGGATGCCGCTGGCGCAAGGCAGGTCGAAGCGGCTGCAAAGACAAGGAACGTCTTCGCCATGGAGGCGATGTGGAGCCGTTTTCTGCCCGCGATCCGGGCGGCCAAGCAGCATATCGACAGCGGTCGCATCGGCGCTGTGACGCGCATCGAAGCCGATCTTTCCTATATCCGTGCCTATGACCCGCAAAGCCGCTTTTTCAACCCGGAGCTTGGCGGCGGCGCGGCGTTCGATCTCGGCGTCTATCCGGTTTCGCTGGCATTGTATTTCCTGGGCTTGCCGGATCATGTCGATGGTCGCTGGCAGCGCGCCAGAAGCGGTGTCGACATGCGCACGGATTTTCAGCTCGGCTGGCCGCGCGCGACAGCCAGCCTCTCATGCGGCTTCGACCGTGACGGCGAGAACAGCATGCTGATCAAGGGCACCAAGGGCACGATCCTGATCCACGCACCATTTCTGAAAGCCCAGAGGCTGACCTTGTTTTCTGCCTTTGCTGCCCGGTCGTCGCTCGGACCGAATGGCGGCAAGGGTGTTTTCGGCAAGGTCATGAACCGCCTGCCCCTGCCGGGCCGCACAATCGAATCTTACACCTTTTCCGGCAACGGATTGCTCTTTCAGGCCGAAGCGGTCCGCGATGCGGTGCGCGACGGGCAGATATCCAGTGCCATCATGCCACTCGACCATAGTGCAGCCGTTGCCGATATCGTTCGCAAGGTGCTGTCGAAAGGTTAGGTCGGTTTCCGCTCTAACTATTTGTTTTATCGCATTGTCCTGCGCAAAACCGTTTCGCACTTTTGCTGGAAATGCTCTAGAAACTGCTTCTCATCCTGTAAGGCTGTGCATATTCGCCGGCATTGTTCAGGGCAAGCGCGATTTCGGTGATATGCAGCGCCACATCACCGGAGAAGAACGCCTTGTCGCCCGTCTGGATCGCACGGGCCTGATCGGCGATGCCGCGCACGAAATCGATCTGCGAGGGATACATCGGCAGCGACCGCTTGTCGGCCTTCGGATAGGAGAGCTTCGTGCCGACCGTGGGTTTCCATGACAGAAACTTGCCGATGCGCATTTCCAGAATACCGAACAGGCGCGCCAGAAAACGGCGCTTTTCCTCCGTGCGCTCAAGGCGGACAGCCGAGCGATTATCCCAAAGATCGTCCACCACGATCGAGCCCTTGTCGGCAACGATCGTCAGGCTGCGATCCTTCGGCATCGCAAGCCCCGATGTGAGGCGCGCCACCAGTCCCGACTTGAAAACGAGACAGCCGACCGAAAAATCAGGCGCCATGTGCAGATGTTCGGTTCCCGGCCCCTTGTTGGGAAAGGTTATGGCGGAAAACGCCGAAACAGTCTCAACCGGACCGAACAGCGACACCAGCCATGACAGCGCATAGCCTGCATGTTCCAGCGTGCAACCGATCTCGAACTCGTGCAGGCCCGGCCAGGGCGCACCCGATTGCGAGCGCCAGGTTGACCATTTGTCACGAAACACCGGTCCGTCTTCCATTTCTGCATAGACGAGACGCGGCACGCCAATGCCGTTGATCACGCTTGCTACCAGCCGATATGCTTCGCTAAGGCCGTTTGCCGGAGCCGCTGCGAGCGTGAGGCCCGCTTGCCGGGCAAAAGCGACCAGCGCTTCCGCATCGTCATAATTCATCGCCAGCGGCTTTTCGGAATAGACATGCTTTCCAGCCGAAAGCGCTGCATGGGAGATTTCAAAATGGCTTTCGGGCGTGGTTAGGTTGACGACGATCTCTACGTCTGGATCGGTGAGGACTGCCTCGAAACTCTCATAAGCGCTGACCGAATAATGCGCGCAAAACGCTTTCAGCCGTTCAGGCGAGCGATCATAGACCCCGCGCAGCTTCAGTTCGGGATAATTGCGCAGCGTGGTCATGTAATAGTCGGCCACAAATCCGGTCCCGACGATTGCGATATTCATGAAGTGGCTCCGGCTAAAAGCATTTCCAGCAAAAGTGCGAGGCGGTTTTGCGTTGGATAATGCGTGTAAACAATGAGATAGAGCGGTTCTACGATTCTGTTTTAACTGGAACCGCTCTATCGTTTCGGGATGATAATTTTCGCGGTCAGCCTGAGGCCGAAGATCGCAAAGACGAGCGTGAGCCAGACCGGATCCATGCGGCGAAAGAAAAAGCTTTCCAGCATGGCGTTCAACGTTCCAAAGAACACGATCATCAGGAAGAAATCGGCAAGCAGGAGGTTTTCCCGCACCGGGCGGCACCGCACGTAATTGACCAGCGGCATGACGATAATCACGAAGACGGCGCAGATCAGCGCCGGAATCCCCATCGATACCGCGATATCGAGATAACCATTATGCCCGTGCACGATGCCGCGCACATCCCAATCGAGATAGTAGGGGTTCGCCGCCTCTTTCACGAGCGGCGTCCCCCAGAAGCTTTCATAACCAAAGCCGGTCCAAGGACGATGGGAAAGCGCCTCCACGGCAAAGGCCCAGATGGAAGTGCGGCCGGTAAAGGTCGGATCGACGTCGAGTTGCAGAACGAGTTGACGCATCGGCTCGAACAGGACGGTGCCGAAGGTAAACAGCGCGAGCAGAAACTGGATCGTGAAGACTGCCACCGGCGCGAGGAAGCGGAGGCCGAAAAGACCGGGACCTATCACGAGCAGCATGGCAAGCGGCACGAGCGCCGCCGTCGTTTTCGATCCGGTCTGCGAAACGAAGATCAACGCGGAGACGGTTATCAGGAACCCGCTCACCCGCCAGCCGCGCCGCCACAGATAGACACCGGCAAAGGCAAAGGCAGCCATGACCGGCCCGGCAATGTTCTTGTGCGTGAAGACGCCGCGCCAGAGATAGGCGTTTTGCGGTTCCAGCGCGTCGGCGCCGTGGGTGCCGAGATTTGGCAGAAGCACGACGCCCGCGTAGGAAACGACGATCACGATCGATGCCACCGTGACCAGCATCGCGGAATAGGCGTCGCCGTCCTGCGGCAGGCTCAAGACGGCGATAACCGTCACAATGCCGATCATCGTCAACAAGACGCCGCGTATCGCCGTCGTCGGATCGGGGCTTGCGAAAACCGATGCGAACAGGAAGGCGAACATCAGCAGCCAGCCGGGGCTGACGATTTTGACCACCTTTTTCGGATCGGCAAACATCGCGAGCGACAAAAGCGCCACGGCACCGAGGCAGCCGAAACCGAGCTGATTGATGGTGTCGCCGCCGCCTGACGTATCCCCGCTCGCCGCTGCGCTCAGTGGATTGAAGGGGCGGAAGGAAATCAGCAGAACGCAGAATGTTATCGTGGCGATAACAAGCGCAATCGTGCGGACTGTCGCCCGCACGTTCGTTTGCGCCGCAACATCGGAACGCGCGTCAGTTCTTGTCCGGGTTGCGATACTGCTCATTCAGATATCCAAAATGGGCCATGACGCGACCCAGCCCGATATGGATGAAATAGGTCCCCACCGGCACGAAGCGCGCCGCGATGCCGCGCCGCAGCGCCTTGATCGGAGAATAAGCCAAAAGAGCGAGACTTTTCAAAAAAACGCGCACCTGACCGAAAGGCTCGTCCTTGCGCTGGCGTTGCTCGATCAGCGTCGACAGAACACCGTTGCGCAGGCCGCGCGCGGTAATCCAGTCGCTCTCCAGCCGCCGGGCCGGTATGGTTTCGCGCACGATCCCCTCGTTGCACCAGGCGATGGAAAAGCCCTTCGCCCGCGAGCGATTGATGAAATCGGAATCGCCGCCGCCGGTAAAATTGAACTTCAGGTCCATGAACGGGTAGCCAATGGCTTCCAGAACCGGGCGCGCAATCAGCAGATTGCCGGACGAATATATGATCGGAACCGGCCCAGTCTTGCTGTAATGCGGCAGGAAAACCGGATGCCTTGCCCATTTTTCCGAACCCGGCTTTTCAAAGATCGGATACTGAGGACCGCCAACGAGGCTGGCGTTATAGCGCTCGGCAGTTGCCACCATGTTTTCGATCCATGCCGGATCGGCGAGTTCGTCATCATCGATGACGATGACATATTTGAAGTTCGGGAAATAGGTCATCGCCGTCAGCCAGCCCGCATTATAGGCGTTGCAGTTGCCGCGATGGGATTCGACGATCAGCATGCCGTTATATTTCCCGGCCTCGAACTGCGGTGCCGCTACCTTGGCGCCTTCCCGGTCCTCCGCCTCGTTCTCGATCACCACGACCGCGAAGCGGCGGCTCGTAACCTGAGCATTGAGCGTGTCCAGCGTCCGAATGACGTGCTCCGGACGGCGAAAGGTTGGCAGTGTCACCACCACCTCGACCTCATCGAAACGAAGTCCCGGTGTTTTAGCAATTACTTGTATATGATGCGGTAATACAGACATAACGCCACCCAATATTAATCGCTCATGTTTTCATTGGCCCTATTGAAAAACAATTAAAGAAAAGTTCACCGCACGGTTGTAAGCACTGCTTAAAACTATCATAGAGAATACCGGTCAGTAACGTTCAGGAGTTGCTTTGCAGTCCCCTCACCTTGTTTTCGTAACGTCGATTGTCCCAGACGGAATCCCGACCACCGGCTACGAAGTGGCGAATTCGGCTGTAGTCGATGGCCTGCGCCGCTCGGGCGCGAAGGTAACGGTCCTTGGTTTCACATGGCCGGGCGTAAAGGCCGATTCTGCGGATACGGTTGTGCTGGGCGAGGTCGAGGTGCGAACCGAGGGCGCCGGCATCAGGCGCAAGATCGGCTGGGTGCTTAAATCCTTCCTGACCGGCCTTACCGTTTCCTCGGCGAAGTTGCGGGTAATTCCCGCGCAGAAACTGCGCGAAGCCATTGCACAGATCGGCCCTTTCGACGCCTATGTGCTGAACGGCGTGACCCTGCCCGGCGCGTTTGAGGATATTTTCCGGGACAAGCCGTCGCTGTTCGTGGCGCATAATGTGGAATATCGCTCGGCGGAGGAAAACGCCGCCGACGCGGGAAGCCTCATTCAGAAATTCCTGTTCGCTCGCGAGGCCCGTATTTTGAAAGGACTGGAAAGCCGTCTCAGCGGAAAGGCGCGTTTCGTATTCACTTTCGCCGAAGAGGACGGCCCGGCGCTGGGACTTGGCCCCGACCGATACGCAACGATGCCGCTCGTCACGCCGGGCGGAACACGGGCAGCGCAGCAACGCCCGATAAAACATGACCTTGCCCTGATCGGCACATGGACATGGCACCCCAACCGCATCGGACTCGAATGGTTTCTGCGTGAGATAAAGCCGCATCTTCCCGACGATATTTCCATCGCAATTGCAGGCAATGCGCCTGCCGATCTTGTCTCTGCCTGGCCAGGGGTCAGTTTCGCCGGCAAGGTGCCGGATGCGACTGAATTTGTGGAAAGCGGGGCACTCGTGCCGCTAATCAGCCGGGCGGGAACCGGTGTGCAACTGAAAACCATTGAAACATTCGAACTGGGCATGCCAAGTGTCGCTACGACGCATTCCGTGCGCGGTATCGGCAATATTCCCGCTAACTGCACCATTGCCGATGACCCGCGGGCCTTCGCAGCGGCAATCGTCGAAAAGATCGCAAAAACAAGATCGGGGGATCGCCAGAGGCTGGACGGCAAGACCTTCACGCGGTCACAAATCGAAGGCATGGACCGCGCGGTTGCCCGCGGTCTGCAAGCACTCCACGGCAAAAAAAGAACTATGGACCACGCATGATGCATACCGAAAATGTAACCTACCGGAATATCCTTGGCGTGAAGGTCGCCTGTTTCGATTGGGACAGCGCCTTCGCATTCTTCGAGAACCGCATCAATGAAGGCCAGTTCATGAAACAGGGCTGGCTCAACGCCAACAATTCCAACATCACGGAGGAGAACCCGGATTACCGCGCTGCGTTGCAGGATTTCCTCATCCTGCCTGACGGAGTTGGTGTGGATATTGCCAGCAAGGTTGCCTATGGCAGCAAATTTCCGGCCAATCTCAACGGAACGGACTTCATTCCGGGGCTTCTGCAGCATATGAAGCGCCCGCTGAAGGTCGCACTTCTTGGCGGCGGGCCGGGCGTCGCTGCCGACGCCGCAGAGCTTTTCAAGCAGCAGATACCCCACCATGAATATCGCGTCATTTCGGACGGCTTCTTCAAGCCTGCGGACCTCGACGGCATTCTGGCGCAGCTGAAGGATTTCCATCCCGATATATTGCTCGTCGCGATGGGCGTTCCACGTCAGGAACTCTTCATCGACAAGCATATCACGGCCGAGCATTGCACGGTGGCGAGCGCGGTCGGCGCGCTGTTCGACCTGCATACGGGGCGCGTGCAGCGCGCACCGCAATGGGTGCGTGAAATCCAGATGGAATGGGCACACCGGCTGTTGCAGGAACCGCGACGGCTCGCAAAGCGCTATCTGATCGGCAATCCGGTGTTTCTGTGCCGCGTCGCCAAAGGCTGGATGAAGGGAGCTTCCCGGTGAAAACCGCAATCGTCACAGCCAGCTGGGATCAGGATTTCGAGCGCTGCAAACTGCTTTGTGAGACAGTCGACAAATATGTCAGTGGCTTCACCAAGCACTATATCCTTGTCGACAGCAAGGATGTTGCCCTGTTTCGCAGGCTTGAAAGCGCGCATCGCGTCATCATCGACGAACGCGATCTTCTGCCTTCCTGGCTGCATGCTTTCTGGGACCCGACCTATCTGTGGCGCCGGCGGGTCTGGCTTTCGCTCCGGACAAAGCCGCTGCGCGGCTGGCATGTGCAGCAATTGCGCCGCATCGCACTTGCAGCCGCCGTACAGGAAGACGGATTTCTCTATACGGATTCCGACACGGCCTTTCTGCGCCCCTTCGATTGCGGCACGCTCTGGCATGGCGAGAAGCTCCGGCTTTTCGTGCGTCCCAATGCGCTTGCCAATCCCGAATGGCCGGAGCATCCCGTATGGGCTGCCAATGCGGCGAAACTGCTTGGCATCAAGAACGGAAAAAGCGGGCTTAACGACTATATCGGCCAGCTTGTTTCATGGCGGCGCGACAGCGTGATTTCGATGTGCGAGCGGATTGAGGCCCATACCGGGCACCATTGGGTTGCGGCTCTTGGCAACATACGGCGCTTTTCAGAATGCTTCATCTATGGCCGCTACGTCGATGACGTGCTGCAAGGCTCCGGCCACTATAGCGACACTCATGATCTCTGCCGGATGCAATGGTTCGCGCCGCCACCGAGCGAAGAGGAATTCCGCACCTTCATTGCCGAAATGGAACCGCATCAGGTTGCCATCGGCATGCAATCCTTTCTTGGCCTTTCGGTCGACGATATCCGGCGCATTATCGGCGCCTGAATCTCAAATTCGTTTAGCTGGCAAACGGATGCTCGTATAGGTGAAGACCAGCGACAGCAGATAGAGGCCGCCAAACACGACATTCAATCCCAGAATCCAGTCGTTGCTATCGACATAATTCACGAGCAGCAGCCAGACGAAAAATGCCTTGGCGGCGGTCATCAGCACCATGCTCAAAGTCCTCAGACCGGACTGTCCGCGCGCATAGAGGATCTCGGTCTGGTACTCGATCAGGTTGCGGAAACCCGGCACGAGCAGCACCAGCGGCAACAGCCCGACGATAGGGGCAACGCTTGAACCAAGTGCATTCGGGAAGATTTGCAGGAACACGACCATCGCGCCGAGACCCACCACCGAGACGGCGAAGACCGCGAACTCAAGCCCTGCGCGGATGCGTAACGAGGACAGCATGTCCGGCATGCGCATGAGCTTTTGCACCAGCATCATGTTGAAGGACCGCACCGGCAGCGCGGTAAGGTCCACCAGCCGCATGATGATCGCGTAAAGCCCTGCCGTCGCAGGCCCGCCGACGGTCAGGACGAGAAGCTTGTCGAGCTCGGCCTGAATATAGAACAGGAGTTCGGCCCCCATCACCGCAATCGCATCGGAAAGCCGCCGCATATAAAGCGCCGGCTTGAAACGAAGCCGGAGCGACGGGTAAAATTTCAGCGCAGTCAACAGCGCGACGCCATTGGCCGCTGTATACCACCACGCCCAATGGGCCATGTCATGAACGCTTGCCAGCCACATGAACAGCACAGCCGCGACCGCGCGCGTGGCCGTGCCGAAGATCACCAGCCCCGCCGATATTCCAAAGCGGCGCAAGCCATTGTTGACGATGATGACGATTTCCGTTGAACGCCACAACAGGGCTTCGGCAAACACTACCACTGCAAAAGGCAGGAAGGAAATATCGCGGCTGAAAAAGACGAAATAGACCAGCCAGGATGCCAGCGCAAACAGTGGCAGGGAGACCAGAATGGCAACGAGGAAACCCGCCGTATAAATGCCGAGCAGGCGCGGCTTCACTGTCGCTATGCGGTAAAGCGGCGAACTGAAGCCCAGGGAAACAATGCGCGACAGCACCACGCCCGTGCCCGATGCAGTGGCAAATATACCGAAATCTCCGGTCGGCAGCGTGTTTGCAAGCGCGATGAAATAGACGAGGGAAACCACCAGCCTGCCCGCAGAGCCGGAAAACAGGGACAGGTAATCACGCACTATTCCGGCATTATTGCCCGGCAGTTTCCGCAGCGCTTTCGCTATCAACAGGGAAGCCTCATCTATCATGGTCTGGAGCGCCAGCCGTTCCACTGGAACAGGAGCGCAATAAAGAGATTTAGCTAAAAAGACTTAAACTCTTCTTTGCAAGTTCAAAGAGTAGACAAGCAAAAGCTAAAATAATGTGGGTCGAGCATTTCGCGATACGCGCCAGCGTTATTTTAACGTTTTGTTTTCTATAAAAAATTACATTCGGCCATCAGGTTTGGGGCGAGCGGATTCCGGTTTGGCATCCGCAGGCCCTGGTTTATGGATTTCATAGCGGCGGTTGGCACCGAAAAGGTCGAGACGCCTACAGATACGGACGAATTCGACAATGAGCGATCATGAGGGGCGCAGAAAGGCGGGAGTTGAGAAACCTCTTCTCGCATTTTCCGACGCGCGCCCAATCGATCGCCCGACTGCTCCCCGTGAGAGCGAAGCCGCACCGCCTTGGACACCACCGGCGACACCGGATGAACGTGCTGCGTTCTTTCATGAACACGACCATGATACGCAAGAAACGCCGGAACCCGTCATCGAGGAAGAACTGGACGATGCGGATGTAGCCGAGCTGCAAAAACGGGTCGCACTGATCGAAGCGGAGCTGGAACGCAAGGTTCTGGAACGCGAACGCCGCAAAGTCGCAATCGAGGCTACCACTCCCACGCTTGAGCAAATACCGGAACCGGTCCAGCGCGAGCGCCCTGTCATTGACGGATCCGGACCGGATGCCGAATGGAAACCGCTGATCGATCCGCGCATCGCCATCGATGTGGTGCGGGGATCGCGAAGGCTTCTGCTGGTCAGCACACTGTTGGGCGGGGTGGTCGCTGCACTCTATGCATTGTCGCTACCGCAGATGTATGTCGCTTCGACCGATATTCTGGTCGATCCGCGCAACATCAAAACAGCGGGGGACGAACTGACGCCAAGCCAGCTACCGACCGATGCGTCGCTCGCCGTTGCCGAAAGCCAGGCGCGCATCATCGATTCCAGCAGCGTGCTGCTCAAGGTAATCGACAAGACGGAGCTGACAAAAGACCCCGAATTCAACGGCACTCTGGTTCCGACCGGCATTGCCGGCCTGTTTGCGCAGATCAGGGATATGCTGTCGCCCAAGAAGGCGAGCGACAGCCAGACGCTGCAAACCCGCGTTCTCTATAACCTGCACAAGAGCATCGCCATTGGCCGTGATGCCAAGACCTTCATCTATTCCATCTCGGTGAAAACCCGCGACCCGCAGAAATCGGCCTCGCTTGCAAACACGATCAGTTCCGTTTTCCAGAGCGAGCTTGCTTCGCTGCAATCCGATGCCGCACGGCGTACCTCGGACGAACTGTCGAACCGGCTTGCCGACATGCGCGCCAATGTCGAACAGGCGGAGCGCGCAGCCGCGGATTTTCGCGCCTCCCACGATCTCGTCAATGTCGACGGCAAGCTGATCAGCGACAACGACCTGACCCGGCTCAACGACCAGCTGACCAACCAGCGCGCCGAAACCATGCGGCTTCAGGCCCGGGTGCAGGTGCTGAGCAGCGCGACATCCGACAGCGTCGTGACCGGAACCTTGCCGGAAGATCTGCGCTCCAACACGCTGACGGCGCTGCGCGCGCAATATGCGCAAGCCCGCCAGACTGCAAGCGGCTTGTCCACACAGCTTGGTCCCCGCCATCCAGCACTCATTCAGGCGCAGTCGCAGGCCGGCACTGTTTTGAACGATATCGATGCCGAACTGCGGCGTATCCGTTCCTCGCTGCAAGTCGAGGTCGCCCGGTCCGCTCAGCAGGAAAAGGACCTTACCGCCCGTCTGGCGCAGCTCAAGTCGCAGCAGGCGAACAATAGCGGCGATCTGGTGAAACTGCGTGAGCTTGAGCGCGAAGCCACGGCGCGTCGCTCGGTCTATGAAGCATTCCTCCTCCGCTCACGGGAGACGAACGAACAGGAAGGGCTCAACACGGCCAATGTCAGGGTTCTTTCGGAAGCCCGCCCGCCGCTTGATCCGGCTGGCACATCCCGCAAGCTGATCGTCATCGCCGGGCTGATTGCAGGCTTCCTCGCAGGGCTTGCGATCACAGCCGTCCGCAACTTCGGACGGCTGCTGCGCTTCACCTAATTCACGCGGATTGTCGCAAGGACGCCTCGATGCGCGGCACTTTGCGTCCGCTGGCGCGCAAGACGCCATGCGCCCCGTCGAGATGGCCGGGCTTCAGCTCAAGCCCCAGAAAGCGCCGCTTCTCATAGGGGCCAGGCATGGCAAGCTCGCCGGTCTTTTCAGCGGTAAAGCCAAAGCGCTCATAATATTCCGGATCGCCCACCAGCAGGATCGCACCGTGGCCGAGCCGCCGCGCTTCATTGATCGCATGACGCATCAGCGCCGAACCGATACCGCAACCGGCAGCGGAAGGATCGACGGCCAGCGGACCAAGCAGCAAGGCGGACACCGGAAAGCCGAAAGCATCAATACCGGCGTGGACGTTCCAAAGCCGCACGGTGCCTGCGAGCAAGCCATCTTCGCCAAGCGCAGCAAAAGCCAGACCTTCGGCGGGCAGGCGGCCACGACGCAGCTTTTCCGAAGATTTGCGGCGACGGCCTTCACCCATCGCGCGATCAAGCAATGCTTCGCGCGCCAGCACGTGCTCCAGCGCTTCGCCGGCGATTGTAAAAGCCGGAGCGATGAAGGTTTCGGTATTTTCCTGAATGTCCAAAGTTGCGTTCATGACATCTATCCCCGCAAAGCGGCAGCAGCACACTCCGCCCAGCACTTTGCAGCACTGGGCGAGTTGAGAGGATCAATCGGGAATTTTAAAGTTTAATCCCGAGCGATCAGATGACGTAGGATCGGAGCGGTTCGAAGCCGTTGAAAGCCACCGCCGAATAGGTGGTGGTGTAAGCGCCCGTGCCTTCGATGAGGATTTCGTCACCGATGGTCAGCGAGACCGGCAGCGGATAGGGCGTCTTTTCGTAAAGAACGTCCGCACTGTCGCAGGTCGGGCCAGCCAGCACGCAAGGCTCGGTTTCGCTACCGTCATGCGGGGTCACGATCTGGTAGCGGATCGCCTCGTCCATGGTTTCGGCGAGACCGCCGAACTTGCCAATGTCGAGATAGACCCAGCGCACATTGTCGTTGTCCGCCTTGCGGGAGACCAGAACCACCTCGGTCTTGATCACGCCTGCATTGCCGACCATGCCGCGGCCCGGTTCAATGATGGTTTCCGGGATGCGGTTGCCGAAATGCTTGGACAGCGCGTCGAAGATCGCCATGCCGTAGGCCTGCGCGGT
Organism: Ochrobactrum sp. AP1BH01-1; assembly: GCF_018066705.1. Lineage (NCBI taxonomy): Bacteria > Pseudomonadati > Pseudomonadota > Alphaproteobacteria > Hyphomicrobiales > Brucellaceae > Ochrobactrum > Ochrobactrum sp. AP1BH01-1. Next base: position 552,555 of record NZ_JAGPOU010000004.1, on the reverse strand, counting down.
CGGCACGTCCTTGAGGTAACGGGTCGGGAAACCGCCGCCCATATTGACCATGCGCAGAACGATGCCTTCATCGGCAAGGGTGCGGAAAACCGAAGCCGCATCGCCGAGCGCGCGATCCCATGCGGTGAGGTCCGTCTGCTGAGAGCCGACGTGGAACGACACACCGTAGGAATCGAGGCCGAGCGATTTTGCATGGCGCAGAACGTCGATGGCCATGGCAGGCACGCAACCGAACTTGCGCGACAGCGGCCATTCGGCGCCTTCACCGTCCGTCAGCACGCGGCAGAATACGCGGCTGCCGGGAGCTGCGCGCGCAACCTTCTCGACTTCTTCAACGCAATCGACCGCATAAAGGCGGATGCCCAGCTCGAAAGCGCGCGCAATATCGCGCTCCTTCTTGATGGTGTTGCCATAGGAGATACGGTTTGGCGTAGCGCCAGCTTCGAGCGCCATTTCGATTTCAGCAACCGAAGCGGTGTCGAAGCACGAGCCGAGCGAAGCGAGCAGGCGCAGGATTTCCGGCGCAGGATTTGCCTTCACCGCATAGAAGATGCGCGAATAGGGCAAAGCCTTCTCGAAGCTCAGATAGTTGTCGCGCACGACGTCGGTGTCGACGACGAGGCAAGGACCGTCCGGACGGCGGGTGTTGAGGAAGTCGATGATACGCTGCGTTGCCATGGTCGTTCTCCCGCGCGGTTGTCTTCACCGCTTGCAAAGGGACAAAGTGTGCATGAACGCATCCGCCGTGAGGCCAGCCTTTGGAGGTGCTGATGTCACGCGAAAACTCATGCGGCGATGGAACAACGCTCAATTCGCGTTACTCCGCTTTGTCTGCCTTGGATTGGAATTGGAGAACCGCATCCGCACTTCTGGCAATGAAGGTGTGCCTCTTCAGTAATTTCGGCTTTTGGACAGCCGAAAGACACTAGAAAGGCCCGCACCGTCGTTGCTTCAAGATGTCCTCGATCTGGCGGTTGGCCATCAGATCGACTGGAGCGGTTAGGTCCAGGTACCGTACCGAATTCCTCACCATTCGAGGATCGGCGGACACCCACAGGCACGTGCGACTTTGGGCAAGCGCGATATAAGCGCAAAGTCGTGTCCATTCAATGACAAAAATTCCCCCGGACAAATTTATTTTTGGCCGCATCGCATCAAGCTGCGCGCTTGCCATTGTTCAATATTAGTGAAACATTCTCAGCTCAGATCCGCCTCGAAAGAGCGTAAACGTCCCGTTAATTGTTGCATGTTGTGAACAATGGCCAGTTTCGACCCCTTCAACGCCATCATTGCAAAAGCCGAAAAGCCCCCCGTTCATGCATCGGAAGGGCCGCTCAAGGGCGAACGACTGGCAGTAAAAGACATTTATGACGTCGCCGGGATGGTAACCGGATGCGGCAATCCGCAGATCAAGGCCGAATCACTCGCCGCCGAAAGATCGGCACCAGTGGTAGAACAGCTTCTCAAAGCCGGTGCGGAGTTTACCGGCAAGGCACAGACCGACGAGCTTGCATTCTCCCTGATGGGGCAGAATTCGCATTTCCCCTATCCGATCAATCCGGCTGCGCCGGATCGCGTTACCGGCGGTTCGTCTTCCGGCTCGGCTGCGGCCGTTGCGGGCAAGCTCGCCGACATTGCGCTCGGCTCGGATACCGGAGGCTCCATTCGTGCGCCAGCCAGCTTCTGCGGTCTCGTCGGCCTGCGCACCACCCATGGCCGCATTCCGCTCGAAGGCATCATGCCGCTTGCGCCCTCGCTCGATACGATCGGATGGTTTGCGCGCGACATAGAGCTTTACGACCGGGTCGGGTCTATCCTGCTTGGCGACGACGCCCGGGAATTCAGGCTGACGCAGCTTCTTTATATGCCGGTTCTGGAACAGCTTCTGCTCGGTCAGCAGGAAACGGATGCCTATCGCACCATGTTCGCAGAAGTGCGGCCGCACTTCGCGGGTCTCAAGGCGGCAAGCCAGCCGACACTTTCGATAGACGAACTCTATCTGGTCTTCCGTCATATACAGGGTGCGGAAGCCTGGGCGACGCATGGTGGCTGGATTTCATCGGGCGATCGCAAGCTCGGCCCCGGCGTTGCGGACCGTTTTGCCTTCGGCGCGGAAATCGCCGCTGATCTCGTTGCCAGCCAGCGTATGCGCCGGGAGCAGTTCACACAGGAACTTGAACAGATCATCGGCAGTAACGCCGTGCTGGCGCTGCCGACTGTACCGGGTGCGGCTCCGCTCGCGAAAGAACCTTTCGAAACCTTGCAGGCCTATCGCGAGCAGGCATTGCGCCTGCTCTGCCTTTCGGTGCTTTCCGGCCTGCCGCAGATCACATTGCCGTTGGGAGAGGTGCAGGGCGCACCTTTCGGCATTTCGTTCATAGGACCACGCGACAGCGACCGGGCGCTGATCGCGCTGGCCAGAAACATCATCGGGAAGCGGGGCTAGACCATGGACACCCTCACACGCATGCGCGCCTTCATCGACGTGGTCGAAGCGGAAGGATTTTCCGCCGCAGCGCGAAAAATCGGGCGTTCCAAGGCACTTCTTTCCAAATATGTGCGCGAACTGGAGGACGAGCTTGGCGCGCGCCTTCTCAACCGCACCACGCGGCAATTCTCGCTGACCGAAGCGGGGCACACCTATTATCACCGCGCGGTCGAGATCATTCGCGAGATCGACGCCCTGCAGGATGCTGTCAGCGAAACCAGTTCCGATGCGCGGGGCCGCATCAAACTGTCGGCGCCGCGCACTTTTGCCGATGCCGTCATCGGCCAGTCGCTGATCGATTTCTGCCTTGCCCATCCGGAAATCGTGCTCGATGTGCGGCTCGATGACCGTTTTGTCGATCTGGTGGAAGAAGGCTTCGATCTCGCCATCCGCATCACGCGCTTGCAGGACTCTTCCCTCATTGCAAAGCGTCTGTCGCCGTTCCATTCCGTGCTGTGCGGCGCGCCGGAACTGATCAGCCGCGTCGGCAAGCCGGAGCGTCCCGAGGATCTGGCCGACCGGCCCTGCATCATCGACACCAATGCGCGTTCACGCAACAACTGGCATTTCCGCAATACCGACGGCTCCATGATGACCGTGCCCGTCAACGGTCCCATCGAGGTCAACAGCCCTGTCGCCACCAAGAATGCGGCTCTTGCCGGTCTCGGCTTCTGTATGTTGCCCGCCTTTATCGCGGAAGAGGAAATCGAACGCGGCAGGCTCGTCACCTGTCTGGACGAATTCATCGTCAAGGACGGGGGTATTTATGCCGTCTACCCGCACCGGCGCTATCTGCCGGCCAAAATCCGCGCACTCGTGGATTTTCTGACCCAATGGTTCAAGGACAGGGAAACCGGCTCGAAAGAAGGACGCTGAATTTGCGGGCGACGTCCCACTTTCGCCGCCTTGCCGATTAAACTTCAGGCAATATTCACGGAAACCCACATGCTGAATCCATCGTCATGGCTTAAAGGCGGTTTGCGCCGGTCCGCCGCAGCTGCAATGCTGATTGCAAGCCTTTTGCCTGCGCCCGCGCACGCGCATCCGCATGTGTTCGCCGAAGCCCGCTTGGAACTCACCATCGCACCGGATGGCACCGTCCAGAAACTGGCGCATGTCTGGCGTTTCGATGACGTATTTTCCTCAACCGTTCTGATGGAGTTTGACAAGAATGGCGATCTCCAGCTCGACAAAAACGAGTTGGTCGAGCTCGGCCACGTCATCAATGGATCGATTGCCGAATTCAAATATTTCCAGACCGTACTGGATGACGGCAAGGATGTGAAAATGGCAAGGCCAACCGATCTTGCGGCCGATTTCGCCGACAATCGTCTGCTCATCATCTTTACGAGCAAGCCCGAAAAGCCGTTGAAGCTGGCACCCGGTCACAAGATCAGCTTCGGCGTCTATGACCCCACCTTCTATACCGCCATCGATTACATGAATGACAGCGATCTGGTTGTGAAGGGTCTGCCCGCAGGCTGCACATCGAAGGTTGTCCGCCCCGATCCGGATGAAGCGCTCGCCCAGAACCAGGCGACCCTGACCGATGCCTTCTTCAACGACCCGACGGGCACCGACATGTCGAAAATATTCGCAACCCGTCTCGAAATTGATTGCGCAGCAAAAGGAACCACTGGCTGATGAGAAAACCGGCGACCCTCATTCTGACCCTCTGTCTCACGGTGATCGTTGCGCAAGCCTATGCGCAGTCATCGCTCGGCATTGGCGCGAATGAGGTGGCGATGAAGCCGTCCGGGCCTTTCGCGCATATCATCCTCTGGATGAACGAGCAGCAGCGCTCGTTTTATCTCGCCATGACCAACGCGCTGAAAGCGATGCGTGAGGACCCATGGCAGGCTTCGGTGTTGGTCGGGCTTTCCTTCATCTACGGGATTTTTCATGCAGCAGGGCCGGGCCACGGCAAGGCCGTCATCTCGTCCTATATGATCGCCAATGAAACGGCGCTACGGCGCGGTATCTTCCTGTCGTTCATTTCATCGCTTTTGCAGGCGATCATGGCGATTGCCGTCGTCGGCCTCGCATGGTTCCTGCTGCGCGGCACTGGCATCTCCATGAACCAGACCGCACGCTATATGGAAATTGCGAGCTTTGCGCTTGTGCTGTTTTTCGGCCTCTGGCTTCTGGTACGCAAGCTGCCGCTGCTTTTCAGGAAGCAGGACAGTTCAAACCCCGGACCCGCCGCGTCGCTCTTTGCCGCAGCACCCGAACCGGCAATGGCTTCCGGTCCAGCCTGGCAGGGGAGTATTTCGCAATCCACGCGCGCGGCAGCAGCCGGCAGCACGGTCAAGCTCAACTACAAACCCGCAACCGCCGCGGCATCGGATCATGTCTTCATCGGCGAAGGCGATGTGTGCGCCGCATGCGGCAACGCCCATATTGCCGATCCGTCGACGCTGGGCGAAGATTTCAACTGGAAAACGGCCTGGTCGGCGATTTTCTCCGTGGGCCTGCGTCCCTGCTCCGGCGCGCTGATCGTGCTGACTTTCGCTTTGTTGAATGGCCTGATGGTGGGCGGACTGCTCTCGGTCTTCGCGATGGCCTTCGGGACGTTCATCACGGTAGCGATCCTCGCTACGCTGGCCGTGACCGCCAAAAACACGGCGCTGCGCTTTGCGGGCAGCAAGGCCATGTCGGGTCGCCTGAAGGCGGCAATCGAAGTCGCTGCCGCCCTTTTCATCGCATTGACGGGCGCATTGCTTCTCAGCGCCTCACTGGTCGGGTGATCGATCCTTGTTCTGCCGCTTCGAGCGTAGCCAGAAAATGGCGAAGAAACCCAGAACAAAGACAATCGGAAAGATGATCGCCGCGATTTGCGAACGCTCGCCCAGTGCCAGCATGATGCTCGGCACGAAATAGGCAAGCACCCCGAAGCCGATCAGGATAATGGCGGCGGCGATTGCCGGGTTGCTCTTCTTACGCTCAGCCAAGATCACGAAACTCCTCCAGCTTCTTCTTCTGCTGGCCGTCACTATCAAAGTTTTCCGGCGCAAGCCATGCCTGATAGGCTTGTCTCAAGGCAGGCCATTCGCTGTCGAGAATGGAGAACCACGCCGTATCGCGGTTCTTGCCTTTCGCTACCATATGCTGGCGGAAAACTCCCTCGAACGAAAAGCCGAAACGCTCTGCAGCCCGCTTGGAAGGTCCGTTTTCATTGTGGCACTTCCATTCATAGCGGCGATAGCCAAGCTCGTCGAAAATATACTGCATGAACAGGAACTGCGCTTCGGTTGCTGCCGGTTGGCGCGAAATCAGCGGACCCCAGTAAATGCTGCCTATCTCGATCACGCCATGGACGGAGTCGATGCGCATCAACGCCTGCCGTCCGGCAACCTTACCGCTCGCCTTGTCGATGACGGCGAAAAACAGCGGGTCGTCGCTCTTTGCCGCTTTCTCCAGCCATGGCTCGAATTCTTCACGGGTCGCAGGCGGAAACTCGAACAGCCAGGTAAAGCGCCGGTCTGCATCTGGCACGGAAGAGGCGTCGAAAAGCTCGTCACCATGCTTCTTCGGGTCCAGCGGCTCCAACCGCACATAGCGGCCTTCGAGTACCTTGCGTTCCGGCTTTGGGCGCGGCGTCCAGTTCTGCAAATCAGTCATGCATATTCTCCCATTCGACAGAGACAGGAGCATAAAAGAGGCGGGGCGAAAACCGGATTATTGTTCCCGCGTCATTTTTCCCGAATTGCCGCCCGGTCCACCGAAACCGCCTTCACCAGCGCCACCACACGGTCACCCGATTGCAGCGCAAGTTCGTCGACTGAGCGTCGCGTCAGCCGTGCGCCAAGACGACGCCCTTGAAAGTCCAGCGAAACATAGGCGTTGGGGCCGTCATCGGTCGTGATGGCCGTCACTGTAACCGGCAGAACATTGCGGATGCTGATCGCTTCCGGCGCCTTGCGCGCAATGGAGACGTCACGCGCGCGCACGCGCAGCCGCACATGCATACCCTGTTTCAGCCCTGCATCGCTGAGCTGGAACGATGCGCCGCCAAGATCGATTTCCGCCAGCTTGTAGCGCTCGTCGTAGGACGAAACCAGCCCTTCCAGCAGCACACCGCCGCCCTCGCCCTCGGCGTCGATCAGCGGAAACACATCCGTCGCCGCCCCGCTCGCCGTCACCCGGCCAGCGGATAGAAGCACGATCTGGTCGGCAAGCCGGGCGACTTCATCGATTTCATGGCTCACATAGACGATCGGCACATGACTTTCATCGCGAAGACGTTCGATAAAGGGTAATATTTCCTGCCTGCGTGCATGGTCGAGTGAGGAAAGCGGTTCGTCCAGCAAAAGCAGCGCGGGATCGGACAGAAGCGCGCGCCCGATGGCGACACGCTGGCGCTCGCCACCCGAAAGCGTCGATGGCCGCCTGTCAAGAAGATGATCGATGCCGAGCAGCGCCACCACCTCATCAAAGCTGCGGGTAGCCTGTCTATGTCCTGCCCAGCGCGCATAAGTCAGGTTGCGCTTGACGTTCATATGCGGGAAAAGCCGTGCTTCCTGAAAAACATAGCCGATCCGGCGCTTTTCCGGCGGCAGGTTTATGCCTTTTTCCGCATCGAACAGCGTGAAATTGCCCACAGCAATGCGTCCGCTCTCCGGGCGGAGCGTTCCGGCAATCATTTTCAACAAAGTCGTCTTGCCCGCGCCTGAATGGCCGAACAAAGCGGTCACGCCCCAGTCGGCGGCAAAATCGGCCTCGACAGCGAATTTGCCATTGCGTCCTTCAATCGAAACGGAAAGTCCGCTCATTTTGCCGCTCCTGCAAGCCTGCGCTGTAGCCATTCGGAGAGCACCACGGCAATAATTGAGATGGCTGCGGATATGGCAATGAGCCGGAAGGCTTCCGCGTCACCGGATGGGGTCTGCATCAGGGCATAGATGGCAAGCGAAAGCGTCTGCGTTTCGCCCGGAATGTTGGACACGAAGGTGATCGTGGCGCCGAACTCGCCCAGCGCCTTGGCAAAGCCCAGCACCCCGCCCGCAAGCACGCCCGGCAGCAGCGGCGGCAGGATGACAGTGAAAAAGGCCGTGAGCCGGTTGGCTCCAAGCGTTCGCGCCGCTTCCTCCAACCCGCGATCCAGTCCCTCTATTGAAAGCCTGATCGGGCGAACGAGCAGCGGAAAAGCCATCACGCCGGCAGCAAGGGCAGCGCCCGTCCATCGAAAGGAAAAGGAAATGCCGAACCACTCCTGCAACGGAGCACCAAACGCTCCACGCGCACCAAACAGGATCAGAAGCAGATAGCCCGTCACCACCGGGGGCAGAACCAGCGGCATGGTGACGATGGCCTGCGCCAGCGACTTGCCCGGAAAGTTGAACCGGGCAAGAAGCCATGCAACGACAAAAGCAACCGGCAGAGCGACGATGATGGCTATTCCGGCAACCCGGAGCGACAGCAGGACGATATACCAGAGATTGCCTTCGATCATTTTACTGAGCCGCCTCCGCAGCGCCCACAAAGCCCTTGTCCTTGATGATCGCCTGACCGGCATCGCTTTCAAGGAAAGCGAGGAAAGCCTTGGCGGCATCGGTTTCGTTCTTTGCAACGAGCGCTGCCGGATAGAGGATCGGTGCGTGGCTCGATGCCGGGAAGCGATAGGCTTCGATCAGTTCCGGCGCTGCGGCACGGTCCGATGCATAGACGATAGCCGCCTTCACCTCGGCGCGACTGACATATTGCAGCGCAACGCGCACATTCTCGGCAAAGACCGCGTTCTTTTCGACATCTTTCCAGATACCGAGCTTTTCAAGCGCTGCCTTGCCATACTTGCCTGCCGGAACATTGGACGGATCGCCCATGGCGAAACGGCCGGCGCTCAAAAGCTCCTTGGCCTCGCCTTTCGGCGTCTCCTTCTGGGTTGCGATCACCAGCGCATTGCCGGCGATCACCTTGCGCGAAGCCTTGTCGATGGCCTCGGCCTTTTCGACATAATCCATCCAGTCGAGATCGGCGGAAATGAAAATCTGCGCCGGTGCGCCCTGCTCGATCTGCTTGGCCAGAACCGACGAGGACGCGAAGGAAGCCACGATCTCCGTGCCATCCTTGGCCTTCATCTGCCTGGCGGCTTCTTCGATAACATCCTTCATGCTGGCGGCGGCAAAGACCGTTACCTTCTCGGCAGCATGAGCGACCGAGGCAGCGCCCGCAGCAACGGTGATGAGAAATGCGGCGATAAGTTTCTTCATGAATATCCTCCATATCGCCTGCAACAGCAGGCAAACCATCATCCGCCGGAAAACCGGCGCTGTTTCTGCTCGGGCATCGGAGATTTCCCATGCCCTGACTTGCGATGATGGGTGTGATGGAGGCAAACGCGACCCGGATGCCGTCAGACCCTTGATACACGGGCGTCCATGCAAAAGCCGCCCAAAATTCCACAACGAATTCAGATCGTTCCAGAATCGAGCTTACCATAGTGCGAGTAGATTTGTTTGGCTAGCCCACGGGCCTGCGGCAAAGGAACTGTTCCGCTCAACTGCCGATATGCTTATGCGCCCCGCGCTTCTCGGCAAGCTTCACCTGCTTCTGGCGCTCCGCATAACGGGCGCGATCTTCCGGCGAACGTTCGTCATAGCAACCGGCACAGGAAACGCCCTCCTCGAAAAACTGCGAAAGCTTGTCTTCCGGCGAAATCGGACGGCGGCAGGCGCGGCAAAGTTCCACATCGCTTTCAGCAAGGCCATGGCCAACCGCCACGCGCTCATCGAACACGAAGCATTCGCCATTCCACATGCTTTCCTCGCGCGGCACTTCCTCCAGATATTTCAGGATGCCTCCCTTGAGATGGAAGACGTCCTCGAAGCCCAGTCCCTTGACGAAGGCCGTTGCCTTTTCGCAGCGAATGCCACCCGTGCAGAACATGGCAATCTTCTTGCCTTCCAACCTGTCGCGGTTCTGCTCGACCCATTCGGGAAATTCACGAAAAGTCTTGGTTTGCGGATCGATCGCCCCCTCGAAAGTGCCGATGGCATATTCATAATCGTTGCGCGTGTCGACCACGACGGTGTTCTCATCGGCAATGAGCGCGTTCCAATCCTGCGGCGCGACATAGGTGCCGACGCTTTTCAGCGGATCGATACCCTCGACACCCATGGTGACGATCTCGCGCTTCAGACGCACCTTCATGCGGTGGAACGGCATTTCGCTCGCATGGGAATATTTGAGTTCGGGCTGCGCCAGACCGGGGATGGCCGTGATGTGCTGCACGAGCTTTTCAATCGCCTCGGCAGTGCCTGCGACCGTCCCGTTAATGCCTTCCGCCGCCAGAAGCAACGTTCCCTTGATGCCATTCGAGCAGCAAAGCTGAGCCAGCGGCTCGCGCAGGCTCTCATATTGCGGTAGCGGCGCAAAGCAATAAAGGGCGGCAACGGTGAAAGGCAAATTGCTCATCGGTCCAGTCTTCTTTGAAAATTCATCCCGCAACTAATCCCCGCAAACGGCGAATTCAAGTCAACTTTATCCTCATGCGGCGAAGTCACCTCAAAATCAGGCTTGAAGTCCAATTTTTGAGGAGCAGTACATGTTCGACAGCCAGACGATTGCAGCCCTGACAGTGATGGCGAATGAAGCAAACATTGATCCGGCGGCTTTGCTGGCGATTGCGGAGGTGGAGAGCGGCGGTCGCGCGCTCTATGACGTTAACGGCGGCAAGGAACCGGCCATCCGGTTCGAGGGGCATTATTTCGACCGCAGGCTTTCCGGACGCTTGCGCGATTATGCGAGGAGCAACGGCCTGTCGGCGCCGGTTGCAGGCCGCATACGCAATCCGAAATCGCAAGGCGAACGCTGGCTCCTGCTTGAGCGAGCGATGGGGTTGAACAAGAAGGCGGCGCTTGAATCCACCTCCTGGGGGCTGGGGCAGGTCATGGGTGCGCATTGGGAATGGCTTGGCTACCCAACCATCGAGGACTTTGTCGCGGAAGCACGCCAATCGGTAGCCGGACAAGCGCGGCTGATGCTACGCTTTATCGAAAAAGCAGAGCTTCTTGAGGTTCTCAAAACCCGCAACTGGCGGGAATTCGCCCGACGCTATAATGGCCCTGCATTTGCCCGCAACGAATATGACAAGCGCATGGCCGATGCCTATCAGCGCTGGCAAAAACAGCTCGACACTCTTAAAAGAGCCGCATGAACAAGTACCTTTCGGCGGTGGACAAACCGCCGACAGGGATTTAAATCGATTTATCCACTCAAACAGCCGAGCAAGCCGATGACCCAGAAAACCGATCTTCTCGTTCCCATCATGACAGGCCAGCCGGTCATTCCGGTTCTGTTGATCGACAAGGTGGAACATGCTGTTCCCCTGGCGCGTGCGCTTGCCAAGGGTGGATTGCCCGCCATCGAGATCACCTTGCGCACCGCAGCTGCGCTCGACGCTATCCGTGCCGTCGCGTCTGAAGTGCCGGAAGCAATCGTCGGCGCCGGTACGATCCTCAACGCCAAGCAGTATGAGGATGCGGCGAAGGCGGGTTCGCGCTTCATCGTAAGCCCCGGCGCTACGAAATATATCGTTGCCGCCGCCAACGACAGCGACGTGCCGCTTTTGCCCGCCGCGATTACGCCGAGCGAGATGCTGGCGCTGCGCGAGGAAGATTACACCCACCTGAAATTCTTCCCGGCTGAACAGGCAGGCGGCGCATCGTTCCTGAAGGCGCTCTCCTCGCCGCTTGCCGGAACGTTCTTCTGCCCGACGGGCGGCATCAGCCTTGCCAATGCCAAAAATTACCTCTCGCTGCCGAATGTTGTTTGCGTCGGCGGCTCTTGGGTTGCGCCGAAGGAACTGGTTGAGGCAGGTGATTGGGACGCTATCACGAAGCTTGCGAGCGAAGCAGCCGGACTGAAAGGCTGAGCGAGCCCAAATGGGAATATAAAAAGGGGCCTTCGGGGCCCCTTTTCTTTTGATTTATTTTGATCTGACCGGCGATCAGTTGGTTTCCGTGAACTTGGCCACGGTCAGGAAGGTCACGGCATTGCCGCTGAACTGGTTGGCGCGTTCGGTCGGCAGATTGCCGCGCTGGAAACCTGCCGTGTAGACCATGGCTGGCGCGGAACGCAGGGCGTCGTTGCGGAGAACCGGGTTTGTGACTGGCACAGTGCTGGAAACGGATTCCGTCGACAGCGCGACTTCCGAAGTCGGCATTACAGCGGGCTGGACGACCGCGCGCGGCTTGGATTGGGTCTTGGCAATGTAGCGTCCGCCCTTTGCAGTGGTGCGAACGCCTGTTTCCGCCGCCATGCCGATCGCTGCAACCTGCTTATGGGCGGCGGCTGAAGCCCTGGCCGTCGGCTTGGCTGGCGCCGTGCGGGCCACCGAAGCCGTCTGCACGGCTGCCGGAGCCTGTTTCGGCGCAGCGTCTGCCACAGGCTTGTTGTCATAATAATCGTCGGAAGGCGGTGCAATCAGCTCGCCGATCTCGTCCTTCTTGGAAAGCAGGGCAAGCTGTGTATTGGCGCGCGGTGCTTCCTTCGGCAGCGGGAAAGCTGCCGTTTCACCCGGCTGCGGCACGTCAACATTGCCAGCCTCGGCGACTTGTGTCGGCTCGGCCTGCTCGCTGTTGACCAGCGCGGCAATCGCATCCTGGCCGCTTGCGGCAGGTTTTTCGCCTGGACGCGTCGGACGTGCTGACGGGATCACTGCGGCGGCAAGCTGCATATTATCCGTTTCAAGCTGCGGGCGAGCCGATGGCACCGGCACAAAACCGTTCATCAGCGGCGAAGGCGTGCCGGCATCGGCAACCTGAACCGTGTTTGCATCCACCGCAGCGCGGGCGGCGGCGGCAGCATCGGCGGCAGGTGCGGCTGCGGCGAGCGCCAGGGCATCCTGCGGCGCCATTGCCGGTTTGCGGGCCGGAATCGGAACATTGAGCGCGGCCACCGGAACTTCCGTGGCGGCCTGCGCCTGGGCATCAAGCCCGGCTTCCGGACGAGGCGCCTGCATCGGCACCGGAGCCTCGCGGGCAGGCAAGGCGGCAACCATCGTTTCACGCGGCTGCTGGACCGGCTCTTCCGGAACCGCCGGAGCCTGACGCGCAGGCACTGCGCGGGCAGGACGTGCGGACGCCGGTGGAGCGCTCACCTCACCGCCGCTTTCTTCTTCTTCGTCGGCGCCACCACCGCCAAACAACGCGCCGAACAGACTCTTGCTGCGACGAGGCGAGGAATTGCTGGCCACCATGATCTCGCCGCCACCAGCCTTGCGCTTTTCGATCATGGCCAGTGCCTGCTCATAACCGGGCAATGGCTTGCCGTCCGCCGGAAGGTGAGCGGTTTTGCCGTCCGGGAACAGCGCGAGCAGCTCGCGGCGGCTCATGCGCGGCCAGGAGCGGACATTGCCGACATCCATATGGACGAAAGGCGAGCCGGAACGCGGATAATAGCCGACGCCGCCGATCTGATAGCGCATGCCGATGCCGCGCAGCTTGGCCAGGGGAACGCCGGGAATGTAGAAGTCCATCGCGCGGCCAAGCATGTGCTGGCTCTTCTTGGCAACGCCGGTGTTGGCGGAACGCGAACGCAGCATGGCATTGGTTGCCGGGGAACGATAAGCGGAGACAACGGTGATATACTGGCTCGAACCGGTGGAGCGATAAACCTGCCAGATCAGATCGAACAGGCGCGGGTCCATCTTGGTCGGCTCGTTGCGGCGCCAGTCACGCAGAAAAACGTTGAGCTTCTTCAAACCCTGCGCATCGAAGCGACCGTTTCTCTTGAAGACGATTTCCGCCTTTTCGCCGGTATGAACGTAATAAAGCTTGAGAGAGCGGGTTTCAGCCGAAGCCTGCGAAGGAGACAGCGCCAGGACAACCGCAGCGACGGCAAGGGCAGACGGAACGGACGCAGATACCTTCATCCTGGCCTTTATTCCGGTCCAAACCTTCGCAAAGCGCGCTTTAATGGTCGATATGCTGTTCATCGAATCGTATCGCCTTACCGTTTTCCGCCCCCAGAGGCATTCTCCAGGCTTCCCTCGGGGCTTTCTTTGTGGTGCCACAAAAAGCCTGCGTCCCAGTTCCGCTCGAACTCCGATTGTCGGATTTAATGGTTAATGGACGCTTAGTGAACAACAAATGAGGAAACACCATGGCAAAAAAGCCACACACGTGCATCTATTTTCGCCATGGTTAAAAAATTATTAACAGTCTTTAATTCGCAACAGTACCTGCGAGGACCGACAGCATATCTATTATAAATGACTAAAATTCAATATGTTAGGTGGAATTTGTCAGCCCGCGATACGGTTGAAAGGGGTGATATCCGCCTCTTCATCGACACCCGATCCCTTGCCGGAAATCGACGCCACATCGATGCCATATTCCTTCAGCTTGCGGTAAAGCGTGGTTCTTCCGATACCCAGACGCCGGGCAACTTCGCTGATCTGTCCGTCGTAATGAGCGATCGCGAACCGGATCATTTCCTCCTCGGCTGCGGCAAGCGTGCGAACCTCGCCCGTCCCGTCTATTCCACTGAACAGACCGGTCGAAGTCACGCCTGAATCCTGATCGACAAGGTTGAACCGGGCGGATTGCTGTGCGGACCTGATAGCCTCGCTGCCCGCACCTATCTGCGCGAAATCACCCGCTGTCAGCTCGCCAGTGTCGCAGAGGATCACAGCACGGTAAACTGCATTTTTCAGTTCCCGCACATTGCCGGGCCAATGATACGCCTTCAGCTTTTCCAGCGCGTGGGTGGTGATACCGGCGATATGTCCCATCCGCTCCTCGCTGACATAGCGCATCATGAACTGATGCAGAAGGATCGGGATATCTTCCGGACGATTGCGCAAGGGCGGCATGGCTATGGCAAAGGAACCAAGCAGATGGTAAAGCCCGGCATGAAAGCGCCCCATGTCGACGAGATCGGCCAGCGGACGGCTGTTCGACGCCATGATGCGCGCATTGGAAAGCGTGCGCTCGCCCCCGGTTTCGAACTGACCGGACTGCATCGCGGCAAAGAGCTTGATCTGTGTGTGGCGCGGCAGCGCACCGACTTCGTCAAGGAAAAGCGTACCGCCATCGGCTTCCGCAAGCTTTCCTAGGCTGCGTAGAGTATCGCCATCGCGACGGTCGCGGCGCGCTGTCGAAACGCCGAAAAAAACTTCGTCGGCATTATCCACCGTCAGGGTGCGACAATCGACTGTCACGAACGGGCCACGCCAACGGACGCTGCCGCTGCAAATGGCGCGCGCCAGTGTCTCCTTGCCGCTACCGGGTTCTCCTTCGATCAGAAGCGGCGCATCCAGCGCCGAAGCCCGGCGTGCCAGAATGCTGACCCGCTCCATTTCCGAACTCTTGATCGCCATATCGGAAAGCGTCAGATGGGCCTTCAACGAGGAACGCGCGCGGCGGATTTCCTGCGTGAGCGCATCGATCTTCAGCACATTGGAAACGGAAACCTGCACGCGCTCGAAGGCGACCGGCTTGGTCACGAAATCGACCGCACCCATTTTCATGGCCTGCAAAACCGGCTGGAGATCATCGTTTTGAACGAGGACGATAACCGGGACGCTGTTTCCGGCTTCACGCATGCGCCGCAACACGGTCAGACCATCCATATCCGGCATGGACAGATCGAGCAGCATGAGGACAATATCCTTACGCTGGCTGACGAAGCTGAGTGCGCTGGCCCCGCCATCCGCCAGGATGGTCCGATAGCCCATGCGCATGACTATCGCTTCCAGATTGCGTCGATGGATCGGATCGTCATCCGCTATGAGTATGCGCGTGGCCATTAACAGCTATCATTACCTATGAAGTTCCCACGCCCGAAATACCTAAACAGTTTAAATGTCTCATATTCCAGGCGCGTTATTTGGTGCCAAGCTCTCAACGAATGCAAGGTACTAAAATGTGCCCCGGTGTCCCATTTCACAAAATTTGTATCCTGAATCCACTTTTTGCTTCAGACTATCTGCTTATCCGCCACCCGACGCCGGACAAGCCATCACAAATGATCGAAGCCCTTTTCCCACCTCTTGGCGATCATGACAAGACGTGCGAGAAGGAACTTAATAGAGCGGTTTCGGGTAACGCGGAATCGTGGAGCCGCTCTATCTCTTTGTTTGTACGCATTATCCGACGCATCGAAGCGGGATAAGAAATCAGTCCAGTGAACTGATTTCCCCGCGTAGGCGCTTCGCACTTTTGCTGGAAATGCTCTTGGAGAATGTTCATGACCCGCTTTTCAGAATCCGTTTCCTTCAACAAAGCCTTGCATGCGCCCGGCGGCGATGCGGCGGCTGCTGAAAAGGGGGATCTCGGCAATCTGCCGGAATGGAATCTGGGCGATCTTTATCCATCAGCCGACGGCCCGGAACTGAAAAGCGACATTGAAAAGGCCATGAAGGATGCGGCGGCCTTCGAAGAACGCTGGAAAGGCAAGCTGGGCGACGAAGCGGCCAAAGCCAATGGCGGCACTTTTGCCGATGCTATCAAGGAATTCGAGGCTCTGGACGAACTGATGGGCCGTATCGGCTCTTTCGCTGGCCTCTATTATTACGGCGACACGACCGACCCGAAGCGCATGAAGCTTTTCGGCGATATGCAGCAAAAGCTGACAGACGCCAGCACGCATCTCATTTTTTTCGGCCTTGAACTGAACCGCATTGATGATGCAGTTCTCGAAAAGGCAATGAACGACAATGCGGACATCGGCCATTACCGCCCGTGGCTGACCGATCTGCGGCTGGACAAGCCGTACCAGCTCGACGACAAGCTGGAGCAGCTCTTCCACGAAAAGTCGATCACCGGCTATAGCGCCTGGAACCGGCTTTTCGATGAAACCATGTCGGGACTTCGCTTTGAAATTGACGGCGAGGAGCTCAGCATCGAGCCGACCCTGAACATGCTTCAGGACGCCGATGGCGCTGTGCGCAAGAAGGCATCGGAAGCGCTGGCCAAAACTTTTGCAGCCAATCTGCGCACATTCACGCTGATCACCAACACGCTCGCCAAGGACAAGGAAATCTCCGACCGCTGGCGCGGATTTCAGGACATCGCCGATAGCCGCCACCTCGCCAATCGCGTCGAACGGGATGTGGTGGATGCGCTGGCGAAGGCCGTGGAAGAGGCATATCCACGCCTTTCGCACCGCTATTATGCCTTGAAAGCCAAGTGGCTCGGCCTCGAGAAGCTTGAAAACTGGGACCGCAACGCACCGCTGCCGGAAACGCCGCAGGCGCTGATCCCGTGGGACGAAGCACGCGAAACCGTGCTCTCCGCCTACGGCAATTTTGCGCCGGAAATGGCGGAGATCGCCAAGAAGTTCTTCGACAGGAACTGGATCGATGCGCCGGTTCGTCCCGGCAAGGCGCCGGGCGCATTTGCGCATCCGACCGTGCCGTCAGTGCATCCATATGTGCTGCTCAACTATATGGGCAAGCCCCGCGATGTGATGACGCTGGCTCATGAGCTGGGTCATGGTGTGCATCAGGTTCTTGCAGGCGGTCAGGGCGCGCTGATGGCTTCGACGCCGCTGACGCTTGCCGAAACCGCATCCGTGTTCGGCGAAATGCTGACCTTCCGTTCGCTCCTGGAGCGCACGAAGGACAAGCGCGAACGCAAGGCCATGCTGGCGCAGAAGGCCGAAGACATGATCAACACGGTCGTGCGCCAGATCGCCTTCTACCAGTTCGAGCGTCGTGTCCATACCGAACGGCGCGAGGGGGAACTGACTGCCGAACGCATCGGCGAAATCTGGTTGGATGTGCAGCGCGAAAGCCTTGGCGATGCCGTCAATCTCAATCCGGGCTACGAGATCTTCTGGACCTATATCCCGCATTTCATCCACTCGCCGTTCTATGTCTATGCCTATGCTTTCGGCGACTGCCTGGTAAACTCGCTCTATGCGGTCTACCAGAACTCGGAAAAGGGCTTCCAGCAGAAGTATTTCGATATGCTCAAGGCTGGCGGCACCAAGCATCACAAGGAATTGCTGGCGCCATTCGGCCTTGATGCGAGCGATCCGGATTTCTGGAGCAAGGGCCTGTCGGTGATCGAAGGCATTATCGACGAACTTGAAGCCATGGAAGACTGAGCAAACCTGTGACCCAGCCGGGTAACAAACCGCTTATTCTCTTTCGAGACGACAAGGCGGGCCGCGATGTGCTTTTCGCGGCCCCTTCATCGATCATCCGCGCCGAAACGCCGGACGAGTTCGAACCCGCATGGGATGCGTTGCAAGAGGCCCACAATGCCGGAAAGTGGCTTGCGGGCTATCTTTCCTATGAAGCTGGCTATCTTCTCGAACCCAAGCTGAAAACGCTCCTGCCCGAGGGGCGCAATGCGCCGCTTCTCTGCTTCGGCGTTTTCGACGGCCCTTCCGATGAGCAGATGCACGGTCGCAGCGAAGACAATGCCACCTTTCTGCGCGACCCGCTCGCGCAATGGTCGTTCGATGACTATGCGCCACGCTTCGAGCGGCTTCACCAGCATTTACGCGAGGGCGATTGCTATCAGGGCAACCTCACCTTTCCGGTCCACGCGGAATGGGGCGGCGATCCGCTGGTCTTGTTCAACATGCTCGCGAAACGTCAGCCGGTTCGCTATGCGACCTATTGCAATCTGGGCGGGCCGGTCATCCTGTCGCGCTCGCCGGAACTTTTCTTCGAGGTCGATGGCGATGGATGGATCGAAACCCACCCGATGAAGGGCACAATGCAGCGTGGCGCGACGCCTGAAGAAGACGAGCAAAACCGCCAGTTCCTGCTGAACGATCCGAAGAACCAGGCCGAAAACCGCATGATCGTCGACCTGCTGCGCAACGACATTTCGCTCGTCAGTGAAGTAGGTTCGCTCGACGTGCCGGAACTCTTCCGCGTCGAAACCTATCCCACCGTCCATCAGATGATCAGCCGCGTGCGGGCCAGACTGAAGGAAAACCTATCCCTGCGCTCAATTTTTGCCGCCCTTTTTCCTTGCGGCTCGATCACAGGCGCGCCGAAGATCAGCGCCATGGAAATCTTGCGTAGACTGGAGACCGGGCCGCGCGACATCTATTGCGGCTCGCTCGGCTGGATCGAGCCAAGCGGACGGATGCGTTTCAACGTTGCCATCCGCACGATCTCGCTTCTGGATGAAAATCGTGCGATCTTCAATGTCGGGGGCGGTGTGGTCTTCGATTCCACAGCGCAAGCGGAGTACGAGGAATGTCTTCTGAAAGCACGGTTCGCGGCACTGTCGAGCCACACGGGGCGCAAGCCGTGACGATGGAACCCGATTATCAACTCATCGAAACGATGCGCTCAGAACCGCTCTCCGGCATTCTGCGCTTCGATCTGCACATGGCGCGCCTTGAGAATTCCGCCCGTGAACTGGGCTTTGCCTGCAATATGGAAGCCATTCGGCAGAAGGTTGCGGAAATCGGGTCCGGTGAACAGGCTTTGAAACTGCGGCTGACGCTCGCTCCGGATGGGGTCGTCAATGTCTCGAGCGTTCCCTACGAACCCTTGCCAGCCCAAACGGTTTGGCGGATCGCGATTGCCCGCACGCATCTCGATCACAACGATCCCCTGCTACGCCACAAGACGACGCGGCGGCAAGCCTATATCGCGGCTCGCGAGGAGTACTCACCGGCAGAGATAGACGAAGTCATCCTGCTCAATGACCGGGGCGAGGTCTGCGAAGGAACCATTACCTCGATATTTCTGGATGTCGGCGGCGCGGCCTGCATGACCCCATCGCTTTCGTGTGGCCTTCTTGACGGTGTGCTGCGACGCGAGCTGCTGAACGACAATGTCGTTGAAGAGGGTATCGTTACCGTTGAAACGTTGAAAAACGCGCGCAACATCCTTGTCGGCAATTCGCTGCGCGGCATGATCCGGGCAAAGCTGGTCGAGGCGTAAATGCTAATTCGCATTAAACATGTATTGATGTCATAGGCTTGTGACGTTTCTTTCTTTCTATGAAGTTGTGTTATCGTTCCCGCGCATAAGCTAAACCGGGACATGAATAGCCCGACACCGCAATTCTGCGGCATCCAAGAGGAAGAAAATGGCGAAAGCGAAATGGCAAGTCTATGGCGAGATAACCGGCCCCGTCATCATGATCGGCTTCGGGTCGATCGGGCGCGGTACCCTGCCGCTGATTGAACGTCATTTCAAATTCGACAAATCGCGCATGGTCGTGATCGATCCCAGCGAAGCCAACCGCAAGATCCTCGACGACAAGGGCATCCGCTTTCTCAAGGAAGCGATCACGAAGGATAATTACAAGAAGGTTCTCGGCCCCCTGCTGAAAGGAACGGAGGGCCAGCCCTTCATCGTCAATCTTTCGGTCGATACCGGATCGCTCGATCTGATGCGTTACGCCCGGGAGCATGGCGCGCTTTACATCGACACGGTGGTGGAACCCTGGCTCGGCTTTTATTTCGATGAACAAGCCGACAATGCCTCGCGCACCAATTATGCGCTGCGCGAAACGGTCCGCGCTGAAAAGCGCAAGAACCCCGGTGGCACGACTGCGGTTTCCTGCTGCGGCGCCAATCCCGGCATGGTCTCATGGTTCGTCAAGAAAGCGCTGGTGAACCTTGCGACCGAACTGAAGCTCGATTTCACCGAACCGCCGGCGGATGACCGTCACGGCTGGGCGAAACTGATGAAAAAGGCTGGTGTCAAAGGCATCCACATCGCCGAACGCGACACCCAGCGCGCCAAGGAGCCGAAGCCTTTCAACACTTTCTGGAACACGTGGTCTGTCGAAGGCTTTATCGCCGAAGGCCTGCAACCGGCGGAACTTGGCTGGGGCAGCCATGAGAAATGGATGCCCAAGAACGCCCGCAAGCAGAAGAAGGGCAACAAGGCCGCGATTTTCCTTGAACAGCCCGGCGGCAATACCCGCATCCGTACCTGGTGCCCGACGCTGGGCGCGCAATATGGCCTGCTGGTCACGCACAATGAAGCGATTTCCATCGCCGACTTTTTCACGCTGCGTGACAAGAAGGGCAAGCTCGACTTCCGCCCAACCTGCCATTACGCGTACCACCCGAGCAACGACGCCATTCTGGCGCTTGACGAAATGTTTGGCGCCGCTGGCCGGGCCCAGCCAGTACAGCACGTTCTGGAAGAGCATGAAATTCTGGATGGCAGCGATGAGCTCGGCGTGCTGCTTTATGGACACGACAGGAATGCCTATTGGTACGGCTCGCAACTGACCGTCGAGGAAGCCCGCAAGCTCGCGCCCTATCAGAACGCAACCGGCCTGCAGGTTTCCTCGGCAGTGCTGGCGGGCATGGTGTGGGCCTTGGAAAATCCGCAGAGCGGCATCGTCGAGACCGATGAAATGGATTACCGCCGCTGCCTCGAAGTCCAGATGCAGTATCTCGGCCCTGTGAACGGTTATTATACCGACTGGACGCCACTGGAAGGTCGCGGCCATCTGTTCAAGGAAGACCTCGATACCAAGGACCCATGGCAGTTCCGCAATATTCTGGTGCGTTGATTGAACCGGCCCGGTTT
Organism: Ochrobactrum sp. AP1BH01-1; assembly: GCF_018066705.1. Classification (NCBI taxonomy): domain Bacteria; kingdom Pseudomonadati; phylum Pseudomonadota; class Alphaproteobacteria; order Hyphomicrobiales; family Brucellaceae; genus Ochrobactrum; species Ochrobactrum sp. AP1BH01-1. The sequence continues at coordinate 531,595 of NZ_JAGPOU010000004.1, read as the reverse complement.
CGACCGGGCCATTCCATGAGGATATGCGTCTGTCCCTCTCTGCCCGCAACATGATAAGGCTGGCTGCAAGCCGGTTTCCCGATCTGATGGCTCTGATCTGCGGACTTCTGGTTTTGCCCTGGATTCTGGGCGTCCCGGGTCACCCTGACCCGATGGTACGGCTTGGATGGACGATCGGACTTGTGTCGCTTGTCTTCTATCTCGTTCTCTACCAGATAACGAAATCCATTGCTTCCAACGGATCGCTCAAGAACCGTGTTACGGTTCAGCGCTATCTCCGCCGCGTGCTTGCGGCGTCGTCAGGCATTGTAACCGTTATGATGGTAATATCCGCCATGCTGGTGTTCAGGTCCTGAGAGCGAACGGAAGGAACCGGCCTGCGCTCTGTCCTGCGCGGCGATCTTGCATCATTGCTAACAAATCGACAGAGCGGACAACTATTCCTCGCAATGAGGGCTTGTTTTCGTGAAAGTTTCAATACATCAAACTAATCATCCCCGAGCGGTTCCCATCAGCACGGAATCGTTGATACCGCTCTAAATATCTGGTTTACGCATTTCAGATGCCAGCTAAGCTACAGTTCTGGCTCGGAAATGCTCTAATGGAGAGCATGGATATGAAACGCTTCCGCATCATTGCCCCCCTTGCAGTCATGTCGCTGGCGTTGGCCGCGTGTGAAACGACTGGTCCAGTCGGCGGCAATGTCCCGGTCGTCTCCCGCGCCCCGGCCGGTATTGAAGGCAGCTGGGTCGATCCTAACGGCATCGTTTCGTCCTTCAATGGCGGCATTTTTGAAACGCGCGCGACCGACACCAACGAAAAGCTCGCCGAAGGCAACTATCGTTACCAGTCGCCACAGCTTGTTGAAATCGACATGCGTTCCATCGTACGCGGCACATCGTCGAAGGTGAACTGCGCGCTCGTCTCCCCGACGCAGCTCAACTGCACGTCGTCGTCGGGCTCGCGCTTCTCCCTGACACGTCGCGCAGCTGGTTAAGCAGCGGATATTTCGCGTAAATCTCGAATATTGACGGCTCGGGGAACACCCGCGCCGATAGAATTTTGCCAGCGGCAATTGTCAGGATTGTAATTTGTCTTTTTTTCTCTAGTTTTCCGGCTGAACAGGAGTCGGAAGATGAGTGAGATGGACAAAGTGCAGGAGAAGACCAACCAGACAACCAGACCGGAGGCGCAGGGAATGCTGCCGAAAGTCGGTGTTCTGCTGGTCAATCTCGGCACACCGGATGGCACGAGTTATGGCCCGATGCGCCGCTATCTGGCCGAGTTTCTCTCGGATCGCCGCGTCATCGAATGGCCCCGGCTGATCTGGTATCCGATCCTTTACGGCATCGTTCTAAACACCCGCCCGAAACGGTCTGGCAGGCTTTACGACCGCATCTGGAACCGCGAGAAAAACGAATCTCCGCTGCGAACCTACACTCGCGCGCAAGGCGAAAAGCTTGCCAAGGCGCTTGCCGAATATCCCAATGTGGTCGTGGACTGGGCGATGCGTTATGGCCAGCCCTCCATCGAAAGCGTCACCGAACGCCTGCTGCAGCAAGGTTGCGAGCGGATCGTCATGTTCCCGCTCTATCCGCAATATTCGGCGACGACCACCGCGACGGTAAACGACAAGTTCTTCGAAGCGCTCATGAAGAAGCGTTTTCAGCCGGCGGTGCGCATCGTGCCATCCTATGAAGCGGAGCCTGTCTATATCGAGGCGCTAGCGCGTTCCATCGAGAAGCATCTGGAAACGCTTTCCTTCAAGCCGGAAGTGATCCTGGCTTCCTATCACGGCATTCCGAAAAGCTATTCGGACAAGGGCGACCCTTACCGCCAGCAATGTCTTGAAACATCACGCTTGCTACAGGCACGGCTGGGGCTGGATGACAGCCAGTTTCGTTCCACGTTCCAGTCGCGTTTCGGGCCTGAAGAGTGGCTTCAGCCCTATACGGATGAAACGGTGGAGGAACTGGCCAGGCACGGGGTCAAGTCCATGGCCGTCCTCAATCCGGGTTTCGTTGCAGACTGCCTGGAAACGGTGGATGAAATCGGCAACGAAGCCGCCGAAGCGTTTCTTGAAAATGGCGGCGAGAATTTCAGCCACATTCCTTGTCTCAATGACGGCGAAGACGGCATGAACGTCATTGAGACGATGGTGCGCCGCGAATTGCAGGGATGGGTTTAGATTGAAGGGAGTATGGCAATAGGGCAGTAAGGCAGAATGTTCCGATCTGTGCTAGATTCCGCCTACTGCTTTATTGCCCTACTGCCTATTGCCTTAAGGAAAAACAATGACCGGTTTCGATATCACGCTGCTCATTCTGGCCGCACTGGTTCTGGCGACACTATTTGCCGGCATAAAGACCGTGCCGCAGGGGTTTAATTATACTGTCGAGCGGTTCGGCCGCTATACGCGTACCCTCAATCCCGGCCTCAATCTGATCGTGCCGTTTTTCGATCGCATCGGCGCTCGCCTCAACATGATGGAGCAGGTGCTAGACGTTCCGACGCAGGAAGTCATCACCCGCGACAATGCCATTGTCGGTGTTGACGGCGTGGCTTTCTATCAGGTGCTGAATGCGGCGGAGGCGGCCTATCAGGTCGCGAACCTGCAATATGCCATCCTCAATCTGACCATGACGAACATTCGTACCGTCATGGGGTCGATGGACCTCGATGAATTGCTGTCGAACCGCGATGCGATCAATGACCGTCTGCTGCGGGTCGTCGATGAGGCTGCCCATCCATGGGGCATCAAGATGACGCGCGTGGAAATCAAGGATATCAACCCACCGGAGGACATCGTCGCTTCAATGGCGCGCCAGATGAAGGCCGAGCGCGACAAGCGCGCGCAGGTTCTGGAAGCGGAAGGCGACCGCAACGCGCAGATTCTGCGTGCTGAAGGCCAGAAGCAGTCGCAGATTCTGGAAGCCGAAGGCAAGCTGGAAGCGGCCAAGCGCGAGGCGGAAGCACGCGAACGTCTGGCCGAAGCCGAAGCAAAGGCCACGACCATGGTTTCCGAAGCGGTCGCCAACGGCAATGTGCAGGCGCTAAACTACTTCGTCGCGCAAAAATATACGGAAGCCTTGAGCAATATAGCCAGCGCCAAGAACCAGAAGGTCGTACTGATGCCGCTTGAGGCAAGCTCTCTCATCGGCTCGCTTGGCGGCATTGGCGCTATTGCAAGGGAAGTCTTTGGCGACAGCCGCGGGCCTGCCGATCCGGCGCCACAACCGCCGGCCCCTTCCCGCCCACGCAGCGTTCCGCCCGCAGGGCGCTAGGGCTACGATCCTGAAAAACGTGAACGTTTTCAGGATGCGGGTCAAAAAAGAGAGGGCGTCATGATTATCGAATTTCTATCCGGTCTCGGCATCTGGAACTGGCTCGTTTTCGGGCTGGTCCTGCTCATTCTGGAAATATCGGCGCCCGGCTTCTTCTTCATCTGGTTCGGGCTGGCGGCCCTTGTGACGGGTGCGCTCGCGTTTCTCCTGTCTTCAACGACCGGGTTTAGCTGGCAGTTTCAGACCATCGTGTTCCTTGTTCTGGCAGTCATTTTCGTATTGACGGGGCGTCGTTTGTTCGGTTCGCGCAGCACAGATGCCGACGAGGTTTTTCTCAATCGTCGCGGCGAGCAGATGATCGGCCAGCGCGCCACACTGACAGAGCCCATTATCAACGGGCGCGGACGCATCCGCATCAACGATACGATGTGGCGGGTGAAAGGGCCCGATCTGCCCGCCGGAACGGAAGTCCGTGTGATCGCCTTCGACCCGCTTTCGCTGGAGATTGAAGTCACTGAATAGGGTGGCGACAGTGTGTATCTGCTGGCCGAAATACCCTACGACTTAACAGTCCGGTCATGAATCTCCGCGAAATAGCCATGGAGATTATTATGCGCCTGCCTTTCCAGCTGAAGACGCTCCCGTTCGAGTTGGGCTTCACGCGGGGTCATGTCGAAACGCGCCCGGAAGCCACGCAATAGCTGATTAGCGCTCGAAAACCCCAAATTATACGCGATCTGGCTGACCGAGCGGGATTGCTTCGATGCTTTGGTCAATTCCCTGAATGCTTCATCGAGGCGCCGGTCGCGAATGATTTTCGCCACACCGCCATCCTCCGCAAATGCACGATAAAGATGAGAACGCGAAACCCTGAGCTTGTGCTGGATGAGTTCAGGAGACAGGTCCGATGCACCGATATTCTGATCGATGAAGGCCAGAACTCTCTGGCGAAGCGCTATACTCATGGAAGGGTAATCTTCCACAGATTCGAACACGTCCCCTTTCAGGGCTCCGGCCAACAGCGCGATCAGCGCTTCCTCCGACGCGAGAACCTCCACCGGGGAAAGGGAGCGTTCAAGAGACAATATTCCCTTGAGATAGGTTGCGATCAGTCGGGTCATCGGCTTGTCCCCCCGCAGGACAACCCCATGGAGGCTGCGCGGTCCGACTGCCCTTTCAAGATCGCGCCAGGAGACCGCAAGCGAAAGTCTGGAGCCCGCACCGACCTCGCTCTTGAAGGCTTTCGCCAGGTCAAGAAAACAGATATCGCCAACATCGGCTTGCACGTCGCTACCGCTGAAATCGCCCCTCATCTTTCCCGATGTAAAGAGCTGAATAAGATAATAATCCAGATCGCTGTGCACGATAGTGCGGTGATCGCGGGTATATCTCTGACTGTTGAACGACGCTGATCCGATGACCATCGAACCCAGCGGACGAGAACTTATCGTTCCCTCCAGAGGTTCCTTGCTGTCTGGTGAAAAGGGGGCGGTCTGGAATACTGGCCGAGTCGCCTCCCGCCAGAAATCACTGCGCGCGTCTACCTCTACCATAGCGGTCGAGATAAAAATCTCGTTATTCTTCGCCCCTGCCATCATGCAACCCGCCGTCAAGACACCGATAACAGACCGTAACGTCAGCCAATGCTCATTCCCGGCCAGGGATGTGGCCCTCGTTCGCTTGCATGACCGCCAAAATCAAAAATAGCGGGCATTTATTGTGCAAGACCGGGCATGTTAAAGCACGTTCATGGGATAAAATGAAGAATAAAATGGGACGGTAGGCCGTGCTATCTTCGTATAGCAGATAATATCGCCTGTTTTGGTATGGGATTGAACAACGGAATAAATGCCCCAGCGAAGCGCATCCGCTCGATCCGGATCGGGTTGAAACCGGCTATAATGACGGTTCCGCACGGCTTTTCGCGCACCGGCCGTCTCGGAGGATGGCCTGGACGAAAAAGGGCGCGGCAGCAGAACAGCAAACGGCTTCAATCGCCAATCAGGCCGCACCTATCCGCAACAGATCGTGGAAATGCACGAGCCCTATCGGGCGTCCGGCCTCGATGACGATCAGCGCACCGATGTGATTTTCGTTTATGGTGTTGAGCGCCGCCGTCGCGAGCATGTTCTGGTCCACTGTCTTCGGCTTGCGGGTCATGATTTCATCAACCGTCAAAACCGCGAGATTACGGCTCAGATTGCGCGAAATATCGCCATCGGTGACTATGCCGGCCAGATCGCCGTTATCATCGACAACCACCACGCAGCCAAAGCTTTTCTGTGCCAGTACCTTCATCGCATCTGGCATGGACGTGCCCGTCTTTACCAGTGGCAGGCGGTCGCCACGATGCATGATATCGCGGATATGAATGAGACTTGCGCCCAGCGAACCGCCGGGATGAAAAGTCTTGAAGTCGCTCGGAGTAAAGCCGCGCGCTTCCAGAAGCGCGATTGCCAGCGCATCGCCTATGGCGAGCTGCATCAAGGTCGAGGTCGTGGGCGCCAGGCCATGCGGGCAGGCCTCGGCGGTTTTGGGCAGGAGCAACACCACATCCGCCGCACGCCCCAGTGCCGAATCCTCCCGCGAGGTAATCGCGATCAGCGGAATACGGAAACGCTGCGAATAATTGACGATCCCCTTCAGTTCCGCCGTTTCGCCTGACCACGAGATCGCCAGAATGACGTCATCGCGCCCGATCATGCCAAGATCGCCGTGATTGGCTTCAGCAGAGTGAACGAAGAATGCCGAAGTGCCGGTCGAGGCAAAAGTGGCAGCGAGCTTGGAGCCGATATGGCCGCTCTTGCCGACACCGGTGACGACCAGACGTCCGCGCGAGACCACGATACGCTTCACGGCTTCCACGAACGGACCGGAAAGACCGTCATTCAGCGCTTCTTCCAGCGCGGTAAGGCCCGCATTTTCGGTTTTTATGGTGCGCAACGCTGAAGCGATGGCGGCTTCCGCATTTGCCGGAGGGATGATCTGGTCGAGCTTTTCCATGGCGGCAAGGGTTAACTTCTTCGCAGGCGCTTGTCCAAACATTTGTGCAATGGTTCATCCCCCGCGGCTTCAACAGCAACCAAGAATTAACCATGTGCCTTTACCGTTCATCCACCACGTTGCGACGGTTTGAAAACACGACATGCATTTTGCCAAGGCCATTTCCGGCGGTTCGACGCCCCTTGCCCGCAGGCTGCGAAGCCTGTTCCTGTCGGGCGTGGCGATGGCGATCTGTCATGGTTCTGCATTTGCACAGGAAGCCTATCTGCGCGGAAGCGTTGCCGAGGACGTGCTTTCCGCTTCCTCGCCGGAAACGCTGGCAAATCGCGGGCTCGCCGCGCCCGGATATGATAACCCCGCCGGCGAAACAACCGACGACAGTTATACCCCGCCTGAAAGCGCGTCAGCCGCAGATCCAGCCACTGCGACGCAAACCGCTCCGGCAGCTCCGTTGCCGCAGGACCGTCCGCCCCTGCAGCCCGATAATATTCGTGTCGGCTCGGTCGATACCGAGACAAGCGGCGATGCGGGCCGGGCAGAGCGGGAAAATCGGCGCCAGACGCCCGAGCAAGGGCGCAGCGTCGCACAGGAAGCCGATCCGTTCGCGCCGGTGGGCATTCGCACCGGTTCGTTTATCCTGAGACCCTCCCTCGAACAGGGTATTCGGGCCACGACCAATGGCGACAACAGCGCAACCGGTTCCAGCGCCGTTCTCAACGAAACCACGTTGCGGCTCAATGCACAATCGGACTGGGCACGCCATCAGGCAACGCTCGACGCATCGGGTACCTGGGCAAAGTCTATTTCGGGAGAAGATGTTTCCGAACCGCGGGTCGACATTCAGGGCAAGCTGCGGCTCGATCTTGGCGACCAGACTACGGTCAATACCGGTGCTGGCTATCAGCTACGCCGCGAAAGCGCGTCGAGCCCCAACGGAGTGGTCGGCGCCCTGCAACGCCCGCTGGTTCATACCCTGAACGGAAACCTCGGCATCGAACGCGACATGGGCCTGATCTTCGGCAGTGCCACCGCGCGAGTCGAACACAATATCTATGGCGATGCTGAACTGTCATCAGGCGGGACGGTCAGCCAGAAGGACCGCGATAACACCTATGCCAGCATTACGTTGCGCGGCGGCTTCAGCCTGTCACCGGCGATCAAACCCTTTACCGAAGTCGAACTGGGCAAGCGCATCTTCGACGAGAAAGTGGACAGCAACGGCTATGAGCGCAGCGGGTCCCAATTTGCACTGCGCGGCGGCATGATGCTGGACATGGGCGAAAAGCTCAACGGCGAATTCGCCGCCGGCTACATGCGGGCCAACAGCGATGATTCCCGGTTAGGCGACATCAGTGGCCCATCAATCAATGCTGCACTCAACTGGTCGCCGCTGCGCGGAACCGATGTGCGCCTTTACGCACAGACAATGGTCGATACCTCGACAACGCCGGGCGTTCCCGGATCGCTCCTGCATTTCGCAAGCCTTGACGTGACCCGTCGCATACGTTCCGACCTCAGCCTCAACGGCAGGCTCGACGCGAATATCCGGCAGAACAAGGATGGGACCGGAACCGACTACACCATCGGTGCGCAGATCGGTGCAACCTACTGGATCAATCGTTTTGTCGGGCTGGACGCGCGTCTTCGTCACGAATTCCTGACGAGCAGGATTTCCGACCGTGAATATAGAGCCGACAGCGTCTATCTTGGCGTGAAAGTTCAGCGCTAGAAAAGAGAGTGGAGAGAACGGCACCCCTTCCGGGATGCCGTGTCTTGTTGAGTTCAAGCGAGCCAGAACAGCAAACACGCAAAGCCAAATCCCAGAAGCCCGATAAGGGTTTCCAGAACTGTCCATGTTTTCAGCGTCGTCTTGACATCCATATTGAAGAAACGTCCGACGAGCCAGAAACCGGAATCGTTGACGTGGGACAGCATGACAGACCCCGCAGCAAGGGCGATCACCACCGCCGCAGTCTCGAGCCCATGATATCCGGCTGCCTGAACGGCAGGCTGGACAAGCCCGGCAGCAGTTATCAGCGCCACCGTTGCCGACCCCTGCGCTACACGCAAAATCGTTGCAAGCAGGAAGCCTGCCACGATGACGGGCAGTCCTGTATTCGCGAACGCAGTCGACAAGGCATCGCCAATGCCGGAAGCGCGCAACACGCCGCCAAACATGCCGCCCGCGCCCGTAATCAGGATGATGGAGCAGACCGGGCCCAACGCCGAATCGAGAATGCGTTCGACACTGGCGGCGTCTCTGCCGCGCCGCGGCCCCAGCACATAGGAGGCCACCAGCACCGAAACCAAGAGAGCAACCGGTGTCGATCCGATCATTCGTGCCAGCTGATACCAGTCGGCATCGGCGCTGACCCAGCCTTGCGCCCGGGCGAAGTCGAGCCCGGTATTGATGAAAATGAGTACCAACGGCAGCAGAAGAAGCAAAATGACCAGGCTGGAACTTGGAGGGTTCACGGCTTCATCCATTTTCTTCCCTGCATCGAAACTGTCAGGGACAGGAAGAATGATCCGCTTGCCGATCCACGCACCGAAAAGATGCCCGGCGATAAACCAGACGGGGATGACGGCCACGATCCCGACCAGAACAAGAAGCCCTACATCCGCGCCCAGCAGTTCCGATGCTGCCACCGGCCCCGGATGCGGAGGAACGAAAACATGCATCACCGAAAAGGCTGCGGCCACCGGAATGCCATAAAGAAGCAGGCTGCCCTTGAGACGCCGCGCGACGGTGAAGACCACAGGCAGCATCACGACCAGACCCGCATCGAAAAAAATGGGAAAGCCGAAGATGAGCGATGCAATGCCCAACGCCAAAGGCGCACGTTCTTCGCCGAACCGCCTGATGAGATCATCGGCGAGCGCCTGTGCGCCCCCCGATATTTCAAGCAACCGGCCCAGCATTGCACCAAGGCCGACCAGAAGAGCCACCCCGCCAAGGGTCGATCCGAAGGCAGATGTGATGGTCGACAGAATATTGCCCGCCGGAATGCCGGTCGCGAGCGCCGTTAACAGGCTGACGATCACAAGCGCCACGAAGGCATGAACACGAAACCGGATGATAAGCAAAAGCAATAATAGGACGGCGCCAACCGCTATGGAGATGAGCGGGCCTGCACCCATCGTTTGCTGGAATTCCTGCATGCTTTATTCCTTATTTGGAGGAACCCGTTCGATCCTTTGCGCCCCAAAGGTGTTTCACACTTTTTCGGGCTACATATTAGGCAAAATACCTATCATCCTCGCCGGGAAAAGCAAATTTCACGAAATTGTGCATCAGTCACAAAAAACGCCCCCTTTTCAGGGGGCGTGACCAGAGACCCAAACGGGTTTATCAAGCGGGTTTGATTGTGTTCAGCAAATTGCCGATAGAGCCTTCGACCGAAGGGCGAATATCGTTTCTCCACAGGGCAAAAGCAACGTTGGCTTCGATAAAGCCGGCCTTGGAGCCACAGTCGAACGTCAAGCCCTGATAGTTGAAGCCGAAGAACTTCTGGGCATCGGCGAGCTTCAGCATCGCATCGGTCAGCTGGATTTCATTGCCAGCACCTTTTTCCTGCTTGCTCAGAAGCTCGAAGATTTCCGGCTGCAGGATATAGCGGCCATTGATGTAAAGATTGGAAGGCGCGGTTCCCTTGGCGGGCTTTTCGACCATCTGTGTGATCTCGAAACCGCTGCCGATGGTTTCGCCCTTGCCGACGATACCGTATTTATGCGCCTCTTCCGGGTCGCATTCTTGCACGGCAATGACATTGCCGCCGGTCTTTTCGTAAAGCTCGACCATTTCCTTCAGGCAGCCCTTCTTGGACTGCATGACCATATCCGGCAACAGGAGAGCAAAGGGCTCGTCACCGACGAGCTCGCGCGCGCACCAGACCGCATGGCCCAGGCCGAGCGGCACCTGCTGCCGGGTGAAGCTGGTCGTTCCCGGCTGTGGCTGGATATCCTGAAGATGCTCCAGTTCCGCCGTTTTGCCGCGCTCGGCGAGCGTGGAATAGAGCTCCACCTGCGCATCGAAATAGTCTTCGATAACTGCTTTGTTGCGTCCCGTGACGAAAATCAGATGTTCGATACCAGCTTCGCGCGCCTCATCGACTACATATTGGATGACGGGCTTGTCCACGACCGTCAGCATTTCTTTCGGGATCGATTTGGTGGCGGGCAGGAAACGGGTGCCAAGACCTGCGACAGGGAACACGGCCTTGCGAATTTTTCGGATCGAACTCATTCCTCTCCTCGATTTCATTATGTCAGGTTTGCTATCAAAGCATTGAAACGACTGAATTTCAAATAAGGCGTATTCATTAAAGAACGACGAAATTGCGAGACCGGTCCCATCACATTCAATGACCGGACCTTAATGTTGCTTGATTCAAAAATTTCGGAAACTTGCGGCAAATTTTTATCCAGATTGGCGATGGTAAACCAATTGCTAACCCACAGGTTCTAATTTGAACGTTCAACGGTTCGGTCTGGAATTTTCTACTGGCTCAAATTCAACATAGGATGGTATTAATTGATGAATGCAATCCGCAACGAGCAGAAACCAGATCGAAGGGAAACACGCCGGTATCGGCTAAATTTGATTGCAGAGGGAAACACAGAATGCTGCGATTTCCATTCACGGTGAGCCCATCAATGAGGCTGAAAGCTGCAACGGTAGCGATAGCTGCGCTCGCCTCTGCGCTGACAACCGGTTCTGCGCTGGCTGACGCACAATTTCGCCAGTGGGTCGCCAGCTTCCGTCCTGTCGCCATAAAGGCGGGTGTTTCGCCTTCCACTTTCGACCGCGCATTTCGCGGTGTGGATGCGCCGGACCCGGTGGTGCTGCAGAAGGCACGCTATCAGCCTGAATTTACCGAGCCTGTCTGGAACTATATCGATAATCGCGTGAACGAGCATTCCGTCTCGGTAGGCCAGAGCATGGCACGCAAATGGGGACCCTGGCTCCAGCGCATCGAGCAGCGCTTCTCGGTCGACCGCAATATCCTGCTCGCCATCTGGTCGATGGAAAGCAATTACGGTGAAATCCTCAAGCGCGACGACGTCATGCGTGATGCCGTTCGCTCGCTGGCCACGCTTGCCTATGCCGACCAGCGCCGCGCCAAATATGGCCGCACACAGCTCATCGCCGCAATGAAGATCCTCCAGACCGGCGATATCGACCGCGGCCATCTTTCCGGTTCCTGGGCCGGTGCACTCGGCCACACGCAATTCATCCCGACCAGCTATCAGGCCTATGCCGTCGACGTGGACGGCAATGGCAAGCGTGACATCTGGAACTCGGTCCCCGATGCGCTTGGCACTGCGGCCAATTTGCTGCATCGCAATGGCTGGCAGCCGGGCCGCACCTGGGGCTACGAAGTCGCGCTGCCACAAGGACGTAAGTTCCCTACCGGCTCGCTCTCCGTCGCCGAGTGGCAGAAGATCGGGGTTGTCCGGGCCAATGGGCGCGCCTTCCCTGATCCTAACGAGAAAGCAACACTGAAAGTGCCGGATGGCCGTCAGGGGCCTGCCTTCCTGATGACGAAGAACTTCTTCGTGTTGAAGCGTTACAACAACGCCGACAAATATGCGCTCGCTGTCGGCCTCCTGGCCGATCGTATTGGCGGCTATCAGGGCCTGCGGCAGGACTGGAACCGTCCGTTCACCCCCATCTCCATGGACGAACGGCTGGAGTTGCAGACCCACCTGAAGGCGCTCGGCTATTATGACGGCAATATCGATGGCAAGATCGGCTCCACTTCGCGCGCGGCCATCGAAGCCTTCCAGCAGCGGAACGGACTTCAGCCGGACGGTCATCCGAGCAAGGAAGTTCTGTCGGTCCTGCGGCGCCGCTAAGCTATCGAATAAATCAAATGGGGCGCACTTTGCTCAAGTGCGCCCCATTTTGTTTTTCAACGCCGCCAAGCTAATATACTGGCATGAAGGCGAGACAGATGCACGAAAATCGGACGGTGCGGATGATGAGAGCTGTGGGCTTGGTGCTCGCTGTGGCAGCGCTGCTGTTTTCAGGCATTGCAACGGCCTCTGCACAGGAGCGCCCGCGCACGCTCTTCGATCTTTTGTTCGGTTCCCGGCAAGCACAGCCACAGCGGCAATATCAGCAACCTGCTCCACAACGTGCGCGGCCTAAACCGAAACGGCCCAAGCCTGCCTCCCCGACGTCACGTCCAGCATCACCACCAGCGGCGAGCCCCGCTGTCGAACTCGTCGAGAAAAAACCCGATGCCAAGAAGATTCTCGTCGTCGGCGACTTCATCGGCAATGGCCTCGCCGAAGGGCTCGACGTTGCCTTCGCTTCGGACCCCGACCTCAAGGTCGTGTCGCGCATCAACGGCTCTTCCGGCTTTGTGCGCAATGACCATTTTGACTGGCCCAACAATATCGGCAAGATACTGGACGAGGAGAAGCCGGCTGCCGTCGTCGTCATGATCGGCTCCAACGACAGGCAGGCGATCACCGAAAAGGGCATGAGCCTGCCGCCCCGGTCACCAGAATGGAATGAAGAATATCAAAAGCGCGTCGCAGCTTTTCTCAAGGTGATCAACGACAAACACTTTCCACTGGTCTGGATCGGACAGCCGCCTTTTCGTCCGAAAGGCATGTCGCAGGATATGCTGGCGCTCAATGAAATCCATCGCACGGCCACCGAGAAGGCGGGGGGCAAATTTGCCGATGTCTGGGATGGCTTCGTCGATGAAGAGGGCAACTTCACCCAGACCGGCTTCGATATTAACGGCCAGACCGCGCGTCTGCGCGGCAATGATGGCATCAATATAACTTCGGCAGGCAAGCGCAAGCTTGCCTTCTATGCGGAAAAGCCGCTTCGCGCCTATCTTGGCGGCGCGAAGGAAGAAGATCGCCCCTTGCCCGCAACAGGCACCCATGATCCGTCAAAACCGGTTGATCGCGTGGCGCCGGTCAGCATTCGCGACATCGACAAGGGTGAAAGTGGAGTCCTGCTTGGCGGCAACCTCGCAGCGCGTCCGCAACCCACGCGCCCCCCACGAACTGACAGCAAGCCGTCACCTGGGCGGGCCGATGATTTTTCGTGGCCGCAGAAAAGTGTAAATCCCTAATTTTGGATGCAATATAGTTACTGCCAAGCTACCACCTGATTGAAAGATAGCGCCTTTCTCTATCTCATATAGTTCTAATTGCTACATTCCGCGCTGTTCACAGAAGCCTTGGCATCGTCTATCACAAAGCACCGTCGGCCTGAAAAGGCTGTAGGGAGGGCGCCGTCACTCGCGCGAGCGGGGATCTGTTTTTGGCGTCCGCCAGAAAACAAGAGGCGTTTGAATGAATATTGCATCAAAGCCTTCTGTCGATCCACATCGGGAGGAGGAACCCCATCTTGCACGCAATCTGTCCAACCGGCACCTTCAGCTGATTGCCATTGGCGGTGCGATAGGCACCGGCCTTTTCATGGGCTCGGGCAAGACGATTTCGCTCGCAGGCCCTTCGATCCTGCTCGTCTATGCGGTGATTGGCTTCATGCTGTTCTTCGTCATGCGCGCTTTGGGCGAAATCCTGCTGTCCAATCTCGAATATCGCTCCTTTGCAGATTTCGCGGGCGATTATCTCGGACCATGGGCGCAATTCTTCACCGGCTGGACCTATTGGCTCTGCTGGATCGTGACAGGCGTGGCGGACGTGGTGGCCGTATCGGGCTACGTCTCTTTCTGGTTTCCCGAGCTCGCGCTTTGGATACCCGCACTCGGGCTGATTTTCACACTTCTCGCCCTCAATCTGCCCACCGTGCGCAATTTCGGTGAAATCGAATTCTGGTTCGCCCTCATCAAGATCGTCGCCATCGTCGGACTGATCATCGCCGGGGTTTATATGCTTTCAACCGGCTTTACCCTGCCGAACGGCAGCCAGGCGTCGGTCGCGCATTTGTGGAACCACGGCGGGTTCTTCCCCAACGGTTTCCTCGGCTTTGTCGCCGGTTTCCAGATTGCGGTTTTTGCTTTCGTCGGCATCGAACTCGTCGGCACTGCCGCTGCTGAAACCAAGGACCCGGTGCGCAATCTGCCGAAAGCAATCAACTCGATCCCGATCCGCGTGGTGCTGTTTTATCTCGGTGCCCTGTTCGTCATCATCACCGTCATTCCATGGGATCAAGTCGATCCAAGCTCCAGCCCATTCGTCGCCATGTTCTCGCTCGCCGGTCTCGGCATCGCGGCGCATGTCGTGAATTTCGTAGTGCTCACCTCGGCAACGTCCAGTGCAAATTCCGGCATCTATTCGACCTCGCGCATGATCTATGGCCTCGCAACTTCGAAGCTCGCGCCAAAGGCGCTTGGCAAGCTGAACAACCGCAAGGTGCCGGTCAACGCGCTGTTCTTCTCTTGCATCTTCCTGCTGACAGGCGTTGTTCTGCTCTATGCGGGCCAGAGCATCATTGAAGCCTTCACGATTGTCACGACAATCTCGGCCCTGCTCTTCATCTTCATCTGGTCGATCATTCTGGCGTCCTATCTGCAATATCGCCGCAAGCGCCCCGACCTGCATGAAAAATCCACGTTCAAGATGCCAGGCGGACGCGCAGCCGTGGTCATGGTCTTCGCCTTCTTCGCCTTCATTTTATGGGCGTTGACACAAGAGCCTGATACCGCCGCCGCCCTGAAGGTCACGCCATTCTGGTTCGTGTTCCTCGCCATCGCCTATCTGGTGATGAAGGCACGGCGCAGCCAAGGCTAGACTGCCAACAAACACAAAAAAGCCCGGAGGAAACTCCGGGCTTTTTCAGTTTTAATCTCTTATCTCTTAACGAGGGAGGACGGAACTACCCATCAAATCGGCGTCGATAGCGTGGGCGGCCTGACGTCCTTCGCGGATCGCCCAGACGACCAACGACTGGCCGCGGCGCACATCGCCTGCGGCATAGAGCTTGTCGACATTGGTGCGATAGTCGCGCTCATTGGCCTTGACCGACTTGGAGCCGCGACGGTCAGTCACGATGTCGAGCTTTTCGCCCAGCTCCTTGACCACGCTATTTTCTGCCGGTCCGGCAAAGCCGATCGCGATGAAGGCAAGATCAGCCTTGATGAAGAATTCCGAACCGGCAATCGGCTTGCGCTTTTCATCCACCTGACAGCATTTCACATGGGTAAGACGTCCGTCCTCACCGATGAATTCCAGCGTCGCCACCTGAAACTCGCGGGAAGCGCCTTCCGCCTGACTGGAAGAGGTACGCATCTTGGTCGCCCAATAAGGCCAGACGCTGAGCTTGTCTTCTTTTTCCGGCGGTTGCGGGCGAATGTCGAGCTGCGTGACATTGACCGCGCCCTGACGGAAGGCCGTGCCGACGCAATCCGATGCCGTATCGCCGCCGCCGACCACCACAATATGCTTGCCGCCAGCCAGAATGGGAGCTGCGGGCCATGCCGTGGATTCTATATTTTCGCGACCGACGCGGCGGTTCTGCTGAACCAGATAGGGCATGGCATCGTGCACGCCTTCGAGATCGGCACCGGGAATGCCTGCCGGACGCGGGGTTTCGGAGCCGCCGCTGTAAAGCACAGCATCGTAGGTATCGAGAAGACCGCGCAGCGGCTTGTCGACGCCGATATTCACGCCGCACAGGAAGCGCACGCCCTCACCTTCCATCTGCGCCACGCGGCGGTCGATGAGGTGCTTTTCCATCTTGAAATCGGGAATGCCATAGCGAAGCAAACCGCCGGGACGGCTCTCGCGCTCATAGACATCAACCATGTGACCGGCACGCGCCAGCTGCTGTGCAGCGGCGAGGCCAGCCGGACCGGAACCGATGATGGCGACCGACTTGCCGGTCTTGTTGGCGGCTGGCTGTGGCACGATATAGCCAAGCTCATAAGCCTTGTCGCCCAACGCCTGCTCAACCGTCTTGATCGCAACCGGCGTGTCTTCGAGGTTCAGCGTGCAGGCTTCCTCGCAAGGCGCCGGGCAGACGCGACCAGTGAATTCCGGGAAATTATTGGTCAGATGCAGGTTGCGGATCGCCTGATCCCAGTTGTTGTTATAGACCAGATCGTTCCAGTCCGGAATCTGGTTGTGCACCGGGCAGCCCGTCGGCCCATGGCAGAACGGAATGCCGCAATCCATGCAGCGCGCAGCCTGCTTCTGCACTTCACCATCCGTCATCGGAATGGTGAACTCGCGGAAGTGGCGAATGCGATCCGACGCCGGCTGGTACTTTGCCACCTGACGGTCGATCTCTAGAAAACCAGTTACCTTACCCATTCTTCTACTCCCCTCGGCCTGAGACCAGCGCATGGTCTGCTTTGCCGGAAGTTGCCCTGTCCGCCGCGTCATTCCTTAACGCGCAGGCATGTCAGGACGTTGTTATCTCTTCATTTGGCGAAGGGTGCCCGACCCGAAGGCCGGGCTCCGCTTGTCAGATCATTCAGCCGCGACACCGATCTGCATGCGCTCCATCTCTTCCAGAGCGCGACGGTATTCGACTGGCATGACCTTTACGAATTTGGGACGATAGCTCTCCCAATTGTCGAGAATGTCCTTTGCCCGCGTCGAGCCTGTGTAATGCAGATGGTTAGCGATCAGCTGCACCAGACGTTCCTCATCATGATGGGTCATATTGGCCGATACGTCCACACGGCCCTTATGCATGAGGTCGCCGCCATGGTGATGCAGCTTTTCGAGGATGTCGTCTTCTTCCGGAACCGGCTCCAGTTCGACCATCGCCATGTTGCAGCGCTGGGCGAAATCGCCTTCCTCGTCGAGCACATAGGCGACACCGCCCGACATGCCCGCCGCGAAGTTGCGGCCCGTCTGCCCGATGACCACGACCACGCCACCAGTCATGTATTCGCAGCCGTGGTCGCCCACGCCTTCGACAACCGTGACCGCACCGGAGTTGCGCACGGCGAAACGTTCGCCTGCAACGCCGCGGAAGTAGCACTCACCTTCGAGCGCGCCATAGAGCACCGTATTGCCGACGATGATGGAATCTTCGGCGATGATACGCGTCTCTTCCGGCGGACGGATGACGATGCGGCCACCCGAAAGACCCTTGCCGACATAGTCGTTGCCATCGCCGATCAGTTCGAATGAGATGCCGCGTGCGAGGAACGCGCCGAAGGATTGGCCAGCCGTGCCACGAAGCGTGACGGCAATGGTGTCTTCCGGCAGGCCCTTGTGACGGAACCGCTTGGCCACTTCACCCGACAGCATCGCACCGGCAGAACGGTCGACATTCTTGATGTCGATGTCGATCTTGACAGGCTGACGATCTTCCAGCGCAGGCATGGCCTCGGCGATCAGCTTACGGTCCAGAACATCCTCAATCGGATGATGCTGACGCTCGGTCCAGTAGATCTCGTGCTTTTCAGCCTCAGGCTTGTAGAAGATGCGGCTGAAATCAAGGCCCTTGGCCTTCCAATGGTCTATCATGGCCTGCTTTTCGAGCAGTTCCGTCTCGCCAATGATCTGTTCCAGCTTGGTGAAACCCATCGATGCCAGCAGTGCGCGCACTTCTTCGGCCAGATAGAAGAAGAAGTTGATGACATGTTCCGGCGTGCCCTTGAAGCGCTTGCGCAGAACCGGGTCCTGTGTCGCCACACCAACCGGGCAGGTGTTCAGATGGCACTTGCGCATCATGATGCAGCCAGCGGCAATCAGCGGAGCCGTCGAGAAGCCGAACTCATCAGCGCCGAGCAATGCGCCAATGATGACGTCGCGACCGGTACGCAAACCGCCATCGACCTGCAAGGCCACGCGGGAGCGAAGCCCGTTCAGCACCAGCGTCTGGTGGGTTTCGGCAAGGCCGATTTCCCATGGGCTACCGGCATGTTTCAGCGATGTCAGCGGCGAAGCGCCCGTGCCGCCATCATAGCCCGAGACGGTGATATGGTCGGCGCGCGCCTTCGCAACACCGGCGGCAACCGTGCCGACGCCCACTTCGGATACCAGCTTGACCGAAATATCGGCAGCCGGGTTGACGTTCTTCAGGTCGTATATCAGCTGCGCCAGATCTTCGATCGAGTAGATGTCATGGTGCGGCGGCGGCGAAATGAGACCAACGCCCGGCGTCGAGTGCCGGGTCTTGGCGATGGTCGCGTCGACCTTGTGACCCGGCAGCTGGCCGCCTTCGCCGGGCTTCGCACCCTGCGCAACCTTGATCTGGATCAGATCGGAGTTGACGAGATATTCCGTCGTCACACCGAAACGGCCCGATGCCACCTGCTTGATCGCGGAGCGTTCCGGGTTCGGCGTGCCGTCCGGCAGCGGGTAGAAACGATCCGGCTCCTCGCCGCCCTCGCCCGTGTTCGACTTGCCGCCAATGGCGTTCATCGCCCGCGCCAGCGTGGTGTGCGCCTCCCTCGAGATTGAGCCGAAGGACATGGCGCCGGTGGAGAAGCGCTTGACGATATCGACCGCCGGTTCAACCTCATCGATGGAAACCGGCTTCAGACCGCGATCCTCGGCAAAGCGGATATCGAACAGGCCGCGAATGGTCTTGGCCTGCGCCGATTTGGAGTCGAGCATCGCGGTATATTCGGTGAAGGTGTCCGGGTTCGAGGTGCGCACTGCATGCTGCAGCTTCGCAACCGCATCCGGCGACCACAAATGGGCCTCACCGCGCATGCGGTAGGCATATTCGCCGCCGACTTCCAGCGCGGTCAGCAGAACCGGGTCGCTACCGAATGCGTCGGTGTGACGGCGCACGGTTTCTTCCGCGATTTCGTCCAGACCAACACCTTCGATGCTGGTGGCCGTGCCGAAGAAGAACTTGTCGACGAAGCTCGACTGCAAGCCGACCGCATCGAAAATCTGCGCGCCGCAATAGGACTGGTAAGTCGAGATGCCCATCTTGGACATGACCTTGAGAATGCCCTTGCCGATCGATTTGATGTAGCGCTTGACGACCTCATGCTCATCGACCTCCGGCGGAAATTCGCGGCGGCGATGCATGTCGAGCAGCGTGTCGAAGGCAAGATATGGGTTGATGGCTTCAGCGCCGTAACCGGCGAGACAGCAGAAATGATGTATTTCGCGTGGCTCACCCGATTCGACCACAAGGCCGACCGAGGTGCGCAGACCCTTGCGGATCAGGTGGTGATGCACGGCTGCCGTCGCCAGAAGGGCCGGGATCGGAATGCGGTCCGGACCAACCTGCCGGTCGGACAGGATGACGATGTTGTATCCACCATGCACAGCTGCTTCGGCGCGGTCACACAGGCGCTCGATTGCGCCGTGCATACCGGCTGCACCCTCGCCGACATTATAGGTGATATCGAGCGTCTTGGTGTCGAAACGATCTTCGGTGTGGCCGATGGAACGAATCTTTTCCAGATCGCCATTGGTCAGGATCGGCTGGCGCACTTCCAGACGCTTGCGGCGCGAAGTGCCGACAAGGTCGAAGATGTTCGGGCGCGGGCCGATGAAGGAGACAAGGCTCATCACCAGTTCTTCGCGGATCGGATCGATCGGCGGGTTGGTGACCTGTGCGAAGTTTTGCTTGAAATAGGTGTAGAGCAGCTTCGACTTGTCCGACATGGCCGAGATCGGTGTGTCAGTACCCATCGAGCCGATGGCTTCCTGACCCGTCGTAGCCATTGGCGACATCAGAATCCGCGTGTCTTCCTGCGTGTAGCCGAAGCTCTGCTGACGGTCCAGAAGGCTTACATCCTTGCGGAGTGCCCGCGGTTCGACCGGATTGAGGTCCTCCAGAATGAGCTGGGTATTAGCCAACCAATGCTTGTAAGGATGCTTCTGCGCGATCTGTGACTTGATTTCCTCATCCGAGACGATGCGGCCTTCTTCCATATCGATGAGCAGCATGCGGCCCGGCTGAAGACGCCACTTCTTGACGACCTTCTTTTCCTCGACCGGCAAAACACCGGCTTCCGAAGCCAGAATGACGAAATCGTCGTCGGTCACGATGTAGCGGGCCGGACGCAGGCCGTTACGGTCGAGCGTCGCACCAATCTGGCGGCCATCGGTGAAGGCGACCGCGGCCGGACCGTCCCATGGCTCCATAAGTGCTGCATGATATTCGTAGAACGCGCGGCGTTCATCCGACATCAGCTTGTTGCCGGACCATGCTTCCGGGATCAGCATCATCATTGCGTGCGCAAGGCTGTAGCCGCCCTGATGCAGGAATTCGAGCGCATTGTCGAAGCAGGCCGTATCCGACTGGCCTTCATAGGAAATCGGCCACAGCTTGGAAATGTCGTTGCCGAACAGTTCGCTATCGACCGAGGCCTGACGCGCCGCCATCCAGTTGACGTTACCGCGCAGCGTGTTGATTTCGCCGTTATGCGCAACCATGCGGTATGGATGCGCCAGACGCCAGGACGGAAAAGTGTTGGTGGAAAAGCGCTGGTGCACCAGCGCCACCGCACTTTCAAAACGCGGGTCTTTCAGATCCTGATAATAGGCACCCACCTGATAGGCGAGGAACATGCCCTTATAGACGACCGTGCGGGCCGACATGGACACAACATAAAAGCCCTTATCGTCGCCGTCATTTTCCTGATAGATGCGGTTGGAAATGACCTTGCGCAAAACGAACAGGCGGCGCTCGAAATCATCATCCGTCTCCAGCATCGGATTGCGTCCGATGAACACCTGAACGTGAAACGGTTCGGTTGCTGCAATGTCAGGCGCCTTGGAAAGCGATGAATTGTCGACCGGCACCGCGCGGAAACCGATGAAGGTCTGACCTTCGGCGGCGATCACTTCCTTGACGATCTCTTCAATATGGGCGCGCAGTTGCGCATCGCGCGGCATGAAAAGATAACCGACGCCATAATGGCCTGGCTGCGGCAGGTCGATACCCTGACGCGCCATTTCCTCGCGCAAGAAGCGGTCCGGTATCTGTACCAGAATACCGGCGCCGTCGCCCATCAGCGGATCGGCGCCAACCGCACCGCGATGCGTAAGGTTTTCAAGCATCTTGAGGCCGCTTTCCACGACCTGATGCGACTTCTTACCCTTCATATGGGCGATGAAGCCGACACCACATGCATCATGTTCGTTGCGCGGATCATAGAGACCTTGCGCTGGCGGGACGCCGGCCGCTTTCGTTTTTCGCGTCGTTCGGTGGGAAGCGGTCGCCGCAGCTTTGACCGTTCCGTTCTGTACGTTGTGAGAAACCACATTCGATACAGATGGCGTCAAATGCGTCATCGTCATTCCCTCCGTTTGGCCCTCTTCATGAGGTGCGCGGTCAGTATATACCGAGACGGTGTGACAACCATCCCGCTGTTGCTCTAGATATATGGAAGCCTTATCGACAAGGCGTTTGGACGAGGTTCCGGACGAGCGGCAAAGCCGGTGCGAGGAACGATGTTTAGCGCCTTATTCTCATCAGGCTTGGACAGACGACACCCAGCCCGCCAGAAAACGGCGCACTCGAATTCCTCCTGTCGCGGTCGGGGCGCCTGTCACCGCCAGGCGATGTGCCTGCCGGTTCCGGCGCCTCTTTCTGAAACTTTTCGGAGCGCGTTGTGCCGCTTCCGTTGGTATCAGCTTCTAATTGGACAGCATTACTGTCCTAATTACGTATGACAGAATTCAAATTGCCTCACAAGATGGAAACGCAATTTTTCTCAGCAACTTCCGTAATAAAATATCAAAAGCCGTGATTTTGTAGGCTTTATATTGCGTTTGGCGGCCATTGCGTCAGTTTGGCACGGCACCGCTTTATAGGCTTATGCCTAAAAAATAGGCATCATGGCGGCATTTTTATCACAACCCATTGTGCTGCCGGTTACTGAGGAATGCCATGTGCCGATGCGGATGCTGGGGCGTTCCAGCTATTGAAATCCACCCATCGTACTTTCCGAAAATTGATTCCGATTCTCGCACCAATGCTATAGACAGCCATGGACACAACGACTGTGCGACGGCCTAATTGAACTCAACCGGAGGAACACGTGCACTTTGCTTCTGACAACTGGGCAGGCGCCCATCCGAAAATCGCCGAGAGCCTGTCATTGCATGCTGCGGGTTTTGCGGCAGCCTATGGCGCAAGCGAAATCGACAAGCGCGTGGAGCAACGGTTCAACGAATTGTTTGAGCGCGAAGTTGCCGTGTTCTTTGTCGGCACAGGCACAGCTGCCAACTCGCTAGCGCTCGCCAGCGTCAACCGGCCCGGCGGTGTGTCGCTCGTACATCGCGAGGCGCATGTGATCGAGGATGAATGCGGTGCACCGGAATATTTCACCGGTGGCGCCCGCCTCCATCCGATTGACGGCGCGCATGGTCGTATCGACCCCGAGCTTCTCAAGCGCGAGCTTAAGCGGTTTAACCCGGCTTTCGTTCATGCCGGACAGCCCATGGCCGTCAGCATCACGCAGGCGACCGAGGTTGGTACGCTCTACCAACCCGAACACATCGCCACCATTGCCAAAATCTGCCGCGACGCCGGCCTGCCGCTACACATGGATGGCGCACGTTTTGCCAATGCACTCGTTTCGCTGGATATGACGCCTGCGGAAATGACCTGGAAACAGGGCGTGGATATTGTTTCCTTCGGCGGCACGAAAAACGGCTGCTGGTGCGCCGAAGCCCTGGTCTTCATGGACCCTGCGCGCGCCAAGGACCTGCCGTTCATCCGCAAGCGCGCGGCCCAGCTCTTTTCCAAGACACGTTTCGTGGCGGCGCAATTCGACGCTTACCTGCAAGACGATCTCTGGCTGGAACTGGCCCGTCATTCAAATGCGCTCGCAGCGCGCCTTGCCGGTCATATCAATGCGTCGAGCCAGATGCGCCTTGCCTGGAAGCCGGAAGCCAACGAGGTATTCGCCATCATGAAACAGTCGGTCTATGACCGTTTGCGGAATGCCGGAGCGATCTTCTACGACTGGAACCCGCCGCATTCGGAAGTGAACCGCATCAGCGACGGCGAAATTTTCGCCCGCTTTGTGACGAGCTTCGCCAATACGGAAGAAGACGTGGACGGTTTCGCCAAATTGATTGCCTGACGCTTTCCAAAAGCATGAAAACAAAGAAGGCGGCGCTTGGAGCGCCGCCTTCTTCGTACTTTCGCTGGAAATGCTTTAATGCGCGGTTTTTGCCTCGATCTGCTGGGCATTGTCCGAGCCAGCCTTGGTGACTTCGATCTTGCGCGGTTTCATCTGTTCCGGAATCTCGCGCTTGAGATCAATGTGCAGGAGACCGTTCTTGAGGCTCGCACCGGCGACTTCTACGAAGTCGGCAAGCTGGAAACGGCGCTCGAAAGCACGCGAGGCGATACCACGATAGAGAACTTCGCCGACATCGGAAGCATTCTCATCGGCCTTCTGACCCTTGATGGTCAGCTGGTTGCGGTGCGCTTCGATCTCAAGCTCACTTTCTGAAAAACCCGCAACCGCCATAGTGATGCGATATGTGTTTTCACCCGTGCGCTCGATATTATACGGCGGATAGGACTGATTGCCCTCCGGCGAAGCGAGCGTATCAAGCATGGTGAAAAGCCGATCGAAACCGACCGTGGAGCGATAGAGCGGGGAAAAATCTACGTGACGCATGTATTAGCCCTCCTTCAGAGCGACATGATGCTTGTTTCAGCATGATCTTTTCCGAGCAGCGCCAGGCGCATTCGGTGATCATACACGGCGGCGAAATTCCCTTCTGGCGAATTCCTTGGTGCCGGCGGCCCCATCCAGGCGACCGCAAAACTCATTTGGGAACGGTTCTTTTTCATTTCAAGACCGGTTCCCTGCGAAGATTATGAAACACGTGTCGTCACACAGCGTAATAACTCCTGACCGATAGCGGGCTACATTTTTGGGGTTGGCCGCATAATGAACCAAAAATGAACATCATCTTTGGCAAGCGTTCAGCCGCTTGGGGCTAATGTCCCACCATGCCTGCTGCAAAGCGGGTTCACTAAAGGATCACGGTTATGAAAAAAGCTGTTCTTGCTTTTGCCGCACTTGCTACCGTCGCCACCGGTTTTGCGACGCCCACCCTCGCAGCCGATAGCGGCCTGCGCGTTCAGGTTCAGTATTACGATGATGACGGCTATCGTCCGCCGCGTCCTTATCCGGGTCCGCGTCCCGGCTGGGATGGTGGCCCTGACCGCAGGCCGGGCTGGGGCGATGACTACGGTCGCCGCGACATCATGAGCCCGCGCCGTATCGCGCGTTCGCTGGAACGCCGCGGTTATGATGTCGGCGATATGCGCCTTAACCGCGACACTTATTTCGTGCGCGCCACAAGGCCGAATGGCCGCCGCGTCATCGTCATGGTCGACGCCTATTCGGGCCGTATCGTTGGCGAACGTCGGCCCGGCGGATATTAAGATTTTTTCACAGACCAGCCAGCGTAACGTCCCTTACACGGGCTGTTCTTTGACCGGAAGTTCGTTCACGAACTTCCGGTTACTTTTTATCATCAAATGAACCATTATGCTGGCAACGCATAATCCAACCTGAAACAGAAAGGCCTGCAATCGGATGTCGGAACTGCTTTTCGAAACCGATGCGAATCCCATTCCGTTGGGATTAAAGGCCGGGCTGCTTGAGGCGAAGGCGGACAAAACCCTGCGCTATGCCATCCTTCAAGCTGAAACGAGGCCGATCCGCGGCACTGTGATCGTGCTTCAGGGGCGAAATGAGTTCATTGAGAAATACTTTGAAACCATGACCGACCTGACCGCGCGGGGTTTCACGGTCCTGACTTTCGACTGGCGCGGCCAAGGTGGCTCGTCCCGCTTGCTGAAGGATCGCCAGCGCGGCTATGTTCGCAGTTTCGACGACTATTCCCGCGACCTCGATCTTATTCTCTCTCAGATCGCTTTGCCTGACTGTCCTCCGCCCTTTTACATTCTCGGCCACTCGGCAGGTGCTCTTGTGGCGCTTTCTTCGATGGGCAGGCTTACATCGCGCATCAGCCGCATGGTACTTTGCGCACCTTTCATGGGGCTTGATGGCCAAAAACTCAGCGACGACAATGTCCGCCGCATCGCTTCCGCCTTTCGCTGGCTGGGCCTCGGCAGGGTTTACGCTTCTGGCGGACGCGGATTGGCTTCACGGCCCTTTGCCGGCAATCCGCTGACCAGCGATCCGGCCCGCTTCATGCGAAATATGGAAATTCCACGCCTTCATCCGGACCTTGCGCTTGGCGGCCCGACCGCCCGATGGCTTTGGAGCGCGCTTGAAACCTCGAGACAGATCAATCAGCCGGATTTCTACAAGGGACTGACGGTGCCGGTTCTTATCGTTGCCGCCGGAGCGGATCGTGTGGTTTCCACGCCGGTCATCGAGCGTTTCGTCGCGCGAACGCGCAACGTCTCGCTGACAACGATTACCGGCGCTCGTCATGAAATGCTTCAGGAAGCCGACTTTTATCGTGAGCAGCTCTGGGCTGCCTTCGATGCGTTCATTCCGGGCTCGTCGGAAGTGGAGGCTATGCCTGAGACCATCGAGCCCGTGGCCTCCGGTATTTAGCTATTAGCTAGCTATTCAGCAGGTCAAGCGCCGCCCGATGCAGTGCGGGAGAAGCGGCGGCGACAATATCACCGCCCTTTTCCGCCGGGCCACCGTCGCGTTGGGTCACCACCCCGCCCGCCTGTTCAATCAGCGGAATGAGAGCCACGATGTCGTAAGGCTGCAAACCGGCCTCGACCACTATGTCGGCAAAGCCGCTTGCCAGCATCGCGAAGGCATAACAATCAACTCCATAACGCGACAGACGAACAGCGTTTTCCAGCCGGTCGAAACCCTTGCGGCTATCTCCCTTGAAGAGAGCGGGTGTCGTCGTGAACATAGTGGCATCGGCCAAGGCGGCATTTTTGCGCACAGCCAGACGGCGGGGCATATCCTCACCGCCATTGCGTACGAGATAAGCGCCATTCCCGTCGCTGTAGAAGAGCTCGCCGGTAAACGGTTGAGACATCATTCCCGCCCTGGCGTCGCCATCGACGGTAAGGCCCAGAAGCGTGCCCCAGACCGGCAGTCCGGAAATGAAGGCACGGGTTCCGTCGATCGGATCAATGACCCAGACATGGCTGCGGTCGATATTCTCCGGCCCGTATTCTTCACCAAGAATACCGTGATCGGGAAAAGCGCCGCCAATAACCGCCCGAATCGCACGCTCCGCCGCCCGGTCCGCTTCGGTCACCGGATCAAAACCGACGCTATATTTGTTGTCTATTTCCGTCAGCTGACGAAAACGCGGAAGCGTTTCAGCGGCGGCGGCAGCAGCCACTTCGGAAAAAAATGCCTTATCAATCAGCAACCCCGAACTCCTGTTTCCAGAACATGGTGCATGCTTGTGCAAACCATGCTAATTTTGCCTATATAATGAGCATGTGCGAATCAGCTCAAAAAATATGCTTGTTTTCTTGACGTTAGCGCCATTCAGACGTAACTTAAATTCCTGACAGGTTTTCCTGTCGATGCCTTTCGGGGCATTTCCTCCCTAGTCTTTGGCCGCGCTCGTATTATTCGGGCGCGGTTCTTTTTATCTGCGCGAGGCGCTCGACGGAAAGGGTTATTCCGCAGCCAGAGGAGGCGCGGCAAAGAGATCATCCGGCAGGGATGTCAGGTCGCTCAGAAATCCATACAGATCGGCACAGAGCGTTTCGAAACCGGCAAGCTTGTGCAGGTCCTGTTCGTTCACGTAAAGGCTTCGATTGATCTCGATCTGGAGAGCATGGCAAGCCATGGCCGGCCGTCCATAATGCTCGGTAATGAACCCGCCCGCATAGGGTTTGTTATGCGCAACCGTATAACCCAAATCCTGCAGCAGTTCGATGGCAGCCTGCGTCAGCCTTTCGCTGCATGAACGGCCGAAACGGTCGCCGACGATAAAATCCGGGCGCGACCCGACTTCGCCGGGACGGCTGCCGCCCGGCATGGAATGACAGTCAATCAGCACTGCATAGCCAAAGCGTTCGCGCGTGGATTGAAGCAATGCCTCAAGCGTCCGGTGGTAAGGCTTGTAGAGATCTTCAATGCGATAGAATGCTTCGGCAAGCGAAATTCGGCCCGGATAAATCAGCTGGCCTTCACCGACCAGGCGCGGCACCGTGCCCAGCCCGCCGGCGACCCGCGCTGACTGGCTGTTGACGAAAGGCGGCAGCGGCTCGGCGAACATGCGTGGATCGAGCTCGTAGGCTTCACGATTCACATCCAGAAAAGCACGGGGGAAATGGGCCTTCAGCAAAGGCGCGCCCAGCCGCACCGCCGAAGCAAACAACTCGTCGACATAGCAGTCTTCCGAATGACGTATGCTCAAGGCGTCGAGACGCGATGCCTCGACAAAGGAATGCGGATAGTAACGTCCGCTATGCGGTGAGTTGAAAACGAACGGAATGCGCTGTTCCGCCGGAGCGCATATCTCGAAGGGCGGTATCAAACTAAAATCGCGCTCCAAACTCATTCTTCACCCGTTTTCGACCGCAATATTCAGGCCGTCCGACAACGATCCACATTTAATAACGCACAAATTACGCCAGACGGCCGATGAGCGCAAATGACCGGAAAACGAATCTTTTGGCCGGTGCTTGACATGCATATGCGACAATCCTGTCACACTGAACAGCTTGTTGCCAAATACACGCCATAACAATTAACATTCACGCGAGCATTCATTCCATATTTACCAAAGAAGCGTTTTCTACGGTGGATATTGAGTCGTTAAGGGTCAGCTTTTGGGCGATGAACACGACACAGAATTCGGACGGAACAATGAAGAGAATCCTTCTAGCTGAAGATGACAATGATATGCGCCGCTTCCTCGTCAAGGCGCTGGAAAAAGCCGGTTATCACGTAACGCACTTCGACAATGGTGCGAGCGCCTATGAAAGATTGCAGGAAGAGCCTTTTTCCCTTCTGCTGACCGACATTGTCATGCCGGAAATGGACGGCATCGAACTGGCGCGGCGCGCAACAGAGATCGACCCGGATCTGAAGATCATGTTCATTACAGGCTTTGCCGCTGTCGCGCTCAATCCCGATTCGGACGCGCCGCGCGACGCAAAGGTGCTTTCCAAGCCATTCCACTTGCGTGATCTGGTGAATGAAATCGAAAAAATGCTGATCGCCGCCTGAGGCGATCCCGTAGTTTTGCGTCCCTTGGTTTTGTCATCAACAAAAAGACGAAAAAACTTCATAAAAGGGCATTGACGGGCGCAACGCGATATGGTGTATGCGCCACATCGAATGGGCGTGTAGCTCAGCGGGAGAGCACTACGTTGACATCGTAGGGGTCACAGGTTCAATCCCTGTCACGCCCACCATTCGATCTCCAAGCAAATCAAGAGGTTATGGCAAAGCGGCGCTACTGATATGCAGCGCTCTTTAGGTTTACTGAACCTCTGCCGACCTCACCCTTTCGCATCCTAACGATGACCATCTTGCTGGTGGAAGGGAGCAGGTCCATGCTCCACGCACACGGGGACACTCCGCGCTCTGCAATCAGTTGTAGACCCATGAAATAGCGATCGGCGCCCCAATTACCGACGCGAAAGGCGTTCCCATCGGAGCAATCCATATCGCCGGCACTTTGCCTGAGTGGTCAGCAGAAAGATTCAGCAACAGTTTGGCCCGCTCATCGAAAGGCGGACGTAAGGACCGTTTCCGAGCGCCCGCCATTTAATCCAGCCGCGCCAATATCCTGGCATTTCAGCTGTGCCTTAGGACCGAAGCAATCACAGACGCGGTGTCCTCCATGGACAGAAGAACGGGGTGTGTACCGACATAATCACACGGAGGGACTTGACCGACAACTTCCCGACGGAGAGAAGCTAAAATCACACCAACATGCATGGCATGCCTTCTGAAAAACGGGAGAAATCAATTTGGCAGTCGGTCGTCAATCCATGCCACCCCTCAATGCGCTGGTGGTTTTTGACAGCGCGGCTCGGTTGGGCAGCTTCTCTCGTGCAGGTTTGGAACTCGGCCTTACGCAGAGCGCCATCAGCCGCCAGATTGGCAAGCTGGAAGCCTTCATCGGCTCGAAACTGTTTCATCGCCTGCCGGTAGGGGTGCAGCTCACCGCCATCGGGGAAAGCTACGCTTCCGAAGTGAGCCGCCTTCTGGGCGACTTGAGCGCCGTCACAGACGGCCTGCGAGCATGGATCGGGC
The DNA here is from genome assembly GCF_018066705.1 of Ochrobactrum sp. AP1BH01-1. NCBI lineage: Bacteria > Pseudomonadati > Pseudomonadota > Alphaproteobacteria > Hyphomicrobiales > Brucellaceae > Ochrobactrum > Ochrobactrum sp. AP1BH01-1. The sequence goes on along the minus strand of NZ_JAGPOU010000004.1, from coordinate 502,239 downwards.
CACGGCAGATCACCATCGCTTGCTCGCGCGGGATCGCCGACCAATGGTTCCTGTCGCGGATCGGCAAACTCAAAACCGACATCCCCGGCATTGAAATCCGGTTGCGTGTAACGGATGACGTGGCACATCTGCGGCTGGACGAGTTCGATCTCGCCCTGTTCTACCGCAAGGAACGGCCCATCGGGGTCAATCTGACGGTTCTGGGCCGGGAGGAAGTCGTACCCGTTTCAGCCCCCGGCGTTCCTGGCATCATGGAGCAGGAAGCCCCCATTCTGCTGGCGATCGAAGATACGGTGCGCGAATGGCAGGGCTGGCCGGAATGGTGGCATGACGCCAGGCTTTCGCCGCCGACCGGTGCTCTGGAATGGCGGCTCGGTGATTATGGCCTTTGCGTCGCCGCAGCAACACAGGGCATCGGCATTACACTCGGCTGGACATGGCTCATCAAGGAACAGCTCGCTAGCGGGATATTGGTCCCTGCACACGGGCACATGATGCGGTCGAACGCATATTTCTATCTGATGCGGCCTGCTGATCGTCACCAGCGCAAAATCGTGCGCGAAGTGTCCGACTGGCTGATCGCAAGCAATGGAGCAGATCCGATCACATAAAGATGATCGGATATGTCGCACACCTCATTCCTGCGGGAAAGCCGCACGGCGACGCGATACCATACGGAAACGGATGTAACCGATAATGGTGATGATAAGCCAGGCTACCTGCGAGATGAAGGAACCAAGGTTAAAATTCCAGGCAAGCGAATAGATCAGCGCAACACCGCCCAGGACGTTCAGCAACGGAATGACCGGATCATCGACGGTAAAAATACGCAATTGAATCAGGGCGTAACCCAGAAGGTAAAAGAACGCGCCCACTAAGCCGACAACATCCGGCAAACCCATTTTCGATCTCCAGGATCATACAAATCTGAAAAAAGCAGGGACGGCTTCCCCCTACGGAAAAGCGCCCCCGCCAGTACTGTTGGAGGCTCCTTTATTCCTGTTCGCGCAAATGCCAAGACACACATTTCGCATGGGGGTATGCCGAAAAGTCATACCTAGAAACCGGACATTAGCCCTTGAAAATAAGGGCTGCAGTAAGTTACCCCACCCCCAAAAGCCGATAAGCTATGATTTAAACACAGGGGTACAGAATGCCTGAGCAAAAAAGCCAGTTTCAATTGACGCGTCGCTCTTTCATGGCAGGTGCAGCTGGCATCGGTCTGGTGGGCATCACCGGCATGAGCGGCCTGATCACCTCGCCCGCCGCTGCGGCAGGGGATGGCACGCCGAAGAAAGGCGGAGTGCTCAAGCTCGGCATTGGCGGCGGCTCCACCACCGACAATTTCGACCCACGTCTTTTGAAAGATTGGGTTCCTGTCAATCAGGCTTACATGCTGATGAACGGTCTCGTGGAAATCGACGCCGACAACAAGGCCGTGCCTGAGCTGTTCGAAAGCTGGGAACCCTCAGCCGACGCCAAGGAATGGACATTCAAGGTCCGCCAGGGTGTGACGTTCCACAACGGCAAGACGCTCGACGCTGATGACATCATCTACTCGATCAACCTGCATCGCGGCGAAACCACCTCCGGCGCGCGTTCTCTGGCTTCGGAATTCACGGACGTCGCCAAGATAGACGCCGCTACGGTCAAGATCACGCTCACGAGCGGAAATGCCGACCTTCCCTATATTCTTTCGGATTATCATTTCCTCGTGGTGCCGAAGGACTGGACGGACTTCAACAAGCCGGTCGGCACCGGACCTTTCGTGTTCGAGCGTTTCCAGCCGGGCGTGCGCTCGCGCTTCACGCGCAACGAGAGCTACTGGAAGCCAAACACGGCCTGGGTCGATGCGGTGGAAGTCATCGTCATCAACGACGTTTCGGCGCGCACCAATGCGATGATGTCCGGTCAGGTTCACGCCATCAACCAGCTCGATTTCAAGACCGTCGACCTGCTGAAGCGCAACCCTAACCTCAACATCGTCCAGTCTTCCGGCGGCCAGCATTTTTCCTTCCTGATGGATTGCACGCAGGCGCCGTTCACCGACAACAATGTCCGCCTCGCCATCAAGCACGCCATCGACCGCGAACAGATGCTCAAAACCGCCTTGCGCGGCTATGGACGCCTCGGCAACGACAACCCAATCCCGAGCACCGATCCATTCTTTGACGCAGCACTGCCGCAGCGCGCCTATGATCCGGAAAAGGCCAAGTTCTACCTGAAGCAGGCAGGTATGGATTCGCTGAAAATTCAGCTTTCGGCCTCGGACGCGGCTTTCACGGGGGCAGTCGATGCAGCGGCAATCTTCCGCACTGCCGCCGCCAAGTCGGGAATCGAGATCGATATCAAGCGCGAACCGGCGGACGGATATTGGGACAATGTCTGGATGAAGGCGCCGTTCTGCATGTCTTATCGCGGCGGGCGCCCGACTGCCGATCAGGCCCTGTCGGTCGCTTATGCATCCAATGCATCGCAGAACGATACGCACTGGAAGAGCGGCGATTTCGACGCCAAGCTGCTCGAGGCCCGCGCGATGCTCGATCAGGCCAAGCGCAAGGAAATCTATGCCGAATTGCAAGCCATGATCAGCAATGATGGCGGCGCGCTCATTCCGATGTTCGGCGACTATCTCGACGCCACCTCCAAGAAGCTCAAGGGCGTGACCACGCATCCGATGTTCAATCTGATGGGTGCGCGCCTTGCCGAAAAAGTCTGGCTGGAAGCATAAATGTTCGTTCTGATTCTCAAGCGTGTGGGGCTGGGACTCCTCACGCTGTTCCTCGTGTCGGCGTTGATTTTCGCCGGCACGCAGATCCTGCCCGGCGATGTGGCGTCAGCCATACTTGGTCAGAATGCCACGCCGGAGGCACTCGCGACATTGCGCGAAAACCTCGGCCTCAATCAGCCGCTCCTTTCCCGCTATTTCTCCTGGCTCGCAGGTTTCATGACGGGCGATCTCGGCACGTCGCTGGCCAACCAGCAGCCCGTGGCGGATCTTTTATGGCCGCGTTTCTGGAATACGATGGCGCTCGCCGCCTTTGCAGCGGTCATCAGCGTTCCGATAGCAATCCTTCTCGGCCTCGTTACGGCGGTCAAACGCGGCGGCGTCTTCGACCGCATCGTCAACATCGTGGCGCTCGCCTTCGTTTCGCTGCCTGAATATTTCCTCGGATTGCTGCTGATTCTGTTCCTGTCGATCCGCTTCAACCTGCTGCCGAGCCTCGCCGACACGTATGAAGGCATGACCTTCCTTGAATGGATACAGGCCACGGCGCTGCCCGCACTGACGCTGGTTCTCGTCACCGTTGCGCAGATGATGCGCATGACCCGCACTGCTGTTTTGTCGGTTATGGATCAGGCCTATGTCGAAACCGCCTATCTGAAAGGTCTGCGCACCAAGCGCGTTGTGACCAAGCACGCCTTGCCCAATGCGGCGGCGCCTATCGTCAACGTGGTTGCGTTCAACATCGCCTACCTCATCACCGGTGTGGTGCTTGTCGAAGCTGTCTTCAACTATAACGGCCTTGGCCGCTTCATGGTTGATGCCGTCTCCAAACGTGACCTTCCGCTCGTGCAAGCTGCGGCCCTCGTCTTCGGTGCGGCCTATGTCATTCTCAATATCATCGCCGATGTCGCTGCCATCGCGCTCAATCCGCGTTTGAGGCACCCACGATAAAGCCATGAAGAAATCCATTCCCCTCACCGCATGGCTCGGCCTCGCCATCATTGCCATCGCCCTCGTCCTCTTCCTGTTCGGGCCGCTGATCGCCCCTTACGGACAGGAGGAAATCGTCGGCGCACCGTTCGATCCGCCATCGGCACAGTTCTGGTTCGGCCTCGATCAGAACGGACGCGACATGCTTTCGCGCCTCCTGTTCGGCGCGCAAATGTCCATCGGCGTTTCGCTGGCCGCTTCCCTCCTGTCGTTCAGCATCGGCGTGCCGCTCGGCTTCCTCGCCGCCATTTTCGGCGGCTGGGTCGATACGATCCTGTCGCGCATCGTCGATACCGTCATGTGCATTCCCGTGCTCATTTCGGCGCTCGTCATCCTGCAAGCGCTCGGCTCGTCACTGCCGGTTCTGATCGTCACCATCGCACTGCTCGATTCCACCCGCGTGTTCCGCCTGGCGCGCATCGTGGCGCAGGGCGTCAACGTGCTGGAATATGCCGAAACCGCCCGTCTTCGCGGCGAAGGCCTTGGCTGGCTGATCTGGCGCGAGATTCTGCCAAACACATTGCCGCCGCTGATCGCGGAATTCGGCCTGCGTTTCTGCTTCACCTTCCTCTTCGTTGCCGGTCTGTCGTTCCTCGGCCTCGGCATCCAGCCGCCATTTGCGGACTGGGGCGGCATGGTGAAGGACAACCAGCAGGCAATCCTCTACGGCCTTTACGCACCGCTGTTCCCGGCGGCTGCAATCGCCATCCTGACCGTTGGCGTCAACCTCGTCGTTGACTGGCTTCTGGCCGGACGCACGACCACGCAGGGAGCTGATCGATGAGCAGGGATATCGTTCTTTCCATCGCCGACCTCGTCGTCAAGGCGCCGAATGGCGCAACGCTCGTCGATCATGTCGATGTGACGCTGAAGCGTGGCGAGGTGTTGGGCCTCATTGGCGAGTCCGGCGCAGGCAAGTCCACCATTGGTCTCGCCGCAATGGGTTATGGCCGCGGCGGCTGCAAGATCGCTGAAGGCACTATCGTCGTTGACGATATTTCGCTGATGGACGGTACCCGCGAGACCCGCGAAAAGGTGCGCGGCGCACGCATCGCCTATGTGGCGCAGAGCGCGGCGGCGTCGTTCAATCCGGCGCACCGCATCGGCGATCAGATCATGGAAGGCCCGCTCTATCACGGCCTCATGACCAAAGCGGAAGCCAAGGCCTGGATGCTGGAACTACTGCATACATTGCAGTTGCCGGATGCCGACACTTTTGGCGACCGCTATCCGCATCAGGTTTCCGGTGGCCAGTTGCAGCGCGCCATGGTCGCCATGGCCATGTCCTGCCGCCCGGATATTCTCGTGCTGGACGAGCCGACCACCGCCCTTGATGTGACCACCCAGATCGAAGTGCTGGCGCTCCTGCGCAGCCTGATCCAGCGTTACAACACTGCTGCTCTTTACATCACGCATGACCTTGCAGTGGTGGCACAGATCGCCGACCGCATCATGGTTCTGCGCCATGGCAAGATGGTCGAACTTGGCTCTGCGGAAGAAATCCTCGAAGCACCCAAGCAAGACTATACGCAGCGTCTGGTTTCCGAACGGGAAGCCAGTATTTCGGGTGAACAGGCCGAGCACAAGACCGGCGAAATCCTGCTCGAAGTAAAGAACGCAACCGCTTATTACGGCAAGAAACTCGTTCTGACCGATGTAGATTGCTATGTTCGTCGTGGCGAGACGCTTGCCATCGTTGGCGAATCCGGGTCAGGCAAATCAACCCTTGCCCGCATCATTGCCGGGCTTCCGCCTCACTCTAGCGGCATCATTTCGCTCGCCGGACAACGGCTGGAAGCGAGTTACAAAAAGCGCAGCCGTGAAGAACTGCGCCGCATCCAACTCGTCTATCAGCTTCCTGACGTGGCGCTAAACCCACGCCAGACCGCTGCTGAAATCATCGGTCGTCCGATGAAGTTCTATTTCGGCATGAACGAGGATCAGCGCGAGATCGAGGTCAGGCGTCTGCTTGAACTCATCGGCCTGCCGGCCGATTTCGCAAGCCGCCTGCCCGGTGCGCTTTCGGGCGGACAAAAGCAGCGCGTGTGTATCGCCCGTGCGCTGGCCGCAAAGCCTGATCTCATCATATGCGATGAAGTTACCTCGGCGCTCGACCCGCTCGTCGCGGAGGAAATTCTCAGACTTCTGCGCAAGCTGCAAGACGAATTGCACGTTTCATATCTCTTCATCACCCACGACCTTGGCGTCGTCCGTCGGCTCGCCGACCGCGCCATGGTCATGCAGAAGGGCAAGGTAGTCGAAACCGGCACCACGAAGGCAATTTTCGAGCCGCCTTATGAGCCCTATACGGAGCAGCTCATCACATCCGTTCCGGAGCTGCGCCGCGACTGGCTGGACGACATCCTCAAGGCCCGACACCCAGCCTGAGTCGCCAGTTGAACTACCGATGCGGCGCTAATGCCGCACCGGCTTCTCTTTACAGAAATTGGAACCGATCATGACCGTAAACGTCACCGAGCATCTGTGGATCACCTTGAAGGATGGCACCCGTCTTGGCGCGCGCCTGTGGCTGCCTGAAGGCGCCGAGGAAAATCCCGTTCCCGCCGTGCTCGAATATATTCCCTACCGCAAGCGCGACGGAACGCGTGGCCGCGACGAGCCGATGCATGGCTATTTTGCGCAGAACGGCTATGCCGCGATCCGCGTCGACATGCGCGGCACGGGCGAGTCTGACGGCCACATGGCCGACGAATACATCCAGCAGGAACAGGACGACGCGCTGGAAGTCATCGCCTGGATTGCGGCGCAGCCATGGTGCAGCGGCAATGTCGGCATGATGGGCAAGAGCTGGGGCGGCTTCAACGGGCTGCAGGTCGCCGCCTGCCGTCCGCCGGCATTGAAGGCGATCATCACCGCCTATTCGACCGACGACCGTTTCCGCGATGACATCCATTACATGGGCGGCCTGCTGCTCAACGATAATCTGTGGTGGGGCACGATCATGCTCGCCTATCAGTCGCGCCCGCTCGATCCGGCGATTGTGGGCGCCGGCTGGCGCGATGCATGGATTGAACGTCTGGAACGCCTGCCGTTCTTCCCCGCTCTCTGGCTCGAACACCAGCATTACGACGAATACTGGAAGCACGGCTCGATCCGCGAAGACTGGTCTGCGATCCAGTGCCCGGTTCTCGCCATTGGCGCATGGGCCGACAGCTACACCAATGCCGTTCCGCGCCTGCTCGAAAATCTGCAAGTCCCTGCACGCGGCATTATCGGTCCCTGGGGCCATGTCTATCCGCAGGACGGTCTTCCGGGTCCAGCAATCGGCTTCCTTCAGGAAGCAGTGCGCTGGTGGGACCAGTGGCTCAAAGGCAAAGAGACCGGCATCATGGACGAGCCGAAGCTGCGCGCCTATGTCTGCGACACCATCGAGCCAACTGGCTCGCGCGACTTTACCAATGGCCGCTGGGTTGGCGAAAAGAACTGGCCGTCGACCGAAATCACCCCAAAGCCTTTCGCGCTTGGGGCAGACTTCACGCTGGGCAAGGCCGATGCAGCCAAGGGTATGCTTTCGATTTCCTCGCCCAACAGCCACGGCAAGGCGGGAGGAGAATGGATGGCGACGGGCTGCCCCGGCGAGCATCCGACCGATCAGCGTCTTGACGATGGCGGCTCGCTCAACTTCGACACTGCCGTTCTGACCGAAGATCTGGAAATTCTTGGTGCGCCGGTTGCTCGCCTGACATTCACTGTCGACCAGCCGGTTGCACAAGTTTCGCTGCGCTTGAGTGATATTCTGCCCGATGGCCGCATCACCCGCGTCAGCTATCAGGTCTTCAATCTCAACCACTTCAACGGCCACGACAAGCCGGAAATGCTGGTGCCGGGCAAGACCTATGAGATCGCGATCAAGCTCAACGACAGCGGCTACAGCTTCAAGAAGGGCCATCGCATCCGTCTTTCGGTTGCGACCGGCTATTGGCCGATGGTCTGGCCATCGCCAAAGCGCGTCACGCTGACGCTCGACACCGCTGCGTCGGTTCTTGATCTGCCGATCCGTCCGGCTTCCGCCGACGATGCAAAGATTTCCTTCCAGAAGCCTGCCCATGGCCCTGCGACGCCGATCACCCAGCTTGATCCGGGCAGCGTGCGCCGCTGGACGGAACAGGATCACGTCACCGGCGAAACGCTCTATGTGACGGAAGGCATCGGCGGCCTGTTCGGCGAAGGCGTTCTGCGTTTCGACGATATCGGCACGCAGTTGAGCCACAGCCTCAAGCGCGAACTGCGCATTAATGACAATGACCCACTATCGGCGTCTTATGTGCTGACACAGGCTTATCAGATGGGCCGCGAAGGCTGGATGATCGACATCGAAAGCACCACAAGGATGCATTCGGACGCTGAAAACTTCCATATTTCCGGCGTTCTGACAGCGAAGGAGAATGGCGAAGTGGTCGCGACCCGCGGGTGGAACCAAACCATCCCGCGCGATCATCTTTGAGCACATCGCTACAAGCGTCAATCCGTTTTGTGGGATTGACGCAGGCATTTCCAGCACAGCCCTAAGAAGCCGCAACCCGGACCGCTGCGGCAGGTTTCTCATAGCGAACTGTCCGCATCATCTCGACTCGCAGGCTTAAATGATTGCGGGTCGTCCACTCTGCGCGGCAATGTGAAACGGGCAGCGCTTTAGGCAGCTGCGATCAGCTTGAACGGTATGCCGGAAAGTAGCGCATCAACATACTTCTTTTTCTGATAGAGCCCGTTCAGTGAAACACGAGGCAGTTCCCCCGATTTGCCAATGACGCGGGAGGCAGTCAGCATGCCAGGCTGCGTCGTGACAGCAACTGGAATGCCGGCATTTTTTACGGCAGTAATCTCCCGCTCCCCAACAGCCGTCGACCAGCCGTAAGGATAAGAAAATGAGCGGGGTCTCTGACCGACATAGTGTTCGATTATCGAAGCGGAATCTTCGATCTCCTGCTGAAGACGTTCCGCGCCCACTCGCCGGAGATTGACGTGGTTCACCGTATGCGCTCCGAAGTGCGCTAGTGGATCGGCGGAGAGGGATTGCAGTTCGGTTTCGGTCATCACGAGTTCATCAACGATGGCCATTGGAGAAATGCCATGTGCCTGTGCCGCTCCATCAATCCTTCCTACGGCTTCATCTTCGTCAACCGATCGTACAAAGCCGGCCAGCCGGTCGAAAGCTGAAAACTTCTCCGTTTTTTTCCCACATCTGACTGTTTCAGTACCGCTGCCAAAATCGAACTCGAAAGCGGATAGCTCTCTCGTCAGTGCGGCGGCCGTCTCCCACCAAATCGTTCGTGTTCGCTCCACGAAGCCCGGATTAACAAAAATCGTGTAAGGAATATGGAACTTCCGAAATACCGGCGCCGCAAATTCAGCATTGTTGCGGTAGCCGTCATCAAGGGTGAATGAGACGAAGCGACGTTCATCGGAGGGATCAGCGAACAGGGCTGACAGGTCGTGCAAATGTACCGGGGTCAAACCGCTTTCGAGGCAAACCGAGATCGCATCTTCCAGGAACTCGGGTGTGATCGACAGAATCTCATTTGGACAAAACCTGTCCTGCCGGGCAGGACGCACATGGTGAAGCGTGAATATAACACCACGCCCGCCCGCGCCGGGAAAAAGGCCTCTCACAAACGAGTTAGCCGCCACTTCAAGCCCAGCTCGAATGAAACTATATTTGAGGTCATTTTTTATACTACGCAAAGACCACATTCTGCAGATCCTCTACAGATATCATATCGAGATGTTGAGTATCCGCCGGGTCAGGACGCGCCAAACAGTCAGTGGAAAATCCAGCAGTCCCGGTTTGAGGTCATGCCAGGAAAATGCTGCACAGGCACGGACAGACCTCAATGACGCAAGATAATCGATCGGGCTGAGTTTTCCTCTCATGACCAATTGAACTGAAGAGACCAAGTCGCGGACAAGATATATCCAGCTAACCGACGTCACAGCCTGAATTCGGTCTTTCGCTACTCTACAATTTGTCGAATCCCACATGATTTTGCCGAGGTCCGCGCCTGCTGCTGCACACAGGGCGAACCAGGACCAAGGGCGCGGGTTGACGTCGAGAATGTTGAGTACGCCGGTGCGCGGATCACGTTTGAACTCGACTTCGACCAGCCCGCTATAGCGAACTGAGGCGAGGATCGTGCGCGCCGCTGCGATAACTTCAGGAGCGTCGACCGTCTCAACGAAGGTGCTCGTGAAGCCGAAATCAACCGGATATTGTCTGCTACGCCGCGCCGAGAATTCAGCCATAGGCTCGCCTTCCCACCAGAACCCCGCGTAGGAGAACTGGCATTCACCACCGCCCGGGATTAATTGCTGTACGACGATGTTCTTCGCGCCGAGCTCTTTGGCGGCTTTGCCGAAAGCCTCGACAAATGCCTCACGGTCATCGACCCGGATCACCTTCGCTTTGGCTAATGTACCTTCCCCTCCGCCCATATTCGGCTTTAGGATAACAGGATATACCAGCTCCAGTTCCAGCGCCTCGTCAGCAGACGATAATTCATAAGTTTCAGGAGGGGTAATCCCCAGTTCAACGGCCCGTTTATAGAGATACGGCTTGTCGCAGAGCCAGCGAAGGCGATCCCACTCCGGCAACAAAATAGTGAAGGCCGGGGACAGCCGGCCAATGTATTGGGAAACCAGCTTTACCTCTCGATCGCTTGCAGGAATAAGCAAGGCATTGGCCAGATTGTTCTGACCAGCGACATTCAGCAGAAAATCAGCTATCTCTGACTCATTGATAGCTGGCAGGCGAATGGTCTTCGTTACATATCGCGACCATCCCGCGAGAGGTGAATCGCTTGTGATGTAATAAACATCAGCACCGGCCTTTCCCAGACTTCGCGCCAGAGCCAGAGAACCATGTGCCCCACCGAGGATGACGACTTTTCTGTTCTCTGAATGAGCCCCCGCTACAGTCAAAACGTTCATCCCCACATGTATTGATGGATCGCTTATATGTATTGGGCGCTGTAAGATCAATTGCAGCAAATCGCATAAGCTCTTTGCGTTCTTGTCGTCCTTTCAAGGAAACGATACCTCGGCAGATTCCCCAAATTCACGACATATCGATAGCGCCTTTAAAGGCGATGGGAAACCTAGAAGAGTGGTGGAAGCCGAGTGTTTTTACGAATATCAAGGCAGCCCCAATGGCATTGTGACTTCGCACATGGAGCGTGGCTATCAACCTCCGCGCGGACCAGTGGGAGTCACCATCCCCCTCGAGGGCTGCAGATGGCTAAATCTGCTAGAAAGGTGATGTGCGCGTCCGCTTACGCAACGCCGAGGAAACTTGGGCCACCAATCTGATGATCACTTCCACCACTTGGGAACGGGGCACCCAATGGCCTGTTCGATCACGACACACTTCAGGAGACTCATGATCGTTTGCCCCGTATCGGCTGCGTGAGCGGAAGCCAGTCGGTATTCCCGATGGCATTACTGGCTTTAAGCTCGGCAATCTGTTCCGCACTCAACCCAAGCTCGCTCAAGATCGCATCTGCGTCAGCCCCGGGGCGCCCGGGCTCACTTGAGGGAGAAAGCTGTTTACCGTTGAACTCAAACCAGGTCGGTTCAAGCAATGTAGCATGAAGCCCATTACGGCTGGTCTTGCGAAACCGGACCGTCTTAGCCGGCTTCGCAAGAAAGGCAGTTCGCAGGGCAGCGATTGTCGTGACCGGCACAGCCCGTCCGCCCTCCTTGTGCGCGTGTCGGATTGCGTCGGCGACTGATAGTCCGCGAAACCCTGCGGATACGGAAGTGCTCGTCTCGGCAAATATCCAGCCATCGCTCTGCTGCCACAGTCTGGCCTCCGCGCTTGGCCCTGTAGCGTTCGGGCCAGTCATTGTCGGCCCAGCCGGTGTCCATTGGAACGGCAATTGAGTGAGGGCCGCTGCAGCGGCCAGCGAGGTTTCGGCCCAATCACCACTGCCGTCTGCGCGGCGCTCGCGTGCCTGGAGCGCCGCAAGCGCGGCAAAAGCTCCTAGATAGCCGGTAAGATAATCGACACAGGATGCGATTCCATGAATGAGCGGCAATTCCGGTGAGCCGAACCTTGTCATGATGCCTGTAACGGCCTGGAGCAATGGATCATAACCCGGACGCTTGTCGTCAGGCGCGGGAAATTCACCCTTAAAGGCGCTGATCTGTGTCACGATAGCAACTGGGTTGAGGCGCATGATCGCATCGCGCGTGAGACCGAGATGCTCAACGCCAGCGTCCGTTTCATTCATCACAATGATGTCGGAACTGGCTATAAGCTGCTCCAGGACTTTTCGTCCTTCGGACATCTTGAGGTCAAGAAGAATGCTGCGCTTGCCCTGATTGGCTTCGGCGCCCCATTCGATTGTGACGAGCGGCACGTGATTGGGACGCGTTGCATCTACCTTGATCACATCTGCCCCCAGTTCGCCCAACAACCGACCGCAAGCAGGTCCTGCGATAACGTTGGCAAGATCGAGCACCTTGTAACCTTCGAGGGGTTTACCACTTTCCAATTTACGTTCGACAGTCGCAACTTGGTATTTCGCTGGGGCTGTGGCTTTGATGGCGCGTTTTGCGCGATGGACGGGAGGATAAGGTTTTGCCGATGCTATGTTTACTGCCCGTCCGATCTGTGGCTTCTTTAATCCCGTCGGCGTGATAACCAATCCTGCTTCCCGAACGCTCGACAAGGCCATCCACTCCTCAAACGTTCGAATTGTCCCAAATGGTATGGCGGCGGCAAAAAGCTTTTCCCACTCGCTGGCAGTGCGGGAGGCAAAGATTTCCGCAAGCCGTCCGGCGAGCCGGATATTAATATCGGGTCGTAAAGCCGCAGGCAGGGCAATATTGTGATCGCTCAGATGGGCATTGGCCGGGTCATAAACTGAAGCGTCCACCAGACCCCATTCGCCCGCCTCGTCTGTCAGTCCAACAATCTCCAGCATTTGGCGCATCAGAGAGCGGTTAACAGTGGTAACTGGAGTGACTAACCGATTGTCCAGAGTGCGGTAACAACCGTTTGCCGGGCTCAGCTTGTTGATAAGCGTTATCATCAAATTGGGGTCCGCGCGAGCGGCAGGAACCTCGGCGGCTATCGCGGGCGGCAAACTCATCAAGCCTGTGGATTTGAGATGAGGCTCTACGCCATCAAGCTGCATAGCCAGCACGCCAATCGCAGATAAGCCGGCTGCAAGGCGCGGCACGTTAATGATGGTTCCGGCACCGGTGCGATGCCGGGAAATCAGAGCTGCACTTACAGCACTCACGGAAAGAACAGCTGCATAGACCGAGCATAGCGGGAGCGGAGTGTAGATGACGTCGCTTCCAAGTAAACGACTGGTTATGCCCAGATCCGTATAAAAGCCAATCATTGCGCTTAAAAGGTCGTCACTGGCGTCGTCCGGGAGGTCGAAGCTTGTATCGCCAGATGCAAGTGCGGGAAAACCAAGATGAATCTGGATACCCGCGTCGTGTCGTTCAACCCTGCCATCAACTATAACGATATCAGCACCAGTGAAGTTATTGAACTCGGACAGTGGAAGGAGCGTTTTGCCTCGGTCCAGAAAATCATCCAATCCTTCAGTTTCGGTGTGGGATCGGTCGCATACATAAACTTCTGCGCCCTGATCCGCGAGGAGCATAGCGGCTAAACGCCCCGCAAGTGCGTTGCCTTTCTGCTGTACTATGAGACCTGCGAAAGGAGATACTGGCATTTGAGAACCTCGCAAAATGTTATGAACCGCGTCAGGTACAGGTCCGAAGCATCCCATCAAAAGGGATGAATGATGGACATAAGTGCCGGTGCACAACGTCCCGCGCTGAACCAACCCTTCAATCATCCGTGATGCCGCAGCGCGCGACGACCAGCGCATTCTGTCGTAACTGCTGAACGACCAATTTTTTTCCCAAAGGTGGAACAGAAAGATCAGCCCGATATCAGCTACATTGTCTCGGCAACGCGTTTTAGAGACCGCCCGTCATTTCACAGCAATCGCGGCCGTCGCCAACGAAACTCCTCGCCGACACGGGCAGAAGTGCCATAATCGCCGGAGGATATATAGCTTCTCGATCTCGGGAAGAAACTTCCACTCAATTCATTCTTGAAACATCACCTATGTCAATTTGAGTAAAAATAAAACATTATACCCACTCAAGAATATACACTAAAAAAATCTTGGAAATCAATAACAGTAATTATTATCGAATATTTTCGGCACCTCTTATAAGTACGCCAATAATTATTCGCGATTAATATATTAGTATTTAACATTATTCTCAAAACCCAACAATTCAATAACTATTTCTGTAACGCCCATAGACATGACACTTCCGCACGAGTGATCAAAAAATGGAAAGCACATTCTGCAGATAATAATCCAAGCATCGGTGCAACGTTGGGCGACGGGGGGCTTCTGGTCACCTCCGCGTCCGCCAATCACCGCTTTTCCAGCATGGATCGTGCGGCTGGCACCACCAGTCTGATCCTTTGTTGACCAAGCGAACATGCCACGACCAGGCCGTGGGTCGAGACAAGGCCGGGGACAACTGTCACCCCATAGGCGCAGCAGGCAAATCGATCTCAGCGTCCGTAAAGCTTCGCGCTTTGGCCAGAATTCGCTCCGCTTCCATGTATTGCTCGTCAGATACCCTGACTGCAAGAAACGTCCCGCCCTGTTCTATTCCTGCTGAGTATATATTCGCATCCGTATCACTAAGCCCGGCCTGAACAAGCGAGCGGTAAACGCTTCCTGCAACGCCGCCGATAGCTGCGCCGCTCATCACCCCAGTCAGGGTGCTCACAAGCCAGCCCGTCGCCACAAGCGGCCCAAGCCCCGGAATAGCCATCAATCCCAACCCTGTAAGCAAACCTGCTGCCCCGCCTACGACCGCACCGGTGCCCGCTGCGACGCCGGTTGCGTTTTCGGCCAGATCATCCCGGCCTCCATTGGATATGATGGAAATTTCTTCTGCGCGAATTCCTGACGTTACCAGAGCTGCAACAGTGAGTTTCGCTTGGAGCGGATTTGAAAATAAAGCACTAACGGTTCGCATGCCGATCATCCCTTTGGTGTGGACAGCCTAACCTCGCCAAGCGCGCTTCGTTCCGCAGACGTCTGGAACAAAGCTCGATTGGTGCTGGTAGGCCGCACCATCCTGAATCATCAGCGCACATCCAGGCTTGTTCCACACCACCCCGATCACGGCAGCGGTGATTTGAATGAAAGGGAAATCGCACGAGCGTGCGGGGTAAGGTCTTCGGGAAGAAGCCGCCATGGCCGAATGGATCAGATCTAATCTCGATCCGATCACACAGAAATTTCTTGCGCGCACTTTCGCGAATAGCGGTGGCCAAACGATAACCGCACCATTCTGCCGTCGCTGTCATTGATCTGCTGCGGCGGCTTTTGCACATCCAGCGTTTCGGCGAGAGCGCGTTGCAAATCCAGCCGCTGCCATGCCGAAGATCGATGTTCCGAACAAAATGGCGAGCGCTATCGTCAATCCGTTGTCTCTCAGAAACGAACGCATTCCATTCCTCCACCTGGACTAACGGTCCTGCTGCAAGCCTTGGTTTGTCGTATTGATTTTGGTGTTGGCCTGCCGTCCTTGTTTCCCCGATTTGTCATCCTGAGCGAGCAGATCGCCTTTCTGCGGAACATGTCTCTGTTCGCCGGTTCCTTTTCCGCTGCGGTTATCTTCAGGCACAGGGGGAAGCTTCGCGCTCATTGTCTATCTCCTTCGATGGGCCTAACTCCAGAGCGCCGGTCTTGTTCCTCCAACCAAATCAATTGCATATCAGGGGCTTGGCGAAAAATTCGCTCGCCATCTTTAACAGCGCGGATGTGATACTAAATAAGCGCGGTCACACTAACCTTATCGTTCGATCAAATGGAGGTTCTGATGAGCGACCGTTTGTTTGACAGCCCCGTTTTCGTGAAAGACGGGCCTTACCTGATTCAAGAGATTGCCGGTATTGAAGACGCAATCGATTTTCTTAACGAGTGGCCAGAGCATGATAGAGATGTCATCTATGAAATGACATGGAAGGTATGCTGTGACGCGCAGAACGGTCTTAAACCCCTCTATGTTGCGCGTCATGCGATAGCGGGGTTTGCGCGTAAGCGAAACATTCTGGAACAGCCCGAAACCGCAATCCCCTGGATGATCGCACCGAAAGCTGGCGGTGGTCGAGTTCCGGTATAGGAGCTTCTTCATGCACTGGTATTTCGTAATAGAAGGCACGCTTCTTACTGCACTCCTCTGCGTAACCGCAGTTTTGATCTGGAAAAACCGGCGTCGGCGTTAAAGGAGCGCGACCCGTCCGGTTCGGCGATTATTAAATGAACAAAGAAGAAGTCCCGGTCTGCGACAGGCCGGGACTTTCATGCGGCTTACTTTCGAGCGCCTGGGATGTATTGTTGTGCGGGTGATGGCTCCGTTTGCCTTGCAATCATTCAGTCGGGCGGATTGGTCTGCAGGGAATGCGGGGGGCTCTGCCCATTGTCCGCTCCCGGGCCGAGGCCGCGCACCAGCGCCGCCGCCAGCAGCAGGAGCGCTATACCGATAACAATCATCAGGATCGTTCTCATTGAGATCATCACAATAGAGCGCCGTCAGTGTTTCCCGCCCTTACGCCCCTCTTCAGCGGCGCGTTCAGGATCGTTTTGAAAATTGCCACCTGAAGCCTGCCCACCTTTGTGACCGGCTTCCGCAGCACGTTCTGGGTCATTTTTAAAATTACCGCCGGAGGCCTGGCCTCCCTTTGAAGCAATCTCGCGCTGCTTATCTTCATCCATGGATGCAAAACCGCGGTTCGACGTATGATCGGCCATTAGTCTTCTCCTTTTGTTAGGGGTGCCCTCTTCGAACAATGTTCTCCGCAAGGTGTTCCCCAAAGCTTTCTTTTATTTTCCGGAATTTCGGTCGAACGAGGCGCCGTATGATTACGCTGGATATTTTGAATAGAGATCGATAACCCAAGGTCCGCAAAGCGGAACAATCTGAAGCTGCCTTTGTTACGACGCTGCGGGGCTGAAAAACGGAGAAAGACACATGAACATTTCAACCCTTCTGTTGGCTGGCGCTCTCGTGATCGTTCCGGCTATCGGCAATGCACAGGATGCGACGACGCCCAACACACCATCCACCAACGCACCGGCGCCCAACGCCAATGCGCCTACGTCCGCCACACCGACAACGCATGACGACAAGGCGCCCGACGCAGGCCAGAACAGCTTTACCGAACAGCAAGCCAATGAACGCTTCACCAAAGCCGGTTACACTGGCGTTTCCAACCTCAAGTTAAATGACAAGGGGTTGTGGGAGGCGTCGGCCATGAAAGGAACCGAGACGTTTATGTTGACGCTCGACGCGGACGGTAACGTAACCGCGCACTCCATGTGAGGTTCCTGCCCGGCATGGACATGCCGGGTCTTTTCGTCATCGACATTTCTTTACGCTCGCGGTGATCGGATTTGCCGCGAGCGCTGATGAGCGCCTCAACCGTGCTGCGAGATCCCTGAAAGGGAACATCAAGCGTTCCCGGCTGTTGGACTACGGCCCTGAACAGCCAATGGAGGTAAAAATGGAATACCGCGACAAGAATATCTTCACCGAATGGAAAGAGACGCCCGACAGCGGCGTAAAGGTCGAGACCGACTATCAATGCTACGCCTTCTTGCTCATTCCATCGCCGGGCGACGACAATCAACTTGCCCACAAGCGCGGGACTGTTCTCGTTTCTGCCCGATCCGAGGCCGACGCGAGAGTGGTCGCGAGTCAAGGCGAGACAGAAGCTTTCCGCGGTCAGGTGGCAATCGGGGACACGGATCTTACCAATGATTTCAGTGCGTTTCGCAATGAGAAATCCTATCAGGTGCATCGTGTCAGCGACGAGCCCATCGACACGCCCCGAGGCATAATCAGCATGGAAGGAACCCTGTCCCATGACTGATTATCAGGGATTGGGCGGAGGGCTCGCGATCGGCGCGGCGTGCGGCGTCGCCATATTAACCGCCGCGCGCAAGTGACCGCGAGCCGCCTGCCCTTCAATCGTTGAGCTTCTTTGCCATTTCGAGATGGTGCTCCAGCGCAGGCCGGGTCGCATTCGCCCAAGCCCTGAGATCGGCATTTTCGCCGCCCTCGCCATATCGCTTGAAGAGATCAACAGCGTCTTCGTGTACGTCTTCCTGATCGCTTCGATACTGCTTCGTGAAATCCTCGCCCTCCAGTCCTTTCAACTTGTCCAGCATCTCCTGATGATCTTCGGAAAGCGCAGTCGGTGCCTTCACGGAGTTCACTTTCGTACCCAGAAGCTCTTTCAATTCCTCGGCGGTCTTTTGATGATCGGTGATCATCTGTTGCGCAAAGCTTTTGGTGGTTGGGTCTGCCTTTGCCAGCGCGAGTTTGCTCGATTCGATCTCGAACATGTCGCTGCTTCCGCTCAACGTCACGAAATCCTGAGTGGACGGTGCCGACCCGACAAGCGAATTGATACCTGTCTTTTCGCCCGTAGACTGGCCGTATACCGGAGCAGACATGAGAATGATTGCCGAGAAGGCAAGTAATACTGGTTTCATGATCCTGTTTCCTTTCCTTAAAAGAAAAACGAACCAGCATCGGAGAATAATGTTCCCGCCCTGCACCCTAATTTCTCAAATCGTTGACAGTTGTATTATTGCCACCTGAATTGGAACGTCGAAAAGCTAAGGGGTGGGTTCTAGGTATTCTCAAAGGTAACGAACGAGCAAATCTGCCTGTTCACGCAAGGTTTTTGCAGCATCCTGCGGCGTTTCGGTATCGAGCAGTGCGCTGATCGCTGCTTCCAATATCAGCATATTGCGGGCTCGAAGATAGCGAAGGCGCGCTTTTTCGGCAATGATATCCAGTTCGCGCGTGGCTTTGGCACCCATCTGAAAATTCCTTGGAAAAACGTTCATTCTGACAGAGCGGCCCGAAGGCCGCTCCGTCTATTTGCCGGCTTCTAGCGGCCGCGACGATCGTCGTAATCATCGTCCCGGCGCTCGTCCCAACCTCGGCGGGCAGCTTCGGCGTGGCCGCGGGAGTCGCCGAACCAGCCGCCGTGACCTCGACCGCCGGAACGGCGATCATCGTCCCGGCTTGAATAACCGCGGTCGTCATCGCGGCTGGAATATCTGCGACGATCATCATAATCACGGTCGCGTCGGTCATCCCATCCGCGCCGTGCAGCTTCCGCGTGACCACGGGAATCGCCATACCAGCCCCGCCCGCGGTCATCGTCGTCATATCTGGAACGGCGATCATCGTAGTCGTCGTCGCGGCTCGAATAGCGGCGCCGGTCATCATAGTCACGATCATCCCGGCGTTCGTCCCATCCGCGACGGGCAGCTTCGGCATGGCCGCGGGAGTCGCCGAACCAGCCGCCATGGCCGCGACCCCGATCATCATCGTCATACCGGCTGGACCGACGGGTGTCGTCGTCCCGACGACTGCTGGAATACCTGCGGCGATCGTCTCCGCCCCGGCCCCTGTCGTCATCGCTTACGAAACGGCCCTGGTCGTCACGTTCTGGCATATTGCGTGGCATGTTATCCTCCAATTGTGTGTGGGTTTCGCGCCCTGTGGCGCACGAGCCCTTCCTGGGCCCATCTCCGGCTGCATTTTCCAGCCGCGAGTTTGAATTTCAGGCAGCACCCTTTGACGAAGCCGATGTTGCTGAACGAATCTTGATGTTGTTCTGGACATCAACAACGCCGGCACATGTTTCCGCACATTCTTCTGCTCTGCGCTTGTCCTGACGATTTGCAACCTGCCCCTGAAGGGTCACTTCGCCTTTCTTGACCGTCACCTCGATGTCGGATGCATCGAGATCCGGATCTTCCATCAGTGCGTCCGACACGTCTTCCTTGATGCGATCATCGGAGCGTGTGTATCCCTTCGGTCCTTTTCCGCGATGCTGGCCGCCGGAAGCATAATTGCCTCTCGAATAGTTTTCCGTCCGCTGACGGTATCGATCACTTTCCCGCTCGCGATTTGGCTCCCGCCGAGAGGTAAATCGTTCGTCATTGTCATCGGAATAACGTCCCCGGGCATAGTCGCCTGAATACCGGTCATCGTAGCCCCGGTAGTCGCTTCCCCGCCCTTCATAATCGCGCTCCCGGTAGGGCTCGTTGTAGTAATCGTCACGATCTTCGTTCTGATATCGACCTGGCATGAGATTAGCTCCTCTTCACAGTCGTGATGACAGCCCACCGAACCACATTCGGACTGGTTTGTTCCTTGGAGCGATTTTATTTTATGGACGGCGATCTCGGCTGGAGGGAAGTCGATTGGCCTTGCTGTTCGCCGGACCCGGCGCCGACCAAAATCTATTTCAGGTTTATGAGCGCTACACGAAATGGGACGCAAATATTGGTCGACTGAGTTTTGAGAGTTTATTAGGGTGACGTTTCCACAGTGAGATTTTGCGGGTGACGGTTATGAGTAAAGAAAATGATGATCGACAGCGCAGCGATGTGCAGATACCCGTCGTCTCCTACAACGGTTCCTATGCCTGGCAGGCGAATTTCTACGATACCGAACTGGACTTGCGCGATTGGCTCGCTGCCATAGTAGACGGATCAGATGATGCAATCATCAGCAAGGATCTGCAGGGGAATATCAAGACATGGAACCGGGGAGCCCAGCGCTTGTTCGGCTATGAACCCGAAGAAGTCATTGGAAAACCCATTACTCTTCTTATTCCTGACGATCGCCTCAACGAAGAGCCCGCGATCCTGGCCCAGATCCGCGCTGGGATGCGCGTCGAGCATTTCGAAACTGTTCGCAAGAAGAAGGACGGGACGCTTTTCGATATTTCCCTGACAATCTCTCCCATCCGTGACGCGCGAGGAGCGATCGTTGGCGCCTCAAAAATAGCCCGCGATATCACCGAGCGCCGTAAGGCGCAGGAAAAACTGTTTCTTGTGTTGGGCGAAATGCATCACCGGGTCAAAAACCTGTTTGCACTGGCGAACGGGATCGTGTCTCTAAGCGGGCGCGAAGCACAAAGCGTGGATGAGTTTCGCCAACGCGTGCAGGCAAGACTGTCGTCACTTGCAAGAGCTCACGAGTTGACGATGCCTGCCTGGGATGAAAATCCGGACATGTCCGTCGCTATTCCGCTCCAAACGCTGATACGGACGATCCTCGATCCCTACGATGGATGCAATATCAGCCTGTCGGGGGCTGACCCCGCTGTTTCGGGGAAGTCTCTGACAAACCTGTCACTGCTGTTGCATGAATTTGCCACCAACGCAGCCAAGCACGGGGCGCTTTCATCGATGGGAGGCTGCCTCAGCATCGTTGTGGAAGAAACAACCGACACCGTCCAGTTATTGTGGATCGAAAGTGTCGAGGAGACGGTCGGGCGGGTTAGTACGGAAGGGTTCGGAACCCGTCTGGAAGCCGGACTGTCGTCTGCACTGAACGCCTCTGTCGATCGGAACTGGCTTCCAACCGGGTTGGAAATCAAAGTAACCATCCCGGTCGGCAAATTGGTGTCGGGCATCGAGGAGCCATAGGTCCGACAAGTCGCCGCAACCGTCTTCATCGGTTGCGCGGCTTGCCTCAGCTATAAGGCAATTCTCCCAGAGCGGAATAACGCTGATTGAGGCTCGACAGCCTGTTCATATCTTCATCGGACAGGTTGAAATCGAACACGTCGATATTCTCCCGCTGATGCTCGCGCTCGTTCGCTTTGGGGAGAGGAACCGTGCCTAGCTGAAGATTCCATCGCAGCATTATTTGGGCAGGCGTTTTTTGGTATCTGTCGGCGACCTGAACGATATCGCCGTCGTCCAGACGCGTCGCACGCGTGAGAGGGCTGTAGGCCTGAATGACGATGTTTCTTTCCTTGCAGAAGGCCAACATCTCTTCACTATGTCCGAAAGGGCTCCACTCGATCTGGTTGACGACCGGCGTTTCGTCCGTGGCGTCAACCAAGCTTTGAAGGAGTGATGCAGAATAATTGCTCACCCCGATATCGCGCGTCAGCCCATCTCTTTTTGCTCTGATGAGCCCATCCCATAATTCCGTCCCCACTTTCCCCTCTGGAGGGCGGTGAATGAGAATGAGGTTTGCATAGCTTAGCTGCAGTTCCTCAAGGTTTTTCTGCACAGCCTCGTATGCATCGTCATCGGTGTCCTCGATTTTGGTCACGAGATAAAAGCTGTCGCGGTCAATATCGGCCCGCCGGATGCCATCGCCGATGCCAGGTTGAGTACCGTAGTCACCTGACGTATCGATCATGCGATAACCCTGCTCCAGTGCTGCCGAGATTGTTTCAGCCGTGTTCCGCGTGAGCTTCCAGGTCCCAAGCCCCATGCAGGGCATTGTGTTTCCGCTGCGCAGGGCAAGATCGCTTCCAATATTCATAATCAGGTCCTCCAGTTTGAGTCAGATAGAATTGTAAGTTCACCCCCGCACTGTCACTCGATCAACGGAACGAACCGGACCCTGTCGAGCTTTTCGCTGCTAAAACCTGTTGCGCTGCGACGCGTGATTTTCAGGAGAATCTGATCGTCTTCCCCGCCGACAGGAATAATAAGGCGTCCTCCGATCGCCAGCTGATCCTTCAAAGCCTCGGGGATCCGCCGTCCCGCAGCGGACACAATAATTACATCGTAGGGCGAGCCCGCTTCCCATCCACGGATGCCGTCCCCCACGTGCAGTTCTATATTTGCATATTGGAGCTTATCCAGACGTCGCCGCGCGGCGCTTGCGAGTTCCTCGTGTCGTTCAACAGCCATGACTTCCGCCGCTATTCGGCTCAGCACCGCCGTCGCATATCCAGAACCGGCACCGACTTCCAACGCCCGGTCGGTTGACTGAATGTGTGCCGCATCAAGCATAAAAGCGACGATAAAGGGCTGCGAAATCGTCTGGCCGCGACTTATGGGCAACGGCGTGTCGTCATAAGCAAACTCTTCGTATCCCTCGTCGACGAACTCTTCCCGTGGAACTTCCAGCATCGCATGGAGGACATTCCTGTCCGTGATTCCGCGTTGTTGAACTTGAGTTTCGACCATATGTCTGCGAGCGCGAGCAAAATCGGCGGCGTCCAGCATAACTGACTGTCCGCGTTATCCGGTCTGGGTGTGATCGCCACCGGGACGCGATATGCCGGTCAAAGCCTCGCCGGCGGCTCCGTCGGTGTTTCTTAGCGCAATATCGCCGAGGGAAATCACGCCAACGAGGCGTTTGTTCCGGTCCAGAACCGGCAAACGGCGCACCTGAATATCGGCCATATTGGCGGTCACTTCTTCGATCTCCTGATCGAGAAAGCAATATTTTACGTCGCTCGTCATAACGTCGCGGACAGGTGTGTCCGGTCCACGACCCACAGCGACCGCGCGAACGGCAATATCCCGATCGGTAATCATGCCGACAAGCTGGCCGTTCTCACCCACAGGAAGAAAGCCGGCATCGATACCGGCCATCACGCGCGCAGCCTGCTGGATCGTGGTTTCCGGGTTCGCAACGCGTGCGTCGCTGCTCATCATGTCTCTGACTTGCATAACCATCTCCTTCACTTTTGAGATTGAGCTACTGGTCCAACAACGAGACCGGATGCTTGTTCCCGTTCTTCGAGCGTTAAGCTAAAATAGATTTTTGCGTTGGGCAGACGAGCGCAGGCGAAACGGTTGAAGGGCGAAGGAACCATTCGAGCCCCAGCTTCGTTAACCTCCTTTCTCCGGCATTAACAACGATGGCTCCGCTAATGGTGGGTTGGGTCTGCTTGGACCAGAGGTGCAAGGGCGACACACATTGTGATGTTTTGCATGTAAGGCAAACCCGAGCATCCAATGGTCCGCATCACCTCGAATGCCACCGGTTGCGACCTCTCTAGTTTGCCGGAGATGCGCCGCTGCCAAGCAAAACAGCGCAGCGATCCCAGGCATTTAACACCGCCTTCGATCGCGGCGGCGCGAATGGAAGGACGGAGGAGACCATGGTAGAAAATGGTTACAAACTTCAGAAAAACGGCGATGGCACCTGGTCGGTGATCGACGCCTTCAAAGGCAACCCGATCACGTTCGAGGGCCGGCTGCAGGTCGCCTTGAACGAGGAGGAGGCGAAGCGGGTTTTCGACTGCCTCAACCGCCAGAACCTGGAGCGCCATCCCGAGAACGGCAGTGGTCGCCTGCCGTGACTTGCGGCGTCTTCGAAACATGAAGTGATCGACTGCGCCTATCTAAAATAGCCAGGAAGCGTATTGTTGAGGTTTCCGAAGGAGGACTGCATGCCGCTCTTCAACGAAGCGAGCCGTATCTACAAGCCGGATGAAGTGAACTTCATGCGCAGCTGCTTTTCGCATGCCGCGATCATTCTTGAAGAAAGCGACAGGGCATATGCTGCAACCGACCTTTCATCCGCAATCGTCATGCTTTACCAGAGCGGCCTGCGCGATCTGAATTACATCGCAGAACTGGCGTCGCGGCTTGCGCACAAGAGATACCAGGAACGCCATCCAGATGCGCCCGGAGTGCCGGGCGTTCCGCCCCGGTCGAAAGCCCCCACCTGACCGGGCTTTAATGTCCTTCATGCCTTCTGGTCTGCATCAACGAATTTGTTAAAGCGGCTGTCGCCTGCTTCTTCGTAGAGAAAGGCGAGATTTCGGTCGTCGAATATGGCGAAGAAGTCATCCCAGTTTATCTCTTCCAGATTCTGGTCCTTCTCCGCGAAATCGATGCGCAGTATGCCGCCTTCACTGCCCGTTTCCACCATCGCGGGGCGTCCATTGCGGTCTTCAGCCCATCGGCGGATTTTGTCATGATCGCGTGTGATTTGGGCCATCGTTCTATCCTTCCGCTTTGAACTTCCTGGCTTCTTCAAGCAGCTTTAGCCTGTCCCTGCCGAAACGCTCGATCAACTGCCGCGCCTGAAGCGGTGAAATGTCCGAGTTCTCGGCCAGAAACTTTACGTCCTCGTCGTCCGTCAGCGGGGTGGTTGGTTTCTCGTTCATGATCGACCTCATTTCTGATCTTCATTTCTGACCTTCTGGCGGGTTGGTCGGCTGGTCGCCTCCCGTGCCCGTCTGCGGCCGCTGGTTTTCTACCGGCGGGTTGTTTGCCGGCTGATCGGCGGAGCCCATCGCGGGAGGCGTCTGTATGCCCTGCTGCTGCGATATCAATCCGCCGCCGGTCAGGCTCCAGCCAAGGAACAGAAGCAGCAGGACCGCCAAAATGACCAGGGCGAAGCGTGGAAAATATCCCAGCCTTTGCTCGGTACGCTCTTCCTGTTTTTGCGGATCGTGTTTCGATTGCATATTCATTGCCATGCCCATGAGATTACGAAATAACCAATGACGACGACCGCGATGATGAACCACCATACGAGATAGGCCGAACCTTCCCGCATCCGTGCGCTTCCGCTTGCGGATCGCGCATTCTCTTCGGATGACCACGCACGCAGACCGGATGCATGGCTGGAAGCGTTGCTGTCGTCAGCCGATACCGGCTGGGGCTGGGCATCTCCGGCCGGCTGGGAATTGCCGCCTGCCTCCGCATCCGTTTCCATGGGCGCTGCCGCCGGATCGAAACCGGGAACCTTGTCGCCGGTCTCTCCCCGTTGGATCGCGCCCCTTGCGCGGGCGCCAGTGCTTTTGTCTGCAGAAACTGTTTTCATCGCTTTGAGCCTCCGGGTTCCAACCATGAGGCATGCCAATTGTTCCCGGAATTTTATCGTCGCCATCGGGCCGTTTCGGCGCCGGGGCCCGCCGCTGCCGTTTCGTCCAACGAAACAATCCAGCGTTTGAACGGTTGGGACCGTCAGTTTCAACAAATGGAGGTTCCCATGAAACACGACCCGAAAGCCGGTACGACAGACCAGAAGCCGAAATGGGAAGGACCGCCGGAAAACCGGCCTCGCGGCTACGAACCTGCCGACGACGACCCGGCAAAAAAGCGCGATGCCGCCGGGCATAATCTTTCCGATCCGGACCGCAAGAACCTTTCCGATGCGCTCAGTGAACCAAAGCACGCCAAGAGAAAAGAGGACGAAGAATGACCTTGCCATCTCCGTCTCCCCTGAAAGCCGTCGCGCTCAACGCTACGCTAAAGCGAAGTGCCGATGAGGCCCCGTCTTCGACCGACAGGATGTTGCACTACCTTGATAAGCATCTGGCTCCCTACGGAGTAGAGACGGAACACGTGCGACTAAGTGAAGTTAACATTGAACCCGGCGTCAAATCGCGAGAAGGCGACGCCGATGAGTGGCCGCCCCTCAGAACGAAAATTCTTGATGCGGATATTCTCGTTTTCGGTACACCGGTCTGGCTGGGGCAGCCATCAAGCATCTGCAAGCGTGTGCTGGAACGCATGGACGCATTTCTTTCCGAGACTGACGATGAGAACCGGATGCCGTCCTATGGGCGCGTCGCCGTCGTAGCCGTGGTCGGTAACGAGGATGGCGCGCATTTCGTGTCGTCGCAACTCTATCAGGCGCTGAACGATGTCGGCTTCACCATCCCGGCCAATGGCGTAACCTACTGGGTCGGGGAGGCGATGCAATCCACCAATTTCGTCGATCTGGAGGAAATACCTGAAACCGTCGCTTCCGCCACCAAAATGCTCGCTGCCAATTGCGCCCATCTGGCGCGATTGCTGAAGAGCAGTCCCTATCCCGGTTCACGCTGACAAAGCTGCCGCCAGAGCATTGTCGGTTGGCCCGGACTGACCGGACCAGGCGAAGGGTGTTCGGGCATGGGGAGCGGCGGTATCTGCTCCGGCTCGTCGGGGCTGAACGGCCCCTTGTCCGGTTGCGGAATGGTTTCCGGCGGCTCCACGGGAATGCCTTCCGGCTCATTTTCGGGTACTTCCGGCGGGTCGGAGGGTGTTTCGTGATCTCTGGACAGAACAATCTCGAACCATTCGCCCCGGTCATCGACATGGATGTTCATTCGATTTCTCCCTTAACAAACAGCAGGCGTCAGGCGTGGTCCGGCTTGCCGTAAGCCTTGCGCAATTCATCTTTGGCTGCTTCGAGCACATGCTTGCGTTTTTCCGGCAGGTTCTTGCCAGCGCGGTTGATGTAGAAAGTCAGCATGGACATCGCTGAGCGAAACGGCTCCGCCTTGCGTTTGTGGCTCTTCTCGGCTGAACGCTTCAGGGAAGCTGCAATTTTCTTCGGATCGTCCTGCTCGAATACATGCGGCTCCAGATCCAGCGCGTCGCTGTGTTCGGTAACTTCAGCTGACCATTTCCTCGGGTGGGCCATGTCAAAACTCCTTTTTTGCGAGTTTCGATAACTGCCGACGGCGGACCATGTTCCTTATCATCTGTCTGCAGCCCGGGTGGTGACTGTCGTGTGATGCCGGCTGGCCTCGCTGCCATGATGGAACAAAGTGCTCGCAAGCTGGTTCGGAAGCACGTTTAGCCGTCATGGCCGCCACATGGAGAAACATCATGTTTTACAATGGCCCTTCAAGCATCAGATCGATCCTTTTCGACAGGGACCGAACCGGTAGGGGCGAGCCGCCACGGCTAGAACCACGTGACAGAAACTTGCGCTCAACGGATGAGCAATCGAACGCGCCGGGCGACCCGCGCCAGACGAACGACCTGCAAGAAGACTTCGATTTCGACAGCCCCAATGGTGAGCGCCCGAATGATCTGGCCAATCCCAGCGCGCGTGAGCTGCGACGTGAAGGCCGCAGCACCGAAGAGAACCGATAGAGACACAGGAGACGAAGATGCCTGCAAAATCCAAAGCACAGCAACAGGCTGCCGGTGCGGCTCTGGCTGCAAAGCGCGGCGACAAATCGAAAAGCGAACTGCGTGGAGCGTCCAAGGAAATGGCCAAATCCATGAGCGAAAAAGAGCTCGAGAAAATGGCTTCCACCAAGCAGAAGGGGAAGCCCGAGCACAAGTCGAAATCCTGATCATACGAACGGGAATAACGATGGTTACTCTCAAATGGCTTGCCGTTGTGATGTTCGCCGTCGCATTGCTCGGCCTCGGAAGCCTGTTCATCACTTCGGACAAGGGTGACGTTTCTCCGGAGAGCCCCACCCAGCCGCCCGGCTCTCCCACACAGCGCTGACTGCACGCCTCGAATTTTTGCCGCCTGCTGGGAAACAAAAGCGTTGGTGGCGAGTTAGGTGTGCCGTCGTCGGAATTTTCCGCTGTACGACGAGGACAGTTTCGGAACCAAAGGAGGAGCCTGAAATGGCCAGCACCAAGCAACGCAATCTCGAAGATCTTTTCTATGACACCCTCAAGGACATTTATTATGCGGAGCGCAAAATTCTGAAAACGCTTCCCAAAATGTCCCGTGCAGCCGCCGATGAAAAGCTGAAGAACGCGTTCGAAAAACACCGGGAGCAGACCGAAGGGCATGTGGAACGCCTGCAGCAATGCTTCGAGATTCTCGGCAAGCGTGCGCAGGGCAAGACCTGTGATGCCATTGAAGGCATTATCGCTGAGGGAGAGGAAATCATCGAAGAGTTTTCGAACAGCCCAGCCCTTGACGCGGGCTTGATATCCGCCGCTCAGGCCGTGGAACATTACGAAATCACGCGTTACGGCACGTTGAAACGCTGGGCCGAAACCCTGGGGTACAAGGACGTCGCCAAACTTCTCGATCAGACCCTGCAGGAGGAAGGCCAGACCGACAAGGACCTCACGAAGCTCGCCGAGTCATCCGCCAATCTCCGTGCGGAAGCGGCTTGACCAGAGACATGCCAGGACCTGCAGTGAGGTCACGATCCCATGCGGACAATTCGCGTCGTCTGCCGGTCTTCGGACAGCCCACACAACGTAGCCAGCGTGGAAGCGCTGGCTACGCGTTTGTGTGCGCTGACCGGCCGGCAATTACTCCCCACCCGACAAAGCTTTGACGAAAACGACGAAACGTTTTTCATTCCAACCTTTGCCCTTGTCCGGCAGGACGGAATCCCGGAAATGCCTGTGGACCGTTTTTATGGTGGTATCGTTCACCACGGTTTCATGGCCACCAAGCTCGTTACCCACCCGCACTGGCACGACCATGACAACCTGCCGGAAGGCTGGACGGGACACTTTGCGGCATGCCTGGAGGACTGTGTCCTGCCGGGCTTCTCGGTGTTCTCACATCGCCACGCGCTGGAAGCGGCCAGCGTCCTGCTGAAAAAGCATAAAATACGTTTCAAGAACCCGTACGCATCCGGCGGCAAGGACCAGAAAGTCATCGACACCGCTCGCGCGCTCGACGACTTTCTGGCCACGGTTCCGGATGGCGATATGGCAAACGGGCTGGTCGTCGAAGAGAATGTCGAAAATTCAACCACCTATTCCGTCGGGCAGGTCCAGCTTGAAAATCTCGTCGGGAGCTATCTTGGCCGCCAGTACACTTCCCGCGACAAGGACGGGAACGAGTTTTACGCTGGCAGCCGTTTGCGCGTGGTTCGTGGCGGCTGGGATGCGCTTCTTCAGCTCCTGCAATCACCTGTGGCACGCAAGATTGTGGAAAATGCCCGACGCTACGATGAAGCCGCGCGGCAACATCTGGGTTTGATCGCGTCGCGCAGCAATTACGACGTCCTCGTCGGGCCGATAACGGAAAATGGCGTGCGCTGTGGGGTGCTGGAACAGTCGTGGCGTGTGGGCGGCGCCTCCCCCGCTGAACTCCTTGCTATGGAAAAACTGATGCAGGACAAAACCGTTACCGCCGTGCAGGCCATTCTGCGCGAGAGCTACGATCAGACACCGCCGTTCAGGGACGATGATTTCATCGTCTATGCCGGTGCCGACGATTTCGGTCGACCCCTGCATAAATATGCGAGAATCGAGAAAATCTATCATGATCCGTAATGCTACCGCCGTCAGTGTCGACCAGTATGAGCTGGCCGCAACTGTAATCTCTCCGGATACCACCATTCCCGGCGTTCTGTTTCTTCATGGCTGGGCCGGCAGTCAGGAACGCGATATTGAAAGGGCGAATGCAATATCGTCGCTTGGCTGCGTTTGCCTCACTTTCGATATGCGCGGCCATGGGGAACTGCTGTCGAGCAACAAAACCGTAACGCGCGGCGAAAACCTTGATGATGCAATCGCAGCCTATGACCGCCTGGCGAGCCTCAAAATGGTCGAAGACGGCTCGATCGTGGTCATAGGCAGCAGTTATGGCGGTTATCTCGCGACGTTGCTGACCGAGTTTCGCCCCGTCCGCTGGCTGGCCCTGAGGGCGCCTGCGCTGTACCGCGACGAGCTTTGGCAAATCCCGAAGGCCAGGCTCGATCGCAAGGATCTGGAATCCTATCGCTCGGCCCTTGTGAGTTTTGATGACAACCGGGCTTTGCGGCAAGCGCGGAAATTTCGCGGCGATGTATTGCTGGTCGAGTCCGAGCACGATGTCATCGTTCCCCACCCGACAGTCGCAAGTTATCAAACCGCCTTCATCAATTCCCGTTCGCTGACAGTTCGCATGTTAGGCGGCGCAGACCATGCGCTCACCGAAGAGCTCCACCAGAAGACCTACAATCAGCTCCTGACCCGCTGGATCAGGGAAATGGTTCTCGGCGCACGCTGAAATTCCTGGGGAACAATCAAACGGCTCATTGGTTGGGACAGTCCCTCTGAAACAAGGGAGCCAACAATGAAACGGTCTATTCCATATGTCGCAGGCGCAGCTTTCCTGCTGCTCGCACCAGCAGCGCTTGCCCAAACGACTCCTTCCGGAGAGCCGCAGACCCCTGCGGTCACCACGCCCGGAGAGAAAAATCCAAAAGCACCGGTGCCGGGGCAAAACAGCTTTACCGAGGATCAGGTGAAGGATCGCCTGACGGAAGAAGGCTATACCAACATCATGCACCTTCAGCTCGGCGAAGACGGGGTCTGGCGCGCCGACGCTGCGCGCAACGGCCAGCCCGTCAAGGTCCTCTTCGACTTCCAGGGAAACATCACCACCCAATGATCCGGGCAGTGCCCCGGCTGTAACGGGCGAACGAATTAAAGGAGATGAAAATGGCTTATATCACAGGTCTGTTCGACAACTATGATGAAGCAGCCGATGCTGTCCGCGCCCTTGAGGAAGCCGGAATTTCGGCTGAAAACATCAGCCTGATTTCGAATAACACAGACGGCCGATATGCAGGCGACGCCCTCAAGGACGAAGACGGCGCTGTCACCGGCGCGGAAACCGGCGCTGGTCTCGGCGCGGTCGCGGGCGGCGGTGCCGGGCTGCTGACCGGCCTGGGGCTCCTGTCTATCCCCGGCGTCGGTCCGGTCGTGGCTGGTGGCTGGCTGACTGCCACATTGGTCGGGCTGGTCGGCGGCGCGACAGCCGGGGGCGTTGCGGGCGGCATCGTTGGCGCTCTCGTTGAAACCGGTGTACCGGAAGAAGAAGCAGAGGCCTACAGCGAAGCCATTCGCCGGGGCAGCGCTCTGGTCGCAGTTCGTTGCGACGAAACCGAACGCGAGAAGGTCGAAGCCATTCTGGAAGACTGGGGACGCGTCAATATCGGGCAGAGACGCGACGCTTATCTGGAAGAGGGATGGGAGAGCTTCAATGCATCGGGCGCTCCTTACACGGCGGACGAAATCGAACGCGAGCGACAGCGCTGGGGCTAGGTGGATCAACCGATGAAAGAGGTAGATCCGCGCAGGGCCCGTCAGGGGCTGGATGGACGGCGTATCCTAACGATACTCATCTCCAGCCTGGTGCTGGCAATGATCGTCTGGGGCGGGGTGGAACTTTACGGCAAGATGCGTCCGGGCCGCGG
Source organism: Ochrobactrum sp. AP1BH01-1 (assembly GCF_018066705.1). Lineage (NCBI taxonomy): Bacteria > Pseudomonadati > Pseudomonadota > Alphaproteobacteria > Hyphomicrobiales > Brucellaceae > Ochrobactrum > Ochrobactrum sp. AP1BH01-1. The sequence continues at coordinate 470,803 of NZ_JAGPOU010000004.1, read as the reverse complement.
TTTCATGGATGACAACAGCAAACCGCCAGCATCCACGGAATCGCAGCCGCCGCCCTCGGCAACGGGGCGGCAATGACAGCACTGGCCCCGGCAGTTCCACGCCGCCAACCTGACCTAGAGCAAGTCTGCGCGCAAGCGCGGACTTGTCGGCGTTGCGAGCTCTACAAGGATGCGACACAGACAGTTTTTGGCGAAGGCCCGATCGGGGCCCGAATTTTCTTTGTCGCAGAACAGCCGGGCGACAAGGAGGATATCGGAGGGCGTCCGCTGATCGGTCCTGCGGGCCAGGTCTTTGACGCCTGTCTCGCCGAAGCGGGCATCAACCGCGAGAGATGCTACATCACCAATGCGGTCAAACATTTTCGCCACATCGAGCGTGGCAAGAGACGTCTCCACCAGCGCCCTTCGACCAGTCATATAGAAGCCTGTCGCTGGTGGCTTCAACAGGAAATAGAACTCGTCGGACCGCATATCATCGTGGCGCTGGGCGCTGTTGCGGCTCGCGCCATTTTTGGCAAGCCCGTAAAAATAGCGGCAGTACGGGGCCATATCTTGCATCACGAAAACCGCCGCATCTTTGTGACCATCCACCCGTCCTATCTGCTGCGCTTGCGCGGCAGAAGCGGCTTTGATCGCGAACGGTCGATGTTTCTCCAGGAACTGGCAAAAGTCGCGGAGTTCGGACGCGCCGCCGAAACGTGAAGTTTGTTACAGTCTTTTTCTTGGAACATCGTCCGTCCCCCATGGTTAGGCTTATGTCACGCGCGACAAATTCCACTCCCGAAATCAATGGTATGAAACCACTGAAAGGAAAGAGAATGGCACAGAACCACACGCAAGGTGGCACACACGAACAACACGTGAAAGCCGGACAGCAAAGCCACAAGAACGACGGCAAGCAGGCCAGCAGCGGAGGCGGCGGCGACAAGCAGCAGTCTTCATCGCGTGGCGGATCCCACGAACAGCATGTGAAAGCAGGCCAGCAGAGCCATAAGAACTCGTGATTTAAGGGGGCGGCCGAGTGCCGCCCCATTCTCTAGCCGGACGCCGGTTCGGAAAGGCCAAGACCATGTCGTTCAAGCCAGACCCCGACTATATGCTGGAGCCGGATCATCTCGTCGAGATGATACCGGCTCTCCGCGCTTTTTCCCGCACATTCTACAGCCAGAAGGAAGATGCCGAAGATCTGGTGCAGGAAACCTTGATGAAAGCTTTGGCGAACCGGGAAAAATACACTCCCTACTCACCGCTGAAGTCATGGCTTTTTACGATCATGCGCAACACGTTCTGCACGCGCATTCGCATTCAGAAGCGTGAAGCACCGGGCGCAACCGAGTGTGTTTCACCCGTGGCATCGGTCAAGGCGTCGCAGGAACTGACACTGGAAGCCCGCGACGTGCAGACGGCGATGGATGCCCTGCCCCAAAAATATCGCCGGGTGCTGGCGCTGGTAGTTTTGGAAGGCAAAAGCTATGAACGGACCGCCGAGCTCTGCGACTGCTCGATCGGAACGGTGAAAAGCCGCCTGCATCGCGCCCGTCATAGACTTCACGACATGGTGGATGGAGCCTAGAGAGTGTTATCGAGACATCGTCTCCTGCGGAATCGTGTTGTGGCTCGTGGTGTGAATTCAGCACGAGGCATCTTGTCATTCTGTCTCAGACATGACCAATTGCTTGTAATGAATAAGTTTAACGATGATACTATGCGCCTGTTCTCAGGAAAGCGCATTCTGGTTTTTGAGGATGGGTTTCTGCTTTCGGAGGAAGCAGCGGCCAGACTGGCGAACGTCGGTGCTGTCGTGCTCGGTCCTGTGAGCACTGCCGATCAGGCGCTGGATTATCTGGAAAGTGAACAGATAGACGCGGTCGTCATGGATGTCGCCCTCGAGCCGGAAGCCGTGCTTCCTCTCATCGCAGAACTGGAACAGGGCGCTATACCTTTCATATTCGCCCTGTCTGACAATCCCAGGCTGGACAGTAAGCGCTTTGCCGGATTTGTGCTGAGTGCTCGCCACCGCGATTTGTCCACGATAGCCGAAGCGCTGTTTCTGCGGCGTAGCCTGGAACAATAGCCGCGTTTCAAATTTGATTGGTCCTGCCGGGACGCGATAACTTCCCAAACAGGTTGCGTATTTCGCTTCCAATCCTGACAGGCGATGTCTGCCAGCCAGCAGTGTGACCTAAAAACACTCTCCCGCAACCATGGGATTTCACGCTTTCCAATCTTTTCCTACACTGGGTTCGTGCAGGGCAGGTGGTGAGAGTGGCCCTTGCTGTGCACAGCCCCGGCGTTGCAACAGCACCGGGGTTTCTTTTTCCGCGGAGATCGCCGCCAACCCAAACTTGGAGGTCCCAATTTCTCCCCATCTACTTGTTGCGATTGAGTTGCAGCCGGAAAAGGTGCTTTCTATCAGCATTGATAGAACGAACAGCTTTCGACCCCGTCGTTGGTCTAAAAATGTTCTTGATTATTTATTTACATGGAGGCTCCTCCCCTCGGTTGCTTCCCCCCCCCTATTATTCTATGCCCCGATTTGCCCCTACGCCCTCGCGTGGGGGCCTTTTGTCATTATCATGCTGGTTTCGTTCGATAAGGGACTGTTGCACGCATCCGGCCCGGCAAGCTGTCAAATCCGGTGCGCTCTTATGAATCCAATGGTCGCTCCACCACGGGCTCATATTGCGGTTGAGATTTGCCATGCAGCAGGTCCCGGTAGAGGAAGCGGAAGAAGAAGGCATCGCCCGTTCCTCGCAGAATTCTGGCGAGGATTGCGACCAGCAGAACCGAGAAAACCAAACGGCCAAAAAGGACCACGTAGATATCCGCGCCAAGAGCCACGACGATCAGCGTATCCTCGATCAGGCTGTGGCAAAGCCCCATGAAGCTCGACGCGAGAAAAACGTCGCGAGGCTGAATGTGTCCACGCTGCGCTTCGCGAATGATAAGGCCCCCGCCATAGGACAGTCCCAACACCAGACCGACCACCGTTAGCGGAGCGGCGTCCTTCGCTATGCCGAGCAGGCGCAGCAGGGGTGAAAGAAGCAGGTTGAGGAAGCGCGTCACGTCAAGTGCATCCATTGTTCTCAGCACCGCCACCAGACCGAGCAGGACGATAAATATCCAGACGAGCGTCGAAGCCGTATCGGTCAGGAAGCTGCCCCAGCTTGCATCGTAATGGCCCGGCACCCAGTTCGGCGCAGCCGGTTCCGCGAGCCAGCCGGTACGGCTTGAAATCAGGTTAATTCCCCAGGCGAAGAGAAATCCGCCGCCAAGCCGGATCAGCGTCGAGACGATCAAGCGCGGACCCGCCTTCTGGACAATACGCTGTTCGATGGGAAGAGCATGGGCAAAGAGGAAAAGCGAACCGAGGATTGTCACCTGCGCTGTTGTCAGCGCGTCGACCGGCAAGACGGCGAACATCACCACGGCCCCGCTCCAGATGCCAACCAGAAGGTTCATCGCCCAGACGAAACCTGCCTCCGGCGGCAGGCCCACGAACTGCATGACCGGAGCGAAGGCGGGCGAGATTGCCTTGATCAAGCCCATTTCGATAGCCAGTTGTGTCAGCACCATAACCGGCAGCATGATCTTGATCAGCGTCCAGTAGACGCCGACCGCTTCACGCAGAATAACCATGCCGAATGCTGTCAGTCGCTTTGCCGAACTTGCGGCCATTCTGTCCCCTCCGCATTATCCGGAGCACGCGACGTTTCAGGCCGGGGCGCGCAGGACAGATTGCTCACCGCGGATCACGATGGCTAAAGGTCTGCGATGCAAGCGTGTCAGAAAATCCGCAGATGCGGTGTTCCGCCGGCCACGAAGCCGTCGATGCTTCGGCTTTGGCGAGCAGAAAAACAGCCCGCGCGCCCCGAAGCAAGCCATATTCCTTGAACAACAACAATTTTGCAGAGCCTGCGGCGATCACCGCGTGGGCGGCGGCGATTTCGCCGCTGGGCATATAAAAAAGCAGGACCGGACAATGCCCGGTCCTGCCCGTCTTTTTACTTTGCTTCGATGGCTTGCAGACCAGCAAGAGCGCATTCCGCGTCGATTGCACCGGACGGCGCGCCGCCGACACCGATGCCGCCGACGAGCGCGTCGCCGATCTTGATCGGCAGACCGCCCGCCTGGATAACGAAGCGCGAATCCATGTCGCGCATGCCGTTATTGGCTGGCTTCGAAGCGATGAACTCCGCAAGCTCGCCCGAATCCCGGCCCAGAGCGGCTGCCGAAAATGCCTTTCCTTCAGCGCTGTTGCCGGTGTGGGGACCGGAAAGATCGGCCTTGAGCAGAACCTTGGTTGCCCCGTCGCGCGCAACGACTGCGACGCTCACATTGCTGCCCTTGGCGACACAGGCGTCCAGCGCAGCCTGCGCGGCCTTGGTTGCCAGATCGAGCGGCAGATAAGGCGTGGTGGGAAGAGTTTGTGCGAAGGCGGTGGCGGGAGCCATCGAAAGGGCGACAATTGCAAGTTTACGGATCATGGTGGTTCCTCGGTTGTGACGAGGAACATTTAGTTTTCGTCGGCAAGCGACGAAATCCGTAGCTCTTGCAAACTTCTCGGTAGTTCTACGGATTGGACTGCCCTTCCAGCCACAAGCGCGTCATTTCCGCCTGCGAGGTCGTCCCGAGTTTCGCCCCGATGGCGGCACGGTGACTGTCGATCGTGCGCGGCGACAGTTCAAGGCCATCAGCAATCTGCCGGGTGGTGAACCCTTGTGCAATGCGGCCGAGCACTTCGCGCTCACGTGTTGTCAGCGTGTCCAGGAGCGCCAGCGTTTCGGCCCTCAGTGCCTTGCTTCCGAGCCTTTGCTCGAGCAATTGCTGTGCCTTCTGGATTGCGTCGATCAGATCCTGCTCATCGACGGGCTTGGAAAGATAGTCCACCGCGCCGTTTCGAAAGGCCCGCCGGCAGGCTTCGATGTCGCCATGCCCCGAAATGATGATCACCGGCCAGTCGATTTCCTGTCCGGCCAGAAGCTCCTGGAGTTTCAGGCCGGTCATAACCGGCATGCGAATGTCGAAGATCATGCAGCCCGGCTTCAATCGTGGCAGTTGCGCCAGAAATGCAGACGGATCGGCAAAGCTCCTCACCTCCATGTCTATGGTCGACAAGAGCAGGCTCAACGACTTTCGCACTGCTTCATCGTCGTCGACAAGATAGACCGGCTGAACCATTCTCTTAACTTCCTGTCTCTTCGGCGATTGGCAGCACGACGCGAAACAGCGCGCCGCGCTCCTGTGGGATATAGGAAATCTCGCCGCCAAAACGTTCGACCAGCCGCTGGCTGAGGGCCAGACCGAGGCCGGTTCCGTCAGGACGGCTTGTCGTAAAGGGGGTAAAGAGCCGCGGCAACAGGTCGGGCGCGACACCGGGACCATTATCCGCAATTTCCAGAACCGCCACCGCTCCGTCAGCTTTCAGGGATGCGTTGACACGCCGGTTCCGATCACCCTCATGAAAGGATTCAATCGCATTGCGGAGGAGATTGAACATGACCTGTTCCATTTCCACCGGATCAACCGCTGCCATCACCGGTATCTCCGGCATCCCAAGCTCGACCTTGACGTCCCGGCGGGCAGCTTCCGAGGCGAGCAGGGTCTGCACGTTTTGAAGCGACAGGCGCAGATCGGCATGGGTCGTCTGCCGCCGTTGCGGGCGAGACCAGTTGCGCAGGCGGTCCAGAATAGCGGATGCCCGGCGCGCCTGTTCCACTATATCGTCCAGCGCTCCCGCGAGAGCCGCTGTATTGTTGCGGCTCAGCAGGCGGCGCCCTGCCTGTGCACCGGCAAGAAGGGCGGTCAGGGGTTGCGTCAGCTCATGCGCCATGCCGCTTGCCATCTCGCCCATCGTATTGACCCGCGAGGCATGGGCGAGCCGCGCCTCGAAGCCGCTCAGCTCTGCGCGGCGTTCCGCATGGCGGGTGCGCTGCGTCTGGCGAACGATGATCAATCCGCCGAAGAATAACAGGTTGGTGAGGATGAGAAGCGGGATCAGCTGGTCGAACGGCAGCAGGTCGCCCCAGCTCATCGCGAGCGCAGTCTGGAAAAGCAGCGGCTGCGAGGCACTGCCGAGCTTCTTGGAGAAATCGACATCGTCAAAGGAAGCCGGATGGCTGAAAAGTACCGTGCCGTCGGGCATGAGGAGGCGTCGCGCCACACCTTTACGACTCCAGAACGCATCGTCAGAGCTGATCAGGCTACCGGCATCTATCGACAGTGTCAGGCCGTCATGCGGATTGTCGGTATTGGGGCTGCGTTTTACCATCATGTAGTGGCCGGGCCGCGCAGATGGCGCCAACAGTTCAGGAACGCCGCGGTAGGAACGGACAGCCGCCCTTATGGTCTCCGCCAGTTCCGGTTCCAGCGCTCTGGTACCGGCCACGGGCAGGGACGGGTCCATCGGCACGAGTTGAATTTCGTCGATGCGCGGATAGAACCGGGTAATCGTCGCCGCCACTTCGAGGAAGACATCATTCTGCGAAGCATCGGCGGTTCGCGCCTTGGACTGGGCTATCGTGGAAAGCGCGGTCAGATGGGCATCATGCTGGCCTGCGCGCTGCGAGGCTTCACGGTGCAATGTGAAACTGGCGGCCTGAAGCTCTGACAACAGTGCGGCGCGCTGATAGACGACAAGACCGCCCATTGCCACAAGATTGATCAGCAACCACACGAAAAACGGCAGCAGTGCAGAGCGGATATTTCCCCGGGTGCTTCTGTTGTTGAAGTTCATGAATTGCATCCCGGTATCGGCCTGCTCAGGCAGAATATCGCATCAGCTACGTTTATCATTCGATCGGCAGGCGCAAAACTATTGGAGTTTCCCACCGCTGGCAAATGCCGTTCCGCAGTCCGCACACGGGCCCGGCAATTGCGAATTAGTGGCTGGAACTCCAAAGACCGGCTTGCTTCATGCAGCTTTGCGCGCTCATATAAAAATCGCACCGCTGTTTAGAATCATCTGGAAAAGTCGATACTGAACAACACACCACCAAGGGTCGGTCGCGTCGTCAGCAAGGGAATGCAGCCTCATGAACACATACGGAAAACTATTTTCAGCCGCGCTGGTCGCGGCTGCGCTCAACAGCACGGCAGTTGGACAGGTCTTCGCCAAGACACTGATCTATTGCTCCGAGGCATCTCCCGAAATGTTCGACGCGGCGCAGACGACATCCGGCGCCGTCTATGACGCCTCGGCGCGCAATGTGTCCAACGGGCTTATCAAGATCAAGCGCGGCTCCACCGAGCTGGAGCCGGGCCTTGCGGAAAGCTGGGACGTTTCCGCCGATGGCAAGGAATATACGTTTCATCTGCGCAAGGGCGTGAAGTTCCACACCACAAGCTTTTTTACCCCGTCGCGTGAATTCAATGCAGATGACGTGATCTTCACCTTCGACCGTCAGGGAAACAAGGACAATCCCTATTATAATCAGGGCACGTGGCCGCAGTTCGGGGCCTACTCCTTTCCTTCGCTGATCGAGAAAATCGAAAAGATCGACGATCATACCGTCAAGTTCGTGCTGGCACATCCCGAAGCGACGTTCATCTCGACGCTGTCGCTGACATTCGCCGTCATCCAGTCCAAGGAATATGCCGACAAGCTCGTCGCCGAAGGCCGCATTTCGGAGTTCAGCCAGCAGCCGGTCGGAACCGGACCCTATCAGTTTGTCGCCTATCAGAAGGATAGCGCCATCCGCTATCAGGCCAACCCCGATTACTGGGCAGGCAAGCAGAAGATCGACAATCTTATCTTCGCGATCACGCCGGATGCGGCAGTGCGCTACCAGAAGCTGAAGTCCGGCGAATGCCATGTCATTGCCGCGCCGAACCCTGCCGATCTTGCGGAAATGAAGAAGGACCCGGCAGTCGAAATGCTGCACAAGGAGGGCCTGAACCTCTCCTTCCTCGCCTACAACACCCAGCAGAAGCCGTTTGACGATGTGCGTGTCCGCAAGGCGCTGAACATGGCGGTCAACAAGGCTGCGATCATCGATGCGGTCTATCTGGGTTCGGCTGTCCCTTCCGTCAATCCGCTGCCGCCAAGCGTCTGGGGCTACAACAAGAACGTCAAGGACGACGCTTACGATCCCGAACAATCGCGCAAGCTGCTCGATGAGGCAGGCGTCAAGGACCTCAAGATGAAAATCTGGGCCATGCCCGTGCAGCGGCCCTATATGCCCAATGCGCGCCGCGCGGCCGAGCTCATTCAGGCCGACTTCGCCAAGGTGGGCGTGACGGCGGAAATCGTCACCTATGACTGGGGCGAGTATCTCAAGCGTTCGCTGGACAAGGACCGCGATGGCGCCGTCATGCTTGGCTGGACCGGCGGCATTGCCGATCCAGACAATTTCCTCGCAGCACTTCTGAGCTGCAAGGCCATCGGCAGCGCGAACCGCGCAAACTGGTGCGATCAGGATTTCGAGAAGCTCATTCAGGCTGCCAAGCTGACGACCGACCAGGCAGAACGCACCAAGCTCTATGAGCAGGCGCAAGTCGTCTTCAAGGAACAGGCTCCCTGGCTGACAATCGCCCACCAGATCGTGGAGCAGCCGATCAGCAAGAAGGTAAAGGATTTCCGCATCGATCCCTTCGGCGGCTACCTGTTTGAAGATGTCGACATCGATGAATAAGGCTTGTCCCCGCCAGCCTGATGGCTGGCGATGAAACACGGTTGGCGGGCATAGAGCATAATACGACCGGAGTGAAACGAGGATCGATAAGATTATGCTTTGGAAAGACAAGTTTAGAGCGCCGATCTGATGCAATCAGATCGGCGCTCTAAACGCCCGCTATTCTTCTTTTGTGCCCGTATGAAATCCGGGCCGATACGGACCAATGATCGAGAAAAATATGGATATCGTAGACCGCTTTCTAGCCTATACCCGCATCAATACGACCGCCGTGCCCAATGCGGGAAAACTCCCGTCTAGCGCGGGACAAACCGATCTCGCAAAGCTGCTCGCCGGCGAAATGCGCGCCATGGGCATGGAGGTTGAAGAGCGTGACCACTCGATCGTCGTCGGCACATTGCCTGCCAATGTCTCGAATGCCGATCACCGCTTTCCGACGATTGCATGGGTCGCCCATCTCGATACGTCCAGCGAATATACGACCGATACCCGCGCCCATGTGGTCGATTATCAGGGCGGCGATATCGTTCTCAACGAAACAACTGGCGCCACCATGCGGCTTGCCGAGTTTCCCGAGCTTGAACGCTATGTCGGCGACCGGATCATCGTGACGGACGGCACCAGCCTGCTCGGGGCCGATAACAAATCCGCCATCGCCGAGATCATGCATGCCATGCAGGTCCTGACCAGCCATCCCGAAATCGAGCACGGCACGGTGAAGGTCGTTTTCGTCCCCGATGAGGAAATCGGTTTGCTCGGCGCCAAGGCGCTCGACGTTGCCTCCCTCAATGCCGATTTTGCCTATACGCTCGACTGCTGTGCGGTCGGCGAGATCGTGTATGAGAACTGGAATGCCGGTGAGTTCCGCCTCACCTTCAAGGGCCAGCCGGCGCATCCGATGTCGGCCAAGGGCAAACTGCGCAATGCCATTCTCTATGCCCAGCAATTCATTGCGATGATGCCGGGCGGCGAGCGTCCCGAATATACGGAAGGCACCGAGGGCTATTATTGGGCCAAGGGCATTCAGGGGACCGTGGCCGAGACAACCCTTGTCATCGACATCCGCGATTTCACGAAGGACGGATATGAGGCGCGCCGCGTCTTCATTGAAAACCTCGCCGCAAGTTTCAACCAGCTCCATGGCGAAGGCACGGTCCGCGTGGACTACAAGGCCGTATACCGCAACGCAGCCGAGAGCCTGCAAGGCGAAAATCGTTATCCGGTCGCACTTGCGCTTGAGGCCATGAAGGCAATAGGCGTGGAACCGGCACCGCTGCCGATGCGCGGCGGTTATGACGGCGCGGTGCTGTCCGAAAAGGGACTACCGTGCCCCAACCTGTTCTGCGGCGCGCACAACTTCCACTCGATCTACGAGTTCCTGCCGGTCGGTTCGCTCAACAAGGCATCCAAAATGGTCATCGAAATACTGAAAAGGGCACGGATCAACGGCAAAAGCTGATCCGGCACAGCCTCAAATCCTGAGGAGACGTGAAATATCTCGTCTCCTCGTTCGAGCGATCAGGCGCCGGAGCGGTCCACGCTCTAATAGCCGATGGCGGCACCAGCGACGGCGCGGCTGTCGATAGCGCCGTAATAGCGGTTGTCGCCGCCCTTTTCGATTGCCGCCATGTTCTTGCCGCCGACAAGAATGCCTGCGGCCTCGCCCCAGACCGGCCAGTTATGGTCCTCGCCGACCGTGTAGCCCATGCCGGTCAGGAGCCGGATCGTATCGGGCGAGAGCGCGTTTGCTTCCATATAGACCCGATCGGGCAGCCACTGGTGATGGATGCGCGGAGCGTCGATCGCCTCCTGAATATCCATGCCATGGTCGATGATATTCATGATCGCCTCCAGCGTGATCGTGATGATGCGCGAACCGCCGGGGCTGCCAATGACCATGAACGGCTTGCCGTCCTTCGACACGATGGTCGGGCTCATCGAGGAAAGCGGCGACTTGCGCGGCTCGATCGCATTGGCTTCACCCTGTATGAGGCCATAGAGATTGGCCACGCCCGGCTTGATGGTAAAGTCATCCATCTCGTTGTTGAGCAGAATGCCAGTGCCTTCGGCCACCTTGGCCGTGCCGAACGAGCCATTCAGCGTATAGGTCACCGCAACCGCATTGCCGTCCTTGTCCACGATGGAATAATGCGTGGTTTCATTGGACTCCTTGAATTCGGCGGGCTTCAGCGCCTCGCTGACGCCAGCGCGATAAGGGTCGATGCGGGCGCGGATTTCCGCGGCATAGTCCTTGCTGGTGAGCTTCTCGACCGGATTATCGACGAAATCCGGGTCGCCCAGCGCCGTGTTGCGGTCCACATAGGCATGGCGCATCGCTTCCACCATCAAACGCGTGGTCTCTGCCGAGCCGTAGCCCAGATAGGAAATCGGATAGCCCTCAAGCACGTTGAGGATTTCGCAGATGATCAGTCCGCCCGAAGAAGGCGGCGGCGAGGACACGATATCATAGCCGCGATAGCTGCACTTGACCGGTTCCAGCTCACGGACCTTGTATTGCTCGAAATCCTCCTTGGCGAGAATGCCGCCGTTTTCCTTGCTCGACCTGACGATCAGATCGGCGATGTCGCCCTGATAGAAAGCCGAAGGCCCCTTTTCCGAAATGGCCGAAAGCGACTTTGCAAGATCAGGTTGGACAAGCTTCTCCCCCAGACCGAGCGGCTTTCCGTCCTTCAGGAAGATTTTTGCAGCTGCGGGGTCCTTCGCCAGTCTTTCGTTGCCATCCGCGAAGGAAAGAATGTCGCCCAGCTCCAGCGTAAAGCCGTCCTTGGCGAGCTTCAGCGCGGGGTCGATCAGCTCCTCACGCTTGCGGGTGCCGTATTTCTCGCGTGCTTCCTCTAGGCCGGCGACCGTGCCCGGCACACCGATGGCGAGATAGGTTTCAGTGCTGGCGCCATCGACCGGCTTGCCGTCCTTGTCGAGATACATCGTCTTTGTGGCGGCAAGCGGCGCGCGCTCGCGAAAATCAAGAAAGGTGCTCTTGCCGTCCTTGAAGCGGATCGTCATGAAACCACCCCCGCCCAGATTCCCAGCCGTCGGATAAACCACCGCCAGCGCATAGCCAACCGCGACAGCCGCATCGACGGCATTGCCGCCATTCTTGAGCACATCGACCCCGACCTGCGAGGCCAGATGCTGTGCTGTTACCACCATGCCGTTCTGTCCTTCAGCCGGGGCTGGCGATGCCGCGTCAGCCGACGGCGGATGGCACGCAAAGGCAATGACGGCGGCAAGGGAAAGCAATTTCAGTCTGTAATGCTGCATGTCTTTCCTCCCAATGTTCTCCCGGATGGGAGTTAAGACACAGCCTCCGCAAAATCTTTCCCAAAAGCAAGTATAAGAAATTATCCCCCGACCCAGCTTGCAGTCGGGGCGCAGAGCGATGATAATTAGCAGTATTCGGTAGGGATGCTGCCAGATTTGCAGCCAAAACCGAAGCCCTCGCCAGCCCTCGTTCCAAACCACTCTGGCCGTTCGGGCTGTATTCCCATTCCATTTCAGACGATGCGGTCTCGCCTTGCCGGAGAAATCCATGACCTATGCTCAATGTGCTTGCGGTAATCTCAAAGTAACGCCTCACGAACCTCCGCTACTGACGGCCCTGTGTCACTGCTTGGCCTGCCAGCGAAGGACGGGCTCGCCGTTCAGTGCAAACGCTTTCTATTCGATAGACTGTATTGAAATTTCAGGCGCATCGACGGAATTCATCCGGACAGCCGAGAGTGGCCGCAAGGTCCGGATGCATTTCTGCCCAAGTTGCGGCTCAACCGTCTATTGGCGGCCCGAAGGCGCCCCATCCATGATCGGGGTGGCGGTGGGTTCTTTTGCCGACCCGACGTTTCCGCCACCTGCCCTATCCATATTCGAGCAATCGAAGCACGCATGGGTGCCGCTCGACAGGAAAATGAGACATTTTTTGCATATGCCTGATAGAGAGTGACCGGCGCGCACCGCTGTCTTTGGACAGACATCGGCTCTTATCACAACAGCCTGCGACGGAAGCGCTCGTTCGCTTGCGCTGTCACGTATCGAACATGGCCAGTGTTCGCAAAAGATTAGAGAAAGTGATGGAGCCGTTCAGATCGGTCTGGCTGTCGCCGACGCCATCGTTTCGCGACAGCGACTTGCGACATTGCTCGGGCTGTAGCCGAAATGCTGCGTGAATGCCCGCGTGAAATTGGCAGCGGTCTCGAAGCCCAGCAACTGAGCAATATCCGACACCTTGCGGTTCTCCGATGCATCGGCAAGCATTTCATGGGCGGCGAGCAAACGCTTCTGGCGGATATAGCTGAGCACCCCGCCCGAGCCTTCGAACAGCTGATAGAGGTGCGTGCGCGAGATCGCCAGTTCCCTGCTGAGCGCATCGGGCGTGAGATCGCGTGACATGAGGTTCTTCTGGATAAAACGTCTGGCCCGGGTCATCAGCCCGAGCGAAGCGTTGTACTCGTTCGCATCGTTCTCATTGACCAGGGGCACGATCGTGTCGAAGACGAGCTGGCGCAACGCGTTGCGCAATTCCGGCAGATCTTCGGCGGTTATGCGGTCGAGTCCCGTCTGGATGGTCGATAAGAAATCGATCAGCAGCTTGGCGCGATAGCCCCCGAGCGTCGCATTGTTGCAGGCTTCCGGCATGCCGCCGAGACCCGCGAACTGGTCCACCGGAATGATGAGCAGCACGGCTTCCGTCGCCAGCGCTCGGCCGCGAAACGGATAGCCAAACGAACGGATATTGACCATGCCGGGCTCGTTTTCCGCCACATGGCCATCAACGGAGGTCCATGTGTGGCCACTACGCAGAAAGCTTATCTGCCAGTGGTCGATCGGGCTGAAACGAACTTTTTCAGAGGTGCGCTCATAGCTGAACGGCGGAACGGTCTGCTCTATGAGCAGCATTCCACGCAGGTTCCAGACTTTCTGGGTAACCGCAAAGCCATCTGCGGCACTCCCGCCATCGGGCAAACGCACATCATAGAGCGGAGCTACATGCTGTTGCCATGCAGCGAACTGCGCGGATGGCTCAAGCTGTTCGGTTGTGAATAGCAGCGGAGCCAGAATATTGGCGCTGCGGGCTTCTTCACCAAGCCTTGCAAGCGGCACCCGCGCTGACTGGCGGCGCTCCACAAATTCCGGCTTCAGATCATTCCTGGCCCTGTCCTTCGGGGATGTCACGGCAACTCCCAAAACCAAACCGGGGACCAAGGTGCGGAGCCCGCATCCGAAGTCCCTGAAATAATATTAGCATTTGCCCGTATAAAATCAAAATAAGCCGGAACATTGTCTGTCAGCTATCCGTTCGGACCGGCAGCCGCTATTTTCTTGCAAGGCGAAAGCGCCGCTTCGGCACGGCCTGCAGACGAAGTTAATTGCATCCCATTTGATGAAAATTTTCAGGAAAATCCGGCCAGAATATTAAAACGCATCCGATAGAAAGCACGGTAATAACAACCGGAGGCAATCGCATGAACAATGTATTTGCATATACTGCGCGCCGCGAAAGCTTGAAATGGGCTGTCGCAATCGTCGTGGGACTGTCCGCGTCACTGTGCCTGACGGCAGGTGCCGAAGCCAAGGATGCCCGCAAGCAGAAAGGCGAGACGGTTTCCGTTTATCTTGCCAAGGTCCGGACTGACGGCCAGGTTCGCTACAACAAGCCGGGATCGGCAAAGGTCATCAGGGTTTCCGCCTCGCAATATGCGAGCGGCACCTCCCTTGTGTGCACGCCGAGCGGCTTCGGGCAGAAATCCCGCTGCTTCAACCGCAACTAGGGTGAAGCGCGAAAAGCGCCAGTCACACCGGCTCGCCGCAACTCCATACAGATCGGCGAGCCGGCATGCTTGCCCCGCGATCAGCTCGCGTTGGCTTTCATGCGCGCCAGTCCCTTGCTTATCAGGTCGCCGCGCAGGAGCTTGGCGGCCTCGTCGGTCGGGCGCGGCGGATTGCTGCGGAACACGTACCATGTGCCGCCCAGCGAACGTTTCTGGTAGATGACGCCGTTCTTCTGGCGATGGAGGAAGCAGGTCGTGTCGCTGCCGCCGCCCGTCTTGCTGGTCCAATAGGCCTGCAGGCAGAGCTTGCCGCTATCTGTGGCATACCAGCGCCCCTGTCCATAAGACCACGCCCTGCCCTTCTGCGACCAGGCGATGAAACGATGCCTGTCGGCGGAAAAATAGCCGCCGCCATCCTTCCATTTCCACGTCCTGCCGGAATAAAGCGCTTCAAGCGCGCCGGCTGACAAGGGCGATGCCGCCGCGGCCTTGAGGGCGACTGCATCGTCGGCCTTCTGCTTCGGCGCCGCTTCCGCAGCGCCTGCCAGAAGAAGTACGGCCAGCGCCGCGCTGACGGTTCTCAAACGGATCGAAAACATTGTCGTAATCCTGTTCAGATGTTGGAGCGCAAATTGACCCGCCTTTGAGATCAATCGAGCGGATGGTTTGCAACCCGCCAATCGGGCCGTCCTACGCCGCGTGGCCACGGATAGACTTCGCGGTCATTGAAGTAGACGGTCGCCGTCAGCGCCGGAAATTCGGGTTGCGGCTTGTTGGTCTCCTGCGCCCAGGCGCGGACATAGGCGTCGCTTCCTTCGTAACCGAGTTCGGCAATGACAATCGGCTTCCCGAAACCCACCACCCGGTCATAGCCCGGCTTTGCGCGTTCCACGAAGGAAGAGGCATGTCCCAGTTCAAGCATATCGTAGGGCTCGTAACCGAACACCGACAGGCCGATCACGTCGACAAAGCCATCGCCCGGATAATAGGCCTCAAGCCCCTCTTCTCCCTTGGGCGACCACATATATTTGGCGTGCGGCAGCGATTTGCGGCAGACGTTGACGACATGCTGATAAGCGCGGATATAGCCCTGCGCGGGCCAGTAGGACCAGGTGAACTGCCCGGTCTTGTCGTCCATTTCCTGCGCCCAGCGAATGGTGACCGGGCTCTTCAGCTTGGAAGCGGCGGAACAGACGGCAGCCATGTTTGAATCATAACGGCCACTGACGATGCCGCTCAGGAGATTGTCCGGCGCAACGCGCCAGTCGCGGGCCCATGACCACGGTTCCACGGTGATCAGCAGCTCCCGGCCCCGTTCCTGCGCATAGGCATCCGCCGCCGAAAGGCTCGTCAGGTCCACATCCTCCCACGGAAGGAACAGATGCTCGATGCGCGAATTGGGATCGTTGGTGAAATCCCCATGCGGATCGTAGGCTCCGAATGTGATGGATTGCGGGGTTATGACCGGGCGCTTGTCGTGGAACATGTTGCGGGTATCGACATTGGCGCCAGAAACACCGCTCGCCGCATAAACGACCGTTGAAAGCAGCCCTCCGCATAGAACGGCCATTGCTATTTTGTAAGAGGTTTTCATCGCCGCCTCCTTATTGCGTCGGTGATTGGGCGACGGGCAGCGCCAGATTCAGCGCTTCCGTGTCTGATGTTGTTGTTTCGTTGGAAACGAGCTTGCGCGCCTCGTCATCCTTGTTTCCGCCAGCATGGCGAAAGACATACCAGACGCCATCGGGCTCGCGTTTCTGATAGATGGTCCCATCGGCGATGCGGTGGGAGAAACAGGTCTTGTTGGGGAAAACGCCCTCATCCATATGCCACTTCGCATCGAAGCACATCTGCCCGGACCATGTGATGCGCCAGCGACCCTCGGCCCAGACCTTGCCCTTCTCGCCATCGACCCGCGCGGTGAACCGGCGGTTCTGGCTTTCCATGCGCCCGGAACCGTCGGCCCATTGCCAGCTCTTGTCATGATAGAGCATGTAAAGCTCGGCAGGTGTCATCGCGCGGGCACCGTCAGGCAAGACATCCTTGGCGGACGGTGCTGCACTGGCTGGCGCGCTCAGTCCGGCAAGCACGGCGAAGAATGGCAGAACGCCTCTTCCCCGCAACGATAGGGTCTGTCGGCCCTCAAACATCGAATGTTTCATTTGAACCTCCCACGACCTTGAGGTTGCGCGCACCCGCCAAAGGTTCTTGCGATTGACGGATGCGCGCCTGCGGCAGAACGTTTGTTGCTCTTCTTTCCTGCCGCTGTTGAACAGGATGGCCGATTGTCGAAATCCGGAAGTCCAGATTCCCGGCAATCGCCGGTGAAAAGACATTGCGCAGGTCGATGATTACGGCGTCCCGCATGATCTGCTTCACCCGGACGAGATCGAGCTTGCGAATACTGTCCCATTCGGTCACGACGACGGCGGCGTCGGCCATGTGCAGGCAGTCATAAGGATCGTCATGGAACTCGACGTCGCTGAGCAGGCGGCGGGCGTTATCCATTCCGGCCGGATCATAGGCGCGAATGCTGGCGCCGAAGCGCTGCAGGGTTTCGATGAGCGGAATCGACGGTGCGTCCCGCATATCGTCCGTATCGGGTTTGAAGGTAAGGCCGAGAATGGCGATCGCCCGTCCCTCGACGCTGCCGCCAAGCGCATCCAGCACCTTCAGCGCCATGCGGCGCTTGCGCGCTTCATTGACCGTGACCGTTTCCTCGACCAGCCGCAGGGCAACCCCGTGATCCTGGGCGGTGCGCAGCAGCGCAATCGTATCCTTCGGGAAGCAGGAGCCGCCATAACCCGGCCCTGCATTGAGAAATCCCGTCCCGATACGCTTGTCGAGGCCCATGCCAAGCGCCAGTTCGTTGACATCGCTCCCCACCTCCTCACACAGATCCGCCAGCTCGTTGATGAAGGTGATCTTGGTGGCGAGAAAGGCATTGGCGGCATATTTGATGAGTTCCGCCGTCCGCCGCCGCGTGATCAGGATCGGCGTCTTCCGGGTTTCGAGCGGCTGGGCGTAAAGGGCGACCAGCATGGAACGCGCGCGTTCATCCTCGACGCCGATGACCACGCGGTCCGGCTCCAGAAAGTCGCTGATGGCGACGCCCTCGCGCAGAAACTCCGGGTTGGATGCGACGGAAAAGCTTCCCGGCCGTCTGACCGAGCCGATGATCTTCTGCACCACATCGCCGGTGCCAACGGGAACGGTGGACTTGATCACCACGACACTGTGATCGTCGATCAGCGGCGCCAGTTCGCGGGCGGCCATATAGACGAAGGACAGGTCTGCATCGCCATGGCCAGCGCGCGCCGGCGTTCCCACAGCGATGAAAACGAGCGCCGCTCCCTTGACGGCTTCCGCCAGATCGGTGGTGAAGCCAAGCCGTCCGAAAGCGAAATTGCGTTCCACCAGCTCGTCCAGTCCCGGCTCATAAATCGGGACGATGCCGCGCTCCAGCCGGGCGATCTTCTGGGCATCCTTGTCGACGCAGACGACCTCGTGTCCCCAACCTGCGAAACACGCGCCGCTGACCAGTCCGACATATCCTGTACCGATGACAGCGATCTTCATAATCGTCGCGCCTTTCGCCTAGTTTGCTGTGCCGGCAGCGCTCGCGCGCCAGCGTGGATTGAAGATTGTCCTGTGGACGTCCCGCCCGCCTCTGCCGGCCCCGGCTACCGAGAAGCGGTCATCGAAGATCGTGAAGCTTTTCGTGCCCCAGCTGAGAGCCTCAATGCCGTCGCGTCCGCGTTCCGCGGTCGTGAAGCCGGTCAGCGCCACGAGCGCCGTAAAACTGCATGCCATGGCGGGCCGATAGAGACGGCTCGTCATCCGCACCTGATTTTCACGCGTGTGCTGGATGACGATCATCGCCATCAGGAACAGGTAGAAACACGCGTTGATGATGGCGAAGATGAAGAAGCCGCGCGTCTGGTCGGCATCGTTGACGAAGAGGACCGGCAGGATGGACAGGCCAGAGATCAGCGCATAGGGAGCGATCACCCGCAGCGGCACCGGATCGACCTCGGATGAACCTTTCGGCGTGACGCGAAAATCGACAAAGGAACCGGTCAGCCAGTCGCGGAAAGCGGCGAAGGTTCCAGCCAGGACCCACGGCCAGCGCGCCAGCAGGAACAGCATCGCCTCCCAGCTGAAAATCCTGCCGTCCACCGGGCGGAACGTTTTGCTCGACCGCCACCAGAATGCCAGCACCAGAATTACGAGCGATTGCGGCATGAAGTGCATCAGGAAGGCCGGGTAGGTGACGCTCACGAAATTATCGCCATAGATCAGGATGGCTATCGGCAGAACGAATGTCAGCGCCAGAAAGAATGCGTAGAGCGGATACCAGAGTTGCGAGAACAGGAACTGGATCTTGAGGCGCAGCGGCAACCGCCCGATCAGCTTTGGCGTATATTGCAGCAGGATCATCACAAGGCTGCGCGACCACTGGAATTCCTGCGTCACAAGATCGGCGAAGGTGCGCGGACCGTCGCCGTGAGCGATGGCGTCCAGCGCATGAATGCCCCGCCAGCCATGCGCATTCATGAACAGGGTCGTGGAATGATCCTCGGCCAGTTCCGGTCCGAGTCCGCCGATTTCCTTCAGCGCTGCCGTGCGCACCGCATAATGGGAACCGATGCAGACTGGGGCGAACCCGCCATTGTAACCGGCCTGCAGCGAGCCATGCATGCTGGCTTCCACATAAAGGCGTCCGCGCGCCGACCAGCTTTCACGCGCATTGCGATCACAAATGCTCGGTGCCGAAACATAACCGACCGCAGGATCGGCGAAGGGCCGCAATATGTTGAAGAGATAGCCCGGCTCCGGCACATGATCGGCATCGAGCTGCGAGACGAAATCATAGCGCTCATAGCCATAATGGTCGTAGAAGAAGGCCAGATTGCCTTCCTTGCACCGGGTGCGGCGGGGCCAGCTCTGCCGATGATAGTCGGCACGCCCCTTGCGCGTAGACACGAACACGCCATGCTCGCGGCACCAGGCGAGCGTTGCAGGCGAAGGGTCCTCATCGGCAAGCCATGTATCGTGCGGCACATCCTGCGCCAGCATGGCGCGCAATGTTTCAGCCACCACTTCGAACGGCTCCGACGGTGCCTTGGTGACGACCATGGCGACGCGGCTTCCGGCGGGGATGCGAAGCGGCCCGGTCGGTCGCGCCGCGTGGAAGAAAATCGTGATGAAGTAAAGCGGAAGGATCGTGATCCATGCCAGAAGTGCCGTCACCAGAATGGAACCCAGCAGGTGATTGTGCTTGGCGCTGATGAACCACCATTGCCAGAAATAGGCGATGGCAACAGCCCAGAGGATGATGCCCACCACATATTCCACCCGCTTGCGTCCCGTAAAGATCGGCGCCAGCAAGGGTTCCGGTTCGTCCGTATCAATGGCCGGATGAAGATAGCGCCGTGTCATGGCCGCATCTCCAGCCCAAAGAAGGGCGCAGCCGTGCGGATGATCGTGTCGAGGTCGGAATGGAGCGTGCGGAAGCCGAGCTTTGCCGCAGCCTCCGACGGATCAGCATAAAGCACCGGCGGGTCGCCCGCCCGGCGCGGGCGCATTTCGACAGGCACCGTGCGTCCGGTAAGCCGGTCTATCGCATCCACGATTTCCCGGATCGACGTTCCGCGCCCGGTTCCCAGATTAAGGACTAGGTTTCCGCCGCCATTCAGGAGATGCTCGACCGCAAGCACATGCGCCCGCGCCAGATCGACTACATGAATATAGTCGCGGATGCAGGTGCCATCCGGCGTTTCGTAATCGTCGCCATAAACTTCGAGGCAATCCGCCTTTCCCGCCGCTGCCAGCATGGCGCGCGGTATCAGATGCGTTTCGGGTTCGTGCTTTTCGCCAAGCTCGCCATCCAGATCGGCCCCGCAGGCATTGAAATAGCGCAGCGCCGCATAGGGCATGCCATAGGCTGCGGAATAGTCGGCCAGCATATGTTCCGCGATCAGCTTCGTGCGGCCATATGGATTGATCGGGCGCTGCGTTTCGCCTTCGCGGATGGGCAGGACATCCGGGATGCCATAGGTGGCGCAACTGGACGAGAAAATGATGGGGCGTCCGCCCGTCAGGCGGCTCGCCTCCAGAACGGACTGGATGCCGCCGACATTGTTGCGATAATATTTCGCCGGGTCCGTGACGGATTCCCCCACATAGGCCGAGGCCGCAAAGTGGATGATGGCTGCTGGCTCGAAGCTCCTGATTGCGGCGACAAGCTGATCTTGAGAAAGCGTGTCGCCCTCGACAAACTCGCCCCAGCGCACGGAGGACCGGTGACCCGTCGACAGATTGTCGTAAACGACCGGCGAAAATCCGCTCTCGTGCAGAAGCTTTGCCGTATGGCTGCCGATGAAACCAGCGCCGCCGGTGACGAGGATAGTCCGCCGTGTCATCTCGCCACCTCGAAAAGCTCGCCCGTTGGCCTGACAAGCTGGCGTTCGAAATAGGCGATCGTCTGCTTCAGGCCTTCGGCAAGCGCAATCTGCGGCTCCCAGCCAAGCTCGCGCTTGGCGAGCATGATGTCGGGGCGGCGCTGGCGCGGATCGTCGGTCGGCAGCGGACGATAGACGATGCGCGAGGACGAACCTGTCAGCGCAATGATCTGCTCGGCCAGTTCACGCACGGTGAACTCCCCCGGATTGCCAAGATTGACGGGCTTCTGGATCTGGCTGTTCATCAGCCGGCTGAAGCCTTCGATCAGGTCGTCGACATAGCAGAAGGAACGGGTCTGCGAGCCATCGCCATAGATGGTGATGTCTTCGCGCTTGAGCGCCTGGACGATGAAGTTCGACACGACGCGCCCATCATCGGGCCGCATGCGCGGGCCATAGGTGTTGAAGATGCGCACGATGCGGATATCGACGCCATACTGCTTGTGAAAATCGTAGAACAGCGTTTCGGCCGAGCGCTTGCCTTCGTCATAGCAGGACCGGGGACCGAAGGAATTGACATTGCCCCAATAGGCTTCCGGCTGCGGATGCGTCTGCGGGTCGCCATAGACTTCCGAAGTCGATGCCTGGAAAATCCGGGCCTGGTAATGCGCTGCCAGCTCAAGCAGGTTGAGCGATCCGATAACGTTTGTCTTCATCGTATGCACCGGATCGGCCTGATAATGCGGCGGCGAAGCCGGGCATGCCAGATTGTAGATCTCGTCCACCGGCAGATCGATCGGGTTGACGATATCGTGGCGCACGAAGCTGAACGTGTCGTAACGCAGGAGATTGCGCAGGTTCTCAAGCCGTCCCGTCGAAAAATTATCGACGCAGATGACGAAGTTTCCTTCGTTCAGAAGACGCTCGCAAAGATGGGAACCGAGAAATCCTGCTCCGCCTGCGACAAGAATGCGCCGTGTCGACATGCGCGCAGCAGATATACCCGACGATCTGAAGTTTATATTCACGAGAACCTCCAACGCCAATTCTTCAATTGCGCCATCCAGTAAAACGCAAAGCAGCTCCATCAACGCGCTTGAATAGAAGCGTGCTGTTCGGTGGTTTATGCTTGCTCTATCGGATGATTGAAGATAGCGGCGCTGGAGACCGGAGTCGTTAGCATAGAATCCGGAAACTTATCCTTGCGTCCATTTTTTAAGCGGACAGTTTATTGATAGGCATATTTTAGCGCAGAATATCGGAAAGGCGTTTCTGCTCTTTTTCGACACGCTCCAGATTGAGCCCTGCCAGCAGATCGAGGATATGGGTTTTCATCAACGCCGCGGCCTCCTCGCTTCTGTGCTTTTCAATCGCGTCGACCAGCGCGTGATGCGCATCGCTCTGGCAGGTCGTTTCGCGCCGTTCCCAATAGAGCGAGATGATGAGCGACGAACGCGGCAACAGATCGCCCACAAAACCCGCCAGGATCGAATGGCCCGAAATCGCAGCCAGATGCGTGTGAAAGAGCGCCGACAGCATGATCGCCTCGCTGTCGCGTCCGGCATGAAGCGCCTCATGCTCGTCGTGGAGATGCTGGCGCAGCTGCTTGACCTGCCGGGGCTTGACGACCTTTGCCGCCAGCGCAGCCACCTCCGGCTCGATCAGAAGGCGTGCCTCGAACACCTCGCGCGCTTCCTCGCGTGACGGCTCGGCCACGAAGGCACCGCGATTGGGTTCCAGACGCACGAGCCTGTCATGCGCCAGCGCCTGCAAGGCAGAACGCACGAAGGCGCGGCTGACGGAATATATCGTCGCCAGTTCGTCCTCCGGCAGCTTGGTGCCGGGAAGCAGACGATGGCTCACAACCGCTTCGCGCAGGCCGTTATAGACCGGAAGCCAGCGCGCATTTCCGCTGCCGTTTAGGTCTGTCATGTTCGTCTCAGCCAGATTCATTGTCTTCCAGTAGAAGCTGCCCCCCGGTCGATGCGGTCAGGCGCTACAGCTTATATATGCCCAAATATTTGCCCTCGCTTACATATCGGACAGAGGTCCCGCGAGTGTCAACAATCCCGCTAATTTTGATCCACAAACCCCGGTAAAATCATTCAGAAAAACGGCATATCGGTTCCATCCCGCCGCCATGCCTCAATGTCGCGGCGAAAAGGGTTCAAAAATGCCCTGAAAACCCTTCAATCGCGGCAGCTGATAGCCGCCCAGCTTCGATGTTTTAAGACCGAGGCCCACGAGGCTTTCGCACAGTTTCACCGCACAGGTCACCCCGTCGATGACCGGCAGTCCATGCTCCCTCGAAAGGGACGCCGCAAGGTCGGCCATGCCTGCGCAACCAAGCACGATCGCTTCGGCATGATCTTCCCGAACAGCCCTGGCGATCTCGCTGGAAACCTTGTTGCGTGCATCCGATCCCGGAATTTCGAGATCGAGCACAGCCACGTCGCTGGCCCGAACCCGGGCGCAACGCGAGATAAGGCCATAGCGCGCAAGATTATGCTCGATGGCGGGTACCGAACGCGACAATGTGGTGACGACGCTGAACTTTCCGGCAATCAGGCTCGCCATATGGAATGCGGCCTCACCGATACCGATCACCGGCATGGTTCCGGCGCAGCGCGCCGCATCGAGGCCGGTATCGTCGAAGCAGGCAATCACGCAGGCATCCGCGGTCGGATGTTTCTGCATTTCCCCGATCATGCCGGGAATGGCGAAGACCTCGTCGAAATATCCTTCGATGCTGGGCGGGCCATCGGCCGGGTTGATCGCCATGATTGTCGTGCCGGCACCAGCCACGCTGCGCGCCGCCTCGCCGATCTTGTGCGTCATCGATGCAGTCGTATTGGGGTTGATGACAAGTATTTCCATTTTCCTCGAACCATCGAAATATTTGTTGTCGTTGTGGATGGTCCAGAGCGCCGGGAACGGCGCTCTGCCTAGTCGCAGCCCAGGCGGTCAGATTTCGCCGCCGAGATAGAGTTTCTTGACCCGGTCGTCCGTCGCCAGTTCTTCCGAATTGCCGGAAAGCACGATCTTGCCGGTCGTCAGGGCATAGGCGCGTTGCGAGATGCGCAGCGCCATGCGCGAATTCTGCTCGACCAGAAGAACGCTCACCTTCTCGTCGCGGTTGATGGCGACGATGGAGCGGGCAATGTCCTGCACCAGCTTCGGCGCGACCCCAAGCGAGGGCTCGTCCAGCAGCAGAAGCTTCGGCTTGGCCATGAGCGCGCGCCTGCTGCTCGCCGCCGCTCATCGTGCCTGCGGCTTGCGAATAGCGCTCCTTCAGGCGCGGAAACCGCCCCAGAACCATCTCCAGCGTGTTGGCGATATCCGCCTTGCTGGAGCGGGTGAACGCACCCATCATGAGGTTGTCGCGCACGCTCATATAGGGAAAGACGCGACGGCCTTCCGGCACCATCGCAATCCCCATCCTGACAATCTCGTCAGACCGCGTGCCGTCGATCCGGCGTCCCTCATAATGGATTTCGCCCTTGCGGATCTTCTTCAGCCCCGTGATCGCCCGCAGGATGGAGGATTTGCCCGCGCCATTGGCGCCAATCAGCGCGACAGTCTCTCCTTCCTGAACGCTCAGCGAAACGCCCTTCAGCGCATAGACATGATCGTAATAGAGTTCGGCATCGGATACTTTGAGAAGCTCTGCCATGATCAATATCCAATCGTTTCGTCTTCTGCGCCGAGATAGGCTTCAATCACCTTCTCGTTTTCCTGAATCTGCTTCGGCGTTCCTTCCGCGATCTTCTGCCCGAAATTGATGACCACGATCCGGTCGGAAATATTCATCACGGCCGGCATGTCATGTTCCACCAGCAGCACCGTGACGCCCCGGTCGCGGACCGCGCGCACCATTTCCACCGCCTTGACGGTTTCGTCGTGGTTCATCCCGGCAAAAGGTTCGTCCAGAAGCAGGATCTTCGGATCAGTGGCGAGACCGATGGCAATGCCAAGCGCCCGCAAATGGCCGTGCGGCAGGTTCTGCGCCACCTCGTCCCGCTGCTTCCAAAGGCCGAGGAATTGCAGGATTTCATCCGCCGAGCGTCCGAACTCCTCCTGATCGCGACGCGCGAGGCTCGACCCTATATAACAACCGAGGAAACTCGCCTTGGCGCGCAGGTGGTGGCCGACGATCACATTGTCGCGCACCGTCATGCCCTTGAAGATCGTCGTTTCCTGAAAGGTGCGCACCACGCCCTTGCGCGCCACGATATGCGGCGCCAGACCCGATATGCGTTCGCCATTGAAGCGAACCTCGCCAGTCGTGGGATTGAGGAACGACGCAATCAGCTTGAACAGCGTGGACTTGCCCGCGCCATTCGGCCCGATGACCGACAGGATTTCCTTTTCCCGCACTGAAAAGGAGACATCATTGACCGCCACCAGTCCGCCGAAGCGTTTCGTGAGGTTCCTGACTTCCAGAAGATCGCTCATGACCCCGCTCCCTTTTTGCCGGACAGTCTGAGGCTGAGAAGCCCGTTAGGCAGGAACAGCATCAGGATGATGAGAACGCTGGAGAAGATGAGAAGCTGGAACTTGCCGGTCTGAAACAGGAAATCCCAGCCGAAGTAGAGAACGAAAGTCCCGATGATCGGCCCGAACACATAGCCAAGCCCGCCCAGGAAGCAGTTGAGCATGAAATTGACCGAATCCGTGACGGTGAAGCTCGACGGGTAGATCGACTGCGAAATCGCGACGAACATCGCGCCGCCAAGCCCGCCGAGGAAAGACGAGATCGCATAGGCCAGCACGCGCAGATTGGTGATATTGACGCCGATCGACGAGGCAAGTTCCTCATTCTGCTGCAATGACTGGCATAAACCGCCAATGCGCGAATTGACGAGGCGGTATAGCCCGGCAAAACAAAGCACCATCAGCACGATGGACACGAAATAGAAGGCCGCACGCGGGTTCTGCAAGGTTGCGAAATCCGGCAGGATCGTCAGGCCGAACAGCGATATGCCGCCCGGCATGGGAATGCTGACCATTCCCTTGGCGCCGTTGGTGATCGGCAGCGCCATGGCGAGCAGGCGGGCGACTTCCGTCAGTACCAGCGTGACCATGGCGAAATAGACCCCGCGCAACCGCAGGATCGGCAGCCCGATCAGGATGCTGGCCAACGCGCAGAACAGCCCCGCAATGGGCAGCGTCAGCCAGAAGGAGACGCCATATTTCACCATCAGGATCGCCGACACATAGCCGCCCATGAGAGCATAGGCGCCCTGGCCGATATTGATGCGGCCGATATAGAAGGTAAGCCACACCCCGCCGCTGACGATGGAGAGAAGCGCGACCGAAGTCAGTGTATAATAAAGGTCGTGCCGTCCCGTTACTTCGATCAGCACCGGAATGCCGATGAAGATCAGGGCAAGAAAGGCAGCAATGCCGATAAGCTTTGTCGTCCTGGTCATGATTGCCTCCTCAACCCCACGGCTTGCCCATGAGCCCGTTCGGACGGATGCTCAGGAACACCATCAATGCGGCGAAGATGACCAGATAGGTGATGTCGCCATAGGAACGCAGCACCGTCAGTCCGACGGATTCCATCATGCCGAGGATGAAGCCGCCGGCAATCGCCCCGCTGACCACGCCGGCGCCGCCGATCATCACCATCATGAAGGCCTTGATGGATACGGCGCCGCCAATGCCGGAATTGACACCGGTAATGGCGACCAGCAGTCCACCGACAAGCCCCGCAAGCATGGCCCCCAGCGCGAAACCGATCATGGAATAGCGGTCGACGTTCACGCCCATCAACTGTGCAGCCACGCGGTCCTGTGCAAGCGCGCGCATGGCGCGGCCGGGTTTTGTGTACTGCATGAAAAGAACGAAGGCTGCGATGAAAACCACGGCAAGCACACCGATCAGAATGCGGTCATATGGCATTATCAGCCAGTCGGACACGAAGACGCCGTTGACGATCTTCGGTACGCCGCGCTGTTTTTCGCCGAACAGAAGCAGGATCACCGCATCAAGGAAAAAAGCGACGGCAGCGGCGAGCAGCATCGTGCTTTCCTCGCGCAGACTGCGTTTGATGACCGGTCGGAAGAGAAGCTTTTCGATCAGCGCGCCCACGATCATCAAGGTGACGGCAGAGGCCACGAGAGCAACGACAAACGGCAGACCGAGCTGCCCATAAACCGTGTAGGTGACGAAACCGCCCAGCACATACATCTGGCCGTGCGCGAAATTGAGGACGTTCATGAGCGCGAAGATCAGCGTCAGACCCAACGCGATCAGTGCATATTGCGCACCCAGATATAGCCCGTTGGCTATCACTTGTTCCATGAAGGCAAACTCCCTCGGCGGAGCTCCGGACAGGCCAAAGCTCCCTGACAGTTCCTGACGATTGGGAGGCCCGAAGCGGAAGTACCCCCTCCTCCGCTTCGGGCTTTTCAGGCCGATCGGTTAATCGACCTGACCGACGAACAGCGTTTCGAACTTGCCGTCCTTGTATTCGGTGACGACCATCGGAATGCCAATCTGCCGCTTCTGGCTGAAAGACGAGGTGCCGACATAGGTCAGCTTGGAACCGTCGCCATCGCCCTTGACGAAAGGATTGGGCGCGGAGAACGTGTCCATGGTCTTCTTGAATTCCTCGACATTGTCGACTGCCGCCGGATTGGCCTTCAGTGTCCCCACGATGTATTCCAGCGCATAGACCTTGGTGTTGGACTCGTCATTATATTCGCCATAGGCCTTGGTATAGCGATCGACGAATTCCTTCATCACATCCGATGCTATTTCCGGCGTGGAGGCGCCGCCTACTGAGATAAAGCCGTTTGCCAGCTCGCCCGCGCCTTCTTCAAGGACCTTGGCGTCCTGCGCGGTTTCGGTGGAAATGAAGCCCTGATAGCCCAGCTCGCGCGCGGCGCGGATCAAGAGCGGCGCATTGCCCGGGGCAACACCCGACAGAACCAGCAGGTCCGGCTTCTGCATCACGATCGGCGTCAGGACGGGCGTGAAATCGCGCGTGTCGTTCTGATAGGCATCGTTGGCCGACACCACTTCCAGACCGAGCGCCTTGGCCGCCTCGATACCGCTGTCGCGCTGGCTGAGCGGATCGGATTCATTGGCGGCCACGAAGGCAACCGTCTTGATGCCATTGTTTTCCTTCAGATATTTGTAAATCGCCGGACCGGACTGATAGTTGGCGATCATGCCGAGAACGGCGTTTGACGCCGGTGGCGTATAAAGTTCCTTCGGGAAGGAATAAGGGAAATAGATGATGCCCTTGGCTTCCGCCACCGGGCGGACTGCGGCGGCACCGTCATCCACGTTCGGACCAACCACGTAATGGACGCCTTCCTGCGCCATCTTTTCCATGCCGGCGATGGCGCGCTTCGGGTCCTTCTGGTCGTCGAAGGTGACGATCCTGATCTTGTAATTATCGTCGCCGATCTTCACGCCGCCCTGCTCATTGAGCCAATCGGCGCGAACCTGCATCGAGCGAACATTGGATGTGCCCCAGGCCGCCGCCGGGCCACTGGTAACACCGACGAAACCGATTTTGAGCTCCTTGTCCGCCGCCTGGGAGGTCGACGCGGACATGAGCGCAAATATAGAAACGGCGCCAAGCGCCGCAGTCTTAACAACTGCGCGTCTAGTAATCATTTTAGTTCCCCTTGCTTAGCTTACCTTTCTCTCATTTGGCGGAGAAAGGATTTCTTAAGCTAAACACGCAACCGAAATATTGTCAACAATCCGGATATTTTTAATAAACGATCTGGAAATGATGCGTCATCAATTTTGGATTGGCCACTGAATGAAAAAAGGCGCGCCGGCAGGCCGGCGCACCTTTTGAAACGGCAATCTGAAATGAGGCGGGCGAGGTCAGTTCCGCGCCTGCAGCTGCGCGAAATGGGCAAGCATCCGGTCCGGATCGGCTTTCATGCCGCTGAAGAGTTCGAACGCGCCAACCGCCTGAAACACGGCCATGCCGCCGCCGTCGAGCACGCGGCATCCGCGCTCTTTCGCAAGCCGGACCAGCGGCGTCTGCAAGGGGAAATAGACGATATCCGAAACCCAGAGGTGAGGCTGCACCAGCGCGGGCGCAAGCGGCAGTCCGGGATGCGCATCCATGCCTGTCGGCGTGGCGTGGACCAGACCGGACGCGCCCGCCAGCGTTCCCTCCAGATCGGAACCCGCGATGAAACTGCATTCCGGCTGCACCGCAACAAGCTTGCTGATGACCGCATCGACCTTCGCGGCATCGAGGTCGAAGATGTGCACTTCCCGCGTACCCATTTCGGCGAGCGCATAGGCGACGGCAACGCCTGCCCCGCCCGCGCCGAGCAGCACGACACGCGCCAGCGACGCGTCCGGCAGGCCGCGGCGAAACCCTTCCGCATAGCCCCACCAGTCCGTGTTGTGACCGATGCGCCTGCCATCGGAAAACACCACCGTATTGATCGATTGCAAGGCGGACGCATGCGGCGAAAGCTCGTCGACCAGCGCCACCGCAGCCTGCTTGCAGGGATGGGTGATGTTGAGCCCGGAAAAACCCGCAGCCTCGGCCTCCGCGACAAGGGCCGGCAGATCGTGCGCCGAACGCCCGTTGCCGGCAATATCGATGATATCGTAGCGATAGTCGAGACCGGCTGCCTCGCCTTCCCGCATATGCATCGCCGGCGAAAGCGAGCGCTGGATATTCGCGCCGATCAGACCCACATGCACACGGCGTTTCGTCACTTCACTTCTCAATTCCATTCTCCACAGGATCGGACGGCGCGCCGACCCCCGTTATTCCGGGCTTTTCAAAAGGGCGATGATCGTGTCGCTGATCAGGCGGCGATGCCGCGCCTTCACGTCGGACGCCATCAGGTCGGTGCCGAAGATCGCGCCGAACGTATGCCTGTTGGACACGCGGAAAAAGCACTGCGCGCTGATCAGCATGTGAAGGTCGAGCGCGGAAATGCGGCGCTGGAAGACGCCCTGCTCGCGCCCGCGCTCCAGGATTTTCTCGATCGTCTCCAGAATGGTGACATTCTGGCGCGACAGGACGTCGGAACGTTCCATATGTTCGGCGCGGTGAATATTTTCCACCGCGACCAGGCGCACGAAATCAGGATTGGCATCGTCATGGTCGAAAGTGCTTTCCACCAGGCTGCGCATGGCGGATTCCGGGTCCTGATCGTCGAGCGACAGCGAGCTTTCGAGCGCGCGTATCTTTCCGTAGGCGCGTTCCAGCACGGCGAGATAAAGCCCCTCCTTGCTGCCGAAATAATAATAGATCATGCGCTTGGACGTGCGGGTCTGCGCTGCAATTTCATCGACGCGCGCGCCGGAAAACCCCGATGCCACGAACTCGCGCGCCGCAATGTCGAGAATATTCTCGCGCGTTGCGTCGGGGTCGTTCTTGCGCGGCTGCGCCTTGGCGAGCGCCTTTGCCATAGTCTTCTCCTCAGCGTTCAAAGTGCCGCTGCACTTTTCGGCATGCCCGCCGGGCGCATGTAGCGCCGCAGCGCCGCAATGCGGAAGATCGCATTGGCCGCGCCGTAACCCTTGTAGCCTTGCCTTTGCACGACTTCGAAAAAGAAGCCTTGATCGTCGGTCGGGCTATAGAGCTGGAAATACTCTCCGCTCTCGTCCCTGTCATAAAGCACGTTCGCGGCCTTGAGCCGGTCGGTGAATTCCGGGTCGAGACCGAGGCGCGCTTCCAGATCGTCGTAATAATTCGGCGAGATTTCCAGCGTGTGGAAGCCATTGTCGCGCAAGGCCGCAGCGGTGGCAAAGATATCGTCCGTTGCAAAGGCCAGATGCTGGATGCCCGAGCCGAAGGTTTCGGCGATGAAGCGACCGGCCAGCGTGCGGCGGTTTTCCGCGCCGTTCAGCGTGATGCGCAGCGTTCCCTCGTCGTTTTCCACCACCTGACTGCGCACGACACCGCCCGGATCGACAATATCGACCATGGGCGACTTCCGCGATTCCGTGAGCGAGGTATAGAAAAGCAGCCAGGTCAGAAGTTCGTCGAACTTCATCGTCTGGGCAACGTGATCGATATGGGTGAGGCCGACACCTGCCGCCGTCTCATCTGTTGCGACGGTCTCGAACTCGATGTCGAAAATGCGGGCCAGATCGGTCTTCTCGTCAAGGAAATAGACCAGCCCGCCGCCCACGCCGCGGATGGCGGGCATGGCGATTTCGCCCGGATCGAGGGGCTGTTCAAAATTCTCCGCCCCCATCGCAACGGCGCGCGCATGAGCTTCCGCCGCATCGTCCACCACAAGCCCCATTGCATAGGCTGCGGTGCCATGGACGGCATAGGCCGAGCTTGCAAAGCCGCGCGTATCCGTGTTGATGACAAGGTTGATGCCGCCTTGCCGGTAGAGCGCGACGTCCTTGGTGCGATGCTTGCCGGCGAGCCTGAAACCCAGCGCACCGACAGCCGAAACCAGCCGTTCGGCATCGTCGGCATGGGTAGCAAACTCGACAAAGCCGACACGGTGCACCTTTGCGCGGGGCGGCATGGCCGCAACCGTCAGCCTGTTGTCGGGCTCGACCCGGCGAACCTGATCGCCCAGATAGATGAGCGAGCGGCGCCCGTCGGCGGCGATGGTGGCGGGCGATCCGCCACGGAACTGATCGTTGAAGATTTCGAGCGAGAAATAGCCGTCATAGCCGGTCGCAGCCACCGCCCGCATGAAATCCAGCACCGGCAGGTCGCCCTCGCCCGGCATATTGCGATAATGGCGGCTCCAGTAGAGCAGATCCATGTCGATCAGCGGCGCATCGGCCATCTGGATGATGAAAAGCTTGTCCTTCGGAATGGAGCGGATCGAATTCACGTCGATCTTGCGCGCCAGC
The DNA here is from genome assembly GCF_018066705.1 of Ochrobactrum sp. AP1BH01-1. NCBI lineage: Bacteria > Pseudomonadati > Pseudomonadota > Alphaproteobacteria > Hyphomicrobiales > Brucellaceae > Ochrobactrum > Ochrobactrum sp. AP1BH01-1. Next base: position 439,156 of record NZ_JAGPOU010000004.1, on the reverse strand, counting down.
GTGTGAAAACTGTCGAGGATCAGCCCGACATTGGGATGATCGGCACGGCGCACGATCTCCCAGGCATCGCGGTGGTCGCTGATATGGCGCCCCCAGGCAAGTGCCTCATATCCGACGCGCAGATTGCGCCGCGCCGCCCGCTCGCCAAGCTCGCGGAAATCATCCGCAGCGCGGTCAATGCCGCCAATGGCGGCGGGCGACACGTTGGAGCAGACCAGAACGAGGTCCGTGCCCAGCTCCTGCATCAGATCGAACTTGCGCTCCGCCCGGTCGAAAGTACGGCTGCGCAGGGGTTCGGGCATGCCTTCAAAATCGCGGAAAGGCTGGAAAAGCGTGATCTCAAGCCCCAGGTCGCGCGCCATCTGGCCCACCTGACGCGGGCTTTCGTCAAAGGTGAGAAAATCATTCTCGAAAATTTCCACCCCGTCGAAACCGGCCTTGGCGATGGCTCCCAGTTTCTGCTGGAGATCGCCGCTAATGGAGACGGTTGCTATCGAAGTCTTCATGTCACGCTCCTGTCTCCGGCCGGACCGGAGTTTTCCGCCAGTCCCGGGCAAACCCGCCCGGAACCGTCTTGTTTGTTATCACCTGGATACAGAGCCGTACTGGTTTAGTTACCGCCGCGCACTTTCTTCAATTCGGCAAAGAGCTCATCGACCGTTTCCGCGCCGATTTCGGCGGTGAACTTGTCGATGACCGGCTTCACCGCTTCGCGCAGGCGCGCGGTTTCCTCGGGCGTCAGTTCGGTCACCTGCATGCCGGTCTTCTTGATTTCATCGAGCGCCGTCGCATCCTGCTCGCGTGAAACCTTGCGCTGATAATCCCGCGCCTCGACCGCCGCCTGCTGGATCACCGTCTTTTCCTCATCGTTGAGGCGATCCCAGAACTTCTTGCTGATCATCACGATCTGCGGATTATACTGGTGGCGGGTCAGCGTCAGATATTTCTGCACTTCATAGAACTTGGCATTGATGATGTTGGCATTGGGATTTTCCTGCCCATCGACCGTGCCGGTTTCAAGCGCCGTGTAAAGCTCGGTATAGGGCAGCGGCACCGCATTGGCGCCAAGCGTATTGAACAGGGCAACCGGCACCGGCGATTGCAGGGTGCGGATCTTCAACCCGGCAATATCCTCCAGTTTTGCGACGGCGTGGCGATTATTGGTCAGGTTGCGGAAACCGAGTTCCCAATAGGCAAGCCCGACCAGCCCCGTATCGGGAAGGCGTTTCATCAGGTTGGTGCCGAACGGCCCATCCATCACCTTGTCGGCTTCCTCGCCGCTGTTGAACAGGAATGGCAGATCGACAGCCTCGAATGCCTTGACGGTGCTGGACAGGATGCCCGCATTCATCACCGTCATTTCCACGACGCCGCCCTGCAAGCCGGAAAGCGTCTGCGGATCGCTGCCCAGCACGCCGCCCGGAAACAGTTTCACATTGATCTGCCCGCCGCTCTTTTCCTTCACCAGCTCGGCAAACTTCTCCATGCCCGTGACCTGCGGGTGGCCCTTGCTGTTGGCGGCAGCAAACTTGATCGTCTGCGAACGGATTTCGGCCATGGCCGTTGTCGTCATCAGGGCCAGTGGCAGCACCATGCCCAGTGCCATTGTCTTCAGTATTTTCTTCATGTTTTCCTCCCACTCAAAAATTCTGTCTTTGTTTTCACGCAAAACCGCTTCGTACTTTTCGGGATGCGCTCTAGTGGAACCAGCCCATCGGCACCGTCACCAGTTGCGGGAACAGCACCATCAGGAAAAGCACCACCAGCTGCGCGATCAGGAACGGCAGAACGCCCGTCATCACCTTTTCAAACGGCAGGCGCGCGACGCCGCACACCACATTCAGCACCGTGCCGACCGGCGGTGTGATGAGGCCGATGGAATTGTTGATGATGAACAGCACGCCGAAATAGACCGGATCGATACCCGCTTCCTTGATGATAGGCATCAGCACCGGCGTCAGGATCAGGATCGTCGGCGTCATGTCCATCGCCATGCCGATGAGAACAACCAGCAGCATGATGGCAAGCAGCAGCAGCGTCTGATTGTCCATCAAGGGCCGTACCAGTTCGGCCAGCTCGCCCGGCACATCGGCGACCGTAATCATCCAGGCCGAAACGCTGGCGCTGGCAACGAGGAACATCACCACGGCGGTTGTCTTCGCCGCGTCCACCATCGCCGGATAGAGCCTTGAAAGCGGCAGTTCCCGATAGACCACGGTGGCGACGAACAGCGAATAGACAGCGGCGACCACACCCGCTTCCGTCGGCGTGAACACACCGAAGCGAAGGCCGACAATGATGATAACCGGCAGCATCAGCGCCCATATGCTGTCGAGGAAAGCCCGCATCCGCGCGCCGGGTTCGGCCTTCTTCGGCAGTTCGAACTGTTCGCGGCGTGCAAGAATGAACCATGTCAGGCACAGCGCGACGGCGATCATCAGGCCGGGGACAATACCCGCCAGGAAAAGCTTGGTGATCGAAACGCCGCCGACCACGCCAAACAGGATGAAACCGATGGATGGCGGAATGACAGGCGCGATGATCGAGGCCGAGGCGATCAGTCCGGCAGCGCGGCCCGGTTCGTGTCCGGCGTTGCGCATCATCGGAAACAGCAGCGCGCCGAGCGCTGCCGCATCCGCAACCGCCGACCCCGAAAGACTGGCAATGATACAAGCTGCGAAGATGGCGACGAAGCCGAGACCGCCGCGCACATGGCCCACCATGACCAGCGCCAGATTGACGATGCGGCGCGACAGGCCGCCCGCATTCATGATTTCTCCGGCAAGCAGGAAAAAGGGAACCGCCATCAGCGGAAAACTGTCGGCGCCGTTCAGCACGTTCTGCGCCACGATCTGGGCGTCGAACATATCCATATACATCATCAGCGCCGCGCCGCTGATGATGAGTGCAAAGGCAACCGGGACGCCGAGCGCCATCGGAACCAGAAGCGCGGCAAGAAAGATAAGCAAGGTCATGATCGGCGCGCCCTATTTGCGATCTTCATCGGTCGAGACGGGCGTGACATGCTCCTCGCTATCCGTCACGAAATGCGTTTTGGCGACGTCGATCCGCCCGGCTGCGATGCCGAAACCGTTCCACGCAATGATGAGGAGCGCGGGCACGGCAAAGGCCAGCCCTGCACCATAAAACCAGCCCATGGACATGCCCGTCGCCGGGGCCAGCGTCGGGATATTGATGAGCGTCTGCGTCCAGCTTCCCGCAAGAACGAGCCATGTCGCGCCGAACATCAAGATATGACCTGCGACCAGCGCAATGCGTGCGCCTGCCGGCGACAGGCGGCGCACCAGCGAATCCACGCCCAGATGCGCATGGTCGCGCATGGCGACAACCGCGCCCAAAAAGGTTAGCCAGACGAAGAAGATGCGCGACAGTTCTTCCGAAACCGTGATGCCCTGATTGAAGGCGTAGCGCAGCACCACATTGCCGAACACAAGCACGACCATGCAGCCCAGAAGGCAGGCAATGGCGAACCGCGCCGCGGTAAAATAGAAATCGACTAAAGCTTTCACGTTCCTCCTCCGGCCTCCTCCTGGCCTCCTCCGGCGTATTGCTTGCAGACTGCGGCCCCTTTTCGGGTTTCAGGTGAAAGCGACGCGACATCACCGGCAAGATGCCTCATGCATCCGAAGTGAAACTTCGCTTTCCCCACAGTCCTTGACCGTTCCCGGGCCAGCCAGCGCCACGAAAGTCCCGTCAGAATGCCCTTCCGGCTTCCGGCAGCGCCCTATCGCGAGTGCAATCCAATCCTCAGTCGCTCCCACTGAGGAACGGAATCGCATCGGTCAGCTCCATCCCTTCCTTAAAATGTACTAACTGGTTAGGAAGTCAATGCATTCTGTTTGAACAAATGCGCAAGGCCCGACATTCCATAAAAATATGGAATGTTCCGTCTGGTTCAAAATAGCGGATTTCGATGCGGATCGCGGGCTGTTGGAGAAAGTTCAGCCGCCGTTCACCAGCGCCAGAATGAGCTGGTGGACATTGCCGCCATTGCCCATCTCCACGCGGTCGAAGGCGCGGCCCTGAGCGCGCTGCATGTCGACCATATCGGTGATTTCCTTGATCAGCACCTTGCGGATCTTCTGGCATTTCGGATCGTCTGGAACGGACAGGCCCACGGTCCGGCGCACGATCTCGCGCGTCATGTCCTTGGCGTGGTCGCCATGCACAAGCTCATGCTTGCGAATGCCTTCATAGAAGGTTTCCCAATGTTCCTTCACCGGTGAGGCCAGCTTCTGCGCGGGCTTGGGGAGCGTATAGGTGATCTTCAGCTTCGGCGTGGCCGACAGGATCGTGCAGGCATTGTTGGAGCGGTCGAACTGCCGGTCCCAGGTCAGCACATAGCTGGTATGGGCGATGACGCGGGTTTTGCCGCCGCCGATCTTCGGGCCGCGCTCGCCGATCGATTCATAAAGTTCCGGGCCGGTCTTTCCCGCGATGGCGTAGAACTTGATTTCCTCGACGGGCTTCCAGTTGTCTTCGGCAAGCGCAGGGGCCGTCACCAGAATTCCAGATAATGCGAATGCTGCCGCTTTTCTCAACGCTTGCCCCGATCCATCGATTTGCCGGATGATTTGCGCGCAAGCTACAATATCGGCAGGCAATGCGTAAGCGGCTGCACAACAAAAAGCCCGCCCCGGTTTCCCGAAGCGGGCTTTCTCCGATCATGGTGCTGATCTTACTTTTCGATGGTGCGGTTCCAACGGCTGTTGAGCTGCTGGCGTCCTTCATTGACGGCATCCCAATCGAGCGTCTTGGCCGTTTTCATATAGCCGTTGAAGGCGTCGAGCTTGGCCTGTGCTTCCGGCGAACCGGCCTTGGCCTTCTGGTTCGACGGGATGACGTTGCCATGGTCGAGCGCCTTGCTCTGCGCATCGGCGGAAAGCAGGTAATGCGCGAGCTTCTGGCTCAGTTCGGGCTCGCTGTTGCCTGCCAGCACGCATTCGGTCACGGCGAGGACGACGGAGCCTTCCTTCGGCTGCGCATATTCAACCGGAATGCCCTTGTCCTTGAGGTTGTTGACGCCCGTCGGCGTCAGCGGGAAGATCGCCGCTTCGCCGGTCTGCACCATTTCCGAAATCTTGGCCGAAGACGGAATGAATTCCAGAACGTTCTTGCCGATCATGTCGGGGAACTTCTCGAAGCCCGGCTCGAGGTTCTTGTCGTCGCCACCCTGAATACGGTTGAACATCAGGAAGGCATGCAGGCCGAAAGTCGAGGCGGAAGCCGACTGGAAGACAACGGCATTCGCATATTTTTCGTCGGCGAAATCCAACCACGAAGTCGGGGCGGCCCAGCCCTTTTCGTCGAAAAGCTTCTTATTATAGGCAATGCCGGTCATGCCCATATCGACACCGATTGCCATGTCGTCCTTGAGGCGCGCGGCAGGCTGAATGTCGGCCAGAACCGGATCGTCGGAGATTTTCTGGCACAGGCCCGCATTGATCGCGCGCACCATGACGCCGTCGTCGAGCAGCATGACATGCATCTGCGGCTTGTCTTTCTGCGCGGTTGCCTTGGCGAGAATATCCGCCGAGGTGCCCGGCACGACAACGACCTTGACGTCATTGGCCTTTTCAAATTCCGGCAGGACGTGCTCGGTATAGGCCTTCTCCATATTGCCGCCATTCATGCCGATATAGAGCGTCTTGGTTTCAGCCGATGCGGCGGAAGCAAAAGCTGCCGACAGGCCGAGCGCCAACAGGGCGGTTTTGGTGATGTACTTCATGCTACTCCCCTTTGTGGTTTGAGTTCATATCGAACCGGTCGATGCGGAAGGCATCGATCGGCGTTTCCGTCTCGCCGCGCACGGCGAGATCGCAAAGAATGGCGCCGACAGCCGGGCCGGTCTGGAAACCGGCGCCGCAAAAGCCGAAGGCGTGAAAGAGATTGTTGACCCGGCTGCTTGGCCCGATGACCGGATTGTCGTCCGGCATTTCCGATTCAGTGCCAGACCAGAAGCGGATAACCTGGGCATTTTTCAGATGCGGGAAAAGTTCGATGGCGCGCAGCATCACGGATGAGGCGGCATTGACCGAAGGCCGCGAAAAATCCGGGTTTTCAAGCGGCGCGCCGCGCCCGCCGCCCATGACATAATTGCCGCGCGTGACCTGACGGCCATAGAAACCGCCGCCCTCTTCGCCAAGGCTCATCGGCAGGCGAAACGGCATCGGCTCGGTCACGACCATCGACGGATAGATGCGCTGGAGCGGCACCGGCTCGCCGAACGAGGCCGCGAACCGGTCCGACCAGGCACCGGCGCAGTTGAACAGGAGGCGCGAGCGGATTTCGATACCCTCGCCTGCCAGAATGGCAAAACCGTCGCCGGTCTCCCGCGCTTCGATGACCGGCGTATTTTCCAGCACCGTTGCGCCCGCAGCCAGCGCCGCACGGGCAAAGGCAGGCGCGACCAGCCGCGGATTGGCATGGCCATCTTCCGCGCAGAGCGAACCGCCCGCCACATCGCCCGGCAGCCATGGGAAACGCTCGCGGATCGCATTGCCGCCGATCAGCTCCACATCGAGCCCGAGAGGCTGCACTGTCGCCGCATAGGCTTCAAGCTTCGCAAAATGCGCTTCCGTGCGGGCAAGCTTCAAATGGCCGCTGCGGACATATTCGCCGTCGATGCCGATGAGTTCCGGCAGACGCGCCCACAACGCATGTGAACGCTGTGCAAGCGGCAACTGTTCCGGCGCGCGGCCCTGCCTGCGGACGCCGCCATAATTGACGCCGCTCGCCTGCGCGCCGCAAAAGCCCTTGTCGAGCAGGATGACCGACAGGCCGGCCCGGCGCATGAAAAGCGCTGCCGAACCGCCGACGATCCCGCCACCAATAATCACCGCATCAGCCTGAAGACGCCTTGTCATGACGAAGCGCCCTCCCTGGCCGGAGCGCCAAACCCGAGCGGGATCGGCTTGACCGGCGCCTGAGCGCGGATGCGGCCTGCTTCGGCAGGAGTCTTGTCCTGCATCGACGCCAGGAGTTCGGCCGCCGCCGCCGTGCACATGCGGCCCTGACAGCGCCCCATGCCGACGCGGGTAAGCGCCTTGAGCCGGTTGATCTCCCGCACGTCACCGTTACTGATGGCCGCCAGCGCATCGCGCACCGCGATTTCCTCGCAGCGGCAAAGCGTGACATCGCCAGCAATCGTGTCGAACCAGTCGCGCGGGAACGGAAAGGCTTTTTCGACGATCAGGCGCTCGCGATAGATATGATCGAGCTTCGCGAGAAGACCTCGTTCCGCGCCCTCGTCAAACGGCAGGCCCCTGTCGCGCAGCAAGGCAATCGCGGCCAATGCCCCACGAATTTCGGCGGCATCCGCACCGGCAATGCCCGCGCCGTCGCCTGCCACATAGACACCGATACGGCTGGTGCGACCAAGCCTGTCGGCAGCGGGAAGCCATGCGCGGTCGCGTTCTTCAAAGCGGAAATCGCAACCGGCGAGATCGGCAAGCTGGGTTTCGGGACGCAGCGCAAAACCATAAGCCAGCGCATCGCATTCAACCTCACGCTCGCGCTTGCCGACGCGATAGCGAATGGCTTCGACATGGCCCTCGCCCAGAACCTCGTCGGGACGCACATTATAATGGATCGGCACGCCGCCAAGCTTCAGGCGCAGGCCGTAATAAGCGCCGAGCGCCACGATGCGCGGGGCATGAAGCGCCAGATGCGCCAGATGGAATTTTGAAGCGAAGGGCGCCGTGTCCAGAACGGCTGCAACCTTGGCACCGGCATGATGATATTGCCAGGCCACCAGATAGAGCAGCGGCCCCGAACCCATGAACACCACGCGTTCGCCGATCGTGCAGCCTTGTGCTTTCAGCGCCGTCTGCGATGCGCCGAGTGTGTAAACGCCGGGCTTGGTCCAGCCCTTGAACGGCAGAACCCGGTCGGTCGCGCCCGTCGCCAGAATGAGATGGCTGTAGGGCAACTGGCCGTGAACGCCACCGGTCAAAAGGTCGAGCCGGTCGGTTTCCCCGCGCGAAATGTTCCACACCAGCGTTTCCGGGCGATAGTCGATCGCGCCGCGCAAGGCGTCGAAGCTCTTGTGCAGCGCTTCGGCCTTGTGCGCTTCCGAACCATAGCGGCTGCGATAGCTGCGCCCGTCATCGAGCGGCGGGCGGCGATAGATCTGCCCACCGGAACGGAACCCCTCGTCGAGCACGACGGGCCGGAGACCCGCCCTGACCAGCGTTTCGGCGGCGCGAACACCCGCCGGACCAGCGCCAACGATAACCGGATTGAGCACCGCACTCATTTCGCAGGCTCCGTCACAAAGGCCATGCCCTCTTCCAGAAGCGTGGTGCAGGCGCGAAGCCTGTAACCTTCGTCCGTCATGACGTGGCAGTCCTGACATGCTCCGATCAGGCAGAAGCCCGCGCGCGGCTCGCCGGTAAACTCGGTATGACGCAACTTGCCCTGCACCGACAGAATGGCGGTCAGCACGGTATCGCCGCGACGACCTTCGAAGCGCACGCCGTCGAGCGAGAAGCTGACCGGCTGTTCGGCCAGCCGATACCGTCTGCGGAACTGAGCCGCCGAAGAAGAAACCGGGATCGTCATGATCTGCCTGCTCAGCCCTTGCCCACCAGCAGCCGGTCGAGACCGAACATGCGATCGATGATAATCATGGTCACGGTGGCGACGAGGATCATCAGGGCTGAAACCGCCGCCATCATCGGATCGATGGATTCGCTCGCATACATATACATGCGCACAGGCAGCGTGACCGTGGACGGCGAGGTGACGAAGATGGACATGGTGAGTTCGTCGAACGAATTGATGAAGGCAAGCAGCCATCCGCCCGATAGACCCGGCAGCAGCAATGGCAGGGTGATGCGGCGGAAAACGGTCCATTCACCAGCGCCAAGCGTGCGGGCCGCGTTTTCCGCATTGCGGTCCATGCTGCCGAGCGAAGCGAGGATGAGGCGCAGCGCATAGGGCGTGACGACAATCGAATGCGCCGCGACCAGCCAGACGAAGGAGCCGGTAAAGCCCATCAGCGAGAACAGGCGTAGAAACGCCACGCCCAGCACCAGATGCGGGATGATGAGCGGCGACAGGAAAAGCGCGTTCAGCGCATCGCGGCCACGGAAATTATACTGCGCAATCGCCAGTCCCGAGGGCACGGCGAGAAGCGTGGAAATCGTTGCCGAGAAGAATGCCAGTTGCACGCTGTTATAGAACGACGCCATGAAATCATTATGCGCGAACACGGCCTCGAACCAGCGCAGCGACAGGCCCGCATTCGGGCCGCTCCACGGCATGGTCAGCGTGTTTTCCGGCGTGAAGGCCACAAGGCACACCACGACCATCGGCGCCAGCATGAAGATGACGATCAGCGTGTGGAAGAAAAGGGCGAAGGGACCGTTCTTGACCATGGCTTATCCCAGCTTCTTCTTGGCCTGCCCTTCGAGCAGACGGTTATAGGCAATCATGATCACGAGATTGGCGACCAGAACGATGATGGCGATGGCAGCGCCCAGCGGCCAGTTCAGCTCGATCAGGAACTCGTCATAGACGACGGTTGCCGCCATCTTGAGACGACGCCCGCCAAGCAGGCCCGGAATGGCAAAGGAGCTCGCCGAAAGCGCAAACACGATGAGGCTGCCCGACAGGATGCCAAGCACCGCCTGCGGAAACACCACGCGGCGCAATGCCGTCAGGCGCGATGCGCCGAGCGTCAGCGCCGCGGCTTCCACCGACGGGTCGAGCTTTTGCAGTACGGTCCAGACGGGGATCACCATGAATGGCAGCATGATATGCACCAGGCCGATGACAATCGCCGTTTCGCTGTAGAGGATTTGCGTCGTCGGCAGACCCACCATGTCGAGCGCGCTGTTCACGAGGCCGTTGCGGCCCAGCAGCATGCTCCAGCCGAATGTGCGCACCACGACCGAAACCAGAAGCGGGCCGATGATGACCAGCAGGAAGATCGAGCGCCATGGCTTGCGCATGTTGGAGAGAATATAGGCTTCCGGCACGCCGACGAGCACCGTGATGACGGTGGTGATCAGCGCCAGCTTCAGCGTGCGCCAGAAGATCGAGAGATAGTAGGGGTCTTTGAGGACCTGCACATAATTGGCAAGCGTGTAGACGTTTTCGATGCCCTTGTCATAGCTGTAGCTGTTGAAGGACAGAAGCACGGTAAGGCCGAGCGGCAGCAGCACCAGCGCGAAGAACAGAAGCGTTGAAGGCCCTACCAGAAAGAGCGGCGTCAGATCGCGCCTTTGCTTTGGCGTGAGGGTTGTGTCCTGTGGGGTGACGGCCGACATGCTCAGTTCACCCCTGCGGTGAGGATGCGGCAATCCTCATGGTTCCAGCTGAGGCCGACCGATGTGCCTTCGGATGGCGGCGGGTTGCCGAGATTGGGAAGCGCCACCGAAAGCTGGCCCGCAGGCGTCGTCACGCCGAGCAGCCACTGCGCGCCCATGAAGTAGCGCGTCGTCACTTCACCGGCGATATGCCCCTCGCCCGCTGCCATGAGCTGCACTTTTTCTGGGCGGATGAAGACGGAAAGCTCGCCCGAGACCTGCTTGCCATTGGCGGGGAAGCGGATCGCGGTTTCGGCCAGCGCGATCATGTCGCCCTCGGCGCGCGCCTTGAGGAAGTTCGACTTGCCGACGAAATTGGAAATGAAGTGGTTATGCGGGTGCTCATAGAGCTTGTAGGGCGCATCGACCTGCGTGATGACGCCCTTTTCCATGACCACGATGCGGTCGCTGATCGACAGCGCTTCGGCCTGGTCATGCGTCACCATGATGGTGGTGATACCGACCGTGCGCTGGATGCGGCGCAGCTCAAACTGCATTTCCTCGCGCAGCTGCGCATCGAGATTGGAAAGCGGCTCGTCGAGCAGCAGGACCGGCGGGTTGATGACCAGCGCGCGCGCAATCGCCACGCGCTGGCGCTGACCGCCCGACATTTCACGCGGATAACGGTCGGCAAGTGCGCCCAGATGCACCAGTTCCAGCACGTCGCGCACGCGCTTTTCGCGCTCCGCCTTCGGCACATTGCGCATTTCAAGGCCGAAACTCACATTCTGCGCCACCGTCATATGCGGAAACAGCGCATAGCTCTGGAAGACGACGCCCAGCTCGCGCTTGGCCGGCGCAAGCCGCGTGATCTCGCGCCCGTCGAGCGTGATCGTGCCCGCCGTCGGCGTCACCAGACCGGCGATCATCTGCAAGGTCGTGGTCTTGCCGCAGCCGGATGGGCCCAGAAGCGAAATGAACTCGCCCTTTTCAATCGCCAAGTTGAAATTGTCGACAGCCGCGAACTTGCCGTAGTGGCGCGAAATTCCGGACAGGGTCAAAAAGCTCATTGCATCTCCCTCTCGGCTTGACTTCCGCGGAATAGAGCGGGGGAGCGGAAGCGCCGTGATGTTGTCTCACGTCGCCTCTTCGTCGGGCTGGCTGGCGGGAGCGGCTTGACCGCGCTTGAAGCGCCGATCCGACTTGTCCGTTTGAACGCATGACTGTCCAGCCGCTTACGCAGCCGCAGCGTTCCCCTTGATTACAAGTAAAACCGCCGATCCGCTTGCGGGCACTTCTCCAATGCCGTGCCGGACCTTCCCATTGGCGACGGTTTTAGATGGCGGAAAAATCTGCTGGAATGCAAATTATAATTTTCAAATCCGGAAGAAATTATATATTTCTTTCAAAATGCAGAATTTGGAAGCAATTTTATGGATGATATATCTGAGAATCCGAAATCCGGCGCCGCGCTTAACTCAAGTCTGGTGAAGGCAATCCATATCTTGAAGGGTCTGGCCGCCAGCACGGATGACGGCGTGCGGCTGATCGATCTGGCGCGCGATCTCGAACTCAGCCAGCCATCAGCGCATCGCCTGCTGAAGACGCTGATTGCCGAAAACCTTGTCGAGCAGCTTCCCGACAAGAAGGCCTATCGCCTGTCGCTGGAGTTTTTTGCGATGGCGGCGCAGGCGCGCCAGCGCGACGGCATATTGAGCATCGCCCGCCCCTCGCTGCTGCGCCTTTCGACCACGTTCAACGATACGGTCTTCCTGCTGGTGCGCAGCAATTTCGATGCGGTCTGCCTCGACCGCGTGGAGGGGCCGTTTCCGATCCGCTCATTTACCGGCGATATTGGCGGCAAGGTGCCGCTCGGCATCGGCCAGGGCAGCCTTGCCATCCTCGCCTTCCTGCCGGAAGAAGAGCGCGAGGCGATCATCCGCTTCAACATGCCCCGCATCCTCGATAAATCCGCGGTGGACGAAGTGGACCTGCGCATCATGATCGCGGAAGTGCGCAACACAGGTGCTGCGACCTTCAATTTCAACATGATCGACGGCATGGCGGGCCTCGGCGTTCCCATCCTCAACCGCGACGGTGAAGCTGTGGCAGCACTCAGCATCGGCACGCTTGCCGCGCGCCTTACCGAAAAGCGCCAGCAGACGGTGACCGAACTTCTGCGCAAGGAAGCGGCGATCATCTCGCAGCGGCTCAACCCGTTCGACCCGACGCTGCGGCACCCAAATCAGGCTTTGTTGAAATAAACGAAAGCTTTATGAGCATTTCCAGCAAAAGTGTGAAACGGTTTTGCGTTGGATAATGCGATGAAACAAATAGTTGTGCGCAACAGACCGGCTTTGTCCACAGCGGGCAAAAAGTTTGGCGATTGACTCGCACCCGCCGTCAGCGTTTGATCGCTGGCAGGTGTGGAGGTTCTGTGGGCGGAGGGCAAATTATCCAAAGCAGAAAATCCATCTCCATAACGCTACAATATTGGAGTTCTGTTGTGATCAAATCCACCAGACGGGGAATAATCCACCTGGCCTTCGCCCTTGCCGCATCGACGGCGATGGGCACCTTCGCCACCACGGCGGCCGAGGCTCAGGACAAGATCCTGCTCATCATCAATGGCGCGCTCGGCGACAAGTCGTTCTTCGACAGCGCCGCCAAGGGCATGAAGATGATCAAGGACAAGTATGGCGACGACGTCGAGACCAAGATTCTCGAAATCGGCGACGATCCGACCAAGTGGGAACCGGTGTTCCTCGATGCCTCCGAACAGGACTGGGACCTCATCATCGGCGGCACCTACCAGATGTCGGAAACCGTCGGTTCGGTCGCCCAGCAATATCCGGACAAGAAATACATCCTCTACGATGCAAGCGTGCCTTATGAAGAAGGCGGCTACGACAATGTCTATTCCATCCAGTACAAGCAGAATGAAGGTTCCTATCTCGGCGGCATGCTGGCGGCTTCGCTCCTGAAGGAAGGCAAGCTCGGCGACGCGGGCAAGAACCTCGGCTTCCTCGGCGGGATGGACATTCCGGTCATCAACGACTTCCTCGTGGGCTACATCGCCGGTGCGCAGGCAGTCATGCCCGACGCCAAGATCGCCATTTCCTATGCCGGTTCCTTCATGGATGCCGCCAAGGGGAAGGAACTTGGGCTCGCGCAGTATCGCTCCGATGTCGCGCTCGGCTTCGTCGTCGCCTCGCAGACCGGCCTCGGCCAGCTTTCGGCAGCGAAGGAAACCGGCAAATATGTTCTGGGCGTCGATTCCGATCAGGAAGCGATCTTCAAGGACAGCGACCCGGCCATTGCCAAGCAGGTTGTCAGCTCCGTTCTGAAGAATGTCGATGTCAGCCTCCTGCAAGCCTACGAGCGCTTCAAGGCAGGCGACCTGCCGTTCGGCAAGGCCGAAGCGCTCGGCCTCAAGGAAGGCGCTGTCGGCATCGTGCAGGACGGCAACATGGCTTCCATGGCCACGCAGGAAATGAAGGACGCCATCAAGAAGGCTTCCGACGAGATTTCCGAGGGCAAGATCACGGTTCCGACCGCATTCGGCATGAGCACCGAGGATCTCAACGCGACCCGCAACAAGGTTCGTCCCTGATCGTGGAAAATCCAGCTGAAAATATTGAAGGCGGCGATGCTATCGTCGCCTTCCGCCCAATCGTCGCCTTCCGAGATGTGAGCAAGGTCTATCCGAACGGCACGCAAGCGCTTCGCGACGTGTCGTTTTCGATCCGCCCCGGTTCGATCCACGCCATTTGCGGCGAGAACGGTGCCGGCAAATCCACGCTGATGAAAATCCTGTTCGGCATTGAAAACGCCACGGCGGGCGAAATCGTTGTCGATGGCAAGCATATCGCCGCATGGTCGCCCGAAGATGCCGCCGCCCAAGGCATCGGCATGGTGCACCAGCATTTCTCGCTCGTGCCGACCCTGACGGTCACCGAAAACATCATTCTGGGCCATGAGCCGGTGAAGGCCGGGCTGATCGACCGTGCGGGCGCGCGCAAGATGGTCGAAGCGCTGATGCAGCAATATGATCTGCACGCCGACCCGGATGCGATCACGGGCGCGCTTTCCGTCGCCGCCCAGCAGAAGGTCGAAATTCTGAAAGCGCTGGCGCGCCGCACGCGGCTCCTGATCCTCGACGAGCCGACCGCCGTTCTCTCTCCGCCGGAGATCGAGGAACTGATGCGCAAGCTGAAATCGCTACGCGATGAAGGCATTACCATCCTCTTCATTTCCCACAAGCTGAACGAAGTGCGCGAACTGGCCGAAAGCGTGACAGTACTGCGCGCCGGTACAGTCGCGGGCACGGAAAAACTGGCCGACGTGCCGGATGACGCCATCATGCAGATGGTGATGGGTCACGCGGTCGACATTCCGCAACGCGCCCATAAGCATGGCGCGATGAAAACCGTTCTGGACATGAGGGGCGTCACGACGACAGCCGCTGATCCGGCAGACCGCATCAAGGATGTGAATCTCACTGTCGGGGCGGGCGAAATCGTCGGCGTTGCCGGTGTGGATGGCAGCGGCCAGCGCGGCCTCGTATCCGTGCTTTCCGGCCTTGCTGATGCGGCAAGCGGGACGATCAGCCTCAATGGCGTGGACATGCTGCGCGCCGACACGGCTAGCTGGCGCAGGCAAGGGCTTGCTCATCTGCCAGCCGACCGCTTTTCGCAAGGCGGCGCGCCCGGCCTGTCTCTCGCCGAAAACGCGATAGCGGGGGCCGGCTCGATAACCGCCGACAGGCAGATATTCCGGGGGCCATTCCTGCGCTGGAACGCCATCAAGGCCCGCGTCAGCGGCATGATCAGGCAATATTCGGTGCGAGCAGGCGCAATCACCGAAAGGCTCGATTCCCTTTCCGGCGGCAATGCGCAAAAACTCATCGCCGCGCGCGAACTTGCCACCAACCCCAAATTCCTGATCGCCGACCAGCCGACCCGCGGCATTGACGTGTCGGCGGCAGCGTTCCTGCACCGCCGCATCGACGAAGTGGCGCAGGGTGGCTGCGCCGTGCTGCTGATCAGCGCCGATCTGGATGAATTGCTGCGCCTCAGCGACCGCATCGTCGTGCTCTTCAACGGGCGCATCGTCGCTGTTCTGGAAAACGGGCCAGACATCACACCGGCTGTCCTTGGACCTTACATGCTCGGAACGCGAGCATGATCCCAAAAAGTGTAAAACGGTTTTTGGATAAGATCATGCTCAAGCAGAGAGTTGTTGCCTGATGCGCAGATTTATCTCCTATCTCATTCCATTCTTCCTGACCGTGCTGGTGATCGGCGTCATCATGGCGGTTCTGCTGGTGCCGCTGGCATTGATGCAAGATAACCCGGCTGCGATCCTGAAAACCTTCTTCCTCGGACCGTTCGGCAGCATTCGCCATATGGGCAATGTGGTCGAAGCGGCAACGCCGATCATGCTGACCGGGCTTGCGATCACCATCATGTTCCGCTCCGGCCTGTTCAATCTGGGGGCGGAAAGCGGCTTCTTCCTCGGCGCGCTCGGCGCGGTGGCGGGTGCCGTGCTGCTCCCCTCGCTCGGCTGGTTCTCGCTGCCGGTCGCGATCCTTTGCGGCGCGGTGGCGGGCAGTTTCGCCTGCACCATTCCGGCGGCGCTGCGCCTTCGCTTCGGCGCGTCGGAAATGGTGACCTCGCTCGTCCTCAACTATGCCTTTCTCTTCCTCGGCCTGTTCGTGCTCAATTATGTCATCCGCGATCCGGCAGCGGGCGGGATGATGTCGCTCAAGATTCCGCCGGATGCCAAGCTTGATCGCCTGCTGGCGGGCACGCGCCTCAACAGCGGCTCGATCATAGCCATTCTGGCCTGCGTCGCTGGCGGCATCTGGCTCTACTGGACGCGCTCCGGCCTCAATATCCGTATTGCGGGCTCAAGCCCCGGTTTTGCCAATCACCTCGGCCTGCCGCTGAAAAGCATCATCATGCGCGCCCAGATTGTCGGCGGACTGGTGGCTGGCATGGCGGGCGCGCTGGAAGTGCTGGGCCTTCATGCCCGCTTTGCCTGGCTCGATCTGCCCGGCTATGGCTGGACCGGCCTCGTCGTCGCTATTCTGGCGCGCGAAAACCCGTTCCTGCTCATTCCCTCCGCGCTTTTCCTCGGCTTCGTGCAGGTGGGTGGCGATCTTCTCGCCCGCAACATGAACATTCCGACCGAAGTCGTGGGGCTGGTGACGGCGGCGATCATGGTGGGCGCGACGGCAAGCGTCATCCACAATCACCCGACCGTCTTGCGGCTGATCCGCAACCTTCGCAATCGCGATGGAGAACAGGCCGAAGCGCAGCCGGGAGTACAGGCATGAACACCGTTCTCGCACAAATCCTCGACCCGCATTTCATCGGCACGATCCTGCGCGTGGCAACGCCGCTTCTGCTGGCAGCACTCGGCGTCATGATTTCCGACCGGGCGGGCGTGCTCAATATCGGCATGGAAGGCATGATGTTGGTCGCGGCCCTCATCGCCGTTCTGGCGAGCGCCGCAACGGGAAGCCCCGCCATCGGCCTATTGGCGGCGCTTGTCGTGGGCGCGCTTCTGGGTTGGCTCATGTCGCTTTCTGTCAACCGGCTCGGCACCGATCTCATCATGACCGGCATCGCGCTCAACATTGCCGCTGCGGCGGCAACCACGCTCGGGCTTTATCTGGCGACGGGCGACAAGGGCATGTCGGGCGCGCTCAAAAGCGGCGCGCTGCCAAGCCTTGCCGTGCCTTTCATCGGCAATATCCATGTGCTCACCTTCGCGGCCCTTCTCGCTGTTCCTGCGGTCAGCCTCCTGATGATGCGCACGCGCTTCGGCCTGCATCTGCGCGCCACCGGCGTCGATCCGAAATCGGCGCGCGCCGCAGGCATCCAGACCGGTCGCGTGCAGATGATGGCGCTCGTCCTCTCCGGCCTCTTCGGCGGTGCGGGGGGTGCCTATCTTTCGCTCGGCTATGTCACATGGTTTGCCCAGAACATGACCGCCGGTCGCGGCTTCATCGCCATTGCGGCGGAAGTGATGGGACAGGGAACCGCATGGGGAACGCTCGTGGCGAGCCTTGTTCTTGCTGCGGCGGAAGGCTTCGCCATCACGCTGCAAAGCCTCGGCCTGCCTTTCGAGCTGATGCAGATGATCCCTTATCTCGTCCCGGTCGTCGTGCTGACGATCCACGCGGCGCGGCGCCAGCGGCGCGCCCGGCTTTTGAAGAAATCCTGATAATGAACACTGAAATGAGAATGAAATGAAAGCTTGGGAACTGACCCGGGACCTGCTGCGCGACACAAAACCTGTCGTACGCACGGCGGAGGAACAGACCTGGGACGCAAGCGCCGTCATGAAGGCGCAGGACGATCTCATGGCCATGTTCTGGAAAAGCAACGTGCCGGGATCGGCAGCGCCCGAATGCCTGATGGCCGGTGCGCTGCAATCGCTGGAAAACAAGGGCTTTGTCCTCGCGCCTTATGAAGAACTGCTTCGCGACGGGCTGACAGCCCTTGAGCGCGGCGATTTTGAAACGCTTTACCGCATCGACATGCGCCTGCGCGTCCTGATGCGAGCGGCTCGCCCCGACCCGGATCATCCGTCGCAAAAGACCGTGCGCTATGGCTCGTGGGACGAGTTCGACGCTGCCGTTCAATGGCCCGACGATGTGCTCTATGCCATCCAGTCCGATGATTTCCGCGACCGCACAGCCGCCGCATGGATGGCGCAGCTCGTGGGAGCCGCAGCTGGCACGGCGCTCGAAGGCTATACGGCTGAAAACATCATGGAGGTCTTCGGCCCGATCCGCGATTATGTGCGCGAGCCCAACACCTATAATGACGACATCACCTTCGAGATCGCCTTTCTGGAAGCCTTCGGCGACAAGGGATCTGCCGTGACCAGCGCCGACATTGCCGAGCGCTGGACCTCGCTGATCCCGCTTGGCTGGTCGGCGGAAGCAATCGCGCTTTCCAATATGCGGCGCGGCCTTACCGCGCCTGAAACCGGCACATCCGACAATCCCTTCGATGAATGGATCGGCGCGCAGATGCGCGGCACGATCTGCGGCATGGTGGTGCCGGGCCGCGCCCGCGAAGCGGCCCGCCTTGCATGGATGGATGCGGAAATCTCCCACGCCGGAAACGGCATATTGGGCGAGGTGTTCAATGCCGTCATGGCGGCGCGCGCCTTTGCGGTTCAAGATACGCGCGAACTGGTCGTCTCGACGGCAGCACTTTTCCCCGTCGAGACCGAATATGGCGCGGTTCTGGCTTTCGCGCTCGATGCCTGCCGCTCCGCCGGCAACTGGCAGGATGCATGGGCGAAATGCGATGCGGAATATGCCGAATATAACTGGATTCACGTCTATCCGAATGCAGCCGCACAGGTGATTGCGCTGTGGTTCGGCGAAGGCGACTTCGACCGCACGCTCGAAATCGTCTGCGGCATCGGCCACGACGTCGACTGCAATGCCGCGCAGATACTCAGCATGATCGCCATCCAGCGCGGTTCCGGCATCATCGCCGAACGGTGGTCGAAGCCGCTTCTGGCCGACGACATCGTCACCTATATGCGCCGCCCGGCGAAAATCTCCTTCGACGCGCTTGTCGACCAGACGGTCAGCGCGGCGCGAAACGCAGTTTAAATCTCTTTCACGCTTTTCCGAACGCAAAACCGCTTCACACCTTTGCTGGAAAAGCTCTAACGCAGGAAACCATCATGGCCCGTAAAATCATTATCGATACCGATCCCGGTCAGGACGATGCCGTCGCCATTCTTCTGGCTCTGGCAAGCCCGGAACTCGACATTCTCGGCATCACCGCCGTTGCCGGCAACGGCCCGCTTGCCCGCACCGAGATCAACGCCCGCACAATCTGCGAAGTGGCCAAAAAGCCGGAAACAAAGGTGTTCGCAGGCTCCATCCGTCCTCTGGTGCGCCCGCTCGTGACGGCTGAAAACGTCCATGGCAAGACCGGTCTCGACGGTTACGACCTCCCCGCCCCGACCATGCCGCTGCAAGCGCAGCATGGCGTTGATTTCATCATTGAAACGCTGATGAAGGAAGAGCCGGGCACCGTCACGCTCTGCCCGCTCGGCCCCTTGACCAACATCGCCTCCGCTCTGATCCGCGAGCCGAAGATTGCCGGACGCGTCAAGGAAATCGTGCTGATGGGCGGCGGCTATTTCGAGGGCGGCAACATCACCCCATCGGCGGAATTCAACATCTATGTCGATCCGCACGCGGCAGCGGTCGTGTTCAAATCCGGCATCAAGATCACCATGCTGCCGCTCGATGTGACCCACAAGGTACTGACCACAGAGAAGCGCATCGCCGCCATTCGCGGCCTCGGCACCCATGTCGGCGAAGTGGTCGCGGCATGGCTTGAGTTCTTCGAGCGCTATGACGAAGCCAAGTACGGCACCGATGGCGGCCCGCTGCATGACCCGAATGTCATTGCCTATCTCATCAAGCCGGAACTTTATTCCGGACGCGAATGCAATGTCGAAATCGAGATCAATTCGGAACTGACCATCGGCGAAACAGTCGTCGACTGGTGGGAAGTGACCGACCGTCCGAAGAATGCGCTCTTCATCAAGGATGTGGATGCAGACGGCTTCTTCAGCCTGCTGACCGAACGTCTCGCTACGCTTTGATTTTATCTGGGCATGATCTTATCCGAAAATCGGAAGTCCACTTTTCGGGATCATGCTCTAAATCACACTTTCGCCACAAAAAAGCCGCGAGCGCCTTATTCTCGCGGCTTCTTCGCCGTATTTGACCGGGCGTTTTTGAGCAGTTTTTCGCTCAAATCGCATGAAATCGGCGCAAACTGGCGCCAATCTTCACTTTGTCACAATTTGCGAAGGCCGGTTCAGCCCTGACTTTGCAGAAGCGCTGCCACTTCCGCCGCCGTCGGCGCAGCCGCGCCAGCACCCGCTCTCGTGACCGCAATCGCTCCCGCCGCCGAACCATAGCGCACGCAATCGTGCAGGGACTGGCCCTGCGAGAAGGCAACCGCGAAACCGCCATTGAAACTGTCGCCAGCGGCGACCGTATCCACCACATTGACCTTGAACGGCGCAAAGTGTTTCACCTCGTCCGCCGTCACCAGCAGCGCGCCGCGACTGCCAAGCTTGACGATGACCGTCTTCGGCCCGCGCTCCAGCAGGTTTCGGGCGGCAGCTTCCGCCGAAACGAGATCGGTCGGCTCGATACCGGTGATTTCGGCGGCTTCCGTTTCGTTCGGAGAAATAATGTCGCTCAAGGCGATGAGGTCCGCCATGCGGCTTGCATCGCCGACCGGGGCCGGATCGAGCAGAACGCTGCCGCCCGCCGCACGCGCTGCTTTCGCCACCGCCAGATTGGCCTCATGCGGAACTTCGCGCTGCAACAGCGTAATCTTCGCCCTGGCAATATCGGCGGCATAGGCATCGATATCGGCAACCGACCAGCGCGCATTGGCCCCGGCACAGACCGCAATCGTGTTCTGTCCCGCTTCCTCGACCTGAATGATCGCCATGCCGGTATCGACGCGATCGATCACGCGTACGCTTCCGGTATCAAGGCCAAATTCCTGCATCTGCTTCACGGCCAGCTCGCCAAAGGCATCATTGCCCACCGCGCCGACGAAGCGAATATCACCGCCAAGCTTGGCGACCGCAACGGCCTGATTGGCACCCTTGCCGCCGAGGCCAATGCCATAGCCGGTGGCGTTTACGGTCTGCCCCGGACGCGGCAAGGCGGGCATTCTGGCGCTGACGTCGACATTCACACTGCCGAAAACGAAAATCTTCAATGGTCTCTCCATCGCTTAACCGGCGCACCATAACCGCGCCGAAGCGAAACTTCCACGGTGGGCTTTCACCATGCACAGAGAGAACAGCCACATCGTCAATCCGGCTCCACCCTGAAGTGCAGCTCCCGCTTCAAAAGCTTTTCAAGCCAATCGGCAAAGACCTGAAGACGGCGGGAAAGATGCTGGCGGTGGGGATATAGAAACGTCATCCGCATCGGCTCGGCGCGCATATCGGCCATTACCTCAACCAGTTCGCCCGCATCCAGCTGGCGTTTGACATCATAGGCCGGAATCTGGATGAGGCCGAGGCCGGCGAGACAACAGGCGATATAGGCTTCGGCATTGTTGACGGTGACACGCCCGCGCACCGGTATGGAGCGCATTACGCCGCCTTCGACCCATTCCCAAGGCTCGACGCGCCCGCTCGACGGCGAGGCATAGTTGATGGCCCAATGGGCGGAAAGGTCATAAGGCGTTTCGGGAATACCGTACCGCTCCAGATAGGCCGGGCTCGCGACGTTGATCAGCGGAAGCTCTCCGAGCGGCCGGGCGATCAGCCCGGAATCCGTCAATGGCCCGACGCGCAGGACGCAATCGACACTTTCTTCGACAAGATTGACGGCGCGATCCGTCACCCCGAGATGTATGTCGATTTCCGGGTAGGCATCCAGAAATTCGGGCAAGGCAGGCGCGATGATCAGGCGCCCGATGCGACCGGGAACGTCGATCCGCAACGTGCCGGACGGCGTCGCGGTATTGCGGAACAGGTTTTCCGCTTCCTCCACATCGGCAATCAGGCTCAGGCATCGTTCATAGAAGGCAGCGCCGTCCTGCGTTGTCGACACGCTTCTGGTGGTCCGGTGAAGGAGCCGCGCGCCCAGACGCCCCTCCAGTTCGAGAACCGCCGCTGAAACCGAGGAGCGCGGCACGCCCAGCGTATCGGCGGCGCGGGTAAAGCTCGAACATTCGACAACGCGGGCAAAAACACGGAAAAGGTCGATGCGATCCAAGGTGTTCTGCCTCCATTGTCCATCATTTCTGACAGGTGTTGTCAGAATGACCGTCTTTATAAGGCTATTGTAGACGATACTCTCCCGGACTGAAAGCGGCTGCGTGGCGCGGCCGCATCGGAAAAGGAAGGTTGAAGCCATGACAGACCACAGCATCAAAGGCAAAACCGTTATCATCGCCGGTGGCGCCAAGAACCTCGGCGGATTGATCGCCCGCGATCTTGCGGAACACGGGGCAAAGGCGGTCGCAATCCATTACAACAGCGCATCGACCAAAGCGGATGCCGACGCCACTGTCGCCGCCGTGAAGGCTGCCGGCGCAGAAGCGGTTTCCTTTCAGGCCGATCTCACCACTGCGGGAGCGATGGAGAAACTGTTCGCGGACACGATTGCCGCCATCGGGCGGCCCGATATCGCCATCAATACTGTCGGCAAGGTTTTGAAGAAGCCGATCGTCGAAGTTTCGGAAGCCGAATATGACGAGATGACCGCCGTCAATTCCAAGTCGGCCTTCTTCTTCCTTAAGGAAGCCGGCAAACACGTCAACGACAATGGCAAGATCTGCACACTGGTAACATCGCTGCTCGGCGCCTACACGCCATTTTATGCAGCCTATGCAGGCACCAAGGCCCCGGTCGAGCATTTCACGCGCGCAGCTTCCAAGGAATTCGGAGAACGCGGCATATCGGTAACCGCAATCGGCCCCGGCCCGATGGATACGCCGTTCTTCTATCCGGCTGAAGGTGCGGACGCAGTCGCCTATCACATGGGCGCGGCGGCACTCTCAAAATTCTCCAAGACCGGCCTGACCGATATCGAGGACATCGTTCCCTATATCCGCTTCATGGTTTCGGACGGCTGGTGGATGACCGGGCAGACCATCCTCGTCAATGGCGGCTATACGACCAAGTAGAGCATTTCCAACGACTCAATCCAAACTGGAAATGCTCTAAGATCAATGGCGGGCCGCCGGTGCAAGGGCAGGCCGCCATACGGCTTCGGAAAATCGAGGAAAGCCTACTCGGCCTTCAGGAACTCGCCCACTTCCAGCAGGACGAACTCATTGTCATCCACCTTGTCGAGCGCGCGGCCTGCCGAGAACGGCAGATTGTTGTCATTGCCGACGATAATATGCGTGTCGTCCACCCGATCCACATTCTCGATGGTCAGGAACGGCATGTCGTAAATGCCCTCGCGCCCGCCCTGGCGGCGCTTGTTTTCCGGGTCCGCGATGGCGAGCAGGTCGATATAGCCGATCTTGCGCACGTCCTTGCCGACATTGCTGTCGTCAAACGCGATCTTGTAGATGCGCTTCACCTTCGACGGAACATCGAAGCAATCGGCCTGCGGCTTCTTCGGATCGGCACAGGCCTTGTCCGCCGTGCCGACGCCGTTGTCGCGTTCGATGACCAGCGCCGTGGTTTCATCCAGCATGTTGAAATCGCCGATGGCTTCGCCGCCTTCCGCCAGCGGATAGAGCCACGACCGGCCCGTCCACTTCTTGTCCGCAACATTGAACTCGATGACGCGCAGGCCGGTCTTGCCGCTCTCGGTCTTTTCCGGTGCGCCGTCGACAAACAACGGGCCTTCCAGAAGACCATAAAGCTTGGAACCGTCCTTGGACATGGCAAGCCCCTCGAAGCCGCCGGAGCGCTTCAGATTATATGCCGGGAGCTTGAGGCTCGGATTGGCGGGCAGAGCGAGCTTCGGATTATCCGGCGAGACAACTTTCGTCTCGCCGACGAAAGTCGGGAACACATCGGTCAG
Source organism: Ochrobactrum sp. AP1BH01-1 (assembly GCF_018066705.1). Lineage (NCBI taxonomy): Bacteria > Pseudomonadati > Pseudomonadota > Alphaproteobacteria > Hyphomicrobiales > Brucellaceae > Ochrobactrum > Ochrobactrum sp. AP1BH01-1. The sequence goes on along the minus strand of NZ_JAGPOU010000004.1, from coordinate 415,309 downwards.
CTTGCCGTCCGTGTCGAATTTCAAAAGGAACGGCCCGAATTCTTCGCCGACCCAAAAACCGTCCGCCACCGGCTGGATGGATTCCACGTCGAAATCCGCGCCAGTCAGATAGCGCTTTTCAGCGCCTTCCATGACGATGGGGAATGGAGCCTTCTTGTCGGGATCGCTGAGGAACACAGTCTTCACGCGATCCACCGTTCCCTTGTCCCAGTCGAACTCGAGATTGTGCAGCATCAGCATGGCGTCGGGCGAATTGAGCTTCGAGCCGAAGCCATTGTCGGACAGGGACCAGAAGCTGCCGTCTTCCATGGTCTTGATGCCGGAAAAACCCTGCACCGGCTGGCCGTCGAACGGCACGGAAAGGCCGGTCTTGCGCACGCCGTCCTTGCCCTCGACAGTGCCGATGCCTTCAGCGCGCTTGCGGTCGGCGGTGGTGAACTTGCCCGACGTCTTCAGGTGTTCCGCCGCATCATCCGGCGCGGCGATGATCGTGTTCGCGGGCAGGATGGCATGGGCCTTGAGCGTTGCGGGAAAAGCTTTTTCTTCAGCGGAGGCCGGAAATGCCAAGGCGACAGCACCGGCAAGCATGGTAGAGGCGACAAGACGCGATATCATGATAAGTCCCCGTTGGTTAGGGCGCATCCCGAAAAGTGTGAAGCGGTTTCCGATAGGATGCGCGACAAAACGAATATTCTGAGCGCCGATCTGACTGGGCCGGATCGAAACGCTCTGGAAATACAGGGACGGAATTAGGCTGGCTTTGTATCGGTGGCTTGACGCTTCCATGAAGCTTTGGCGAAGTTCCGATTTTGCGGGAAATGCCGTGATTTTCAATTGCTCATGAGAATGATTTTGCGGGCGCACCGGCTTTCGGATAAAACCGTTCCGATTTTCCGGAGAGAAGGGTAAATGATGACCGACATGGCGGCCGCACGGCGCAATATTGTGGTGCTGACGATTGCACAGGCACTGGGCGCTTCAAGCCCGCCCATCGTGATTTCGCTCGGCGGTCTGGTTGGCCAGAAACTTTCATCCGACCCGGCACTCGTCACCCTTCCCGTCAGCCTGTTCAATCTCGGCCTTGCGCTCGGCACGCTGCCCGCAGCCTTCTTCATGCGCCAGTTCGGGCGGCGCAACGCCTATATGCTGGGCGCTCTTGTCGGCGTTTCGGCAGGCTTGATTGCCGCCGCAGGCATTTTTGCCGCCTCCTTCCTCGTCTTCTGTCTCGGGACGCTGGCCGCCGGTTTCTATGCCGCCTATGTGCAGAGCTACCGTTTTGCCGCAACCGACGCGGCAACGGGCGACATGAAGGCACGCGCCATCTCATGGGTCATGGTCGGCGGGCTTGTTGCGGCAATCGTCGGGCCGCAGCTTGTGATCTGGACGCGCGACACCATTCCCGACGCGATGTTTGCGGGCAGTTTTCTCAGCCAGGCCGTTCTGGGGCTTCTGGCCCTCCCCGTCCTGTTCATGCTGCGCGCACCGAAGGTCCGCAAAGACCCGAACGTCATCCATGATACAGGCCGTCCTCTCAGCGAAATTCTCCGTTCGCCGCGCTTCATGCTTTCCGTGGCAGCCGGTGTCTGTTCCTATGCGCTGATGACATTCGTGATGACGGCAGCGCCCATCGCCATGGTCGGCCACGGCCATTCCGTCGATCACGCGGCCCTTGGCATCCAATGGCACGTGCTGGCCATGTTCGCGCCGAGCTTCTTCACCGGAAAGCTCATCACCCGTTTCGGCAAGGAAAAGATCACCGCGCTCGGGCTGGTGCTGATTGCCTTTTCCGCCATCATTGCGCTCGGCGGCTTCGATGTCGGCCATTTCTGGGGGGCGCTGATCTTCCTCGGCATCGGCTGGAACTTCGGTTTCATCGGGGCGACCGCCATGGTGACGGACTGCCATACCCCCGCCGAACGCGGCAAGGCACAAGGCGCGAACGATTTCATCATGTTCGGCACCGTGGCCTGCGCTTCCTTCTTTGCGGGTTCGCTGCTGCATTCTTCGGGTTGGGAAACCATCAACTGGCTCGTTTTCCCGATCGTCGCCCTCGTTCTGGTGCCGCTCATCCTGCGCCTGAAGCCGAAAGGGGCAGCCGCAGAAGCCTGATCGTTCAGAAAACCTGCTCTTTCATCCAGAGCCTGCCGCCTTCGGATACAGCGTCATAAACAGCGCCACCGAGGGCGGCACCGATAGGCGTATGCAAGCCTGCATATAATGCCTTTTCGGCATCCTGCCCGCATGGCGCGGAGACGGCGATGCAGTCCGTTCCGGTGCCGGTTGCGGCTCTGCCGCCCACTTCGAGCCCAAGTTCCATAATGGCGGCGGTGCGGGCCTCGGCAGCTATCGACATCGCCTCTATATGGGCCGCGACAGACAGGGGCCTGTCGATATGAACCAGCAGGTTGATCGTCCCGGCGGGCATCTTCATCTGCGCAAGCTCCCCTACCCTGCCCGCATTCGACAGGCCGACAGTGGCAAGACATGCAGCGCGCGCATCGCCGGAGCGCCGCATGGCAATGTGATGCTTCTTCACGCTGCGCGAGGTCATCATCTGCACCGCTTCGCCAAAACCGGCCTCGGCCAATCTTTCCTGCAGCAAAAGCGCAGGGTCCACATCCAGCGTCAGATCGTCATTGCGCACTTCCAGCCAGGCGACGGACCGCGCACGGACGAAACCTGGACGCGTGAGCGACCAGCTCAAAATGTTTTGCGGGTCTTGAAACTCGGCCGCAAGCACCGGGCCGGAACAATGGATCGTGAAAGGCAGCATGAGCGATCTATCGCAGATCGGCACGGAAACCGCGACCAGCGCCTTCCCGCCATCCACAGAACAGCCGGGCTGGCGGCCTGGCGCGGCGATAAAGCACGCCTTCGTGACTTGGCCGCGGTTAAGCAAGGCGATATTGATCCTTGGAAATTGTTTCGCGCGTCACGGAAACGGACAAGCGGTTTGCTCTGGATGGCGTCATGATCAACGATCTCACCGATGAGATATTCTGGATATTCACCATCGGGTGCTGCATCCTTTTCATCATGCGCCTTCTTTCGCCTCCCCCGCGCCAGAAGACCGATCAGGCGCAGGACCTCAACACATTGCGCCCTCGCCGCCGTTCACGCCGCCGCCGCTTTCAGGCTCAGGATTGACGTTACAGCCGCTATTCATAGACAGCTTCACGATAGCTGACCGATCCCAGCTGTATCAGTTCCGGCAATCCTTGCCCGATTGAACCGACAACAATTCGCGTGGCATTTTTCAGTGTCATCCTTCATGAGGGTTCGTTACCAGCCGGTGTCGGCATCTTTTGAGGCAAGTTCTGCTTGTGTCGTGGAAACCATGGACGCTCGTTGAACATCAACAGCATTCCGGCAGGCTTCATTTGGTCCTTCTCGGTCGACAGCTTCCCGACAGGCCATCCAGATGAACAGCTTAAGTCGAAAGAAAGGAACTGTTTCGATCCCCGTTCGGGTGGCTTTATGCCGGTTGAGGCACAGACATATTCCAGGAGCAGAATGCTCAAAAACGCCTTCCCAAGCGATTTTTGGCGCCGAACAGGACCGCTTGGTCTCCTTAAGGTTTATGAACGACATGAAACCTATTCCGATATTTGGTTTAGTCGCTCTGACAAGGGTTTTCTGAAGGTCTGGGGTCCCGGCAAATCTCGCTAACAACGGTTCTGCGCGTTCAAGGCGGCCATAAGCATTGGTCTGATCGAGAAAGAGCCACCGGCGGCCTTTTCCGTCAGAATTCGCAGATATCCTCCAGCGGACTGAATCTGCTCATAACGCTGCAGAATATAGGCGATCACGATAGACGCATTGTGGGTTCCAAGAACCTTTTTTGCGAGATCATAAAGCTTTCCATCGATCCCGAGGAAGGAACGGACTTTCTCAGCCGTATTGGCCAGATCGTGCCAATGCCGAATGGATGAGACCGCATAGGCCGTGATCTCCGGACAGGATCGAAGCACCATGTCGAGCGAAACCATGGGTTCTGCCGGAGCGCTGGTGATTTCATTTACGCGCTGGTCGATAAATTCAGGCGTTGCTCTTTCAAGATGGGAATCTGGATTCGATTCAATTTGCTGCCGCTCATTTTGAGATTCATTGGCGCGCAAATTTTCAACATTCTCATGAATTTTCAATGCGTTATCGATTTCCGCACGGATATCCTGCAAGGAATTGACCAGAGCAGCCAGTTCTTCATGCTCTGCGCGGCGCGGAATGCTGTCGACAATCAGCCGGAAACGTTGACCGATGTTCTGCCAGTCACCGGCGAGTTTTTCCTCTGCTGCGAATTCAACAAGCTTGGTGATATCGCGGCGCAGCAATGTCAGGCGTTCGCGCATTTCACGCAATGCAGTCTTTTCCGCCCTCACCTGTTCGGCAGCGGTCTCCAGTTCGCAGGCGCGGGCCAGAAGCGGCGCCAGTGAAAAGCCGAACGCGATCTGAACATCCCCGCCTTTGGCACGGCGCGCGTAGCGTTTTCCGTTCGGGCTGTCCTGGCGGAGAATAAAACCGCCGTCGACCAGCGCAGCCAGATGACGGCGCAAGGTGGCATCAGCCATGCCATGGGCGCGCAATGCCAGTTGCTTGTTGGACGGAAACACGATCAGGCTGCTCTGTTCGTTCAGCTCCGTTTCCGGATAGAACGACAGCAGCGCCGAAAGTACCGCCAGAGAACGATCATTCAGGCCGAACAGGGTCTTTGCCTCACACAGCCAGCGATGCAGCTGCCACTTGTCGGCGACCGTTCCCGGCGCGATTTGCCGTGTGTTCTGCTGACTTGCCAGCAAGGCAAGCGTCATCCTTCGACTGCCAAACGGCGTCGAGGCCAGTTGAATCTCCATTTTCTTTCACCTTCCACAAGGCAAAAGAAATCCACCCGCCGAAATGACGCTAATTACACTTGACAGTGATTCGTGGATTTGCGATTCTCTAGCTGCTAAACCAATGAGAAGGGCTTCCACACGGCGACGTTTGGGGGCCTTTTTCTTTTGCTGTCTCGTTCCTCTTCCTGAACAGTTTCGACGCAAACACGCTTACGAGTTGAACTAAGCTTGTCGTGATCCCGAAACCGGCTCCGGTTTCCAGAAGACATGCTCTACACAATCAGACCGCGGCAACCGCTCTGGCCTGTACGCTACTTACTTTTCCTCGCTCCGGAACGACGCATAGAGCTCATCCAGATTGCGAGAAAGCCAATCGGCAAAACGCGGCCCGTTGGCTGCACTGAGCGCCAATGTAGCCGATTTGCCATTCTGTTTGATAACTGCGCTGACGGACTTGTCCGAAGCCGTCCAGCTGGTTCCGGGGCGCAGAGCCGCCTTGGTGACGGGCTTCTTCTGCTTCCCGCCTTTCAGATAGCCATAGAGCTGCTCGAAACGATCGACAGACGACGCTTTTTCAAAGGCCGGGGCCATCAGAATCTCTTCCGCAGCGTCCTTCTTGCCCGGAATTTCAATCAGCTTGCGCAATTCCAGCCAGCGATCACGACCGATGCCCTTTGCCGGGCCGATAGCCATAAGAATATGCTCCGGAACGGCTTTCGGAATGGTCAGCATCTTCGACAAGGTCTGATAATCGACTGTCAGTGCTGCCTGTATGGCTTCGCGTTCAAAGCCAAGCGCTTCCAGACGCGCTGCGAAGAAAACACGCTCGATGAAGCTCAGATTGGCACGGGCAGAGTTTTCCTGACCCTGGCTCAGAATATGTTCCAGATCGGCGAGGGGCTTGATGACCGCCTTGACCTTGATGCCAAGTTCCCGGGCAACCCGCGCGCGACGATGCCCGAAAACGATCATATAGCGGGCGCTGGTCTCTGGATGCGGCCGAACCAGAATAGGGCTGTCCTGCCCGCGCTCGCGAATGGCTTCCAGAAGCTCGCGATATTCTTCGTCATCCGTTTGGGGCAGGCGATCCGCGACGAAGGAGACATCCAGCTGCGCGGGATCCAGCTCGACAATGGTTTCACCATCGAGCTTCTGGGCAGCCTGCTTTGCCAGTTCGTCAATCGATGCGGAGAGCGATTTGGCGGCACCGAACCGGCGCGATACGTTTTCGACCGGCTGAGAGGCCTGTTCAGCCGCCGGTTCGTCCCGCATGACGCTTTCGAAGATGTTCTTTCGTGCCATTCCTAGATCCTCAAACCGGTCAGAGACCTGATTTTATTCAATATTCGCCGCTTTAGACGGCAGTCTAACGCCCCCATGCCTCATGAACGAGGCCGCGAATTTCCGAATTGACCGCTTCCATGGCTTCCATGGCGCGATCATAGGTGCCGCGATTCATCGATGAACGCTCAACCTCGTAAAGCGTCTGCTTGGTAAGACCGGCATCGGAGATCGCCGTCGATTTCAGCATCTGGTGCTTGAGCATATGCGAGGCGAGCATGCTTTGCATGAAGCCGACCATCTGCGCCTGCGGGACATCGGTCGGTTCATAACGCGTGATCAGATAGCGGAACCAGTCAAGCTGTACAGCGCCACCGGCTTGGCGAACCGTCTTCAGAATATCGCCGAGCATCAGCAGAAACTGCGACATGGACATCAGGTCAAGCATCTGCGGATGAACGGTGATAAGCACCGAGGTCGCAGCGGAAAGCGCCGTCAGCGTCAGATAACCGAGCTGGGGAGGGCAATCGATGACCACGACATCATAGTCGCTGTCGACATCGGCGAGGGCCTGTGCGATGCGATTCCAGAATGTCTTGCCCTCGCCGCCATTCTGCATGGCGAGCGGCGTGTCATATTCATATTCCTGCAGCTCGAGCATGGCCGGAATAATGTCGAGGCCGGGGAAGTTCGTCTGCCGGATAACCTCGCGAATAGACTTCCTTTCGGCGTCGTAACGAATGGCTTCGTAAAGCGACGGAAATTCGTCGAGCTCCGGCTGGATGCCATGCAGGGCCGAAAGCGAAGCCTGCGGATCGAGATCGATGGCGAGCACACGATGACCGGTCAGGGCCATATGTTGCGCCAGATGCGCGGCAGTGGTTGTTTTGCCGGAGCCGCCCTTGAAGTTGACGACACCGATAACCTGCAGCTTCTCATTTCCCCGGCGATGCGGAACGTAGCGTTTTACTTCGGCGCGGCCATTTTGATCGAGCCACTGGCGCAGTTCCTGAATCTGCTCGACAGAATAAGCACGGCGGCCGCCTGTCAGAATAGTCGGCTCGACACCCTTGCCTTCCAGATGTAGCTTCTTGAGATTGCTGGGGGAAACGCCAAGGAAATAGGCAGCCTCGGCCATCGAAAACTGGCGCAACATGTTCTTGCGCGCATCCGGCGGAAAGTTTTCGTGGCGCAGCAGATTGAGCTTGCGAGAAATCTCGCGCCCTTGCGATAATATCATGTCGTCAAACGACAAGGCTGCTGCCGGATTTGCGATATTCATTGCTTGGTGTCCCTAGTGACGGCATTGGAACTGATACCGCCTAAATACCGTCATTATGTCCGATTCTCATTCTATCGCAAGAGCCAGCCGAATTAACAAAGAGTTAGCGCCGGCATTAAAATTAAGCGAAATTTTATCGATTCGCCGCCAAGCATCCTATCTCTTTGTTTTTATAAGCTTTTAGGCATTTTAGACTGCGGTCTATAGTTCCGGGTTCCTAAACCTTGAGGGAATTCAATCGGAAAGAGTCCGTTTCCACACGGGAATGAGGTCGATTTTCGGTGGAAGGAGTGTCCATGACTGATTCTCTGGAAGGGCGGTCTTGTCGACTTCATTCCGAGCCGAAATGACGTAATTGGGTGTGTCGATCGGATGCCGCTCAAGATACCTGAACTTGATCGCAAGACCGAAGTCCTTCAGATATCTGCCTGGTGAAACGAACGCACCCATCGCACTCGTCTCTGCAGCCTTGTGCGAATTGCAGTGCCGGGGCCGGCTGTGCCGGATAGTGGGACGCGCTGCTTCGACAATAGGCCCCGAGAGGTGAGGGCTATACACTCAATGCCTGTAGCTCAACTCAAAACGCGGGTAACAAATCGCTTGGAGGAAAAAATGCAGCTGGTGTTCAAACCAGCATGGGTTGGGGGAAGGGTCAAAGCGGAGTTTCTCTTGTCAAAGAAGGGGTGGGGTCTCATCCGCTCATGTCTCATTTGACTGCGAAGCTCTGTCGATTTCTCAAACGATGGCTTCCTTTCATCACGGGGCAGATGCGCGGCCTCCCATTTATTGTTTATCCTCACTTCCTCGTTCCCAGGGGTGGATTTCTTAACCAAATCAGGGTAGCTTTGGAAACGTCGAAAGGGCGCCCTCTGTCATTTGTAGACCGGATTGAGTATTGCGCCAAATAGCTTCCCGAAAAGTGAAAAATCATAGTCCGACTGACGAAACTTAAAGTCTATTTGACTTTATTTAGCGTACAAAAAGATATGGTTTTCAATGTGATGTGAGGCTCGTTACGCCCATCCTCTAATGAAGGACGGCCTACGTCATGATTACGTTTAGACACGTTTTCTCCTCCTTTATACCCCCTCCACAGGGCGTTACAGGAAAAAGCTTATCGACTTGACGATTGATTGGAACGGCTGAATTATCTAAACGGGATGTTTGTGTCCAAAGCGCCTTTTTAGCTTCTCCGCCGTGCTCCGACATCGGTCCGGAGTGCTTCTCTAATCTGGTCTGAGGCGGATTCCAACCCGGTCCGAGGAGACTTTACGCCCGTCAGAGCATCGTGAATTTTTACCCCTAGTATCGCTTCTATTCTGGAGTATTGTGGCAGGTTCGGCTGCTGCGATCGTCTATGACGTCGATTTCCCCTGACGCTTCCGTTTGCCATGTCGGTCACAAGCGGTATGAATGCCATCGCACATGCGCTGGAGGGCGCTTTACGCTCGCGAGACGAATCCGGTAATTTCGCTGAGGGCGGAAGAGGGGATCGCCGCGATTGCAAGGGCGCTACCGGAACAGAAAAGCAACGCGACCGGTATTCGGGCGCGCAGCGATGCATTTTATGGCGCTTGGCTATGTGGCGTCTGCCTCAGGTCGGGCGGTATGTTCGACCTATCGCATGCGCAGTTGCACGCCGCTGTGCTGCCGCATGTCGTTGCCTACAACCAAGCGGCCGCGCCGCGGGCGACGACGAAAATCAATCAGGTGATCGGTTTTACCGACGCCCCATGGCCTCTTCGATCTGGCCAAGGGACTGGGCGCGACTACGGCGCTGCGCGATCTCGGGATGAACGAGGAGGGTGTCGTCCTCGCTCTGGATCAGGCGCTCTCCAACCCCTACTGGAACCCGCGGCCGCTAGGCTCCAGACTCGGTTGATCCACCACGTTACGATTGCGGCGATGTAGCAGGTCGCCGCGAAGGTAATCATGAGCTTGTCATATCGTGTCGCGACACGCCTCCAATCCGTGAGGCGGAAGAAGGTGCGTTCGATTATATTTTGCCGTCGGTAGGCGATTGGGTCGAACGGCCTGACCCGCTTCCGGGATGGATTATTGGGAATGACCGGTTGCGTGCCACGCATTGCAAGGAAGTCGCGCAAAGCGTCGCTGTCGTAAGCAGTGTCTGCTGCAAAGAGGCGTGTCCAAGGCAAAGGCTTGAGCAGTGGAATGGCAACGGGGGCGTCGCCGCGTTGCCCTGGCGTTATTTGCAACGCGACTGGACGGCCACAACCATCGACAACAGCATGGATTTTTGTCGATCTGTCGCCTCGCGAGCGACCGATTGCTTCGGCCTCGGCCCCCCTTTTCCGCCAGTGGCAGAGCGGTGTGCTTTTGCGGTGGTGCTGTCGATCATATGGATGTCCTGATCGGTCGATTGCACCAAAGCTTCAAACAGCCGCCGCCATATTCCTTTGGCTGACCAGCGATGGAAGCGATTGTAGATGGTTGTCGGAGGTCCGTAGCAGGCTGGACAATCCTGCCATCGGCAACCCGATCGCAGGACGTGGATGATCCGACTGATAACCCGGCGATCGTCGGTGCGATGAGCACCAGGCTGGTTGGTCGGAAGCAATGGCGCAATCACTGCCCGCTGCCGGTCATCAAGCCAGAATTCTCCTGCCATGGTCCAAAACTCCTGCTGCAGAAGGCAGTGAATCACGCAGTGCCAATATGATCAACAGTCTGATTGGGTTTTGACCCTAGCGCCAGCCGCTCGAGGCGCTGCTTCGCAAAAGCGGCGACTGAAAACGCAGATGGGACGTTCACACCGACCGACTGGCACGAACACCATGAAAGGACCGATGATATCTTGCTTGTAGACCGCCCGAGCGTGCCGCCTGTCCTTGTACGTTTGGATGGTGTGAAATGGGTAGCGTGACGGAGGCGCGTATCATCTTCTCCGTCGCATCCTTTTCTGCTCGAACGGTTGGCTGGGCTTAGGGCTGGCGTTGCAAGGAGGAGCACCCATGGATGTCTCACAGGATGTTATGATCGAGATAGACGTCTCCAAGGCCGATCTTGACATCGCGCTCGGCCATTATCCCTTCAAATCACGCAGGCTCAAATTGTAAGCCAGATACCATAGCGCACATAGAAGAATAACGCATGTATCGAAATGGCGGTCTTTGAACATCGGAAATTCTCTGCCCATGAAAAGCCGAAATGCTACATCCGCCAACCCTGACGAAAATTTTGCAAAACCCCCAATTTCAATCGATCCTCCCTGCGTGGGCCAAACACAAATACTGTGCCAGTAAACGGATACCTGCGCAAAACCAATGACACCAGTGCAGCCAGCCCGTCATGCCCCTTGCGGAAGTCTATGGGCTTCATCGCAACCATGATCTGCACCCGGTTGGAAGGGAACATCATGCAAGTAGCCAAAGCGTGTACGACACGACCGACGTGCTCCGATCAAGTGCCGGCTTCTGGCCGAATGGTCGCTGCACCTGCCGCGATTTCAGGACAGGTGTGACGCTCGACGCTTTCTCAGCGGGGTAGCCGTTCCTGTTGTGCAAGCGTCCGCCAGGACGACACATGGTTCGAAAGCAAACCAAGTTGGCAGGTAACTTGATCTACTGTCACGCCGGTATCAGCGTATCGGCCACGGTCCGCGCTTTCAATTCATCTGGCTACTTCCGGTTCTGGCGGCTTTGTCCTTCAACCGGAAGAACCTCCAATGTACACTCCATGGAGAAATTCCAAACTGATCATCATAACACTTCATTGAGATAATCAGCCCTCTTTCCGGAAGGTGTGTGCAAAATACGCCTACCCCATCAAGGCTTGTGGGCAGTCAATGTGCTGCGTCATAATAAGTCCGCGGGCTGACAGCTGCAGAACAGCCTCCTCCCCGCATGAATACGGGGAGGGTTCACAATTCAGCCTACGCGTTCGGGCACCCGTAAGTTGCAATAAGGTTACTCCCGATGTAAAGAGTTAATGTTTCATAATTATAAGCAGTTGGCCTGCCCGTTAAATACCTTATTGGGATAACTACCTTACCGTTACCATCGGTTTGATAATCTTTATATGTCGGCACCAGGTTACCTACATGATTTTCAAACCATATTTGAGGTATGTTTGCGACTATACAATTCGCTGTAAGATATGCATCGACCCATGCATAGGATGCCGGACCGTTTCTCCCATTGTCCATCACTCTAAAAGTAAGATCATATCCCCATGTAACATAACTTTTAGTTGGACTCGAAGTCGAGTACTTTTCTACAAATTCAATGGAGGTCGATACCGATACCGAAGGAACATCTTTCACATATGCTGTCGATCTTATCGTAGTCGCATAACTAGAGTAATAACTTGCGGATACCCTCCCAGTCGAAGTTGTTTTTTGAGTTACATTATACGGTGAACTGAATGTAACATCAACATCTCCAACAACTGTTCCATTATCTCTAACTTCCACTGTAGCAACCCCAGTGTTTCCAACTGTAAACTTTGCGGGTGTATTCACCTGAGTTATTGTATACTTGCGCCAATAGAGAACGACCTCTTTATACACTGAGGTGTTGTCCTCCACGGAAACTTTAAGAGTATCCTGGAACGAACCCAATCCTACCATGCTGATAATGGCTTCACCACTTGAGTTCGTTGTGACCTCGGATGTATACTGATGATTACTCGAAAAAACAGCTTTTTTGTTCAACATTGTGCAGTAAAGCTTCTTTCCGGCTACCAAATTATTGTTGTTTGTCAATAAAACTTTGACGCTATTTTCATCCTTCTCGTCACCGTTTGCGTTATTCTTTACCTGCAGCACCGTAAGCGCGTAAGCTCCAAACGCGCTATTCACGCTGGAGTATATTGTATTATGTCGGTTTAAAGCGACAACTACTGGATAGGTTTCCGAGGAATTTGAAACGATACCGACCGATGCAGTACCGTTGCTAGCTGTTGTTTTGTATGTCGTACGCGTTTTCGAATCAACGAAACTAGATTTCGACCGATCATCAATCTTGAATACCAGCTCTTCTGAGGGGACAAGCACACCATCGTTTTTTAAGGTAGCTGTAATGATATTTTGAGCAATGCCATCCGGAAGACTATTATTGGGGTTCACCACGAGCTGTATGTCGTATTTCTGCCATTCCAGATCCGCAGTTTTGGACTTACTTGGCTGTAGCACAACATATGCTTCCATAGTGACTTTTTCAACTTTTGTATCATTGATATCTACTTCCAGATATCCAGATTTATCCGTCTTTCCAGTATAGTGCTTCTCACCATTCTTGACAAAAGTAGCGCCACTCGCCGCCGGCAAGGTGCAGGCGATATCAAATCCTGACGCAACCTGATTGTTATTAAGTAACTTTATTCTTACAGTGTTGGGCGATGTACCAGGGGTGTTGAAATTGGATAGCACCTCTGTGGTAATGTCAAAATTATAAGCATCGGAAAATGGAACGACAGCGGTGGCCTGTAGCCACTGAGCCAGTTCGTAATAAGCAGTGAAATTTACATTTTCTTGTAAATTATTCCCGTCAATCAGGTAAAACCGGGCTGTACCTCTACTATCGGTCGTGGCTTGGGTCTCATTTTCATCGTCGGGAACGAATAAAGCCTTCCCATCAACCCGGGCATGGACTGTAGCATAAGCCAATGGCTGGCCGGAGTCCGTCAATGTGACCGCAACGATGTTCTGTTCGATACCGTCAGCCTTGGCCCCCGATTTTTCAATCGCGACTGCAATACCCAACGCAGGATCTCTAATAAACTCATACTCAGCGGTTTTTGACCCTGATAGCGGTTGACCTGTCTTGTCGACGATGGTTATCGTGACCGTTCCTTTGTCCAGGTCATTGGACATAACGTGAACAGTAACCGTTCCTGACGAATCGGTTGTGCCGATGATCTTCTGATTGGCGAGCTCTCGGAATCTGGCGTGGGAGCCGCCGAGGCTAAACAGTACGCTCTGGCCGCTGAGCAGCGCTCCCCCGTCACCTTTGACGATCACCTGTATTGTAATAAAGTCCTTGTAATTGGCCTTCGCCTGCGATTTATCCTGATACACTTCAAAGGTCTGGTTGGAAACTTCTACTATATCTTTCATTTCTTTGCCTTTAATGGATCAACGAAGTTAACGTTTAATCTAAGCGGATACGCTGAATTATCTATGTTTACAGTAATTGTATTTTGTTCTATAGAATTGTTATAAACAAAAAATTGAGCAGTATAATCGACGTGAACTATGTCTGTATCATTTGAGAAATGATTTATTTTTGCATTCTTGTCGACTGTTACGTGAATTGAATTTGAAACTACGTTTCTGTTTAATATAACCAAAACCTGGATCGGCGTTTCATCATCATTATAAGCCTTACTATTGTAAGAATACTGCCTGATCGGGCCGTCATGAGAAAGATAATTACCAAACGAAATGTTTTGGGTGATCATGTCATCACGGGCATCGACATAAGAAATGCCATACATCAGTATCGATTCCTCCTCGGTATCGATACTGCCTGGATGGAAAGGCGGTATTTCCTCATTGAGGAACAGCCTGAACATCTTTCTGCCGGTACTATCAAATTTAAAAGGCCATTCGTCGACACCATTATACACGTCGATCAACATGCCTTGGCTTGTTTCGATGATAGCATCCGTTCCGGGCTTGCCAACAACAGTAACGAAATTGTATGGTTGCAGGTGCGGATAATTCGGATTTGTTCTTGCGATTCCGGATGTATAGTAGGAATGCAGTCTTCCGTCGTTCCAATTCTCCTCAACGATATTTATTTTTGCCGTTGATGAAAATGCCGTTATAAGAGGGTCTTTAACCATGTAATAACATTGGCCAATGCCGATGTCCTTGGCAGGAGAGATATAAATGACAGGTATCGTGATCCCCTTATAACCGTTTTGGACGTCTGTGTCGTTGACGGTTATCTCCGGTGAAATGTATTCGGTTCCGGCTATGACGGTATTGGTACCAATATAAACTGCGTGCCAATAAAATTGTATTTTTTGTCCTGCCTCTATGTACTTGTAGTCGGTTATTGTGCGCAATCCACCGTTGGTCGATACGGTTACTATATCGATGACGTTTTCGCGTGCATCAGGAAATAGAGGCTCTCCAAGCTTAAACCGCTCATCAATATTAATGAAGTAGTAAACTTTACTTTCCGAGTGATTTATGTTATCACTCGAATCTGTTATAGTGTAATTTATATTGTAATCTTGCTTTCTTATTTTATCTTTGGGAATGTCTACAATCATATTCCCGACGAGCGAGTTAACAATGTATGTGTAGTAAAGTGAATCATCGAAATATATGTTTATTGTATCGTAAAGCGATCTATTGTTGTAATTAGGAATAGTTAGCAATACAATATTGGTTGTCTTTAGATCAACAGTATCGTTGGCGTTGGCAGCATTAACTATTATTGGTCTTAATGGATCCAAATCAATCATAACGCACCTATATCAATAAAATCTATATCAACGCTCAGTGGTGTGGTTAATGGAAGATTCTTAACGTGAAAGTAAACTTTCTTGGCACCTGGATAAATGCTGGTTATTGCAATCTCTACCTGGCCACTGGGTGGGATGGGGACTTCGCCCGTGGATTGGTCGTTACAATTCACGATGTTCGCGTTGTTCGTCACGGCGACCTGAACACGGTCGCTGTCTGCGGAATTCAGCTGGCTGGAAATATATAAGTATACCTTTGCGGTACTCTTGCCGTCACTCGGCACCCCGGTAGTGCTGCTGTATAGATCGATGTAATCGCTGCCTTGTTTCGGTTCGAGGAACACCGAAGTTGCGAGCGCATTGCGATTGCCGTCCAGCGGGCTATATGCGTAGACGACCTCCGGCCCGCTAACGACGCTGCTGATGTCGAGCGATTCATATCCAGATTTGCCAATCGTGATTTCCCGGGCGTTGCTCGAATAACCGACGAAGCTTCCTCCCGCCCCGACAGACACGATGACGCTCTCTCCCGGGTCTCCAAAAACATAAGCCGTATTGCAGGGGGTGAATCCACGATACTCATTTTTATTGGGGCAAGCCCCATCTGACGCGTAAATATTCAATGGCCTTTTTGCCATATTAACCTCTTGATGAAAAGTTAAAATCAATTACAATTGAGCACCTCGAAAAATACATACCGTATTATTTGTGCCGGTGCTCAATCTAAGGAAAGAAGTTTTTATTTTAATTATTAATTAGTGAGTTGGATTTATCGATTTTTTGACACGAATTTATTTTAGATAAATTACCACCGCCAACTCAGATAAAGGAATTGAAGCTATATTAACAATTACATCGCGTTCACTTGAGCAGTTTTTTTCCGTGGGGAGGGACTGTATCTATACGACAACTATCGAGGCGCGAGTATATTTTAGTACCATCCGGTTTAGAAACGAAATATTCGATCTGTGCGAGGCCGGTGTTGCCATTTCTATCAGAATCAAAGCCTTTGAGGCTTTTCTCGGCAATATTGATAATAAAATCTGCGGGGTCGTCGATTGAGGTTTGGTCTACGGTGTGCTCGCCAGAAAAAACGCCATGCTTTGGCGTATTTGTTCCATCCTCAAAGGCATTTACAAAAATTCTTGCTGTAATATTGTCGCCGGCCGCGGCTATTAATTGACCTTTTTCATCTTTCTTTGTAGCAAATATTAATAAACCACCTTGTATGAGATCAGCGTTTATAGTTCTACTGTGATTTATCAGAAATGGCGCAGGCAAGATCCTGTCTACATCCTCCGGTTCCGCAGGGCCAGGATTGCCGGTCGCCTTGAACCAAGTCTGCCGGGATGTTCGAACGGTGCCATGTTGGGCAACGGCATAGAACAATTTGTTTTCTCTTTTACTGTCGATCTCAGGGTAGGTGGTGCTTTTTAGATTATATCGGGAAATTGAATCAGAGATAGTGGCACCGCTGGAACCTACTGTGGTCACGGAGTTTAGAAAACCATTCAGATAAATGTAAACTGCATCTCCCATTGTGCTTCCATAGTCTACGAGTACTTGAAAGTTTCTCACAT
The DNA here is from genome assembly GCF_018066705.1 of Ochrobactrum sp. AP1BH01-1. NCBI lineage: Bacteria > Pseudomonadati > Pseudomonadota > Alphaproteobacteria > Hyphomicrobiales > Brucellaceae > Ochrobactrum > Ochrobactrum sp. AP1BH01-1. The sequence goes on along the minus strand of NZ_JAGPOU010000004.1, from coordinate 398,897 downwards.
TTGTATCATTGAGATTTATCACCGGATTTGGCCAGTTTAAATCTGGAGCGGAAAGTTCGAGTGTTGCGTTTTCTGGATTTAAATCAATCGATGCAATACTGCCAAATTTCTTATTTTGAAGCCGGGTTGTATAACAAGAAATTATTTCACTTGCCATTTTTTTCGACGATACGATGTATAATTCCGCTATTCCGTTCGTATTAGTTGCTGTGCGGTAATAAATAGTTTGACCGAGCCGGTATGACGCAAGCGCCTCAGTTGCAGTGGCACTTCCATACACATTGAAACGATCACTAAAATCAGAATTAACTATCGTATTCCATTCAACGACGTAGTTTTTGTAAGGAAGTAAACTTCCGTCGTTGGCGGTATAATAAATTGCAACTTTGAAAATCTTCGTATACTTGCCGTCTGTATCCTCGGAGGGCGTCATATGTTCCCTCGGGGCGGTTTCCATCGTCGGGGTCAGTGGTGGTATGGGATCGTCTTGAATGTCATCTGAAGAACCGACTGGAACGTCAGTGGTGTTGAGGATGCCCTGAACGGTATCGGAATTCGCGGATCCGGTGAGAGTTATATTTGTAGCGTCCCCTGGAGCAGTGCCGAAGACCTCGCCAATCCACTGGCCTTCGTTATCTGGGTCTGGAACGAGTGGCACTGTGAAATGTTCGTATTGTTCCGGTTCCGGGACGTCCAGTTTGTTCAAATTCAGTGAGTCGATTTGCACATATGGATTTTCCGGGGTCGGATCTGTCGGATCGACGGATCCCGTGAAAAGGACACGGATGACTGTATTTCTATAAACTACAATATTATTTCCGATTAATGCGTTTACTGTGAAGGCCATTTGCATACCTCTTGAATGATGATTAATACACAAAGATATTACATCCTTTTTTTCTAAAAAGCCCCTGTTCGTCCATACAGCCACGTTGTCCGTCGTGTTGCGCAGTTTCCGAATAAAAGCGGGTTATCAGACGCGCTCTATGCAGCTGGCGGTGGACGAATGCGCGGTGTATTAAGTTTTACAAGAGGGCACCCGCATGACGGGGGCATTCCGTCGAGCGATACAGCATAGTCCAGAGGGCTTGAGGGTTCTGGCGCAACCTTGCGGTATCAACGTGCAAACGGTCGCGAAGTGGAAGCCACGTAAGCGGTGAAAGGCTTCTTGCCAACCAATCACCAGGACGTGCAGCCAGCTCCGGGCGCGCCACATAGCCAGGCGCAACGACGACATTCCGTTGATTCGTGTTGCATGATCGGCCACACTACGCGGCTTTTGACACCATGAGCTTGCTCATTGCCCCTCCTTGAGGGCCGGTTCAGTCGGTAGCATATCTGCTTTTCGCTAACGCCCACTTTTCGGCAGCGGTTCTCTCGGGCTCGCATCAAAAGCTTGAATTATAACAAGCAAACCCGATCTCCATTCTTTAATTATTTATAATATAATGCGCTATTACCCAATATTTATTGTTAATGATTAAGAGGGTGTGATGAGTACTTTAACTAATGCAAAGGTAAATTCTGGATTATCGATGCCGAAGATGATATGGAAAGTTCATACATGCAATTTGTGTTGCCAATTTAATATTAGTGTACTCTTATATAGGCTAGAAGAGCAATTATGGCTAAACTATATCACCCTAATCGTCCCCCCGCGCTGATCTGTTCTGTATCACTTCTGGCGATCATGAGCGTTGTGAGTTTTCCTGCTTTGAGCCAGACCTCCGGCGGCAATGGAGGTGTCACGACTCATACATCTCCAACAACGACGCCAGGTTCCGGCGGCGGCTTCGAGCAGAATGGTGGGGCGGCAACCCATGGCAATTTTATCGATCTCGGAGGTGCTGGAGGCGGAGGGGGAGGAGCAGGTGGCGGAATCGGCGGAAAAGGCGGCGATGCTACCGATAATAGTGGTGCGGAGGTTAAAAATGGTGGGGCTGCCGGAAAGGATGGTGGGAGGTCTACGAATTATGGCATTGGAGGCGGAGGCGGAGGCGGAGGCAACGGTGGAAATCATGGAAAAACCATAACAGAGGATTTTACCAATCAGAACGACCTGGTTGGTGAAAACGGCGGCAAGGGCGGCAACGGAGGCGACAACACCGGCGATAGACCACAGCCGGGCAATGTGGCCGGCGCCGGCGGCGGCGGCGGCGGCGGCGCGGGTGGTTATGGCATGGTGGCGACACAAATCGTTAGGCTGACAAATGTTTCCAACATCACTGGCGGCGATGGCGGCAACGGCGGTAATGGTGGAGTTTATCAACAGCCACCTTTTGGCTTGGACGGCCAGGGTGGCAGCGGCGGCGATGGCGGCCTCGCCGTTTATCTGGAAGCCGGAGGAAACATCGATAATTCGGGGACATTGCAAGGCGGCAAGGGGGGGGACGGTGGCACCAGCGGCGACAACAGTCACGGTAGTAGCACTGGCGGCAACGGCGGCCATGGGGTTGGCGCTTCGAATGCGACCATTAACAATACCGGCATTATTGCCGGCGGTGATGGCGGCGCTTCCGGCGGTGGCGGCAAACTGGCCGAGGGCGATGGTGGTAATGGCGGTAACGGTATCGTCGGCTCTGATCTGATTGTTGTGAACAGTGGCTCCATTCGCGGTGGAAAAGGCGGTGCGCCGGGAAACGGCGTCGCTGGTAAAGATGGATATGCCATAGAATTCACTGGTGGGACGAACAGGCTGGAGCTTCGCGCCGGCTCGGATATCACTGGCTTTGTTGTTGGAGAGAGCGGGACGACGAATACATTAATTCTTGGCGGCGATGACGATGCCACGTTTAATGGCAATATAACATTGCAATTAGGCCCCAAAAGCTCAGATTGGCAATATTACAATTTTGGGAACGACGAAAAAACAGGTGCGAGTACGTGGTCGCTGACCGGCAGTTCAGCAAACTGGACGATCAAGCAGGGCGTGCTACAAATCGGCGATGGCGGTACGGAGGGCACCATCAGGGGGACGGTGAGTACCGGACTTGATGCCGTCGCGAAGGGTACGTTGGCTTTCAACCGCTCCGATTTGATGACCCATGGTGGTGTCATTTCCGGCACCGGCGATGTTGTGCAAAAGGGAAGCGGCACGACCGTTCTGACCGGCACCAACACCTATTCGGGCGGCACCACTCTGGATGATGGTACATTGTCTGTGAGCAAGGATGCCAATCTCGGCGATGCATCGGGCGGGCTGCGTTTTGACGGCGGCACGCTGCAAATCACGGATACGATGAACTCTGCACGAGCGGTTGCATTGGCTTCCGGCGGCGGCACGATTTCCGTTGATTACCCGAAGGCGGCGACTTTCAGCGGGGTTTTCGCGGATGCAGGAAGCGGCAAGGGCAGTTTCACCAAAGCTGGCGGCGGTATGCTGATTTTGACCGGGAACAATAGCTATACGGGCGGAACGACGATCACGGCGGGTACGCTGCAGATCGGCAATGGTGGGGCCAGTGGCTGGATTGAGGGCGATGTGGCCAATGAGGGTGCCCTGATTTTCGATCGCAACGACGCGGTGGAGTTTTCCGGCGCGATCAGCGGCACGGGGAGTGTCGCGCAGAACGGGGTTGGCACGCTGGTGCTTTCGGGCCATAATTCCTATGGCGAAACCCATTTCAATGGTGGTGTGATTTCGGTCCGGCAGAAAGAGAACCTCGGCACGGGTGACCTGACCTTCTTAGGCGGCACGCTACGGGTGACGGGTACGGATTTCAAGGGCACCACCAATGCGATCAACTGGGGCTCCATTGGCGGCGGCTTCGATATTGCCGACGCCAATAATGTGTTCACGCTGTCGAATGTCTTCACCGGTGCGGGCGGCCTGACCAAGCGTGGCGACGGCACGCTGGCCTTGTCGGGCGACAGCAGCATCTTTACGGGCAACACCAATGTCAATGCCGGGACGCTGCGCCTTGATGGCGGCAATCTTGGCACCGGCACGGTCGATGTTGCGTCGGGCGCTTCGCTCGGCGGTCACGGCACGATCGGCGGCAACACCACGATTGCCGATAACGGCAAGCTGTTCGGCCAGACCGGCTCGCGGCTCGATTTCCTGAAGGATCTGACGCTCAATGCCACCAGCAATGTCGATGTGACGCTGAATGGCGCGTCCTCGACGAACGAACTCTTCCACGTTACCGGCAATCTGACCGTCGATGGCACACTGACGGTCAATCAGAACAGCCAGTTCGGTCCGGGCCTTTATCGCATCTTCCAGTCGGACAATCCGCTGACCGATAATGGCATGCATATGGCCCAGGGCAGCAACCCGAATTACGAGCTGCAGGTGGTCAAGACCGACGGCGAGGTCAACCTGATCAACAGCGGTGGCCTGACCCTCAATTTCTGGGACGGTGCAGGCCCGGGCAATGACGGGTCCATTGAGGGCGGCGATGGTGTGTGGAATGGCACCAACACCAACTGGACCGACAAGGACGGCCTTGTCAACGGCAACTGGGGCAACGATAATTTTGCCGTGTTCCAGGGCACGGGCGGCACGGTCACGGTTGAGAACGGCTTCACGCCGGTGGTCAGCGGCATGCAGTTCTTCGTCGACGGTTACCGGATCGAGGACGGCACGATCACGCTTGGCGGGACGGAGAACTGGATCATCGTCGGCAATGGCGATCCGACCGAGAGCCACGCCATGACGGCGACCATCGCCTCGGTGCTCGACGGCGAAGATGGGCTGATCAAGTCGGGCTATGGCACGCTCAACCTGACGGGTGAGAACACCTATAGCGGCACGACGACGGTCAAGGAGGGCACGCTGGAACTGAGCGGCAATGGCAGCATTGCCCATAGTGATGAGATCGTGCTGGCCGGCACGCAGTTCGACCATGGCGACCTCCTGATCAACAAGGACGACCCTTTCACGCTCACCAACAAGGTCAGCGGCGCGGGCGCGGTGGTCAAGGACGGCGCCGGCACGACGGTGTTTTCAGGCGACAACACATTCTCCGGCGGGCTGACGGTCAAGGCTGGCACCGCTCAGGCTGGCATTGCCGATCATGCCTTTGGTTCCGGCAATGTGACGGTCAATGGCGGCGCAACACTCGATCTGGCCAATTTCAACGAAACGGTCGGCAACCTGATCGGGGAGACGGCGGGCGATGGCAACATCGATCTCGGCTCCGGCACGCTGACGCTGAATCAGGACCAGCACGGCAACTTCTCCGGTGTGATCTCCGGCACCGGCGGCCTCACCAAGAACGGTGATCGCGATCTGGTGCTTTACGGCGCCAACGACTATTCCGGCCAAACAGCGGTCAATCAGGGCACTCTGGCGCAAGGGGCAGCCGGCGGCTTCTCGTCTGCTTCCAGCTATACGGTTGCCAATGGCGCTTCGATTGAGCTTGGCGGCTTCGATACGACGATGGCCGGGCTTGCCAATTCCGGCACGGTCAGTTTCGGTGGCACGGGTGGCACCACACTGAACGTTGACGGCGATTATGCCGGCAATGGCGGCATGCTGTCTATGTCGGCAGTGCTTGGGGGGGATGATTCAGTCGCCGACCGGATGATTGTCAGTGGCAATACCTCGGGCGACAGCCAGGTCGACATCACCAATCGCAAGGGCTTTGGCGAGAAGACGAACAACGGCATCGAGATCATCGCGGTCGGCGGCAATTCGGATGGCTTGTTCACGCTCAAGGGTGATTACAAGACCAGGGACGGCCAGCAGGCGATCATGACCGATTCTGCCTATGCCTATACGTTGCAGAAGGGCGGCAGCAACACGCCCGATGACGGCAACTGGTATCTGGTCAGCCAATATGAGAAGCCGGGTCCCAATCCGGATTGCCATGAGACCGACAGCTGCCCCCCTCGCTTCAGTGCGGCCGCGCCGGTCTATGAATCCTATACGGCGACGCTGCAGGCCTTGAACAAACTGCCGACGCTGCAGCAGCGCGTGGGCGAGCGTTATCTGGGCGGGCTGCCAGCTGACCAGAACATGGGCCACACCACGGGCCAGAACGGTGCACAGGCGGACGGGAGCGGCGGCAATACGGTCTGGGGCCGCATCGAAGGCGCGCATAACCGTCTGGAGAATGGCTCGACGGCAGGCGTCCTGCATAACGACATCGATACGTTCATCCTGCAGGCGGGTGTCGATGGCCAGCTCTATGAGAGCGACAGCGGCCGCCTGATTGCCGGGATCACCGGGCAATATGGCAATGCGCATTCCAGCATCGACAACCGCACCGGCGACGGTTCGGGTAGCATCGACACGCAGGGCTGGGGTCTTGGTGCAACGGCGACCTGGTATGGCAATTCGGGCTTCTATCTCGATGCGCAGGCGCAGGCCAACTGGTATGACAGCAATCTGGGGGTCGATGCGCTCAATCCGACGCTGACCGACAGCAACAAGGGCTTTGGCTATGCGCTCAGCCTTGAGGCTGGCCAGCGCTTTGCCCTCGACCAGAACTGGTCGCTGACCCCGCAGGCGCAGCTGATGTTCTCATCGGTCGACTTCGACACCTTCGCCGACACCTATGATGCCCGCATCTCCAACCGCAACGGCGACAGCCTGACGGGACGGCTTGGCCTTGCCGCCAACTATGCCAACAGCTGGAAGGGTGAAGACGGCCTGATGGTCAACACATCGGTCTATGGCATTGCCAATCTCTATCAGGAGATGCTGGGCAATGCGCGGATGAACTATGCGGGCACGCATATGGCAACCGACGCTGACGGCACCTGGGGCGGCATCGGCGCTGGCGGCACCTATGCCTGGGCCGACAACAAATATACCATCTATGGCGAAGGCTCGGTCAACACCTCACTCAACCACTTCGCCGACAGCTACACCATCAAGGGCAATCTTGGCTTCAAGGTAAAGTGGTAGGGAAGGGTATAGTAAGCCCCAACCTCCAACCAAAACATCAGGCCCCGGTTAAATGCCGGGGTCCGACTTTGGACCGATACCGAGTAAGCTGGCAGATGCTGCATTTGTTCCCAGACGAGACATTCCACAATCTCGTCTGGTCGCTTCCGTTGGCAGAACTGGCTGAACGGCTTCGGGTTCCAGCCTGAAGCATCAGCGATCTGTGCCGATGGCACGTCATCCCGATGCCCGGAGAACGCCACCAGGCAAGGCTTGCCACGGCACGCCGTTGGCTGCGATGACCTTCTTGAAAAACCTGGATGCGACTTCGAGATTCGATGTTCAGGCAACATGAATTTAAGGTCTCCAAGAGTTTGTCGACGAAGTCTATGGAGAGTAGGCAGAAGAATATAGCCAGCCCTTCGGTCCTCAGGCACAGGGGTCATCGACTGCCCCAAGCCCCTGCATCAGCCGGGCAGACTCCCTTTCCGGCCAGCCATAGGCATCCCGGGCATAGCGTTCCAGCTCGTGGCGATTGCGAATAAAGACGATTCCCCGCTCCGACTTGATCAGGCCCAATCCTTCAAGAATGTGAAGGGAAGTCGTGACACTGGGACGCCTAACGGCAAGCATGACCGACATGAATTCGTGGGTAAGAGCGATCTCGTGGCCTGATAATCGGTCATCGCACATCAGCAGCCAGCGTGCCAATCGTTGCGTGACGTCGTGAATGGCGTTCGAGACCGCTGTATAAGCAAGCTGAATGGAAAAGGCCTCGATGGATCGGATCATGATCCTGGAAAAATTGCGACTGCTTTCCATCCACCGCCGAAATTCCGCGTAAGGCATCGCATAGCCTTGGGCCGCAACCTGCACGAAGACATCATAGGAGCTGGTTTCGACGCCGGCGATGGCAGAAGTTGGAATATATCCATCGAAGCCGAAGATTCCCGCTTCTGCACGGTGTCCTTTCGTGGTGGTAACAACGATCGAACCGATACCTGCCGTAAGAAAATAGACCTTCTCGATCGGGTTTCCCATCTTTGCTAATAAGACGCCCCGCGGAAGTTCCACATAGGACGTTTCGCGAATGACGGCGTCGTAGTCAGTGGGAGGAAGCAAAGCCAAGAGTTTGTTGGCCCTGGCATCTCGCGGCAGCAATGACATCTGGTACACCTCGATCATTCGTCGTCAGGAGGAACCTGCGGAACAATGATTGGTTCCAGAACGCACTTCGCCGCAGTCTCGTTCCGAACTGTCAGCAGGGCTCGCCCACCCTGCTATTGTTCTGGAACGCTTTTTCCAGCCGGGGACAAGTTACTTTCGAGCCGTGCTCTCGCCCTGTTAAGCCTGCTCTTGATAGTCCCGACCGTGCAGCCGGTTGCCATGGCAGCATGTTCGTAACTTAGCCCGCTAAATATAACCAGATCGAGCACCTTTTGATGGGCGGGCGACAATTTACTGTATGCCTGCCCGACATCCTGCAATTCCAGCGCCAGATCCTGGGGCGGGCTGACGGTCGGCTCCTCCCACTCCTCCATTGCAGCTTCGCGGCGCGCTCTCTTGATCCTGGTGCAGAACGTGTTTTTCATGATGGTGAACAGCCACGACTTGAGCGAGCCGTAAGGGGCGAAACGATCACGATGGCGCAGGGCTTTCAGAAGCGTTTCCTGCACCAGATCATCCACGTCGGAACTCTGATGGCACATCGTTCTGGCGAACTGATGCAATGCAGGCACCAGCGCCAACACCTCTTTTTCGAAATCCGATTTTGACGGCATGACGTCTTCCTCCTTCACCGGTGAAGTAAGGCTGTGCCAGCCAGTTGGTTCCCTGCGGAGTGATCGTTCGTACGGTATCGTACATTTTTTTCACTTCGCCACCTCCTTCCTGGGTGCGAGTAACGTTAATCGGGAACGAAAGCCATCCTGATGAGTTCGGCAAGTCCAACAGGAGTTTGGCAGATGATGATGGCAACGCAGGTCGTTTCGGTGGAAGACGATGAAGCCTATTCGGTTCAGTTCTTTGACGATTGCGGTAACACCGTGTCCGTTTACTTTCAGAACCCTCAGAATTTTCAGCTGTCGCCGGCTGATGCGGTGAACGAAGCACTGGCGCGGATGCTGCATATGATCGAGGGAGCCGGCGGCCAGAGCGCCGTGGAAAGAATCGAAGGATAACATGCCTCTGAAGACCGGGCTTTTACGCGGCGACCTGCGGGGCGGCTGCATGCATCTTTGTATCGACATGCAGAATCTTTTCGGACCCGCGTCGCCCTGGCATGTGCCTTGGGTGCAGGTCATCTTGCCCAATATCGTAGATATTTGTTCGCGACACAGCGAGAATACAGTTTTCACCCGTTTCATACCCCCCAGGACACCTGACGCCGCGGTGGGAGCATGGCGAGGTTATTTTCGCAAATGGGAAGCCCTTACGCTTGATCGTGTCGATCCGTCGCTGATCGAGCTGGTCGCTCCGCTGCGGGCCTTTTCACCACCCGCCGCATTACTCGACAAGACTGTATATTCACCCTGGACCGAAGGCTTTCTCCAGCGATATCTGCACAAAAGGCGCGTTCATACTCTGATCGTCAGCGGAGCTGAAACAGACCTTTGCGTTCTTGCAACGCTATTGGGCGCTGTGGATCGTGGTTATCGGGTGATCGTAGTCACCGACGCGGTGTGCAGTGTTTCCGACCAGACGCACGACGCGATCATTTCCCTCTGCCACGAGCGGTTTAGCGAGCAGCTCGAACTGGTTTGCACAGAGGAGCTGATCGATAACTGGCGTTAAATTCCTTACACGGGACAAAATTTTGGAGCCGGTTTCCTGACCACGCGTGATCTGATTCTGAGCAGTCGCCGGGGAAAATGGCATGCGTCGGTCGTTACGTCCCATGTCGCGACAGAAATCTGTTCATTTCTCTCTGTTCCGGTGGCTGGCCTGTGAATGTCTCCACGTAATACGGGATGCGCGCGAAGCGCACATCGGTTTCTTCCCGCGTCCGCATGGAAAAGTAGCCAATTTGCACCAGATAGAGCGTGCGGGCGCGGACATCTGAAACGGGTGCGTCAAATCCGAAACGTTCAAACATCTGCGACAGGCTCTCGAGACGTATGGCGTCAGCGTTCCTCACTTCCTCTTCAACTTCGGTGGATTGAAGCGCCCAGCTGCGGACTGCAAATTCAAAAGCGGAATCAAACAGATTGTGGTCCAGCCAGCAGTCGAACACGTTCAGCACCGCTTCCTGTATGGTCTCCGCATAGGCCTCAGCCTGATGCAGGAGGGCGCCTGTGTTTTTGTCGCGCCAGCGCGCGATAAGGGCGTCGAGCAGTTCTTCGCGGTCCTTGAAAAACCAGTAAAAACTCGTGCGCGAAATATAGAGCCTCTTGGCAAGCGGCATGATGCGAACGGCGTCAACGCCGCTTTCGATCAGCGCGTCATAGGCTGCCTGAAGCCATAAATCGGGCGAGCCGCGCCATCCCGCATCGCTCGTGAGGTTTTGTTCCATGCCGGAATTTTATCCAGTCGCATAAGTTTGGCAAGGGCAATGTACACGTATGAATATTAAATTGACACTTATGTACATTTATAATTAGCTCATAACAAACAATCAACGGGAACTCTCGCCATGTCGGTCGATCCGCTGCTGCAGCCGCTTCAGATCAAGCATCTGACACTTCGCAACCGCATCATGCTTACCTCTCATGAACCTGCCTATGCTGAAGATGGCATGCCGAAGGAACGCTATCGCGCCTACCATGTCGAACGTGCCAAAGCCGGTATCGCCCTGACGATGACAGCGGGCTCGGCAGCGGTTTCGAGGGACAGCCCGCCGGCATTCAACAATGTGCTTGCCTATAAGGATGAAGTGGTTCCGTGGCTGCGCGACCTGACCGACGAGTGCCACGAACATGGTGCGGCAGTCATGATCCAGCTCACGCATCTCGGCCGTCGCACGCGCTGGGATAAAGGCGACTGGCTGCCGTCACTGTCCTCGACGGGCAAGCACGAGCCAGCCCATCGCGCCTATCCCAAGAAAGCAGAGGATTGGGACATTGAGCGCATTATCGTGGATTATGCGGATGCAGCGGAACGCATGCAGGCAGCCGGTCTCGACGGGCTGGAGCTGGAAGCCTACGGGCATTTGCTGGACCAGTTCTGGTCCCCGCTTACCAACGAACTCGACGGAGTTTACGGTGGCTCTCTCGATAATCGTATGCGGTTCTCGTTGCAGGTTCTGGCTGCAATTCGTGAGCGTGTTGGGTCTGACTTCCTGATCGGAATTCGCTACGTCGCCGATGAAGTTCTCAAGGGTGGTTTGACGAAAAGCGATGGGCTCGAGATTTCGCGCAAGCTCAAGGAAAGCGGTCTTGTCGATTTTCTCAACGTCATACGCGGTCACATCGAGACCGATGCCGGGCTCGTCGATGTCATCCCCATCCAGGGTATGCCGAGCGCGCCACATCTGGATTTTGCAGGTGAAATCCGTTCCAGCACAGGCATGGCCACCTTTCATGCCTCCAGAATTCAGGATGTCGCGACGGCGCGCCATGCGATAGCATCGGGCAAGCTCGATATGGTTGGCATGACGCGGGCGCATATGACCGATCCGCATATCGTGCGCAAAATCATCGAAAAGCGGGAAGAGGACATTCGCCCCTGCGTCGGCGCCAATTATTGCCTGGATCGCATCTATCAGGGAGGCGCGGCCTATTGCATCCACAATCCTTCGACGGGGCGCGAGCTGACCATGCCGCATCTGGTGCGCAAGGCCGAGAAAAGTCGAAGGGTTGTTGTTGTCGGGGCAGGGCCTGCCGGACTGGAAGCTGCCCGTGTGAGTGCCGAGCGCGGGCATGAGGTTACAGTTTTTGAAGCCGCAAACCATGCGGGCGGTCAGGTTCGGCTGACGGCGCAAAGTCCGCGTCGCCGGGAAATGATGGGCATTATCGAATGGCGCATGGCGCAATGCGAAAAACTTGGCGTCGATTTTCGCTTCAATACATGGGCGGAGGCTGACGCCGTACTTGTTGAAGCGCCCGATGTGGCGATTATCGCTACCGGTGGCCTTCCCGACATGCAAATCCTCCGCGAAGGCAACGACCTCGCGGTTTCGGCCTGGGACATAATATCGGGTGATGTACAGCCAGGTGCAAATGTACTTGTTTTCGACGAGGCGGGCGATCATGCCGGCCTTCAGGCTGCGGAATTCATTGCTGGCTCCGGCGGTAAGGTCGAAATCATGACAGCCGATCGTACTTTTGCGCCCGAGGTAATGGGGATGAATCTCGTGCCCTATATGCGCAGCCTGCAAAAGAGGGATGTGACCTTTACCGTGTCCTATCGGCTGGAAGCGATCCGCCGCGACAATAACCGTCTGATCGCGCAGATCGGCAGCGATTATGGCGGCATCGGTATCGAGCGCGACTATGACCAGATTGTCGTCAATGACGGGACTCGACCGATGGACGATCTCTATTTTGAATTGAAGCCCCTGTCTCGGAATCTCGGGGTCGTGGACTACGATGCGCTCATCGATGGCCGTCCCCAGAATCTGGTCAGAAATACAGGCAGTTCATTTGAACTTTACCGGATTGGCGATGCGGTTTCGGCGCGCAACACACATGCAGCGATTTATGATGGTTTGCGCCTCGGGCGACTGCTGTAACTTTGTCGCCGCTGTCATTACTTCAGGTTATGAAGGCGCGGATATTTTTTGCGTTTGTAATCTGTTGGCCGGGAACTATCGTGTTTAACCAAGGGAACACTGGCGGCATAAAATATCAACCAGCCGCCGAACAGGCGATCCAGCGTCTGTTGCAGGAAATCGAAATCTGCATGCCGCGGAGATGATGGGATAATCGTGATGAACGAGAAGAATGGGGAGTCCGCCCGTTGAACGCAATGCGACCGACACTGGTGTCCGACAAGGCCGATATTCCCGTTTCCACCCCCAAGATCATTCGGCTTGAAGGGCTCAGCAAACATTTTGGTGCGCATCGCGTTCTCGAGAATATCGATCTTGATGTAGCGCAGGGGGAGGTTCTGGCGATCATTGGTCCGAGCGGCTCCGGTAAAAGCACGCTGTTGCGTTGCATTAACTATCTGGAGAAACCCGATGGCGGGATGATTACGGTCGGCAAGCTCAAGCTTGATGCTACCCAGGAGCCGCGCAAAGCGCAGTTGAAAGAACTGCGTAATACGGTCGGCATGGTGTTCCAGTCGTTCAATCTGTTTCCGCATATGAGCGTTCTGCGCAATGTCAGCCTGCCGCAAGAGCGCGTTCTTGGCCGCAGCCGCGCGGAGGCCGAGGAAAGGGCGCTTCAACTGCTGGAGCGTGTCGGACTTGCTGATAAAGCCACCCAATTTCCGGGCCGGTGCTCCGGCGGCCAGCAACAGCGCATCGCGATTGCGCGCTCGCTGGCGCTCGACCCGCAGGTCATGCTTTTCGATGAACCAACCTCTGCGCTCGATCCCGAGTTGGGCCTCGAAGTTCTGGCGGTGATGCGGGAACTGGCGGAAAGCGGTATGACCATGCTGGTCGTCACGCATGAGATGGGGTTTGCGGAAAATGTCTCCGACACCGTGATGATCATGGCTGATGGCAGGATCATCGAGAAAGGCGGATCGAAAAAGGTTATGCGCAATCCGCAAGAGGAGCGCACGAAGCGGTTTCTTCGTGCGGTGCACGACAGATGACAGCGGACAATGTGTTTCTCATCCTCAGTGGTTTGCCGTGGACGATTGCCTTGACGCTGGGTTCATTCGTAATCGGCTGCATTCTTGGCGTCCCGCTTCTCGCCGCGCGTCAGGCGCGTCTAGCGCCGATACGGTGGATTGCCGCGGTGCTTATTCAGGTCGTGCGCGCGTTGCCGCCGATCCTGTGGCTGTTCATCATATTCTTCGGCATTGGTATGGGCATCATGCCTATCAATCCATTTGTCGCGGCACTGATCGGTCTCGGTTTGATAGCGTCTGCCAATATGGCCGAAATCTATCGCGGGGCGCTGGCGTCGCTGCATCATGGGCAATGGGAAGCGGCGACCGCTCTCAATTTCGGTACCGGATATACGCTGATCGATGTGGTTGCCCCACAGGCGTTTCGTGTCGCGCTTCCGTCGGCTGCGAGTTACCTCATCGGGCTCATGAAGGAAACTGCTGTCGCATCGACCATCGGCGTGGCCGATCTGGCATTTCGCGGCAATCAGGTGTCGCAGCTTACCTTCAAGGGTATCGAGGTCTTTGCGCTGGTCGGCCTGTTCTACATATTCCTTAGTCTGCCCGTCGCATGGCTGTCGCGCACTGCGGACAGTTATTTGAGAGCAAAGGTGGCGCGCTGATGTTTCCCACCATTGATGAATTCTACGAGTGGATGCCAGCACTTCTCGGCGGGCTTACAATCAGCCTGCAAGTCGCTGCCTTAAGCCTTGCGATCGGTATTCCGCTCGGGCTTCTCCTCGCGCTCGGGGTTGGTGCGAAGTCGCGTGCCCCACGTATCCTATGCCTGTTTCTGGTCGAAATCGGGCGTGGTGCTCCGGCCCTGGTTCTGTTGCAGTTCATGTATTTCGGCCTGCCGTCGACAGGTCTGACCATGACTTCATTCGCGGCGGCGGTCGTAGCGCTGGCCTGGAACACGGGTGCATATACAAGCGAAATCATTCGCGCCAGCCTGCAGTCGATCCATCATGGTCAACGCGAAGCGGCAGAAGCCCTGGGCTTCAGTGTTCTGGACGAATTACGCTTTGTGCTGCTGCCGCAGGCTCTGCGCGTTGCGCTGCCCGCGCTGCTAGGCTTCGCAATCCTTATCTTTCAGGGCACGTCGCTCTGCTTCACCATCGCGCTGCCGGAGTTGGTCAGCAATGCCTATGAAATAGGGTCCAACACCTTTCGTTACATGCCCGCGCTGCTGCTGGCTGGTCTGCTTTATGCAACCATCTGCATCCCGGCGGCATGGATCGTTTCCTACGTGGAGAAGCGGTCATCCGCTTACGCCACCCGATAACTCAAAATAACAAAGGGGAGTAGCACATGAATAACGGGATCATCCGCAAGAGCATTGTGGGCGTGGCCATTCTTATGGGCCTGTCTGCGACAGCATTGGCACAGGATTGCAAGCCGAAGCACGAATTCAAGACCATCACGCCCGGCACGCTGACAGTCGCCGTCACGACCTATGCGCCGCATTCCTTCATGGATGAAAGCGGTAAGATGAGCGGCCTTGATGGCGAGATCGCATCGGAATTCGCCAAACGCGAATGCCTGACCGTGAAGCCTGTTGCCGTCGATCCAGCGGCGGCCATTCAATATGTTCTTTCAGGCCAGGCCGATATCACCACCGGGGACTGGTATCGCACGGCGGAGCGCGCCAAGGTGATGAACCTTTCCTATCCGCTTTATAAGGACCAGATGGGCTTATATTCCAAGGAGGGAATAAAGACTGTTGAGGAACTCGTTGGCAAGAATGTCGGCACAGTGCAGGGGTATCTCTGGGTGACCGATGCCAAGAAGCTGCTGGGTGCCAATCTGCGTCTTTATCCGAACTCCGTGAACATGCATCAGGATCTTGCATCGGGCCGTATCGATGTTGGCATCGACGGTTATTCGACGGGTGCCTATGCGGCCAAGAACGGCACACTGAAGGACATCAAGGTCGAGATCGCGCAGCCTGACGACCGTATTCGCGCGACCAGGGAAGCCGCGCAGGCAAGTCTGCCTTATGCCAAAAGCGCGACGGATTTCGGCGCCGCGCTCGACGCGAATATTGAAGAAATGCACAAGGATGGCACCATTGCCAAGATCCTGAAATCCTATGGCCTTGATGAGAGCGCTGGAGACACAGGTGCGCCAAAGCTCATCGAATAGAACTATCGGTTGACGCGGCGCGAAGCGCCGCATTCCATTCAGCTGAATTTCAAATTGGAGACTGCAACGATGACTGTTTACGCGGTCAGCCGGAACAGCCAGTCGTGGTATGGGGAACAGATCGGCATTCTTATTCTGGATGCCGCTTATCCCTGTGTGCCCGGCAATGTCGGCAATGCGACGACTTATAAATATCCCGTTCGTTATCAGGAGGTGCGCGGCGCCTCCATCCACCGGCTTTTGAACCAGCGCGATCCGGCACTGCGGGAGGCGTTTGTCGAGGCGGCGCGCGAACTACAGGGGCGTGGCGTGAAAGCCATCACTGGGGCGTGCGGTTTCATGGCCTATTTTCAGGAAGAGGTTGCGGAAGCGGTCGATATTCCAGTCTTCCTGTCGAGCCTGATGCAAATACCGTTCATGCATGCAGTGGCGCGCGGCACCGTAGGCGTGATCACCGCCAATGCAGAGCGCCTGACGCCACGCCATTTTGCGGCAAGCGGCATACCGGACACCATCCCGATCGTATTGGGCGGAATGGAAGATCAGGTCGAGTTTCGCGAGGCGATACTTGAAGAGAAGGGCACGCTCGATTCCGCCGCTATTGAGCGCGAAGTTTGCGAGGTGGCCAAAAAGCTGGTGCGTGACCATCCTGACGTTCGTTCCATTCTACTCGAATGCAGCGACCTTCCACCCTATGCGCATGCGGTACAAAAAGCGACGGGACGGCCCGTTTTCGATTTCATCTCAATGATCAATTATGTCCAGCAGACGGTTGCATGCCGCCCGTATCAAGGCTTCATGTGACTTCAAGACCGGAGTTCCCTATGTCGCTCGATCACTATTTTCTCCTCGGACGCTCTGGTCTGCGTGTGAGCCGTCTCGCGCTTGGCACAATGACGTTTGGCAATGCGGGGATCAGAGGGATCGGCGGCTCGTGGGGCACGGACGAAGCCAATGCCCGCGCCATCTTCGGCCGCTATCTGGAGGCGGGCGGCAATTTCATCGACACGGCGGATTCCTACGGCGCTGGTTTGAGCGAAACGCTGGTCGGCAAGTTTGTCGGGGAAGCCGGCGCTCGTGATCGGGTCGTGATTGCGACTAAATATTCGAACAATCTTCAGCCGGGCAATCCCAATGCCGGTGGCAATGGCCGTAAGAATATGATGCGTGCGGTCGATCAGTCGCTGAAGCGTTTGAAGACCGATTATATTGACCTCTATATGGTACATACCTGGGATGGCATGACACCCGTGGAAGAGGTGATGCGGGCCTTCGATGATCTGATCCGCGCCGGTAAAATCCGCTATTGCGGCCTTTCCGATGTGCCTGCCTGGTATGCGGCCCGCGCGCAGACCTGGGCGGAAGCGCATGCATTGTCGCAACCGATCAGCCTGCAATTGCCCTATTCGCTGGTGGAACGCAGCATCGAGCAGGAATTTGTGCCGCTTGGGCAAAATCTGGGACTGGGCATCACCGCATGGAGCCCGCTTGCCATGGGACTCCTATCCGGGAAGTATCGCACGGGCGCCGAGGGGCGCCTCAACCGTGACAATGCCGATGGTCTTGGGCTTTTCACTGAACGCAACACGCGTATCGTTTCAGCGCTTGCGGAAGTTTCCGACGCTCTTGGCAAATCCATGGCACAAGTGGCGCTGAATTGGGTCGTGACACAGCCAGGCATCGGCGCAGCCATTATCGGCGCAAGCAAGCTTACCCAGCTCGACGACAATCTGGGAGCGCTCGATTTTGCGATTCCAGATGAGTTGCGTGCCAGGCTGGAGGCCGCAAGCGCCCTTCAGCCCACCTATCCATATTCGCTTTTCGCGCCGGATTATCAGGCGGGCATTCTCAATACCGGCACTTCGGTCGGCGACAAGCCTGTCGGCTACCAGCGCCCGCATTTCGTGCCGAAAGTTGGTGAATACGCTTTCGGAAAGCCCTCAAAGAACGTCTGATCAGCCTTAAGGAAATGCCATGAACGACATGCCAGCGAAGGTGCGGCCCGTCGCCACCGTCGAACCGCCCCTTTTTGTTCTCACACTCGATTGCGATGACAAGCCCGGCATCGTGGCCGCCATCACCACGGAACTGGCGGCAATGGGCGGCAACATCGTGGAAAGCAATCAGTTTCGCGACAGACTGACCAATCGCTTTTTCATGCGCATCGCTTTCAGTGCGCCGCCGGGTATGTCGCGGGATGCAGTGGAACATACCTTGAGACCGGCGGGCGAACGCTTCGGCATGAAATTCACTGTCGCCGATGCCAGCCGCAAGCCGAAGATCGTGCTCATGGTTTCCAAATTCGATCACCCCATGCTGCATCTTCTATATCAGATACGGGTCGGCTGGTTGAATGCCGAGGTTGCAGCCATCGTTTCCAACCATGAGGATAGCCGAGCAACGGCGGAAAACGCAGGAATTCCCTATCATTGCTGGAGCGTGAACAAAGAAAACAAGGCGGAGCAGGAAGCACGTCTGCTCGATCTGGTGCGCGAGACTCAAGCCGATCTGGTAGTTCTCGCACGCTATATGCAAGTGCTGTCAGATAACCTTTCAAATCGTCTGTTCGGCAAGATCATCAACATTCACCATTCTTTCCTGCCATCCTTCAAGGGCGCGAAACCCTATCATCAGGCCTTTGAGCGTGGGGTGAAACTGATTGGTGCGACCGCGCATTATGTGACGCCGGACCTCGATGAAGGCCCGATCATCGAGCAGGAAACCGAGCGCGTCACGCATTCCATGAGCGCGGAAGATTTTGTGGCGACGGGGCGCGATATCGAAAGCCGGGTTCTGGCGCGTGCGGTGAAGATGCACCTGGAAAATCGCGTCATGCTCAATGGACACAAGACCGTGGTTTTCGCCCAATAGGACGATGTTTTAAAGCTTCAGTTCCGCGTCTGCGCCCTGTTCTAACAGCCAGTCGCGGAACAGTTCTGCGCCTCGCTTCGGCGGACGCTGAGCGGGCATGACGAGATGGATCGTATCGCCGGACCGATGAAAAATACGCGCAGCGGGAACCAGACGTCCGGCCCCGACATGATCGTGGACGAGGTGTTTCCAGCCAAGCGCCACGCCTTGTCCCTGCACCGCGGCCTCAATGGAGCTGAGCGCATCCGTAAAGACGAAATCCTGTTCGATGCGCGGGTTCGGTACGCCGGAGCGTTCCAGCCATTCACGCCAGCCGAGCCGTGAGCGGTGACGCTCCTCGAAATGCAACAGCGTATGATCAAGCAGGTCGCCGGCTTCCGCGATCGGTCCATGCTCCTTCAGATAAGCAGGGCTGCATACCGGCCAGACTTCCTCCGTCACGAAAGGCCAGGCGAGGATGCCCGGCCATTCGCCTCTTCCCAGACGCGCTGAAACGTCGATATCCTCTTCGAGCAAGTCCTGATCATCGCGGCTGCTTTCTTCTATGCGCAGCGCCACATCCGGATATTTTTCCTTGAATTTCTTGAGGCGCGGCAAGAGCCATAATTGCACAAAGGATGCTGAGAACGACACGCGGATGATATCGCGGGAGTGTTTCTTGCGCATGGAGGAAATGACCATGTGCAGATGATCGAATGCTTCCTGCGTCTCGCGATAAAGCCTCTGGCCCTCCGCCGTCAGCTCCAGACGGCTGCGCTCGCGCCGGAAAAGCTTCAATCCGGTGGCTTCTTCCAGAAGCTTGATCGTCTTGCTCACCGCTGGCTGGCTGACATTCAGCTCTTCCGCTGCCGCCGTAAAGCTCAGGCGACGGGCGGCCGCCTCGAACACGAAGAGATAATTGGCCGAGGGGATGAGCGAGCGGAGCCTATGCATAATCTGAAGTTATATCTTCCCGGATTTTTTATCAAGCTCACAGCATCACGAACCCTCTGTAATGTAACGCACAAATTGGGACTATCCGGCCGTTTCTTTTGAGCGCTGGCCGTCTCCACAAAACATGACATGGAAGGGAACTTGGAATGCAGACGCATGCGCGCGCGGTTGTCATTGGTGGAGGATGCGTCGGCGCCTCCATTCTTTACGGTCTGGCGAAGAGAGGCTGGTCGGATGTCGTTTTGCTCGAACGTACGCAGCTCACTGCGGGTTCCACATGGCACGCCGCCGGTCTGATCCCTTCCTATGCGCGCAGCATCAATATTGGCCGCATGATCAACAAGTCCATCGAGATTTATGAAGGTTTGGAAGCCGAGACCGGCCAGCACGTCGGCTGGCATAAATGCGGCCAGTTGCGCATTGCCAACACCCGCGACCGACTGGACGAATATAAGAGCTATATGAGCGTCGCCGAAGTGCAGAACGTGCGCGCCGAACTGGTTTCTCCGGCCCGTGCCCGCGAATTGTGGCCGCTGCTCGAAAACAATCACAACATGCTGGGCGCGCTCTATCATCCCGATGACGGCCATATCGCGCCAGCCGATGTTACCATGGCGCTTGCGAAGGGCGCGCGTGACAAGGGCGCCAAGATCTATCTCAACACCCACGTCAACGGTTTTGAGCGCCTGCCCAGCGGCGAGTGGAAGGTGAAAACCAATAATGGCGATATCATCTGCGAGCACGTCATTTCGGCGACCGGCAATTATGCGCGCCAGACCGGCGCAATGCTGGGGCTTGATATTCCGGCAATCCCGATCGTTCATCAATATTGGATCACCGATGCCGTACCGGAAGTAATCGCACGCAAGCGTCAGGGGCTTCCGGAAATGCCGATCCTCCGCGACGAAGGTTTTGAAGGCTATCTGCGCGAGGAAGGCGACGGTCTGATGTTCGGCCCTTACGAGAAGACGGAACATCTCAAGCTTTTTGCCGAAAACGGCGTGCCGGAATGGTTCGGTGCCGATCTTCTGGAAGAGGATTTCGACTCTGTTTCATGGAATTGGGAACAGGCCATGGAGCTGGTTCCGGCGCTCGGCCGCGTCGGCATCAAGGCCAATGTGCGCGGGCCATTCCAGATGACTGCCGATGAATTGCCGCTGGTCGGTCCAGCCTGGGGGCTGGAAAATGTCTGGCTTGCCGAAGGCGTGCCGGGCGGCATCCTGTGGGGCGGAGCCATTGGGTATTATCTGTCCGAGCGTATTGTTGAGGGCGGCAACAGCATTGATACCTCCGAACTCGATCCGCGTCGTTTCGGCGATTACGCCAACAAGAACTGGACGCGTGAGAAGGTTCGCGAAGCATGGGGTACCCATGCCGAGCAACATTATCCGGGCCAGGATATGCCCGCAGCTCGCCCGCAGAAAACGGCACCGTCCTATGATCGGCTGACGGAACGCGGCGCTGTCTGGGGCTGTCTCAACGGTTGGGAAATGCCGAACTGGTTTGCGCCAAAGGGCGTAGAGGCCAAGGATCAATATAGCTGGTGCTGGACAGAAAAGGGCAAATATGTCGGCGAGGAAGTCGAAGCCGTGCGCAATGCGGTCGGTCTTGTCGAAATGACGCCGATGACCAAATTCGAGGTCAGCGGCCCCGGCGCGGAAGCCTGGCTCGACGGTATTCTGGCCAACCGTCTACCGAAAGTGGGGCGGGTCAATCTTGCCCATCATCTGACCAAAAAGGGCGGCGTGCAGGCGGAATATGTCGTGGGGCGCATGGATGATGACAATTTCTATATGATATCAACACCACGCGCCGAACGCTGGAATTTCGACGACCTGTCGAAGCTGTTGCCGAAGGATGGCAGCGTTACCCTGCGCAACGTGACCAATGATCGTGGCTGTTTCACCATCGTTGGTCCGAAAGCGCGTGAGGTGTTGCAGACGCTGACCGAAATCGATCTTTCGAACGAAGCGTTTCCGTGGTTTGGCATCAAGTCGGGCACGGTTGGCCTTGCAAGCGATGTGCGTCTGCTGCGCGTCAACTATGAAGGCGAACTGGGCTGGGAGCTTTACCATCCGCTGGCCTATCAGCGTCACCTGCTGGAAGCGTTGCTCGCGGCGGGCAAGGAGCATGGCTTACGCCTCATCGGCCTGCACGCGCTGGAATCGCTGCGTCTCGACAAGTCCTATCGCGCCATGTACCGCGACATGAACACCGAGCTTAGTGCTTGGGAAAGTGGCCTCGATCGCTTTATTCGTCTCGAAAAGGGTGACTTCATCGGCAAGCAGGCGCTGGTGGAGGAAAAGGAACGCGGCATCAAGCGCCGTTCCGTCACGCTTGCAGTGGAAACCGATGGCGCCAGCACATTGACCAGCGAAGGCGTCTATCGCGGTGGCAAGCTGGTGGGGCGCGTCACTTCGGGCAGCTATTCCTATACTTTCAAACACGATATTGCGCTGGCCTTGCTGCCGGTCGAGCTTGGTGTGCCCGGCACGGAACTGGAAATCCCGGTTCTTGGTGAAATGCGAAAAGCCCGCGTGATTGAAGAATCTCCCTATGATCCTGAAGCCAAGCGTGCCCGCGTTTAACAGGCAGATCATGCAAAGCCGCGTTTCTATTCGAATGAAAGGTTAACCTCATGAAGGCCGTTGTCGCAGTGAAACGGGTTGTCGATTACAACGTGAAGATCCGTGTGAAGGGTGATGGTTCGGGGGTTGAGCTTTCGAACGTGAAGATGTCGATGAACCCTTTTGACGAGATCGCGGTTGAAGAGGCGATCCGTTTGAAGGAAGCGGGCAAGGTGACGGAAATCGTCGCGGTTTCGGTTGGCCCGGCACAGGCGCAGGAAACCCTGCGCACCGCACTCGCCATGGGTGCGGACCGCGCCATTCTGGTCAAGACGGATGAAACGGTGGAGCCGCTTGGCGTCGCCAAGGTTTTGAAGGGTGTGGTCGAGGCGGAAAAGCCGGATCTCGTCTTCCTCGGCAAGCAGGCGATTGACGATGATGCCAATCAGACCGGCCAGATGCTGTCGGCGCTGCTTGGCTGGAGCCAGGCGACCTTTGCTTCCAAGGTGGAACTGGGTGACGGTTCGGCCAAGGTCACGCGTGAAGTCGATGGCGGTCTTCAGACCATCGATGTGAAGCTTCCGGCGATTGTCACGGTCGATCTTCGTTTGAACCAGCCGCGCTATGCATCGCTGCCCAATATCATGAAGGCCAAGAAGAAGCCGCTCGACGAGAAGTCGCCTGCCGATTTCGGCGCTGATATTGCGCCGCGTCTGAAAGTGCTGAAGACCGAGGAGCCGGGTGGCCGCAAGGCTGGCGTCAAGGTCGGCTCCGTCGCAGAGCTGGTTGAGAAGCTCAAGGCTGACGGCATCATCTAAGAAATCGGAAGGGACAAGACAAATGGCTATTCTTCTTATTGCCGAACATGACAATGCAACCCTTTCGGACCAGACGGCAAAGGCGCTGACGGCAGCGACCCAGATCGGCGGCGATGTCGATATTCTGGTGGCTGGCAAGGGTGCAAAGGCTGCAGCCGATGCTGCCGCCAAGCTGAAAGGCGTGCGCAAGGTTCTGCTTGCTGAAAGCGATGCGCTGGAAAACCGTCTGGCGGAGCCGACGGCAGCACTGATCGTGGAACTCGCCGCCAATTACGACACGATCATTGCACCAGCCACGACCTCGGCCAAGAACATCCTGCCGCGCGTGGCAGCGCTTCTCGATGTGATGCAGCTCTCCGAAATCATGGAAGTGGTGTCGGCTGATACGTTCAAGCGTCCGATCTATGCAGGCAATGCGATCCAGACGGTGCAGTCTACCGACGCCAAGAAGGTCATCACGGTGCGCACCGCCTCCTTCTCCGCAACGGGCGAAGGCGGTTCGGCTGCGGTTGAAAGCGTCAATGCGGCTGCCGATCCGGCCCTGTCGAGCTTTGTCGGCAATGCACTGTCGGCTTCGGACCGTCCGGAACTGACGTCGGCCAAGATCATCATCTCGGGCGGTCGCGCACTCGGTTCGGCTGAAAAGTTCCAGGAAGTGATCCTGCCGGTTGCCGACAAGCTGGGTGCAGCAGTCGGCGCCAGCCGTGCGGCGGTCGATGCCGGCTATGCGCCGAACGACTGGCAGGTTGGCCAGACGGGCAAGGTGGTTGCGCCGGAGCTTTACATCGCTGTCGGCATCTCGGGCGCGATCCAGCATCTGGCTGGCATGAAGGACTCACGCGTCATCGTCGCCATCAACAAGGATGAGGAAGCGCCGATCTTCCAGGTTGCCGATTATGGCCTCGTTGGCGATCTCTTTACTGTCCTGCCGGAACTGCAGAAAACCTTCTGACATTTTGAATTGCGTCGCGGCGGGCTGCATTATTTGCACCCTCAATGTTGGTGGAATGTCATCAGCGCATGGAAGAAAGCCAACCCGACGCTCTCCGACGGCATTCGCTGCCGAAGGTAAAGCAACAACGACGCCAGGACGAGCACTCGCAAGAACACCACCTGCATGGCGAACGGCGATGGGTGATAACACGCGAGGCTATCTGGGTGGTTGCGCCAGCCACCGATGACACCGTTGCGAGGCCGGTGGAATGTTCCCGAAAGCGGGAGCCAGCTTTCATGGAGTGATTATTTGCGGAGAAGCAGTATCGCGCCGCCGATGCTGATCCAACGAACAACAACCGTGTCACCAGTCAGTTCCGGGAAAAAATGCCCTGCCCTCCGGCAGGGCGCCGTCAGCATCGTGCCCGATGTCATTGGATGTGCACATTGCCTTCAACTCCGCGCGGGCAATCTTGTTTCACGTTATGCAAAAGGGTCGTATTCTGCGGTGTGAGCAGGAGCCCTAGGCGCAATGCCGTTACTGTTTGCGGCCTGATGCGGCTCGATATCATGGCGTTTGAGATACCGTTGATGAGCCAGACGAGCGGATAGTTCGCTGAGATACGCATGGTCTCTCAATCCGCTTTCGTAGAGCATGATGATGCAAGACGCCAGTTCGGATGCGGAGTAGTCCTGGTCGCTTTCTTCAAGCATAATTGCAGCGTTGCCAAAGCAGCTGCGCATGAAGTTGACTTCAAGCGGATTGTAAATGCGACTTGCTTCATTAAAAAACGGCATGTCGGCCTCCCTTCTCGGGCAAAATTTGCCTGAAACGAAGCCCCCAACAACCACGAAGAAAGAGGACAATGGGCGCAATTCACTGTAAAGACAAGTCACAAAGGACGGTTCGTCCAAATTAATACTCAGCCGGGCGGCTGGCGAAACGAGCGAGGCCGCGATTGCATTTACCAACCGACCAGGACGCACTTCTTGTCGCCGCTGCGGCGTTGCTCTTGAAAATCGGACCGTTAGCCTTCCCGCTATCCGCGATAATTCTACATCATAGGCTGTGGGCAGGCATCTAGACAGTCTCGGTGAGGCTATCCCGCATGGCCCGTAGAATGATGATTGCCGAAGCCGCTCCGGGATCGACATGTCCAAGCGAGCGCTCGCCCAAGCGGGCAGCACGGCCCCTTGCAGCCACCATCGAGCGGGTTGAATCCGCGCCCTTCTCCGCTGCTTCGAGAATTCCGTTCCACATTTCCAGACCGCTCAGACCGTGCGCTCGTGCGTCGACCGCCGTTTCCATCGCCGGTATCCATGCATCCAGCATGGTTTTATCGCCGCGTTGTCCTTTCCCACGGTCCTGAATGCCTCGTGTCATCGCCTCGACGATGGCGACTTGGCCCTCGGCGTCGAGGCTTTCGCGCGGTTTCAATGCTTTGGAGGCGTGACGGAATGCTGTTGCATAGAGAGGCCCCGTCGAAGCGCCTACGGCATCGAGAAAAGCGGAGGCGGCTGTAGCGAAAATCTCCGAAGGAAGTGTTTGCTCCAGATCAACTTTGGCAAGCGCGCTGTTGATCGCCGAAAAGCCCAACACCATGGTGATGCCGTGATCCGCATCGCCAATTGCTCCGTCGAGATCGGAAAGCCATTCTTTTTCCTCCTTTATCGAAAAGGCGATGAGCTGGAACATTCGACTTAGACGACGCGCTGCAGTTTCCTGCATTTGTACCTCCCAGATAATCTGGAATTCATGAAACCGCCGGAGGCGGCATTAATCAGTTGACCCGAAGAAAAGCCGTATCGCAAGGATGCGACAAGAGATCGGACAATTCCTGGTCGAGATGCATGACGGATATGGATGCCCCGTTCATGTCCAGCGATGTGCAGTAGTGCCCGACCCAATTGGCTTCGATTGTTATTTGCTTGGCGCTCAGGCGCTGTTCGACGCGTCTAAACAGGATGTAGAGTTCCATCAGGGGCGTTGAACCGAACGAGTTCACGAGCACCGCGACCCGGTCTCCGGGCGATGCGTTCATTTCACTGAAAATCCGGTCCATGATGTGATCGACGATCGCATCGGCTGGCATCATCTTCTCGCGAACGACTCCGCGTTCGCCATGAATACCCATGCCGATTTCCATTTCTTCCGCGCCGATTTCGAAATTGTGGCGCCGTGTCTGGGGCAGCGAACAGGGTTCCAGCGCGACGCCCATCGTAAAGGTCCGCCGATTGGCTTTGCGTGTCACCGCCTCGCATGCCTCAAGCGACATGCCGCGATCACAGGCTGCGCCGGCCGCCTTGAAAATGAAGAAGTTTCCCGCGACACCGCGCCGACCGTCGCGATCCTCTATGGGGGAAGACGATATGTCGTCCGTCGTCAGAACGGTACGTGTGGGGATGTCGGCTTCCTGTGCCATTTCCGCCGCCATTTCGAAATTCATGACATCGCCGACATAGTTGCCGTAAACGAAGAGGACTCCTTCGCCGCCGGAAACGGCTTTCGCACATTCGAGGATGGGAACAGGGGGAGGCGAGGAAAAGACATTGCCGATAGCCACGGCATCGGCAAGCCCCTTGCCAACATAGCCCAGAAAGCACGGTTCATGCCCCGATCCACCGCCAATCACCAGCCCCACTTTTCCCGGTCGAGGGCCGTTGCGCGCAACGAGCGCGCGCTTCGATCCGTTGATCGGGGCGAGATAGGATCGGTGTGCTCTGGTGGCACCATCAAGCATCTCCTCGACGACATCGTCGGGACTGTTCAGAAATTTCTTGATGTGGGTGCGATAATGGCTGGGCACGTTGGCTGCCGGTTCCGCACGAAGTTTCTGGGAAAGCTTGCTGTCGATCTCAGTCACGCCGTCCGCGTTGAGAATACCGCGCCCTGTCGCGGCATCGGTAATCAGGACGTTGATATAACCGCCGCGCAAAGCCGCAAGAATCGCCGGCACCTTGTCAAAACCACCCGCAACGGCGATACGCATGTCGATGTCTCGCAGCCTGTCGAGCGTGATGCCGATGGTCCTGTCGTCAAGCGGGCCGGACACGGGATGTCCATAAGAATCGATGAAGCGCCCGGCTACGACGCCGACGGCATTCTTGGCCAGATATTCCTGTATCGAGACGTTCTCAAAAAAGCCGCTGGTATGAATTGTGGAATTGGGTCGCAGCGAAGAAATGCCGAACAGCGCTTTATTCGCATTATCAAGAGCCTGGAACTGCTCTACGATAATCGGCTCCCCGATCAGCGCCGTTTTTACATCCGGGCTGGATACGATGGCTGGCGCGGTGATATTGACGAGGTGCGCATTCGTTGCCCGTGCCATGGCTGCCGCACACAGTTCGGGAGTGTAAGTGAAACTGGCGCGCGTTCCGCCTGTCGCCTGTACGACCGTGACATCCTGCAAATTGGATATGCGGGTATTTTCGGCAATGGCGAGGACTGTTCGTCCCCAGGCGACGGCGAGCGTGTCTCCAGATTTCAGGAGCTTGGCTACTGCCTGTGCCGCCGCCGTTCCGAGCCGATCGATAAGTGTCTGCGCGCCGTCATCATTGGGCACGACAAGACAGTCGCTCAATCCGAAATGACGTTTGAGTTCCTGTGCGATGGCAAGGGAACCGAGGCGGGCAGGTTCGATCGAGATGTTGACGATGCCGCGACTGCGGGCATCTGCGAGATAGCTGTTTACAGTAGCTCGCGAAATCCCCATGATTTCCGCGATCTCGCCCTGTGTGCGTCCGTCTTCATAGTACAGCCAACAAGCCCATACGTAAGGATCGTCGCCGTAGCGCAGCGGAATGCCGTCGGTCGGTTCCACCTGTCCAGTCTTGCTTGCGGTTGCTTTTCCGTTTGACGCCATCTTGTCTGCACTGACCCCTGTGTTTCCTTCTAGAGCATTTCCAGCAAAAGTGCGAAGCGGTTTTGCGTTGGATAATGCGTAAAAACAAAAAATAGAGCGGTTCTACTGGTTCCATTTTAACTGGAACCGCTCTATCTGCCGGTTGTCTTGCAATACAATGTTTTTGTTGGCGTTCTGTCACGAAGCTGGCAGACCCGGTTTCTGACGATGCGCCGGGGCTGCCTGTTTGTCGAGGATCCCTACTGTAACCGTGCCCGCGCGCCGTCGGAAAACTCCTTGAGAATAATGGCGCAGGATGTCGCCCCCGCATCCAGAACCCCCAGCGATCTTTCGCCAAGACGGCTGGCGCGACCGATCTTCGCCACCAGATCAATCGTGGAGTCACGGCCTTTCTCAGCGGCCGCGACCAGAGCTTCGAGAGCCTCGGCAAAGCTCTTTCCGGCAGCGGTGGCTTCATCGAATGCCTCGACGGCGGGCACGAGCGCGTCCAGCAAGGTTTTGTCACCGACTTTGGCAGAGCCGATTGACTGAATGCCTTCAAGCCCCGCGTGAAGCATGCGGCTGAACGCAGCCGCGTCTATATTGTCGATGCCGTCGATTTTTTCGGCGAATTCGGTGAACATCACGCCATAAAGCGGCCCCATCGAGCCGCCGATCTCGGTCATGAGTACGGTGCCGAGCGTGTCAAGTGAAGCGGCCAGAGACTCGTTCTTTCCCTTCAGGCGTTCGGCGGCCATATTGAAACCCTTGGCCATGTTGACGCCGTGGTCACCGTCACCGATTTTCCCGTCGATTTCGCTGAGATAGGCGCGGTTTTCGACAATCCTGTCGGCCATTGCCAGCACGATGTCTCCGGCTGTTGCGTTATTGAGTGTTTGCACAGGTCTCTTCCTTACAGAATGGCGGTGCACTGCACTTCGACGTCGAGCAGTTCTTTCAACTCGCTGTCCAGCGCCATGACCGTCAGCGTTGCACCGACCATTTCGAGCGAGGTGAAGTAATTGCCGATATAAGTGCGATGGATTGTCAACCCGCGTGCACGGATTTCGGATTCGATCGTGTCGTTGAGAATATAAAGCTCGTTAAGCGGCGTTGCGCCAAGACCCGAAATAAGGACGGCAACTTCGGTTCCTTCCGCCAGCCCATGATCGTCCAGCACGATCTGGCACATATCTTTTGCGACTTCGGCTGCGGGCTTGAGCGGTTCCACGCGCACGCCGGGCTCGCCGTGATGGCCGATGCCGACTTCCATCGTTCCCGGTGCGATTTCGAAATTCGGGTGGCCGACTGCGGGCAGGGTACATGGTCCAAGCCCAACGCCAATCGAGCGACAGTTATCGATCGCCCGCTGCGCCGTGGCGCGAACTTCCTCAAGCGTGGCTCCGGTTGCCGCTTTTGCGCCGCCAACTTTCCACATGAAAATCTCGCCGGCGACGCCGCGCCGTTTTTCGCGCTCATCGGCTGGAGCTGAGCAAACATCGTCATTTGCAACAACCGTCGCAACGTCGATTCCGTCCTTGGCGGCCAGCTTGGTCGCCATCTTCACATTCATGTTGTCGCCAGCGTAATTGCCATAGAGGACGACCACGCCCTTGCCGCCGTTCGCTTCACGTATGGCGTCGTGAAAGCTCTTGGCGGTTGGCGAGGAAAACAGTTCGCCAACGGCTACCGCGTCGAGCATGTTCTTGCCCGTATAGCCGATGAAGGCCGGTTCATGCCCTGAACCGCCACCCGTAACGACACCGACCTTGCCGGTGATGGGGGCGTTTTTCGCGACGATCACACGTGGATTGTCCGCAAGTCGAACGATGTCGGAATGAGCTTTGACAAAGCCCTTCACGGTGTCTTCGACGACCTCGTCCGGATTGTTGATGAAGCGCTGCATGGTATCTCCTGTAAGATGAATGAGCGCTGGGCTCAAAGAATAGTGTAGCCGCCATCGATCAGAAGATCGGCGCCTGTGATCATGTCGGCTCCGGCAGATGCGAGGAAGACGGCTGCTGCGGCGATCTCTTCGGGATAGGCAAAACGGCCTGCTGGAATGCGCTTCTTTGCGGCTTCGCCCTTTTCACCGGCCCAGGCCTTCTTGCCGAGCTCGGTGAGCACGATGGTCGGGGAAAGCGTGTTGACGCATATGCCATGTTTGCCCCACTCGGCTGCAAATGTCTTCGACATGCCGATGACGCCGAACTTGGACGCGCAATAGGCGACGTGTTCTTCAATAGCGACAGTTCCCGCCTGAGAGGCGAGATTGATGATCTTGCCACCTTTGCCGGCGGCGATCATGGCGCGGCCCACAGCCTGGGTGACGAGAAAGCTTCCCTTCAGATTGATGGCGATCGTCTTGTCCCAGTCATCAAGCGAAATATCTTCGGCAGGAGCCAGATAGACGACACCGGCGCTGTTGACCGCAATGTCGATCGCACCGAACTGGTCCTTGACCGCCGCGATTGCGTCATTGACCGACTGCTGGCTGGAGACGTCACAAACGAACGGTTTTGCGTTTTCGCCGAGTTCTTCGGCCTTGGCTTTGGCGATGTCGGCGCTGATGTCGAGCACTGCGACTTTGGCGCCTTTGGCGATGAAAGCTCTGGATATTGCCGCACCGATGCCGGAGGCACCTCCAGTCACGATGGCGACTTTTCCGGTGAGCGGGAAGTTCAGGTCAATTTGGGGAGC
The DNA here is from genome assembly GCF_018066705.1 of Ochrobactrum sp. AP1BH01-1. NCBI lineage: Bacteria > Pseudomonadati > Pseudomonadota > Alphaproteobacteria > Hyphomicrobiales > Brucellaceae > Ochrobactrum > Ochrobactrum sp. AP1BH01-1. Next base: position 368,533 of record NZ_JAGPOU010000004.1, on the reverse strand, counting down.
TTGTTCGGACATTTTTGCCTCGGGAGTCTGGATTGTGAGCCTGACGGCCCGCCACCCTTTATGATTTTCATCAAGGGTGGCGGGCCGCCAAGACAGCTTTACTTGCGGCTTTCCAGGAGCTTGTCGACGTTTTGAGCGGTCACCGGCGTCCATGGAACATTGTAGTTCTTGTCCTTGCCGTCATTGAACGGCATATCCGGATATTGGGCCCAGATATCGGACTGAGGCTTGTAGTCGCCCTTCTTGGCGTGGAAGATCGCAAGATCGAGCGCGCCTTGCGCCTGCGCATTGGCATCCTGCAGAATGGAGGTCATCGTACCTTCCTTGACGGCATGGAGCGCATCGGTAATGCCATCGATGCCAGCGATTGCGAAATCACCGACCTTGAGGTTGGCGGCCTTGATCGCTTCGATGGCTCCGAGCGCCATCTCATCGTTCTGGCCGATCACGCCATTGATCTGGCCGGGATGCGCCGTCAGCCAGTTCTCCATAAGGGTCTGGGCTTCCGCGCGGGACCAGTTCGCAGTCTGGTCTTCAAGAACCTTCACGTCGGGGCATTCGGCCAGCGCCTTCTTGTTGCCTTCCAGACGGGAAATCTGCGCGGACTGGCCGATTGGACCTTCAAGAATGACGACATTGCCCTTGCAGCCGATCTTGTCGAGCACGTCCTTGGCTTCCATATAACCCGAAACCGTATCGTCGGAGCCGACATAGGCCGCGAGCAGATCGGAGTTGACGCGGGTGTTCGATCCCACGACCGGAATGTCGGCGTCACTGGCAGCCTGAACGGCGGTCGCGCCCGCCTCGATATCGATCGGAACGAAGATGATCGCATCGAATTTCTGCGTAATCATCGTGTTGAACTGTTCCTGCTGAACCAGCGCATCATAACGGCCGTCGAATACGGTCAGTTCAACCTCGCCGTTCTTGACTGCCGGATGCTTCTTCAGGGCTTCCGACCAGACCTGCATGAACTCGGCGTTCAATCCGTAAGGGGCGGCCCCGATCTTCAGCTTCTTGTCCTGCGCGAGCGATGGGGTGGCGATCAGTGCAGACGCCGTAGCGAGCGCGATCAATAGTTTTTTCATTGCAATCTCCTCCGTGTTGATTTGGCTACCGATCGGTAAGCCGTTCCTATAAAAATTGAGGTCTGGGGCTCTCAGACGCTCTGGTTGCGTTTCTGGTCGAGCATGACCGCGCCTACGATGAGCGCTCCCTTCAAAACCTGCTGGTAGTAGGATTGGATGCCCATCAGATCGAGACCGTTGTTCATGACGCCGATGATAAGCGCGCCGATGAGCGTTCCGGTGATGCGGCCGACGCCGCCGGACAGGCTGGTGCCGCCAATGACGACCGCCGCGATGGCATCGAGTTCATAACTGATACCCGCTTGCGGAAGGGCAGAGCCGGTGCGGGCGGACAGGATCATGCCCGCGAGGCCAGCCAGTCCACCGGATATGACATAGACCGAGAAGCGCACCCGTGAGATGTTGATCCCAGAGGTATTTGCGGCGTGGGGGTTACCGCCAACGGCGTAAATATAGCGTCCGAACCGCGAGCGGTTCAGAATCCACCATGAGACTAGAAACACGATTGCGAGGAGAATGACCGGCACGGGAATGCCCAATATGTTGCCGGTTCCGATCCAGCGGAAATCCGGAACAAGAGCGGGCACGGGCTTGCCGCCGCCATAGATGAGCGTCAGGCCGCGCGCCGCGGAAAGCATACCCAGCGTTGCTACGAAGGCGGGAACCGCAAACCGCGAGACGATCGTGCCGACAAGCGCGCCGCAACCGATACCCACCAGCAGGCCGATGGGAATGGCTATGAACGGCGAATATGGAGCGCCAGCAATGCCAGCCGTCGCCGACGTGGTTGCTAGGCTGGCGCTGACAATACCGGCCAATGCGACCACAGAGCCAACGGACAGATCGATGCCGCGCGTCAGAATGACGAAGGTCATGCCGATGGCGAGAATGCCGTTGATGGAGGTCTGGAGCAGAACGTTGGAAATATTGCCCGCTGTCAGGAAATATTCGTTGGAGAACGAAAGGATCGTGGCCAGAAGCAGGAAGGCGATGAATATGCCGTATTCCTGAATGACCAGCCTGCGGCGTTCGGAGCCAAACCAGCTTGCTGATGAATTGTTCTTTGTGGTGGACACTGTTCTACCTCTCCAGAACCGGCCGCAACGGCTGTCGCAGGCGACGGTTCCCTCTCCTTGCTCTTAAACGAAACGCGGTGCTTTCCCGGTCAGTCTTCATGTCGAAAGATGCACCAGCGACTGCGCGTCCGTTTCCGCCCTGCGATAAATGCCGACCGATTGTCCGCCGCGCATGACCATGATGCGGTCGGACATGCCGAGAACTTCATCGATCTCGGAAGAGACCATCACGACGGTTCCACCTTCGGCGGCAAATTCGCAGATGACGCGGTAAATTTCCTGTTTTGCACCAACATCGACGCCGCGCGTTGGTTCATCGAGCAGCAGAACGCGCGGCTTTCGCAGGAACCATTTTCCCAGTACGACCTTCTGCTGGTTGCCGCCGGAAAGACCGGAAACGGCCATCGTGTCATGCGCGACCTTGATCCTGAAGCGCTCGATCATTTCCCTGCTGGCGGATGATTCCTCGCGTCGGTTCATTGCAAAATGCGGGCTCATCTCGGGCAGGCTGGCAAGGCAGATATTGTTGCGAACGCTGTCGCCAAGATTGAGACCGGTGAGCTTGCGGTCTTCCGTCACGAAGGCCAGCCCGACCGCCATGGCGTCCGAGGGGCGGCGAATGGTGATCGGCTCGCCTTCAAGCCGGATTGCGCCCTCAGAGGTGTTATCCAGCCCAAAAAGGCAGTTGAATATTTCCGAGCGGCCCGACCCCATCAATCCGTAGATGCCGAAAATCTCGCCCTTGTGCGCAGTAAAGGAGATATCGGTTATCTTGCCGGGCGCGGTTAGGCCGGAGACCTCGATGCCCGGAATTTCTGTCGGCGCGTTCGTTTTGATGTATTCGTCGCCCAATTCCCGTCCGACGATCAAACGGATCAATTCCGCGCGGGTGATGCCATCGAGGTTGCCGCTGTCGATATAGCTGCCGTCGCGAAACACGGTATAGGTATCGGCAATCTGAAAAATCTCCGACAAGCGATGCGAGACATAGACGATGCCTTTACCGCTCGCCTTCAGGCGTTCGATTGCGGCAAAGAGCTGCTGCGCTTCTTTTTCGCCAATGGCCGAGGTCGGTTCGTCCATGAAAATGACTTCGGCGTCGTGACTGAGCGCCTTGGCGATCTCCACCAACTGAATCTGGGCAACGGACAGATTCATCATGAACTGATTGGCGCGAATTTTGAATTCGAGCTGGTCGAGAAGCTTTTGAGCGTTCCGGTTCATCGTCCTGAAATCGATGCCGCCGAAACGGCGGAGCGGTTCTCTGCCAAGATAGATGTTTTCCGCCACGGTCATGTGCGGGACAGGGCTCAGTTCCTGCTCGATGATCGCTATGCCGGCCTGCAACGCTTCCGCAGGGCTGGAATAGGTGACCTCTTTCCCGCGCCGCCGGATATGTCCGTCATCGCGGGCGTGAATGCCCATCAGGATCTTTAGAAAGGTGGATTTGCCCGCGCCGTTGCCGCCGCAAAGTGCATGCACCGAGCCGGCGCGCAATTGCAGCCGTCCGTTCCGCAAGGCGGCAACGCCGCCAAAGGACTTTTTCAGTCCCTCCACATCAAGCAGAAGTTCCAATGCATTTCCTCCGCTGGCGCCAGTAGTCCTGTCGCCGGTTTCGACGGTCGAGCCGCCGTTTTGACAATATTCGATAAATGATCGACAAATGTCAACCTATCGTGTAAGGAGGATGAAAAAGAAAAGAGCAGTCTCGATCACGAGCGCGACCGAGCACGGGAAGGGGAGAAAATGCATTTTTTATTCAACGACTTAGTGCAGCCTTACATCTCGATCGGCTTCTAGCCGCCGCTCGCCCCGTGATCGTGTTGTTAGCAAAGCAACTCTGTTTTTGAGAAGATTTCGGCGTTTAAGGGAAATGTGTTGACAACAGACAGAACTGTCTGACAAATGTCAAAAAGAAGCGGCGACCTTCAAACTATCACCTGTCAGGAGGCGGCAGAGTTTGAAGAGCAACAGATGCTTCGATAGTGGGAGGATGGACGTGTCATCGAACAGCCTGGATCGACAGACGCTATTTCTGGCGTTGATCAACGTTGCAGTTCTGGCGGCGGGCGGCTTTCTGGCCGGTTCAAATTTTATGGACAGCTATAATCTGCAATCGATGGCGTCACAGGTTCCCGAATTGGGGCTTCTGGCCTTCGGTGTCATGCTGGCGATGATTTCGGGTAATGGTGGTATCGATCTCTCAGGCATTGCGCTGGCAAATCTATCCGGCATCGTCGCGTTCCTGCTGGCGCGCCATTATGTTTCGGCTGCCGATGCGCCTCTGCTTTTCTCATGGGTGTTCGCCGGCCTGGCGCTTGTCGTGGGGTCGATTGGCGGTGTCATCAACGGGATTGTGATTGCCTATGCGCGCCTGACGCCGTTGATCGCAACGCTCGGAACCCAGCTTCTCTTTACGGGAATCGCCGTCTTCTTGACCAACGGCTCCGCCATCAGCATGGGTTTTATCGAGCCGCTCGATAACTTCGGCAACATGCCCGTCCTTGGCGTTCCAATGTGTTTTGCGCTGTTTATCGCTATTGCTTTGGCGCTATCCTTCTTGCTGAAATACACACCTTTTGGCGTGAAACTGATGCTGCTCGGCAGCAATGCCAAGGCGGCTCGCTATGGCGGTATCAACGAGAAGCGCATGCTTCTCATTACCTATACGCTGTGCGGCCTTCTGGCGTCAGTCGCGGGGATCATCATTGCTGCGCGCAACTCTTCAGTGAAGTGGGATTATGGCGGGTCTTACGTTCTGATCGCGATCCTGATTGCCGTTTTGGGCGGTGTGAAGCCAGAGGGCGGCTACGGGAAGATACTCTGCGTGCTTCTGGCTGCTACGGCCCTGCAAATCCTCTCAAGCCTGTTCAATTTCATGAACATTTCGAATTTCTTCCGCGACCTTGCCTGGGGGCTTCTGCTGCTTGCGCTTCTCGCATCGGCACGCATGCACTTCAGCTATTGGCTGCGGCCAAGAAGGCAATAGCGACAACGCCGACGGCTCCGGGATGAAGCCGCCGGCCGAGAACCAAAAAAACAATCTGCTTATATTAATGGAGGAGTCATATGAGCATGTTTTCCAAACTGATAGCTGGCACGATGCTTGCCGGAACAGTCATGGCGGGCGCCGCATTCGCGGCGGACAAGCCAACCATTGTGACAGTGGTCAAGGTTACCGGTGAAAACTGGTTTACCCGCATGAACGAGGGGGTCGATGCTTATGGCAAGGACAATGCCAATGTGAGCACCAGCCAGGTTGGCCCGGCAAAGGCGGATGCTGCGCAGCAGACCCGCATCATCGAAGATCTTGTCGCCAAGAATGTATCGGCGATTGCCGTTGTGCCGATGGACCCTTCTGCGCTGGAAGGCGTACTGCGCCGCGCTTCACAGCGGGGCATAAAGGTCATCACTCATGAGGGCGATAGCCTGGTGAATACCGATGTCGATATCGAAGCCTTCGACAACAAGGCATTCGGCGCACGCATCAATGAAAAGCTTGCTGAATGTATGGGAAAATCTGGCAGGTGGACATCGTTCGTGGGATCGCTTGGAAGCCTCACGCATAACCAGTGGGTCGATGCGGGTGCAGAGAACGCCAAGAAGTATCCGGACATGGAACTGGTGGCAGAAAAGAACGAATCGTTCAACGACGCCAACCGCGCCTATGAAAAGGCCAAGGAAATTCTCCGCAAATATCCGGATATCAAGGGCTTCCAGGGATCGTCCGCAATCGACGTGATCGGCATCGGCCGTGCAGTCGAGGAAGCGGGGCTGCAGGACAAGACCTGTGTGTATGGTCTGGGGCTTCCGAAGGATACCGGGCCGTATCTCGAAAGCGGTGCTGTAGACCAGATATTTTTCTGGGATCCGAAGGATGCTGGCTATGTCATGAACAAGGTCTCCGATCTCGTCCTGAAGGGCGAGGAGATCAAGGACGGCATGGATTTGGGCGTGCCGGGCTACGAGAAGATGACCGTGATCAAGGGACCGGGCAAGGGCATCATTATCCAGGGGCAGGCCTGGGTTGATGCAGACAAGTCCAACTATAAGAACTTCCCGTTCTGACCGCAAAGTAACGCGCCAAGCTGACTTTCAGGGCCGCCCAGCACCACAGCGGCCCTGAAGGACCTTATCCGGGAGTTTCAGGAAATCGCCATGCTTGCCACCGAAAGTACGACACATTCTGCGCCACCGTTTCTCGAGGTCAGAAACGTCAGGAAATCATTTGGTGGCGTGAGGGCACTGAAAGACGTCAGCCTGACCATCGAAGCCGGACAAATCTACCACCTGATGGGAGAGAATGGTTGCGGCAAAAGCACTCTGATAAAAATCCTCTCAGGCGCGCAGCCAGCCGATGAGGGGCAGATACTGATCGACGGCGAAGTGGCCGGCGCACGGGCTGGCGATCTCGGTGCGATCGGAGCGCTTCGTGCGGGGATAGAAACCGTTTATCAGGATTTGTCGCTGCTTCCCAATCTATCCGTGGCAGAAAACGTGGCGTTTACCGAACAGCTCGTTGAAGCTTCAGGCCGCCTTGCCCGCCGATTGAATATTTCCCTGTTGAACGAAACAGCGCGGCGCGCCCTTTCCGAAGTGCATCTGCCGACGGACAATGCGTTTCTTTCGCGTCGGACCGACACGCTGCCGCTAGCGACCCGCCAGTTGATCGCCATTGCACGGGCAGTCGCTTCGGAAGCACGTCTTGTCATCATGGACGAACCGACGACATCGCTTACCCGGCAGGAAGTTGAAAATCTGCTGCATGTTGTTGAGCGCCTGCGCAGCAAGGGTGTCGCGGTCCTGTTCGTCACCCATAAGCTCGACGAATGCAAATCGCTTGGCGGGCGTGCCATCATCATGCGCGACGGGCTCAAGGTCGCCGAGCTTGATGTCGCCTCGCACAGCAAGGCGGAGTTCAGTCACTGGATGACCGGCCGCGAAATCAGCGAAACGCGCTATCGCATCGATCCAAAACTGGGCGACGTCATGCTCGAAGTCGAAAAATTGGGCGATGGCAAAGCATTCCGGAATGTTTCTTTCACACTCCGAAAAGGAGAAATCCTGGGTATTACGGGCCTGCTGGATTCCGGCCGCAACGAGCTTGCACTTGCTCTTGCTGGCGTCAAAACCGCATCGACCGGAAAGGTGCGCTTGAACGGACAGGAGATTGCACCGCAGTCGACCGCGCAGGCCATTGAATACGGGATCGGTTATGTGCCGGAGGACCGCCTGACCGAAGGTCTTTTCCTCGAGAAACCGATTCAGGACAACATCACCCTTCCGATCCTCGATCGGTTGCGCAATGCGCTCGGTGTGATAAGCGCCCGGCGTGCGCGTCGCGTTGCCGAGCAACGCGTCGCCGACCTGCAGATCGTCGCGCCGGATGTAACCATACCGGTTCAATCCCTTTCCGGTGGCAATCAGCAGCGCGTCCTGATCGGTCGATGGCTGACGATCAACCCCCAGCTTCTGATCCTGCATGGACCGACCGTGGGTGTCGATGTCGGTTCGAAAGACACGATTTTCCGTATCATCCAGCGTCTGGCCGATGACGGCATGGGCGTCATCATCATCAGCGATGATTTGCCGGAGCTTTTGCAGAACTGTGACCGCATTCTCGTCATGCGTCAGGGCCGTATCGTCGCTACGCATGCTGCCGAGGGCCTCAGCGAAGATGCCATCTACCAATCCATGGCCAGCACGTCGAAGGAGGTGGCACAATGACCGAGATCGCATCTGCCACTGTTGCTGATAAGAGCCAGCGCGGCATTGGGTCGCGTCTTTGGGATCTGTTGGGTCGTCGACCCGAAATCTTCACACTGCTTCTGATCATTGTGACCTGTCTGGTGGTTATCGGTGCCAATCCCGATTTCCTGCAGATGAGCAATATCGTGGATATTCTACGCGCTTCAGTCGTGCGTGGACTGTTCGCGATGGGCGTGCTGGTTGTGCTCGCTTCGGGCGGGATCGACGTTTCGTTCACGGCGATTGCAGCCTTCGTGATGTATGCGCTTACCATGCTGGTAACGAACTGGTTCCCTGAAATGCCGATGACGATCATTCTGATCCTCGCGGCATTGGGCGGGGCGGCATTTGGCGCGTTGAACGGCCTGCTTGTTCAGAAACTGCAAGCGCCTTCGCTGATCGTCACCATCGGAACCCAATATGTGATCCGCAGTTTTCTGCTGACCTTCGTCGGAACCGCTTTGTTCATGAATATTCCGGTAGCGATGGACGCGTTCGGCAAAGCGTCGCTTTTTACGCATCACGCATCGAACGGTGTCGTTTCGGTTCTACCAGCAACTGTTCTGGTTCTCGTTGCCGCCGCTCTCGTGACCTGGTTCATTCTTGAACGGACATTGATGGGGCGGGCAATCTTCGCTGTTGGCGGCAATCCAGGCATAGCCGAACGCCTTGGCATCAACCTTTTCCGCGTGCGTATTTTCGTCTTCGCCTATGCGGGTCTTCTGGCCGGTATTGCGGGTGTGGTTCACGTCTCAAGCAATCGCTTGGCCAACCCTTTTGATCTGGCCGGCATGGAACTTGAAATCATCGCCGCCGTCGTTCTGGGGGGCGCGAGGATTACGGGTGGCTCAGGTTCGGTGATCGGAACGCTGCTGGGCGTGCTTCTGATCACGATCGTCAGCAATGTGCTGATTTTCGTTGGGATTCCAAGCACCCTCCAGCTTGCCATTGTGGGTATTTTCATCCTGCTTGCCGGTACGATCTTCGCATTGCGCAATCGCAGCTGATATTAAATTGGCCACGCTTTTGCGTCATCGCACAGGCGCGGCCTCACGCATTCTCTGGGAGGTTTTCATGTCACACCATGTGTCGGTCGTCGGGCTCTATATTCTGGATGTGCTCGGCCGGCCGGTCGATGCAATTCCGTCGGGCGGAAATGTTGAATTTATCGATGAAATTCGGCTGACGGTTGCAGGAACCGCTGGCGGTACAGTTGTCGATCTGGCGAAGCTTGGCCTTAATTGCTTGGCCGTCGGTGCGGTCGGGGACGATGAGAAAGCCGATTTCGTTATTGCGACGCTACAAAAGTTTGGAGTCGATACGGCGCAGATGCAGCGCCTTGAGGGCGCGCCGACATCAGCGAGCATCCTGAATATCCGCCGCAATGGCGATCGACCGGCGTTGCACGCGCGCGGGGCGTCAGACCATTTCGAGATCGCCGACAGCGCGCTGGATGCGGTGTTGGCGCCCCCGATTATCCACCTTGGCGGAACCGGCCTTTTGGCCAAGCTGGATGGAGAGCCAAGCCGGAAGCTGCTTGCCGAAGCGAAGGCACGCGGAAGAACGACGACCTTTGACCTTCTTGGCGCAAATGATGGAACGCTCAATCTGATCGCTCCGCTTTTCCCGCATATCGATTATTTCATGCCTTCCATCGAGGAAGCGAAACAGATTTCGGGGGCTGAGAATGTCGAAGGTGCAGGAGCTTTCTTCCTCGAGCGCGGTGTGAAGCATTGCGTGTTCACGCTGGGCGGCGACGGCGTCTGTTTCATGGACGCATCGGGCGAGACCGTGCGTCAGCCCGCTTTCCAGATCGAGGTTGTGGATACAACCGGGTGTGGGGACGCTTTCGATGCCGGTTTCATTACGGCCTTGCATCACAAGATGGATTTGAAAACGGCTTTGAACTTCGCTCAGGCGTCCGCTGCACTGGTTGCAACGGGTCTCGGCTCGGATGCAGGTATTCGCTCCTTTGACGAGACGCTTGCATTTATGAACACGGTGCCTGTCCGGCAATAATGTGATGCAACGCGGGCGGGTGGAAATCCTGCCCGCACCCTTTTGTTTTAGCGCGCATCTTTTCCGAAAACTGTTTCACATTTTTCGGGATGCGCTTTCATCGGCAAGCAGCTTCTCGGCAGCGTCCATATCGGTCACCAGATGCGTGGCATAACCACCCCTCAGAACAGCGTGGATGGCTTCCACCTTCTGCGCGCCACCTGCGACGCAGAGCCTGTTTGGGACGCCTCGCAGTTCATCGAGCTCGATACCAATGACGCGCCGGTCAAGCTCGCGGACGATCTGATTTCCGTCACGATCAAGAAAGCGGCAGATCAAAACTGCGGCTGCCCCTTCACGCGCATAAGCGTCGATTTCCTCATTGCTGGTGACATCGGCAATGCGCATCGTGCTTTCGGCAGCAAGGCCGCCGACGCCGAAGACGATCATGCTGGCCTGGTTGATTAGCTCGAATTGGCGCCGGAGTACGGGTTCACCCATCAGAGCATCTCGCAGTTCAGCCGTGCTAAGCACGGCAGGGGCCAGCATGTTGACGCTGGTTGCGCCCATGTTGCGCGCCATGATCGACGTGCAAAGCTCGGCGGAAAATTCTCTCTTACCGATGGAGGATCCGGTGACCTGCACCACGGTCAGACCTTCCATGGGCTGCGGCAGCGAAACTGCATCGGCGATGGCGAGTACCGTGCGTCCCCATGAAACGCAGATGGTATCGCCTGGCTTCACCATGCGTTCCATCAACCTTGCACCGCCAGCACCCAGCGCTTTCAGGCGCGCTTCGGTGGTGATTGATTTTTCCGATGGAATGACGAGCGCTTCCGACAGTCCAAACCGCGCGGCCAATTTACGGGCGATAAGTGTGCGAGTGGCGATTTCGGAGTTCATCAGGATGCGAACGACGCCTCTTTGTCTCGCCTCCTGCAGATAGTTGACGATGGTTGCGCGCGAAACACCGATCATCTGCGCGATTTCGTTCTGGGTTAGCTGGTTTTCGTAATAAAGCCATGCCGCCCAGACAACGGCATCATCGAACTCGGCCGGGATGGCATGCGTAGACGATGTTTGAGGGCCCGATGTCATGCTCGTTTCCTGTTGCCTGTGTTGTTCCTGAGTTGCACAGAAAAGTCTTTCGATCAACACGACAATCAATCGAGTTGACTAATGTCAGTTAATGGTGTCAATTGTATATGGAGGGAAGAGGAATCTCCACAAGTCTTTGTAGTACCATGGGAAATGCCAAGTTTTCCGTGAGGGCGTCTTTGTGTCTGCGCTTCAATGCACAGGCCCGCAGCTAAGGGAACGGCAGATGAAATCGAATTGGTCACAACCGGATTTTGACAGAATTGTCGGCGCATATGAGAAGGCAGGCGTGAATCGCGATGTCGCGATCCGCACGTATACAACGCGCCTCTTGGGCTCCGAGCCGAAACTGGTTTTGCACGGTGGCGGTAATACTTCTGTGAAGACTACGCTGATCGATCACGATGGCAGCGAAGTGTCTGTCCTCTGCGTCAAGGGCAGTGGCTGGGATATGGGCAAGATCGAGCCTGCTGGGCTTCCTGCCCTGCATCTGGAACCGTTGAAGGCTATGGTGAATTACGAGACCTTGTCGGACGACGATATGGTCATGTTGCAGCGTCGCCTGTTGCTCGATCCGGCGTCACCGAATCCATCCGTGGAGGCTATTCTCCATGCTATCTTACCGTTCAAACATGTGGATCACACTCACGCGAATGCAATCGTGGCGCTCACTAATCAGCCGCGGGGTGAAGAAATCATCAGCGAACTTTTCCCGGAGATGATTGTCGTGCCTTATGTAATGCCCGGCTTCGATCTTTCGAAGGCGTGCCTGAAGGCGTTCTCCGCAAGATCGGATGCACCCGGAATGATCTTGCTGAAGCATGGTATTTTCACGTGGTCGGAGGACCCGCGCGAAGCCTACGAAAACATGATTGCTGCAATTGATCGTGCTGAAAAACGCATTGCCGAAGGCAGGCCGCATCCTTTCGGCAAGGCGAGCGCTGCACAATCTGATAAAGCCCTGGCCTCGGTTGCGGATATCGCGCCGATATTGCGTGGAGCGATTGCACTTCCTGGAAAAGAAGAGGGAAGGCCGCGCCGTTTCATTCTCGAGCACCGCGTTAATGACGATATTCTGGATTTCTGCGGTGCGCCGAACGTCGCGGATCTGGCGCGGCGCGGGAATGCGACACCGGAACATGTCATTCATATCAAGCGGTATGGCGTGGCGCTACCAAAGCCGGAAGCAGATAACCTTGAAGCATGGACAGTCGGCGTAAAAGAGGCGGTGGCCGCCTATGCGGCCGACTATAAGGCCTATTTCGAACGCAACAATGCGCGTGCGGGTGGCGGCAAGAAGATGCTCGATCCGATGCCGCGCGTTTTCTATGTCGAGGGTGTGGGACTTTTTGCAGCTGGAAACACCCAGAAATCCGCTCGTATCTGCGCAGATGTTGCCGAAGCGACGATTGAGGTCATTCGCGGCGCTGAGGGGATCGACCGGTTCGAAGCTCTATCAGAGGAAGACCTTTTCGATATCGAGTACTGGTCACTGGAACAGGCAAAGCTGACCAAGCTGACAGAAAAGCCGCTGACCCGGCAAGTGGCGGTCGTGACAGGTGCAGCCGGTGGTCTTGGACTGGCTATTGCGGAGCAACTGAAAAGCCAGGGCGCGGAACTGGCGCTGATCGATATTGATGGGAAGCGGGTTGCCGCTGAAGCGAAGCGGCTGGGTGGATTTGCGGTTTCATGCGACCTGACCGATCCTGCTGCCGCAGATAATGCGCTCGCGCAGATTGCGGAGGAGTTCGGTGGGGTCGATATACTGGTTTCCAATGCGGGGGCAGCTTTCCAGGGCGCGTTGACGTCAGTTGATGACGATTTATTCAAGGCTGCGTTCGACCTTAATTTCTGGAGCCATCATTATATTGCGCGTGCTGCGGTCAAGATCATGCAGAAGCAGGAAACTGGTGGCGCGATCGTGTTCAATGTAAGTAAGCAGGCTGTAAACCCGGGACCCGATTTTGGACCCTATGGCACGTCCAAAGCGGCGTTGATGGCATTGATGCGCCAATACTCTCTGGAACACGCCGCCGATGGCATCACGGTGAATGCGGTTAATCCAGACCGAATACGCACGGGCCTGATGACCGACGAAATGGTTGAGGATCGAGCGCGCGCCCGGGGGGTAACACCTGACGTCTATATGCGGGGCAATCTTCTGAAGCGGGAAGTTTCGGGTGAGGATGTTGCCGAGGCGGTTCTGCACCTTGTGCAAGCGCGCGCATCTACCGGGGCCGTCATTACCGTGGATGGAGGCAATGTAGCGGCAATGCTGAGATAATACCCCAAGCGTACAGTATCTGCTCGGTTTACTTTGCTTGACTGTGTTGGAGCGGCTCGTCTGGGCCGCTCCACGCTCGACCGTGCTGCGGATCAGAATAGAGCCGATTTGACTCATCATGATATTCTGGAACGTTACTGTTTACGGTTTCAAAACTGTAGAAGGATCAGCTGTCCGGATTCTCAAGCCTCATCAAGCGTTCTCCACGAGACCTTGGGCGATTTTTACTCGCCGGCATCAGCATCTCCATTATGTTTGATATAGCCGATAAATTTTAGGACAACCTAATATATAGAATTGTAATATAGATAAAATATTGATTGTCTTGTTTTACGATTAACCAAAATCTGGGTTCTATCTTGTTGTTGTAATACTTGCGGCGTATAAGCGCGATGGTTTGTTCCATTTCGTTGAAGGGGCGAGCATTACATTTGGTTGTGCGCACCTCTCTCCACGAAATCATTTATTATTTAAGGCACCGCTGGTGCGAGGAGAAAGCATGTCTGACAGTTTTTCAATCTGGAAATCTTCCTGTCGAATGTTGGCGCGCGGCGTTGCTGTGGCGCTTGTAACTGCAGGCCTTATCCTACCCCAGGCCGCTTACGCATGCACCAGCTTCATTCTGCCATCGACGGACGGTGGCTTCGTTTATGGACGCACGATGGAATTCGGATTCAAGATCGATTCCAAAATGATCATGATTCCACGCAACTTCGAGATGACCTCGCAGCTTTCGGCCGACACAGCTGGCAAAAAGTGGAAGGCTAAATATGCCGCCATCGGCATGAACGCTTTTGGTCTTCCTGCGTTAGTCGACGGCATGAATGAAAAGGGACTCGCAGGCGGCATACTTTATTTTCCGGATTTTGCGCAGTATCCGGATCCTGCTTCGGTGAAACCGGAAAATAGCCTTACCCCTTGGGATTTCCTGAGCTGGGCCCTCGGCAATTTTTCGACGGTAGCAGAAGTGAAAGCCGCGCTCGAAACAGTCACTGTCGTTGGCGTCAAACAGGCCGATATGGGCTTTACGCCAGGCGTGCATTATACCTTGCACGATGCGACAGGCGCATCGATCGTGATTGAGCCGATCGAAGGCAAACTTAAAGTCTACGATAATCCGCTCAGTGTACTGACCAACGCACCCTCCTTCGATTGGCACATGACCAATCTGCGCAATTATGTGAACTTGCGTCCGGCGAATGTGGAGCCGCTGAAAATCAATGATGCTACCATCCAAGCACTAGGTGAGGGATCCGGCATGCTGGGCATACCGGGCGATGCAACCCCGCCTTCACGCTTTGTGCGCGTGAGTGCCAATATTCTATCAGCCCGCAAAGTGCCGAGCGGCATCGAAAGCGTGCGTCTGGCCGAACACATTCTCAACGGTTTCGATATTCCTGTCGGTGTTGTCCAGAATGCGGCCAATGAACAGCAAGAAGCCGTCGACTACACACAGTGGTCGACTGTGGCCGACATGAAAAATGACGTCTACTATGTCAAAACTTATGAGGAACAGATTCTGCGCGGCGTCGCCTTCAAGGATCTCGACCTTGATGCAAAGGAATTGCTGACGATCGGGATACCAACGGCAGTGACGACATTGCCGGTTTTGAATCAGAAATAAGAACAAGAGAGCGGCGAGAGCCGCTCTCTTCTTTCCTTTGGGCTAACTCGTTGCGATCACATCGCACGATTTCATCGCCGGAACGGTGATATCAAGACCAAGCCCATTCACGAAGCTTCAGTGCAGCAAAGCCCGGATAAGATCAGGCGCCGGGTCTGTCCCTTTGAATCTTGTGCACGGATGCCGGTGGCACGTTGCGGAAGGACCGGCCGATCTCCTCCGACCTGAGTTCAAGTTCAGTGAGCAACTCCGTATTGACCGGACAACGCATCGCATAGGTGAACTGATAGAATGAACCGAACGGGGCCAGATAATGAAAACTTCCCCGCAAGACGGCTTCCACCTGCATGTTATTCATCGCCAGGAGGCCAAGGCCACTGATGATGTTCCTGCAGGACCCAGGTGGTGAAATATCAAGATCGGCAAGCTGGGTTGCGTCTGCCTGAATGACCGTCGAATGCGGAAAGCGCTTGCGCAAGATACTCACAAAATCCGGATTGAATTCGATCAGTATCAGATCGCGCGGATCGACGCCTCGTTTAAGCAGAGCATAAGTGAATACGCCCGTTCCGGGACCCAGTTCGATGACAGGACCGGTGCCGGGACTGATTTCGCGCGTAATCAACCGAGCGAGGGACGGCCCGGAAGGTACGATTGCGGCAGTTCGCAACGGATTGCGCAACCAGGCAGCAAAGAAAGGAACGAAATCTGCAATCGGCATTCGGCGGCCCCTCGTGGAAACTGTCTTCCGGCTTGTCCGGCAGAACTGCTGAAACTTGGAAGCTCCACCTGTCAAAAGCCTGTCGTCCGCTTGGATGTCATCGTAAAATAGGGTTCACCAGTTTACGAACGGTCGGCCAATGCCAGTCTCATGCCAGCCACAAATGTTACACTGAGCCAATGTGAGCAAGGAAAGGCACCTCAGATGCGAATTCTGGTGGTTGAGGACGAACGCGAATTGGCATCAATGTTGGAACAGGTTCTGATTTCGCAAAACATGGTGGCGGACACCGTCGGCACCTGCGGCGAAGCTGAGCATATGCTTGCGGAGGATTGCTACGATGCTGTCATCCTCGACCGTCGTCTGCCCGATGGGGATGGGCTGTCCGTGCTACGGAAGGTGCGTGGACGCGGCAGTTCGGTTCCGGTCCTCGTCCTGACAGCCAACGATGATTTGCCCGACCGTGTCCACGGCCTCGATAGTGGCGCAGACGATTATCTGGGGAAGCCCTTCGCTTTCGATGAACTCATGGCACGGCTACGGGCCATTTTGCGTCGCAATGGGGATGTTCGTCCAGATAGTGTCCGGCTTGGCCGCGTATCCTTCGATTTCAACGCCCGTGAGGCGTTCGTGGGGGATATCCCGCTTTCCATGCCACGCCGGGAGTTGCTCGTGCTTGAGGCATTGATGCGACGAAAAGGGCGTATGGTGCAAAGGCCGGTTCTGATGGAGGCGGTTTTCGGTATGAACGACGAAGTGGAGCCAAACGCACTCGACACGCATGTTTCGCGTGTGCGCCGCAAGCTTGCAGCCGCTGATGCGGGCGTCACGCTGAATGGTGTGCGCGGCGTGGGTTATCTTTTGCGTGAGACCGTCAATTGAAAAACGCACCTTCCTCCCTGAAGTGGCAGCTTATTACTCGCATTGTCCTCGCACAGGCACTCGTCGTTCTATCTGCGCTTGCGCTTTTCATTGCATTTCTCTGGCTGTCGGGTTTCGTTCACGAACGTTATGACCGAGGCGTAATAGACGTAGTCAAGGAGGCAGTGACCCGTGATCCCGAGGGGCATCTCACCATGACAAATACGCCGGAACTGACGGCGTTGCGTCGAGATGAAAAATCTCTCTGGTTTATCGTTCGCGATGCTTCCGGAAACCAGTTCATGGAAGGCACGATACCCGGCGCCTACCGGACGATTGGTACCGCCTTGCCGAACGTACTTGAAGCCCGTCTTGGTCAGGATAACGCCGGGTCCCTCCGGCCCGAGGCCATCATAAGATGGGAAGACGCGGCGGTTGGGCGCATCCAGATTATGGCAGGCACGGGAGGTCGCCTCACCTTCGGGCGGCTGGCCGAAACGGTCAGGGAAGGGTTCAAGATGCTCGTTCTTCCTGGCCTTCTGCTCGCCGCGTTGGGGGCCTTGCTCGTCATACCGCTGATTGTGCGCATGACATTGAGGGGAGCCTCGGAAATCGCTGATAAAGCCTCGCAGATCGAACCCGAGCGACGTGGAATTCGTCTGTCCACTAAGGATGTCCCCGCTGAGCTTTCGCCGTTAGTGGAGGCGTTCAATGGAGCATTGGAGCGACTGGATCAGGGATATTCACGTCAGCAGCGCTTTTTGGCTCAGGCGGCGCACGAACTGAGAACCCCCATCGCAATTCTCTCCGCCCGACTGCATGCTCTGCCGGCGAGTGAGCTGAAATCCGGCCTCACGCGCGATGCGGCCCGGCTGGGGATTTTGGCGGGCCAGCTTCTCGATCTCCAGCGGCTGGAAGGACAGTCAAAGAAATTTGATGCTGTAGATATCGTCTCTGCTGCCCGCGAGGTGATTTCTGATCTGGCTCCGCTTGCTTTCGCTGCTGGATACGACGTGGTTTTCGATACTGATGCCGAAGTCATAAACGTCATGGGCGATCGCCAGGCGATAGAGCGGGCCATTACCAATCTGTTTCAAAACGCGATTGATCACGGGAATAAGAGAGGAACAATTGCGATAAGCATTCTGAGGCCAGCCGTGATTGAAGTTGCCGACGAAGGCAAAGGCATTCCTTCGGATAGGAGAAAGAGCATATTCGAGCCTTTTAACCGCCTTGACGATCAAGGTCCGGGGGCTGGCCTGGGCCTTAATCTTGTCCAGCAGATCATGGCACTTCACGAAGGAAGCATTGATGTAGGCGAAAGTAGTTCGGGCGGAGCACGCATGAGGCTGGTCTTTCCTCACACCACGTCACATTCAAACCATTAGATGATCTTCAGGAGAGTTGGTCCTTATTGCTTTTGCGAGTGATCAGGTTCGCTCCAATTTTCCAGAAAGCGATCTTCATATTGCTGCGCCGGCTGCCGCATCCGTCATTGATTGCAGGATCGGCCGGAATCCGAAAGCCGAAGGGAGAAAAAGGAATCCCGCCGCGATCAAGCCAATAGGCATCCAGATCCGGCAGCTTTCTTTTACGGCGTTTCGAGGCGCGGTGATTGATCACATGGTTGGAGTTGCTGACGGCAATCAGATAGGCTGTGGCGCCGTGCGCTATCAATCCCTTTAACACCAGCATGATTGCATCTTTCGGCCGCAAACCGCCGAGATCACGGGTCGCGGAAATTACCGCGCGTTTGGCGTCGGCATGGGCCGCTCCTTGCAGCCCGCCGACAAAGAGGCTGTATGAATCGCCGGGACGCCGCACAAACACGAAGCTCGCCATGCACAGAAGTGCGTTATCTGCCGCATTTACCAGACGAACGGTAAACACGCCTTCATGCCGACTGCCGCAACGATCGGATAGCAGCAATTGGAGGCGGTACACATTTTCCTTGCCGTAAATCGTCCCAAGCTCGATCCTTTCGCCGCGCCAAAGCGCCTGCAATACATGTGGACATAATAACTGACGTGCCAGTTCGAAATGCTGGATAAGAATGTTGAGCCGGGTCTTCCGGGCCATGCGGTGCACGAGGAAGGACGACAAGGATTTACGGATGAGGTCGTCATGAGGCGGAGCGAAAGTGTGCTGCTCCGTGAATTCCCCAAGAAATCTGAGCCAGCGAACAGTCAGCCATGGCGACAGACTGCTTCTAAACAGAAAAGCCAGGGTTCTGCGAAACTTCAGCCGCCAAACAATGCTGCTTGTCTGCCGCAACATCGAATGGGACGCAGCCAGATGCTTCAGGGGTACATTCTGATTGCTTGACTCCACACTGTAGGGTTGGCTTGGCTCAGGCCTTCTGGCGGCGGAAGTGGAACGCGAAACGTGTTCTGCCAGCATGATCATTGTCCGTTACGGCGGGGAGGATGGGCGCCGGACTTTTCGTTAGCTTTGTCAAGTTCCCATGAAGAATTGTCGTATGCCTGGCGAGCGTAAAATCTCTCTCCGAATTGCCTTACGCTGTTGTCGATAGCCGCCGCCTGGCTGGAAATTCGTCGCCATAGCCACATCATCAGGCACAGAACCAGACCCCAGGCAACTATGACGTCGGACAGGAAATGAGCGCCGAAGAGCACCCTGTTGAAAGAAACGAAGAACAGGATTGGAACTGCGACAACGGTTGCGGCTAAGCGCCATTTCAAAGGTGCCAAGACGATCAGCGACAAGGTTGCAGCGGCGACAGCGGCTTCGCCTGAGGGGAAGGAGCAACTGTGCCTGCAAGCTGCCGCATATTGCCATACGGGAGTAAAATTCGCTGTCCCGCCGAATTCGACGATTTCGCGCGGGCGGGCTCTTCCGATTGTATTCTTCAGAAACTGTACTGCGATCAATGGACCGAGCAGAAAACTCAAGAGTACGAACAGGGCTTTATGCGGTGGGCAAAGCGCGAATTTGCGCGGCAGGAAAGCATATAGGCCGATTGCCAGCACCATAAGCAGCAGAAGATAGATCAAGCCCTGCCGACTTACGTCTCTCACCGCCTTCAAAAAAGGATTTTCGGACAGCGGGAAGCCATGGCCGTTTGCAAAAATGCGCGAAATGCTCAGATCGACCGAAGGAAACACCACGAGGATGAAACTCGCAGCCAGGATACCACGGACCAAAAACAGTGTTGACCACGAGGCGGATCTGTAACGTCCGGCAACGCCAACTGTTGAATGAGAATCGCTCGAGCCAAGTACAGTTTCCTGCATGTCGACACCTCGAAAGAGTTGAACGACTGCGATTTGACGGTCGATTATCAAGACTTTGCGAAGATCGAACCGGCAAAGTGTCTAAAACCGGTCACTGGATGGCGCGCATCTTGTTTGGAAATTGCACGTCGAGGGATTGCGGGTCATAGTCCGCGCAGATTTTACCTACTTTATTATCAACTACCTTTGTCTGGAGCCGCTCGTGGATAACAGTCTCGTTCTTATCGTAGAGGATGAGCCGGAAATTGCGCAGATCCTGGATGCATACCTCATACGTGAAGGCTTTCGTACGGTACGGGCCACCGATGGCGAAACGGCGCTGCAACATCACGCGCTGCTCTCGCCGGATATCGTTCTGCTCGATGTTCGCATTCCGAAGCTCGACGGTTTCGCCGTGCTCGCGCGCTTGCGGCAAACCAGAAATACGCCGGTCATCATGGTGACGGCGCTGGCCGAAGACATCGACCGGCTCAGCGGCCTTCGTCTTGGCGCCGACGATTATGTTGTCAAACCATTCAATCCGCAGGAAGTGGTGGCCCGCGTCAAGGCGGTGCTGCGCCGTACAAAGGGGGATCAGCAGGAGGCCCTTCGCCGGTTCGGCGCGATTGAAGTGGACTTCAATGCCTACTCGGCCTTTGTCAATCATGACGGGCAGCGGATTGCTCTCCAGCTCACGCTCAGCGAATTCAGAATTCTTGCTTATATGGTTCGCCGCCCGACGCACGCCTTCGACCGCGCCGATATTCTTGACGCTTGCTTGCCGGAGAGTGATGCGCTGGTCCGCACAGTGGATACGCATATATCCAATCTGAGAAAGAAGCTTGAAGCACTGGGACAGATGGATTTTTTCCCTGCGGTCCGTGGCATCGGTTATCGTCTGGCGGCCCCTAAATGAAGCTACCTACGCTCCCGCTTGCCACTTTGACCGCCATCATTATTGCTGCCATGCTGCTTCTCAGTGTTGGTCTGGCCTATCTGGGGGTAACCTCTTATGCTGCTTATCTGGAAGAGGGGGTAATAAGAAGCCTGCCTGCCAATGCTGCCAAGGCCTATCGGGATATGAATTCCGGTATCGTGCCGGAACCGGCAGCGATAAGGGAACTGTTCGATCACCTCAATGGTCTTTCTGACCCGGTCGACTTTCAGCTTTACTTGTCTGTGCTCGTCTGCGGTCTTGTTTCGGCGCTGATCTGCAGCATCATCGGGATATATTTGGCGAGAAGGATCGCACGGCCGCTGGAGCAGTTGACGCTGGTAGCGGAAGGGCTGAAATCGGGAGATTTTTCCGTCCGGCTGACGGAGCCCTATACGAGCACGGTGGAGATCAAGAGCCTCGTAGAGAGCGTCAATGCGTTGGCAACGAGCCTTGAGACAATGGAACAAAGGCTGCGTTTCAACAATATGGCAGTAGCGCATGAGTTGCGCACACCGCTCACCATTTTGCGAGGCTCGATGCAGGGCATGGTGGACGGGGTATTCCCGATGGACACGAAAACAATGGCAAGCCTCTTGATGCAGGTTGAAGGTCTCTCCCGACTTGTTGAAGACTTGCGGACGCTGTCGCTCGCAATAGGACAAAAACTCGTCATTGACCGCGAGCGTTTCGATGTGGCCGAATTGGTGGAGGCCGTGCTCGACGCCGCCAAGCCTATGCTTGAAGCAAGCAAGCTTCCCGTCGAAAAGGAATTGACGCCAGCGGTAACTGTAGCCGATGACCAGCGAATCCGGCAGGCCATCCTCGCGCTTCTGGAAAATGCCTGCCGCTATGCTGCTGCTGGCGGAGTGCTGCGATGCCAGACCGAACTCACCGCACACGGTTTCATAGCCATACGCATCCTTGATCGCGGCCCCGGCTTTCCAGAAAATATGGATGACATAAGTGTCAATCCTTTCTGGCGCGGGGATGCGTCACGGTCGAGGGCGACCGGAGGGACAGGGCTCGGCCTATCGGTTGTGCAGGCAATAGCAGCCGCCCATGGTGGAAAGCTTGAACTCCGTAATCGACCGGGTGGCGGCGCTATCGTATCCATTCTCATCCCAGAGGATACTGCGGAACGCTCTTCCTGATTGCCCGTTGCTGTTATTGTTTCCTATCGGTGGTTGTTCATCTTTTTCATGGAGGGAGAGCCCTCTGACGACAGATTGCCGATATCGAGAAACAGATCGGTCATGATTTGCATGCCTTGCTGGGCGATGGAAAGCAGGGCGTGCTCGTCTGGTCCGTGTTGTCCGCATTCAGCATAGCTGTGTGGCACCCATATAGTCGGCAAACCAAGAATGTCCGTGAACATGTCATTTGGCAGGGAGCCAGCGAGATTGGGCAAAATATGCGGCGCTTGTTCTGTGCTTTTGGTGATCGAGTCACACACGAATGCTACCCACGGGTGATCCAGGGAAAAACGCGTCGCCTTGAATGCTTCGCCGTGGAGAGCGACGTCCACCATGCTGAAGCCATGTGCATCTAAATGACGCCGAAGGGCCGGCACAATGTCGTCCATGTCCGTTCCGACGACAAAACGCAACTGGCCGACCGCGCGCGCCTCAGATGAGATGGCCGACTGCGGTGCACCGATGTTGCCCGAAGACAGCGCAAGAACCGCAAAAGAATTCCAACCAAAAACCCGCTCGGTTGGCGTCAGGCTCTTTTCGCCCCATTCCGGGTCGTGCTGACGATAAGGCAGTTTGGCGAGAAGGGCCCGGATATCGTCTGAAAGACTGTCCGGTCGCCACTCGGGGATTTGGATCTGGCCGCGCTTATCGGTGATGCTTGCCAGCGCATGCGCAAGAATGATCGACGGATCAGCCAGCAGTCCGCCGAAATTTCCTGAGTGATAATCCTGATTGCGCAACCGTACGGTAAAGTCTATATCGACTGCGCCCCGCGACCCCATAAAAACAGTCGGAACGGTTGGTGAAAGACGTGGGCCGTCGGAAGCGATCAGCACGTCTGCGGAAAGCTCATCGCGCCTAATTTCAAGAAATTCCCTTAGACCGGGGGAACCGGTTTCCTCGCCCATTTCAAGTATGACCTTGGCATTGAAGCCGAGCTTGCCGTTTGTCTTGAGCAACAGACCCAGGGCAGTAATGTTGATCAGATGTTGAATCTTGTTGTCGGCGGTGCCACGCCCGTAGAGACGGTCCCCCTCCTGTATCAACTCGAAGGGATGCAGCCCGTCGCGCCAGCGATGTGCCTCGCCGTTGCAGACATCTCCATGACCGTAAATGAGAACGGTCGGCAAGGCAGCATCCTCAATATGCCGGGCAATCATCAGCGGCGGTCCGTCACTGCGAGGATTGTCGCAGATCGTGGTTTCAAAGCCATAACTCTGGAGGAGCGGACCGATGTCCTCACTGAGATACGCCCAGGAGGCGTCGGGATTGCCCTCGGATTGGCTGACGGAGCGGCGAGCCACCAGGCGCCCAAGGTCCCGGATCAACTGGCCGGTTTTGACATAGTTCAGGGCTTGGGCACGGCAGGCTTCTCGGGACATCATGGGAGATACTCGGTGCGGGGGATACGATCGTCAAAGTCTGCAGCTTCGCCGGATGAACCCGGCGAAGCCAAAGCTGGCGCTCGATTCTGCTTACAGAGGTGTAATATCGAAGCCAAACCACTTTTCAGACAGTGATTTGATGGTGCCGTCCGCCGTCGCGGCCTTGATCGCCTCGTCGAATTTGGCCTTCAGTGCGGTATCTCCCTTGCGCATCGCAACGCCGATACCCGGTCCGAGCATACCGCCCTGGAAATGCGGCCCCACGATCTTGAGCTGTTCGAAGCCTGGCTTCTTCTGCACTGCTGTCAGATAAGCGATGGAAGCTGCGACGAAATCAACACGCCCGGCTTTCAGGTCGAGATCGTGTTCTTCGGTGGTCTTATATTCCCGGATGGTGACATCGTCTGCCAGATAGTGCTTGACCAGTATGCTGCCGATCGAGGCAACCTGCACGCCAACAGTTTTACCCTTGAGATCGTCCTTGATGTCATCGATCGCCTTTTGCGCTCCGGCTGCGTCGGTCGCGAGTGGATAAGTTTCTCCGGCATGTTTCAGATTGACCAGCGGGCTTGTATCAAGCGCTGCAAAAGCCTGCGGCACGCGACCGTAGGAAACGGAGAAGTCGACCGCTTCCTGACGCTTGGGCGTCATGGACATGCCGGTCATCGCGGCATCGAACTTGCCGGCGTTGAGCGCCGGGATCACACCCTCGAAAGACTGGGCAACGAAAGTGCATTCGGCCCCCATCGTCTTGCACAGATGCATGCCCAGCTCAACCTCATAGCCATCCAATGTTCCGTCCGGCTTGGTGAGATTATAGGGCGGAAACGCACCTTCGGTGGCGATGGTAAGTTTCAGCGGCTCGGCCTGCGCCATAGCGCAGGACGCCGCGGCTATCGCGATAGACGATGCAAGTAGTTTTATTGTTTTCAACATTGATGTGCCTCCTTTGAAGTTCCGCCTAGAACGCGCTGCTGTCTGATTGAACCAGCTCAACGCTCTGTGTGATTGTTTTTGTTTGTATCTTTACTCGACACCGGTTTACGCACGCCGTCCCCGCCGCGAACTTCCCGGCTATTTCAGGTAGAGGTCCCGGTATCGGTCGCGCAGTACATTTTTCTGCACTTTGCCCATGGTGTTGCGTGGCAGCTCATCGACAAAAATGACGTTCTTCGGCTGTTTGAAGCGCGCAAGCCGTCCCTGGAGATTGTTCGTGATCGTCGTTAAATCCAGATGGGCTTTCGGCTGCCCCACCACGATGGCGGTGACGCCTTCACCAAGATCGGGATGCGGAACGCCGATCACAGCGCTTTCGACCACGCCTTCAATAGCGTCGATCTCGTTTTCAATCTCTTTCGGATAGATGTTATATCCTCCGGATATAATGAGATCCTTACCGCGTCCGACGATGGAGATGCGGCCATCCGTCTCCATCACGCCGATATCACCGGTGGTGAAGTAACCGTCGGAACGAAATTCCTCCTTGGTCTTGTCGGGCATATTCCAATAACCTTGGAATACGTTTGGTCCCTTCACCTCGATCATGCCGGGTTCTCCCGCAGCGAGTGGTTCGCCGCTTACCGGATCGGTAATGCGGACGGAAACGCCGGGAAGCGCGTAACCAACCGTACCCGGCACACGAGCACCGTCACAGGGATTGGAGGTGATCATGTTCGTTTCCGTCATGCCGTAGCGTTCCAGAATGGCGTGTCCTGTATATTCTTCAAAAAGACGATGGGTCTCGGCCAAAAGCGGTGCCGAGCCCGAGATGAAGAGGCGCATGTGCCGCGTGTTGGCCTTGTTGAGCCGCTCGTCCTGCAAAAGTCTTGTATAGAAGGTCGGCACGCCCATCATCACAGTTGCACGTGTCATCAGCGCAAATATCTGGTCAGGATCGAACTTGCTAAGCAGGTAAATTGCGCCGCCGGCCAGAAGTGTCACGTTAGTGGCCACAAACAGCCCGTGCGTATGAAAGATTGGCAGTGCATGGATCAATCGGTCGGCACTGGTAAAACGCCAGTGTTCGCGCAGCGTCTGTGCATTCGACAACAGGTTGTCGTGGGTCAGCATCGCTCCTTTGGAACGGCCTGTTGTCCCGGACGTATAGAGGATCGCCGCAAGATCGTCCGCTTTGCGTTCGATATCGGCAAACTCCACCGGTTCGAGGCTCGCCATATCCATCAATGAGCCGTCACCGTTTACGCCAAGCGTTAACAATCTGGTGCCGACCCGTCGCGCCAGCGGTTCCAGCTGTTCTGCCGCGCAGGGCGAGACCACCACCAGTTTCGGCGTGGCGTCACCCAGAAAATATTCGAGTTCCGCAGGCGTATAAGCCGTATTGAGGGGCAGATAGACCGCACCGGCCCGCAGGCATCCGAGATAAAGCATCAGCGCCTGGGCGCTTTTTTCCACCTGAACCGCTACCCGGTCACCCGGGGATACGCCCAGTTTCACAAGAACATGGGTAATACGCGCCGAGCAGTTAAACATGGCGCCATAAGTCCATACTTTCCCGTCTTCAAGCTCAATAAACGTGCTTTCGGGAGAGGTAATGGAGAGACGGATTGCGTCAAAGAGATGATTGACCATGGGTTGATCCTGCAATGTGCCCGGCCCGGTTTCCCGTCGCGCCTAGCTTGTTTTGAGAACGGGCAGACTGCCAGAGGCGTTGCAGTTCTCGCGAAGCAGCGACGTCTCCGTGCTGGACGTAAGCCTCGTGATTGGCTTCGATTTCATCGGGCTTGTAGAGATAATTCACCATAACACCGAATGACTGTCGCATGCTGCGCTCCGAACGATCCGCCTCCATCACGATCCGCTCCAACCGCGCACCGTTGCCAAGATGAAAACGGGCGACCGGATCACAGTGCCGACCGTCTGCTTTTTTACCTGAGAAGAAGTATTCCAGCGTTCCGGCCATCAACCTGTCGCGTGTTGTATTGCCCATTTCGGTGGGGTGGCCGTGACCAGACAACCAAGCTGCAAGTCCCGGAACGGGCGATAATGTGACAAAAGTTCTGAGGTTCGGCAGGTCGCGCTGCAATTCCTCTACGACTTGCTTGATGAGGAAATTGCCGAAGGAAACGCCTCTCAAACCTGCCTGACAGTTCGAAATGGAATAGAAGACTGCCGTGTTGGCTTCACCCGCAGGGATAAGCTCGCGCTGGTCCGCCAATAGGTGAGAAATGCTCGCCGATATTTCCTCAGTCAGCGCAATCTCAACGAAAATCAGCGGTTCGTCAGGCAACTGGGGATGAAAGAAGGCATAACACCGCCGGTCTTCCGGCTCGAGCCTTTGGCGCAGATCCTTCCAATCCTTGATTTCATGCACCGCTTCATAGCGGATGATTTTTTCAAGAATGTTGGCTGGTGTTGACCAGTCGATCCTGCGCAGGATCAGAAAACCGCGGTTGAACCACGAACTGAAAAGATGCAGAAAGTCAGCATCCACGACAGTCAGTTCCTTATGGTTCCTTATGAAGTCCTGCAGCTGCTCTCGCATATCCACCAAAGTGGCTACACCGTTACGCGCCAAATTAAGCCGGCGAATGAGTTCCTGTCGTCTTGGCTCGCTCGCCATATGCAACTTGCTTAGATTTTCGAATGTTGGATTGCTGCGATAGTCGGCGATAGTTTTTTCAAGAAGTGAAATATCCGGTCCGAAATCGATGAGCAGCGCGTGCATGATTTCCAGCCGCTCATCCTGGTCCAGCTGGGACCAAATGCTGAGAATCTCTTCGGCCAGAGCCATTCCGGTAGCTTCGCCCCGGCTGGAAAGCAATATCGAGCAGAGCTTCAGTACCGCTTGGGGATTGTGCCGCTCATCAATACGCGATGGCCAGCCGAACACGAGGCTTCCGCGCGCCAATACGCTCTTCAACAGTCCATCAAGGACGGATTTATTTGGTGCCATTATCCCACTCCCATGGATAGGAACCATTAATTTGCTTAGTCGCGGTATAACCAGAAAGTCGCTGGCCTTTTCTGCTTTGCCAGTGAATATGGGTTTAGGTATCCTGCATTATGCATTCGACGTCAAGTATCTTGCATGCAAGATTTCATTTTATGGATGCACAATGAAGAACCAGGGAGACGCAGAGGGTTTGTGATGAACGTCGTGAAGACTGTAAGAGACCAGATTGAAGAAGGAATTCTCACCGTACGTTATGCGCCGGGAGAGCGGCTCGATGAGATGCGTCTGGCGGAGGAATACGGCGTATCGCGCACCCCCATTCGCGAAGCGTTGAAACAGTTGTCCGAGAACGGGTTAATTGAAATACGCCATCGTCGCGGGGCCATAGTCACGAATCCCCAACCGCATCAAATTCTGGAAAAATTCGAAGTCATGTCGGAACTGGAGGGAGCTGCCGGAGCACGTGCGGCGCAGCGCTTTACGACGGACGACAAGTTGGCTCTCCTGGCAGCTCACGAAGCCTGTGCAAATTCGGCAAGCACGGAGGATACAGACCGCTATTATTACGATAATGAGCAGTTTCATAAGGTTATCTACGCCGCCAGTCACTGCGGCTTCCTTGCGGAACAATGCCTCATGCTGCACAAGCGTCTTCGACCTTATCGGCGGTTACAGTTGCGAGTCCACAACCGTATGCGCACTTCAATTCAGGAGCATACCGAAATCGTCGACGCAATTCTGGCAGGTGACGCCTCCGCCGCACGTGAACTGCTTCGCAATCACGTCGCCATTCAGGGGGACCGCTTCAATGATCTGATGTCATCAATAGCAAGCGCTTTTAGCCGGAAAGAGTAATTTTATAGACGAGCGAGAAGCGCCGCTTGAACTATCCACATGACGATGGCCCTGATGCTGAGCGCAGTTATGCAGAGTATGGGGCCGACAAACTATCGCAAGTATGTTGAGGCTTATAAGGTGCAATCTCTAATATATATTAGTATATACTAAATTTATGAAATATATATATCTAACTTTACATATGAAATACTTTAGAACATTGTTGGGCCCGGGGGGTGAATCATGAATATTTTGGAGGCTCGGTTTCTGAGTCTTGTGTGCGGGGTTGACAGATATAATGACGGCTCAAGCTCGGCAAGAAGTGATTGCCGGTGAAGATCAGGCACATGCTTGCTCAAACATTCTACAGGCAGGCACCTTTCATTTCGATATCCCTCCAGGCGGCTTGCGGTCAGGGCAGATTACCGCCCGAGGTGAAGTCGCGCACTGCGTCTGTCGTTCGGGGTCGCTTGCGTTTGTGGCAAGAGCTCATCTGGTTGAAATATTTCTAACTCCCGTAAAAGACCTCGAATACATATCCGGTGGCCGTCGGATAGCACTGGCCGAAGTGCAGGCAGGCGCCGTTTTGACAAGCGCAGCCAACAGCCCGGTGTCTATGAAATGGGCTTCAGATAAGGAAAGCATAATTCTGGCAATCAAGCCGAACTGCTTGCGGAAACAGGACACGACGGAGCTTGAAACGATCGTCGCGTCGCCCGCTGTTGACGTGGTTGCTCTCGATATGGCGAGACAATTGAAAGCGATGCTGGCTGCGCCGGAAGCGGTCGAGCCCGCACGAGTAGACGCACTGGTTACAAGACTGATTGTCCACCTTTTCCAGGGTGATGAAGATGGCGAAGCCCGCGCGAAACCGAGGGCCGGTCTTTCGCTTTATAATGCGAAGAAAGTTCTGGCTTTCATGCGGGAAAATGTTTCGCGCAAGCTTACCGTGGCGGACCTTGCCACGATTTGTGATCTTTCGCCCAGCCACTTTATCAGCGGCTTTACGCAGACATTCGGGCAAGCGCCCTACGGTTATCTTTTGGGTCTGAGGCTTGCTTATGCCGAGCGACTCCTTGCCCAGAGCGAGATGTCCATCGCAGAAGTGGCGTATGTTAGCGGTTTTTCCAGCCAGAGCCATTTGACTGCGACAATGAAAAAGCTGAAGGGTGTCACGCCCTCCAATATCCGGAACCGGAAATGACGGCTGGTCAGGCTGCTGACCCACATGCGCATTAAGCTCAAACCCGCCGGAACATTGTGTGATCTATGCAATTCACTGTGCGGAATAGGGGTGCATTTCATAAAATCGTAGGATTGTGAAATACGAGCGGGCATAACTCGCGCATGCGTCTCCATTGATTGACCATTATCCGGGGTTGTGCCGTCTCTGTGAGGGCAGCAGGCCATGGCTCCGGATGGTTCATTGAGGGGACCATTCATGTTTCAGATTGCCATGCTGCGTCGTGTCGCTCGTCGTTTGTCGGGTCGCTTCGCTCCCGTCGCGCGACTTCATTCCAAGAGTTCGTTCCGCGCCGCAGTAGGCAATGTCACGAAACTGGTTTCGCTGGCGCTTGTTGGAGCGACGGCTCTGCCGACGGACAGCGCGGTTGCGCAGACACAGACGCCTTTCGCGTGTGATTCCAGAATGTATCTGGCACAGGACGCTCCCACAGCGCTCTATCGTTTTGACGCCACACAAAATCCTTTCATCGTAAGCCCTGTCGGATCGCCGTCGACACTGACGTATAACGCCGTCGCGCTGAATCCCGTCGACAAATACATGTATGGATTGAGCGGCACTTCCCTGCTGCGTATCGGTGCGGGCGGTGGTGTCGTCAATCTGGGTACAGTGTCTGGCATTCCCGGCAGTGTTGCCGGCGAGTTTGGGCCCGGAGGTACGTTCTGGGTTGCTAGTGGCGCGAACCTTTACGGGATCAATGTCAATACGCGGACATCCACAACAGTTGCGCTGACCCAATCCGTCAACCTCAACGATCTGGCATGGTATAACAATCGACTCTGGGGTGCTGCCCCCGATAATGGGCCGCTGTATGAGATCAATCCGTCGACTGGCGCCGTTATTGCGCACGGTTCAACGGGAGTGGCTGGCAGCTTTGGCGGTATGTTTGGCGCCACCAACGGTATTTTCGGCAGCAACAACAGCGGCGGTTTCTATCAGTTCGACCCGGTGACCGGTAAAGCGACGCTGATCTCGAGCCTGCAGGGATCGGGTAATAATGATGGTGCCAAGTGCCCGACCACTCCGTTGGAATTTCCTGCAGACCTGAAGATTACCAAGACTGATGGCGCAACGTCCTATTCGGCGGGTCAGGTAGTCAACTACACCATAGTGGTTTCCAATGCTGGTCCCTTTGGCGCAATGGGTGCGCGGGTCAGCGATCCGCTCCCTTCCGGCATCACCACTGCGAGTTGGAGGTGCGGCGGGGCAACCGGAGGAGCTGTTTGCGGCGCAGCAAGCGGTACAGGCGCGATTAATACTACAGCAAATCTGCCTGCCGGCGCGTCGGTAACCTATACGCTTGCCATGAGCATACCAGCCGGGTTTACGGGTGACCTCGTCAACACCGCTACCGTGACGCCGCCGACCGGGACACCCGACCCGAACACGTCCAATAACTCTGCTACGGACAGGGATACCTTCACACCGCCTGCCGCAACCGTAAAAAAAGAACTGATCCGCGAAAGCATTACCACCAACAAGATCGCCGAGCCCGGTGAGGTTCTTACCTATAAGGTAACCGTTACTCATACCGGCGGTGGAGCGTTCAAGGACTTCGATTTCATCGAAAATATTCCAAACGGCGCCACGATGACACGTGTTTCGGGCGCAAAAGGATTTACCAGCCCTGTCTCCGGTGCCTCTGCCGTCCTGTTGACCGTGCCGGAGGTGCCGGTGGGCGGTAAAGCAGAAGTAGAAATCGATCTGACGGTCGCGGCTCCAATTCCGCTCGGTGTGTCGCAGATACGCAATTTCATCAGCGGCGGCGATGTGCCGTCGGGTTGCACCACCTGTTCGGTATCGACTCCGACCCCGCCTTATGTGCCAAGTGCCCCGGATACAGTGTCCTGCGCAACGTCGGGCGCATTCTTCAATACGGCTTATAACGGCGCAGGCGGGCAGAAGGCGAGCGGTTACGATAATTATTGGCAAATCGCATTAACCACGACCAATGTGACAGGCGCGCCCCCCTCCAATCTGGCTTGGGGTGGAGCAACGATTGTCACCAACCCTCCAGCCTCATATGTGAAGTCGCCATTTGGCAATGCCAGCTGGATTTCCAACAGTTCGACAGCCGCGCATCCTAACACGCAACTCTCGTACGACATCTTCTACCGATACCAGTTCAATCTCGATCCGGCCGTCGATCCGGCGAGTCTCGACCTGAAGATGAATTTTTATGCGGACAATTCCGTATATCAGGTATGGGTGAATGGCGTAGCTCAGAATATCCGCTCCAATTACGGAGGTAGCGACCCCTACTATTATTGGGGCTTCACCGACACAGGAGCCGCCACCGGCTCGATGAGAGGCAGCTGGCGAGTTGGTCTCAACACCGTCATTGTCCACATAAAGTCCGGCCCCGGGGCCCAGGCATTCATGGCTCAGGTGACCTCCGAAGCCATCTGTCAGCCGAAGCTTACACTGCGCAAGCAGGTGATCAACGACCAGAAGGGCACTGCGGTACCGACCGAATTCACGCTGCGCGCGACGGGTAAGGCGCCACTCACCAATTCGATCCAGGGGTTCATGGGCGATGCAGCGATCACCAATGCACCCGTTCCAGGCGGCACCTATGTGCTGGCCGAGGATAATAAGCCCGGTTATCTGGCCAGCGCCTATAGCTGCTCGGTTGACGGCAACGCTGCTCAGCCTCTGACCAATGGCGAGATCGCGCTTGCTAACGGCGAGAACGCGATCTGCACCATTGTCAATGACGACCAGAACCCGAAACTGACCCTTAAAAAGACCGGGACGCTGAACGATACGGACGGCGATGGCCTGATCGATCCGGGCGAAACGATCAGCTATTCCTTCCGCGTTGAAAACACCGGCGATGTTCCACTGACAGATGTGACAGTAAAGGACACACTGCTTGATGCTGCCGGCATTTCGGTCACACCGGGACCTCAGACCATTCAGCCGGGAGGTTCGGTGGTCTTCACCGCTACCTACACGCCGAAGCAGGCCGAGATCGATGCCGGGGTCGTGACGAATACTGCGACTGCCACCGGCACGCCACCCCTGGGCGATCCTATCGATAGCGATCCCGACACGGCGAACGTGCCCCCGGACCGGACGCCCGGGCTCACCATCGATAAGATTGGCACGCTGAACGATCTGGACGGCGACGGTCTGATTGATCCGGGCGAAACGATCACCTATGCGTTCGTCGTCACCAATACGGGCAATGTAACGCTAACCGGCGTGACGGTTGATGATCCTTTGGTGACGGTCGAGGAAGCGCCGCAGACGCTGGCTCCAGGCGGCAGGTTCACGTTCCATGGCACTTATGAGCCAAGCCAGGCCGACATCAACAACGGCAATGTGGTGAACACGGCCACCGCAATCGGTACACCGCCTTCTGGCGACCCGTTGGTAAGTGACCCCGATACGGTTACCGTACCGCCGGACCAGACGCCGCGCCTCACGATCGACAAGTCCGGCGTGCTTCAGGATAAGGACGGTGACGGGTTCGTCGATGAAGGTGAGGAGATTGTCTACAGCTTCATCGTCAGGAATACGGGCAATGTCACGCTGACCGATGTGACGGTGAAAGATTCCCTGCTTGCCGCCGAAGGCATTTCTGTGACCCCCGGTCCCCAGACGCTGGCACCGGGCGACGAGGTGACCTTCACTGCGACCTATGTTGCGACGCAGGACAAGATCGACGCCGGTCGGGTGACGAACACGGCGACTGCGACAGGCACGCCGCCGTCCGGTACGTCTTATGAGAGTACTCCCGATACGGAAATCGTACCGTCTGACCAGACACCGGGACTGACGATCGACAAGAAGGGAACGCTCAACGATACGAACGGCAATGGTCTTGTCGATCCGGGCGAGTCGATCACCTACAGTTTCCTCGTCCGCAATAGCGGCGCGGTCACTCTCACGGACGTGACCGTCAATGACCCGATGCTTCAGAAACCGGGTGTAACCGTAACGCCGGGGCCGCAGACGCTCGCCCCGAACGGTTCGGTCACGTTCTCAGCCACTTACACGCCAAGCCAGGAAGAAATCGACTCCGGCAAGGTGACGAATACGGCTACAGCGACCGGCAAGACGCCGACTGACACCCCGGTTGAAAGTGACCCCGATACCGAGATTGTTCCCCCTGCGCAGGCGGCGGGACTGACCATCGAGAAGACAGGTACACTCAACGACAAGGACGGCGACGGCCTCATCGATCCGGATGAGACGATCAGCTATTCCTTCCTCGTAACCAATACGGGTGCGGTGACGCTCTCAAATGTTACCGTCAACGACTCGAAAGTGACGGTAATCGAAGGGCCGCAGACGCTCGCGCCTGGTGCCAGCTTCACCTTCACGGCTCTTCCCTATACGGCTTCGACACCGGAAATCGATGCGGGTCAGGTGGAGAACACTGCGACCGCCACAGGTGTCACCCCGACAGGCGATGCGGTCGAGAGCAATCCCGATACGGCCATTGTGCCGCCTGATCGCACAGCGGGACTGGCCATCAAGAAAACCGGCACGCTGAACGATCTCGATGGTGACAACCTCATCGATCTGGGCGAGACGATTACCTATAGTTTCGTCGTACGTAATACGGGCAACGTGACCCTGACCAACGTCACGGTGAACGATGCGATGCTGGCCAGCGCAGGCGTTTCCGTATCGCCCGGGCCACAGACTCTGGCGCCCGGCGGCACTGCGACGTTTACCGCCACCTACAAGCCGCAGCAGGACGCCATTGATGCAGGCATGGTGTCCAACACGGCAACCGCCAAGGGCAACAATCCGGATGGTGCCGAAGTCGAAAGCACGCCTGACACGGCGATTGTGCCGCCGGATCGCACTGCTGGGCTTTCAATCGACAAGGTTGGTACGCTTCAGGATCAGGATGGCGACGGTCTCGTAGATCCGGGCGAGACGATTTCCTATACGTTCCTCGTAAAGAATACCGGCAATGTCACGCTGAAGGATGTCACGGTCGAAGATCCGAAGGTCAAGGTCGTTGAAGGTCCGCAGACGCTCGCACCCGGCGGAACCTTCACTTTCCATGCCAGCTATACGCCAAGCCAGGAAGAAATCGACGCGGGCCAGATTGTTAACACGGCGGTCGCCGTCGGCACTCCGCCTGCCGGTCCGCTCGTGAAGAGTGAACCCGATACCGAGATCGTGCCGCCGGATTTGGTGCCGGGACTGACAATCGATAAGGAAGGCGCACTCAACGACAGCAACGGCAATGGTCTTCTCGATCTTGGCGAGACGATCAGCTACAGCTTTCTTGTCAGGAATACAGGCTCCGTTACGCTGAAGAATGTAACGGTCAACGATCCGCTGGTGCAGGTCACGGAAGCCCCGCAGACGCTTGCACCGCGCGGTACTTTCACGTTCCATGGCTCCTATACCCCCACACAGGCCGACATCGACGCGGGCAAGGTCGAAAATACCGCCACCGCAACCGGCATCACGCCGTCCAACGGTTCAGTGAATAGCGCCCCGGACACGGTTATCATCACCGCCGATGTTACGTCTGGCCTGACCATCAAAAAGCAGGGTGAGCTCAATGACCTTAACGGCAACGCTGTTGCCGATGTGGGCGAGCAGATCACTTATACATTTATCGTCAAGAACACCGGCAAGGTGACGATGACGAATGTCGGCATCGATGACCCGATGCTGGCACGGAATGGCGTGCAGGTCAGCCCGGCCTCGGTTCAGGCGCTCGCTCCGGGCGCAGAAGCAACCTTCACTGCTGTCTATACGGTGGTTCAGGCGGATGTCGATGGCGGCAAGGTCGAGAACAGCGCAACCGGCAAGGGTACGCCGCCGACGGGCGAGCTCATCACCAGCCCACCCGATAAGGTAATTGTGCCGCCCGACCAGGCTCCGGGTCTTCAAATCCGCAAGACCGGCCAGCTCAATGACCTCGATGGAGACAACCTCGTCGATGCAGGGGAGGAAATCACCTATACTTTCGTGGCGAAGAATGTCGGCAAGGTGACGTTGACGAATGTCAGCGTCAGTGACCCGATGCTGACCAAGTATGGCGTGGCGATCAGTCCGGCTTCGGTGGCCACGCTTGCTCCCGGTGCGGAAGCGACCTTCACTGCGACCTATACAGCAGTTCAGGATGACATTGATGCGGGCAAGGTCGTCAATACAGCTACCAGTACCGGTACGCCGCCGACGGGTGAACCCATAACCAGCCCGCCTGACACGGTGATCGTGCCTCCTGATCAGACTGCCGGTCTGACTATCAAGAAGACCGGTACGCTCAACGACAAGGACGGCGATGGCCTCCTCGATCCGGGCGAAACGATCAGCTACTCGTTCCTCGCCCGCAATACGGGCAATGTCACGCTGACCAACGTCACTGTGAACGATCCGCTGCTGACCAATGCCGGCATTGTGGTAACGCCGGGACCCCAGACGCTTGCGCCCGGAGGAACCGCGACCTTTACCGCGACTTATGAGCCGACACAGGCCGATATCGATGCTGGCAAGGTGGAGAATACAGCTACCGGCACCGGCACGCCGCCGACCGGGGGACTCATCACGAGTCCGCCGGATACGGTGATCGTGCCTCCCGATCAGACTGCCGGTCTGACTATCAAGAAGACTGGCACGCTCAACGACAAGGACGGCGATGGCCTCCTCGATGCGGGCGAAACGATCAGCTATTCGTTCCTCGTCCGCAATACGGGCAATGTCACGATGACCAATGTCACTGTGAACGATCCGCTGCTGGCTGATGCCGGTATTGCGGTGACACCTGGCCCGCAGACACTCGCGCCCGGCGCGAGCGTAACCTTCACGGCAACCTACCAGCCGACACAGGCGGAAATCGATGCGGGCAAGGTGAAGAATACCGCCGCCGGCACCGGCACGCCTCCGACTGGTGAACTCATCACCAGCCCGCCGGATACGGTCGTCGTGCCGCCCGATGAAACGGCTAGCATGACCATCGACAAGCAGGCCCAGTTGGATGACCGGAACGGCAACAGCCTCATAGATCCGGGTGAATCGATCACCTACACCTTTGTCGTGAAGAACACCGGTGCGGTGACCATATCGAACGTCGCCGTCAACGATCCGCTGCTGGCGAAGGCTGGCGTCGCAATCGAGCCTGCGTCCGTCGCGTCGCTTGCTCCAGGTGCGGAAGCGGTCTTCAAGGCGGTCTATCAGCCGACGCAGGCCGATATCGAGGCCGGTTCCGTTTCCAATACGGCGACCGGTACCGGCACACCTCCCGGCGGGGGAGAGCCTATCGAGACCCCGCCGGATACGGTTGTGGTGCCGCCGGTGGAGCTGTCGCGGCTCGAGATCGAGAAAACCGGCAAGTTCAACGATAATGACAACAACGGTTATGCGAGCCTGGGTGACACGATCACCTACAGCTTCAAGATCACCAATACTGGCGGTCAGGTCATTACCGATGTGTCTCCGGTGGACGAAGGGCCGACCTTCAACGGCAAGACGGCGGCCGGAAAACTGTCAGCCTATACGCCTCAAAGCGTAACCTTGCAGCCCCATGCTTCGCAGGTCTTCAACGCGACCTATGCGCTGACGCAGGAGGATATCGACAGCGCCGCCGGTGTATTGGACGGCATAAAGAACTCGGCGACCGTGCAGGGCACTGTAGACGGCGGCGGTTCGGTGCCTTCAACCACCTCGACGTCCAACGTTACTATTCCGCCTGCGAAGCCTGCCGATATCACCATCATCAAGCAGGCCGGTCTGCGCCAGATCAAGCGCGGCGAAAAAGCGCCGTTCACGATCAGGGTAACCAACCATTCGAGCGGAAATGCCGGTTATGTCAGCGTGACGGACATCATGCCGTCCGGCTTCCGCTATGTCGACGGTTCAGCGACCGTGGATGGAGTGGCGGCGATACCGATCATCAATGGCCAGCGGGTGCGCTTCGACAATGTGGCGCTTGGACCCAATGCTGAGGTGGTGATCAGATTGCAGATGCTGGCGCTGAGTTCCGCAGGACCCGGCAAGCACACCAACAAGGCGACGGTGACCGGTCTCGACGGCAATCCGCTCGCGCCGGAAGCGCGGGCTGACATCGAGATCGCCATCGAGCCTGTGTTCGATTGCGGCGATATCGTTGGCAAGGTGTTCGATGACCTCAACCGCAATGGCTATCAGGACGAAGGCGAACCGGGACTGCCCGGCGTGCGTATCGCGACGGTACGCGGATCGTTGGTGACGACGGACAAACACGGGCGCTTCCATGTTGCTTGTGCCGACCTGCCGGACAGCCGGATCGGCTCAAACTTCATCATGAAGCTCGATACGCGAACCTTGCCTGCCGGCTACCGGCTGACGACGGAGAACCCGCGCGTCATCAGGCTCACCGCGGGCAAGATGTCGAAGCTTAATTTCGGCGCTTCGATCGGGCGTGTCGTGCGTCTCGATCTGACCGACGCCGCGTTCGAGCCCGGTACAACAACCCTGAAACCAAAATGGCAGAAGGGCATCGATCGCCTGATCGAGGCGCTTGAAAGCGAACCGTCCACGCTACGCATCGGCTATGGCGCGGCGCCGGATGCCGAGCTTGCCCGCCGCCGTATCAAAGCCATCGAGGAGGACATTACCCAAAGATGGAAGTCGGTCAGGGGCAGATACGAACTGACCATCGAGACCCGTGTGGAGGCAGGTCAATGAAAACGATTTTCCTGACTTCATCCACCTTCGCGAATATCGTGCGCCGCAAGCGCGGCCTGCTTCTGGCGGGCTGCGCCTTGGCCGCAGCCAATGCGGTTGTGCTCGACGCTTCGGCAGAAGATCGTCTGCGTGGCAAGGTGCTGGACAACAGCGCAGTCGCTAAGACGGGGATTGCACCGAATACGGAAACCGAAAGCCCTGACGAGGAAGGCGATATTCCGTTCTCGATCAGCGTCGATGGTGAAACGCTGGCAGAATCCGGCAAGCCGAAGCCTGCCAGCGGCAAGACAGACAGACAGCGCAGAACCGATGTCGGGCTGTCTGCAGTCGACATCCAGGTCAAGTTTGATGGGCTGGATGCGCGGCCCGTGCTTAATATCTCGACCAATCCGGTCCGCCGAACCTACAGGGCCGGTGAAGCGGTGCGTTTTCTCGCAACGGCCAACTATCCGGCTTTCATCTCCCGCTCGGAAATTCGTGTCTTCGAGACGGACAAGACCCTGA
This sequence comes from Ochrobactrum sp. AP1BH01-1, assembly GCF_018066705.1. Taxonomy (NCBI): domain Bacteria; kingdom Pseudomonadati; phylum Pseudomonadota; class Alphaproteobacteria; order Hyphomicrobiales; family Brucellaceae; genus Ochrobactrum; species Ochrobactrum sp. AP1BH01-1. The sequence goes on along the minus strand of NZ_JAGPOU010000004.1, from coordinate 330,144 downwards.
AGGAAGAACCTGCAGCGGTCATCCCGGTCGCCATCAATGGCGAGGCGGAATGGGTGATGCCGGAGACGGAAAACGAAAAGACGCGGTTTAAATATATTCTGCGCGTTTATGACAAAGATGGTCGCTACGACGAGACCCTGCCGCGTTCCATAGCCCGCACCGACAAGGAATTGCCGAAGGAAGACACCAAGCTTACGGAAGCACCTGCACCGGGCATGGGCGAGGACAATACCGGCACACGCAATATCGACGTGGTTGGTGGTGCCGTGACCGTCTATGGGCGTAACGTGCCGGAAGGATATCAGGTAAAGGCGCTGGACGGGATTGTCCCGCTGGACAAGAACCAGTCCTTTGTCATGCAGCGCATCCTGCCGCCGGGCGAACATGACGTGGATGTGGCTGTGCTCGGTCAGGAAAAGGGAAGCGCCCTCGACTTCAGCCGCCAGATCAATATCCCGGATAACGACTGGTTCTATGTCGGTCTCGCTGATCTTACCGTCGGCAAGCGCATGGGCGATGACGGGATCGAAGATGTGCGCCCCGGCGAATATGATGAGGTCTACACCAAGGGTCGGCTCGCCTTTTACGTGAAGGGCAAGATCAAGGGCAAATATCTTCTTACCGCAGCGGCGGACAGTCGCGAAGGTGAGATCAAGGATATGTTCCGCGGCCTCGATGACCGTGATCCGCGTAGTCTGTTGCGGCGTATCGACCCCGATGCCTACTATCCGGTCTATGGCGACGACTCGACCATTCTGGAAGATGCGCCGACCAACGGAAAATTCTATGTGCGGCTGGATCGCGGACCGAGCCACGTGATGTGGGGCAATTACAAAGCTTCCATCAAGGGTACGGAGTTCATGCGTTCGGAACGGGGGCTTTATGGTGCCAGCGCCGTCTATAATTCCGAGGAAGTGACATCTTTCGGCGAGCGCAAAACCGAAGTGAATGTCTATGCAGCCCAGCCGGACACGCTGCCCCAGCGCGACGAGTTTCTCGGGACTGGCGGTTCGGCCTACTTCCTGAAGCGGCAGGACATCACCACCGGCTCCGAAACACTGACCGTGGAGGTACGCGACCAGGTAACCGGCGAGGTCAAGGAACGCCGGACACTTATCTACGGAGAAGATTATACGCTCGACTACCTGCAGGGTGTCGTCATCCTCAAGCGTCCGCTGTCGTCTTCGACGGGCACCGGCGGAGCGATCCGCGAGGGCGCGCTTGGGGGCAATCGGGTTTATCTCATCGCGCAATACGAGTTCACGCCCACGATTGGCGAAGTGGATGGCTATGTCTATGGCGGTCGCGCGCAGCACTGGTTCGACGAAAAGGTGCGTGTCGGTGTCACCGGCATGAATGAGACGACCGGAGAGGCCAACCAGCAGGCTGTGGGAGCCGACATCACTATTCGTCACTCGGAAAAGACCTTCCTTGAAGCCGAAATCTCCCACTCCAAGGGGCCGGGTTTTGGTCTGTCGCGTTCGACCGATGGCGGGCTTACGCTGAGTGACGTCGCGACCACCGGCACGCGTGATCGTTCGGCGATGGCCTGGCGAACAAAGGGTCAGCTCGATCTGGAGGACATCGTCAACGATGGCCTCAAGGGAACGGTCGGCGGCTACTACGGAGAAAAGCAGGCTGGCTTTTCCACTCTTGCCGAGCAGGTGACGGTGGACGAACGCATCTGGGGTGCGTATGCGGATATCAAGCTGACGAAGGACGATAATCTCAAGCTCACCTATGACGATTACAAGGAAGGGCGCGATTACGACGAGTTTTATCAGCGGGAAACCGGCGGACGCACCAAGCGCAAGGGCGAGGCAACCGTCAGTCACCAGTTCGACGAATACTGGAAGGCGTCATTCGGTGTTTCCTATACGGAACTTCGATCGCCAATCGCAGTCTATTCCGGCAAGAGCGGCTATGATGGTGACAGGCTCGACGCAGGCGTCCGGCTCGACTATGCGCCCGATGCCGATCACAAATATTACGTTTTCGGCCAGGGCACCCTGTCGCGGGACGGGGACGTTCGCCGCAACGACCGGCTTGGTGTCGGAACGAAATATCAACTGACCGAAAAGGTTGGTCTCGAAGGGGAGATATCTTACGGCAACAGCGGATTGGGCGGACTGGCGGCCATCACCTATTCGCCGACGGCGTCCGACAACTACTATTTCGGTTATCGGCTGGATCCGGACCGCGCTTTCGATCTGGACCGCAGCTACGATCTCGACGGTGTAGACAAGGGTACTTTCGTTCTGGGTATGCGACGCAAGCTCGACGACACGCTGTCGACCTATGCGGAGAACAACTACGATCTCTTCGGCCGCCGCATGTCGCTCACCAAGACTTACGGTGTTATCTATACGCCGGATAAGGTCTGGACTGTCGATGGCGGGTTTGAGGCGGGTTCGGTGGAGGACGATACGGTCGATCCCGATACCGGTGCGGAGCGCTCAAATTTCGACCGCAAGGCGGTTTCGCTCTCGGTCGGCTACAAGGATGAGGAGCAGGGCATCAATGCACGCATACGCGGCGAGGCCCGCTTCGAGGAATCCGACGATGGCAGTCGTGACCGCAACACTTACCTGTTCGCGACAGGACTTTCCTGGAAGACGAGCGAGGATTGGCGGCTGCTCGTCAATGTCGATGCGGTGGTGTCGGATTCTGCCGGCGACAGTTCGTTCCGTGACGGCAATTACGTCGATGCGTCTATCGGCTATGCCTATCGCCCGATAGACAATGACCGGCTGAATGCGCTGTTCAAATATGCGTGGGTCTACGATCTGCCCGGCGAGGACCAGGTGAGCGCCATCACCGGCGACGAATATGGTCCGGCCCAGCGCAGCCATATCCTTTCGGCAGACTTCACATATGATCTGATGCCGTGGCTGTCGGTCGGTGGTAAATACGGCATGCGCTACGGCCAGGTCCGAGAGCGGCAGATGGACGATGACCGCAAGGAGTTTTCGGACTGGTATACGTCATCGGCCCATCTCGGCATTGTCCGGGCGGATCTTCATGTGGTGAAGAACTGGGACGCGCTGCTTGAAGGCAGGGTGCTGCACATGCCGGAGGCAAAGACCACCGATTACGGTGCATTGCTGGCCATTTACCGTCACGTCGGCGAGAACTTCAAGGTTGGAGCGGGTTATAACTTTGGCGCATTCTCCGACGATCTGCGCGATCTGACCCTCAACGACCGTGGCGTTTTCCTGAATGTCATCGGGAAGTTCTAGAAGGCATACCGAAAAGCGTAGTGCTTTTTTCGGTATGCGCTCAACCGAAATCTACAGGAGGCGACAGGGCTGAGCCCGCTCACGTTTCCTAAGAGGTGTCTTCCTCTTAGAAACGGATCGACTTTCGGAGAGAGCGATGCATTGGTTTATTATGTCGCGTGCAGTGCGTCCGAATGGACACACTGCACTCTTGTCGTGGGCGACAAGATCAGGCGATAATTTTTGACGCCCGCGTGCCTATCCCGATAACGAGACAAATTGGCGGAAGCGGTTCCAGTTCAATTCAATTGCTTTTCCTTCAGCCAGTCAGATGCAACCGCATCATAACTTTCCTGAGAAGCGAGACGCCCGTTCATTCGGATTAGGTCTTCGTTGGTGAGCGCCGAGGAAACAGAATCCAGAACCTTGACTATGTCGTCCGTAACCTTTTGAGACGCAATGATGGGTACGATATTTTGCGCAGGAAAGAGGTTCTTCGTGTCTTCGAGTGCAACCAATCCACTGGTCAGTATTGCGGGATCGGTAGAGAACATATCAGCCGCCTGCACCTGACCGTTGACAAGCGCTGTTAGTGTCAAGGGCCCGCCGACGTCCAATGCCTTGAACGATTTGAACTCCAGTCCATAAACATCCCGCAGCCCAACCACACCTTCTTTGCGCGTTTTCCATTCCGGCGGTGCGCCAAGAACGAATTCCGCTGCATGAGGCTTAAGATCTTCGATTGACTTCAGTTTGTATTTCTCTGCGGTCGCCCGGGTGACAGCGAGAATGTCCGAATTCTGCGCATGTGACGGTGTAAGCATTGAAATGCCTTTCGGCAAAACCGCTTTCAGCGCAGCCGCCACATCTTGCGGTGAATGCGCGGTAGCATTTTTATCCAGATAGCTTAGCGTTGCGCCAGTATATTCCGGAAGGAGATCTATGGAGCCGTCCTGAAGCGCGGGCATGTAGACTTCGCGACTTCCGATGCTCAAACGCGTATCGGATGCTATGCCTTTCGCGGCGAGCGCTTTTGCGTAGATCGTGGCCAATAGCTGGCTTTCCGGAAAATCCGCAGAACCGACAATAATCCTTGTATTGTCAGACCTCGTGGGTTCGTCCGCCGCAAGCGGATTGTTCTGCGCAAAAGCAGGTATGGCGGTTGCTGCGAGGAGAACGAATGCGCTGATAGTCTTGGTAATGCGGAAAGCCATTTTCATTGCTCCTGTTTAAAATTGGGAAGATCTTTATGCGTGTTTTTGCCCGGACGCCGCGTGAGTCCCGGCGAAACTGTCATGCGGGAAACGAGCCCTATGATGAGATCGACCGCCAAAGCCAGCAGTCCCACGAGAATGGCGCCGGCGGCCATCTGGTAATAATCATTCTGCGCTCTTCCATCGATGATCAGGCGACCGAGCCCACCCAGCGACACAAACGCCGCGATAGTTGCCGTTGATATAATCTGCAACGTCGCACTGCGGAGGCCGGAAAACATCAGTGGGAGCGCGCATGGAAGCTCGACGCCGAATAGTATACCCAAGGGACGTTGGCCCATTCCCCGAGCTGCATCCACGACCGACGGATCAACAGCGGCGATGCCCGCATAAGTGGCGGTCATGATTGGCGGAACCGCAAGCAACACCAGCACGATGAGGCTCGGGACGAGAAAGGCGAGATCCGACACGAACACCGGACCGAACAAAATCACCAGCAACACTATCAAACCGAGACTTGGCAATGCACGCAGCGCATTTGCCATTCCGGCGACGACGACAACCCCCTTGCGAGTATGCCCCACGTAAAGACCTATAGGTATGGCAATCGTGCAAGCGAACAATAATGCGATGGCGCTGTAACTGATATGCTGGAGCAGCAGCGTTGGGATTCCGTCCGGTCCCTGCCAATGTTGGGGATCGCCAAACCAGGCGAGAATGGAAGCAAGCATGTCACTGTCCCTTCGGTTGCCATGGCGTTAGTCGCCCGGACGCCCATACGATGACCCCATCAAGAAAAGCGGCAAGAATGACGCAGAGCACGATACCTGCGATGATTGGCGTCAAAAAATGCAGCTGAAGTCCCTGAGTGAAAAGCACTCCCAACTGCGGAGTGCCAACGAGTGCCGCAACCGACACGATGCTGACATTCGAAACAACCGCTACACGCAGCCCCGCTGCAATGACGGGTACTGCAAGAGGGAGCTCAACAAATATAAACCGCGGCAGGCGGCGGTATCCCATGGCATTTGCAGCTTGAAGGACGTCCGGTGAAACGGCGTCCAGCCCGTCCGATACGGTGCGAACCAGAAGCGCGAGCGCATAAAGGGTTAAGGCGACAACGACATTGATCGGATCCAGGATCTTCGTGCCCAGAATGGCTGGCAGCAGCACAAAAAGCGCAAGTGACGGGATCGTATAGAGAAGCCCCGATGCGCCGAGCAAAGCGGTCTTGAACAAGCCCGCCCGCTGGGCCAGCCAACCGAGAGGCAAAGCTAGTGCCAATCCGATTAGCACCGGAACGACGGACAGGCCGAGATGCCAAAGAAAAAGCTCGCCTATCCTGCCCGATTCACGCTGAAGCCATTCGAAATTCATGCAGCGTGCCTTCCAAAGGAATTTTGGATCGCCTTGACGGCTTCCCCGAGGGCCACTGACCCGACCAATGCGCCCGAGGCATCCACTATGACACCGCGTCCCGATGGAGAACTCAACGCTGCGTCGAGCACATGCCGCAGCGAACTGCCTTGCGGTGCAAATGTCCCAGAAAGATTAAGGTCGCCTTCCCGCAATGGTGCGCGCGCGCTATCGACATCGGCCCAGCCAAGCGGGTTTCGCTGCGCATCAACAACAAGAATCCAGCGACCGAGAGCATTCTTGCGCGCCTCTTCCGGACTTGTGCCGAGCCCAACGGTCGGTTCGTTCACGAGTTGCACCGATCTGTTGAATTCGGCGAAGCTCAGGATTCGATATCCACGGTCGCGCCCGACGAAATCGGCGACAAAAGCATCGGCGGGGCGGGCCAGCAATTCCTGAGGTGTAGCGATCTGGGCCAATGTGCCACCAGTACGCAAGACGGCGACTTGGTCACCCAGTTTCAGTGCCTCATCAATGTCATGTGTTACCATGATAATGGTTTTACCGATGTCGCTTTGCAGCCGGAGAAACTCGTCCTGCAACTGAGTGCGCACGACAGGGTCAACGGCGCTGAACGGTTCATCCATCAGCATGAATTTGGGATCCGAAGCAAGTGCGCGCGCAACGCCCACACGCTGCTGTTGTCCGCCGGATAGTTGCCATGGATATCGGTGCGCGAAATCTACCGACAGTCCCACGCGTTCCAAAAGCTCGTGGGCCGTTCTTAACGCTTTTGCTTTCGGGACACCATTCAACCGGGCTGTTGTCGCTATATTCTGCACGACCGTTCGATGTGGGAATAAACCGGCATGCTGAATTACATATCCAATCCGGCGTCGCAGGAGCGCGACGTCCATTCGATCAGTTGGTTCACCGTCCAGCAGAATTCGTCCAGAGGAGGGCGCAATCAGCCGATTGACCATGCGTAATGACGTGGTCTTGCCGCAGCCTGATGGTCCAACGAAGACGGTAAGCTTGCCGTTCGGCGCCTCCAACGACAGGCCATTAACGGCCGTCGTCGCACCAGCATAATGCTTTGTGACATTATCAAAGACGATCATGATTTATCTTTTCGTTCCACCAGATTGTGCCGACTTATTGCGCCTTTTCGGCTTATAGTGTCGATCTTGTATATACATATCGTTGCATAAGTTTTTGAAAGCTGCAAGGGCTAACCCACGCCGAAAAATTATCCATGGCAGCAATAAGCTGAGAGAAGGGGACACAAGACACCGGGCGTTATGGACGCCGGCTCATGACATTTGAAAGGTCATCAGAAGTGGCTACAGCCCCAAAAAGCTCTGCAATATCGACATTGATAGCCTATCCATGTCGGGGAAGCTTCCGTTTTCGCCTGGAATTTAAAGACCCCGGGGAATGATTAGTTCCGTCGGGATCATTTCGGGCAGAGCGGCCGTCTGTGCAGACTCGTCCAGAAGCTCAAAGGCACGCTCGATCATTGCCTGAACATTTTGCCGGGCCATCACAACCGGGAAGTGGAGAACCTCGATGAATGGGTCCCAGTCGAAGCACCCGATGGAACATTCTCGCACTTCATCGACCGGAAGCGTTTTCAGAAAGCTGACGATCCCCTCGAAAGGGCTCGTCGAGTTCACGAAAAGAGCCTCGGGCAGCCCCTTCAGTTCAGCATAGATAGCGCGCATCGCCCTTGCGGCGATATCGGGATCGTAGCCTTCCGTAATGATCGTGCCGGGGTGGGTCGGGAGGTTCTGCGCGGCCAGTTCATCCTGATAACCCCGTACGCGTGCACGCGTGTTGTGGTCGCTATCCACGCCGCCGATGAAATAGAAGCTGTTGTCCTTTCGACGTGATCTGCGTTCGGCGATTTGACGCGTTAACTGTCGGGCACCGTCATAATTGTCGCTGATCACGGAAGCGCCGTGTTTCCCGGGAAGATCGACATTGATGTGCTTCAGGTGAGCCTTTTCGCAGAGTTCCGCGACGCTGTCCGGATCGGTTGCGCCTGCTATGAGCAGAGCATCGATATTATGCGCAATCAATGTTTCCACAGTGCTGCGTTCCTGCCGCGGGTCGCGCAATGTGCTGGCCACGACCGGAACAAGATTCCGGGAGCGGGCCACGGTTTCAAAAGACGCTGCCATCGAGCTGAAGTATCGATTGTCCAGCATCGGCAAGATCATGCCAATTAAGCCGGAGTTGGATATCCGTAATCCGCGTGCCTGAAGATTAGTTGTATAGCCGAGTTCGCCAGCTATTACTCGTACTTTATCCGCTGTTGCTTTCGTAATTCTCCTGTTTTCCCAAGAACCATTCATAACGGATGCAACGGTAGAGGCGGATACTCCGGCTCTTTCCGATATGTCGTAAATGGTTATTTTCCGGGGAGTGCTCATCAGGCCTGCTTTTGTGTCTGCATTGAGGCGCAATCTTAGCGGCCCCTCGCCACCCGCTGCAAGTGGCGCAAGGCTGAATCCGGTTGTTTCTCTGTCATTTTCCTCTTGACCGAATGTGTCATGTCGAGCAATGGTAGTGCTGCACTATCGATGGTGCAGCATGATAATACACCGAGAGGAGCGGTGAACACATGCCGAGGTCGGGGAGGAGCCTTCCATTCATGCATAACCCAGCCTCGTCAGCATTGCTCGGTTTGATTGGCCTGCCGCAAGGCAATGCGCCGTCAGGGGAATCGGAATTCCACGGCGTTTTGAGATCGCTGTCGGGAGAACATGTGGGGTGGAATAGCGAAACGAAGTCTGTCTGCAAGGTTGCGGAGACAAAAAATTAGAACTCAACGGGAGTGAGACATGAAGAATCTGATTGGTAAGGCAGCTTTTGCTGCAGTGATGCTGTCGTCTTTTGCGAGCGGTGCGCAGGCAGAAGTAAAGGATGCAGTGGTTGGCTTTTTGATGCCGGATCAGGCATCCACACGCTATGAGGAGCGTGATTATCCAGGCTTTGCCGCCGAGATGAAGAAAATCTGCGAAAGCTGCAAGGTGCTTTATCTCAACGCCGACGGCGATGCGAGCAAGCAGCAGCAACAGTTCAACTCGGTCATTTCGCAAGGCGCGAAGGTGATTGTACTTGACGCGGTCGACACGGCGGCAGCCGCCTCGCTGGTCAAACTCGCCCAGTCGCAGGGTATCAAGGTCGTCGCCTATGACCGTCCTATCCCGGATGCGACGTCTGATTTCTACGTGTCGTTCGACAATGAAGCCATTGGCAAGTCGATTGCGGAATCGCTGGTCAAGCACCTGAAGGACAAGGGCGTATCGGGCGACAAGGGCGGTGTTCTGCAGATCAACGGTTCGCCAACCGATGCCGCTGCCGGTCTCATCAAGAACGGCATTCATGCCGGCCTGAAGGATAGCGGCTACAAGACGCTTGCCGAATATGACACACCGGAATGGGCGCCGAGCAAGGCGCAGCAGTGGGCCAGCGGCCAGATCACCCGCTTCAACGACCAGATCGTCGGCGTGGTGGCCGCCAATGACGGCACCGCAGGCGGCGCGATTGCAGCCATGAAGGCGGCCGGTATCGATCCGCTTCCGCCGGTCACCGGCAACGATGCGACGATTGCAGCGCTTCAGCTCATCATTTCGGGCGATCAGTACAACACGATCAACAAGCCGTCTGAAATCGTCGCCGCGGAGGCTGCACGCGTCGCGGGCCAGCTTCTGAACGGGGAGACCCCCAAGGCTGAAGCCACGCTCTACAACACGCCGTCGAAGCTCTTCGTTCCGGTGGTCGTAACTGCTGACAACCTCAAGGCCGAGATCATCGACAAGAACATCGTTTCCGCTGAAACGCTGTGCGTCGACCGGTATGCTGACGGCTGCAAGAAGCTCGGTATCACGAAGTAGGCAAAGATACGCCCGGCCGGCTATCCGGTCGGGCAATTTGATGCGAATGGCGTATCCTGCTATATGCCGGGGAAAGTAAGATCATGTCCCAAGATCACAAAGCTACCGCGACATCATCGCAGCCCGTGCTGCGTCTTAGCGGCATATCCAAGAATTTCGGCGCCGTTTCAGCGCTGACCGATATCGATCTGGAAGTCTTTCCGGGTGAGGTTGTCGCCCTTGTCGGCGATAACGGCGCGGGAAAGTCCACCCTGATCAAGACGCTGGCGGGTGTGCATCAGCCGACATCCGGCACCATTGAGTTCAATGGTGAGAAGGTTGTGCTTTCATCGCCGGGCGTTGCGCTCGATCTCGGCATTGCGACGGTCTTTCAGGACCTGGCGCTGTGCGAGAATCTCGATGTCGTCGCCAATATTTTCCTTGGCCGTGAAATGAGCCCATACCGCCTCGACGAAGTGTCGATGGAAATCAAGGCCTGGAAGCTCCTGAACGAGCTTTCCGCCCGTATTCCAAGCGTGCGCGAGCCGGTGGCCTCGCTCTCCGGTGGCCAGCGTCAGACGGTTGCGATCTCGCGTTCGCTGCTGCTCGATCCGAAGCTCATCATGCTCGATGAGCCGACGGCAGCGCTGGGCGTCGCACAGACGGCTGAAGTTCTTGATCTTATCGAGCGTGTTCGTGACCGCGGGCTCGGGGTCCTGATGATCAGCCACAATATGGAAGACGTGCGCGCAGTGGCAGACCGCATCGTCGTGCTGCGGCTTGGCCGCAACAACGGTGTCTTCTATCCGGATTCGTCAAATGAGGAACTCGTCGCCGCCATCACCGGCGCGAGCAGCAATTCCGTTTCCCGCCGTGCCGAACGGCGTCAAGCGCAGCATGAAGCCGGTCAGGCCCATGATCGGGGAGAAGCATAATGAACCAGGCAACCGGAAATACCCCTCTCGACCGCCAGGATACACGCGTGCGTCATGACGAAGGCGTTTCAGGCGCGCTGCGTAGCTTCTTCGACCGTGTTCGTTCAGGCGATCTTGGGTCGCTGCCGGTTATCGTCGGCCTTGTCATCATCTGGACCGTTTTCCAGACGTTGAACCCGGTTTTTCTGTCGAGCAACAATCTCGTCAATCTGCTGTTCGACTGCTCGACCATCGGCGTGATTTCGCTCGGTATCGTCTGCATCCTGATGCTGGGTGAAATCGATCTTTCGGTCGGTTCGGTCAGCGGTCTGGCCTCGGCTATCGTCGGCGTGCTCTGGGTCAATCATGGCTGGCCTGTCGGATTTGCGATGCTGGCGGCGCTATGCACTGGGGCGCTTATCGGCCTGCTTTATGCGTTTCTCTATAACCGCTTCAGCATGCCAAGCTTCGTTTCCACGCTGGCTGGCCTGCTGGCAGCGCTCGGGCTTCAGCTTTATCTGCTCGGCAATACCGGCTCCATCAACCTGCCTTACGGCTCGTGGCTCGTGAGCTTCGGCCAGCTTCTGGTGATGCCGCGTCCGCTTTCTTATGCGCTGGTGCTGATTGCCGGACTTGCCATCTTCTTCACCGGATTCCGCTCCGCGCAGCGCCGCCGTGAAGCCGGCCTGTCGGCACCGTCCTCGGCCGGGATCGCGCTCAGGGCTATCGTTATCACGATCATTGTCGGTGGCGCAGTGTTCTATCTCAACCAGTCGCGGGGCGTGCCATGGATGTTCGGCCTGTTCGTGGCGCTGGTGATTGCAATGAACTACGCACTCACCCGCACCAAATGGGGACGTGCCATGCAGGCCGTCGGCGGCAATCGTGAAGCTGCACGCCGCGCCGGTATCAATGTCACCTTCGTCTATATTTCGGCCTTCGTGACCTGTTCGGTCCTGGCCGCGGCAGGGGGAATTCTGGCCGCAGCGCGCCTTGCTTCCTCCAGCCAACAAGCCGGTACGGGTGACGTCAACCTGAACGCTATTGCAGCGGCGGTCATCGGTGGCACAAGCCTCTTCGGCGGGCGCGGCAGCGCATGGTCGGCATTGCTTGGCATCATCGTCATCCAGTCGATCGCCAGCGGCCTGACGCTGCTCGATCTGTCATCGTCGCTTCGCTATATGATTACAGGCGCTGTGCTTGCAATTGCAGTGATTGTCGATTCTCTTGCCCGCCGCTCGCGCCAGTCGCACGGCCGCGCCTAACAAAAAGGGTTCTCAAATGGCTCAGGATCTCAAAGGACAAGTTGCAGCGGTTACTGGCGCTGCTTCAGGCATCGGCTTTGAATGCGCAAAGCACATGATCGAAGCGGGCATGACGGTGTTCCTCGTCGACCGTGACGAGGAGGCGCTGAAGGAAAAATGTGCTGAACTCGGCGACAAGGCCAGACCGCTGGTCATCGACCTGCTCAATCCGGCATCTGTCGCCACGATGATGCCGCAGATTCTCGAACACGCTGGCCAGCTTGACGTGTTTCACGCCAATGCCGGCGCCTATATCGGCGGTCCTCTTTGGGAGGGCGACCCGGATGCATGGGACCGCATGTTGAACCTCAACATCAACGCCGCCTTCCGCACCATCCATGCCGTGCTGCCACATATGATGGAGCGCAAGACCGGCGATATCATCATGACAAGCTCTGTCGCCGGTGTTGTGCCGGTGATCTGGGAACCGATCTATACGGCGTCCAAACATGCCGTTCAGGCCTTCGTGCATACGGTTCGCCGTCAGGTCGCCCCGCACGGTATCCGCGTCGGCGGCGTCCTGCCGGGCCCGGTCGTGACCGCCCTCATCAGCGACTGGCCGAAGGCCAAGCTGGACGAGGCACTTGCCAATGGCAGTCTGATGGAACCGAAGGAAGTTGCGGAATCGGTGATGTTCATGCTGACCCGCCCGCGCAACATCACCATTCGCGATCTGGTCATTCTTCCGCAGAGCCTTGATCTGTAAACAGGAGCGGCCATGACGAGCTATTATCTGGGCGTCGATGTCGGCACCGGCAGCGCCCGCGCGGGTCTCTTCGACGCCAGCGGCAGCATGCTTGCCTCGGCCAAGCGCGATATTACCATCTGGCGCGAGGCAGGCAGCATTGTCGAGCAATCGAGCGCCAATATCTGGCAGGCGGTGTGCGACAGCGTGCGCGAGGCCGTCAAGATCGCCGGCGTCGATCCGGCTGACATTGCCGGTATCGGCTATGATGCGACATGCTCGCTGGTCGTGCTGGGCGAGGGCGGCAAGCCGCTCGCCGTCGGCCCGTCCAATGATCCTGCACGCGACATCATCGTGTGGATGGATCACCGCGCAGTCGGACAGGCCGAGCGCATCAATGCGACCAAGGCCGGGGTTCTCGACTATGTTGGTGGCACCATTTCTCCGGAGATGGAAACGCCGAAGCTTTTGTGGCTCAAGGAAAACAAGCCGGAAACCTTCGCCGCCGCCTGGCAGTTTTTCGATCTGACTGATTTTCTAACCTGGAAATCCTGCGGCAGTCTGGCCCGTTCGGCCTGTACCGTAACTTGCAAATGGACTTATCTCAGCCACGAAAAGCGCTGGGATGAGGCGTATTTCCGCAAAGTTGGCCTTGGCGAGCTGGCCGACGAAAATTTCGTCCGCATCGGTACCGACGTTCGCGCCGGTGGCGAAAAGCTTGGCGACTTGAGCGAACAGGCAGCGGCCGAACTCGGCCTGAAGCCGGGGACAGCGATTGCCGCCGGTCTGATTGACGCCCATGCGGGCGGTATCGGAACGGTGGGGGCACGCGGTTCGGAAGGCCGGATATTATCACGCATGGCCTATGTGTTCGGCACTTCGGCCTGCACCATGACCACTACCGAACAGCCTGTTTTCGTGGATGGCGTCTGGGGACCGTATTATTCGGCGATGGTTCCGGGCCTGTGGCTCAACGAGGGTGGCCAGTCCGCGGCAGGCGCTGCTATCGATCATCTGATCCACATGCATCCTTTCGCGGCAGAAGCGGAAAAGCAGGCGGCGGACAAGGGCTACGGGCTTGCCGACAGCCTTGCCGCCGAAGTCGAGGCGAGGGGCGGCGTTGAAAAGACGGCTGCTATCATCGGCGACATTCATGTGGTGCCGGAATTCCTCGGCAATCGCGCGCCGTTCGCCGATCCTGACGCACGCGCCATCATTGCCGGGTTGGATCTCGATGCCGGGCTCGACAGCCTGACGGCACTTTATCTCGCTGGGTTGTGCGGGCTCGGCTATGGTGCGCGGCAGATCGTCGAGGCGCAGAAGGCAAAGGGCATCAAGACCGATACTATCGTGGTTTCCGGCGGAGCGGCCCGTTCACATCTGGTGCGACAGGTGCTTGCCGACACGACCGGTCTCGTCATCGCCGCTTCCACGTCGCCGGAACCGGTGCTGCTCGGTTCCGCCATGCTGGGCGCGGTTGCGTCGGGTGCTTATCCTGATCTTGCCGCCGCCATGCACGCCATGTCGGAACTTGGCGAGGTGAACAGGCCGGATGCCGAGCGCGCCAAATGGCACGACAGGCGCTTCGAGGCGTTCACGCTGTTGCAGGCAACGGCGCGAAAAATTCGCTCCATGGATGGCTCGAACTAGCGCGAAGGACAGACGGGAGGCGACGGGCATATTCTGCCGCCGCCCGTCGCCTTATTCAGCGCAGGCGTGTTCAGCTTCAATCGCTGGCGACATTCCAGACCACGGCCCCTGCCAGCATTCCGGCACCCGCCGCAGATAGAAGCAGCCGCTCGCCAGGTTGGAAAGGCCGCGTTCCTGATGCCAGCGACAATGAGAGCGGGATGGTTGCAGCCGACGAATTGCCGAACGCACCAATCGTATTGGCCGCGATGGAAACAGGCAGTCCCAGCTGGCCGCAGACGGTGTCTATGATCCGCCTATTGGCCTGATGAGGAAAGAACCTGTCCACATCGGCGGCGACAAGGGATGCTTGCTCAAGCGCGTCTTCTGCGCAACGCGTCATCATGCGAACAGCTTGCGTGAAGACGGCTTTCCCATCCGGCATCGTCATTCGTGTGCCACCCGCCGGAATGGAGATCAGCCCATAATGCGCTCCATCGGAAACGAGCGCGGAGCCACACAGTCCCTCCTGCGGGTTGTTTGACGGTGCGAGCAGGACAGCACCGGCGGCATCGGCAAAGAGAATTGCCGTGTTCCGTTCTTTCATATCGATGCGGCGGCTCAATATATTGGCTGCGACCACCAGAACCGGCTTTCCGAAGTTTTTGACGAAGCCGTCGGCAAGCACGAGCGCGTAAAGAAAACCCGAGCAGGCGCCCGCCAGATCGATGCCGCCGCAGTTTTCCAGCCCCAGCTTGTGCGCGAGAAGGGGCGCGGAAGGGGGCAGAAGGTGGTCGGGCGTGGATGTGGCGAGAATGACAAGTCCGACTGCGCTATGCTCCGGACCAGCAGCATTGAGCGCCATTCTCCCGGCTTTCATTGCCATGTCCGTCAGGGTTTCATCCGGTGCGGCCCAGCGCCGTTCGCGGATGCCGGTGCGCCTTTCGATCCAGCCGGCATCCAGTCCGAGACGTCGTTCCAGTTCGGCATTTTCCACCTGGCGATCCGGCACATAATGACCGAAGCCTGCCATTCGGCTCGAAAGGCTCATCGCGCTGCCTTCCCGATAATGTCGGCTGCCGCATCGATCGCATCATAGGCCAGGTCCAGATCGGCAGGCGTCGCGCAATAGGGCGGCATCAGATAGATCACATTGCCGAGCGGACGCAGAAGCACGCCTGCTTCACGGAAGAAGTCTTTCAGTTTCGGTCCCGCATCGGAAAGGTATCCGGTCTCTTCGACGGCGAGGTCGAGGGCCGCAATGGTGCCTTGCTGGCGCAGATTGGTGAAACGCAGATCGTTGCGAAAACGTGCAAGCCTTTCCGAATGCAATTGGCCGAGTGCCTTGATGCGGTCCGCAACGGGTTCTGTCTGCCAGACTTCAATATTGGCGCATGCAGCGGCACAGGCAATCGGATTGGCCGTGTAGGAGCTGGAATGGAAGAAGGTGCGGCTTCGATCCGTCGAAAAATGCGCATCGAAGATTCCGGCCGTGCTGAGCGTCGCGGCCAGCGGAAGCGCGCCGCCGGTAATGCCTTTGGAAAGGCACAGGATATCCGGTGTGATGGACGCCTGCTCGCAGGCAAACATGGTGCCGGTGCGTCCCCATCCGGTCATCACTTCATCGGCGATCAGCAGCGTTCCATAGCGTTGCGTAATCCGCCGGAATTCAGCCATAAGATGCGCGGAATAGATTTTCATTCCGCCCGCTCCCAGAACCAGCGGCTCTATCAATAGGGCTGCAACCTCGCCGCTGCGACAGAATTTTTCCAGCGCATCAAGCGTTTCCTGTTCCCGCTCGATCAACGGAAACGGAATGGTGTCGACCTGAAATAACAAGGGTTCGTAAGCCGCGTTGAAAACGCCGCGCGCACCCGTGGACATGGTTCCGATCGTATCGCCATGATAGCTATGCTCCATCACCACGATGCGCGAGCGCGGTTCGTTTCTGTTGTGATAGAAACCGAGCGCCATCTTGATCGCGACCTCGACCGAGGTGGAGCCGCTGTCGGAATAGAAGACATGGGCGAGGCCCTGCGGGGCGAGTTTGACCAATTTTCGCGCCAGCTTCTCCGCCGGTTCGTGGGTAAACTCGGCAAATATGATCTGGTCGAACCGTTCCGATGCATCACGGATTGCCGCCATGATCTTCTGGTGACGATGCCCGTGGGTAATCACCCACCATGACGATATGGCGTCCAGCACGGAGCGGCCGGTTTCATCAAGCAGATAGGCGCCCTCAGTTTTGACGATCCGGCGGAAAGCCGGTTCTGTAGCGTGTTGCGTGAATGGGTGCCAGACAGGCGACGAATAGCCGCTCATTCGGAAGCCTCGTTAAATAGTTTCATGTCGAAATGTTCGCGAAAAGCGCGGCGAAGTGTGTCCTGATCGAGCTTTGCAAGATGCGGCAACCGGCCCAGCCTGCGCACGCCGCTGAGTTCCGGAACAATCTGCTCGGTGTCGGGTTGCGGATCGCCGATAAAGGCGATGCCTAGCACGGGGATATTGCGCCGGTTCAATGCCTCGAGCGAAAGCAAGCTATGATTGATGGTCCCGAGGCCGGTTCTTGCACATAGAATGACCGGCTTCTGCCAACGCGCAAAAACATCGATGAATGTCGTACGGCGCGTCAGCGGCACATGCAATCCGCCTGCGCCTTCGATCACCAGAGGCGCATCGACCGATGGGATGTCGAGCGCATCTGCATCGATCTCCACTCCGTCGATCCGCGCCGCAAGATGTGGCGAGGCCGGTGTTTTCAGGCGCCAGGTTTCAGGAATGATCCGTCGCGGCGCAAGTCCTGCAAGCTGCAACACGGTTTCGCTGTCGGTCGCCTCATCCAGCCCCGACTGCACCGGCTTCCAGTAACAGGCATTGAGCGCACCCGTGAGGGCTGCGGAAAAGACGGTTTTGCCGATACCTGTATCGGTGCCGGTCACGACGAAAGTCTGATTCACAACATTTCCTCTGCCATGATTTCGGCAAGGCGCTCGAACATGCGCGTTATCGTGGGTTCATCGACGTTAAGCGTGATGGTGATGCGCAAACGCGCTGTACCGGCGGGCACTGTCGGAGGGCGGATGGCACGTATGTCGAAGCCCTCGGCCTGCATGCGATGCGCAATGCGCAAGGTGCGGTCGGCATTGCCGATGATCAGCGGCAATATCTGCGTGCCGCTGCCGGGTTTGCCGAAAAGATGTGCGAAACGCGCATTGGCGCGAGCGATAAGTCGGTGCAATTCCTGCCGACGGTGCTCTTCCGCCACCATGGTTTTCAGCGCAAACCGTGTTGCGGAAACCTGCAAGGGAGAGGGCGCGGTCGAATAGATGAAAGGACGCGCGCGGTTGATGAGGAAATCGCGCACTACCGGATCTGCCGCGACCAGCCCGCCCGCGCTTCCCATGGCCTTGCCGCAGGTATGGAGGACAATCACATTCTGCCTGCCTTCCAGCCCCGCCGCAAAACCGCGTCCACCCAGTCCGTGCACGCCTGTGGCATGGGCTTCGTCAATGAAGAGAAAGCCATCGTGACGGTCAGCGATTTCCATCAGATCGGACAGAGGCGCGCAGTCGCCATCCATCGAATAGAGGCTCTCCACCACAATCCACGGAGTGCCGCTTCCTCCCCGTTCGCGCCAGACGCGGATGGCTCTGTCGAACGCATCCGCATCATTGTGTGCAACGGAAACGGCCTCGGCCTTTCCGGCCCGCATGCCTTCATGCGCGCTGGCATGGATCAGCGCGTCATAGGCAATCAGATCGCCGCGTTGCGGCAGGGTCGAGAGAACCGCAAGATTTGCCGCATAACCGTTGCCGAAATAAAGCATGGACGGCGCGCGAAAAAAGGCGGCGGCTTCAGCTTCCAGAAGCTCATGTTCCGGGTGGTTGCCACGCAACAGCCTTGAGCCGCCGGCCCCGCTGGCAAGCCCCTTTTCCAATTCCGCAATCAATGCCCTGCGGATAGACGGCGAGGCGGCGAGCCCCAGATAATCGTTCGAGGTGAAGTCCGCGCCGCGATGATCTGAAAGCGCGCGCAGATGCCCGCGCCGCTCAAGATTTTTCAAGCTCGCGGCATAGCGGGCCAAGGAATCGGTGTTCATGCACGATCATCCAGTGTGTCCGTCGTCAGGCCAAGCCGCCGCAAGAGGCTCGTGTCGCGGTCTTCGCCCGGATTGGCGGCTGTCAAGAGCGTGTCGCCGATAAAGATCGAGTTTGCGCCGGCGAAAAAGCAGAGCGCCTGCATTTCATCGCTCATGGAATTGCGCCCAGCCGTCAGACGCACATGCGATTGCGGCATCATCAGGCGGGCAAGCGCGATGATGCGGACAAAGGCGATGGGATCGACGGGCGAGGCTTTTTCCAGCCGCGATCCGGGCATGGGGATCAGCATGTTTATCGGAACGCTCTCCGGCGGCGTGGGCAGATTTGCCAGCGTCACCAGCATGTCGATGCGGTCGTCCTCGGTTTCTCCAAGGCCGAGAATGCCGCCGCTGCAAACCTTGATCCCGGCGCTCCGCACATGGGCGAGCGTTTCCAGCCGTTCGTCGAAACTGCGCGTCGTGATGACCTGCGGATAGAAACGCTCCGACGTATCGATATTGTGGTTGTAATAATCGAGGCCTGCTTCCGCAAAGCTCTGCGCCTGAGCGGGGCTCAGCATGCCGAGGGTCATGCAGGTTTCCAGCCCGAGCGCCTTCACCTGCCTGACCATTTCCACGATGGCTGGTTCGTCACGCGGCTTCGGGCTGCGCCAGGCCGCGCCCATGCAATAGCGCGTCGCGCCACTTTCCTTGGCTTTCTGCGCTTCTGCAAGGACTGTATCAAGGCTCATCAGTTTGGAAGCCGTCAGCCCGGACGCATGATGCGCCGACTGGCTGCAATAGCCGCAATCTTCCGGGCAGCCGCCTGTCTTGATGTTGAGCAATTTGCTGAGCTGAACCCGGTTCGGGTCGAAATTGGCGCGATGAACACTCTGTGCCTCGAAAAGAAGATCATTGAACGGAAGATCATAGAGCAGGCGAGCGCTTGCGAGCGTCCATGCGGCATCTAACGTGGATGCTGTCTTGTCTCCGTTTTCCGGGGCAGATTGGACCGTATTCAGCATGGTTTCTCCATTTTATCTATAAAAATAGAAAGAATCTATGAAATATAGATTAAATGAATGGGCGTGAGTGACTCAAGCTAAATTATTATAGATAATTTAGCTTGGAAAGAGCGTGATGTGCCCACGCCAGAACGGAAAACGCCGCGATCACCAGATCGCGGCGCTATGAAATCGGCGGATTGAAAACGCTGGAAAAGTTTTTGTTGCTGCGGGTAGCTACTCGCCTGACGGCCCGAGCCGGGCTTCAGGTTGATCTTGCAGGAGGCGGTGGCGACCCAATGGCAACATGATGGGGCGACCGGAAGTCGGATCGGTCATGATGCGGCTCTCGAGATGAAAGACCTCGCGGATATTCTGTTCCGTCAACACCATGTCGGGCGTCCCTGCCGCGTGCAGGTTTCCGTCAGCCATTGCGACCAGAAAATCCGCATAGCGGGCGGCGAGATTGAGATCGTGCAGGACCATGACGATTGTGGTTCCGCGTTCCCGGTTGAGATCGGTGAGAAGGTCCAGAACTTCCACCTGATGGCTGATGTCCAGAAAGGTCGTCGGCTCGTCCAGCAGAAGGATTTCGGTTTGCTGGGCCAGCGCCATCGCGATCCATACGCGCTGGCGCTGACCGCCTGAAAGTTCGTCGACCGGCCTGTCGGCCAGTTCGGTGGTCCTGGTTGCTTCGAGTGCCGCCGCGATTGCTTCGTCATCTGCCCGCGTCCATTGCGAGAAAACACCGTGATAGGGATTTCGGCCCCGGCTGACGAGATCGGCAACCAATATGCCTTCCGGGGCTATTGGAGATTGCGGCAGCAGGCCGAGCGTCTGTGCAAGCTGGCGGGAGGGTAGCGCGTGGATCGACCTGCCGTCGAGCAGCACCTGTCCATGGCGCGGAGAAAGCAACCGTGACATCGTTCGCAAAAGCG
Organism: Ochrobactrum sp. AP1BH01-1; assembly: GCF_018066705.1. NCBI lineage: Bacteria > Pseudomonadati > Pseudomonadota > Alphaproteobacteria > Hyphomicrobiales > Brucellaceae > Ochrobactrum > Ochrobactrum sp. AP1BH01-1. Next base: position 309,923 of record NZ_JAGPOU010000004.1, on the reverse strand, counting down.
TGGATTTTCCGCAGGCATTCGCCCCGACTATCGCTGTCACCTTGCCGGACGGTATTTCCAGATCGAGACCGTCCAGCACGAGCAGGTCGCCATAGCCGGTGGTCAGCTCCTGAACGATGAGAGTGTGATCGGTCATAGGGATGCCCCGCTGCGGTTGGCCCGTATAATGAGGTAGATGAGATAGGGAGCGCCCAGAACTCCGCTGACAACACCGACCGGATAGCGGCCCGGCAGCAGGAACTGTCCGCAATAATCGCCGGCAAGGACCAGTATCGCGCCGATAAGTGCGGACGGGATGAGCAGCGAACCGTTATTGCCGATGATGCGCGCTGCGATCGGACCGGACAGGAAGGCGACGAAAGCAATGGGGCCTGAAACGGCAGTGGCGAAGGCGATCATGCCGACCGCGGCGATGATGATGACGATCCGGGTTCGCCCGACATGGGTTCCGAGCGCTGCGGCGCTGTCGTCGCCCAGCCGCAGGGCTTCGAGATCGCGCGAACGGCTCAAAAGCAATCCGCCGAAGACGATCAACGCGATCAGAAGCGGCAGCATCTCATCCAGCCGTGCGCCGTTGACGCTGCCGGTCAGCCAGCGCATGGCTTCCTGCAGGCTCCAGGCGGGCGCGTTTGAAAGGATATAGGCGATGAAACTTTCGAGCATCGCCGAAACGCCGATGCCGACGAGTATCAAACGGGTTCCGGCACCCCCGTTTCTGAAGGAAAGTCCGTAAACGGCGAGCGCTACGGCAAGCCCCGCGACGACGGCAAAGACGGAGACGACCGGTCCGCTCATGGAAAGCACGACGATTGCAAAAACGGCGGCAGCGCTAGCGCCGGAACTGATGCCGATAATGTCAGGGCTTGCGAGCGAATTGCGCAGCATGAGCTGGAACGCGACGCCGCCGAGACCGAAGCTCAGGCCCGCGAGTACGGACAGAACAGCGCGCGGCAGGCGGAGCTTGCCGACCGTGAAGCTTGCCCCCGGAACGTCATCGCCCAGAAGCACCCGCACGATATCTTTCGGCGGCGTGAAAGATTGTCCCAGCATCAAGGTGATGAGGAATAAGCCGACGAGAATGACCAGGAGAGCGCCGACGACAAGATTGCGCTTGCGGGCGCGGCTGCGGCGGTTGCGGGCGATAAGATCGGCGGCGGGAAGCAGCGTTGTCATAACTCGCGAACCCGTTGGCGCCTGACGATCCAGATGAAGAACGGGGCACCGATGAGCGCGGTGACGATCCCGACATCGAGTTCGGCAGGGCGTGCAATGAGGCGTCCGACAATATCGGCGGCAAGCAGAAGGCAGGCGCCGCTCAGCGCTGAGAACGGCAACAGCCAGCGGTGATCGACACCGACCAGCAATCGGCAGAGATGCGGTACAACCAGCCCGACGAATCCGATGGGACCGCAGATGGCCGTCGTTGCTCCGCAAAGGAGGATTGCGCCAAGCGCCGCAATGGCGCGTGCGACGGCGACATTTTCACCCAACCCGGCGGCAAGTTCATCGCCAAGCGCGAGCGAGTTCAGCTTGCGCGCCGACAGAAGGCTGATGGCGAAGCCGACAACAAGAAAAGGCAGTACATAAGACAGCCGGTCGAACGTAGCACCGCCGACGCCGCCGATCTGCCAGGCGCGAATGCCGCCCGCGATATCGTTGCGGGGCAGAACGACGGCGATGACCAGCGAGGAAAAAGCGACCGATGTGGCTGCACCCGCAAGGGCGAGCTTGAGCGGTGTCGCGCCGCCGCGGCCAAGCGACCCGACCATATAGACGAAGACGGCGGCGCAACCGGCGCCGAATATGGCGGCCCAGATATAAGCCGATGCGGAGACGATGTTGAACCACGCGACGCCGATCACGACGGCGAGCGATGCGCCCATATTGACGCCCAGAATGCCGGGGTCCGCCAGCGGATTGCGGGTGATGCCCTGCATGATCGCGCCTGCCAGTCCGAGCGCCGCGCCGGCGAGAAGCGCCAGCAAAGTGCGCGGAATGCGCATGGCGACGGCGGCTTGGCCGACCGTATCCATATGGCCGCGCAACGCGGCGACGATATCCGTCAAGGGCACTTCGCGCGTACCAAGCGACACGGAAAGAGCGCAGAGAATAACGAGAAGAAAAACGACCGCAGCGAGCCAGCCGGTCCTTGTTCTGCTGGAGCGATATGCAGTGATCGGCGGGTGTGAGCGCCGGGTGTTGGCGACGGTCATTTTGCTTTGTCGACCGCATTGGCGAGAAGGGCTACGTAGTCCTTCAACACACAGGAAATGGAAAGCGGCGTGGGATTGGCCGCTGTTCCAACCGGGTTTCTGCCCAGCATGACCACCGCATCTTTCTCCACCACCGGCATTCTGGCGAGAAGCGGATTGCGCTTCATGGCGTCCAGCAATTCCTGACTGCCATAGGTCACGACGATGTCCACGTCATCGAACATATCGATACGTTCCGCGCTGATGGAACCGGAGAACTGGCCGGGCCTCGAAGCATCGACCACGCTTTTGGGTGAGTTTAGCCCCAAGTCCTTGAAGAATCTCACCCGCGTATCGTTGGTGGTGTAGAAGTTGACCGTGCTCAGGTCCGTCGTGTCGAGATGCGTGACGAACATGGCGGACTTGCCCTTCAGGTGGGGATACTGGCTGACCGTTTCGGCAATCTCGCCCTCAATCTTTGCGATCAGCGCTTCACCTTCTTCCGCCATGCCCATGCCCGCACTGTTGAGGCGGATCATGTCGCGCCAGTCGGTCGACCATGGAGCTTCCGGATAAGCGACAACCGGAGCGATCTGGCTGAGTGTGTCGTAGTCGGACTGGCTGAGGCCAGAATAGGATGCAAGGATGACATCGGGCCTCGTCTCGGCAACAGCCTCGAAATCAATCCCGTCGCCTTCATCGAAGAGCACCGGCGTATCGGCGCCCAGTTCCTTCAACTTTGCCGCAACCCAGGGCAAGAGACCGTCATTGTCGTCATCGCCGAAATTGGCTCTCGCAAAACCGACCGGCACAACGCCGAGCGCAAGGGGAACCTCATGGTTCGCCCAGGCAACGGTAACGATCCGCTCCGGCTTCTTCTCGATTGTCGTTGTCCCAAAAGCATTTTTGATAACAATCGGATAAGCTGTTTTTGCACCAGCCTGTACGCTTTGCGGCGCAATGATCGCAAAACACGACAGGGCGGCGAAAAATAGAGAGCGAAAGGACCACGTCATCCGGCGCATTCTCCTTGCATATAAAGTGGCCTTTCACTGTCAAGTTAAGCCCGGCGCGTCAAGGCCGAAGCATGCGTCCCGATAAAGCTGTTGCGAATTAACCGTGACTTCCTACAAAAAAGCGGTTTTCTACAATACTGGACAATGTTTCTCAAGTTATTGGCGATCCGGGGATAATTTCAGTTTACTTACAGTCTCGATGATCGGGTGCGCCTGGTCGTTGACCGTATGGCTGGTCGACGTCCCCACGACTTGAAAACCGTCGCCGAAAGCGATTGCCGCAAACTGCATATCGGACCTGACCATGAACACTGAAAAGACTGCTGAGACGAAGAAGACCACCGGGGTCCGCTGCCGCAGGGCAATTCTTCTGGGGTGCACGGCGCTGGGTGTATCCATGCCGGGTCTGGCTTCGGCGCAGCAGGCGACGGCGGAAACGACAACGGTGCTCAAGACCATTACGGTCAATGGCTCCGGCGGAAGCGACGACGATTCCAAATCAATCGTTGCGACGCGGACAACCGGCGGCGGCAAGATGGCGACGGACATCATGGATACGGCGGCTTCCGTCTCGGTGATCACGGCCAAGGAAATACAGGAACGCAACGCGCAGACTGTTGAGCAGGTGCTGCAATATACGTCGGGCGTTTCCACCAATTTTTACGGATCGGATGATCGGTTCGATTTCTTCCAGATACGCGGCTTCGATGCCAACACCTATCGTGACGGGCTTCCACTCGGCCGCCCCTTTGGCGGCGTGCGGGAAGAACCGTATGCGTTCGAGCGTATCGAAGTGCTGAAAGGCGCCAGTTCAACCGCTTTCGGTGTTTCCGATCCGGGCGGCATGGTCAACTACGTGACCAAGCGGCCGAAGAGTGAGCGCTTTGGCGAAGCCTATGTTACGGGCGGGTCTTTCAACCAAAAGGAAGTCGGCTTTGATTTCGGCGACAACCTGACCGGTGATGAAACGCTGTCCTATCGCCTCACCGGCAAGTTCAAGGATGCTAACGCCGAATATGATTATTCACGCGATGATGAAAAGTTCATCATGGGCGGTCTGACATGGCGTCCGAGTGATGCGACCAACCTGACGGTGATCTTCGATCATCTTCACCGCAATGGCGTGCCCGGAAGCGGTGGCCATCCGGTCGGCTCTGATTTCAACAGAAGCCGCTTTTTCGGCGAGCCTGATTTCAACTATCGCGGCACCGACAGAAATACCGTCAGCGCCATGTTTGATCATGATTTCGGCAATGGCCTGACGCTGAGCGCGAACGGACGATACAGCAATCAGGATACCGATTTCGGTTATGCCTATATTTCTGCAACGCCGACCGATGGCTCAACAATTGCCAGGCGCGATTTCTTCGGAAATGAATCATCGGCCGAGAACTTCGTAGGCGATGTGAACCTGAAATATGAGACCAGCTTCGACCGGTTTGAAAGCCGGACGATGGCAGGCATCGAGTACAATAATTATTCGGCGACCAACAAGACGTTCTGGGGGCCGGCGCCGGGCATAGACTGGACCAATCCGGTTTTCACAGGCGCGCCGGTCAATCTGCCGCTTATCGGCAGCACGTCGACCAAGCAGAAGACGAAGGCGATCTATTTCCAGGAAGATCTGACATTCGCGGAAAAGCTGATCGCCAGCGTGGGCCTGCGCAATGACTGGCTCGACCTGTCGGAGACCGACCGTCTGGGCAACACATCGACGGATGGCGATCTGAGCGAGTTCACCAGCCGTTTCGGCCTCACCTACCGGGTAACGGACGAATGGGCAGTCTATACGAGCTATGCTGAATCGGTCGCGCCCCCGGCCATCGGGGTCGATCCTGAACGCGGCGAGCAGATCGAAGTCGGTGTGAAGTATCAGCCGACCGCCTTTCCTGCCTTGTTTACGGCCTCGGTTTACGACCTGACCAAGAACAATATCTCGGTCAACGATCCAATCACGCTCCAGCCATCGACCATCGGCGAGGTACGCGTGCGCGGCATCGATCTGGAAGCCAAGGCGGAGCTGACCAATAATCTGAGCCTGATCGCCGCCTATTCCTATATGGACCCGGAGATTGTCGAGAACGGCGCCGGCGGCAACGAGGGCAACCGTCCGCAGTTTGTTTCCAAACACCTTGCTTCGCTTTGGGCGAACTACAAGGTCGAGGGCAGTGGCCGGCGCGGCGACATGACGTTCGGTGTCGGTGGCCGCTATATCGGTGCCTACTACTTTACGCCAGACAATACGTCGGGTACGAGCGGCAATGTGGTGTTCGACGCCGCGTTTACCTACCAGTTCCTCGATAACTCGGCGCTGCAGGTGAATGTCAGCAACCTGTTCGACAAGAAATACGTCGCCTATGGCGGCTTTGGAGCGGATTTCTACAATCCGGGCCGGGAGATCACCGCAACGCTTCGCCGTACCTGGTGAGTTGAGCGGCACCGCCGGAAACAAACGGCGGGGCCTCAAAGCCGGAAATACCTACCGTTTCGATTGGAAGCGCCGCCATGCGGCTGGCGTTTCTCCCACCACCTGACGGAAAGCTTTTGTCAGGTGGGCCTGATCGGTGAATCCGAGCTGTGCCGCGATGCCGGCGACAGTCATGTCGCTTTCCGCCAGCATTTGTTGCGCCAGATCGATGCGCTTGGCCATCTGCCATTGCAGCGGTGTTTTGCCGGTCGTCTGCTTGAAAACATTTGCGAACCAGCTTTCCGACAGGCCGACGGCTGCTGCCATTTCCGCAACACTTAACCGACGGTCGCCGCAGCTGTCGAAACGTGCATTGAGCTTGTTCATCTGCGCCATGGTGAGGCGGCCATGGCCCTGCCTGTTATCCTCGCCCGGTATATCGAGAAGACCGGTCAGAATGCTGCCGATGAGGTTTTCCGCATAGAGCCCGTGTTTCGTCGGATTGGCAGTTTCGCCGACGATGAGGCGGGCAAGGGTTTCTATGGCGCCGAGGTCCTGTATTTCAACAGGGCTGCGGATGGCGGCCATCGCCATCGAAGCACCAAGAGTAGGGCGGAGATATTTGAGCAGCCGGTCCTTGTGAAAATGCAGGTTCAGATGTGAAAAACGGTGCAGCGAAACCGTATTCGTCCACATCGGGACGCCCGCGGGTATGTAGATCGCACGCGTCATCGGGCGATGATGCTGGAGGCGCTGAGGTTGGCTAAAGACGCCATTATCGTTCGATATGCGGATATTGGACGAGACATCCTGGAAGAAAATCATGATGCGCGGATCATGCGACAGGAAATAGCCGTTGGCTCCCGCCTGGCTTTCAGCCTCCCAATAGACGCTAACCAGCCCATCCAGTACGCGCCATTGAACAGGCGCCACTACCCGGATGCCTTCGGCCTGCCAGATCATCGAATGCCAGAAGCCCAAAACGTTCCGATCCGTATGCGACAGCGTTTCGTCGAGTTCCCGGTTCGTTTACCGGAAATGTTTCGTGAGACAAGCGTCGAACATCAACGCATTAATATGACTTAAATTATCATATTTTAGGGCCGTGACAAGTCAATTCTGCCAAAAATGCGAGGAGGTGTTACCCCGCTTTCACTCGAGGTTTTCCTGCTCGAAATGCTGGCTCACGTGGATGTCGGTTGTTTCCAGTCGTCCAGGCCCGAGATTGATGAACTTGTGCGGTATGTTTGCCGGACCGAAGACAACCTGTCCCTCGGTCGCCTCGATCTGTTCATCGCCAACAATGAACAGGGCGTTTCCCTGACGAACGATGAAAATCTCATCATAGGGGTGCCGATGCAGTTTGGGACCATGCCCGACAATATCGGTCGAGAAGAATATGATCGACGCATCGGTACCAAATCTCTTGCCTTCGACGCGGCCGGACCACGCATCGTCGCGCTTCGCCCATTCTTCTCTTTTCAAGACAGCGGCTTGCTTCGTCAAAACTGTTCTCCAGGCCTTTTCAAGGCGCTTGACCCTGCGTTTCCCGGTCGGGAACGGAAGGTCAGACTCTAACGAGGCCGGAGCGCTTCAACAAGCCCATCAGGACCAGCGGCAGAAGTGTGGTGATGAGAATGGCTATGAATGCCATGGCCATGCCGAGGCCGACCGATCCCTGTTCAAACTGCCGCCAGATAAAGATAGAGATGGTTTGCATGCCGACCGGCGCGACAAGAATTGAAGCGACCAGCTCACGCGTGGCAACGGCAAAGACGAGCAGCATGGCCGTTATGAGGCTCGGTGCGATCAACGGCAGCATGATGCGGCGGAAAGCGGTGAAACTGTTTGCACCGCAAACACGTGCCGCAGCTTCCAGATTGTCGCCGATCTGATGAAAGGCCGCTGTCGCGTAACGGATCGGCTGCGGCAGCAGAATGCAGCAATAGGCGAGCAGCAGGATCAGCGGCGTATTGTAGGGCGAGACGGGCAGGGCGGGCTGGTTCCAGGCGAGAATAAGGCCGACAGCCACAACGACGCCGGGAAGCGCATTGGGCAGGACCGTCAAGAGATCAAGCCAGAAACGCCCGCGAAAGCGCATCTTGACCACGGCATAGGCGGCAACGGCACCCAGAAGTCCGGTCAGAAGTGCGCTCGCGAAACCGAGTGACAGGCTGTTGATGAGTGCACGCATGCCGCCTGCGCTGTTCTCGGCAATGGCCGCAAAATTGTCGAAGCTGAGGTTCGATGGCGTCAGCCCGCCAGACACGGTTTTGGAAAGAGCGGTCGCGAGAATGGCCAGAAGGGGAACACCGGTCGCAGCAAAGGCGACGAGGGCGAAGAGAGCGATCACGGGAATGGTAAGCGCTCCGAGCGGTCGCTTGTCCCTAGCCTGCGGCTTGCCGCCGGTCGTCACATAGGAGCGGCGCGTCAATATCCAGCGCTGGATCAGAAAAGCCGCAAGCGACAGGCAGACAAGCGCCAGGGAAAAGACGGCGGCACCGGCAAGGTCGATCGGCCAGTCGGAAATGCGCAGATCAATTTCCGTCACCAGAACTTCAAAGCCCGAGCGGCGTCCAAGCGCTGCTGGCGTGCCATATTCCTCGATGGCTGCAGCGAAAACCAGAAGAAGGCTTGCCGCAAGTCCCGGTGTCGCCAGCGGCAGGGTGATGCGGAAGAAGGATCGCCATGGGGACGCTCCGAATACGCGACCGACATCGGAATAGCGCGCACCAACCGCTTCAATCGTGCGCGACACCGCGAAATAGACGAGCGGGAACGTGTTCAGCGCCATGACAAAGCTCATGCCTGCGACCGAAAACAGAAAAGGGGCCAGATTGAAGCCGACAAGCTGTTCAAGATAGCCGCGCGGTTGCAGCGTCATGATCCAGCCAAGTGTCGCGATATAGGGAGGGATCATGAAGGGCACGAGCATCAGCACGTCCCATAGCACGGCAAAAGGCACTTTGTAGAGCGCCCTGAACACCGCGAGCGGAACGGCAATGAGGGCGGAGAGTGCCACCACAGAAAGCCCGAGCAGAACGGTGTTGCCGCTCATGCGCAAAAGCTTCGGGTCTTCAAACAGTGCCGGGAGATGCAGGAAAGGCTCGGCCAGCGAGCCTCTCCCCAGTTGCGGAAAGACAGCCTGAAGAACGATGAAGACAAACGGCACCGCGACGATGAATGCTAGCCCGGCAACCGCAACGAACCCGAGCGGATTGCGAGCCGCCGTACTGCCTGTCTTCATGTCTGTCTGTCCTTTAAGAAGTTAGTTGCTGGCGGCGAAGGTGGTGCTGAATTCCTTCAGCGTCTCGTCGCGCTTGCCATAGACTTCCTTGGCGTCGATCGGCAGGATTTTCAGATCGCCGATCAGCGGGCGGTTGGCCGGAACATCGGTGCGCGAAGGCATCAGATAGGTGTCGGCAACCATTTTCTGACCTTCGTCGGACAGCATGTAGTCGACAAACTGCTTGGCTTCATCCTGGTTTTTCGACCATTTGAGGATCATGGCCGGGCGGGGCGCGATCACGGTGCCGGATGCCGGGAATATGACGTCGATGGATTCACCCTTGGCCTTGCCTGCAAGCGAGATGTAGTCGACGGCGCCGAACACGGCGGCCTTGGCGCCCTGAAGGACGGGGTTCAGAGCCTCTGCATTGGCACCGGCGACAGCGGCGCCATTTTCATGCAGGTTCTTGAACAGGTCCCAGCCTTGCTGGGCCTGCAGGGCGGCAACGAGCTCGAAAGTCGCGCCAGACTGTGCCGGGTCCGGCAGATTGACGAGATCCTTGTATTCGGGCTTGGCGAGATCGGCCCATTCGGCAGGCTTCGGCGTTTTGCTGGCCGGGTTCCACGCGATACCGAGCGCAGAAACGCCCTGTGCCACTGCCGTTTCATTCTTGAGGAAATCCGGCACTTTCTCGGCGTTCGGGCTGGTATAGGCGACCAGCCAGTCACGCTTGGCGAAGTCGGTTGCCGTATCCCATGACGCCGAGATCAGAACGTCGACAACCGGATTGGCGGCTTCCGCTTCGATGCGCGCCATGACCTTGCCGGTGGTCGCCTGAAAGACGTTGACCTTCGCGCCGGTCTTGGCGGTGAAGCCTGCGGCAAGCTTTTCGATCAGGCTGCCCGGACCTGCCGAATAGACGGTGATGTCTGCATGGGCGGCCGTGCTGGCCAGCAAGGCGGTGACAAGCGCAAGCCCCGCGCCGAGAATAGATTTCTTCATGTTTGCCTCCTGAGATATTGCCTGATGGAATAGTCTTATTTCGAGAACCAGCGCAGCTGGCTGGCATCGACCGAAATGCCCACCGGAACGCCGGGAGAAAGGCGGATATGGTCGAGATAAGTCAGTTCGTGACCGTCCTGCTGAGAGCCGATGCGCACCGTGGTCAGGTGGCCGTCGCCGCGAAACTGCGAGCGCAGCACGGTTGCGGGAATTGCGGCTTCATGGACGGGAACGCTGCGCACGGAGCGCGACGGCAACAGCACATGCGTTGCCTGACTGGCAGGTGAGCGATGGGCGATGTGGATTTCGGTGCGCGCAATCCTGTAGGCATTGTCGTGCTGCTCAACAGGCACGACACAGCCGAGCCGGAGAAAATCGGCGACCTCCGGCGTGGTGGGTTCGGCGACGAGGGCTTCGGGCGCGGCCAGTTGCTCGATCACACCGGCGCGCATGACGGCCACCTGATCGGCAAGCGAAAAGGCTTCGCTCTGGTCATGGGTTACATAAATCGCGGTCAGCCCCAGATTGGCGACAAGCTGCCCGATCTCGGTGACCATGTTTTCGCGCAGTTCGCGGTCGAGATTGGAAAGCGGCTCGTCAAAGAGCACCAGTCCCGGCTCGGCAACGATGGCGCGGGCAATGGCGACGCGCTGCTGTTGGCCACCCGACATATCGCTGATCGCACGCTCTCCAAATCCGGCGAGACCGACGCGCTCCAGCGCAGAGGCGACACGCTTTTCACGCTCCGCGCGGCCAAATCCGCGCATTTCGAGCGGGAAGGACACATTGCCGAAAACGGTCATATGCGGCCAGAGCGCGTAGTCCTGGAACACCATGCCGAGATGCCGCTTTTCAGGCGGTATGAAAGTGCGCGTCGCGGCGTCTGCAACGGTTATGCCGTTGATCGTGATCGATCCCTTGGTGGGGGCGAGCAGGCCGGCGACGAGGCGAAGCAGCGTGGTCTTGCCGCAACCGGACGGCCCGAGCAGAGCGAGCGTCTGTCCTCGTGGCAGCGAAAGATCGATATTTTTCAATATGGTGGCCGGACCGTAGGCAAGATGCAGCCCCTCAGCCTGAACAGCGATATCCGCCTTGATATTTGAGGACTGTAACATTTTCCCGCAATCCAAATGACTTGGGAGCTTCTATTCCGATTGCGTGACAGTTGGATGACGTTACGAAAGCCTGTCCGGCCTGCTGTTCGGAACCAATCGCCACCGCATCGGTTTGTCTCTTCATGCGACAAAGGAAGGGAAGACCATGAGATTCGGAAAACTCGCTTTGGGCCTGACGGGGCTGGCTGTGGGATACGCGCTGACACGGGCAAGTTCGCCGCAGATTCCGCCGGGGATCGTGCCGGTAAAACCCTTCGATCTCACGCGCTATCTGGGCAAATGGTACGAAGTGGGACGGCTTGAAAACCGTTTCGAGCGTGGCCTGACGCGAACGACGGCGGAATATTCATTGAATCCCGACCAAACCGTCAAAGTGGTCAATCGAGGTTTTGATCCGTGGAGAGGGCGCTGGACGCAAGCCACCGGGACCGCACGCTTTGTTCGTTCAACCGATGAAGGCGCGCTGAAAGTATCCTTTTTCGGACCGTTCTATGGCGGCTATAACATCGTGGATATTGATGAAGGCGACTATCAATGGTCGATCGTTGTCGGTTCGACGCGCAGCTATTTCTGGGTGCTGTCGCGCGAGCCGGAAGCAAGCGCGGAGTTGAAGGCGCGCGCGGTCGCGCAGGCGCTGCTTCTGGGGATCAATCCCGACGCCATTTTGTGGGTGCCGCAGTAAATGCTCGGCAAAAGGCCCGCCGAAGCGGGCCTTTCAGTCCTGCTCTATGCTCCGTAAGGCACCCAGATATTCTTCACCTGTATGGCCCGACGCAGATAGTCGCGGCCCTGTCCTTCCGCCTTGTTAAGCCAGTTTGGCAGGCGGCCATTGCTGACCCATGTGGCCTTCAGGTTTCCGGCGGACGCCTTTTCGACCATGGCGCTGCCCTCGCGTGAACCAAAATACCAGAGCGCGGCGACATCATCGTGTTCGGCCAGCGTCTTCGTCAGAAGGTCGCGTTCGCCGGTGACGATATTGACCACGCCGCCCGGCACGTCGGATGTGTCGAGCACCTGATAGAAATCGCCAGCGATCAGCGGATGGCGGCCCGAAGGCACGACGACCGTTCGATTGCCCATGGCGATGGCTGGAAGGACCAGCGAAACGAGCGAGAGAAGCGGCGCTTCGTCCGGGCAGACGATCCCCATCACGCCCCACGGTTCGTTCATCGCCAGCGTCACATGGCGCGACTTGGTGGAATGAACCGAACCGTCGAACTTGTCGGCCTGCGCGGCATAATAGAAGATGCGGCGCAATGAGGCTTCAAATTCCTCTTCCGCTTTTTTCTCGTTGACGCCGGTGCTTTCGATGAGCCGCGCCACGAAATCCGCACGGCGCGCATCGAGGTTTTCGCCGAGATAATAGAGCACCTGCGCCCGGTTATGGGCCGTCGCCGCGCCCCAACTGCTGGCCTTGCTCGCTTCTTCCACAGCATTGCGGATGTCCTTGCGGTTGCCGATACCGGCCTGGCCGATGACAGCGCCGCCCTTGCCGATGATCGAATAACTGTAGCCGCCATCGGGACGGGCCTGCTTGCCGCCAATATAATTCTTCATCGTCCGGTCGATGCCCTCGACGGCGATCTTGTCATCGCCCGAAGGGGAGGCTGACGGCACGAGGGCTTCCGCAATCTTCGCCGAAGGGAGTGCCTTTTCCCAATCGGAAACGAGGTATTCGTACATGCCTTCGCGTGCGCCTTCGCGACCGAAGCCGCTTTCGCGGTAGCCGCCGAAACCGGCTCCGGCATCCAGCATATTGGTGCAGTTGATCCAGACGACACCGGCCTTGACCCGTGCCGCAAGATCAAGCGCGACATTGATATTTTCAGACCAGATCGACGCAGCCAGCCCGTAGCGCGTGTTGTTGGCGAGCGAGGCGGCTTCATCGGGCGTGCGGAATGTGGTCGCTGCCGCAATCGGACCGAAGATTTCCACCTGACAGACGGTCGATGCCTGATCCACATCGGTAAAGAAGCCGGGCGCGATGTAATTGCCCTTGGCGGGCAGCGGATTTGGCGTCTGCCACAGTTCGCCGCCTTCCTCGATGCCCTTCCGGATCAGGTCGGAAATGCGCTTTACCTGACCGGGCGAAACGATGGCGCCCACATCGGTGGATTTGTCGAGGGGATCGCCGACGCGCAGTGTGTCCAGCCGTCTTTTAAGCTTGGCATAGAAACGCTCGGCAATGCCTTCCTGCACCAGCAGGCGCGACCCGGCGCAGCACACTTCGCCCTGGTTGAACCAGATGGCATCGACCACGCCTTCAACGGCGGCGTCGAGATCGGCATCTTCAAAGACGATGAAAGGCGATTTGCCGCCCAGTTCCAGCGACAGTTTCTTGCCCGATCCGGCGATCTGCTCGCGAATGACGCGGCCAACCTGTGTCGAGCCGGTGAAGGCCACCTTGTCCACGCCGTCATGGCCGCAGATTTCCGCGCCGGTGGTGCCGTCGCCCTGCACGATGTTGACGATGCCGGCGGGCAGGCCGACTTCATGGCAGATTTCAGCGAAGGCGATGGCCGAAAGCGGCGTCAGATCGGCAGGCTTCAGAACGACGGTGTTACCGGCCGCAAGTGCTGGCGCGATCTTCCAGGCCAGCATGAGCAACGGGAAATTCCATGGAATGACCTGCCCGCAGACGCCAACGGGCGAGAAGCCCTTGAACTCGTCTTCCACCATCTCGGCCCAGCCTGCATGATGGTAGAAATGGCGGGCGGCGAGTGGAATGTCGATATCGCGGGTTTCGCGGATCGGCTTGCCATTGTCCATGGTTTCCAGCACGGCCAGAAAGCGCTCGCGCTTCTGGATATGGCGGGCGATGGCATAGAGATATTTGGCGCGCTCATAGCCTGAAAGTTTGGACCATTTGCCGAAAGCGGCGCGGGCGGCCTTCACGGCCTGATCCACATCTTCCGCATTGCCGCAGATGATTTCTGCAAGCTTGTCGCCATTGGCCGGATTGGCGACGTCGATCGCCTTGCGGCCTTCCGGTTTGACAAAGGCACCGTTGATATAGTGGCCGAAAGAGCGGCCATGCTGTTCCAGCCACAGGTTCACATCGCCGTTTGCTTCGGGGGAGGGTCCGTATTCCATGGTCTTGAGAATGTCCTTGATGGGTCGCATTCTGAAAATCCTCTAAGCATTTGCAGCCAAATGGAACATTTGGCGTCGCAGAAATGCGATAAACTTTATGCAGCAGCGTGACGGTTGGCGGCGGAGTAGCGTCCGGTCACGAAGTGCTCCAATTGCCGTTCGATATCGCCGAGCATCGACGATGCGCCGATGCGGAACAGATCAGGCTCCAGCCAGCGAAGCCCAAGTTCTTCCTTCATCAGCGTCAGCCAGGCGAGCGCATCCTTGGCGGTCTTGAGTCCGCCTGCGGGCTTGAACCCGACGCTCTGGCCGGAGAGCTCGCCGTAATCGCGCAGCGCCCGCACCATGGTCAGGCTCACCGGCAAGGTGGCGTTGACGTCTTCCTTGCCGGTCGAGGTCTTGATGAAATCCGACCCTGCCTGCATCGCCACCATCGAAGCGCGATAGACATTGGTCAGCGTGTTGAGATCGCCAGTGGCGAGGATCGCCTTCATGTGCGCATCGCCGCATGCTTCCCGCATGGCTGCAATCTCGTCATAGAGGGCTGACCAGTTCTGCGTCAGCACGTGCTCGCGGGTAATCACGATGTCGATTTCATGCGCGCCCTCACCCACCGCATAGGTGATTTCAGCAAGGCGAAGCGGCAAAGGGGTCAAACCGGCAGGAAACCCTGTCGCCACCGAGGCGACCGGAATGCCGGAACCTTCGAGCGCCTTGACAGCGTGCGGAACCATGGTCGGATAGACGCAGACCGCGCCGGTGGTGATGCCGGCGTCCGCGAGGCCCAGCGCCTCCAGAATATCCTCGCGCACCGGACGGCGCGCCTTGGCGCAGAGCCTGCGCACGCGGCCCGCCGTATCGTCGCCCGCAAGCGTCGTCAGGTCGATGCACTGGATGGCCCGGACGAGCCACGCGGCCTGATATTCCTTTTTCACAGAACGGCGGGGGCTGATCGTGGCGGCGCGGCGCTCGGAAGCGCTGCGATTGACGGACACATCCTCAAACCATTCCGGCTTGAGCGGTGTCCCGTTATTGCGGGGGAGGGCTTCGGTCATTTCATTGTCCGTTCATGGGTTCAATTGCGATCAGGCACATTCGGTCGAGGGGGCGTGATCGCGGCAGAACGTTTCGAATTCTTCCTGGCTGGCATAGGCTTTCTGCGTGCCGGGCCGGGTGATGGAATGGGCTGCATAAAGTGCGGCCTTGCGAAGCGAGGCCTCCACATCGCCGGTCCCGGCGTAAAAGCGGGCGAATGAGCCGATAAAGGCGTCGCCTGCGCCGGTCGTATCCTTCGGCGTGACCTTGACCGGCGGAATATTGACGATTTCACTTGCCGTAATCATGCGCGCCCCGCGTCCACCGAGCGTGACGATGACGGTGCGGATGCCACGCGCGATGAGCGAACGCGCTGCGGTGACGATCTCGTCATCCGTGCCGGTCGGCAGGCCGGAGAGGATGGCAAGCTCGCTCTCGTTCGGCACGAGAAAAGTCACCTGCCGGATCAGTTCGGGATCGAGATCGGCAGCGGCGGGCGCGGGGTTCAAAATGGTTTCGATGCCGTTTTCGGCAGCAAAGGCGATGGTGTGGTAGACCGTCTCGACCGGAACTTCCATCTGCATCAGGATGAGGCCGCAAGCTTTCAGATCGTCAGCCGCCTTGTCGACTTCTGCGGGCAGAAGATCGGCATTGGCGCCCTTGACGATGAGGATTGAGTTTTCACCGGACGGCTCGACGAAGATGGGGGCTACGCCGCTCGACTTGCCGGCAACCTTCACCACATGGCGTGTATCGACGCCGAACTCATTGAGGTTGCGAATGGTGTTGTCGGCGAAAATATCGTCGCCGACGCGCGTGACCATCAACACATCCGCGCCAAGGCGCGCGGCGGCGACGGCCTGATTGGCGCCCTTGCCGCCGCAGCCGATTTCAAATGTTGGCGCTTCCAGCGTTTCGCCGGGGCCGGGCATACGGTTCACATAGGTGATGAGGTCCACCATGTTGGAGCCGACCACTCCGATCTTTCTGGTCATGAGATGTTCCTTTGAAATTTCAGAGTGCCTTGATCGTGGCTTCAAACCGTTCAGCGGCTGTCGTATCCAGATAGCCGACGCGCACTGGGAAGACGGCGCGCTCGCCCGATGCCAGCACCTGCACATTGTTCTTGGCTTTTTCGGCCAGATAGCCTTCCGGCTCGCAGGTCGATGGCAGTGCAAACGCTGCAACCTGAGCGTCCCCGTTCACAAGAATCCAGCGCACGGTCTTGGGGAAGATTTCGGTGGGGTAGGAAATGCCGAAACCGTCACCCTCGGGAAGCTGCATCATCAGATGCGTGTTGCCTTCGGCGTCTTTCGGCAGGCCGCGAATATAGAAGACCTGCTCGGGATCGTAGCGCTCCGGCTCGTCCAGCACTTCCATCGCGGCCGGATCGGTGGCCAGTTCATCGATCAGCGACAGATAATCATCATTGGGTGTAACGTGGCCCGGAACGGCGGTACGCACCTGCACATGATCCGGCATATAGGGCACGGGCTGCACGATCCGCGCGCCTTCCGCATAAGCGAAATTGACGTGGCACATATACATCAGCTCCATAGGAGCGGATGAAAGGTTCTCCACGTCCATGGTGATGTCGAACAGCGTTTCATCTGCATGAAGCCGCACGCTTGGCCGTGCCAGATAATGCGCGCCAAAGCCCATCACATATTCATATTCGCCGGTGATTTCGACGAAGGCGCCGCGCTCGTCATGGCCGAACAGAAGCCCGGCCTTGTCCATCTTCGCGCAGGCCATCTCGCCATGCAGAAGATGATTGTCCTGCGGCGAAGGACAGCCATTGCGCAGGATGCCGCTATGGAATGCAAAGCAGCCATAGGTCTCGACGATGGTGGCTGCCGGGCGCGGCATGGAGAAGCCGTTGCCCATGGTAAGGTCCACGCCGTCGAACTCCGCGCCCCAGATCATCTGGCCCATGAAGGGCAGCACGATGATGTTGCCGCGTTCGTTCTCGACCAGCAGCGCCTCGATGCCGCTTGGATAGCGAAAGGCGGTGACGCTAAGGCCATAGGTGTTGGCGATCACATGCGGCTGCTCGACAAAATCCTGACGGCGAAGATGAAACTCGATGTCCTGCATAAGGGATCACCTGCCCTGATTGCGCGATGCGTTGATCGCGATGACGAGAATGAGGAAAGCGCCCCAGATGAAATCGATGAGATGGTTGGAGAACCGCATCATCTGGAAGCCGGAGGAAAGCAGCATCAATGCCACGAGCGCGATGGCGATGCCGAGAACGCGACCCTTGCCGCCTGCCGGATTGGTGCCGCCAAGAACGGCAATCAGCACGGCTTGCAACAGGTAGGATGCGCCATAGTCCGATTTGGCGGCGTTGGTGCGGCCCGAAAGGATGATCCCGGCTATGGAGGCAAGCACGCCGGTCAGCATGTAGGAATAGAGGATCATGCGCTCCTTGCGGATGCCGGCGAAGACGGCAGCGCGCGGATTGGTGCCGATCAGCATGAGATTGATGCCGAGCGTCGTGCGCGTGAGGAGAATGGCGACGACAATGCACACCGCGATGAACAGCAGGAAAGGCGTGGCGATGCCGAACATCTTGCCGTTGCCGACCCAGTTCCACGCATCGGGAAAGCCGACGATGGCAGGCCCGCCGGTCAGAACCAGGGCAAGCCCCATCAGTACCTGTCCGGTGCCGAGCGTGGCGAGGATCGGCGTGATGCGCAGCCTGGCTATCAGGAGGCCGTTGACCAGTCCCGATACAAGCCCAACGAGGAGGGCAAGCAATATGCCGATGATGGTGTAGAACAGCATTCCCGAGCCGGAAGCCTGTGCCGCCTGCACCATGGATGAGTGGAAATAGCCCCCGGCCACGATGCCCGCCAGATTGGCGATGCCCACCACCGAAAGGTCGATGCCGCCCGTCAGCATGGCAATCATCATGGCGACGGAGAGGATGCCAAGCTCCGGCATGATGTAGCTGATGGATTCGAAGTTGTAATAGCGCAAGAACTTGTCCGGGTTCATCCAGGTCATCAGCGCAAAGACCAGCACGGTGATGACGATAAGCTGGATGATGTTGCCATCGCCTCCGAGGAAGCGGCGCATGTCGAAAGACTGTTTCATGTCGCTTGTCTCCTCAGGCAATGCTTTTGCGGTCACGCCATGCGGTGATGGCGGTGGCGACGATGATGATGAGACCGACCACGACGCGCTGCCATGTGGTGTCGACCTTCATGATGATGAGCGAGTTCTTGACCATGACGAGCATGAAGACGCCCATCAGCGTGCCCAGCACCGTGCCGCGACCGCCGAAGATCGACGCGCCGCCCAGAACCACGGCTGCGATCACGTCCAGCTCCAGCCCGACGAAATCACGCGGATTGGCGAGCCAGATCATCGAGGAATGCAGAAGCCCCGCGAAGCCTGCGAGCGCCCCGGCCACGCAATAGACGAAGAAGATGGTGCGGCGGGTATTGAAGCCGACGCGCTTTGCCGCTTCGGGCGAGCCGCCATAGGCATAAACGCTGCGCCCGATCATCGTATAGTTGAGGATCAGGTGGATCAGCAGCGCCAGCGCCAGATAGACGACGAACATCGCAGTCAGGCCGAATGCCGTGCCGGAGGCCGATGTCAGCGAGATCACGTCTGTCTTGCCGAATGCGATCAGCTCCTTCGGCATCTTGTTGATGTTGACGATGCTGGTGCCGACAAGGCCCAGCACCAGCCCACGCACGATGGAACCGGTGCCGAGCGTGACGATCAGCGGGATCATCTTGAAGCGATGGATGATGAAGCCGTTGAAAGCGCCCAGCAGCAGGCCGATCAGCGTCGCCGCCACGAATGGAATGAACACGCCGTCATAGCCGAGATAGACCATGGCGCGGACGGTCAGATACATGGCCGCGATGGCGAAGGCGGTGAAGGAAACGTCGATGCCGCCGGAAATCATCACCAGCAGAACGCCAAGCGCCATGATGCCGATCACGACATTGGAGCGCAGGAGGCCGAAAATATTGTCCAGCGACCAGAAAGCCGGATTGATGAGGCCGATAATGACCATCGCCGCGAACAGAACGCAGGCAATGATGAATTCGGTACTGCGAAAGAACTTCATGTGCCGGTTCCTCAATTCAGCGTCTTGAGCCGGTCGTTGACGGCATCTTCGGTCATGGTTTCACCGGAAAGCTCATCGACGAAACGCCCGCGATGCATCACCAGCACGCGATTGCAGTTCTGCACCAGCTCGGGCACGTCGTCGGAAATCATCAGGACGGCGAGCCCTTCCTCACGCGCAAGCTTGCGGATGATGTTGTGGATCTGCGCCTTGGAGCCGACATCGACGCCGACGGTCGGCCCGTTGAGGATCAGCACTTTGGCCCCGGTCAAAAGCCAGCGCGCCAGCACCACGCGCTGCGCGTTGCCGCCCGACAGATGATTGACCGGCGTATGCGGGCCGGGAGCGACGATGTGCATCGCCGAAAACATGTCGCGGGTCGTGGTATCGGCCTTCTTGCGGTCGATGAAGAGGCCGCGCACGAATTTCTCGATCGAGGTGACGATGATGTTGCGTTCGATCGATTGCGTCAGGAACAGGCCTTCCGTCAGGCGGTCTTCCGGAACATAGGCGACGCCGCAGGCGATCCCCTCCTGCACGGTTTTCGGGTGGACCTGCCTGCCATTGATGCGCAAGGTGCCCGTGAAATCCGGCTTCATCCCGAAGAGGGCGAGCGCCAGTTCCGTGCGGCCCGAGCCGATCAGCCCGGATATGCCGACGATCTCGCCCGCATGGAGGGTGAGGCTGGCATTTTCCACGGAACCGGGAACGGAGAGGTTCGTGATTTCGAGCGTTGGGCTGGCCGAAGCGCCTTCACGCGGGGTCCAGTGATAATGGTCCGATGTGAGTTCCTGGCCGGTCATGGCGCGTGTGATCGACGGCTCGTCGAAATCGGAAATCGGACCTTCGGCAACTTTCTTGCCGTTGCGGAAGACGGTCAGCCTTTCGCTGATTTCCAGCATCTCGCGCATCTTGTGACTGACGAAGAGCACGGCGATGCCCTGCGCCTGAATATCGCGCACGATCCTGAACAGCGCGTCCACCTCATGCCGCGTCAGCGCGGTGGTCGGTTCGTCCATGATGATGAGGCGGGCGTCGGCCATGACGGCGCGCGCAATCGCCACGATCTGCTTGCCCGATGTCGGCAGGCTGTCCACATCCGCATCGAGGTCGATGCTGACGCCAAGCCGGTCGAGCGCCTTTTGCGCCAGTTCGCGCACACGCTTCCAGTCGACGCCCTTGCGACCTTCGATGAGAAAAGTATTGATGGCCAGATTTTCGGCAACGGTCAGGTTCCCGAACAGCGAGAAATCCTGATAGATCACCTGAATGCCATGATGAACGGACTTGACCGGATCGAGCTTGCCGACCGGCTTGCCGTCGATCAGTATCTCGCCGTCCTCCGGCGTGTAGACGCCCGACATGACCTTGATGATGGTGGATTTACCGGAGCCGTTCTCGCCTGCCAGGCAGTGGATTTCACCGGGCTTGATGGCAAAGGAAACGTCGTCCAGCGCCCTGACGCCACCGAAGCGTTTTCCGATATGGCGCAGTTCGATCAGGTTTTCACTCATGAGGGGCCTCGTGCAAGGCTGGAATGCGATTGGCAGGATGGGAGGGGCATGAAGCTCCTCCCATCGAGCATCCATGGATATCAGAAGTCGTACTTGTCCATGTTTTCCTTGGTCACACCGACCCAGCCTGCGCCATAGAGCAGGTTCGGCTTGGCGGCATCCGGGGCCAGCAGGCTTTCATAGCCCGGCAGGCCCAGATTGAGACCGGCCTTGATCTGGTCGTTCTTCTTTTCAAGCGCTGCGACGGCCAGCATGTTCATGGCATAGCCTGCAACGGCAGGGTCCCAGAACTGGATATACTGGATGTCGTCGTTCTTCAGATATTCGCCAGCCACCGAAACGAGGCCCGTGCCCGCGAAGAAAACCTTGCCCTTGAGACCGCCTTCGGCGATCAGGCGTCCGGCACCGGCAGAAGTCGGCATCGGCGCGCCGAGAATGCCCTTGATGTCCGGATAGGCGGTCATCGCTTCCTTGAGCTTGTTATAGTCGGTGTTGGCATCGTCATAGGTTTCGAGACGGCCGGTCGCTTCCGACATTTCCGGGAAGTTGGCCTTCTGGTATTCGACGGCGCCGTCGATCCATTCCATCTGCGACTTGGAGGTCAGGCTGCCAACGGTCGTGACATATTTGCCCTTGCCGCCCATCGACTTGCCCAGTTCCTTCATGAGGTTGGCGCCATAGGCCTTGTTGTCGAAGGCTTCGATGTCGTAATCGACGTTCTGGATATTGGATGCCTCGTGGCTGATGACCACGATGCCGCGTTCGCGCGCCTTTTTCAGAACCGGCTCCACTGCTTCGACCGAGAACGGCACGATGGCAATAGCGTCAACACCCTGCGCGATCAGGTTTTCGACAATCTGCACCTGTGCCGCGGCGTCCGCCTGGCTCGGGCCAACCATCCAGACATCATTGCCGGTGTCGGCCTTGAACTGGTCGACGCCATCGCGCATGCGGTCGAACCAGGCAATGCCGTCCACCTTCACGACCGTCGCGATGGTGTACTTCTTGTCGTTGGCCGTGGTGATGAGTTCCTTGTTGATCTTCGACGTATCAACGACGCCTTCCGCGAAAGCGTGCGGAACGGCAACGGACATGGCAATCGCCACGGATGCTAGAAATTTTTTCACCGGTTTTCCTCCCTGGGAATTGTTTGGCCGTCTGCCCTCGGTGGCTGAGGCTCAACTGTTACTGCGCCGACGCACCCAGGAACGGTGGGTGCATCGGCGTTCTCCTCCATGCCCGGCTTCCCCGCCGGGCGAAAATCAATCTGCTTTCCCGCCTGTTTGACGCCGCGAACGGAATTCTGTCCGGCGCGCGCAAAACCCTGTTGTCATATCCTCCCGACAATGCGAATTATAATGTTATAATCCGATCATTATGTTTGGATCGTTTCACATTTATGTTCGGCCTGTCAAGATCGAAGGATCGTAATTGCGTGAAATGTGACGGACGTATAAACGGATGAGCAGACTGCAAGAATTGGGGACAATGTGAGCAGAATCAGCCGAAAAGAAGAGCGCATTGCTGAACTGGCGGCGTTGGTCGATGAAGTCGGCGTGCTTCGTCTGCGCGATGCGGCAGCGCGTCTCGGCGTTTCGGAAATGACGATCCGCCGCGATATAGGCAGCGACGGCGGTGCGCTCAATTGTTTGGGTGGTTACATTATCCCCACGCAGGACGGTGTGAACGGCGATTATGTCTTTGATTTTGAAAAGGACAGCCACGCCAGTGCGAAAGCGCAGGCTTGCGCCGCAGCCGCCGCATTGATCGAGCCCTATGATACGGTTTTCATCGATTGCGGCACCACGATGCCGCATCTTGCCCACCGCATCCCGCAGAACCAGCACATTACCGTTGTCTGCTATGCGCTCAATATTGCCGAAATCCTGTCGCAGCGCAGCGATGTGCGCCTCATCGTTCTGGGCGGGCTCTACCACCCGGAAGCGGCATCGTTTTCAGGTGACGAGGGGATCGACGTCCTGAAGCGCGTCAACATCAACAAGGCTTTTCTGTCGGCTGGTGGGGTCGATGAGCAGCACGGCATCACCTGTTCGCACTTCCACGAAGTGCCGATCAAGCAGATGGCCATGCAGCGCGCCGTCGAGAAACACCTTGTCGTCGACAAGAGCAAATATGGCAAGGTCCGTGCCGCCCGTTTCGCGGGCATGGCCGATTTCACGTCGATCGTGTCGGGCTAACTCAATTTTTCCGCTTCAACAGGCCTTCCAGAAGTGTCCGGAATGCCTTGACCGCGCGCTTTGACGTGGCTTCAGGATCGTCGGAATTGGCGATCCACTGCGCCGCGCTGCTGCTTGCCGCGTTGATCAGCCGTGCGGCCGCTTCCGTGTCTATATCGATGATGACGCCTTCCTCACGCAAGGCGTCGAGGCTTGTGGAAATCGTGCGGATACAGCCATTGGCGCTCGGCCAGCAGGACGGATCGCCGAACACCGCCGGTCCGTCGCGAAACATGATGCGCTGGATTTCAGGTTCCAGCGCCATCTCGATATAGGCGACATTCTCGTCGACAAAACTCTGCCAGCGGTTGGGCGCCTTCGCGGAAATCGTGCAGAGCCTCGCGGCCATCTCGCAATCGATTTCGTTGATCACGGCCTGCAAAAGACCCTTCTTGTCGCCGAAATGGTGATAGAGCGCGCCCCGCGTCAGCCCGGCGGAGGCGGTAAAATCATCCATCGAAGCTTCGGCATAGCCAACGGTTCCGAAAGCCTTGCGGCCCGCAGCCATCAGCTTCGCCCTTGTTTCGGCAATCATTTCGCTTCGCGGTTTACGCATGGCGGCTCCATTTATTTAGATACGCGGCGTATATTAGTTGACATACGCCGCGTATCAATTATTTAATTAACATACGGACCGTATGCAAGTGATGCAATTTCCCCTTTCAAGGACCCACTCCGATGTCCAATCCATACAGAGAGATTTTCAGCGCTCCGGGCGCTGTCGGCTTTTCGGCGGCTGCATTCTTCGCCCGTCTTCCCTTCGCGATGGCGCCCGTCGGCATCGTCGCAATGCTTGCGCAGACCCATGGCGAATACTGGCTGGCTGGCGCGGTCTCTGCCACCTTCGCGCTGACGAATGCATTCCTATCGCCGCAGATTTCCCGCCTTGTCGACCGTTACGGGCAAAGCCGCATCGTCATGCCTGCCACCGTCGTTTCGGTGATAGCCTTCGCCCTTCTGTTGGTGGCAACGAACCAGCGCTGGGCAAACTGGACCCTCTTCGCCACGGCATTCTTTGCCGGTGCGATGCCCAGCATTCCGGCAATGGTGCGGGCAAGATGGACCGAAATTTTCCGCAACCGTCCCGAACTGAATACCGCTTTCGCGTTCGAATCGGCGGCGGACGAGCTGGTCTATATTTCGGGTGCTTCCCTTTCCGTGGCCTTGGCGGTATCGCTGTTTCCGGAAGCGGGGATGCTGATCAGCACGGCCTTTCTCGCCGTGGGCACGATTGCCTTCCTCCTGCAGCGTTCCAGCGAGCCGCCGGTTCGCGCGCTCGACCGGAACAGCCCGCAACGTTCCGCGATCTGGTCGCGTCCCGTTCAGATCATCACGCTCGCGCTCATCTTCGTCGGCTCGACGTTCGCGACGGCTGAAGTCAGCGCCGTGGCGATCACGCGTGAGCTTGGACAGCCCGGCGCAGCCAGCATCGTAATCGGGGTCTATGCCATCGGTTCGTTCCTTGTCGGGATAACGCTTGGCGCATTGTCGATCCGCATTCCATTGCAGCGCCAGTTGCTGATTGCCGTCAGCGTCCTTGCCCTGACTGCGCTGCCGCTGCCTTTCGCCGGTACATCGACCGCGCTTCTTGCAACGGCGGTGTTCGTCAGCGGTGTTGCGATTTCCCCGACATTCATCACGGCATTCGGCCTGATCGAACGGCGCGTGCCTGAGTCGATGCTGACCGAAGGCATCACCTGGGTCATGACCGGCATTGGCATCGGCATGGCGCTGGGCGCCTTCGTTTCCGGCTGGGTGGTCGACAATTTCGGCGCAGCAAACGGCTTCTGGGTTTCGGTCGCAGCAAGCCTCAGCGCAACGGCCATCGTCGCGCTTGGCCAGGCAAGCCTCTCGGCTGCGACGGTAACAGCCGAATGCGACGATGCACTATGCGCGGCAGAAGCGGCAGAATGATCGCAGGCGAGCGGGCTTTGCCCGCTCGTCAGTCTCCGTAAATCCGGTCTTCCAACGGGGTCGAGGCGATCAGCCCCTTCAATCCAGCCAGCATGGCCTTCTCGGCCTTATTGAGATTGGTTTCCGGATTGTGGATCAGGAAAACATCGATGGCGGGCGGGTTCTCGTAAGGTGGCAGACGCCAGAGAAGGCCGTCATCGATCTCGCGCCGGGCCACGTGCAGCGGCAGCGGGCCGATGCCAAGGCCGGTGATGATCATGCGGCGCACTTCCTCAAGGCTCGATGACGTGCCGACCACCTCCGGCGAAAGCCGCGCCTCGCTACGCAGCAGGGCGACGGGGCGCAGCGCGTCGGCAATGTGATCGGTCTGGAACGACACGGACGGCTCCCCCTTCAGATCGGAGAGCGTCAGCCCGGACTGGCCGAACATGCGGTGGCGGGGTCCGCAAAAAAAGCCGAAGAACTCCCGATAGACCATGGTGTAGTCCAGCGCCGGATCGCGATTGCTCACCAGCCCCAGACCGAACGAGGCACGCTTCTCGCGCACCAGCCGGGCGACTTCGGTGCTGGCGGATACGTTGATCGTCAGCGTTGCGCGGGGATGCTGTTCGTGAAAGAGCGCAAGCGCCTGATCGAAGATCGGCGAGATGATATGGCTGGCAACCGATATGGTGACATGTCCGGTCACATCGTCTCCCACCCCGCGCACCAGCTGCGGCAATTGGGAAATGGCGCCGAAGACCTCGATGCTCTGTTCATAGAGAAGCTTGCCCACCTCCGTCAGCTCAAAATGGGTGGCGTCGCGCTCGACAAGGCGCTGGCCGATGCGGTCTTCCAGCCGGCGCAACGCATTGCTGACGCTCGGCTGTTTGAGGTTGAGCCGTTCGGCGGCGCGGGTGATGCTTTTCACCTCCGCGATCACTACGAAACTGCGCAGCAGGTTCCAGTCCAGATCCCAGACAAGACGCTCGGGGCGATGCAATGACATGGTTCATCCATTCATGAAATCTATGCAATCCATTCCCATTATCTATTTGCGAAATGCATCCATAAAAGCAATCATGAATATTGAAGGCATCGAAATAGCCTCAAGAAAAACAACAAGAGGGAAGTCGGGAACAGCATGTTTAACAAATTCACGGGGTTCATTGCCGCCGCCGCGATTGCCGCCACCGCCGTCTTTGCGGTTGCGCCAGCACAGGCGGACGATCTTGAAAAGATCAAGGCATCAGGAGAACTCAAGATCGCCATGAGCGGCCAGTATCCGCCGTTCAATTTTGTCAACGAGAAGAACGAGGTCGTGGGCTTCGATGCGTCCATCGGTTCGGCGATTGCCGAACGCATGCAGTTGAAGCCGCAGCTCATCACCACAGCCTGGGACGGTATCGTTGCCGGTCTTCGGGCTGGCAAGTTCGACACGGTAGTCGGCTCCATGACGATCACGCCGGAACGCGAGAAGGCGGTGGACTTCGTCGGACCCTATTATCACGCGGGCCGCGCGGTTTTCGTGAAGGAAGATTCCGCCGTTCAGAAGCTCGACGATCTCAAGGGCAAGACGCTGGGCGTGACGCTTGGCGAAACCCATGAGAAATGGGCGCGCGAGCAAGGCGGCTGGACCATTCGCACCTATAAGGGCCTGCCGGAACTGATGCTCGAACTGAATTCGGGCCGCGTCGACGCCATCGTCGTCGACAACATCCCGGTCATGGTGGCGATCAAGGAAACCGGCCAAAAAGTCCGCAAGCTCGATACGCCGGACATCGAAGGCGGCAGCGTCGCCATCGGCATTGCCATCCGCAAGAACAACCCGGAGCTGAAGGCAGCGATGCAGAAGGCTCTCGACGAGATCATGGCCGACGGCACCTACGAGAAAATCTCGATGCAATGGATCGGCAGCGACATTCGCTGACATGCCGTCATCCCGGCCCGGCATTTGTCCGGGCCGGTTGAGAACCGATTGACCGGAGTTTTCCGATGGATTTTGCGTTGATGCAGCGCGTCCTCCCGTTTTTTCTGGAGGCGGCATGGGTGACTGTGCAAATTTCCGCGCTGGCCCTGATCCTGGGTCTTGTGGTGGCCGCATTCCTTGTGGCGGCCCGCCTGTCCCGCTCCCCCATTCTGCGCGGGCTGGCGGCGGCCTATGTCAGCGTCTTTCGCGGCACGCCCTGCCTTGTGCAGCTCTTCATCCTCTATTTCGGCGGCCCGCAGATCGGCATCAATCTGGAACCGTTTGCCGCCGGCGTCATCGGGCTGGGGCTTAATATCGGCGCCTATATGTCGGAATCGATCCGCGGCGCGATCCAGAGCGTCGACCGCGGCCAGACGGAAGCCGCGCGCTACATCGGCTTCGGGCGCGGCCAGACCATGCGGCTCGTTGTGCTGCCGCAGGCGGCCCGGCTTATGATCCGCCCGCTCGGCGTCAACGCCATCGCCCTTTTGAAAGGTTCGGCGCTGGTTTCCACCATTTCGGTGGTTGAACTGACCTATACCGCGCAGCGGTTCATCGGCTCGACCTACAAGCCGTTCGAGATTTTCGGCGTCGCCGCGGTTCTCTACATGATCATTATCTATGTCGTGGCGCGCGGGGTCGATCTGCTCGACAAGCGCTTCGCGGCGCAGTGAGGGAGGACCGGATGCAGGCTCTCGATTTCAGCATCGTCACTCCCTATACCGATCTGCTTCTGACCGGCCTCTGGTGGACGCTTGTTCTGACCGTTGCTTCGGCCTTCTTGAGCTTCGTGCTCGGCATCGCGTTTGCGCTCGTGGTGCTTTATGCGCCTGCAATCCTCGCATGGCCGGTGCGGTTCTTCATGTGGCTGTTCATGGGAACGCCGCTTCTGCTGCAACTGTTTTTGATCTATTTCGGGCTGGTGCAGATCGGCATCGATATTCCAGCCCTTGGCGCTGGCATTATCGGCCTCAGCCTGCATTTCGCGGTCTATAATGCGGACATCATCCGCGCAGGCATCGTGGCTGTCGATCCCGGCCAGATGGAAGGCGCGCGTTCCATCGGTTTCAGCCACGGTCAGGCCCTGCGCTATGTCGTCATTCCGCAGGCGATCCGCAACACCATCCCGCCGATAGGCAACAACATGATCGTTCTTCTGAAGGATACGTCGCTGGTTTCGATCATCGGCATTGCGGAACTGGTGCACAGCGCCCAGCTTGCCATCAGCGAAACCTTCAGCCCGTTTGAATTCTATATCACCGTCGCGGCCATCTATTACGTGGTCAATCTCGTGCTTGAGGCTGGCCTGCGGCGCATTGAAAGAAAAGTGGAGGTCACGCGATGAGCAGCTCCAAATCGGCAAAACCGATGGTCGAAGTGAAGGGCGCCCGCAAGGCCTACGGCGCGCTGGAAGTGTTGAAGGGCATAGACCTTTCAGTGGCGCGCGGCCAGATCGTTGCGATCATCGGCCCCAGCGGTTCCGGCAAGAGCACATTGTTGCGCTCCATCAATCATCTGGAAACGCTGAATGGCGGCGAGGTCTGGCTTGATGGCGTGCAGGTCAACCAGCCGCTGGCAGGGCAGGCATTTGAAAAGCACATCAATGCGGTGCGCCAGCAGATGGGCATGGTGTTTCAGCACTTCAACCTGTTCCCGCATCTGACCGTGCTGGAAAACATCACGCTCGGCCCGATCAAGCTCAAGGGCATGGGCAAGGATGCCGCGCGCACGCTGGCGCTGGAGCTTCTGTCCAAAGTGGGGCTTGCCGACAAGATCGATGTCTATCCCTCGCGCCTGTCGGGCGGGCAGAAGCAGCGTGTCGCCATTGCGCGTGCGCTCGCCATGCAGCCGAAGGTGATGCTGTTCGACGAGGCGACTTCAGCGCTCGACCCCGAGCTGGTGGACGAAGTGAATGCCGTCATGAAACAGCTTGCCACCGAACATATGACGATGCTGATCGTCACGCACGAGATGCGTTTTGCAGGCGAGGTCGCCGACCGCATCCTGTTCATGGATGGCGGCGTGGTGGTGGAAGAGGGACTGCCGGACCAGATTCTGAGCAATCCGGTACAGGAGCGCACCCGCTCCTTCCTCAAGAAATATCTGGCTGCGTGAGGTGTCGGCATGAGCGAGAGAAACATTAACGAGTTTCCCGATTTCGGGCTAACCCCGGCGCAGCGGCGCGAGGCTGTCCTCGGCCATTATTACGAATATCCCGGCATGGACGGCCCGCGCGGTGAAATCTGGTGCTACACCGACGCCTATTCCTATCTGCCGGGCGCGACCGTCCAATTGCAGGTGAGCGCGACCGCGCCGCGTTTCGACATCGAGATCGTGCGGGACGGGGCGGTGGAAACGCCGGTATTCTCAAAACGCGGGATCGACTGCAAATGGCAGGAAACGCCGGCACAATGTTCGGTCGCCGGCTGCGGCTGGGAAACGACATTTGCCTTCAAGACGGATGAGAACTGGCCTTCCGGCGCTTATCGCATCACTTTGAGGGCGCATGGCAATGACGGAGAACCCATCCATTGCCACCACCTTTTCATCCTGCGTCCTGCGGCGGGGAAAAAGCCCGGCCGTATCCTGCAAGTCGCGGCGACCGGCACGTGGACAGCCTACAACACCTGGGGCGGCTCCAACCATTATCAGGGCATCACCGGGCCAAATGGCGATCAATATGCGACGACGGTGAGCATCGAGCGCCCGTTCTGCCGTGGCTTCGCGCTGCTGCCGCCCGATGCGCCGCGCGTGCCGCTGGAAATCATCACGCCGCCTGCTGCACCCCCGCGCTATCCGCACATGGAATGGGCCTATGCCAATGGCTATTCCAAGAAATATGCCTCGTCCGGCTGGGCAAGCTATGACAGCCTGTTCTTCCGCTGGGCCGAACGGGAAGGCTATGCGGTCGATCTCGCAACCCAGCATGAGCTGCATTTCTCGCCGGAAATCCTCGACGGTTATGACTGCGTGGTCTTTGTCGGTCACGATGAATACTGGACGTGGGAAATGCGCGATGCCGTCGATAATTATGTCGATGGCGGCGGTCGCGCGGCGCGTTTTGCCGGCAACTTCATGTGGCAGACCCGGCTTGAGGATAATGGCAAGCGGCAGACCTGCTACAAATATCGTGCCCGCGCCGAAGATCCGGTCTATCGCTCCGCCGATCCGCGCCGCACCAGCGGCTGCTGGGAAGCGGCGGAAACCGGACGGCCTGCCGCAGAAACCTTCGGTCTCAATGCATTGCGCGGGCTTTATGTCGGCTGGGGCGGCTGCGCCCCGCGCGGCGTGCGCGGATTCCCGGTCTATCGTCCCGAACACTGGGCCTTTGCTGGCACCGGTATCTATTACGGCGATCTTCTGGGCGCGGAAGGCCATGCCTTCGGCTACGAGGTAGATGGACTGGATTATGTGATCCGCGGCGGACTGCCGGAGCCGGAGGAAGGCAGCGGCGCACCCGACGGGTTGCAGATTCTGGCGCTCGGCATGTCGTCGCTCAAGGAAGAAAGCGCGGATATCCCGGCCGACGACCAGTTCCTTTCCGACGCCGATGCAAAATTCGTGGCCGATACGCTGATTGGCAACGATGGGGATGCAGCCGTGGAACGCATCAAGCGCGGCTGCGGCATGATCGTCAATTTTCCACGCGGCAAGGGCGAGGTTTTCCACGCCGGAAGCTGCGAATGGGTGGCGGCCCTCAAGCGCGGCGACCGCATGGTCGAGCGTGTGACCGCCAATATTCTCAACCAATATCTCAAGCGCTGACAGAGTAACGCCATGCTCAACACAAAAGCACCGAACGAACGCCCGGCATCGCATCTTTTCTACCAGTCGCGCCTGCGCAGGCCGCTGGTGGATCGCGCCGAAGGCATCTACATCTGGGATCAGGACGGACGCCGCGTCATCGACGGGTCGAGCGGCGCGATGGTGGTCAATATCGGCCATGGCAATCGCAACGTGCTCGACGCCATGAAAGAGCAGATGGACCGCGTGACCTTCGCCTATCGCCTGCATTTCGAGAACGAACCGGCGGAAGATCTGGCACGCATAGCCGCAGAGCGGATGCCGGAAGGTCTGGACAAGATCTTCTTCGTTTCCGGCGGCTCGGAAGCGGTGGAATCCTGCATCAAGCTTGCCCGCCAATGGGCGGTTGCGACCGGGCAGGGCAAGCGCTGGAAAGTGATCTCGCGTTTTCCGTCCTATCATGGTGGCACGCTTGGGGCGCTCGCCGTCACCGGCTATGCGGCGCTCAGCGAGCCTTTCGCGCCCATCATGCGCGAAATGCCGAAGGTTCCTGCGCCGACCGCCTATCTCGACCGCGACAATCTTTCGATGGAACAGCGCGGGCAGAAATATGCCGACATGCTGGAGGAAAAGATTCAGGAGGAAGGCCCTGAAAGCGTGCTCGCCTTTATCATGGAGCCGATTGGCGGGGCATCCACCGGCGCGCTGGTCGCGCCCGACAGCTATTATCCGCGCATCCGTGAAATCTGCGACCGCTATGGCATCCTGCTCATCCATGACGAGGTGATGAGCGGTGCCGGGCGTACCGGCAAGTTTCTGGGCGGCGACCACTGGAATTGCAAGCCAGACCTGATCGCGCTTTCCAAGGGCTTTGCCTCCGGCTATTGCCCGCTTGGCGCGATGGCCGCGCCAGCCCGTATCGTGCAGCCGGTTCTTGATGCCGGGGGCTTCCTGCATGGGTTCACCTATGCCGGCAATCCGCTGGCCTGTGCCGCAGGCAAGGCGGTGTTGCAGGAAATCGATCGTCTTGATCTCGTCGGCAATGCCGCCCGCATGGGCGATGCGCTGAAGGGCGAACTGGAAGGACTTGCAAAACGCTTCCCCTTCATCGGCGATGTGCGCGGCAAGGGCCTGCTGCTCGCTGCTGAGTTCGTCTCCGATCCTGAAACCATGAAGCCGCTGCCGAAGGAGTTGAACGCCCATCAGCGCATGGTCGATCTTGCCTATGAACGCGGGCTGATCATCTATTCGCGCCGCACACGCGGCGGTGTCGAAGGCGATCATTTCCTCGTCTGCCCGCCCATGGTCGTCAGCCGCGAACAGGTGGGCGAGATCACCGCTATCCTCGGCGACACGCTGGAGGTTCTGGCGCGTGAACTCAACCTGCCTGTCAACGCGTAAGGAAACCGGATCATGACCGACAAGAAGAAGACGCGTCGCAAGGTGATCATCACCTGCGCGGTGACGGGTTCCGTGCACACGCCGTCCATGTCGCCGCATCTGCCGGTGACGCCAGACGAGATTGCGAGCGAAGCCATTGCGGCGGCGGAAGCGGGTGCATCCATCCTGCATCTGCATGCCCGCGACCCGCGCGACGGCAGGCCGTCCGCCAATCCGGACCTGTTCATGCAGTTCCTGCCGCGCATCAAGCAATCAACATCTGCCGTGGTGAATATCTCGACCGGCGGCTCGTCGCTGATGACGCTGGAGGACCGGCTGGCCGCGCCGCTTAAGGCAGAGCCGGAAATGTGCTCGCTCAATATGGGCTCGATGAATTTCGCGCTGTTCCCGGCACTCGACAAGCCGCGCGAGTGGAAACATGCGTGGGAGCCGGAACTGCTGGAGGCCACGCGCCATTCGATCTTCAAGAACACTTTCGCGGATATGGAAGGCATCCTGACCAGCCTGGGTCAAGGCTGCGGCACGCGCTTCGAGTTTGAATGCTACGATGTCGGGCATCTCTATTCGCTGGCGCATTTCCGCGACCGGGGGCTGGTGTCCGGCCATCTGTTCATCCAGTTCGTCTTTGGCGTTCTGGGTGGCATCGGGGCCGACCCGGACAATCTCATGCATATGAAGCGGATTGCCGACAAGCTGTTCGGGGAAGATTATTCCTTCTCCGTGCTGGCCGCAGGACGGCACCAGATTCCGATGATCACCATGGCGGCTGCCATGGGCGGCAATGTGCGTGTCGGGCTGGAAGACAGCCTTTATGACGGGCGCGGCCAGCTTGCCAGAAGCAATGCCGATCAGGTCCGGCGCATCCGCAGCATCCTCGACGGCCTGTCGCTGGAGGTGGCGACGCCAGACGAGGCGCGTGAATATCTCGGGCTTAAGGGCGGAGACAGGGTGGCGTTTTAGAGCATGTCCCCCGATAGCGGGAACCGCCTCCGCGGGGAAATTAGTCCATTGGACTGATTTCTGACCCCGCTACGACGGGATAAAGACATTCGTAAAAACAAACAGATAGAGAGTTTCCAATGGTTCAATCAAAACAGGAAATGCTCTGATGCCGAAGATCGTGTTGGACAGTGAAACAGGCATCGTCGTGCGGCTGGGCGATGCTGCCGATGCGGAATTGATCCATGAGGCGATCCGCATCATGGGCGAGGGGCTTGGTGCCGCCGACAGGATTTCCAGCACGGTCGAGGATTTTCGCCGTTACGGTTTCGGACCCTATGCGGCCTTCACCAGCCTGATCGCCGAGGTGGACGGGGCATTTGCCGGGCTCGCGCTGTTCTTCCCGATCTTTTCGACATGGTACGGCAAACCCGGCGTCTATGTGCAGGACCTCTATGTCGATGAAGCCTTTCGCGGCAACGGGATCGGGGAAGTGCTTCTGCGCCACGTCGCCTCCTGGTCGATGGCGCGGGGCGGGGTCTATCTGCGGCTTGCCGTGGACAGGGACAATGTGGCCGCGCAGAGATTTTATGAGCGGCTCGGTATCGGATGGATCGAATCCGACCGCGATCACGGCGCCTATGGCGAGGATTTCAACCGCCTGGCCCGCATCAATCAAATGAGGGAGCAGTCATGAAAGCCTTTTACGCCTTCGAGCAGAAGCGTCACGACCCGAAAGCCTTTCTTTCCAGCGGCGCGCCGCAGCCTAACCCCGAACAGCCGGAGCGCGTCGAACGTCTGCTCGCCGGTGCGAAGGCGGCGGGCTGCGAGATCATCCGTCCGCAAGATCACGGCCTTGGCCCGATTGCGGCGGTGCATACGCCCGAATATCTGGAGTTCCTTCAGCACATCCATGCCCGATGGCGGCGTATCGAAGAGGCGTCGGAAGAGGTGATCCCCAACATCCATCCGCTTGCGCGCGATGGCCGTTATCCGGCGTCGGCGGTCGGGCAGGTCGGCTATCACATGGCCGATACGGCTTGCCCCATTGCCGAGCACACATGGGAAAGCGTGTGCTGGAGTGCGTGGAGCGCGGTCGATGCCGCCGATGCGGTGCTTGGCGGCGAGGTTGCGGCCTATGCGCTCTGCCGCCCGCCGGGGCATCATGCCTTTGCCGATGTGGCGGGCGGCTTCTGCTTCGTCAACAATTCGGCAGTCGCAGCACAACGCCTGCGCTCGAAGGCCGGGCGCGTGGCGATCCTCGACGTCGATCTGCACCACGGCAATGGCACGCAGGGCATTTTCTATTCCCGCCCCGATGTGCTGACCGTCTCGATCCATGCCGATCCGGTGCGCTTCTATCCATTTTTCTGGGGTCATGCCGACGAGCGCGGCGAAGGCGCGGGGCTTGGCTACAATCTCAACCTGCCGCTGCCGCGCAAATCCGGCGATGCCGAATTTCTGGCGGCGCTCGACACTGCGTTCCGCCGCATCGAAGCCTTCGCGCCGGATGCGATTGTTGTGGCGCTTGGCCTTGATCCGTTTGAAGGCGATCCGTTCGGCGGATTATCGGTCACCACCGGCGGCTTCGGACGCATTGCCGAAGCAATCGCGAAGCTTCGCTTGCCAACCGTCATCGTGCAGGAAGGCGGCTATCTGTGCGATGCGCTGGGTGATAACCTCACAGCCTTCCTTGGCGGCTACCAGTCGGTGGCGCGATGACCGGTCTTGTTACTTTTATTGGCGTCGCGCATCCATGGATGTGCGACGTAATGGGACATATGAATGTCCGGCATTATGCCGCGATGTTCGATGATGCGAGCTTCCAATTGCTTGGCCACATTGCCGGGAAAATTCCAGATGACGCATATGGCTGGGCAGATGTGCGCTCGACAACCGAATACAAGCGGGAAGTGCCGGTCGGGGACCTGCTGACGATCCGTTCGCATGTGGTGAAGGTCGGGCGCTCGTCGATCACGTTTCGCCAGACGATGGTGGGGTCGCTCGACGGCGAGCTGCGCGCGCTCAACGAGACGACCACTGTTTATTTCGACAAGATTGAGCGACGTTCGATAGTGCTTGAACCCGAAATGCGCGTCCGGGCTGAACAATTGCTGGCAGAGTGAGGAGCGGGCCGGAAACCCGCTCCCTCTCGTTTTATTCGGCAGGCTTGTCGCTGCGGCCGATGCCGAGCAGCTGGTAGAAAACCAGTGCTGCAAGGGTGGAAGTCGCAATGCCGCCAAGGGCGAATTCGCCGATCTTCAAGGTGAAGTCGCCAGCACCGAAAATGAGCGCCACGCCTGCGGTGAACAGATTGCGGGAATCCGCGAAATCCACCTTGTTGACGATCCAGATGCGGGCCATGGCCGAGGCGATGAGACCGAACACCGAAACGGCAAGACCGGCCAGAACCGGGGCCGGGATCGTCTGCAGGATGGCGCCGAATTTCGGCGACATGCCGAGGATCAGCGCCATGATTGCGGCAATGACGAAGATCAGCGTCGAATAAACCTTGGTCATCGCCATGACGCCGATGTTTTCGGCATAGGTGGTGACGCCGGTGCCGCCGCCCGAACCGGAAATCACGGTTGCGATGCCATCACCCAGGAAGCCGCGACCGATATAGCGGTCCATGTTCTGGCCGGTAATGGAACCGAGCGCTTTGATGTGACCGAGATTTTCGGCGACCAGCACGATGGCGACCGGTGCAATCAGCGTGATCGCCTGCCAGTTGAACTCCGGCGTGGTGAAATGCGGCAGGCCGAACCATGCCGCATTGCTGACGGCGGTGAAATCGATGCCGGGCACGATGCCGAGGCCGTTGCCGAGGATCAGGACCAGCAGATAGCCGAACAAAAGTGCGAAAAGCACCGACAGGCGCTTGGTGCCGCGCGGCCCATAGGCGGCGATCATTCCCATGCAGAGAACCGTAAGCAGCGCGATGGTGATATGCGTGCCGCTCCCCTTCAACTGGCCTACAGCGACGGGGGCAAGGTTGAGGCCGATGGAAACACCGATCGCGCCGGTGACGACCGGCGGCATGAGCCGCTCCACCCAGCCCGTGCCGATGGCCATGACCACGAGGCCGATCAGCGCATAGAGCGCGCCGCAGGCGATGATACCGCCGAGCGCGATTGCGATATTGGGATTGGGGCCGGAGCCGCCATAGCCGGTTGCGGCAATCACAACGGCAATGAAAGCGAAGGACGAACCGAGATAGCTTGGCACCCGGCCT
Source organism: Ochrobactrum sp. AP1BH01-1 (assembly GCF_018066705.1). NCBI lineage: Bacteria > Pseudomonadati > Pseudomonadota > Alphaproteobacteria > Hyphomicrobiales > Brucellaceae > Ochrobactrum > Ochrobactrum sp. AP1BH01-1. The sequence goes on along the minus strand of NZ_JAGPOU010000004.1, from coordinate 273,809 downwards.
GCTGTCAGCACGAAGAACAGAAGCGTGCCGATACCGGAAAAGAAGACGGCCACATTGGGATCAAAACCCATCAGCAGCGGCGCCACAATGGTCGAGCCGGACATTGCGAGCAGATGCTGCACGCCCATCGGAATGGCCGCGGCGGCTGGGAGGCGCTCGTCAGGAAGCACGACGGCGTTTGATGTCAAACGCCAACTTGGAAAATAGCCCATGATGTCCCTCTGGAAAATATTATCCATTTGTTTTTTACGCGCATCTTTTCCGAAAACCGCTTCGCAGTTTTCGGGACGCGCAGTTGCCTTTATCGACTCATGGCACTGATTTCCAGAGGGGAACAGTCCAAACAATGAGGGAGCTGTTGATGAGTGGTCTCAACAATTTTCAGCCTGTCACCGTCACGCGGCCCGCATCATCCGTCACTTTCCCGACGATGCGGGCGGATGGATAGCCGGCGGTGCGGATGCGGTTCAAAAGCCTTTCGGCTTCCTGCAGCGCGCAGGATATGAGAAGTCCGCCGGATGTCTGCGGGTCGGTCAGCAATTGCTGTTTCCAAAGCGGATAATCGTCGGGAAGCCCCACATCCTCGCCGTAGCTTGCCCAGTTGCGGGTCGAGGCTCCGGTGACGAAACCGGCTTGCGTCAGATGCTCGGCCTGATTGAGAAAGGGCAGGGCGGCATAATCCAGCGCAACGCCCGCATTCGAGCCGCGCGCCATTTCGAGCGCATGACCCAGAATGCCGAAGCCGGTCACATCGGTAACGGCATGGACCGCGTCATCCTTGCCAAGTTCGGCGCCCACCCGGTTAAGCAAGGTGACGGATGCCATCATTTCATCATAACCGGCGCTGTCGAGTTCCTGCTTCTTGAAGGCGGCGGAATAGATGCCGACGCCAATTGCCTTGGTCAGGATCAGCATATCGCCGGGACGCGCACCGCTGTTCTTGCGCAGGTTCGAGAGCTTGCAGGTGCCGATGACCGCCAGTCCGTAGATCGGTTCCGGCGCGTCGATGGAATGCCCGCCCGCAACCGGAATGCCAGCTTCGGCGCAAATGCTGGAACCACCTTTCAGGATTTCGCGGATCATCTCGGCGGGCATCTTGTTCACAGGCATTCCGAGGATCGCCAGCGCCATGATCGGCGTTCCGCCCATGGCATAGACGTCGGATATCGCATTGGTGGCCGCGATGCGTCCGAAGTCGAACGGATCGTCCACCATCGGCATGAAGAAATCCGTGGTGGCGATCACGCAGTTTTCGTCGTCCAGCTGCCAGACGGCGGCATCGTCGCCGGTTTCCGTTCCGACGAGAAGCTGCCGGAAGGGCTGCATGACCGGCTGGTCCGACAGCAGATCCTGCAAAACGGCCGGAGCAAGCTTGCAGCCGCAACCGCCGCCATGGGCAAGCGTGCTCAGACGAATAGGCGATGCAATATCCATGATATCCTCAAAACTTATATCGTTATTTCGCGTGCGGTCATGGCGTAGCGGAAGACATCCGCATCCAGGCAATCCAGACGGGCGCTGGCGACTTCGGCCTGCGGATACATCAGGAAGCCGAGTTCCGGCCCATGCGCGGACGGCAAGGCGATATCGCTGCCATCATTGAAGGCGATCCAGTTGCCCTCCCAGGAGCCGAACAGCTTCTGCCGGACAGCCACGACACGCGGATCGTCGGCGGGGAGCCCGTCCTTTTCCTCTTCCAGCATCACCTTGCGCACATCCGCCGGATCGGTCGCGACCCAGCCGATGCCGTCGAGATAGATTTCGGCGCGGCAGTGCTGGGCCTTGGTGATGACCTCGTTCTTTGCGCCGAGGCTCTTGTAGCCAAAGGCGGAAGGCGCGACGCGCACGCCATAGAGGTCGCGGGCGGGAATCCCCGCTGCCCTGACCAGGGCCACGAACAGCGGATTGATGTCGGCGCATTTGCCGCCGAGATCGCCGCTGTCGAGCATGGCGACGATGTTGCCGTCACCGCAGCCGCGTGTCGCAGCGAGCCTATAGGTGTTGGCGACGACCCAATCGTATATCCTGCGGGCCTTCTCCTGATCGTTGTCCGCACCTGCAACGATCCTGTCGGAGGTTTCTTTGACAATGCCGTCGACCGGAGCAAGGCGCGTTCCGGCCAGATAGCGTTCGCGTTCGGCGCGGGTCAGCGGCACGGCCTTTGCCGACGCATCGAGATTGCTTGCACGGTCGCGGGTGGAGATAAGGCTGATGATTTCGGCTTGTGGTTCTGCTTCGCCTCCATCCCATTCGAGGTAAAGCAGGCCCGTACCGCTGACAGGATCGCGGTCGAGCCGCGCAACCCTGGCATTGGTCGTCCAGCGATTGCCCTCCGGGCGGTTCCAGTCATCGGCACTAAACCCTGCCAGCGGAACCCAGACACGAATGACTTCCGCCGAAGCGGCAGGCGTGATGCTGGTGGTGATCTCGAAGCTGCGCCAGTCGGAAGGCTGCGGCGCGAATGTGTTGGAGGCGGCTGATGCAAAATTCGGCAGCAGGCTGAAGGCGGCGCAGGCCGCACCGGATTTAAGAAGTTCCCGACGGTTCATGACGATCCCCTTTTGTGCCTTGAATTGCTCTTGTTGCGTTTGCGCGAGAAAAATCGCTTCGCGGCCTTCCGGCCGGAAAGTGACGAACATGCAATGATTTCAGGAAATCTGGATGCGGCTTTGCCCCATTGGAAAGTCGCTGAACCGAGGGCCGCACCGACCCATCGCGCCGGGTCAAGGAAGCCGACGCGAGGCAGAAGCCGCTCAAAATTCAGGCCCCGAAACTCGGGAGCAACAAAAGAAGCCACGGCAGCAGTCTGGCGTTTTTACACGGCAACGTCAATCTGCTTGCGCGCTTTCAAGTCATTCTCGCGACGAGGTTCATGTATTAATACATGACAATTAAATTCATGTTATTGATAAATGTGCCTTATTGTTAATTTATTTAACCTGCCCTTCGGTTGACAACTTGGTTTTATTGCGGTGAACTGATGTCGGCCAAGTCCAATTTAGGGGGGATGTGCCTCGGCACTTTTCTTCTGACGATCAGGGAGGTGCAGCGCAATGAATGTTGAGCTCTCACGCCGCCAGTTTCTGGGCGGAACGGGGGCGGTAGTGGCGGCTTCGGCGCTTGGGTCCTTCGGTTTCGGTGCGGTGGAAAGCGCCTATGCCGAATCCATTCGTCCCTTCAAGCTGACCAACACGACCGAAACCCGCAATACCTGTCCTTACTGCTCGGTCGCCTGCGGCGTCATCCTTTATTCCAAAGGCGATGTGCGCAAGGGCGAGAAGGCAGAGCTGATCCATGTCGAAGGCGATACGGATCACCCGACCAATCGCGGCACGCTTTGCCCGAAGGGCGCGGCGCTCAGGGGTTTTGTTCAGGCCGAGACCCGTCTGAAATATCCGCAGGTGCGCGAGTCGGGTTCTTCCGAGTTCAAGCAGATTTCCTGGGAAGATGCGCTCGACCGTATCGCGCGGCATCTGAAAGACGACCGCGACGCCAACTTCATCGCGAAGAACGCGGCGGGCACGGCGGTCAACCGCTGGACCTCGACGGGCTTCCTCGCGGCTTCGGCGACCACCAATGAAACGGCGTTCCTCACCTACAAGGTGGTGCGCAGCACAGGCATAGTTGCGTTCGATAACCAGGCACGCGTCTGACACGGCCCGACGGTGGCGAGTCTCGCCCCAACATTTGGCCGCGGAGCAATGACCAATTCCTGGACCGACATTAAAAATACCGATCTCGTCGTCGTCATGGGCGGCAATGCGGCGGAAGCGCATCCTTGCGGCTTCAAGTGGGTGACCGAGGCCAAGCACCATCGTGGCGCGAAGCTGATCGTCGTTGACCCGCGTTTCACGCGCACGGCGTCGGTGGCGGATTTCTACGCGCCCATCCGGCAGGGTTCGGATATCGCTTTCCTGCTCGGCGTCATCAATTACTGCATCCAGAACGACAAGGTGCAGTGGGATTATGTGAAGCATTTCACCAATGCCAGCTACATCATCAAGGATGGCTTCGAATACAAGGACGGGCTGTTTACCGGCTATGACGAGGAAAAGCGGGATTATGACCGCTCGAGCTGGGACTATGTGATCGGCGACGACGGTTACGCCGTCGTGGACGACACGTTGCAGAACCCGCGCTGCGTGTGGAACTTGCTCAAGCAGCATGTTTCCGTGTTCACGCCGGAAATGGTGGAACGCATCTGCGGCACGCCAAAGGAGAAATTCCTGAAAGTGGCGCAGATGATGTCCGAATGCTCGGCGCCCGACAAGACGATGACGTCGATGTACGCGCTCGGCTGGACGCAGCATTCCAAGGGGTCGCAGAATATTCGCTGCATGGCGATGCTGCAGCTCATCCTTGGCAATATCGGCGTGCGCGGCGGCGGCATGAATGCGCTGCGCGGCCACTCCAACATTCAGGGACTGACCGATATCGGCCTCATGTCCAACCTCCTGCCGGGCTATATGAACATCCCGGTTGAAAAGGAGGTCGATCTCGAGACCTATATGTCGACACGCGGTTTCAAGCCGCTGCGCCCGAACCAGACGAGCTACTGGCAGAACTATCGCAAGTTCTTCGTCAGTTTCCAGAAGGCTATGTGGGGCAGTGCCGCGACGGTCGAGAATGACTTTGCCTATGACTGGCTGCCGAAGCTCGATGTGCCGAACTACGACATGCTTCGTATTTTCGACATGATGCATGACGGCAAGGTCAACGGCTATGTCTGTCAGGGGTTCAATCCGCTGATGGCGGTGCCGAACCGCAAGAAGTTGACCGACGCCTTGTCGAAGCTGAAATTCCTCGTGACGATCGACCCGCTGGAAACAGAAACCTCGCGTTTCTGGGAAAACCACGGCGAATTCAACGAGGTGGATTCGGCTTCCATCCAGACTGAAGTGTTCCAGCTGCCTTCCACCTGCTTTGCGGAGGACGAAGGTTCGCTCACCAATTCCGGACGCTGGCTGCAATGGCACTGGCCGGGTGCTACGCCGCCCGGCGAGGCGAAGACCGACAACTGGATCATGGCGCAGATTTTCCTGCGGCTGCGGGAGCTTTATCGCAAGGAAGGGGGCGCTTTCCCCGATCCGATCCTCAACCTCACATGGGACTATAAGGAAGAGGGCGAGCCCACGGCGGAAGAACTGGCGAAGGAACTGAACGGCCGCGCACTTTCCACGGTGACGGACCCGACCGATCCGACCAAGGTGGTTGCCGAGGCGGGCAAGCTCCTGTCCGGCTTCGCGGCGCTGCGCGATGACGGCTCGACGGCGTCGGGCTGCTGGATCTATTCCGGCTGCTTCACCGAGGCTGGCAACAACATGGCCCGCCGCGACAATCACGATCCGGACGAGACGGGCGCCTATCTCAACTGGTCGTGGGCATGGCCCGCCAACCGCCGCATTCTCTATAACCGCGCCTCTGCCGACATCAACGGCAAGCCGTGGGATCCGAGCCGCAAGCTCCTCGAATGGGATGGTTCAAAATGGACAGGCTATGACGTGCCGGACATCGCGCCGACCGCCAGGCCGGAAGAGGTCGGTCCTTTCATCATGAATGCCGAAGGCTCCTCGCGCCTGTTCAGCCGCGGCATGATGCGCGACGGTCCTTTCCCGGCTCATTACGAGCCGTTCGAGTCGCCGGTCGCCAATGTGATTGCGCCAAAGGTTCGGGGTAATCCGGTGGCCCGCGTGTTCAACGACGACTTCAAGCAGTTCGCGGAAACGGCATCGGAGGAGTTTCCTTATGCCGCAACCTCGTACCGCCTGACGGAGCATTTCCACTACTGGACCAAGCATGTTCATGTGAACGCCGTCCTGCAGCCGGAATTCTTCGTGGAAATCTCGGAAGAACTGGCGAAGGAAAAGGGCATCGCCAAGGGCGACTGGGTGCGTGTGTGGTCGAAGCGCGGCTCCGTCAAGGCCAAGGCGGTCGTCACCAAGCGCATCAAGCCGCTCATCTGCGACGGCAAGACGGTGCATGTGGTCGGCATCCCGCTCCATTGGGGCTTCATGGGCGCCGCCCGCAAGGGCTTCGGCCCCAATTCGCTGACACCTTTCGTCGGCGACGCGAACATCGAGACGCCGGAGTTCAAGGCGTTTCTGGTCAATATCGAGCGCTCAAGCGCGCCTGTGGCTTAGGAGGGATAAATGTTTCCACCCGTTCCCAATCCTGACGTCCAGCCGCAGCAGCCGCGTTTCGGCGATAAGGACCTGATCAGGCGGTCGGCGTCGAATGTGACGCCGCCCGCCGAACGCCAGACCGAGGTGGCGAAGCTCATCGACGTGTCGAAATGCATCGGCTGCAAGGCCTGCCAGTCGGCCTGCGCCGAATGGAACGACACGCATGAGGAAGTGGGCGTCAATGTGGGCGTCTATGACAATCCGCACGATCTGACGCCGGATACTTTCACGCTGATGCGCTTTACCGAGTGGGACAATCCCGATACCGGCAATCTGGAATGGCTGATCCGCAAGGATGGCTGCATGCATTGCGAAGACCCCGGCTGTCTCAAGGCGTGCCCGGCGCCGGGCGCAATCGTGCAATATTCCAACGGCATCGTCGATTTCATCCATGAGAACTGCATCGGCTGCGGCTATTGCGTCAAGGGTTGTCCGTTCGACATTCCGCGCATCTCTCAGGTCACGAACAAGGCCTATAAATGCACGCTCTGCTCCGACCGCATCGCGGTGGGACAGGGTCCGGCCTGTGCCAAGGCCTGCCCCACGCAGGCCATCGTCTACGGCACCAAGGACGAGATGAAGGAATGGGCCGACGGACGCATCAAGGATCTGAAATCGCGCGGCTTTGAAAATGCCGGTCTTTACGATCCGCCGGGCGTTGGCGGCACCCATGTCATGTATGTGCTGCACCATGCCGACAAACCGGAAATCTATGCGGGCCTGCCGAACAATCCGCGCATCAGCCCGGTCGTCGAGGCGTGGAAGGGCGTCAGCAAATATGCGGGCATGGCGGCGATGGGGCTGGCTGCCGCAGCCGGCCTGCTGCATTATATCTTCAAGGGTCCGAATGTCGTGACAGAGCACGACGAGGAACAGGCCGAAAAGCTCACGGGAGAAAAAAGCTCATGAGCAAGACCGATTTCAAGGACGTTGAACGCGGCGACGGAATAGAGCCGGGCAAGCCGGTCAGGGTGCATCGCTATTCCGGCGCTGCGCGCATCAATCACTGGATCACCGCCGTCAGCCTTGTGCTGCTGGCGCTTTCCGGGCTCGCCATGTTCCATCCGTCGCTGTTTTTCCTGTCGGGCCTGTTTGGCGGCGGACAATGGACACGCGCCATTCATCCATGGATCGGCGTGGTGCTGTTCTTCAGCTTCCTGGGGCTTTTCCTGCGTTTCTGGAGCGCCAATCTGTGGAAGCGCGAAGACAGCCAATGGCTGGCACAGGCCAATGACGTGATTGCCGGCAATGAGGAGAAGCTGCCTGAAGTCGGCAAATATAATGCCGGTCAGAAGCTTGTTTTCTGGTCCATGTCGCTGCTGATCATCATCCTGGTCGCCTCCGGCGTGATGATCTGGAACGAATATTTCGGCGCCTTGACCAGCATCAACCAGCAGCGCTGGGCTTTGCTTGTGCATTCCATGGCGGCGGTGGCGGCGATCTGCGTCTGGATCGTGCATGTCTATGCCGCGATCTGGGTGAAGGGCACCATTCATGCGATGACGCGCGGCACCGTGAGCGGCGGCTGGGCATGGCGGCATCACCGCAAATGGCTGCGCGAACTCGCGTCGAAGCCGAAGGCCAAGCAGACCGGCGGCAAGCCGGTGGCGTGATCCTGTCGCCGGGTTGAAAAATCCGGCGATTGGGCGACAATGAAGGACGATGCAAAAAACAGGTAGAGCTGTTCCGAATACCGTCAAAGGCGGAACCGCTCTGCAACTTTCCACAGACCCGCTGGGTCCGCGTGGCCCGTCGGGTTCGTGAGGAGTGACATGGCAGGCAAGAATGATCTGGCGCCAGACCCGACCGTTATCGGTGAAATCTCGGCTCCGCCCTTCGTACGGTTGCCCGATCCGGGTGATCTCTTCGCAAAGCGTGCAGCGCGACTGCATCTCATGGGCTCGGTCAGCCCCCTCAAACCCTATCTGGAATTCATTGCCGGACTGACCAATGCGCAGGCGCGTATCCATGCCGCGCTTGGCGCGGCCGAGGCTCCCGATGCTTCCGCCAGCGGGCAGGAGTTCGGCATGCCGGCAATCGACCGTGCGGATGCCGCTTCGCAAAAGGCGCTCGGCAGCATTTTCGACCGTCTGTTCGATGAGGCGCGTTCTGTTGCCATGCCCAGCGATGCTGCGAGCGCCCTCGACCGTGTTGCCAATGCCAGTGCCCATGAACGCCGCCGGATGATCGAGGCGATCTTTGCAGGCGTTCTGCCGCCCGAGGCCATTGCCGAACATATCTATGTTTGGGCGGGGCTGCAGCTCCATTTCACGCGGCTCGCTTCCGCGCTCGACCCGAAATCGGTGAAGCCGGTCGCCGATGGCGTCTGCCCGTCTTGCGGCTCCCTGCCGTCAAGCTCGATGGTCGTCGGCTGGCTTGGTGCGCATGGCGCCCGCTTCTGCTCATGTTCCGTCTGCAACACGCTCTGGCACTATGTGCGGATAAAATGCGTGTGTTGCGGCTCCACCAAGGGCATTGGTTACAAGGAAGTCGAGGAAGGCGGCGGCATCATCAAGGCCGAAACCTGCGATGAATGCCAGAGCTGGGTCAAGATCATCTATCAGCAGCTTTCAGCGGATGCCGATCCGGTGGCCGACGATGTTGCAAGCCTCGGCCTCGATATGCTGATGCGCGAGACGCCTTACAGGCGAGGCGGCTTCTCCCCGCTTCTTGCCGGATTGTGAGGCGGCATGGACCAAATCAGGGACCAGATCAGGGCGTCGCTGCGCCATCTTCCATCTGTGGATGCCATCCTGCAAATGCCCGAGCTTTCCGCGGCATTGGAAAGCTGTGGCCGTGCGTCGGTAACGGAAGCTGTGCGCAAGGTGTTGGGCGATGAGCGCGAGGCAGTCAAATCCGGTGCCTCGCCCTCCAGCAATGCGCATTTGGCCGAACGGGTTCTCCAACTGCTCGAAGCATCCGGGCAGTCGAGCCTGCGCCCGCTCTTCAATCTGACGGGCACCGTGCTGCACACCAATCTGGGGCGCGCCATTCTGGCTGAAGCGGCCATCGAGGCGGCGACCGAGGCGATGCGGCAGGCGGTTTCGCTTGAATTTGATCTGTCGTCCGGCTCCCGAGGCGAGCGGGACGACCATCTGCGGTCGCTTGTCTGTGAGCTGACGGGCGCGGAAGATGCAACCATCGTCAATAACAACGCGGCGGCGGTTCTTCTCGTGCTGAACAGTCTGGCCGCGGGCAGGGAGGCTATCGTTTCCCGCGGCGAACTGATCGAGATCGGCGGTGCGTTCCGCATGCCGGATATCATGACCCGCGCCGGGACACGGCTTGTCGAGGTTGGAACCACCAACCGCACCCATCCGCGTGATTACGAAAGCGCCATCGGCGCCGATACCGGCCTTGTGCTCAAGGTTCACGCCTCCAATTACCGCATCGAAGGTTTTACGCGGGAAGTCACCGCCTCGGAACTGGCGACAATCGCGCGAGGCAAGGGCGTGCCGCTGGTCAACGATCTCGGTTCCGGGACACTTGCGGACCTGACCGCTTTCGGTCTCGCACATGAGCCAACGGTGCGCGAAGCGGTCGCCGAAGGCGCTGACATCGTCACCTTTTCAGGTGACAAGCTTCTCGGCGGACCGCAGGCGGGGTTCATTGTCGGGCGGCGTGATCTGATTGCCCGCATCAACAAGAACCCGATGAAGCGCGCCCTGCGGGTGGACAAGATCAGGCTTGCAGCACTTGAAGCGACGCTGAAACTTTATCGCAACCCGGAACGGCTTTCGGAAAAGCTGCCGACCATTCGCTACCTCGCGCGACCGCAGCCGGAAATCGCCGCGCAGGCCGCAAGGTGCAAGCCGGAGCTTGAAAAAATGCTCGGCCCGGCTTTCACCGTCACGGTGACGGCGTGCGCAAGCCAGATCGGGTCCGGCGCATTGCCGCTTTCGACTGTTCCAAGCGCCGGATTGTCGATTGTGCCGAAAGATGGCGGCGGCTCGCCGCTGACGGCTCTTGCGGCTTCTTTGCGCGGGCTGCCCCTTCCGGTCATCGGGCGGATCGAAAAGGGCGCGCTGGTCCTCGATCTGCGTTGTCTCGATGATGAGAAGGGGTTTCTGCATAGCCTCTCTGCGCTTGCGGCGCGCCGGTCATGATTGTCGGAACGGCGGGGCATATCGATCACGGCAAGACCTCGCTCGTGCGCGCGCTGACGCAGATCGATACGGACCGGCTGAAAGAGGAAAAGGCGCGGGGCATTTCCATCGATCTCGGTTTTGCCTATCTGCCGCTTTCCGGCGACGAAAAGGATATACTCGGCTTTGTCGACGTGCCGGGGCATGAAAAATTCGTGCATACGATGCTGGCCGGGGCGGCAAGTATCGATTTCGTCATGCTGGTTGTCGCCGCCGATGACGGGATCATGCCGCAAACGCGCGAACATCTGGCAATTGTCAACCTGCTCGGCATCCGGCGCGGCGTCGCCGTCATCACCAAATCCGATCTTGCCGGGCCGGATCGTCTGGCCGAAGTGGAAAGCGCCATTCGCAATGAACTGGCCCCGACCGGCCTTGCCGATATTCCCGTTCTGGCGGTTTCCACCGTTTCCGGTGCGGGTATAGACGTTCTCAGGACCCTGCTTGAAGTTGAAGCGCATGCATTTGGCGAGCGGCGGACAACAGGACGCTTTCGTCTGGCTGTGGATCGCTCCTTCACGCTGAAGGGGGCGGGGACGGTCGTCACCGGCACGGTGCTTTCCGGCAAGGTCTCCATTGGCGAGCATCTGATCGTCAGCCCCTCCGGCAAGGAAGCGCGGGTTCGCACCATCCATGCGCAGAACAGGCCCAGCGAAACCGCGCAGGCGGGGGATCGCTGCGCGCTCAATCTGGCGGGCGACGGCATATCGAAAGAGGCGGTGCATCGGGGCGACATGCTTGTGTCGCCGGGCCTTCATCGCCCGACGGACCGCATCGATGCCGCGCTGCAAATATTGCCCTCCGAGAAAAAGCCGGTCGGCCAGTGGTTTCCGGTGCGTCTCCACCATGCATCGGCGGAGGTCGGGGCGCGCATCGTGCTTTTGGGGGATGAGGAGCTTAAGCCCGGCGTGGAAGACCGGGTGCAGCTGGTGCTGGATCGCCCCGTCGCGGCGGCGGCGGGAGACCGTTTCGTCATCCGGGATGTTTCCGCGCAGCGCACTATCGGCGGCGGTCGTTTTCTCGATCTGCGCCCGCCGCAACGCAAGCGCCGCAGCCTGGAGCGCATGGCGCAGCTCGACGCCCATTCCATCGATGATCCCGTAGAGGCTGCACGCGCACTGCTGGCTGTCGAACCTTATTATCTCGATGCACAATCATTCCTGCGCGACCGCGCGCTGGCAGACGATCCGCAAGGTCTGGCGCAGGAACTCGATGCGGTGATGCTCCCGCAGGGGAATTCCGTGCTCCTGCTGTTGCCGGAGCGATGGAAGGCGCTCCGCGACGATATTCTGGTGCGGCTCGGTGCGTTCCACGATGAAAATCCCGACCTGATCGGCATGGGTGTGGAACGGCTGCGCCTGTTGTTGAAGCCGCGCCTGCCAGCTCCGGCCTTTCGTGCAGCTATCGCCGCGCTGGTCGATGCGGACCTCTTGAGACTGGACGGTGCCTGGCTTCGCCTTCGCGATCACGAAGTGACGATGAGCGATGCCGACGAGGCGCTCTGGCAGCGCATCGCGCCGCTGCTTGAAGGCGACGCCCGTTTTCGCCCGCCGCGCGTGCGCGATATTGCTGGGCTGGTTGAGGAGCGGGAGGAGGATATTCGCCGGCTTCTCAAGCTTGCCGGACGCATGGGCCGGGTGCATGAAGTGGCGCACGACCATTTTTTCCTGCGGGCGACGATTGCCGAGATGATCGGCATCCTCTCGGATATGGACGCGGCATTCGACAGCGGCTGGTTCATCGCGGCGCGATTCCGCGACCGGGTCGACAGCGGACGCAAGGTGGCGATCCAGATACTCGAATTCTTCGACCGCAACAGCGTCACGATAAGGCGTGGAGATATGCGCCGCCTCAATCGCCGCAAGCTGGACTTGTTCGGTGATTTCTCGCAAACTGCATTAACCGAAACGGCGGTTTAAGGAAGAGACGCGTCCCTGGTGGGGCGTCCGGACTTCAAATCCGGGAGGGGCCGATAGACGGTCTTTGGTGGGTTCGACTCCCATTCTCTTCCGCCAATCCGCTTTTCCGGTCATCTGGCGCGCACGATGCCGAGCACGTTACGAACCACTTCGTTCTGAAGCGGGCGCTGCTTCTCAATGTTGAAATGGCCGATATCCTTCATGCCCGAAAAATCGCGGTTGTCGAGGCTTCCCCTGAACCGCGGGCCGGCGGTCAGCGGCAGGCCCCAGCCGTCCTGCTTGAAATAGAAGTTCACGACGCGCCTGATATTACCGGGCAAAGGAGCGGGCGCGGTCGCGGCAAAGGTCGCCATATAGGCAACCTGAATGCCCTTCTTTTCAAGGGACGCTGCAATATCGATAACGGCATTGGCGCCGAGCGAGTGGCCGATCAGCACCACCGGCGCGCGCGGATTGTTCCTCTGGTCGGCGAGAATCCGGTTCAGCACGAAACGCCATGCCTGGTGCCCCTCGACATGCGCATCGACGCCGTTGGCCTGCAATTGCCTGCCGATCTCGTCGATGCCGGTGGAGAAAATATCCCCGAACCCGCGCAGAAGATAGACATCCGCCTGCGGTGACTTTCTGGAAGGCGTTTTCGGCGCTGCCTGCGCGGCGCTGCCATAGAGCGCAAGTGCCGCCCCGGCAAAAAGCAGGCTGCGGCGGGTCATGATTTTCGAATGCAAATTATCGGGCTTGGAAACCATCTTCGACTACCTGTTTGGGCGCGTTCGAGAACCGAGTTTCGAACGAGGCGCATCAAAAGGAGTATTTAGAGCGCCGGTCCGTTTCCGCCAAATCACTAGAACTTGAGCTAAGCACAAGCTGAAAGAACGACGCGGGACGGGATCTCACCCGGGTCCTGCTTCCAAACCGATTCACATTTCTTTCGGGATGCGGCTAGAACCTGATTTTCGGGATGATACGGCCCGTCCGTCTTGCATAGTCGTCATAGGATGCGCCGAACGCCGCACGCATCATCGCCTCCTCGTGGCCGACCCGATAGAAATAGAGGACGGCGACGCCGGCAAGGCCCGCCAGCCCGGCAAACCAGTTCGGCAGCAGGCAGAATTGGGCAATCGCCCACAGCCAGAACGACAGATACATCGGATGGCGGACATATTTGTAAAGCCCGTCAGTCACCAGCTTGTGCTCGCGGCGGATTTCAAGCGAAACGGACCAATTCTTGCCGAGCTGCCGGTGGCTTGCATAAAAAAGCCAGAGGAAGGCGATCTCGACAATCACCCCGATCCAGGCGAGCCACGGCTGGAAGGCATAATCGGCAAAGGCGGGAAAGCCGGTCGCGACATAGACGATCGGGATCAGCGACAGGCCGACCGTCGCCGCACCCAGCGCCAGCCTGTCAGCCAGTGTCTTCGCATTGTTGGCAACCTTGATCTTGCGTGCGCGCCGCTGGTGCGGAATGCGGATAACGACCCAGGCGACGAGCCCGATCCCCCAGACGATTGCGGCCAGTGTCGGTGTCATTCGGCGATAGTTTCCTTCCTTGGCAGGGCACCGATTATGCGGTCGTCGGTTCGCTCCCGCAGCGAGAGCGGTCCGCAGCAGATCTGAAAGAAATCATACCAATAGGGCTTCGTATTTCCGAATACATATTGATAATGCACGCGAAAAAGGTTCCGCTTCACGCGCTTGTAGATTTCCGGCTGCAGCATTTCCTTTATACGTACTGTCCGCGTAACGGGAAAGGAGCGCTGCGGTTCCCGCTTCAAGCCCATCTCGGCCACGGGATCGGTCTTGTAGAAATTGATCGCATCGGTCAGGCACTGGATTTCCACCCAGTCGATCCCGCCATCGTCCACCAGCCGCTGCACGCCTTCGCGAAAATGCCCGGCCGCCGGATGGTAGCCGGCCTTGAGGGCAGTCGATCCGAGCGTGAGGACCGTCACTTTCTGCGCATGGCTGCTGAAACCCGGATCGATGGCAAGGCAGCGCGCCGCGACGTCCAGCATCAACATGCCGCCGGTGCTGTGGCCGATCAGTATGACTTCATCATAATGTTTCGCGGCGGTGCGCTCGACGATGCCGGCGGCGAAACGCTGCATCAGGGATTCGGCGTCCCGCCGTCGCCCGCGAATGAAATTGAGCGAAAACGACCAGAGGTCCATCAGATGGTTGGTGGACCATCTTTTGCCAAGAATGGCGAGCGCCAGGAAGAAAACCGCGAGGCCGAGCAGCCAGCCGACCGCGCCCAGCCACTGCACTGTCCACCGCGCCACGGCATAACCCGCCGCCGCGAACAGGGCGAGCACGAGAAACGGATAGAGAAAATAAAGCCCGAACCGCCAGGCCTTGGCAAAGAAGCGGAAGGCCGTTCCGGTAATGACGAAATCGCCGAAGGCGACCAGATATTTGGCAAGTCTCACCGGGAGCGGGCGGTCGAAATCCGCCAGCACGATCTTGTCCAGAACGAGAAAATTGAAGTCCGTTTCGGTGGCCCAGCCATTGTCGGCGGCAGCCGTTTTGATCGCAACCGAGCCTATCTCACGATCCGGCGATACGCTGACATCCGAAACGTCGGACCGAACGCTCCAGAGAGCTTCGAACCGTTTGATTTCTCTGTTCAATCGCCCAAAAAACGCCTCCGGCGTTTTCGGATCATAGCCGCCAATGAAGAAGACAGCGCGTTGTCGAACCGGTTGCTTCATGAGCAGACCGTAATTTGGGGCTTGTGGATTGTCGAGGTCATAACCGGTCATCCCCAACAAATCTGGTGAACAGGCCAGCTTATCTCATGTCGACCAGACCGCGCCTGATTGCTTCGCGGGTTGCTTCGGCACGCGATGACACGCTGAGCTTCTGATAAATAGCCTTCACATAGTCGCTGACCGTATGTTCCGACAATCCAAGCTTGCGGGCGATTTCACCGTTGCGTTGTCCGGTGCCGATCTCTTTCAACACTTCGGTTTCGCGGCGTGAAAGATGGATGAAGTCGCCCTCCGGCTCCGCTGCGGGGCTGGTCGATATGGCCTTGACGCGCGCGACCAGATTGAGCCTGGCGCGGATGGTGAGGATGAGGACGTCGAAATCGATCGGCTTGGTCAGATAATCGTCGGCGCCGGCCTCTCTGCCGGTCAGTTCGTGGCTGCGGTCGGCAAGTGCTGTCAGGAACAGGAATGGCGTTCCGGCGAGGCCGGTGCGGGTAGTGCGAATCTGTTCCAGGAATTGCAGGCCATTGGTGCCGGGCATCAATATATCGCAGATGATGATGTCGGGCGTCGTCGTGTCGAGCACGCGCAGCGCTTCGGTCGCATTGGCGGCGCCAATGGCGTTGAAGCCCGAAGTGCCCAGTTCATCGATCATTTCTTCCAGAATATGCGTTTCGTCCTCGATGCAGAGGACGGTAGGCGTGGGGAGGATTTCAGGCAGTCGCATGCTGGGCCACCTTTGGTAGAGTGAGGATGAACACCGTACCTTGTCCTTCAACCGAAGTGAAGACAAGCGTTCCGCCATGCAATTCCGCGAGCGCGCGTGACAGGCTGAGGCCGAGGCCGGTGCCCGCCATATGCGATGCGTTGCTGGCGCGGAAAAAGCGCGTGAATATGCGGTTCGCCTCTTCGGCCGGTATGCCGATGCCATGGTCGCGGACGATGCATCGGAAGCCGCTTTCGTCTTCCTCCGTCGTCACTTCGATGGGCTTGCCGGCGGGCGAATATTTGGTGGCGTTGCCAAGCAGGTTGACCAGAATCTGCTCGACGAGAATGCCGTCGCAGTAACAGAAAGTCTCGCTGTCCTTGATGTCCGTCACCAGTTCCAGCTCGGGGTGCAGCTCCTGATGATAGGCGCAGGTATTGCGCACCAGTTCGGAGAAATCGACCGGCTGCCGGTTGATCTGAAACCCGTTCTCATCAAGGCGTTCGGCATTGGCGGTGCTTTCCAGAAGCAGGATGAGGCGGCGGCTGGCATTCCGCATCCGCTTGGCCTTGTCGATGATGATTTCAGGCGTGAACTCGTCGGCGCGGCGGATGAAGCGCTGGGCGATGATGTCGATGATCGATACGGGCGTGCGGAACTGGTGAGAAACCGTGGTGATGAAGCTCTTGTAGAGCTCCTTGGCCTTGCGCTCGCTGTCCAGCGCCTCGCGCAAGGCGGCGGTGCGGTCGGCGACAGTGTGTTCCAGCTGCTGCTTGTATTCCTGCAGCGCCTTGTGGGCGCGCTCGGCCTTGCGCATGTTGGAAACCACCTGCCACGACAGAATGGCGCCCGTGGCCATGATGCCCAGCACCGCAAACATGATCAGATAGATCGACTGCAATTGCTGGTCGCGCTGCGCGCCGCCGCGGTCCTGCTCCACGATCGTTGCATCATTGGCGACCTTGGTCAGTTCCTCGCGCATGGGGACCAGCGCTTCGTAGATGGCGGCGGGGTCGAATTGTTCCGGCCTGGCCTTGATCATAGCCTCGATTTCGGGAAGCCGGTCCGCATTGCGCTGGATGATTTCGGCAGCGCCCGGAATGCCAGCGAAATATTTCTTCTGCGGGCCATCGGCCAGAAGTGCGAAACGGCTGTAGAGAACATCGAGGCGGAGCGAGAGATCGTCTGTATTCGTGCTGCCGGCAGGAAATGCCAGCGCGGTTTCGGCCAGGCGGCTGGCGTCGCGTTCCGTCTTGGTGATGGCCCAGACCATGTTCTCGCCGGTATAGGTCGCAAGCGATTTCTGGATTTCGAGAAGCTGAATGAATGCATAAGCGAGCAGCGCTGCAAAACCCGCCATGACCAGGCCGGAGAGAATGTAGCCTCGCTTGATTCTCATTTCACCTCGATCTGCTTCAGCTGCCACGCCCAGCGGTGGTCATAGCGCGAATCGTTCAGTTCCTGATGCTGGTCGCGCGGATAGACGATCCAGTAGGGTCCCTTGTCGCGCAGGCTCAATTCCCTGCCGTTCATCTTGTGCGCGACGAGGACATTGTACTTGTAGGCGTCTTGCAGCGGAATGCTGATACTGTAGTCGTTGATCGCAAGCACGGTGATCGAACGGTTTGCGGCGTCTTTCCCGTCGACGCCTACCGTTGCCAGCACGTCGCGCAGCAGCACGCCGTCGAAATTCTGCGGACCTTCGGTCCAGGCAGTATTCGTCTGCAGCCTGTTTTGCGGCAGTTTCGTGAAGTCATCGCCGCTCAGCACGCGCGTCGTTCCGTCCGGGGCGATGATGGTCAGCGTGATGGTCACCGCCGCAGGCGACGCGGCATCGGCCATGCCCATGAACAGTGGAATGTGGCAGATGGCGAAAAGCGCGATCAGTGCCCGGAGCGCCAGAAGACGCCGGAAAGCGAACATCCAGTTTGCGCATGACACGTGAGGTATCTCCAGAAACGAAAAAATGCGAATGCACCGAAGCTTAAAAGGGAGGACGCGCGCAATTTCAAGAATCTCTTGAGTTCGGCGGACGAAATTCCCCTTTAAAAGCGTCAATTCGCACATAACACTGAAAAAGTCTGGTCCAATTCCAAATAAATATCAAACGGTTTCATACAGTCTTTCAAAATCTACCGGCTTTTGAAAGTTATCTCTGGATAAGAGGGGCCGTTCTTCTTTGTTTCGTATCCCCCTAAATAGGGGAATTGTTTTTCGCTACTGGAGCGTTCACTAAATAGTCGTCGGCCTGTTGGGGCTTAGGAGGCTGGCACAAAAAAATTGGGCGGGGGCTGCTTATCGACCGCGGGGAGTCGGGGTCGATAAGCAGCCAAACCAGTCCGGACAGCGCGGAAGCGGCGATAACGGTTACTCTCGAAACGACATGTTTCGAGCTACGAATAAAAACCGGTCCCGCATTCTGGATCGCTTCCAGGACAGAATGGCCGACAGGCATCTGGTCGAGCCTAGAACCTGCCGTTCGGGTTCCTCGAACAGAGCGAGCTTGCAACTCTTTCGCGTCCTTCAATCTGGAGGGCGCGCTTTTTTTTACCCGTATTCGATTCCAGAAAAAGTGACGACCGGCGTTTCGGCACGGTCGTCACGAATCAGGATATGGCAGTTCAGCTTCAGCTTTTTACGGCAGTCATTTCTGATCGGGCGCCGTTGTCTGAATGCTGGCAGTGGTCTGGGGTTTCTCGATCTTCGTGGAAGATTGGGCACTATGATAGGTGCAGTCTGCCATCGCGCCTGTAACCGATAGAGCAAGCGACAGAGCGAGGACAGCGGTAGTCACGAATACGACTTTCATGTCTGTCTCCCTATAATTTGGGTATGGCATTGCAACGGCGAGTTTAGCAGGGCGGGACCCTCCTGTCGCATCACATCATTCCCTAAAAGCCATTCGCCACATTTCTGCCATGAAATTGTCGGGCGCTCGCCACATCTTTTAGTGGAAAAACGGTAGCGTTTGCTCCGTGAAAACGCATCTGGCGCGATTTTCGCGCCAGATCACGGTTCTGCCTTGATTTGATTTCGGCCCGTTCAGGAAGCGCAGCGGCTAACCACCGCCCGCTTGCCGCCCATCGACAGGAACGAGATATGCAGCGTCTGGCCGACGGGTGAAATGGTGATGTTTTCCTTCGACTGCTGGCCGTTGGCATTGCAAGACATCGAGACGGTAAAGGTGCCTTCGTAATTGTTCATCCGCGTGACCGAGCACTGGCTGTCGCGGCTGTCGAAACGCTCGCCGAAAATGGCGAATCGCTGGCCGTCCGGGCTGCACCAGTTGCCGGTGATGGGTGTGGGATCGACGGGTGGCTTTGCCGGGGTGGCGCTTGCCGAAGGACCGGGGGTCGTTTCAGAACATGCCGTCAGGGCCATGACAGCGAGGGCGAGAGCAAGCAAACCGGACTTCTGCAACGATCTTCTCCTTGATGCAGCGGACAAAGCCTCCTCTTAAGAAAGAGATTCGGGCGATATCGCGACCGCACAAGGCAAGTCCACAAGGAAAGGGCCGGATTGCTCCGGCCCTCACTGTCTGATCCAAAAGTCACCATGCCGGTCTGCAAATGGCAATTTGTCTGCGTTCCGGTGCTCACGTACCCTTAAGTACGCTGCGCTCCGGTACTCGAAAATCACCATTTTCGCCTCGGCCTGCTGCTTTTTGATTCAGTCACTTTGATTCAGTCACTGGATTTAAAGCGTCAGAACGACGCCGGGTTATTCCCCCGGCGCCAGATGCGGGGCCTCGATCTTCGCGCCTGCATGTTTCAGCGGGCGTTCGCCGGAAAGCTTGCGGATCAGCACATAGAACACCGGCGTCATGAAGATGCCGAAGGCCGTCACGCCGATCATGCCTGCAAAGACCGCGATGCCCATGGCCGAGCGCATTTCCGCACCGGCCCCGGTCGACGTGACCAGAGGCACCACGCCCATGATGAAGGCCATCGAGGTCATCAGGATCGGACGCAGACGCAACCGGCTCGCCTCGACGGCGGCCTGCACCACGCTTCGACCTGAAAGCTCCAGCTCGCGGGCGAATTCCACGATCAGGATCGCGTTCTTCGCCGACAGCCCCACAAGGACGATCAGGCCGATCTGGGTGAAGACGTTGTTGTCGCCTCCTGTCAGCCAGACGCCGGTGAGTGCGGCCATGATCCCCATCGGCACGATCATGATGATCGAGAGCGGCAGGGCAAGGCTTTCATATTGCGCGGCCAGAACCAGATAGACGAGCAGCAGCGCCAGCGGGAAGACGAGGAAACCAGAGCTGCCAGCCAGAATCTGCTGGTAGGTCAGATCCGTCCACTCGAAGGTGATGCCGGGAGGCAAGGTTTCCTGCGCGATCCTTTCAATGGCAGCCTGCGCCTGACCGGACGAGAAGCCGGGGGCCGGATTGCCGTTGATATCGGCGGAAAGGAAGCCGTTATAGCGGATGGCGCGTTCTGCACCCACGGTCTGGTCGACTTTCAGAAGCGCGGACAGCGGGATCATTTCGCCCGATTGCGAACGCACCTTCAGCTTGCCGATATCCTCGGCATGGCTGCGATAATTCGCATCGGCCTGAATGCGCACGCTGTAGGTGCGTCCGAAGGCATTGAAGTCGTTGACATAAAGCGAACCCAGATAGATTTGCAGGGTCTCGAACACGTCGGTCACGGCCACGCCAAGCTGGCGCGCCTTCACGCGGTCCAGATCGGCATAAAGCTGCGGCACGTTGATCTGGTAGCTCGAATAGAGACCGGCGAGTTCGGGTGTCTGATACGCCTTGGCGAGAAACGCCTTGGTCGCATCGTCGAGCGCCTTGAAGCCAAGCCCGTTGCGATCTTCAAGCTGCAACTTGAAGCCGCCCGTCGTGCCGAGACCCTGTACGGGCGGCGGCGGGAACATGGCGATGAAGGCATCCTGAATGGCGCCGTATTGCTGGTTCAGTTCCATGGTGATGGCGTTGGCCGAAAGTTCCGGGGTCTTGCGCTCCTCGAACGGCTTCAGCGTCACGAAAACGATGCCCGAGTTCGATGAGTTGGTGAAACCGTTGATCGACAGGCCGGGGAAGGCGATGGCATTGGCCACGCCCGGATGTTTGAGGGCAATGTCGCTCATGCGGCGGATCACGTCTTCCGACCGGTCGAGCGTTGCCGCATCCGGCAATTGCGCGAAGCCGATCAGATATTGCTTGTCCTGTGCCGGAACGAAGCCGCCGGGCACCGCGCGGAACAGGACGAAGGTGACGCCGAGCAGCACGACATAAAGCCCCATGACCAGCGACTTGCGCGAGAGAATTGCGCCCACGCCGCGACCATAGGCATTCGAACTTGCACCGAAGAAGCGGTTGAAGCCACGGAAGAACCAGCCGAACAGCTTGTCCATGACGCGGGTGAGCCGATCCTTTGGCGCATCGTGACCGCGCAGCAGCAATGCTGCCAGCGCAGGCGAAAGCGTCAGCGAGTTGAAGGCCGAGATCACCGTCGAGATTGCGATGGTGAGCGCGAACTGGCGGTAGAACTGGCCTGTCAGGCCGGTGATGAAGGCCAGCGGCACGAAGACCGCAACCAGCACCAGCGCAATCGCGATGATCGGCCCGGACACTTCCTGCATGGCGCGATAGGTTGCCTCGACCGGCGACAGCCCCTGTTCGATGTTGCGCTCGACATTTTCCACCACCACGATGGCGTCGTCGACCACGATGCCGATGGCAAGCACGAGGCCGAAAAGGCTGAGCGCATTGATGGAGAAGCCGAACACATACATGACCGCAAACGTGCCGACGATGGAAACGGGAACGGCAACCAGCGGAATGATGGAGGCGCGCCATGTCTGCAGGAACAGGATGACGACGATCACCACCAGCACGATGGCTTCGAGCAGGGTATGGATGACCGACTCGATGGAAGCCTTCACAAACCCGGTCGTGTCATAAACGATGTCGAAATCCACGCCTTCCGGCATGGTTTTCTTCAGGTCCGCCATGGCGGCATGGACATTTTCGGAAATGTCCAGCGCGTTGGAGCCGGGCGACTGGAACACGCCCATGCCGACCGCCAGCTTGTTGTCGAGCAGCGAGCGCAGCGAATAATCGGCGGCACCCATTTCGACACGCGCCACATCGCCCAGCCGGGTGATTTCGCCTTCATTGCCTGACTTCACGACGATATTGGCGAATTCTTCCGGCGACTGGAGACGGCCCTGCGCATTGACGGAAAGTTGCAGGTCGAGACCCGAAACGGACGGCGATGCGCCGATGACACCGGCTGCGGCCTGAACATTCTGCTGGCGGATGGCATTGGCGATGTCGCTGGCAGAAAGACCGCGTTCGGCGGCCTTCTGCGGGTCGATCCAGACGCGCATCGAATAATCGCCACCACCGAATATCTGCACCTGTCCGACACCGGGGATACGGGCGATACGGTCCTTGACGTTCAGAACGGCATAGTTGCGCAGATAGTTCACGTCATAGCGCCCATCGGGCGAAATAAGGTGAACGACGAGCGTCAGGTCGGGCGAGCTTTTGGCGGTTGTGACGCCAAGCGTGCGCACTTCTTCCGGCAGGCGCGGTTCGGCCTGCGAAATACGGTTCTGCACCAGCTGCTGGGCCTGATCGGGATCGGTGCCGAGCGCGAAGGTGACGGTCAGCGTCATGACGCCATCGGCGGTCGCCTGGCTTTGCATGTAAAGCATGCCCTCGACGCCGTTGATCTGTTCTTCAAGTGGCGTGGCGACGGTTTCGGAAATGACGGCAGGGTTGGCGCCCGGATATTGCGCGCGCACCACGATCTGCGGCGGCACGACTTCAGGATATTCCGAGATCGGCAGACCTGTCATGCCGATCAGACCGGCAACGAAGATCAGGACCGACAGAACGCCAGCGAAGACCGGGCGGTCGACGAAAAAGCGAGAAAAGTTCATGTCAGTATCCCCCTTTAGGCGGATGGGCAAAGACTCTCCCGGCCCGCGAAATCGGCAGATTTCGCGGGTTGCTGAGGCTGAGAATTTGCGTTTGGCGCGCATCAGGCGCGCCGTTTCAAGTCAGTTTTTGGCGAGTGTTTCGGTGACGGGTTGCGGTGCGACGACCACGCCCGGACGAATGCGCTGCAACCCGTTGACGACGATATTCTCGCCGGGCTTCAACCCGCTTTCGATAATGCGCAAGCCGTCATAATTGCGTCCCAGAACCACCTGCCGGTATTCGACCTTGTTATCGGCGCCGACCACGAAGACGAATTTCTTGTCCTGATCGGAAGCAATGGCCCGGTCGCTCACCACCAGCTTTTCATCCGGTTCCGGTTCGCCGAAGCGAATGCGGACAAACTGGCCGGGAATGAGCCTGCCGTCCGGATTGTCGATAGCGGCCCGAACGCGGATCGTGCCGGTGGTGGCATCGACCTCATTGTTGATGAGCTGGATATGGCCGGAAATCGGGGTGCCTTCATCGGAAGCGGTGCCGATCTGGACCGGTATGCGCTCGATGGCGTTTCCGCCCG
This sequence comes from Ochrobactrum sp. AP1BH01-1, assembly GCF_018066705.1. Classification (NCBI taxonomy): domain Bacteria; kingdom Pseudomonadati; phylum Pseudomonadota; class Alphaproteobacteria; order Hyphomicrobiales; family Brucellaceae; genus Ochrobactrum; species Ochrobactrum sp. AP1BH01-1. The sequence goes on along the minus strand of NZ_JAGPOU010000004.1, from coordinate 250,668 downwards.
GTGAGGCGGCAAGCTTGGCAAGCGCCCTGGTGACGACTTCCTCATTGGCGCTGAAGCTTGCATAGATCGGATCGACCGAGACAAGCGTGGTCAGGACCGGGGAGGCGGAGCTTGCGGCAACCAGATTGCCTGCCGTTACTTCCAGCCGCCCGACGCGGCCGGAAATCGGCGCGCGCACTTCCGTATATTGAAGATCGAGTTCGGCGGTGCGAAGGGCCGCCTTGGCTGAACGCAGGCTTGCCTGCGCCTCGTCATAGGCGCTGGACCGCTGGTCGAGGCCGCTCTGGGCGATGGTGCGGGTGGTGACGAGCTGCCGTCCGCGTTCCAGTTCCGTCTTGGCCAGCGCAACGCGGGCCTCTTCGGCGGAAACCTGCGCCTTCGCCTTTTCCACCGCCGCCGCATAGGGCTCCGGATCGATGGTGACGAGCAGGTCGCCCTGTTTCACCAGAGCGCCCTCGCGGAAATGGGCTTTCAGGATTGCGCCGCCGACGCGGGGGCGAATTTCAACCCGGTCGATTGCTTCCAGACGACCGGAAAATTCTTCCCAGGTCGCAATGCGGCGCGATTCCGCCTTGGCGACGGAAACCGGCACGGCAGGCGGGGGAGCGGAAATATCGGTTGCAGCATCGGCCTTGAGGTGAGGCGCGCCGAAGAGGATGGCGCCGCCGCCAGCTGCAGACAATAGGATACTCAGGCCGGCGCCCCATAGGGCCCGGCGGGCTGTGATCGATGTCATTGTTGTATCTCCTAAACCGGTAGGGGAAGCCGGCTTCAATGGGGCATCAGGTCAAAGCTTGGGAGGACTTTAATCTGATTGTTTTTCAAGCATGTTTCCCAAAACCGGTTCCCACTTTCGGGAGACATGCTTCATGCTGCGATTTGCTTAGCTCCTGCCTGCCGGAAGAAATCGGAAAACAGGTCTATGAGTTTGTGTTCCTGTGGCGACCAGTCGGTGCCCGCCACCTTGTTTTCGGGTATCCAGCCGGCTTTTCCGGGCAGGACATGCGATTGGACCTTCACGCCCGCCTGACGAAGACGCTCGGCATAGGCCTGCGTTTCATCGCGCATCGGGCACTGGGCGCTGGTGACCAGCAAGGTCGGCACCAGACCGCCAAGACGCGTACACAAGGCGGGTGCGGCATAGGGGTGGGCAAAACCCGCACACTCGCCCAGATAATGCTGCCAGCCATCCGACATCGTCTGGACGGCGCTTTCCGGGCAATATTTGCGGAAAGACGCCGTGGCGAGGCAGGGGTCGAGCATGGGCGAAAGCAATATCTGACCTTTGAGATCCGTCAGATTCTGATCTCGCGCCATGAGGGCCACGCCGGCAGCAATGTTGCCGCCCGCCTCTTCACCGGCGACGAACAGCATCGACTTCTTGTGCGCGAATTCCGGGCAGCGCGCGCGCATCGAAGCCAGGATCGAATAGACTATCTCAAGCGCCGCCGGGAACGGGTTGAGACAGGCTGACGAATATTCCGGCGAGACGACCACCGCACCTGCCTCGGCAAGTGTTTCGGCAACGCGCTCGCAGGCGCCCAGACAACTGGCCGAAAAAGCGCCACCGTGCAGGTGCAGCACCACCGGCGGCGGGGAAAGCAGTTTCGTTCCCCGGTAGATGCGCGCCTTGCACGTGCAGTCGCCTGCCTGTCCACGGGCTTGACCATGAAGCTGCCCATGCACTTGCAACGTCTCTACACTAAACTTCTCGCACATCCTGTTCGGCCTCATGTATAAAGCGGTTCCTGTTTCACGGAATCGTCCAGGCCGCTCTATCCATTCTATTTCCACGCATTTGCGAACGCAAAACCGTTTCACGCTTTGGGGTCGAAAATGCTTAGCGGCAAACCGCTATGTTGGAATATTATCATTGTTCACCGTCTGGAATAGTCCCCTAGAATTGGTTACACTGTCCAGAATCTCGAACAATGACGGCTATTGTAAATGGACCAGCTTTCGGCCATGCGCGCCTTTCTCCGGGTTGTCGAAACCGGGAATTTCACGCGCGCCTCCGCCTCGCTCAATATGCCCAAGGCAACGATCAGCAATCTCATTCAGGGGCTGGAAGCGCATCTGGGCACAAAACTTCTCAACCGCACGACCCGCCGGGTTCTCGTGACGCCGGACGGCGCGCTTTACTACGAGCGCGCGGCCCGTTTGCTCGCTGATCTTGCCGAACTCGACGGCAGCCTGTCGAGCGCGCAGACATTGCCGAAGGGGCGTTTGCGCGTTGAAATGGCGGGCGCGGTCGCCAATCTCATCATCATTCCGGCGCTGATGGAGTTTCACCAGCGCTATCCCGATATCCAGATCGATCTCGGCGTGTCGGACCGGCCTGTCGATTATGTGGCGGAGAATGTCGATTGCGCCATCCGCGTCGGAGAGCTTTCCGACCAGTCATTGATTGCGCGCCGCATCGGCGACATGCATTTCATCGCCTGTGCTTCCGCCGAATATCTCGACCGCTGCTCCACGCCGCTCCACCCCTCCGATCTTGGCCGGAATTGCACGGTGGTCGGCTATTTCCGGCCATCGACCGGCCAGCAGATGCCGTTCCGCTTCAGGAAGGGGACGGAGGAGATCGAGGTCAACGGGCGCTATGTGGTGGCGGCGAACGAATCGACCACCTATCTTGCCGCCGCGCGGGCAGGCCTTGGCGTGGTGCAGGCGCCCTTGTTCATGGTGAAGGACGATATCGCCAGCGGCACGCTGCGCCCGGTCCTGCAGGAATGGGAGATCGAGCCGACGCCGATCTATCTGGTCTATCCGCCCAACCGGCATCTGAGCAACCGCCTGCGCGTCTTCGCCGACTGGGTGGTCAAGACCGTCGCGAGGTCCCAACTCAACGGGAGTTAGCGCGCGCAGCGCCGCTTGTTGAGCCGAACCTTGATCCTGTCGGGAGAGGTGCTTTTCGCCTTGTGGCCGGACGAGACGATATGCGCGCGCACCGTGCAGTCGCCCGCCAGAACCTCGAAATTGTTGGAGCGGATATACATCACCGTGTTGATCGGCTGGTCGGGCATCTTCTGCGCGACGGCGTTGACGACCGCGGTGACTTCCTTCGCCCGCTGGCTGGAACTGCCATCACTGGCGGCGAGCGCCGGGCCGGACGCGGATGACAAGACGAATATGCCCGCGATTAGAACAGCAGTCTTAGCTTTCTTCATTGGCATGGCCTCCGATTGAGCTGGAATTGAACGGGAACCAACATAGGCCCCAATTGCGTCAATACCAGTACCGGAAGCCCGTTTTAACGGTTCTTTGCCTCGTTTATGCCGTTGGCGATGCGCTTGACCGTGGTTGCGGCCAGCAACAGGCAGAGGAGCGGCTGTAGCCAGAACATCCAGTCCGGCAATGCGCCGTCGATGGCGATCCATGCGCCGAGCACACCGAAGACCACGGCGCGGTCGCTCTTGCCCATCGGGCCGTCATAGCGGCGGCTCGCCCCCACGGACGCGCCGGCAAGGCCGGCAAATTCCGTCAGGGTGGCGAGGAATATGACCGCGAAAATCCACGGGCCGGTGAACGGCGCCACAAGCGCGAAAGGCGCATAGAGCGCCGCATCGGAAACCACATCGCCGATCTCGTTGAGATAGGCGCCGAGCGTCGATTTCTGCCCATGTTCGCGGGCCAGCATTCCATCGACGGCGTTCAGGGCCATGCGCAGGAACAGCCAGGCCGGGACGAGCGCGAACCATGCCGCGTTTCCGCTCCACGCCAGAAAAGCGCCAAGTATGATCGAGACGAGCGCGGCGGCGACTGTAACCTGATTGGCGGTTACACCGCCTGCCGCAAGTCGCACGACCAGCGGTCTCAGTAAATTCTGGAAACGCGACTTGAGTTGATAAACCGACATCAAGAATCTCTTGGGAAACGAAGAATAAGTATTGAACAGCTATTTGCGGTTCGCTCCAGCTCGTTTAAGCAAACATTTTGTTTCACTCAATAGAAATTGGGGGCAAGCGCCCCGCGAGGAAACGCTGGAGAGGGATGCATGAACGAGCATGCAGTGAAACCGCATCGCGCGGCGCGGGAAAGCCGGTTCGTCACCCATGACGGCACGTCGCTGTTCTACCGTTTCTGGCCGACACTTTCCGGCAAGCCGAAAGGCGTGATCGTCCTCTTGCATCGCGGGCACGAGCATAGCGGCCGCGTCGCGCACCTCGTCGACGAGCTGGGGCTGGACGACTATGCCTTCTATGCCTGGGATGCGCGCGGCCATGGCCAGTCGCCGGGCGTGCGCGGCTTCTCGCCATCCTTTGGCGCGTCGATCCGCGATCTCGATTGTTTCGTCACCCATGTCCGGCAGGAAACCGGTGCTGCCATCGAGGACATGGCCATCATCGCGCAAAGCGTCGGTGCGGTGCTTGCTGCCGCATGGGTGCATGACTATGCGCCCAATATTCGCGCGCTGGTGCTGGCTTCGCCCGCCTTCGACATCAAACTCTATGTGCCGTTCGCCAGGGAAGGCATTGCGCTCTGGCAGAAGCTGAAAGGCACTTTCTACGTCAATTCCTACGTCAAGCCGCAATTCCTGACCCACGATCCGGAACGCATCGAATCCTATCGCACCGATCCGCTGATCACGCGGCCCATCGCCTCCCACATCCTGCTGCAACTCTACGAGACGGCGAAGCGCGTGGTGGACGATGCCCGCGCGATTACCGTTCCGACGCAACTGCTCATCTCCGGCAGCGATTTCGTCGTGCGCCCCGCGCCGCAACATCGCTTCTTCGAGAACCTCGGCAGCCGCATCAAGGAACGGCACGTGCTGAAAGGCTTCTACCACGACACGCTCGGCGAACGGCATCGCAAACCGGCAATCGAACGCATCCATGATTTCATCGAGGCGCGTTTTGCCGAAGCGCCGCAGCGCGCGGACCTGACCGAAGCGCATATTGCAGGCCACACGCGCGACGAGGCGGACCGGCTGTCGAGCCCGCTGTCGCTTCTGACCGCGCAGGGGCTTTACTGGGCAATGACACGCGCTTCGATAGGCTTCGGCGCACTGTTTTCCGAAGGGCTGAAAGTCGGCAGGCGCACGGGCTTCGATTCCGGGTCCACGCTCGATTATGTCTATGAGAACGAAGCGCGGGGCCTTGGGCCGGGCGGCAAGCTCATCGACAGGCAGTTTCTGGAAGCCATCGGTTGGCGCGGCATCCGCCAGCGCAAGGTGCATCTGGAAGAACTGATCAGACACGCCATCAGGCGGCTCGAAAGCGAAGGCCGCTCGACCAATATCCTCGACATTGCCTGCGGCCATGGCCGCTATGTCATCGATGCGGTGGTGCGCGCAGGCGACTTGCCGGACAGCATTCACCTGCGCGATTATTCGCCGATCAATGTGCTGGCTGGCAACAAGCTCATCAGGGAGCGCGGGCTGGAAGCCATCGCCCATATGGAAGAAGGCGACGCTTTCGATGAGGAAAGCCTTGCCGCGGTCACGCCGCAGCCGGACCTTGCCATCGTGTCCGGTCTTTACGAGCTTTTCCCCGATAACGCGCTGATCAACCGTTCGCTGTCGGGGCTTGCCCGCGTGCAAAAACCCGGCTCATTGCTGATCTACACCAATCAGCCCTGGCATCCGCAGCTTGAAATGATCGCGCGGGCGCTGACCTCGCATCGTGGCGGCGAGGCGTGGGTGATGCGCCGCCGCACGCAGGGCGAAATGGACCAGCTTGTCGAAAAGGCAGGCTATCGCAAGATCGAACAGCGCATCGACCAGTGGGGCATTTTCACCGTCTCGATTGCGGAGCGCGTGGGAGACGGCAAAGCGTGACAGTGCAACTGACGGAACGCGAGGGATCTTCGCGGCGGCCTGTGATCCGCCGCGCTATCCTTTGGCTTCTGTTTCTCGCGCCCTTCTTCTACCTGACCTACGGTACGGCCAACTGGCTCGCATCGCAGCAAGGCCATGTGCCGAACCTTGCCTTCGCATGGGAAAGCCGGGTTCCGTTCATCGCGTGGAGCATCGTTCCCTATTGGTCGGTCAACCTGTTCTATGCGATTGCGCTGTTCGCCAATGACAGTCCGGAAAAGGTCGACCGGCTGGCGAAGCGTTATCTGACGGCGCAGGTCATCGCCGTTTTCTGCTTCGTCGCCTTTCCGCTGACGGCGACCTTCGTAAAACCGGCAACGGCAGGCATTCCGGGCTTCATGTTCGATGTGCTTGGCGGGTTCGACAAGCCTTTCAATCAGGCACCTTCGCTGCATATCGCGCTGCTGATCATCATCTGGGACCAGATGCGCCGCGTGATGGGCGGTGCCGTGCGCGTGGTCTGGCATGTCTGGTGCCTGCTGATCGGCCTGTCGGTGCTGACCACCTATCAGCACCATGCGGTCGATATTCCGGCGGGCGCTTTGCTCGGCCTGTTCGCCCTGTGGCTTTTTCCGCGCCACAACCCTTCGCCGCTGGCCGGGTTCCGGCTCACATCATATCCCAAAGCCACAAGGATCGGGCTTTGTTATCTGGCGGGCGCGATCCTGTTTCTGGCGTTCGCTATCCACGGCCTCACCGTCACAGGCTATGCGATTTTCTGGCTCTGGCCTGCAACCGCGCTTGCCCTTGTAGCGCTTGGCTATCTCTGTGCCGGTGCGGCCATTTTTCAGAAGCAGACGGATGGATCGGTCAGTCTTGCAAGCCGCTGGCTGCTTTGGCCATACCGGCTTTTTGCCCGGCTGAATGTGCATTTCTGGACGCGCACCCTGCCGCCGCATGTCGAGCTTGCCGATGGCGTGTTTCTCGGGCGTTTTCCAAAAGCCGCAGAACTTTCATCCTTTGCGACCATCATCGATCTGGCCGCTGAAATGGTGCCGCCCCGCCATTCCATCGAATGGAAAAGCTTTGCCACGCTGGACCTGATCGCGCCGCCATCGGAAAAAGTGCAACTGGCCGCCGATGCCGTTGAAGCGGCTCGCCATCACGGTCCGGTTCTCATCTGCTGCGCGCTCGGTTTCCAGCGCAGCGCCACGGTTGCGGTCGCTTGGCTCGTTTCCACCGGACGCGCAGCCAATGCGCGGGAAGCCGAAGCGCTGATCCGCGCCAAGGGCTGGCCGGTTCATCTACATCTGACGGGGGAGATGGCATGAACTCACCTGCAACCTCCACGGCGATCATGCTGCGCCGCAACGCCTTTCCCGGCATTGCCCTCGCGGTCGTTCTTCTTGCGGCTGCGCCCTTCCTGCGCCCGGTGCACGATCTGGCTTTCTGGCTGATCTGGCCACTGCTGCTCGCAAGCGCGCTGATCATGCTGGGTATCGCGGCGCATCTGTTGTTCGACGCAGCGCTTTTCCGCCTGATCGCCAGTTCCGGTGAGGCGGGCCTGGGCGAGGTGGATCAAATTCTGGAACGCATGGGGCTGCGCTCCAATGAGGGACCGCTGCGTCCGCTTGCGGCACGGATCGAGGGTTCGCGGCGCATCGTGGGGCGCCTGCGGTTCTTCATGGGGCTCGGGATCGTGCTTTTCATTCTGCTGGCCACAGTGCCATCAGGTCAGCCATTGGGGTGGGGGCCGTGACATGCGGGAACTGATCCGCCATCAGGTGCAATCGATTTTCGGCTCGTTTCTGGCCATCCTGTCGCGCGGGATTACCGGCGTGCGGCCGATCTGGAGCGGCACCGGCCCGTCGCGCAACCAGCGCATCTATTTTGCCAATCACACGAGCCATGGCGATTTCATCCTGCTTTCTTCCTGTCTCGATCAGGAAGAGCGTGCGCGCACCCGCGCCGTCGCTGGTGCGGATTACTGGCGGGGCAACCGCGTGCGCCAGTTCATGGCGGAAGTTCTGCTGCGCACCGTGCTTGTCGAGCGCAACTGGGTGGAACGCACGCAGGACCCGATGGAAGTGATGCTGAAGGCGCTGGCCGATGGCCATTCGCTCATCATCTTTCCCGAAGGCACGCGCAACATGACCGAAGAGGCGCTGCTGCGCTTTCGCTCCGGCATCTACAATCTGGCGCTGGCGCGCCCAGATGTCGAGCTGGTGCCGTGCTGGATCGAAAACATGTCACGCGTTCTGCCCAAGGGCGCGATGCTGCCGGTGCCGCTTCTGTGCCGTGTCATTTTCGGCGCGCCGGTCCAGCTTCGCGAGGGCGAGGACCGCAAGGAATTTCTCGCCCGCGCCCGTCAGAGCCTTCTCGATATTCAGCCCCGTAACGGTAAACAGCCATGAGCGAAACGACCCGACTATTCCTTGGCCTCATGGGCGTTCTGACAACGGCAAGCGCCGTTGCGGGTGTTCTTTCATGGCGCGCGCCAAAGCCGCTTTCATCCACGCTGGTCAATCTCAATGCCCGGATCAAGGCATGGTGGATCATGGTCGGCGCCATGTGCATCGCCTTCCTGTTCGGCAAGGGCGGGGTGATCGTTCTGTTCGCGCTGATCTCGTTTGCCGCCTTGCGCGAATATGCGACGCTGACGCAGACGCGGCGCGCCGATCACCGCGTGCTGCTCGGCATGTTCCTGCTGGTCATTCCGGTGCAGTATTACCTGATCTGGATCGACTGGTACGGGCTCTATTCCATCTTCATTCCGGTCTATTGCTTCCTCGCAATGCCGGTGCTGACGGCGCTTTCCGGCGACACGTCGCGCTTTCTCGAACGCATCAGCGAGCAGCAATGGGGCATCATGCTGTCGGTCTATTGCATCAGCCATGTGCCAGCGCTGATGACGCTGGATATTCCCGGCTTCGACGGCAAGAAGCTGCTTTTGATCGCCTTTCTGGTGGCGACCGTGCAGGGCAGCGATGTGCTGCAATATATTTTCGGCAAGCTGTTCGGCAAACATCGCATCGCGCCCAGCATATCGCCGTCAAAAACCTGGGAAGGCTTTGTGGGCGGGGTAGCGGCGGCATCGCTTTTGGGGGCAGGGCTTGCCTGGCTGACGCCGTTTTCGCCGCTCCAGGCGGGCGCGCTTGCCGCAACATCCTGCATCATGGGCTTCTTCGGCGGGCTTGTCGCATCCGCGATCAAGCGCGATCGCGGCGTGAAGGACTGGGGCCACATGATCGAAGGGCATGGCGGCATGCTCGACCGGGCCGACAGCCTTGTCTTCTCGGCCCCGGTCTTCTTTCACATCGTGCGCTATTTCTGGACCTGAGTGCGGTCACTATTTGTCAGGGCAGCTTCAGGGCGATGAACTGCGAAACCTGACCGTGGTTGAAATTGTTGTCCGAGGCGAGGACCAGCGTCCTCTTGCCGTCAACCATCGGTCCGAAGGTAATGGCCTCAATATTGTCGATGTCGAGGCCGAAATCGCCTTCATTGAGCTGCAGGAGAAGCTGCTTTGCGAGCGGCGTTGCCGACTGATTGGCGAGCGACGGAACGTCTTTCACATCGCTGACGCCGTCGAAGGATGCGCGGTAAAGCGTGATCCGATTACCGACGCCCATGGCGAATGAACGCTCGACGGTGAGGAGATCGTTTCCATCGGAAACAAATTCCGACATGCCGTTATCGTTCCAGAAAGGCGGCTCAGTCGCCTTGGTGAAGATCGGGTCGGTATCATAGGCATATTCCGCCGTCACATCGCCCGATGCGAGATCGAAGGCGATGATGCGCGAGCGGCTGCCATGGTCGAGCGTCGCCTTGTCCCCGTCCTGTACCAGCGCGTTTTCAGTACCGGCCAGAAGCGTCTTGCCATCCGGCGTGATGGTCAGGCTTTCAAAGGAAAGATTGTTGCGGATGCCGCGTGTGTTGGCCTCGTCGGGAATATAGGCCTCCGGCAAGGCAAATTCGCGGATGAAGCTGCCGTCGGTCTTCGCTTCGCCGACAAAAGGCCTGCCGTTTCTGTCGCCTTCGCTCGACCAGTAGATGGTGCCGGTGGCAGCGTTGAAGCGGATGCTTTCAGGGTCCACGTCCTTCAGCGCAAATGGTTTGCCGGCTTTATCGAGAAGCGTGACCGTTTCCAGAATGTCGAGGCCCTGCACGCCGGAAGCGTCGATGGCGAGCTTGAGCTTGTAGAAACGCGCCGGCGCATTTTCCGAACGGTCGTCGGAAATGGCGTAATAGACATCTTCACGCGGGTCGTAGTCGAGCCCGGAAATTCCGCCGAATTCCACGCCATCGATTTTGAGGCCTGTTGGCAGCGTGAAAGCGCCGATCAGTTCGGGCTTGTGCATTTCCTGCGCAACGGCGCTGGTTGCAAGGGCGAGAAACAGTGCAATAAAAGGTGCTTTCATGGCGGCGGCCCGTTCAATCGAGAAAGTCACCGGATAGTCTTTCTGTTTGACAGGAAGATGAAAGCGCGTCTCAAACCCTGTCGGCCGTGCGCGCCGGTTCCTGCCTGTCGATCAGGTGGGAAGGGGCGGCAAATTGCAAGAGCTTGTTCTTGTTGGTGATCCTGATCGCCGAAGCCTGCACGCTGACGCCATGGGAACCGAGTGTCGCGAAATTGCGCGACAGGTTCTCCGGCGTCATGCCGAGATAGGCGGCAAGCGTGCGTTTTTCGCAAGGGATCATCACGACGTCGCCGCCGCCGTTCAAAAGCGATTCCTTGACGATCCAGTTGGCGAGGCGCTGCACGCTGCTGCGCAGCTTCTGCGCCTTCAGTTCCTTCACCAGACGGCGATAGGCGCGCGCGGTTTCAAAAACGATGGCGCGCATGAAGCCGACATCCTCGCTCATCAGATCGCGCACCAGGCTGGAGGGCACCATCAGCACGCGGGTGGGCGTGAGCGTCTGCGCGGTCTGCAGGCACACATCGTCGTTGAGCACGGCGGCGAGAATGAAGATATCGTCGGCGCGGAGCATCTCCAGCGCAGTCTCGCCATCGTCCGATTTCGCCGACATCAGCACAAGCCCGTCGAGGATCGCGAACAGGAAGTCCGCAGGCTCATCCTCCCGGATCAGGGTCGTGCGCGGCGGGAATGACTGCACGAAGCTTGGACGCACGATCCGCTCGAACGTGGCATCCGCCATGTCCATGAAAAGCGGCAAATTTCTCAGCGCGTCGATTTCTTCTCTCCGCATCGATCCTCACTTCAGGGGGCAAGTTATGGCCCGCTAACATAATTGATAAATATCAATCGTGCAATATGCATTAATCAATACTTGCGCCCAACTTGGTCTATTGTTGGCCTTAAGTCATGAAGAACTAAAATTCAACTTGAATAGTTCTGAGATATTGATCTTAATCAATGTATTCATCTCGCAGTCGACGCATAAGTGCATACGAAACCTCCCAATGGTATTCAATTCGGAGTACGCCTATGCAACATGTCGCAGGGGAAAATCCCGGGGCGCAGACAACGGCGCTAGCGATGAGTACGACCGCGTTCACGGTCTGTTTTGCGGTCTGGACCATCTTTGCAATCATCGGCATTGAAATTCGATCCGAGCTTGGACTGAGCGAAACGCAGTTCGGCCTGCTGGTCGGCACACCCATCCTGACCGGGTCGCTGATCCGGGTCATTCTGGGCATCTGGGCGGACCGCTATGGCGGGCGCGCCATCTTCACGCTCACAATGCTGGTCTCGGCGGTCGCCACATGGCTGCTGACCTACGCCACCACCTATCCGCAGATGCTGATTGCAGCGCTTGGCGTCGGCGTGGCGGGCGGGTCGTTCTCGGTCGGCGTCGCCTATGTCTCGCGCTGGTATCCGCCGGAAAAGCAGGGCGTCGCGCTTGGCATTTTCGGCGCGGGCAATGTCGGTTCGGCGGTGACGAAATTCTTCGCGCCGATGGTCATGGTCGCTTTTGGCTGGCACGCGGTCGCAGAAATCTGGGCGGCTGCGATGGTCATCATGGCGCTCATCTTCTATTTCACCACGAGCGACGATCCGGTTCTGGTCGAGCGCCGCAGCAAGGGCATAAAGCCCGCCAGCACGCTGATGGAGCTGGAGCCGCTGAAGAACATTCAGGTCTGGCGTTTCTCGCTCTACTATTTCTTCGTCTTCGGCGCCTTCGTGGCGCTCGCGCTGTGGCTGCCGCAATATCTGATCCATGTCTACGGCGTCGATATTCGCCTTGCTGGCATCATCGCGGCGTTCTTCTCCGTCCCGGCCAGTCTTTTCCGTGCCTATGGCGGGCATCTTTCGGATGTCTATGGTGCGCGCCGCGCCATGTACTGGACCTTCGCCGTGGCGCTGGTCGCAACCTTCGTGCTGTCCTATCCGCCGACGGATTATGTCATCCAGAGCGATAACGGCCCGCTGGCCTTCCATGCGGAAATGGGCGTGATCGGCTTCACCATCACCGTCTTCATCCTCGGCTTCTTCATGGCGCTCGGCAAGGCGGCGGTCTTCAAGCACATTCCCGTCTATTATCCCGGCAATGTCGGCTCGGTCGGCGGTCTGGTGGGCATGATCGGCGGTCTTGGCGGCTTCATCCTGCCGATCCTGTTCGGCGTGCTTCTCGACCAGACCGGCCTCTGGACAAGCTGCTTCATGCTGCTCTTCGTCATCGTCGCCGTGTCGTTCACATGGATGCATGTCTCGATCCGCCAGATGGAACGCGCCGCGCAAGGCAAGGCTTTCGGCGAACTTCCGGCATTCCCCGAATTGCAGGGGTTGAAGAAAGCCGATATCAAGCCGGCAAAGGGCGATTCCGTCCTGACCGACTGGCGTCCGGACGACCCGGCTTTCTGGGAGCAGAAGGGACGCAAGATCGCCAAGCGCAACCTGTGGCTTTCGATCCCCGCGCTTCTTTTGTCCTTCGCCATCTGGCAGGTCTGGTCCGTGGTGGTGGCGAAGCTGCCGCTGGTGGGCTACCAGTTCACGACCGACCAGCTTTTCTGGCTGGCGGCACTCCCCGGCATTTCGGGCGCGACCTTCCGCATCTTCTATTCCTTCATGGTGCCGATCTTCGGCGGCCGCCTGTGGACCACACTGACCACCTGGTCGCTGGTCATTCCGGCCATTGGCATCGGCTATGCGGTGCAGAACCCGAACACGCCTTACTTCGTCTTCTTGGCTCTCGCGCTCTGCTGCGGCTTCGGCGGCGGCAACTTCGCCTCCTCCATGTCCAACATCTCGTTCTTCTTCCCGAAGCACGAGAAGGGCAATGCGGCAGCGCTCAATGCGGGCCTCGGCAATCTCGGCGTCAGCGTCGTGCAGTTCGTGGTGCCGCTGGTCATCACCGCCGGCATCTTCGGCAAGCTTGGCGGCGATCCGGCAATGGTCGCCACCGAAGCGGGCAGCGCACCGCTGTGGCTGCAAAATGCCGGTTTTATCTTCGTGCCGTTCATCGTCATCACGGCTTTCGCCAACTGGTTCGGCATGAACGACATCGCATCGGCCAAGGCTTCGTTTGCCGATCAGGCCGTCATTTTCCGCCGCAGGCACAACTGGATCATGTGCTGGCTCTATACGGGAACCTTCGGCTCGTTCATCGGCTATTCGGCGGGCTTCCCGCTTCTGACCAACATCCTGTTCCCGGAAGTGAATGCCCTTCAGTTCGCCTTCCTCGGGCCTCTCGTCGGCGCGCTGTCGCGGTCGGGTTCGGGCTGGCTGGCGGACAAGTATGGCGGCGGCCGCGTCACCATCTGGGCATTCGTGCTGATGATGATCGGCGTGGCGGGCGTGCTCTACTTCGTCGGCATCAAGGATCAGCCGAATGCGTTCTGGGGCTTCTTCGCTTCCTTCGTCCTGCTGTTCTTCGCGACCGGCATCGGCAATGCCTCCACCTTCCAGATGATCCCGGCGATCATGTCGAAGGAAATGGACAGGCTCATGCCCAGTGCCACCCCGGAAGAACGCCGTCACGAAGCGGACAAGGAATCCGCGGCCATCACCGGCTTCACCTCGGCCATCGCCGCCTTCGGCGCCTTCTTCATCCCGAAGGGCTATGGCACCTCGATCAGCATGACCGGCGGGCCGGAAGCCGCGCTCTGGGCCTTCCTGATTTTCTACGTGACCTGCCTCGTCATCACCTGGGCCGTCTACACCCGAAAAGGCGGGCTGCTCTACGACGTGGAGCACCGCAGCAAGCCAGCCGCCGCTGCTGCCTAACGAAATAATGTGAGGATAAAATCATGAGTCTACTCCTCGACCGCCTGAACTTTCTTGCGCGCAAGAATGTCGGCACCTTCTCGGAAGGCCATGGCGTCACCACCAACGAAAACCGTGACTGGGAAGACGCCTATCGCAAGCGCTGGCAGCACGACAAGATCGTGCGCTCCACCCATGGCGTGAACTGCACCGGCTCCTGCTCGTGGAAGGTCTATGTCAAGGGCGGAATCATCACCTGGGAAACCCAGCAGACGGACTATCCGCGCACCCGCGCCGATCTTCCGAACCACGAACCGCGCGGCTGTTCGCGCGGGGCAAGCTATAGCTGGTATGTCTATTCGGCCAACCGCGTGAAATATCCGCTGATCCGCTCGCGCCTGCTGAAGCTGTGGCGCAAGGAACGTGCGCTGAAAACGCCGGTCGCTGCATGGGCCGCGATCCAGCAGGACCCGGCCAAGCGCGCCGACTATATGAAGGTGCGCGGCCTTGGCGGCTTCGTTCGCGCCACCTGGGAAGAAGTCAACGAGATCATCGCAGCCGCCAATGCCTATACGGCCAAGACCTATGGGCCTGACCGCGTGATCGGCTTCTCGCCGATCCCGGCCATGTCGATGGTGTCCTATGCGGCAGGCTCGCGTTACCTGTCGCTCTTGGGCGGCGTCTGCATGTCGTTTTATGACTGGTATTGCGACCTGCCGCCCGCGTCGCCCATGACATGGGGCGAACAGACCGATGTGCCGGAATCGGCAGACTGGTACAATGCGGGCTTCCTGATGCTCTGGGGTTCCAACGTGCCGCAGACCCGCACGCCGGATGCGCATTTCTATACGGAAGTGCGCTACAAGGGCACCAAGTCCGTCGTGGTCTCGCCCGACTATTCGGAAGCCGCGAAGTTCTCCGACCTCTGGCTGCACCCGAAGCAGGGCACCGATGCGGCACTTGCCATGGCGCTCGGCCATGTGATCCTGCGCGAATATCATCTTGACCGGCAGGTTCCCTATTTCGAGGATTATTGCCGCAAATATTCCGACTTTCCGATGCTGGTCATGCTCACGAAGAAGGACGGACGCTACGTGCCTGACCGCTTCCTGCGCGCATCCGACCTGAAGGGCGATCTGGGCGAGGCCAACAATCCCGACTGGAAGACGGTCGCCTTCGATACGAAATCGGGCACCTATGTTGCGCCGCAGGGTTCCATCGGCTTCCGCTGGGGCGATGACGGCCAGTGGAACCTTGAAGAAAAGGACGGCCAGGGCAAGGATGTGGAACTCGCCAAGAGTTTCATTGAGCCGGGCGCGCACGATGCCGTTGCCGATGTGGCATTCCCTTATTTCGGCAATCGCGAGCACGATTATTTTGAAGGCACGGACCATGACAGCGTGCTGGTGCGCAAGGTCCCGGCCCGCAAGCTCAAGCTGAAGAAGGGCGAAGTGCTGGTCGCGACTGTGTTCGACCTGTTCGCCGCCAATTACGGTCTCGATCGCGGGCTTGGCGACGAGAACTCTGCCAAATCCTATGACGAGGGCCTGCCCTATACCCCGGCCTGGGCGGAGAAGATCACGGGCGTCCCGCGCGACCAGATCATTGCTGTCGCCCGCGAGTTTGCCACCAAT
Source organism: Ochrobactrum sp. AP1BH01-1 (assembly GCF_018066705.1). Classification (NCBI taxonomy): domain Bacteria; kingdom Pseudomonadati; phylum Pseudomonadota; class Alphaproteobacteria; order Hyphomicrobiales; family Brucellaceae; genus Ochrobactrum; species Ochrobactrum sp. AP1BH01-1. The sequence continues at coordinate 235,105 of NZ_JAGPOU010000004.1, read as the reverse complement.
GCCGAAAAGACCAATGGCCGTTCCATGGTCATTCTCGGTGCCGGTCTCAACCACTGGTACCACATGGACATGAACTATCGCGGCATCATCAATATGCTGGTGATGTGCGGCTGCATCGGCCAGTCCGGCGGCGGCTGGAGCCATTATGTGGGGCAGGAAAAGCTGCGCCCGCAGACCGGCTGGACCGCGCTTGCCTTCGCGCTGGATTGGAACCGTCCGCCGCGCCACATGAACTCCACCTCCTTCTTCTATGCGCATACCGACCAGTGGCGCTACGAGACCGTGAAGGTGCAGGACATTCTCTCGCCCACCGCGCCGGACGGCGCGTGGGACGGCACGATGATCGACTACAATATCCGCGCCGAACGCATGGGCTGGCTGCCTTCCGCGCCGCAGCTCCAGACCAACCCGCTGGAGCTTGCCAGGGAGGCAGCCGCATCGGGCAAGGAGCCGAAGGACTTCATCGCGAATGCCTTGAAGAACGGCACGGTCACCATGTCCTGCGAGGACCCGGACCACGAGGCCAACTGGCCGCGCAACATGTTCGTCTGGCGCTCGAACCTGCTCGGTTCGTCGGGCAAGGGGCATGAATATTTCCTGAAGCACCTGCTCGGCACCTCCAACGGCCTGCTTGGCAAGGATCTGGGACAGGAAGGCGCGCAGGAAAGCCGCGAGGCCGTGTGGCATGAGAATGCGCCGGAAGGAAAGCTCGATCTTCTGGTCACGCTCGATTTCCGCATGTCCACGACCTGCGTCTATTCCGATATCGTTCTGCCGACTGCCACCTGGTACGAGAAGAACGACCTCAACACCTCCGACATGCATCCCTTCATCCATCCGCTGTCGAGCGCCGCCGATCCGGCATGGGAAGCACGTAGCGACTGGGACATCTTCAAGGGCATCGCGAAGAAGTTCTCGGAAGTGGCGCCGGAAGTGCTGGGCGTCGAGAAGGACATCGTTCTGGTGCCGACCCTGCATGACACGGCGGGCGAACTGGCGCAGCCCAAGGATGTTCTCGACTGGAAGAAGGGCGAGGTCGAGCCGATCCCCGGCAAGACCATGCCATCGGTCGTGGTCGTGGAGCGCGATTATCCGAACCTCTACAAGCGCTACACCTCCGTCGGGCCGCTTCTCAACAAGCTTGGCAATGGCGGCAAGGGCATTTCGTGGAACACCGAACATGAGGTCGAGCTTCTCGGCAAGCTGAACGGCAAGGTTCATGAGCCGGGCGCGACCGAAGGGCGTCCGCGCATCTATACCGATGTCGACGCAACCGAGGTTATTCTCTCGCTTGCGCCCGAAACCAACGGCGAAGTGGCGGTCAAGGCATGGGAAGCGCTGTCGAAGTTCACCGGCCGCGACCACACCCATCTGGCTCTTCCCAAGGAAGACGAGAAGATCCGCTATCGCGATATCGTCGCGCAGCCGCGCAAGATCATCTCCTCGCCGACATGGTCGGGGCTGGAATCCGAGCATGTCTGCTACAATGCGGGCTATACCAACGTGCACGAGCTGATCCCGTGGCGCACGCTGACCGGCCGTCAGCAGCTCTATCAGGATCACCTGTGGATGCGCGCCTTCGGCGAAGGCTTCTGCGTCTATCGTCCGCCCATTGACACCAAGACGGTCAACCCGGCAATCCGCGAAAAGGCGGACGGCCAGCCGCATCTGGTGCTGAACTTCATCACGCCGCACCAGAAATGGGGCATCCATTCCACTTATACGGACAATCTGTTGATGCTGACGCTCAATCGCGGCGGTCCGGTGGTCTGGATATCCGAGCCGGATGCAGCAAAGGCCGGCATCGTCGATAATGACTGGGTGGAAGTCTATAATGCCAACGGCGCCATCGTGGCCCGCGCGGTCGTCTCCCAGCGCATGAAGGATGGAACCATCTTCATGTATCACGCGCAGGAGAAGATCGTGAATACGCCCGGCTCGCCGCTCACCGGCCAGCGCGGCGGCATTCACAACTCCGTCACCCGTATCATCACCAAGCCGACGCATATGATCGGCGGCTATGCCCACCAGTCCTATGGCTTCAACTATTACGGCACCGTCGGCGCCAACCGCGACGAGTTCGTGGTCGTGCGCAAGCTCGACCATGTGGACTGGATGGAAGGGCCGCTTGAAGAAGGCAACCGCAACTCCGCCGTAAAGGAGGCAGCAGAATGAAAATCCGTGCGCAAATTGGAATGGTGCTCAATCTCGACAAGTGCATCGGCTGCCACACCTGCTCGGTGACATGCAAGAACGTCTGGACCAACCGCGAAGGCGTGGAATATGCCTGGTTCAACAATGTCGAGACCAAGCCCGGCATCGGTTTTCCCAAGGAATGGGAAAACCAGAAGAAGTGGAACGGCGGCTGGGTCCGCAAGAAGAACGGCAAGATCGAGCCGAAGATGGGTTCCAAGTGGCGCATCCTCGCCAAGATTTTCGCCAATCCCGACCTGCCGGAAATCGACGACTATTACGAGCCGTTCGACTTCGATTACGGCCATCTCCAGACAGCGGGCGAAAGCAAGACCATGCCGACCGCCCGTCCGCGCTCGCTGATTTCCGGCGAGCGGATGGAAAAGATCGAATGGGGTCCGAACTGGGAGGAAATTCTCGGCGGCGAGTTCGCCAAGCGCTCGAAGGACTACAATTTCGAAGGCGTGGAGAAGGAAATCTACGGCCAGTTCGAAAATACCTTCATGATGTATCTGCCGCGCCTGTGCGAGCATTGCCTCAACCCCACCTGCGTTGCGGCCTGCCCTTCGGGTGCGATCTACAAGCGCGAGGATGACGGCATCGTCCTGATCGATCAGGAAAAGTGCCGCGGCTGGCGCATGTGCGTCTCCGGCTGCCCCTACAAGAAAATTTATTACAACTGGAGTTCGGGCAAGTCCGAGAAGTGCATCTTCTGCTATCCGCGTATTGAAGCCGGACAGCCGACCGTATGTTCGGAAACCTGTGTCGGCCGCATCCGCTATCTGGGCGTGATGCTCTATGATGCGGATCGTATTTCGGAAGCCGCATCCACGGCCAACGAACAGGATCTCTATCAGGAACAGCTCAACATCTTCCTCGATCCGAACGATCCCGCCGTGATCGAACAGGCGCGCAAGGACGGCGTGCCGGAAGCCTGGCTGGAATCGGCAAGGCATTCGCCGGTCTACAAGATGGCGATGGACTGGAAGATCGCCTTTCCGCTCCATCCCGAATACCGCACCCTGCCGATGGTCTGGTATGTGCCGCCGCTTTCGCCGCTGCAATCGGCTGCCGCTGCGGGCAAGCTCGGCATGGACGGCCCGCTGCCGGATGTCCGCTCGATGCGCATCCCGGTCCGCTACCTCGCCAATCTCCTGACCGCAGGCAAGGAAGAGCCGGTCATCTCGGCGCTGGAACGCATGCTCGCCATGCGCGCCTATATGCGCGCCAAGACTGTCGATGGCGTCATCGACGAGGCGATTGCCGACCGTGTGGGCATGAGCGGTGCGATGATCGAGGAAATGTACCACATCATGGCCATTGCCAATTACGAGGACCGCTTCGTCATCCCGACCACGCATCGCGAAGTCACGGAAGACGCCTATGACATGCGCGGCTCCTGCGGCTTCACCTTCGGCAATGGCTGCTCGGGCGGCACGTCGACGGAAGACCTGTTCGGCGCCAAGCGCCAGAAAGTGGTTCAAACGCCGACCGATATTTTCAGGGAGCAGGTGTAATGAACAGGACCCTGAAAATCATTTCGCTGCTGCTTTCCTATCCGACGCCTGAGCTGCAATTGGGCGGGGAGGAGCTGAAAGAAGCGTTGGCCGGGGAAAACCTTTCGCCCGGCATCCGCAGGCTTCTCGACAGTCTTGTCGATTATGTCTGCGACTGCGATCTCTACGAGGCGCAGGAACGCTATGTGCATCTTTTCGACCGCACGCGGTCGCTGTCGCTGCATCTTTTCGAGCACGTGCATGGCGAAAGCCGCGACCGCGGCCAGGCCATGGTCGATCTCATGAAGATGTATGACGACAACGGCTTTGTCGTGGATGCCAAGGAACTGCCGGATTACCTGCCGTTGTTCCTCGAATTCCTGTCCACAGGCTCAGCCGAAGAGATACACGATCTTCTCACCCAGACCGGCCATATCACGGCGGCCATCGGCGAGCGGCTGCGCAAGCGCCAGTCGCCCTATGCCAATGCCTTTGCCGCGCTCCTGCATGTCGCCAACGCCAAGCCGGACAAGAACCTCGTGGGAGAATTGCTTCGGCAGGAAGAAGACGACCCGAACGACCTCGCCGCGCTCGACCGCATCTGGGAAGAAGAAGCGGTGACGTTCGGCGGCAATGCGGGTGAAAACGCCTGCGGCCCGGACCGGCTGCGCATGCAGATGCGTGCGGCACAGCGCAAGCCCGGCACCCCGTCCAACCCTTCACATCTATAGGAGACGGAAAATGGCTTACCTCCATACGTTTCTTTTCGGCATCTATCCCTACATCGCATTGAGCGTGCTCGCGCTCGGCTCGATCTTTCGCTACGACCGCGAGCCTTACACATGGCGTTCGGGCTCAAGCCAGCTCTTGCGGCGCAGGCAGCTCATGTGGGGTTCGGTCCTGTTTCATGTCGGCGTGCTGTTCATCTTCGCCGGTCATTTCGTCGGCCTGCTGACGCCGATCTGGGTGTTCGACATGCTTGGCGTCAGCCATGAGGCAAAGCAGATTCTCGCTGTCGTGGCGGGCGGCATTGCCGGGGTTATGGCAATCATCGGTGCCAGCATGCTGGTGCATCGCCGCCTGTTCGATCCGCGTGTCCGCGCATCTTCAAGGCCGACCGATACGCTGATCATCATGCTGTTGTGGGTGCAGCTTCTGCTGGGCCTCGGCACCATTCCGATCTCGCTGCAACATATCGACGGTGGCGAAATGGTGACGTTCATGAACTGGGCGCAGGGTATCTTCACCTTCAACCCGGCTGCATCGAGCTACATCACCGATGCGTCGTTTGTCTTCAAGATGCATATCTTCCTGGGGCTGACCATCTTCCTGCTGTTCCCGTTCACGCGTCTTGTGCATATGCTGAGCGCGCCGGTGCGCTATATCTGGCGTCCGGGCTATCAGGTGGTGCGTGAGCGCAACCATACGGCTCAGCCCTCACATATGCGCGTTCCTGCGGAGTAGGGCTGATGGTGACGCTTTTCGACCGGAAACAACCCGCTGCCGGGCAGCACAATCACCCAACCGGCTACACGACCTATCAGGAGCCGGATACGCGGGTTCCGCCAAAGCCGCGTCCGGTTTTCGATGCGGTGTCCGTCAATGGCGTGGCGATCAACGAAACCGACATTCTGACGGAGGCGCAAAACCATCCGTCGGACAATCCGGGCGCAGCACTTCTTGCCGCTGCCCGCGCGCTCGCGGTCCGCGAGCTTCTTTTGCAGCGCGCAAGGGAAGCAGGTATCGTGCCGGAACGCGAGAAAGACGCCGAGGGCCGCAGCGAAACCGACGAGGATGCGCTGGTGCGCATGGTGATCGAACTGGAGGTTGAAGTGCCGTCCGCCACGCGGGAAGAAGCCTTGCGCTTTTACGAAAACAACCGCCATCGCTTCGCCAGTGCACCCATTCTGGAGGCAAGCCATATCCTGATCACCGCCGATCCTGCCGACAGCCAAGCCCGCGAAAAGGCCCGGACAACCGCTGCCCGCCTGGCTTCGGCGGTGATTGCCGAGCCCACTACTTTCGCTTCCGTTGCGCATGAATATTCGTCTTGCCCTTCGGGCGCGCAAGGCGGCAATCTGGGCCAGCTCACGCGCGGCAGCACGGTGCCTGAATTTGAAAGGGCGCTGGAGCGCATGGCGGGAGGCGAGATCACGGCCAATCCGATTGAAAGCCGCTTCGGTTTTCATATCGTGCGGCTTGACCGCCGCATCGAAGGCGAGGAACTGCCGTTCGACTATGTGGCCGACCGGATTGCGGGCTGGCTGGAAGCCTCCACCTGGTCGAAGGCCGTGTCGCAATATATCGCGATCCTCGCAGCCGATGCTGATATTACCGGCATCGATCTGCTGTCGAACGAGGGAGCTGCGGCATGAGCCTCGAACCGATGCTTGCCGCCATCCTCGCCGCAAAGGATGTGCCGGTGGACCAGCTTCTGGCAGGTGTGGCGCACCGGGCGAGGCAGGCTGGCCTGCGCGTGGCGGGCTTTCTCCAGCGTCGCGAAACCGGCGGGGAGGAATGCTGCCGCGATATAGAGATCGAGCATATCGGCACCGGCGTCACGCAGATCATTTCGCAGTCGCTCGGTTCCGGGTCGAAGGGGTGCCGCCTCGATCCGGCAGCCCTTGCCGATGTGGCAGGTTCGCTTCTGGCGGAACTAGACGACGGCGCCGATATTCTGATCCTCAACCGTTTCGGCAAGGGCGAGACGGAAGGGCATGGTTTCCGCTCCATCATCGAAACGGCCTATGCGCGCCAGATTCCGGTGCTGACCGTGGTGCGCGAAACCTATGTGGAGGGCTGGAACGACTTTGCCGGGGATTGCGGCGTTCTTCTGGCGCCCGACAGCAAGGCCGTGCTCGGATGGTTCGACCGCGTGGCGGAATCCCGGCAATCGCTGGAAGTGATTTAACAGCTGCCTACAGATCCAGTTGATCGCGGCGGTCTTCCGCAATCAGCTTGCGGATCTGATAGACGATCTGATCGCCATGCGCCTTGCCAAGCAGATCGGCGGTGTCGACATCCCGCTCTTCGATAGCGCGGATCATGTCCTCATGCTCGGTGACGTAACGCTCCGGCAGGCGATCAGCGAAGGACTGATAATAGAGGCGCAGCAGCCTGCGTCCCTCATCGAGAAGCCGCGAAAAGAACGTGGTATAGAAGGGATTGCGGCCCGCTTCGGCAATGGCGGCATGAAAGTCGCGGTTCGTCGCGATCATTTCCAGCGCGTTTTGCGAGCGGACGGCGCGGGCAAAAGCTTCCTGATGCGCCCGGATGTTCTCAAGGTCCTTGTCGGTCCGGTTGCGGGCGGCAAGCCGCGTCGTCACGCGGTACATGAGCGTTACCGCGTCGAAAAAGGCGGGCAGGCTCAGAAAATCGATATTGGAAACAACCGTCGAGCGGTTGGGCAGCGTGGTCACGAAGCCGTCGCTCGCAAGCCGCACCAGCGCCTCGCGGATCGGCGTGCGCGACATGGAAAAGCGCTCTGCGAGCTGGTTTTCATCGATGGGGCTGCCCGGCGCGAGCGAAAGATCGATAATTTCGTCACGCAGCACGTCGTAAACCAGCTTTACGCCTGAACCCTTCTTCCGGTCGGCTGTCTGGTTTGCGTCGTCTTTGTCCATGTCCTGTCTGTCCTCTTTCGGTGTATGCGACGCAGCACAACTGCATTCTAACACCAGTTTAAATCGCACCCGTCAAGCAATCCTAACCCGAAACAAAATTTTGGTCGACAAGAAAAATACAAAGTGTATATTTGATTCAATACAAGGTTTGGCAGACCGATTGTAGATCCAGCTTGCGTGAAAACGCTCAAGGAAAAACGTCCAAGGAACGACGCTATGACCTCTAACATTTTCTCCGGTTGCATTCCGGCCCTCATGACCCCCTGCAAGCCCGACCGCACCCCGGATTTCGATGCGCTGGTCCGCAAGGGCAAGGAACTGATCGCGAAGGGCATGTCTGCGGTCGTCTATTGCGGTTCGATGGGCGACTGGCCGCTCCTCTCGGACGAGGAACGCATGGCTGGCGTCGAGGCGCTTGCTAAAGCTGGCGTGCCTGTCGTCGTCGGCACCGGCGCGGTCAACACGAAGATTGCCGCCGCCCATGCCGCGCACGCGCAGAAAGTCGGCGCGAAGGGCCTGATGGTTATTCCGCGCGTTCTCTCGCGCGGCTCTTCGATCTCGGCGCAGAAGGCGCATTTCAAGGCGATCCTGTCGGCTGCTCCCGACCTTCCGGCTGTCATCTACAACAGTCCGTATTACGGCTTTGCGACCCGCGCCGACCTGTTCTTCGCGCTGCGCGCAGAACATCCGAACCTCATCGGCTTCAAGGAATTCGGCGGCGCGGAAGCCATGCGTTACGCTGCTGAAAACATCACCAGCGCCGATGACGATGTGACCCTGATGGTCGGCGTCGATACCGGCGTCTTCCACGGCTTCGTCAATTGCGGCGCAACCGGCGCGATCACCGGCATCGGCAATGTGCTGCCGAAGGAAGTGCAGCATCTGGTTGCCCTGTCGAAGGCCGCAGCCACCGGCGACGTCGAAGCGCGCAAGCTGGCGCTGGAACTCGAAGCCGCGCTCGACGTTCTGTCGTCCTTCGATGAAGGCCCGGACCTCGTTCTCTTCTACAAGCACATGATGGTCCTGACCGGCAATCCCGAATATGAGCTGCATTTCAACGAGACGGACAAGCTCTCCGATAGCCAGCGCGGCTATTGCGAAACCCAGCTCAAGCTGTTCCAGGACTGGTATGCAGGCTGGAACAAGCAGGGCAGCGCGGCAGCAAAATACGCCGCCTGAAATCATCATAAGTAAAGAAAAAGGCGCCGAGTTCGGCGCCTTTTTTATAAGATCAGGACACGGCGTCCAGACTCTTTTCCTTCAGCTTTTCCAGCAGCGCCATTTCGGCGGCGGTCAGCGTGATGCCTTTGCTGAGTGAATCGCGGCGGGCGGCAAAGCGGCGCTGCGACGGCAGGCGCGCGCCCTGTCCGGCAATCGCATCAATCAGGATTTCGCCGCGCTCCTGCGGGTTGCCGCGACCGCCCGCCATGCGGGCAGGGTCGAAGGCGATGATGAGCTCGCCATGGCGCGGCGCAAGCGTCGTCGTGCCGAGGAAGTCGAGCGCTTCGGGGCTGGTGAAATCACCGATCATCACACCGGCCAGAAGTTCGATCATCGTGGAAATGGCCGATCCCTTGTGCCCGCCAAATGGCAGCATCGCGCCCGCAAGGGCGGCTTCCGGATCGGTGGTCGGATTGCCGTCCGCATCGACGGCCCAGCCTTCGGGCAGCTGCTTTCCGGCGCGGCGATAAAGCTCCAGCTCGCCACGCGCGGCAACGCTGGTGGCAAAGTCGAACACATAAGGATAATCGCCGGGGCGCGGCCAGCCGAAGGCAAACGGGTTGGTGCCGAGAAGCGGCTTCGTTCCACCTGCGGGCGCAACGGTTGCATAGCTCGGGCACATGGCGATTGCGGCAAGCCCCTGTTCTGCGAGCGCTTCCACTTCAGGCCAGAGGGCTGCGAAATGGGTGCAGTCGTTGATCGCCAGCGCCGCGACGCCGAGCTTGCGCGCCTTCTCGACGAGGGCAGGCGTGCCGCGTTCAAAGGCCAGATTGGCAAAGCCGCCCTTGGCGTCGACGCGAACAACGGCGCTGTCGTCGGTCGTGACGACCGGATCGGCATCGGCAATCACCTTGCCGCTTTTCAGCGTGCGCAGGCAGCCTTCAATGCGGTAGACACCATGCGATTTGCAGCCGTCGCGCTCGCCCGCCACAATCGTCTTGGCGATGGCTGCGGCATGGTCGGCGCTGAAACCCGCCTTGTTCAGGATTTCCCGCACAAGCCCGGCGAGTTCGTCTGTCGAAATCGAAATGGTGTCGCTCATTCTCTCATCCCTTGCAGCGAATATTGTTCCCTAAAATGCATACAAGATGCATGCAGGGTTGTCATGCCGGGCAAGCGGACCGGAGCCTGCGGCAAAAGGGCTGTCAGCCGTCCGGAATGATGCGATGGCCGGGCGCGGAAAATCAATCGCTTGTTCCGATTGAAATTTGAGCGATATTATCATGAATAACTCAGACTGTTTGATCCAGATCAAAGAGATCGGCAGGCGGCAGGTCTAAATCCCGTTGTGTGGCGCGTTGAAGCCGAGACGGCAGCTGCGCCCATCCGATGGAGATCAGGACGAAAATGCGTAAACTCGCAATCAAATTTGCTGCAGCAGGCATTCTTGCTGTGCTGGCGGCCCCCGCTCTTGCCGAAAATATCGAAGTCCATATGCTCAACAAGGGTGCTGAGGGCGCCATGGTTTTCGAACCCGCCTATATAAAGGCCAATCCCGGCGACACGATCACCTTCGTGCCGGTCGACAAGGGACACAATGTCGAATCCATCAAGGACATGATCCCTGAAGGCGCGGAGAAGTTCAAAAGCAAGATCAACGAGAATTATGTGCTGACGGTTACCGAACCCGGCGCCTATCTGGTAAAGTGCACCCCGCATTATGCCATGGGCATGATCGCGCTGATCGCCGTCGGCGACAGTCCGGCCAATCTCGACCGGATCGTTTCGGCCAAGAAGCCGAAGGTCGTTCAGGAGCGGCTGGAAAAGGTCATCGCCAGCGCTCAGTAATATGGCAAGTAGTATCGAAACTCGATGAGCCGGACTTGACCGGCTTCATGGCGAGGACATCATGACCAGACAGCCAGGCCTGCAGGCAGTACCTGCTGCGATGCCATCCGATCAAAAAGGTATGCCGCGCGGACTGAAGATGACCGGTCCCGTCCTCCTCAGCTATGGCTTCCGCCCATTCTTTCTGGGCGGAGCCATATGGGCCGTTCTGGCCATGCTTTTGTGGATATTGTCGCTGACGCTCGGGATGCCGCTCGGCGGTTCCTATGGCGGGCTGAACTGGCACGCCCATGAAATGGTGTTCGGTTTCTCTTCCGCCGTTCTCGCAGGCTTTCTGCTGACAGCCATTCCGAACTGGACGGGTGGCCTGCCCGTATCGGGAACGCCGCTCGCTATAATTGTCGGCGTGTGGCTTGCGGGGCGGCTGGTGTTTCTGGAGCCTGACCTTATCGATGTGCGGTTTGCCGTTGCGGTCGAAAGCCTGTTCCTGCCTTCGCTGCTTTTCATCTGCGGGCGGGAAATCATCGCCGGACGCCAATGGAAAAACCTGAAGGTGCTGATTGGCGTCGCGACGGTGATGGTCGCCAACCTGGTCTTTCATTATCTGATCCTGACCGATGGCGATGTAGCCTTGGCCAACCGCATCGGGGTCAGCGCCTATGTCCTGCTGGTGATGGTGATCGGCGGGCGCATCGTACCGAGCTTTACCCGCAACTGGCTGAACAAGATGGGGAAGGCGCGTTTTCCGGTGCCGTTCAACCGTTATGACGGGTTCAGCATTATTGTCGGCGCGGTGGCCTGCATCGGCTGGATCGCCGCTCCCGACCAGACGATCACCGCAGTTCTGGCGTGGATTGCGGCGCTGTTTCATATCGTGCGGCTTTATCGCTGGCGGGGATGGTCGGTTGCGCGGGAAAAGCTGCTGCTCGTGCTTCACGTCGCCTATGCCTTCATCCCGCTCGGTTTCATCGCCATCGGTCTCTCAGCCATCAATCGCCTCAACCCTTATTCGGCCTTGCATGTGGTGACTGTGGGCGCGATGGGCTGCATGATGCTCGCCGTCATGACGCGGGCGACACGCGGCCACACCGGGCGCGAACTGACAGCCTCGCCCATCACGCAGGTCGCTTATCTCTGCCTTGTCGCTGCTGCCCTGATCCGCCCGCTGGCGGAAATCATGCCGAATTTCTTTCACACCATCCTCGCCGCATCGGCCTTGCTCTGGATGGGCGCTTTCGGGCTTTACGTTCTGGAATATGGTCCGATGCTGCTGCGGGAACGCCGCCAGCGCATGGCGGGCGCGTAATCCACCCATCGCAAGGATCATTCCAATGGCAGTCCGTGGTCATCCATGGGCTGCCTTTTGCGTTTTGCGGGTGAGTCGCGACGCTGATTCTGCGATTTCGCCCGTCTGGCGAGGCTAAAACAGGCGTGTGGAAAGAAAAATCACACTCAAGATCACATTTAAATCGTTATAATGTTATGACCATATTGTTATGCTTTTGAAACGGTGTTACCGGAATTGGTGTCCGGGGCCGACCCTCACAGGACCGCGCAATCCCGGGCAGCATGAGCGCATTGCATCCAGTCGCCGTTACACAATGCGCCCTGGCTTTGTTGTTTATACGCCTGCCGGAGTCGGAACCCGGGTTTCGTTTGCCGGAAATGCCTGAGACTTTGCATTTGGCAAGGAGGTTGCCGCCGATGAATTTCGCCCCGCCCGTATCAGATATGCTGCAACTCGCCAACTGCATTCGCGCTCTTTCGATTGATGCCGTCGATGCCGCCAATTCCGGCCATCCGGGAATGCCGCTCGGCATGGCAGATGCCGCCGCCGTTCTGTTCTCGAAGCATCTGAAATTCGACGCCTCGGCACCCAAATGGGCGGATCGTGACCGTTTCGTGCTTTCCAACGGCCATGGTTCGATGCTGCTTTACAGCGCGCTTTATCTTGCGGGCTACAAGGACGTGTCCATCGACGAGCTGAAGAACTTCCGCCAGTGGGGTTCAAAGACCGCAGGGCATCCGGAATATGGCCACACCGAAGGCGTGGAGCTGACCACCGGGCCGCTCGGTCAGGGGCTTGCAAGCTCGGTCGGCATGGCAATCGCCGAACGCGCGCTGGCCGACCAGTTCGGCAAGGATATTGTCGATCATCGCACCTATGTTTTCTGCGGCGACGGCTGCCTTATGGAAGGCGTGGGACAGGAAGCGATTTCGCTTGCCGGCCATCTTCGCCTCGGTAAGCTGATTGTGCTCTATGACGATAACGGCATCACCATCGACGGCAGCACGGAAATCGCCTTCACCGACGATATTCCGGCCAAGTTCAAGGCTTGCGGCTGGAATGTCGAAAAAGTCGATGGTCATGATCACGACGCCATCGATGCGGCTTTGACCCGCGCAAAGGCTCAATCTCACCGCCCGACGCTGATCGCGCTCAAGACCGTCATCGGCTACGGTTCGCCGAACCGCGCCGGTACGAGTGGGGTTCATGGCGCGCCGCTCGGTGCCGCTGAAAATGCCGCCACCAAGGCAGCGCTCGGCTGGACGGCGGAAGCCTTTGAAATTCCGGCCCCGTTGCTCAATGCCTGGCGTGAAGCCGGTGCCCGCGGCGCGTCCGAACGCGAAGCCTGGCAGAAGCGCGTCGATGCGCTGCCCGTGAGTGAACGCGCCGAATTCGACCGCCGTATTGCCGGCACTCTGCCGGAAAGCTTCCAGAAGACCGTTGCCGACGCCAAGCAGCGCCTGCTCGACAAGCCGCAGAACGTTGCAACCCGCAAGGCAAGCCAGATCGCGCTTGAAAGCCTGACGGCGGCGCTCCCGGAAATGATCGGCGGCTCGGCTGACCTCACCCGCGTTCCGGCTGTCGACAGCGATTTCACGCCGGAAAAGAGCGGCCGCTATGTAAGCTACGGCGTGCGTGAGTTCGCTATGGGCGCGGCCATGAACGGCATTGCGGTCCATGGCGGCTTCATTCCTTACGGCGGCACCTTCATGGTGTTCTCCGATTATGCCCGCAACGCCATCCGCCTTTCGGCGCTGATGGGCGTGCGCGTTATCCATGTGCTGACGCATGACTCCATCGGTCTTGGCGAAGACGGCCCGACGCACCAGCCGGTCGAACATCTGGCCAGCCTGCGCGCCATGCCGAACCTTCATGTCTTCCGCCCGGCGGATACGATTGAAACGCTGGAATGCTGGGCTGTGGCGGTTTCCGACCCGCATACGCCTTCGGTTCTGGCCCTGTCGCGCCAGAACGTGCCGCAGTTGCGCACCGACAATGGCGAGAACCTTTCCGCACGCGGCGCCTATGTGCTGCGTGAAGCAAAGGGCGAACGCCAGATCACGCTGCTTGCCACGGGCACGGAAGTCTCGCTCGCTGTGAAGGCTGCCGAAAAGCTCGCCGAGGAAGGCATCGCAACGGCGGTTGTCTCCATGCCGAGCTGGGACCTCTTTGAAAAGCAGAGCAAGGAATACCGTAACGGCGTGCTGGGCGATGCGCCGCGCATCGCCGTGGAAGCTGCGGGCAAGTTCGGCTGGACACGCTATGTCGACAGCGAAGACGATGTGATCGGCATGGATGGCTTCGGCGCTTCGGCCCCTGCCGAAGTGCTTTATGAAAAATTCGGCATCACGGCGGAGGCGATTATCGCCCGCGCAAAATTCTTGCTGGAGCAGGGCAAATGACGATGGCTGGCAATTTTTCTCCACTGGTTCTGGTGGGCGATAGCGATCGCGTGGAAGCCGAAGCGGTCGGAGCCTATCTCGACAACTGGGCTGGCAAGGATGGTTTGCGCCTTGCGACCGCCGATGCGATCAAGGCCATTCTGGCTGGCGCGACGCGGCTTGCCGGTCGTATCGCACGCGGCTCGCTTCCCGGCGATCCGGGCAAGCTCGTTGGCGTCAACAGCGATCAGGACCAGCAGAAGTGCATCGATGTCGGTTCGCACAACCTGTTTGTCGAACTGCTGATTGCCGCAGGCGCTGCCTCCATTCTTTCGGAAGAAGCAGACCTGCCGGTGGCAGGCAAGGCCGATGGATTGATCGCCGTCGCCATCGATCCGCTTGATGGCTCTGGCAATGTGGGTCTCGGTGCACCGCTTGGCACGATCTTCTCGATCCTTCCCGCCGATGTGGAAGAGCCGTTTTTGCAGCCCGGCAACCGCCAGATTGCAGCCGGTTATGTTTCCTACGGCAATTCGGTCGATCTTGGCTTTTCGGTCGGCGAGGGCGTGATCTTCGCGACCTTCGACCCGGCGAGCGGTGTTTTCCATATCACGCGCCGCAAGGTGACGCTGCCGGAACGCACGTCTGATCTGGCGTTCAACGCATCCGTGTATCGTCATCTGTCCCCCGGCATGAAGGCCTATGTGGACGATGCCTATAACGGCAAGGACGGTCCGCGCGGGCGCAATTTCAACATGCGCTGGCTTGGTGCCGCGGTGGGCGACATGCACCGCATCATGCAGCGCGGCGGTCTGTTCTTCTATGTGAATGACAGCCGCCCCGGCTACGAGAAGGGCCGCCTGCGGCTCGTCTACGAAGCCAATCCGATTGCCTTTCTCGCCCGCGAGGCAGGCGGGAAGGCAACCAATGGTGCAATGCCGATCCTCGATATCGTGCCGCAAACCTATCATGAGCGCAGCGCGCTGGTGTTCGGTGTGGCCGAAGAGGTGGATATCCTCGGCGAATATTTCGCGAAATAGTCTGATAGTGGGAATTCAAGGGAGTCTGGAAAATGGCGCGCATTACGCTGCGGCAATTGCTCGATCACGCCGCTGAAAAGGGTTACGGCGTACCGGCATTCAACATCAACAACATGGAACAGGCGCTGGCCATCATGGAAGCGGCGGATGCCGTCGATGCGCCGGTGATCCTGCAGGCTTCGCGCGGCGCGCGTGCCTATGCCAACGATATCATGCTCCGTCACATGATGGACGCGGTGACGGAAATCTATCCGCATATCCCGGTCTGCGTGCATCTCGACCACGGCAATGAAGCCGCCACCTGCATGACCGCCATTCAGGCAGGCTTCACCTCCGTCATGATGGACGGTTCGCTGAAGGCGGACGGCAAGACGCCTGCCGACTGGGACTATAACGTCTCGGTCACGCGTCAGGTCAGCGAGATGTCGCATCTGGGCGGCATTTCGGTGGAAGGCGAACTTGGCGTGCTGGGCTCGCTCGAAACCGGCATGGGCGATGCCGAAGACGGCCACGGTGCGGAAGGCGTGCTGTCGCACGACCAGCTTCTGACCGATCCGGACGAAGCCGTGAAGTTCGTGCGCGAAACCAAGGTCGATGCGCTGGCGATTGCCATGGGCACCTCGCATGGCGCCTACAAGTTCAGCCGCAAGCCGGACGGTTCCGTCCTCGCCATGCATGTGATCGAGGAAATTCATCGCAAGCTGCCGAACACGCATCTTGTCATGCACGGCTCGTCGTCGGTGCCGGAAGAATTGCAGGAAATCATCAACAAGTATGGCGGCCAGATGAAGCCGACGTGGGGCGTTCCGGTCGAGGAAATCCAGCGCGGCATCAAGCATGGCGTGCGCAAGATCAACATCGACACGGATAACCGCATGGCGCTGACCGGCCAGATCCGCCGCGTCCTGCAGGAAGACCCGAGCGAGTTCGACCCGCGCAAATACCTGAAGCCAGCAATGGCTGCCATGACCAAGCTCTGCAAGGAGCGTTTCGAGCAGTTCGGCACTGCCGGTCATGCCGCCTCGATCCGCCCGATCCCGCTTTCGGACATGGCAAAGCGCTATCGCGATGGTTCGCTGGACCCGAAGTTCAGCTAAATCTTTGCTGAAATGACAAAAGAAAAGCGGAGGGGAAACCCTCCGTTTTTTTGCTTTTGAGGAGCGTTGATAATAGTTGATAATGGCCTTATCCTGCGATCCCGCAACCAATGGAGGCCAACCATGATTAGCGCAGACCTTGGCAAGCAGCTTGAAAGCTACATTCAAAACCTTGTCGATACGGGGCGATACGGCTCGAAAAGCGAGGTTTTGCGAGAAGGCGTGCGTCTGGTTCAGGAGCGGGAGACCCGGCTTGCTGCGCTCGACGCCTCGATCATGCGCGGGATTGCCGACGCTGATGCGAACCGCACATCCGGCTCGGAGGAGGTTTTCGGGGCCTTGCGTAAACGCTATCAGGCAATGCTGCCGGACACGACCGAATGAAGGTCCATTTCACGGACGAAGCGACGGATGACCTCCTGCGGATAGGCGACTATATCGCGAGGGACAATCCGCTCAGAGCTTTATCCTTTATTGATGAAATAGAACGGGAATGCCTGGCGCTTGCTGCCTCTCCAAAGGCTTTTCCCATAGTGCCCCGATATGAAAAGCAGGGCATTCGCCGAAAGGTTCACGGCAATTATCTGATCTTTTACCGTGTGGATGCCGACCAGTTGGTTGTCGTCCATGTCCTG
Organism: Ochrobactrum sp. AP1BH01-1; assembly: GCF_018066705.1. NCBI lineage: Bacteria > Pseudomonadati > Pseudomonadota > Alphaproteobacteria > Hyphomicrobiales > Brucellaceae > Ochrobactrum > Ochrobactrum sp. AP1BH01-1. The sequence continues at coordinate 218,343 of NZ_JAGPOU010000004.1, read as the reverse complement.
CACGGCGCAAGGGATTATGCCGCCATAATTCCTGAAAATTGAGGCGTTCCGTTCACACCGGCCCGAAAATCATTTTCGGGCCGGTGTGACAAATCCGGACAATCAGGCCTTGTTGTATTTCGCGTCAACTTCGTTGATCGCGTTGACATTGCCAGCCGAACGGCCGTTTTCGTCAAAGGTCTGCGCGAGGAAGGCATCGGCAATGGTCTTGGCCACTTCCGAACCGATGACGCGGGCGCCCATGGTGATGATCTGGGCGTTGTTGGAAAGCGCTGCGCGTTCTGCCGAATAGGTGTCGTGCGTCAGCGCGGCGCGGATGCCCGGAACTTTGTTGGCGGCAATGCACACGCCGATGCCGGTGCCGCAAACGAGGATGGCGCGGTCATAGGTGCCGTCGAGAACAGCGGAAGCCACGCGGTCGGAAAGGTTGGCGTAGAACGCATCCGCGCCAGCATCGGTGCGCGAGATTTCCGAAACCTCGAAACGGTCCTTGAGATGATCGGCGAGAACCTTGGCCAGACCTTCGCCGGCGCTGTCGCCTGCTACTGCTACTTTCATGGGATTGCTCCTTTAATTGGATTGAATCTTTCTGGCGCACTTGTCCAGAATGTCGAGATAGCCTTCCACGTTCCACGCCGAGCGGCCGATGAACAGGCCGTCGATATGCGGGCAGGCAATGAGTTCTTCGCAATTGCCGGGATTGACCGAGCCGCCATAGAGGCAAGGCACGCGGCGTCCGAGAACGCTTTCGGCAACAGCAATGATTTCGGCCTGCCGCGCGTCGGCATAATCGGCGGAAGCGGGGATGCCGTTCTCGCCGATGGCCCACACGGGCTCATAGGCGAACAGGATTTCAGCCTTTTTCTGGTCGTCGGAAAGCTTGGCAAGCGCACCGCGCACTTCTTCTTCCAGCACTTCAGCCGCGCGTCCGCTTTCGCGGTCTTCCAGCGTTTCGCCGATGCAGATGAGCGGGATCAGGCCGTGGCGCACGGCGGCTTCCACTTTCAGGCCAACCGTCTCGTTGGTCTCGCCGAAATGCTCGCGGCGTTCCGAATGGCCGAGTTCAACAATGTCGAGATTGCAATCTTTCAGCATCAGCGGCGAAACTTCGCCCGTCCATGCGCCCTGGTCGGCCCAGTGCATGTTCTGCGCGCCCACCTTGACGGAGGTGCCGGACAGGATTTCCTTCACTTCGCGAACGGCGGTGAACGGTGGAATGACGAAGCGCTGGATATCGGCGGAACGTCCGCCGTCGGCAGCTTTCAGCGCTTCCGCAAAGACACGGGCTTCGGCCAGCGTCTTGTTCATTTTCCAACTCGTTCCAACCCAGAATCTGCTCATGCGTAACTGTTCCTAGTCTGCTGCTATTGTCAGTCTGATCCCGGCCTGCTCTAGCTCGTCCAGTATGGCCGCGCCGGGTGATGAATCGGTGATGATCGCGTCGAAATCCGACAGGTTTGCCATGACGTGGAGGGCAGGGCGTCCGAACCGCTGGTGATTGACGAGAAGGCAGGTGCGGGCGGCAGATGCGGTCATGGCGCGCTTGGTGCGCACCACGTTTTCATCCATGTGATAGACAAGCTGCCCGTTGACGGCGGGCGACGAAATGAAGGCGATATCGGCGCTCAAATGCGACAGCGCTTCTTCCGTCAGGATACCGAAAAACGCGTTGAACTTGGCTGAATAGGTCCCGCCGAGCGCGATCAGATTGATCCCGTTCTCGCCCTTCAACTCATCGACGATGACGGCATTGTTTGTGATAACGGTCAATGGGCGCTTTTCCAGCAGCATGCCGCCGAGAACCGCCGCCATGGAACCGTCATTGACCATAACGGTCATGCCGGGTTCGACAAGCTCGAGCGCGGCGCGGGCCATTTTCTGTTTTGCTTCGCCGTCCTGCCGCTCGCGGAAACGGAAATCGCTTTCGAATTGGGTGCCGGTATCGATGGTCGCGCCGCCGCGCACCTTGCGTAGTACGCCGGAATGCTCCAGCGAATCCAGATCGCGGTGGATCGTCATTCTGGAAACCGCAAACCGATCCGCCAGATCGTCCAGGTCGACGGCCTGATTTTCGATCAGAAGGTTTATGATCGCCTGTCTTCTGTCGTCGCGCTTCACGCTTTATCCGATCTGTTGGCGGAACATTTATTGCATGAAGTTAGATCACAAAATCACAAAAAAATCCACGAGAAAATGTGATTTTGTTATTTTCCATTCGGTTGCCGGACAAGGGCCTTTGCCGTGCGCTCATCTGTAATGAGACCGTAGAGCCGCCCGCTTTTCAGCACGGCGCGAATGGCTTCCGCCTTGGAGATGCCGCCCGCAAGCCCGATGATTCGGCTCATATCGGCGTTTTCCACCGAGGCGGCGATGGTGCGGGCGGTGAGCGCGGTTTCGAGACGCTGGCCGTTTGCGTCGAAGAAATGCCCGAGCATTTCACCGACGCCGCCGAGGTTGGCAATCTCCTCGACTTCACTCAATTCTATCATGCCGGATGTGACGAGCTGGGCTTGCGCATCAACTGTGCCAATGCCGACGATCTTCAGTTCGGCGCGGCAACCCATGTCGAAAACAGTGGTGACGCCGCGCTGGGCGAGCAGCACTTCACGGTCTTCCGCCGTGTTGGCGAAAAACGGAACCGGCATCACATAAGCGGGCATGCCGGTTTTTTCCGCGATGCGGTGCATCACATCATGCGGGTTGGCGGCGAAATTGCGCGTGAGGCCACCCAGCAGCGAAACGAAACGCACATTGCTGGCCGCAACACGCGGCATGTAGCTGACGGCGGCAGACAGCGTGCGGCCATGGCCGATGCCGATGACTTCATGATCGCCATGCTCGATCTCGCGGCGCAGAAAATCCGCTCCCGCATGGCCGAGAACCATCAAGGGCAGGCCTTCCTCGCCAATGTCGGGCGCGACCTCGCAATAGTCGAGGCCGTACATATCGGCGAGACGGTTTTCGAGGTCGATGCATTCGGTAATGTCGCCGTCGATACTCACCTTCACCGCGCCGTCGGCAACAGCCTTGGCGATCAGGCGATGCGCCTTCACCGAAGGCAGGCCGAGGCGCTTGGCAACGGCTGACTGGGTCATGCCGCCCACGAAGTGAAGCCAGGCGGCGCGCAGCGCCAGTGAATCGTCAGCATCTGCCATCGAAAACGGTCCGGTTGGTGAAATTACCTATATTTTCAAGTCCTTGGCGCCGGTGTCAATGTGGGGAGCCCAGAAAGCCACACTTTCCGCAATCTGCGGAATGACTTCGCGGTCGTTCGGCTCACGTTCCTTGAAGGAAAGTTCGAGGCAGATTTCATTATCCACCGCGCCGCCCTCGGCGAAGGCTTTCAGGAGCGGCTCCGGCTGGATGCGGCCCTTGGCGTTGAACGCGGCGGTGAATGGGCGATGCCCGCCCTTGTCCATCAGGCTCTGCTTGATATGGATGATCGGCGAGACTTTCGGCACGGCGCGCGCCCAGGCATAAGGGTCGTAGTCGTCCGGGTTGGACGAGGTCACGTCGCCATGGTCGATGTCGGCCATCATCCACATGGGGATCGCCATGTCGGCGGCGGTGAGGCGATCCTGAAGCTTCATGCATTCGGCGATCGTCTCGCCGAACTCGCGCCCGATGCTCATCGGCTCCCAGAACACATAGTCGAGACCGGCGTCCGCCGCATGTTCAGCAACTTCAGCCCAGCAATCGATGGCGATCTTGATGAGGTCTTCGCGGCGCGCCGGGTCGTCGAAATCCTTATAGGTGAAGATCGCGAACTGCGTGCCGACCGACTTGCCGCCGAGATCGCCGATGATGTCGGCAAAGATCTTGAACCAGTCGACATAATAGCGGCGCACTTCCGCATCTGGATGGCCGAAATGGTTGAGACGGCCATACGGACCGGTCATGCCGGAGGTGACGCGAACGCCGGTGCGCTGCAAGGCCTTGTCCATGTCACGCGTCAGGCGACGGATGGTCGAGGCGTGCCAGCTCGGATTGATGAATTCATGCGTAAGCTGGAGGTCGCGCAGGCGCAGGTCGCGGGCAACCGTTTCGATCAGGTCGCCCGGTTCGGCAAAGCGATTGACCAGCGGATTGGTGTTGAGCGAAAGCGTAAGGGCCATGTCGTCCTCAAGCAACTAGATTGGCGTTGTCGAACCATTCCACGAATGCGGCGCGTTCGGCTTCGGTCAGGTGCAGATAGTGCTTGGTACGGCGATAGAGAATGTCTTCCGCCGTCTTCGCCCATTCCTTGGCCACCAGATAGCGCACTTCGGCTTCGTGGAAGTTGCCGCCGAAATGACGGCCAAGCCCTTCGAGGTTCTGTGCGCCCGCAACCACGTCCTTGGTGCGTGCACCATAGAGACGCCCGTAATGATGGACGAGCATGCGCGGCATCCACGGATAGGTGTCGCGCAGGGAATTGGCGAAGGTTTCATAATCGGCATTGGCGATTTCGCCGCCCGGAAGCGGCGCGTCATGCGTCCAGTCGCCGCCCATGTTCGGGAAAATGTGCTTGAGGCGATGCATGCCGCGCTCCGCCAGCTCGCGGAACGTGGTGATCTTGCCGCCAAAGACATTGAGCAGCGGCGCATCGTTGGTTTCATCGAGGTCGAAGACATAATCGCGGGTGACGGCGGAAGGATTGCCCTTGCCATCGTCAAACAGCGGGCGCACGCCGGAGAAGGAGTGCAGCACGTCCTCGCGGCGCAGCTTTTCCTTGAAATAGCGGTTCACGGCGGTCAGCAGATATTCGATTTCCTTCTCGTCCGCCGCAACGTCTTCGGCGCGACCTTCATAGGCAATGTCGGTGGTGCCGATCAGGGCCTTGTCGCCCTCATAAGGGTTGATGAAGATCACGCGCTTGTCGTGGTTCTGGACCAGATAGGCATTTGCGCCCGACCAGAATTTCGGAACGATGATGTGGCTGCCCTTGACCAGACGCACATTGCGCGACGAGTTCGATCCGGCGACATTGTGGATGACGTCCGTGACCCATGGCCCGGCGCAATTGACGATGCAGCGGGCGCGTAACGTCCGGATCTCGCCGGTATCGCGGTTCTTCGTTTCCACGATCCAGCCGCTTTTTTCGCGACGGGCGGAGACGACAGGCGTGCGGGTGAGGATGGTCGCGCCCTTTTCGGCAGCGCCCACCGCATTGAGTGCCACCAGGCGGGCATCGTCCACCCAGCAATCGGAATATTCAAAACCCTTGGTGTACTGGTCGAGGATCGGCGTGCCTTCCGGGTCGCGGCGCAGATCGAGCGTGCGCGTGCCGGGAAGCTTCTTGCGTCCGCCGAGATGGTCGTAGAGAAACAGGCCGAGCCGCACCAGCCAGGCCGGGCGGTCCTGTGGGCTGTGCGGCAGCACAAAGCGCATCGGCCAGATGATGTGCGGAGCGGCGTTGAGCAGCACTTCGCGCTCGATCAGCGCCTCGCGCACAAGGCGGAACTCATAATATTCCAGATAGCGCAAGCCGCCATGCACCAGCTTGCCGGAGCGCGACGACGTCCCCTGCGCCAGATCGTCCTTTTCCGCCAGCACGACCTTGAGGCCGCGGCCGGCAGCGTCGCGGGCCACGCCCGCGCCGTTGATGCCGCCGCCGATTACAAACAGGTCGCAGGTTTCCGGTTCAGCCATTTCAATGTTTCCTTATTTGCCGGAAGCGAGTTTGTCCCAGACCGGCGTGAGAGCCAGCCGCGCTTCCCGATAGGCAACGAAAAGTTCTTCATAATGCCGGGCGCGCGCCGCATCCGGGGCTTCGCTCGCGCCCAAAAGCGGCTCCACCCATTCGGCGATGCAATCGTCCATGCTCGGATAGGCGCCGATGGCGACCGCAGCCATCATGGCGGCACCAGCGGCACCCGCTTCCTCGCGGGCCGAAACACGCACCGGCGCGTTGACCGCAGCCGACAGCGTGCTGCGCAGCGCTTTCGAGCGCGCAGCGCCGCCTGTAATGCGCAGTTCGGAAGGCATTTCGCCCATGGCGGCGTAGCAGTCACGTGTCGCCATGCCGAGGCCTTCCACGACCGAGCGCACCAGTTCCGGAAAACGGTCGCGGCTGGAAAGGCCGATGAAGCCGGCCCGTGCATCGGCATTCACGAAGGGGCCGCGCTCGCCTGCTTCCGAAATATATGGATGGTAGAGGATGGCGCCCGGACGGCTGGCGTTGAACCAGTCGTCGAGGCGCGGAATGAGATCGCCAAGCGAAACCGGCTTGTCCGGCGTCGACATAAGGTCGGCTGCGACTTGCAATATCCAGTCGATATTGATCGTCGCGCCCATGTTGGTCTGCACCTGCGTGACGATGCCGGGGATCGGCAGCGCGATGACGTAGCCGGTGCCTTCCTTGTTCAGATGAATATCGGCGACCGGCTTGGCGCGCATATGCACGCCTGTCGAACCGATGGTCGAGCACCCGGCGCCTGCCGTGCCGCCGCGCACGCCAGCCCCGAGCGCTGTCATCGCCATGTCCACATAGGCAAGGCTCACCGGCGTTCCCGCCCGCAGACCCGTCGCAGCTGCCGCTTCGGGGGATAGCGGATGCTGGACCTCGGTGCCGTCGATGATCTCCGGCAGCAGCTTGCGCCGCTTCTGCAAGCCAAGCGCTTCGATCACCACATCGTCATATTGCCGATTGCGGAAATTGCCGAAGGTGAAGCTTGCTTCCGAGGGATCGGTGGCGCGAACGCCGGTGAGATTGAGATAGAGCCAGTCCTTGCAGTGAAGGGCCGCTTCGGCATTGTCGAGAAGCTCCGGCGCGGTGGCGTCCATATGCGCCATCTGCGAGCCCTGCTGGCAGGTATTAAGCCCGGTGCCGGTCGCTTCAAAGCGCGCGCGGTTCATCGGGCCTGCGGCAAGCTGCGTGACGGTCGAGGCGGCACGGGCATCGAGCCACAGCCATGCGTCGCCTACAGGCTGGTTGTCGCGGCCGACAAGCCAGGTTCCATCGCCCTGTCCGGTGACGGCAATCGCCGCCGTGCGTTCGGCAAGGCCCGGCACCTTGGCGCCAAGATCGCGCAGGGCGCGCGCGCAGTCCTGCCACGTTTGGGAAAGCGATTGAGTAACGGCGCCGTGATCGCCGGTATCGTATTTGTTGCGAACCGCAGCAGACTCAATCTGGCGTCCACGGAGATCGAAAGCGACCGCCTTGAGCACGGATGTGCCTGCGTCGATCCCGATGATGATGTCACCTGTCTCACGCATGGCGGGTATGTGCCTTTATTGACATTTGGATTCCTCCCGCGACTGAAAATGCATCGCTCGCGGCCCCGTTTATAATGAAATCGGGCAATGGCGTATGCTGGAGATAACATAACACTATCATGTTGTCTGTAAAATTTTCGAGAGCGCGCATTTTTTTTCACCAAAGAGTGAATGTGGGGAAAGTCGCTACGCCTTCAGATGCGGTATTTGCCATGTTTTTCGCGGTTGGATCGTCCTCTTGCGTCGTGCAAATTCTATACATCTTATTGAAAATAAAACAGAAAAATGTTTACTTCAGTTAGGGTGGGCTGGGGCTCTCCTGGAAAAGATAGTGCTGTGAATGCTGCCAGCGATAACGAATTATGTAGTGGATTTCCCTGGATCGTGAACGTGATTCAGCGTGAAATTGTGCTAATTGGCGGGTGTTTCGAAAACATCGGATTGACAGCTTTCGAGCTTTATAACATCATTATTGGAGTTAATAACACGCCGCTATCATAAGTTCCGATCGCGGCGCATCTGTTCCAGGATGCACGGAGGAGCGGCCCTGGATTCACGTGGAGGATATCATGCTCTCGTCCGTCGCATCTTGCACCGCTCCGGCGGAGGCTTTCGTCTACCCGGCGAGCGCGGAAACGATGGTCAAGGATAGTCTCCGGGCGGTCTGATTTCAGCCGCATCTTCTGTTTCAATAACGACAATCCGGCAGAATTGCTGAAGGCGTTTGATAATGAGTGCACAAACCAGTCAAGTTTCACAAAAACCCGCCAAGCTGAGCCGCGCCATCGTCTGGAGCGTGATCGCTGCGGTTGTGGTTGTCGGCGCGATTGCTTTCGACACGAAGGTCGTGAAGATCGGGTCTGATTCCGATGTGCGCCAGCAGGCTTTCTCTCCCGATGCCTATGGCGCTTCCGAATTCCCCAAGGTCAAGGCCAGCGTCGAGCAGCGCGCCGTCGATGCCGTCGAAGTGGGCAATGCGCTTGTCGCTGACAAGGCTGCGGCCGGAAAGAAATATGGCGTTGGCGACGTCAATCCGGTCATCCCGGTCAAGTTCACCGGCACGGTCGAAGAGCGCAAGTCCAACTACAATGTCATCAAGGTCGATGGCTTGCCGGAAGGTGTGGCGATCCGCGTTCAGACCGGTCCCGCCGTCAACGGTACGGACCTGCGCGACGCGACCGGCGAAATCCAGTTCGGACAGTTCAAGAACCAGATCGAATATCAGAATGCCGGTTCGGCCCTGAACAATGAGATGAAGAAGCAGGTGCTTGCGGGCGTCGACGTGGAAAATCTCGTCGGCAAGACCGTAACGGTTGTCGGCGTGTTCAAGGTCGTCAATCCGAAAAACTGGCTCGTCACGCCGGTGGGGCTCGAAGTGAAATGAGCACCGCTCCGAAAATCGAAGGCAAAAACGGCGATGTCGTTCTTGCCGCGCACAACGTCGCCAAATCCTACGGGCGCATTCATGCCCTGAAGGGCGTGAATTTTGAAATCCGCCGTGGTCAGGTCACGACGCTTTTCGGCGAAAACGGCGCAGGCAAATCGACGCTGATGAAAGTGCTTTCGGGCGTCATCCAGCCGACTTCCGGCACGATCATCCTTGATGGCGAACCGGTAACGTTCAACTCGTCCACCGAAGCGCGTGACCATGGCATCTCGATCATCCATCAGGAGCTGAGCCTCGCGCCCAACATGAATGTGCGCGACAACATCTTCATGGGGCGAGAAATCCGCACCGCCACCGGCGTCGATTTTGCCGAGGAAGAACGGCTGACGCGCGAGCTTCTGAAGGAGCTGGAAGAGGACATCGACCCGCTGACGCCGGTTGAGGAACTTCGCCTCGGCCAGCAGCAGGTGGTTGAAATCGCCCGCGCGCTTTCGGTCAATTCGCGCATCCTCATCATGGACGAACCGACTTCGGCGCTCAGCGCCTCGGAAGTGGAAGTTCTGTTCAAGGTCATTCGCGACCTGACGGCGCGCGGCGTCGCCATCGTCTATATCTCGCACCATCTGGAAGAAGCGCTGCAGATCACCAACCATGCGGTGGTGCTGCGCGACGGAACCATGACGGCCTACGCGCCGCGTGAGGAAATCGATCTGGAATGGATCGTGCGCAACATGGTCGGCGAGAATTTCGATCTCGGCTCGCCGCCGACCGGATATGACTGGGGCGATGTGGCGCTCTCCGTCGAAAACCTGACCGTTCCCGATCCGGGCGGCGCGGGCTTCTCGGTGGTCGACCGCATGTCGCTCGATGTGCGCGCCGGTGAAATCGTTTGCATCTATGGCCTCATGGGTGCCGGTCGCACGGAACTGCTGGAAACTATCGCCGGTCGTCTCAGGGCAAGCGGCGGACGTGTGCTTCTGAAAGGGCGGGATGTTTCCGGCCTCACCATCGCGCAACGCATCGAAAAGGGGCTTGTGCTGGTGCCGGAAGACCGCCAGCGCGACGGTCTCGTGCAGACGATGACGGTCGGCAAGAACCTGTCGCTCGCCAGCATCGCCGAAATGACCAAGGGTCTTTTCACATCGCGCAAACGCGAAAAGCAGATCGTCGATCAGTCGATCAGGAATGTGCACATCAAGACGGATGGCGGCGAAGCGGCCATCGGTTCGCTTTCGGGCGGCAACCAGCAGAAGGTCGTGATCGGCAAGATGCTGGCGACCGAGCCGGAAGTCATCCTGCTTGATGAGCCGAGCCGCGGCATCGACATCGGCGCGAAGGCGGAAGTGTTCAAGCTTCTGGCCGAAAAGGCGAAGCAGGGACTGGCTGTGGTCTACACGACTTCGGAAGTCGGCGAATGCCTCAGCATCGCGCACCGTATCATCGTCATGCACCGTGGGCGCATCTCCGCCGAATTCGGATCGGACGTGTCCAAGGAAAAGATCATGGCCGCCTCGGGCGAAGCCATGGTCGGTCACTAAAATAGTCATGGAGCACTGATAGAATGTCAGTCACAAGCACCAACAAGGAAACAGCGGCTCCGAACGGCGCGAAGCGGAAACCCGGCCTCGTGCATCTGCTGCTCGAAGGTCGTGCATTTTTTGCACTGATCGCGATCATCGCAGTTTTCTCGTTCCTTTCGCCTTATTACTTTACGGTCGACAATTTCCTCATCATGTCGTCGCACGTGGCCATTTTCGGCCTGCTTGCCATCGGCATGCTGCTGGTCATTCTCAATGGCGGCATCGACCTTTCGGTCGGCTCCACATTGGGCCTTGCCGGTGTGGTCGCCGGTTTCCTGATGCAGGGCGTGACGCTGCAGGAATTCGGTATCATCCTCTATTTCCCGGTATGGGCGGTTGTGCTGATCACCTGTGCGCTTGGCGCATTCGTCGGCGCGGTCAATGGCGTGCTGATTGCCTATCTGCGCGTTCCGGCCTTCGTCGCGACGCTCGGCGTGCTCTACTGCGCCCGCGGCGTGGCGCTGCTGATGACCAACGGTCTGACCTACAACAATCTCGGCGGACGCCCGGAGCTTGGCAATACAGGCTTTGACTGGCTCGGTTTCAACAAGCTGTTCGGCGTGCCGATCGGCGTTCTGGTTCTGGCGGTTCTGGCCATCATCTGCGCAATCGTTCTCAACCGCACCGCATTCGGCCGCTGGCTCTATGCATCGGGCGGCAATGAACGTGCGGCTGAACTGTCCGGCGTTCCGGTCAAGCGCGTCAAGGTGTCGGTTTACGTCATTTCCGGCATCTGCGCCGCCATCGCCGGTCTGGTTCTTTCTTCGCAGCTGACGTCGGCAGGTCCGACGGCAGGCACCACCTACGAACTGACGGCAATCGCTGCCGTGGTTATCGGTGGCGCTGCGCTCACTGGGGGGCGCGGTACTATCCAGGGGACGCTTCTCGGCGCCTTCGTGATCGGTTTCCTTTCCGACGGCCTCGTGATTATCGGCGTTTCCTCCTACTGGCAGACCGTCTTTACCGGCGCGGTCATCGTGCTCGCGGTTCTGCTCAACAGCATTCAATACTCCCGGCGATGATCGGTAGCGGCTCTTTCCACCGTTCCGGACGAAGCCGCGAAAACAGCCGGGCGTATCGAAAGACTTCCAAAAGGGCACGAAATCTCGAAAACGGCCTGATGGAAATGAGTACCGCCGGGGAACCGGCATAACGCAAACGAAAATGTTAAGGGAGTGAGACCATGTTCAAGAAGGGAATGCGCGTTCTGTTCGCCGCGGCGGCAGCGTTGCCTCTCATCGCCAGCTCGGCCTGGGCCGAAGGACTGATGACGATCATCGTCAACGATCCATCCAACCCGTACTGGTTCACCGAAGGTGAAATCGCCAAGAAGACCGCTGAAGGTCTCGGCTACAAGGCTGTTGTCGGTGGCCACAAGGGCGACACCAACACCGAAAGCAACCTGATCGACACCGCCATCACCAACAAGTCGGTGGCAATCATTCTCGACCCGGCCAATGCGGACGGTTCGGTCGGCGCGGTCAAGCGTGCAATCGCCGCCAATATTCCGGTTTTCCTCGTCAACGCGGAAATCAACCAGGAAGGTCTGGCCAAGGCGCAGCTCGTTTCCAACAATGCACAGGGTGCGGCCATCGGTGCGACCCAGTGGGTCGAAAGCGTTGGCGACAAGGGCAAGTATGTCGAGCTGTTCGGTTCGCCATCGGATAACAACGCCGCAACGCGCTCGAACGGCTATGAAACCGTTCTGTCGCAGTATCCGGATCTGGTGAAGGCCGGTCAGGACGTGGCCAATTGGGACCGTACCCAGGGTCACGACAAGATGCAGGCCCTGCTTCAGGCCAACCCGGACATTATTGGCGTTATCTCCGGTAACGACGAAATGGCTCTGGGCGCGATTGCCGCTCTGAAGAAGGCTGGCAAGCTGGACCAGGTGAAGGTCGGTGGTTTCGACGGTTCGCCGGATGCGGTTGCAGCCATCAAGGCCGGTGAACTGCAGTACACCGTTCTGCAGCCGGTTGCCGTGTTCTCGGAAGCTGCCGTCAAGCAGGCCGACAACTTCATCAAGACCGGCAAGACCGGCGTGGATCACGAAAAGCAGCTCTTCGACTGCATCCTGATCACCAAGGACAATGTCGACAAGTATACCTCGCCGTTCGTTCTGGAACAGTAAGGTTTGAAAAGGCGCATCCCGACAGCCGAAATGCTTTCGGGATGCGTATTCTGAAAGTCCTCTTCTCAGGAAATTCCCCGCAATCACTCGCTGGATTTCGGGGCTGAAGACGGCGCAATATAAAGCCTATCCGGCGATTCCGATGCGTTTGGAACGCGCAAGCATGGGGACAAGTGGCAGGCATGGCAGTGAGCAACAAAGCAAGCATTGACAAGCTGATGACCGATGGCCTCATGACGGGGCAGGTGCCGAATGACAGCCGGCATGCGCGTCAGCTCGTCCGACGCCAGCAGATTGCTGAAACTGTAATGGCTGAAGGCTCGATGCGTATCGAGGACCTTACCGAGCGGTTCGGCATCAGCCTGATGACGGCGCATCGCGACGTCGATGAACTGGTAAGCCGCGGCCTGTTTCGCAAGTCGCGCGGCATCGTGTCGGCGGCGCCCACGAGCCTCATCGAGGCAAGCGATCTTTATCGCGTCACCCGCCAGTCGGAAGAAAAGAAGCTGATCGCCGAAGCTGCGATGCAGTTCGTCGAACCCGGCCAGGCGATTTTCTTCGATGATTCCACCACCGTCCTGCAAATGGTGCCGCATCTGCCGGAAAAGGGGCCGCTTACCGTCATCACCAATTCGCTCATCCTGATGAACGAAGTGCGCGACATGAAGGACGTGACGCTGCTTGGGCTGGGCGGCCAGCTTTATAACTGGTGCAACGCATTTGTGGGCGGCATGACGATCCATGAAATTCGCCGTCTTCGCGCCGATGTGGCTTTCATATCGATTGCCGCGATCACCGACGATCTTCTGTTCCATCAATCCCCGGAAATGGTGGAGACCAAGCGCGCCATGCTGGATTGCGCCGCCAAGCGCATCCTGCTGGCCGACCATACAAAGTTCGAGCGGCGCGCCCTCCATAATTTCGGTGCGCTGACCGATTTCGATGTCGTCATCGTCGATGAAGATACGCCTTTTGCGCATATCGAGCGGATGGAAGCGCAAGGCATCAATGTGGTGGTTGCGCGCGCCCGGACGGGTGGCACGCAGGAATAGCCTCAGCATATTTATCAGGAATACGATACATGCCTTCTCTGCTCGGAATCGATAGCGGCCTCACCGTCACCAAAGCCGTATTGTTCGACGTTGACGGAACCACCCTTGCCGTTGCGCGCCGCCGTGTGGCGCAATCATTCCCGCGCCCGCGCCATGTCGAACGCGACATGGATGAATTCTGGAGCGCGACCGCCGATGCGATTGCTGAAGCCATCGCCAAAAGCAGACGGCCAGCTTCCGACATTCTGGCAATCGCCACGACTGCGCATGGCGACGGCATCTATATGCTGGATAAGGACCGCCGACCGCTCGGCGCGGGCATCCTCTCGCTCGACAGCCGCGCCGTGGATGTGGCGGAGCGCTGGGTGAACAGCCCTGTCGCGGACCGCGCCATTGCCATAACCGGCCAGTTGCCCCATGCGTCGGCACCATCGGCCATTCTGGCGTGGGTGAAGGAAAACGAGCCGGAACGTTATCACCGTATCGCCCATGTGATCGCCTGCAAGGACTGGCTGCGCTTCTGTCTCACGGGTGACGTGGGTACGGATCGCACCGAAGCCTCCACTTCGTTTACCGATGTGAACACGCAGGAATATTCGAAGGAAGCGCTCGCCTTGTTCGGGCTCGACGCGCTTTGGGATGCGCTGCCGCCCATGTCGCGCTCTGATGAGATCGTGGGCAATGTTTCCGCCGAATGCGCGAAGCGCACCGGTCTCGTCGCCGGTACGCCGGTTGTCGGCGGCCTGCACGACGTGACGGCCTCCGCGCTCGGCGTGGGCGGGCTTGGCATCGGGACCGTTGCCGTGGTTGCCGGGACCTATTCCATCAACGAAACGCTGTCGTCCGAACCCCGCGTCGATAAAAGCTGGTTCTGCCGCAACGGCATTGCGCCCGGCGAATGGAACAATATGTCGATCTCGCCCGCATCGACCGCCAATTACGACTGGTTTCTCGACAAGCTTTGCCCGGCGGAACGCCGCGAGGCGGAGGAAACAGGGCGTTCGATCCACGACATGCTGCGTCCGGAAATTGATGCCGCATTGGCCAAGCCTTCGACAACGATGTTCCACCCTTATCTTTTCGGCTCGCCCTATGGGGCGATGGCGAGCGGTGCGTTTTTCGGTCTGCGCGGCTGGCAGGATCGAGGCGACATGCTGCGTGCCGTGTGGGAAGGCATTGCCTTCAACCACCGCATCCATGTCGATCACCTGAAGGATGGTTTCGCAATTTCAGCCGCGCGACTTACCGGCGGCGTGTCGCGCAGCCCGGCTTTTGCACAGATGTTCGCCAATGTGCTCGGCATGCCCGTTACCGTAACGGATACGGACGAGGCTGCGGCGTGGGGCGCGGCGCTTTGCGCTGGCAAAGGCGCTGGCGTTTTTGCCGATGTCTACAGCGACCCGCGCGATCTCGATGCCATCGGGCGGACCTATCAGCCGGATGCGGAGCGGAGCGCGCTCTATCAAAAGCGCTATCAGCTGTTCAAGGAAATCGCGTCGGCACTCGGGCCGATCTGGCCGAAGATCGAAGCCCTCACGGATTGAAATGAAGGGCGTGTCCCGCGCCTCAGAGAGAATTGAAATGAACGATTTCGTAAGTCATGCCGACATGAAGAACCGCATCGGGCAGCTTGAAGCCGGGGGCGTGGATGTGCTCATCCTCGGCGCGGGCGTCAATGGCGCGGGGCTTTATCGCGATCTTTGCGAACAGGGCGTGAATTGTCTCATCGTGGACAAGGCGGATTTCGGTTCCGGCACGAGCGCCGCCCCGTCGCGGCTTATCCATGGCGGATTGAAATATCTGGAAACCGGCGAGTTCGGCCTTGTGGCGCAGTCCACGCTGGAGCGCAATCTCCTGCTGAAGAACGCGCCGCACAATGTCGAGCCGCTGCCAACCTTTATTCCCGTCTTTTCGTGGACCAAGGGTATCACGGCGGCGCTGCGCACCCTGTTCGGCTCGACGACCGCGCCGCGCAGCCGTGGCGCCGTGCTTATCAAGATCGGCCTGGCGCTCTACGACTATTTTGGCGCGCGCGAACGCGTCATGCCGCGCCACCGTTTTCTGCTGAAGGAAACGGCGACGAAGGAAATGCCCTATATCACGCCTGCAATCGTGGCGGGCGGCATCTATCACGACGCGAAGGTCAGCCAGCCGGAACGTCTGGTCTATGAACTCGTCAGCGACGGCCTGCGCGCCAATCCGAAAAGCGCCGCCGCCAATTTCACGGCGCTCGTTTCCGCCGAAAATGGCACGGTCGGTTTCGAGGGGCCGGACGGGGCGAAGTTCGCCGTCAGGCCGAAGCTCGTCATCAATGCAGCCGGTCCGTGGATCGACCGGGTCAATGCCGCGCTTGGCAAACCGACCAAGATGATCGGCGGCACCAAGGGCTCGCATATTCTTGTCGATCATCCCGAACTGGTGAAGAGCCTGAACGGGCGGATGATCTATTTCGAGGCAGATGACGGGCGCATCTGTCTCGTCTACGACTATCACGGTCTGGCGCTGGTGGGGTCCACCGACATTCCGTCAGACGATCCCGACAATGTGCGCTGCGACGATCACGAGACCGATTATTTCATCGACAGCCTGCGCTCGCTGTTGCCGAAGCTCAAATTCGACCGCAGCCAGATCGTCTATACCTATAGCGGCATCCGCCCGCTTCCCGCTTCCAACGCTTCTGAACCGGGTCTCATCAGCCGCGATCACTCCGCGCCCGTCATCGAGCCGGATAGTGAACGTCCATTCGCGATCATTGCGCTGGTTGGCGGCAAGTGGACCACATTCCGCGGCTTCGCCGAGGAAGTGGCCGACAAGGTTCTGACCCGGTTCGGCAAGACGCGGCAAGTGTCCACGCGCAACCTCGCCATTGGCGGCGGCAGGAACTATCCTGCCGATGATCGCGCCCGCAAGGCCTGGGTGACGAAATATGCCACCGAAACACGGCTGCCTGCCGCACGGGTCGAAACCCTGTTGAAGCGTTATGGCACCACGGCCCTGCCCATCCTCCGGGAAGAAGCCGAGGCTCCGGTCTCGATGCTGCCTGAAACCGATACCGTCAGCGCGACGGAAATCGCATGGATCGCGCGCAACGAGTTTGTCGTGCATCTGGCGGACGTCGTTTTGCGGCGCACCACGCTTGCAATCGACGGCGCGCTGACGACCGGCAATCTTGCCGCAATCGCCAATATTCTTGCGCGTGAGCTTGGATGGGATGATGCGCGCAAGGCGCAGGAAATCGAGGCGGTCAACGTCGAGCTTGAAAAACGGCATAACGTGATTTTGCAGGGACAGCCCGCCAAAAGGCGCTGATCTCCCCGCCAACTTGATCTATGGTGCACCTCTCATATTCGAAAGGAAATGCGCCATGGATATCAAGCGAAACGGAACCGATCCTTCCGGCAAAGGTCCAGCCGACTGGTTTACGGGCAATGTCCGTATCGATCCGCTGTTCTCTCCAAACAATGCCAGGCGTGCCGCGGCTGCGACCGTGACCTTCGAGCCGGGTGCGCGCACGGCCTGGCACACGCATCCGCTTGGCCAGACGCTGATCGTGACTGCCGGGCTTGGCCTCGTGCAGCGCGAGGGCGGGCCGATCGAGGAAATCCGGCCCGGCGACGTCGTGTGGTTCGAGCCGGGCGAGAAACACTGGCACGGCGCATCGGCCAGCAACGCCATGACCCACATCGCCATTCAGGAACAGCTCGACGGCAAGGTTGTGGACTGGATGGAGCATGTCAGCGACGCGCAATATGGTGCGGGCAAGTAAATCTTGTCCCGGTTTTGCGCAGCTTTCTAAAACCAACCCGGCCAGTTGAGGGCCAAAGGCTGCGCAAAACGCAAAGATGATTGCGCATATTGCGAAGAGGCGTTTCCTGTTTTCCCTATCATGTTGTTTCCAATAAAAACAAAGGGGAGAAGAGAATGAAACACCTATTTCTTTTGCTTGCTGCAAGCGTCGCTAGTCTTGCCAGTGTGCAGGCGCACGCCGCCGAAAGCGAAACCTGCAAGGCGCCCAAATTCTCCGATGTCGGCTGGACCGACATTACCGCAACAACGGCGCTCGCTTCGCTGTTGCTGGAAAAGGCCGGTTATCAGCCGCAAACGACCATTCTTTCGGTGCCCGTCACCTTCCAGTCCCTGGAAAACGGACAGATCGACATTTTCCTCGGCAACTGGATGCCGCTTCAGGAGGAAGCCCGCAAACCCTATCTGGACAAGAAGGTGATCGAGCAGGCCGGCATAAATCTTGAAGGCGCCAAGATCGGTCTTGCGGCGACGGGCAAGGACCTCGGCATCAAGACCTATGCAGACATAGCGAAATTCAAGGACCAGCTTGGCGGCAAGATCTACGGCATCGAGGCCGGCAGCAGCGCCAATGCCACGATCCAGTCGATGATCGAGAAGGACAAGTTCGGTCTCAAGGATTTCCAGCTTGCAGAGTCGAGCGAGCAGGCCATGCTTTCACAGGTCCAGAACGCTGTGCGCAAGGAAGAGCCCGTCGTGTTCTTTGCCTGGACGCCGCATCCGATGAACATTCGCTACAAGCTGACCTATCTGCAAAATGGCGAGAACCTGTTCGGCCCGGAAGATGGGGCTGCGACTGTCGAAACATTGACCCGCAAGGGTTATGCTGCGGATTGTCCCAATGTCTCGCGCTTCCTGTCGAACCTGAAGTTCAACACGGAAATGGAAAGCACGATGATGAATATGATCCTGAATGACGGCATGGAAGCCAAGGACGCCGTTACGAAGTGGATCAAGGAGAACCCGGCGCAGCTCGACGCATGGCTCGACGGTGTGACCACCGTCGACGGCAAACCGGCACTTGCAGAAGTGAAGTCCGGTCTGGGCCTCTAAATAAGGCGCTTTTACTGCCGCAACTTGCTCGGCGACTGACCGAAATGCCGCTTGAAGGCGCGTGACAGCGAACTGATTGACGAAAAGCCGGTCTGTTCCGCTGTGTCCGCCATCGAAAGACGGGTGTCGAGGATCAGCCGCCGGGCAGCTTTCAGCCGGAGCGACAGATAGTAATTGCCCGGTGACTGCCCGATCACATTGGCGAACAGCAATTCAAGGCTGCGCGTCGAAAGGCCGAGCCTGCGCGCTATGCTCGACACGGGGATCGGGCGGTCGATATGGGTTTCCATGATTTTTATGGCATCGGCCAGTCGCGGCTCGCGATTGAGCAATCGGCCAAGGGAAACCAGCGGCTGCGCATCGGAAGCCTGTTTCACCTCATCGTAGATATAGAGGCTCGCCACATCCAGCGCGATGGAATAGCCGTGGCGGGCGCGAATGAGCGCGAGCATCATGTCGAGCGCCGGGGCAGCACCGCCGGTCGTCAGGAGAGCCCCGTCCCGCACCCAGCGATCCGATTGCATTTCGACTTCCGGAAAGCGCTGCGAAAATGCCTCCAGATCTTCCCAGTGCGTGGTGGCCTTGCGCCCGTTGAGCAATCCGGCTTTTGCCAGCACCCATGATCCGGCTTCCACACCCACGATGAGCTTTGATTGCTTGGCGGCCTGGCGCAGCATGGCGAGAAGCCTCGGTGTCGCATGTTCCAATGCATGAAAGGCGCTGACGATGATGAGAATGTCCTGCGCACCGGCCTCGAACTTCCCGTCCGCCGAAACCTTGAGGCCGCTGGATGTGACAGGATCGCTGCCGTCCGGTGAAACCACGCGCCAGCGATAGAGCGAGCGCCCGGTGACGCGGTTGGCGCCGCGCATAGGGTCGAGCGTCGCCGCCAGCGACATGAGTGAACAATCCGGCAGGACCAGCAGCGTAACGCTCAGTTCTTCGTCGGACGGTTCAAAGATCATGCTCTTCGCTCTTCGCCAAATAGATTTCGTAAAATGATAATCCCGGCATTTCGCGACCTGTCAAGCTCGGCGAAAATTGAGGGAAACGAACATGCCTTTAAAGCCCGCCCGCGAAATATTCATCACCGCTGCCGTCACCGGTGCCGGAGCAACGACCCACCGCTCGAACAAGGTGCCCATTACTCCCCGCCAGATCGCGGATGCCGCCATTGAAAGCGCCGAGGCAGGCGCCGCCGTCGCGCATATTCATGTTCGCGATCCCGAAACGGGCGAACCATCGCGCAAGCTGGAGCTTTTCCGCGAGGTTGTGGACCATATCCGGGCGTCCGGCGTCGATATCGTGCTGAACCTGACCGCAGGCGTTGGCGGCGATCTGGTTCTGGGGTCGGCAGAAGCCCCGCTGCCGCCGGATGCCGCCAAGACCGACATGGCGGGCGCGACGGAGCGGCTTGCCCATGTTGCTGAACTCCTGCCGGAAATCTGCACGCTCGATTGCGGCACGATGAATTTCGGCGAGGGCGATTATGTGATGACCAACACGCCTGCCATGCTCAAGGAAATGGCCGCGCAGATAAAGCGGCTTGGCGTGCGCCCCGAAATCGAGATCTTCGATACCGGTCATCTGCCGCTCGCCCAGTGGCTGCAGCAGCAGGGCCTGCTTGACGATCCAGTTCTGGTGCAGCTGTGCATGGGAATCCCGTGGGGCGCGCCCGACGATCTGGCGACGCTGGTTTCGATCCTCCACAACCTGCCGGATAACTGGATTTTCTCGGCATTTTCCATCGGTCGCAATCAGTTGCCTTATGCAGCGCTCGCGGTGCTTGCAGGCGGCAATATCCGCGTGGGGCTGGAAGACAATATCTGGCTCGACAAGGGCGTTCTGGCGTCCAATGGCGATCTGGTGGAACGGGCCAAAGCCATCGCCGTCAATATGGGAACGAAGGTTCTGACGCCCGCCGAAGTCCGCGAAAAACTCAAGCTTACCAAGCGCTGGTGATATTCATGAACAGCCATCCTCCCAAGATTGCCTGCATCGGCAGCGGTGTCATCGGCAGCGGCTGGGCCGCGCGCTTTCTGCTCAATGGTTTCGATGTCGCGGTCTACGATCCGTCGCCCGATGCCAAGGCGACGACCGAACATATTCTCGACAATGCGCGCAAAGCTCTGGCGGCGCTGACAACAGTGCGTCTTCCGCAGGAGGGGCGGCTGTCCTTTTCCGCTTCGCTGGCGGAGGCTGTTGCAGGCGCGGCGCTCATTCAGGAAAGCGTGCCCGAGCGCCTCGACCTGAAGCTTGCCGTGATGGCGGAGATCGAAGCGGTTTGCGCAGACGATGCGTTGATTGCCTCATCGACTTCCGGCTTTCTTCCAAGCAAGTTGCAGGCCGGGTTGCGGCATCCCGAACGGCTCCTGATCGCGCATCCCTATAATCCCGTTTATCTGCTGCCGCTGGTGGAACTTGTTCCCGGCGAAAAGACCGCCGCCGCCCCGATTGAAGCCGCTTCTGCGCTTTATCGCCGGACCGGCATGGAGCCGGTGGTGCTGGAAAAAGAGATCGACGCCTTTGTCGGCGACCGGCTTCTGGAAGCGTTGTGGCGCGAGGCCCTGTGGCTGGTGCGCGACGGTATCGCCACGGTTGAGCAGATCGATGACATCATCCGCTATTCCTTCGGGCTGCGCTGGGCGCAGATGGGGCTGTTCCAGACCTACCGCATTGCTGGGGGTCCCGCAGGCATGCGGCACTTCCTTGCGCAATTCGGGCCTGCGCTGCAATGGCCATGGACGAAACTGACGGATGTGCCCGACCTCGATGACAGCCTGATCAATCGCATCGCCGATCAGTCGGACGCGCAGAATGAAGGGCTTTCAATCCGCGATCTGGAGCGGATCCGCGACGAGAATCTGGTGGCGATCATCCGAGCTCTTTCGCAACAACAGCAGGGCAGGGGTTGGGGCGCGGGCGCGCTTCTCAACGGCTATAACGCGCGGCTTGAAACGGCGGCAGACCGCCCCGATGCGGGTTCCGGCGCTTTGCGGCTTCTCGACGTGCGGGTGATCCCCGAATGGATCGATTACAACGGACACATGACCGAGCATCGCTATCTCGACGTGTTCGGGCAGGCGACGGACAGATTTCTGGCGCATATCGGCGTAGACGAGGCCTATCTGAAATCAGGGCACAGCTACTACACGGTCGAAACCCATATCATGCATCGCGGCGAGGCGAAGGCAGGCGATGCGCTGCATGTCGAAACGCAATTGCTCTCCTTCGACGAAAAGCGCGCGCATGTCTTTCACAGCCTCCGGCGCGGCGATACGGAAATTGCCAGTGCCGAGCAGATGCTGCTGCATGTCGACAGCAAGGCGGGCAAGGCGGTGGCGGCAAAGCCGGGCATATGCGAGACTCTGGAGCAGGTCTTTGGTTCGCATCGGAATATGCCCGCACCGATAGCTGTCGGACGTCATGTCGGCAGGCGTGGCTGACACGTCTGCGTTTGTCAGAAATCCAGTTACCGGGCGACCGCGGCGCTTATTCCGCCGCAGGCCGCAGCGAACAGCGGACCGTAGCCCCCGAACGGCCTCCGTTGTTCGCTTTGCTTGACATTTAATCAATCGATTGATTAAATAAATTGTATGAGCACATCGGCAAATATCGCGAAGGCGCAAGGTCGTCCGTCTGCGGAGCAGACACGCGCCGCGCTTATTCATGCGGCATTGCAGCTTTTCGGGACGAAAGGTTTCGACGCCACATCGACACGCGAGATCGCGGGTCTCGCCAAGGCGAATATAGGCTCCATCGCCTATCATTTCGGCGGCAAGGAAGGGCTTCGTCTGGCGGCGGCGGACTATATTGTTGAAACGATACAGGGCGTAGCCGGTCAGGCGCTCGGCCATTATGCGGTGATCGGCGCGTCCGCCAACACGAAGGAAGAGGCGCGGCAGCTTCTTGCCATGGCGGCCGAGCGGATGACGCGGTTCATCGTGGCGCAGCCGCAATCCGGCGAAATCGTGCAGTTTCTTCAACGCGAGCTGGCGCATCCGACGGCTGCGCTCGACCGCATCTATTCGGGCGTGTTCGAGCCGACGCATAAAAGGCTTTGCGCCATCTGGGAAGTCGCTACGGGCGAGCCCGCCGAAAGCGAAAGCACGCGGCTCGTGATCTTCACCCTGATCGGCCAGATCGTTTATTTTCGCATCGGCCGTGAGGCAGTGAAACGGCGCATGGGCTGGTCCACGATGGGCGAGGACGAGGCTGCGGCGATAGCCGCCATTGTGCGGCAGAACCTTGCAGCGATCCTCGCAGCCAAAGATGGCAAGGTGTTGTCATGAGCCTTCTCTGTGTTCTTCCCTTCGCCTCCTATCTTTTCGCTGCCTGTAGTGCGCAGCCGCTTGCGGTCGGTTATGTCGAGGGGGAATTTGTGCAACTCGCCCCGCTGGAAGTGGCACAGGTTAAGTCTGTCGCCGTCAGGCGCGGCGATCGCGTTGAGCCGGGCAAACCGATTGCACAAACAGAAGACGCAGACGCAAAGATCGCCGTCGCGCAGGCCGAAGCCGCGCTGGAGCAGGCACGCGCGCAACTGGCCGATTTGCAGGTGGGCAAGCGCCCGGATGAAATCGCCGTTCTGGAAGCGGCGGTCAGAACCGCGAGGGCGCAAGCCGACGATGCCCGCCGAACGCTTTTGCGCACGCAGGACCTGACGAAGCGCGGAGTGATGACACAGGCGCAGCTCGACGATGCGGCGACAAAGGTGGAGGTGGCGGAAGCCGCCATCAATCAGGCGACGTCCAATCTGGCGGTCGGCCGGCTTCCGGCCCGTCCCGAAACGATCAAGGCGGCGGAAAATGCCGTCAAGAGCGCAGAAGCGCAGCTCGATTCCGCCCGCTGGCATCTGGCCAAGCGAACCATCGAAGCGCCCGCGCCGGGACGCATCACAGATGTCATCCGCAATCCCGGCGATATTGCCGGTCCGTCCGCGCCGGTTTTGACCATGCTGCCCGACGGCGCGGTCAAGCTGAAGGTTTACATACCGGAAGACAAGTTTTCAGCGATACAGGTTGGCGATATGCTGTCGGTGCGCTGCGATGGTTGCGTTCCGGGTTTGCAGGCCCGCGTCAGCTATGTTTCGCCCGACCCGGAATTCACGCCGCCGGTGATCTATTCGCTCGAAACGCGCCAGAAGCTTGTCTATCTGGTCGAGGCGCATCCCGTTGATCCCGCGTCGCCTCTCCAGCCCGGCCAGATCGTGGACGTCGATCTGGCCCCCCGGTAAGCGGAGGCGGCAATGTCGAACGCCATTGAAGTCAAGGGATTGGTCAAGCATTTCGGAAGCGCCACCGTTGTCGATCACGTGAGCATGTCGGTAGCCGAGGGTGAAATTGTCGGCTTTCTGGGGCCGAATGGCTCCGGCAAGACCACCACCATCCGCATGATGTGCGGTTTGCTGACGCCCGATGAGGGCGAGGGCGAAGTGCTGGGTTACGATCTTCGCACGGAAGGGCTGAAGATCAAGCGCGAGGTCGGCTACATGACGCAGCGCTTTTCCTTCTATGAAGACCTGACCATCGCTGAGAACCTCGAATTTGTCGCGCGGCTTTACCGGCTGAAGCCGGTGAAGGAGCATGTAGCGCGCACGCTTGACGAGCTGGGCCTGACCTCACGCGGCAACCAGCTTGCGGGAACGCTCTCAGGCGGCTGGAAGCAGCGGCTGGCGCTGGCCGCCTGCATCATGCACAAGCCGAAGCTTCTGCTGCTGGACGAGCCGACCGCAGGCGTCGATCCCAAGGCGCGGCGCGATTTCTGGGACGAGATTCATCGTCTCGCCGATGGCGGTCTGACCGTGCTTGTCTCCACCCATTACATGGACGAGGCCGAGCGCTGCCACCGCATCAGCTATATTTCCTATGGCAGGCTTCTGGCCACCGGCACGGTGCAGGAGGTGATCGACAAGGCCGGGCTTTTGACCTTCATCGTCAGCGGCAAAAGGCTTGGTGAGATTGCTCGCCTGCTGGAAGGCGAACCGGGTGTGGAGCAGGTGACGCCCTTCGGCGCGACGCTGCATGTGGTCGGTTCCGACCGCGCCAGGCTCGAAGAGGCGCTTGAAAAAGTCCGGCATCGCGACGGGATCAGCGTCGAACCGGGCGAAACGAGCCTTGAAGATGTCTTCATCCAGTTCATGGCGAATGCGCGTGACAATATGTCGAAGGAAGGTCCATCATGAGTGGCGGGTGGTTCTCGTTCGAACGTCTTGGCGCGATGCTGATGAAGGAATTCATCCAGATGCGGCGCGACCGCATAACCTTCGCCATGATGCTGGTGGTTCCCTTGATGCAGCTTTTGCTCTTCGGCTTTGCCATCAACAATGATCCGAAAAGCCTGCCCAGTGCCTTGGTTGTAACCAGTCAGGATCACTATACGCGGGCGATGGTGTCGGCGCTGGAGACAACCGGCTATTATCGCTTCGACCATGTCGTGCAAAGTGCTGCGGAAGCCGAGGCGCTGATCGCAAGCGGCACGGTCTCCTTCGTGGTGACGATCCCGTCCGATTTTGCAAGGCGGGTCGATGCGGGCGACGGGCCGCAAATCCTCATCGAAGCCGACGCCACCGACCCCTCGGTGGCAAGCGGGGCAATATCGACGCTTGGCACCATGGCCAGTCAGGCGCTCCTGCGCGAACAGGGCAAGCAGGCCGAGGCCGAGAATGCCGCACGCAGCCAGCTTCAGGTCGTCGTGCACCGCCGCTATAATCCGGAAGGCGTGTCGCAATACAATATCGTTCCGGGGCTTCTAGGCGTCATCCTGCAAATGACCATGGTGATGATGACGGCGATGGCTTTGACCCGCGAGACGGAACGCGGCACCATGGAAAACCTGCTCGCCATGCCAGCCACCCCTGCGGAGATCATGCTGGGCAAGGTATTGCCTTTCCTTGTGGTCGGCGCGGTACAGGTGGTGGTGGTCCTTGTGGCCGCGAAGCTTTTGTTCGGCGTGCCATTCGTCGGTTCGCTGGCGCTTCTCCTGACCTGCGTGCTGATCTTCGTCCTGTCGCTGGTGCTGCTCGGCTATACGATCTCGACGGTTTCGCGCACCCAGATGCAGGCCATGCAGCTTACCTTCTTCTTCTTCCTGCCGTCGCTGATGCTGTCGGGATTCATGTTTCCGTTTCGGGGCATGCCGGATTGGGCGCAGACGCTGGGCGAGATTTTTCCGCTGACGCATTTCCTGCGTATCGTGCGGGCGGTCATGCTCAAGGGCGCTCACCTTTCCGACATTGCCGGAGAGGTGAACGCCCTCTTATTCTTCGTATTCCTGTTCGCGTCGCTTGCGCTGCTTCGCTTCCGGCGGACGCTTGATTAAGCTTGCGCTACGGGTTCAGCAAGCCGAGACGGCTAGCGCCGCTTTCGGACGGCGCGACAGTGTGAACAGCAGGCCCGCCGCTGCGAGAAGGCCACCGGCCATCGGAATTGCCGCATAACCATAACCCATGCTGATGACACCGCTGCCCAGAGCCGCGCCAACGGCATTGCCGAGGTTGAACGCTCCGATATTGATCGACGATGCCAGCCCAGGGGCTTCGGCGGCGGCCTGCATGACGCGGGTCTGGACCGGCGGCACGATGGCGAATGCCGCGGCACCCCAGGCGACGAGACCGAGAGCGGCACCGACATGGCTGGTAAGCACCAGCGGCAGTGCAAGGCTGATAATCGCAAGTGCCGCCAGGAATATGCGCGTCGCGCCGTCTAGCGACCAGTCGGCCAGACGTCCGCCAAGCGCATTGCCGATGGTGAAACCGAGGCCAATGAGGACAAGCGCCAGCGTCACAAAACCTTCCGATGCGTGGGTCAGGTCGGTCAGAACGGGCGCCACAAAGGTGTATAGCGTGAACATGGCGCCTGCGCCCATCACGGTCGTTGCCAGCGACATCAGCACCGTCGGGCGCATCAACACGCCAAGCTCCTGCCGGATATTGGGCATCTTACCAGCTTCGCCACGCGGCAAGGCAAGCCATAGCGCGGTGATCGTGACGAGACCCAGAACGGCGGTTCCGGCAAAGGACATGCGCCAGCCGATCTGCTGGCCGACCCATGTTGCCGCCGGAACCCCGCCAATATTGGCAATGGTCAGGCCCATGAACATGGTAGCGACGGCACTTGCGCGCTTTTCAGGCGGCACGACGCTGGCTGCGACAACGGAACCGAGCCCGAAGAACGCACCGTGGTTGAGGCTGGTCACGAGGCGTGCTGCCAGCAGCGTCCAGTAATCCGGCGAGAGCGCGGACAGGATGTTGCCAAGCGTGAAGATTGCCATGAGCAGCATCAGCGCCGTGCGCTTGCCAAAGCGTCCGAAGGCCAGCGTCATGATCGGCGCGCCGACCATCACGCCAACTGCATAGGCGCTGACGAGAAGGCCCGCCGTCGGGATGGAGACGTCTACGCCGTCCGCGATGACGGGCAGCAGGCCCATCGGCGAAAACTCGGTGGTGCCGATGCCGAAGGCACCGATTGCAAGCGCGAGCAGCGGCCAGTTGAAACCGGCCGCCTTCGTCGCGCTGTCGTGAGGTTTTGTAGCGCTCATGATGAGATTTCCTATTTGTCCCAGACGGGAGCCAGACCTTCGGGGCTGACGATGCGGCCGTCAGGGCGGGCAAGCTTTGCGATAGCGGCCATGTCTTCCGCGTTCAGTTCAAAGTCGAAGACATTGAAATTTTCCGCTACGCGTTCCGGCTTGGCCGTCTTGGAAAGGGCGATGAAGCCGCGTTCGATCAGCCAGCGCAGCCCGACCTGCGCGGCGGTCTTGCCGTATTTCGCGCCGATGGCCTGAAGTGTGGCATCACCTGGCACCGCGCCGTCGGCCATGCCGTAATAGGCCGTGATGGCGACGCCGGCGTCCCTTGCGGCCTTAGCAATTGCATCCTGAGCGAGATAGGGATGGACCTCGATCTGGTTGGTCACGATGGGTGCGGCGCTCCGCTCAATGGATTCACGCATCTGCGCGATGTTCTGGTTGCTGACGCCGATAAAGCGGGTCTTGCCTGCTTCGCGTACGGTGTTCAGCATGTCGATCTGGTTGGCGATAGCGACCTTGTCGGCGGGCCAGTGCAGAAGCAGAAGGTCCACCTGATCGACCTTCAGCTTGTCGAGGCTTTCATCGACGGAAGCCGCAAATTTTTCCGGGCTGTAATTATCGACCCAGACCTTGGTGGTCAGGAACAGGTCGTCGCGCTTTGCTCCGGCTTTTTGTAAGGCGCGGCCGAGGGCAGCTTCGTTGCCATAAATCTGCGCCGTGTCGAAATGGCGAAAGCCTGCTTCAAGAGCGGCCGGGACAACGCTTTCCACTTCGGCGTCCGTCATGCGGAACACGCCGAAACCAAGCGCGGGTATGGTCGCGCCATGTGCGTTTACGATTTTCATGTTATCTCCTGTCGATTGGCCTTCGGCATATCGCGTCGATTGCGCGAGCTTGGGAGGCTCATGCTTCGGGCCTTAAATTTGCGATCCTGTACCATCTCGTTTCGGCCAGGTCTGATCTCGGATGCAGAAATAGGATAATCCCGAGGGCTTGAAAATCCGCTCGGAAACCACATTATCTGTGAAACGATTTCACAGATGGAGCGGGATGATGGACAATCGCGTCGGCGAAATGCAGGTTTTCCTGCGCGTCGTGGAAACGGGCAGCTTTTCCGAAGCCGCCCGCCTTTTGCGCATGAACCCTTCGACCATCAGCAAGCTCATATCCCGCATAGAGGCGCGGCTGGGGGTGCGGCTTCTGGAACGCTCTTCACGCAGGCTGTCGCTGACGACAGAGGGGCAGATCTATTATGAGCGCAGTCAGGGGCTGCTGCACGATTTCGAGGAA
Source organism: Ochrobactrum sp. AP1BH01-1 (assembly GCF_018066705.1). Lineage (NCBI taxonomy): Bacteria > Pseudomonadati > Pseudomonadota > Alphaproteobacteria > Hyphomicrobiales > Brucellaceae > Ochrobactrum > Ochrobactrum sp. AP1BH01-1. The sequence continues at coordinate 190,323 of NZ_JAGPOU010000004.1, read as the reverse complement.
GTGGAGCGCGAGCTTTCACAAGGGTCGGCAAGCACGGGCGGCACGGTGCGGGTCAACGCGTCCGTGGCTTTGGGCACGCTGGCTCTGGAACCGCTGTTGCCGGAGTTTCTGGCAGCTTACCCGAATATCGTGATTGATCTCTCGCTGTCGGATGAACTGGTTGATCTTTATCTCGATCGTACCGATGTGGCGTTCCGTATCGGCACCTTGCCCAATTCCAGCATGACGGCGCGCAAGCTCGGCACGGCCCGGCGCAAGATCGTGGCTGCGCCCTCCTATCTGGCGCGTCACGGCACGCCTATGACCGTGGACGATCTCGCCGATCACAACTGCATCGGGTTCAATTTCCGCCGCGCTGCCCCCGTCTGGCCGCTCAAGGAAAGCGGCCGCATCGTGGATCGCGCCGTCTCCGGCTCGCTTCTGGCCAATAATGGCGAGACTGTGCGCCGCATGGCGGTCGCGGGGCTGGGGCTCGCCCGCATCGGTGATTTTCACGCGCGCAACGATCTTGCTTCCGGCGCATTGGTGGAGGTCCTCGCCGATGCGGTCGAGAACGATCTGGAGGAAGTTCACGCCGTCTTTCTGGGAGGTGCGCGGCTGCCGCAACGTGTCCGCGTTTTCCTGGACTATGTGGTGCCGCCGCTTCAGGCTTATATCGCGGCGCAATAGACTCATCTGGTTGGAATCCATGGGCTGGGTGCCGGAAATCCCGCCTTCCGGACCGGAAACAGACTGTTCAGCAAAAAATTTGGTATTTCGATAGGCGAACGATTTCAAGTCGTTGCCTCTGGCGCGTCGTCTGTTCACGGCTTGGTGCTCCGCTTTTGTGTTGACTATTAACATTGCGTTAACCACAGTTTGTTGCAATATGTAACACAGCGTTACATTTCTTGATGGCAAACGAGGTATGGATTGAGCAGAAACCGGCAGACCAGACAGCAATCCTTGCAGGCAAGGGAGAGGTCTGCCGTGGCTGACATGACGTCGTTCTGGGGGCTGATGCGCGCCTACTGGATCTCCGACCGCTGGAAGGAAGCCTGGGCTCTCACACTCGCTATTTTTCTGATGACGGCGTTCGTCAGCAAGACCACCGTCTGGGTGGCGGAGGCTTCGGGCCTGCTGATGAACTCTATCGTCAACGTGAATACCGCACCGGTCCAGCACCCGCTTGTGACGATTGCCGCCAACGCGGGCGTCCTCGTTCTCCTGATGCTGGCGAAGGATGTGCTTCTGGTCGGTTCACGCCATTTCCTGTCCACCACGCTGCACCGCAAATGGCGCAAATGGCTGAACGACCAGTTCTCGACGGCACTTCTGAACGGCGGGCACACGCACTTCCATCTGCAGCAGGGGCGGGCCAAGGACCAGCCTGACAATATCGACCAGCGCCTGCAGGAATCGATCAAGGGCATGACCGGCGGCGCCATTGGCCTTGTGATGGGCATCGTTGGCGTGTTCCTGTCGGCGTTCTTCATCGGGCAGAAGCTGATCGAGATGTCCACCCATGTGGAGGGGCTGGATTTCCTCGGCAGCTATGGCAGCGCGGTTCTCGCCTTTGCGGCAATCGCCGTCTATGTCCCGCTCGGCACGCTGGTCGCCATCAAGATCGGCAAGCGTCTGGAGCGCCTCAATCTCGGCATCCAGAAGGCCGAAGGCTCCTATCGTGGCGAATGGACGACGCTTCTGCGCCGCAGCTTCCAGATTTCCGCGTCTGGCGGCGAGGCCGTGCAGCGTTCGGTCAATGACCGCCTCTACAGGGAGGTGGACGGCACATGGAACCGGCTCAACCGTTTCGATGCCGCCTATCTCGCCTTCTCGCAGGCCTATGGATTTCTCTCGAACCGTATCGTTGCCTATATTCCGGGTCTTCTGCCCTATATGAGCGGTTCGGTCAGCTTCCGTAACTATGTGACGGGTGCGGAACTGGTTGCCGCGATGATCAACGATTGCTCATGGTTCATTCAGGTCATGCCCGCGATTGCCAATCTGCGCGCCAATGCTGGCCGCGTGACCGGCCTCGCGCAGGCCATCGAGAATGTTCAGGAGCCAGCCGAGTTCTACAGGCGGTCGGGCATCAACCGTTTTGCTTTCGCCGAACAGCATCCGCGCTTCGGCCTGACGGTGCGCAACCTTACCCTTATGCAAGGGCCTGACAGCGAAGCGCCGTTCCTGCGCTCGGGCGTGATCAATATCCGCGCCGGTGACTGGGTCTATATGCGCGGTGAATCCGGCTCGGGCAAAACCTCTTTCGTGAAGGCGCTGAACGGCCTGTGGCCCTATGGCACCGGCGATATCATCTATCCGCAGAACGCAACCTCGTTTTATGCGACCCAGGAGGCCAAGTTCCCTTCGGTGTCCCTGAAACAGCTTGTCAGCCTGCCTGCCGACGAGGGCTTGTTCAGCGATCTGGCCGTCGCCGCCGTGCTGCATGAGGCGGGACTGGGTGAATTCATTGAACGCATGAACGACCCCGACGCCGGCGGTGCGCCGTGGGACATGATCCTGTCGGGCGGGCAGAAGCAGAAGGTCGTTCTGGCACGTATTCTCCTGCACAAGCCGACCATCATCTTCCTCGATGAAGCGACCGGCGCGCTCGACCCGGCTGCGAAAATGCGGTTCCACGAAGCGCTGAAGGCGCGCTGCCCGCAGTCCATCGTCATCAGCATCATGCATGAGGAAAAGCTGCCGTTGCTTGAAAACGGCCAGGATATCTATTCGCATGTGCTGGATATCCGCAACGGCTATGTCTCGCTGCTTCCCGTTCATTTCGATACGATGCCGGAAATCGCAGCCGAAACCGCCCTCATTGCCGCCGAATAGGGCCTCTCTGACCGGACAAAACACAGTGAGGTTGCATTAGTCCAAATTTGGACTATATTCTGATCTGGATGATCGGAGGCAATCATGGCCAGAAGCAATGCGGCGTTGAACACCAGGATAGGCAAGGGTCCGGATATCCTCGATGCCGCCCGTTTTGCTCCTCACTCGCGCAAGCGGTTGAGCGGGCCGGGGCTTCGCACTTTCCTGACTATTGCCGATCTGTGGGGCCTGGACGAACAGCAGCGGCTTATGGTGCTGGGGCTGCCTTCAAGATCGACCTATTACAATTGGGTGAAGGCGGTACGCGAGCGTCGCGACATTACGCTGGATGTGGATGTGCTGATGCGATTATCCGCCGTGCTCGGCATCCATCAGGCGCTGGGTGTGCTTTATCCTGATGAAAAGGCTGGTATTCGCTGGCTGAACACACCCAACCAGGCTGGTGTCTTCGGCGGGTATCCACCATTGCGGCTGGTGACGAGCGGCTTGCAGGACGGGTTGCTGACCGTCCGCCGCTTTCTGGATGCGGCACGCGGGGGGCTTTATATGGAGCCGAACGAGTTGGACCGCGAGTTCCGGTCTTATCGCGACGAGGACGTGGTGTTCTCTTGAAACGCAAGCCTGCTCCACAGCCGAGCTATCGACTGATCCCGTCGCGCTTTCCGCCGATTGGCCTTTTCGACACGGTTGCCACCGCGGCCGATCTGGAAGCGGTGATGGAACTGGCAGGCTGGACGAATGACCGTCTTTTAGCCGAGCGATTGCAGCGCCTTCCCCGCGAGGAATGGGTGTTCGGCAGGCCCAATTCCAGCATCGTCATGGCCACCTTTCTCCATGTTGCGCCGGGCGGCATGCGCTTTAACGGACCGGAGCTTGGTGCATGGTATGCGGCAGCGCGGCTTACCACCTCCGTCATCGAGGTTGCGCATCACATGCGTCGTGAAGCGGTTACGACAGAGCAGGACGGTCTGGCCCGCACCTTCCGGGTCTATACCGCAAAACTGGAAGAGGATTTCGTCGATATATGCGGCGAGCAGGCAGCACTGCCTGCCGTCTACGACCCGGCAGATTACTCCGCGTCACAGAAGTTCGGCGAGGAAATGCGCAAGGCTGGCGAGTTCGGGATCTTGTTCGACAGCCTGCGTCACGAAGGCGGCATCAATGCCGTTGCATTTCGTCCGAGCAGGATCGCGGATGTGACGCAGAGCGATCATTACGAAATCACGGTTGAAAGAGCATCCAGCCGTATTCAGGCGAAAAAGCTCAGTGCCTGATGAGGCAGGCATCGCCGCCCGCCTGATTTCGTCCAATCATGACCAGCCATATTCCTCATCGAGATCCTGAAATTTTTTCAGGTCAACGATGTCGCAATATTGCTGATAGGTGATCATGTCGCCCGCGCGGGCCCTCGGCGTGCCGTCGCGCTTCAGGACTGACAGCGTGTCGCTCACCGCCTTCACTGCGGAGAACAGCGTGGACAGAGCATAGAACACGACGTTGAAGCCCATTTGTTCGAGATCGGCGGCGGTCAGGGCCACAGTTTCATTGCCATCGACAATGCTCACCACCTTCGGTCCTTCGACGTGCCGGGCCACGGCTTCAACTTCCGCAATGGTCTTGATGCCATCGACGAAAACAAGATCGACACCCGTATCCTGATACATTTTTGCGCGGCGAATGGCTTCTTCGGCACCGGCTGCGGGCATGGCATCGGTACGGGCGATAATGAGTAGGTCCTTGTCAGAACGCGCTGCAATCGCGCATTTGAGACGGCGCACATTTTCTTCCGCCGGGATCAGCCGGATACCGGCAAGCTGGCCACAGCGCTTCGGCGCCATCTGGTCCTCCAGATGAATGGCCGCAACGCCGGACTGGATATATTCCTCCACCGTGCGAACGATATTGGCCGGGCCTCCATAGCCCGTATCCGCATCGGCGATGACGGGAATATCCACCACGCGGGTCATATCCCGTGCGTGGGTCGTCATCTCGGTCTGTGTGAGAAGGCCAAGATCGGGCGTGCCGAGGCGGCTCGCCGTCGCGCCGAAGCCGGTCATATAGATAGCGGGAAACCCTGCCTGCTGCACAAGGCGGGCGGTCAGCGGATCAGGCGCTCCCGGCGCCTGAACAATGCGGCCGGTTTCGATGAGGTTTTTCAGGGCCTTGGCCTGCGTCATCGTCGTCTCCTAGAGCATTTTCAGCAAAAGTGTGAAACGGTTTTGTGTAGGAAAATGCGAAAAAACAAATAGTTAGAGCGGTTCTGGCGATTCTGTTAAAACAGGAACCGCTCTATCTCCCGCCTGAAACATCGAGCACGACCCCGGTGATATAGGCTGCTCCCGGCGACAGCAGCCAAATGGCCGCGTCGGCAACTTCATCGGCAGTTCCAAGCCGTTTCAGCGGAATGAGGTCCGCCATCTTCGCGATGCTGGACGGATCTGCGAACACGTCTTTCTGAATTTCCGTGTCGATCACGCCGGGGGCGAGAGCGTTGACGCGGATTTCCGGCGCGAGTTCCTTGGCAAGCGCATAGGTATAGGATGCGATTGCACCCTTGGTCGTCGCATAGGCGATGTTGCCGACCATGCCGCCGGTGCGCCCGGCGATCGAGGACAGGCCGACCACGGATTTGTTCGGCTTCGTGCCCGGATTGTTGAGGAACGCGCTGGAAACGTAGAACACGCTTTTCAGGTTGACGGCCAGAACCCGATCGAGTTCGTCCGCATCGAAATCCTTCACGGTCATGCGCTGGCCGATGATGCCCGCATTATTGACCAGATGGTCGATGCCGCCCCATCTGGTGGCGATGTCATGCGCTGCGCGGTCAACCGCGGCCTTGTCTGAAACGTCCACACGGGCGGTCAGGACCTGCTCGCCGTGCCTTTCTGCCATTTCCTCTAGGCGCGCATCATTCACGTCCCAAAGCACGACCCTGGCCCTGAGCGCGATGAGCTTTTCGGCAATGGCCTTGCCGATACCGGATGCGCCGCCGGTGACGAGCACCACCCGGTCTGCGAAGAAATCGGTCGGGAACGCTGTCGGGGCGTTGTTTGCGGTCATGTTATTCCTCCTCGAAAACGAACGCTGCCGCGCGTCCAGGGGTCGCCGAAGAGAAGCCTGGGACTCGTCCATACGGCGACGGTAGCTTTAAAAGCCATGTGAACAGAGCTCTGTCAATCTAAGGTACAAGATTTTGTATGCTACTTGTAAAGTGATTGTTGCCACGCTAATCATTGCAACGGATTGAGATGATCACGACCGGGTCCGCGCCAATGGCTCGCCGTTCGCGATTGTCCATCCGAAACGGGAGGCGCGCATCACCGCGTGACAGCTTCCGCAAAGATTATTGCATGCCGCTCATGCTGGGACGTGGGCGGAGATATGGGAGGATATCGTGGTCAATTCCACTGTGAGTGCAGTCGGCGCAACGCCTGACCTGCGCGACAGCACCATTCGCAAGCTCAATCTGCGGATCGTTCTGTTCTGCTTCATCTGCTTCATCGTCAACTATCTTGATCGGGTGAATATCGGCTATGCCGCGCTTCACATGAACAATGATATTGGCCTGACACCCTATATGTTCGGCGTCGGTGCCGGCATCTTCTTCATCGGCTACATGCTGTTTGAAGTGCCGAGCAACATGATGCTGCACAAGCTTGGCTCACGCGTGTGGATAGCGCGCATCATGGTGACGTGGGGGCTTGTGTCCTGCGCCATGGCTTTTGTGCAGGGGCCGGTTTCGTTCTATATCCTGCGCTTCCTGCTGGGCGTTGCGGAAGCCGGTTTCGCGCCGGGCGTGCTGCTTTATCTCACCTATTGGTTCCCGGCCAAGGAACGTGGACGCGCAACGGCCCTGTTCATGACTGCAACCGTGCTTTCCATCGTCGTCGGCGCGCCGTTCTCCGGCTGGCTGATGGATGCTGGCGAGGGGCTTTTCGGGCTGCATGGCTGGCAGGCCATGTTTATTCTGGAAGGGCTTCCCGCCGTGATCCTCGGCGTTGTAACGTTCTTCTATCTGGTCGATAGTCCGGAAAAGGACAAGCACTGGCTGACGGCGGATGAGCGCGCCTGGCTGATGGCTGAACTTGCCAGGGAAAATCAGGGCAAGCAGCCCGATACCCGTCATTCGCTGAAAGAAGTTTTCAGCGACTACCGCGTCTGGCTTCTGACGCTCGTCTATATGTTCAACGGCATTGCCGTTTATGGCGTCATCATGTGGCTGCCGCAGATCGTCAAAAGCCTTGGTGATTACAGCGCTGCCCAGACGGGGCTCATTTCGGCCATTCCATTCGTGTTCGCAGCCATTGGGCTTGTGGTGATTTCGCGCAGTTCGGATCGTACTGGTGAACGCAAGATCCACACGGCGATTGCCGGCCTGTTCGGCGGCGTGTTCCTTGCCGCCAGCGCGCTGTCTCCTTCGCCGGTCCTGAGCCTCGTGCTCCTCTCGGTCTGCGCCTTCTTCCTCTGGTCCTATCTGGGCGTGTTCTGGACGCTGCCGACCCAGTTCCTGTCGGGCGCGGCAACCGCTGGCGGGCTTGCCGCCATCAACGGTTTCGCACAGCTTGGCGGCTTTACCGGACCTTATCTCGTCGGCTGGGTCAAATCCACCACCGACAGCTTTTCGCTGTCGCTGCTTGCCCTGTCGATATTCCCGATTATCGGCTTCTTCCTCTGCATGAGCCTGAAAGCCAAACGGGACTAATCCGAGCGACGGGCCTGATCTTCGATCAGGCTCGTTATCCTTACGAGTGTAATTTGAATGCGGTTTCAACCGCTCTGTACGTTGCAATAAGGCGTCTGTAAGATTCGGGCATGAAAGAGATTCGAGGCAAGAACAAGAAGTCGCTGGCAAGCAGCATCGCCGAACGTATTCGCGGTGCGATTGTCGATGCGGAGTTTCTATTCGGGGAAAACCTCTCCGAAGACATGCTTGCTGCGGCTTTCGATGTCAGCCGCACGCCGGTGCGCGAGGCGCTCAACATTTTGCAGATGCAGGAACTCGTCCACATCGTTCCGAAGTCCGGCACCTATGTTTTCACGCCGACGCAGGAAGACATAGCCGAGCTGTGCGATTTTCGCGTCGGTCTTGAGGATCAGGCCATGCGTCTGGCCCTGATCTGCAATCGCAAGAAACTCGTTTCGCAATTGAAAAAGCAGTACGATCTCATGCGTACGGCAATAGACGAAGACGATCTGCGCGCTTACGGGCGCTGCGATACGGAATTCCATCTGGCTTTCTTCCGTGTCTGCGGCAACCGTTATCTTGCGCGCGCTTATGACAGCATTCTCGGGCGTGTCGCAGCCTTGCGAACTCATCTGGCCATCGGCGCCGAGGGGGAGCCTGCACGCTCATTCGCCGATCACGCCGCCATCATCGAACTGGCTAATGCCGATAAACCTGAAGAACTGAGGGAAATCCTGGACGCGCACATCATGCGCACCAAGAGCAATTACCTGAACGCCTTCAGCCGGTTGCCCCGCCAGCCGGGCGACAGCCGCACGATGCGGCTGCGCCGTCAATTGTCGCTGACCAACGAATAAGGCTTCAGGTCAGACTGCCCATTCCACATCCGTGGTGAAAGCGATGGTCAGCCACCGGTCGGGCCCTTCGCCGCCGAGCGCATTGCCGACTTCATCGCGCAATGCATCCCACTCCTCAAGCTTTCGCGGTGGAAGGTTGGGCGGAACGATGAAATAGAGTTCGATCTGCTTGCCGCGACCGACCTTGGCGACATAAGCGCGGAAGGAGAGGAAGCCGTGCTGCCGGACGAACTCTTCCGCAACGGCATCGACATGCTTCTTGAGGTCCAAGGGCGTCACAAGGAATATGTCGGCCAATGCCTGCCTGATCGTGCCGATCGGCATGGGAATGATGACAAGACAAACGACCGCCAGAACTGCCGGATCGATATAGGGCGTCAGCCAGCCGAGTTCTGTTCCTTCGATGGCGTAGCCGATCGAAAAGGCGATCAGAAGCGCTGCCGTAATGCCGCCCGACATGATCCAGGCTTTGGCATCGAGCGCAACGAAATCCGATTTCAGGGTCCGGTTTGCGCGTGTTTCCAGTAACGCCATGCCGAGACAGGCGATTAGCGCAACGATGGCATAGAAGATCGCATAGCTGAATTCGAGATCGCGTCCGCCATCCATCAGGCTGCCGACAGCGTTTATGAGGGCATAGATCGCAACGCCGGTCAGCATCATGCCGTTGAGGCCGAGCACCATGGGTTCCAGATGCCAGAAACCCATCGTGAAGCGATCACGCAGCTTTCCGCGTGGCTGCTCGGGCAGGGCAGAGAGTGCGATGAGACGCGAGACGAGCAGCGCAAGCCCGCTCATGGCTGCGTCGGCAAGCATGTAAACACCGTCGAACACTATAGAAAATGAGCCGGATAACAGGCCGAAGACGACGCCGAAACCAGCAACCATAATAGTAACTGCTATTGATATTTGAAGAATAGATTGTTCACTGCGCAATTTTTACTCCGATTTAACCACATGCAACGCGGTTTGGCTTCGGAATGCGCTTCTTCAAGCGCCGAGCCAATTCCGCGTTGCACGGCAAATCTACACCGGCAGCGTGAAACTGGCAAATCATGTCAGCTATTCGATATTTCAGGCCCATTCGGGTACACGAGTGGCCGATTCCCGCAGGATGAGCTCGACCGGCCATAATTCATGGATATCGGATGCGGCGCGTCCGTCCAGTATGTCCATGAGAAGATCGGCGCAACGTTTGCCCGCAGCGCGCATCGACGAGCGCGTCGCCGTCAGTGAGGGGACCATATTGTCGGCGCTCAGAAACGAGATGACGTCGTCATGGGCGATGACCGAGATATCCTTGCCGATGGTCAGGCCGAAGGAGCGCGCGGCCCGGTATATGCCAAGTGCGGTCATCATGGAACCGGCAACGAACGCCGTCGGGCGCGGATCGCGCTCCAATAACTTGCGGGCGAGGCGATAGCCGATTTCATCCGTGAAATCGCCGTGCTCGACAAGTTCCGGATCGAAGGCAATGCCTCTGCTCTCAAGGGCTTTGCGGTAGCCTTCGTCGCGGTGCAGCGAGAAGGTGAAACCGTAGCGCCCATTGATCATCGCAATGCGCCGATGGCCGAGATCGAGCAGATGGGCAGTCGAACGATAAACCGCGCCTTCGTTGTCGATGTCGAGCCATGCGTGCGGAATGTCTATTTCCGAGCGTCCGTGAACGAGAAATGGCATGCCCAGTTCGTGCAGCATGCGGATGCGCTCGTCATTGGGCTTGGGAGACGTCACGATGACAGCATCGACACGGTGACTGGTGGCGAGCCGCCGGCACAACTGCACTTCGTCATCGGTTCCATTGTTGGCGATGGGGCTGACAAGAATATCGACTTCGTCCTGGCTGAGCCGTTCCGCCATGCCCCGCATGAATTCGGCGAAGTGAAATTCGCTATTGCGCCCCATCACGACACCGATTGCACCTGCGCGACCTGTAACAAGCCTGACCGCGTTGACATTGGGTCGGTAACCGAGACGCACCGCCTCGTCCATGACCCGCTTGCGCGTGCTTTCCGCCACTTCGGGATAGCCGCTCAACGCCCGGCTGACGGTCGTGGCCGAAAGGCCCAGATGTTTGGCGAATTCACGGAGTTTCATTTGGCTTTCGAATTATACAGGCAGGCAAGGCGGCGGATTATAGCCGCTTCCCTGCGATTAACAATTGGTCGGCTGAGTTCTTTGCGTGCTGCAACGTATAGGGTGCATGAAATCCAAACCGATTTCAAGTTTGTTCGGATTCTTGCTCCAGCGGGCCGCAAGGAAAGCCCGCCCGAAATGCTGATCAACAGCGGAATGAAATCCTAACCCTTTGAATTATCTTGAAGCGCAGATCGGGAATGGGTGAAATGGATCGCACTGTAGATTCTGCTGCTTGACAGAAATGCGGTCCTCTGCAACCTTTTCGCCATCCAAACCGTTTTCGATTTTATCAAACCGCTTACAGAATGGATGGGAGGAGGGAACTATGAAGACTTTTCAAGGTGTGCTCGCAGCGTGCGTGGCGCTTGGTCTGGCGACGGTCAGCGCCCATGCGGTGGAGATTTCCATCGCGGCCAATTCGACGGGCAACAACATCAAGTTTCTGCAGGAGCAGATCGTCAAGTTCGAGAAAGATACCGGCAACAAGGTCAATATCGTCTCGATGCCGCCGTCGAGCAGCGAGCAGTTCAGCCAGTATCGCCTTTGGCTCGCAGCTGGTAACGCCGATATCGACGTCTACCAGACGGATGTGGTCTGGGCGCCGCAACTGTCCGACCAGTTTGTCGATCTGACGGAGGCGACCAAGGACGTGACTGGCGCTCACTTTCCTTCCATCATCGCATCGCAGACCGTGAACGGAAAGCTGGTTGCCCTGCCATTCTACACCGACGCGCCAGCGCTTTTCTATCGCAAGGATCTGCTCGAAAAATATAACAAGCAGGTTCCCAAGACCTGGGACGAGATGACCGCAACCGCCAAGGAAATCATGGACAAGGAGCGGGCCGAAGGAAAGTCCGATCTCTGGGGCTTCGTGTTTCAGGGCAATGCCTATGAAGGACTGACCTGCAACGCGCTTGAATGGATCAAATCATCAGGCGGCGGCCAGATCGTTGAAGCCGACGGCACGATCTCCATTAACAACGAGAAGGCTGCGGCAGCCATCGACCGCGCCAAGGGCTGGATCGGTTCGATTTCGCCGCAAGGCGCGCTTGCCTATCAGGAAGAGGAATCGCGCGGTGTCTGGCAGACTGGCAATGCGGTCTTCATGCGCAACTGGCCTTATGCCTATGCGCTCGGCAACAGCGCGGATAGCGGCGTAAAAGGCAAGTTCGACGTCGCGCCTTTGCCCGCCGGTGCGGAAGGCGATGCGCCATCCTCGACGCTTGGTGGCTGGAACCTCGCCGTTTCCAAATATTCCACCAAGCAGGATGCGGCCATCGCACTGGTCAAATATCTGGCCTCGCCGGAAGTGCAGAAGGTTCAGGCAGTGGAGATTTCGCGCCTGCCGACCATCGAGGCGCTTTATGATGACAAGGATATCATTGCGGCGCAGCCTTTCATGGCCAACTGGAAGCCGATCTTCCAGAATGCCGTGCCACGTCCGTCGGCTGCGACAAAAGTAAAATATAATGAAGTCTCATCGAAATTCTGGACGGCAGTGCACAAGACGCTTTCGGGCAACGGCACTGCGGCGGAGAATCTCGAAATGCTTGAGGTCGAGCTGACTGAGCTGGAAGGCTCCGGCTGGTAGGACCGATCAAGCCGCGTTCGGGCGGCCTCCCAAGCCCCTTTTGGGCAGCCCGAACGCTCCAATCCCTCTGATCAGGACCAAGAGTGGGATCATGACGGAGACTTCTCTCGATATTTCGGGGAGTTCGGCCAGGAAAAGCCGGGTTCACTCCGATCTGCGCGCGCAGCGTATCCGCTCGGCGTGGCTGTTTCTCGCCCCAACCTTGTTCGTGCTGGCGCTGGTGGCAGGCTGGCCCCTGCTGCGGACCGTCTATTTCAGTTTCACCAATGCCTCGCTGACGAGCCTTGGCACGGCGGAATTCGTTGGCCTCAACAATTATCTGTCGTGGGTGACGCTCAAGAGCGGGCGAACCATCTATCGCGGTCTACTGGCCGATCCCGCCTGGTGGGGCGCGGTCTGGAATACGATCCGGTTTACCGTTCTTTCGGTCAGTCTGGAAACCGTCTTCGGATTGATCGTTGCATTGGTGCTGAACGCAAATTTTCGGGGGCGCGGCCTTGTGCGCGCCGCAATCCTGATCCCATGGGCGATCCCCACCATCGTCTCGGCCAAGATATGGCACTGGATGCTCAACGACCAGTTCGGCATTCTCAATCATATTCTGCTTAATCTGGGACTTATCAGCCAGAAGATCGCATGGACCGCCAATCCTGACACGGCGATGATTGCGGTGCTGATTGTGGATGTCTGGAAGACAACGCCCTTTATGGCGTTGCTTATTCTGGCCGGTTTGCAAATGGTGCCCACGGACATTTACGAGGCGGCCAGGATCGATGGCGTGCATCCGGTCAAGGTGTTCTGGCGGGTGACGCTGCCGCTGATCCGCCCGGCGCTGATGGTGGCGATCATCTTCCGTATGCTGGATGCGTTGCGCATCTTCGACCTGATTTACGTGCTGACGCCCAACAATGCGCAGACCAAGACCATGTCGGTCTTTGCGCGTGAGAATCTGTTCGATTTCGACAAGTTCGCCTATGGCGCGGCGGCATCGACAATGCTGTTTCTCATCATCGCAGGCATCACCTTGATCTACATGTTCTTCGGACGCGTCAATGTCGGCGGCAGGGGAGAGTAGCGTGATGCGCTTTATGAAAACCTTCGGCTTCTACCTGCTCGTGGCGCTCATCATTCTGGTTGCTGTCTTCCCGTTCTATTATGCGATCATCAGCAGTTTCAAATCGGGAACGGCGCTGTTTCAGGTCGATTACTGGCCAAGCGCTTTCTCGCTTGAGAACTATGCCGGTGTCCTGACACAAGGCAGCTTCCTCCGCAGTCTTGGCAACTCGCTGCTGGTGGCAACTGTCGTCGTGGCGATCTCGCTGTTGCTCGCGGTCACGGCTGCCTATGCGCTGGCGCGCGTGAGTTTTCGCGGGCGAGGGCTTTTGCTTCTCACCATTCTTTCGGTGTCGATGTTCCCGCAGATCGCAGTTCTGGCCGGCCTCTTCGAGCTGATCCGCTTCCTTGGTATTTTCAATACGCCGCTGGCGCTGATCTTTTCCTATATGATCTTCACACTGCCGTTCACGGTCTGGGTTCTCACCACCTTCATGCGTGACCTGCCGGTCGAGATCGAGGAAGCGGCAATCGTGGATGGCGCATCACCATGGATCATCATTACGCGGGTTTTCATGCCGCTCATGTGGCCCGCTCTGGTGACGACAGGGCTGCTTGCCTTCATATCCGCGTGGAACGAGTTCCTGTTCGCGCTCACCTTCACCTCTTCCGGCAGCCAGCGCACCGTGCCGGTGGCAATCGCGCTTCTGTCGGGCAGCAGTCAGTTTGAAATTCCATGGGGAAACATCATGGCGGCTTCCGTTATCGTTACGGTTCCCCTCGTCATCCTCGTTCTCATCTTCCAGCGGCGGATCGTGTCCGGCCTGACGGTAGGCGGCGTAAAGGGTTAGGTACAACCATGGCAGAACTTCAACTGCGCGATGTGCGCAAGTCATTCGGGAATTTCGAGGTTATCAGGGGCGTGGATATGGATATCCGGCCCGGCGAGTTCATGGTTTTCGTCGGCCCTTCCGGTTGTGGCAAGTCCACGCTGCTGCGTCTCATCGCCGGGCTGGAAGAAATCTCGTCGGGTAGCCTTACCATCGACGGAACGGTGGTCAACGGCTTCGCGCCGTCGAAGCGCGGCATTGCCATGGTGTTTCAGTCCTACGCGCTTTATCCTCATATGACGGTCTATGAAAACATGGCTTTCGGCATGCAGCTTGCAGGCAAGAGCAAGGATGAATGCAAGGAGCGCATTCATCAGGCCGCAGACATGCTGCAACTGACGCCTTATCTGGAGCGCCTACCGCGCCAGCTCTCGGGGGGGCAGCGTCAACGCGTTGCCATCGGTCGCGCCATTGTGCGCGACCCGAAGGTTTTCCTCTTCGATGAACCCTTGTCCAACCTCGATGCGGCACTACGTGTGGCTACAAGGCTTGAGATCGCCAAGCTTCACCAGAGCATGGAAGACACCACCATGATCTATGTGACGCACGATCAGGTGGAGGCGATGACGCTGGCCGACCGCATCTGCGTCCTGCGCGATGGACGCGTGGAGCAGATCGGCACGCCGCTCGAGCTTTACGAAAAGCCAAATTCGCTTTTCGTCGCCGGGTTCATCGGATCACCGAAGATGAATTTCCTGACCGGCAGACACAGTGAGCCTTTTGGCGCGCATATGGTGGGCCTGCGTCCCGAACATCTCGCCATTGTGCCCGAACGAGGCCACTGGACCGGTCAGGTGATCCATACCGAAATCCTCGGTTCCGATACCTATGTCTATATCGATCTCGGCCTGGAGGAGCCGCTGGTGGTCCGCGAAAGCGGCGTGGCAGCGCGTAGACCGGGCGAGACGCTTTCGGTTTCCCCCATGGGGGAAAATATTCATCGCTTCGATGAAAAAGGCCGCGCCGTCTGACGCCGACCTCCCAAGTTCAACGACACGTGAGACAAATGGGCCGTGATGCCCGCAGCAAGGAGAATACTCGTGCCTATTCGCACAATCGTCTGGGGTGAAAACATTCACGAGCAGATCAATGAAACCGTGCGTTCGGTCTATCCGAACGGCATGCATAACACGATCGCCGACGCGCTCAACAAGGATGGTGCTATCGAAGCGACGACTGCGACCTTGCAGGAGCCGGAGCATGGCCTGACGGAAGAGCGTCTTGCCGGAACCGACGTGCTGGTCTGGTGGGGGCATAAGGATCATGGCGGCGTCAGCGACGAGGTGGTGGAGCGCGTGACAAAGCGCGTTTTCGAGGGCATGGGTCTGATCGTGCTCCATTCCGGTCATTTCTCCAAGATTTTCAAGCGCCTGATGGGTACGCCCTGCGCGCTGAAATGGCGTGAGGCGGGCGAGCGTGAACGGCTCTGGGTTGTCAATCGCGGCCATCCGATCACGCAGGGACTGGACGAGAATTTCGTGCTGGAAAACGAAGAAATGTATGGCGAACAGTTCTCTGTGCCGGAGCCGCTCGAAACGGTGTTCATTTCGTGGTTCGCTGGCGGTGAAGTGTTTCGCTCCGGCATGACATGGCGGCGCGGCGCGGGCAATGTGTTCTATTTCCGCCCCGGTCACGAAACCTATCCGACCTATCACGACGCGAATGTGCAGACCGTTCTGCGCAATTCCGTGAAATGGGCCTATAATCCGCAACCGGCATGGACGGGCATTCATACCGCGCCGAATGTTCCGGTAGACAAGGCGCCGGAGCCGATCGTGGAGCGCGGTCCGAAATTGCACAAGCCGGGCGAAGCCGGCTATCGCTGAGGTGCATCATGCGTCTTCTTATTCTGGGTACTGGCGGCATGGCGAAGAACCATGCCGAAGCCTTCAAGGTCATCAACGGCGTGGAGGTTGTCGCGGCTTGTGATGTTTCGGCCGTACGGGTCGACGCGTTTTCGGAAAATCATGGCATTCACAACCGTTTTACGCGGCTTGAGGATGCGCTGGAGTGGAACCGCTTCGACGCGGTGGCCAATGTAACGCCGGACGCCATTCACCATCCGACCACCCTTGCGCTGGTCGGTGCAGGCAAGCATATTTTCTGCGAAAAACCGCTGGCTGAAAGCTATGAAAAAGCTGCGGAAATGGCCGATGCCGCCGAGCAGGCGGGCGTGGTCAATATGGTCAATCTCACCTATCGCAATGTCGCGCCCTTGCAAAAGGCGCGTGAAATGGTGATGGCGGGCGAGATTGGTCAAGTGCGCCACTTCGAGGCGTCATACCTGCAAAGCTGGCTTGTCTCGAAAGCGTGGGGTGACTGGAAGACGGAAAGCAAATGGCTCTGGCGCCTTTCGACCCGGCACGGTTCGAACGGGGTTTTGGGTGATGTCGGCATCCATATTCTCGACTTCGCGACCTATGCCATTGGCAGCGATGTGGAGCGGGCTTCGGCGCGTCTCAAGACTTTCGAGAAGGCGGACAACAATCATATCGGCGAATATGTGCTGGATGCCAATGACAGCTTCGTCATGATGGCCGAATATGCCAATGGTGCGCTGGGTGTCATTCACGCCAGCCGCTGGGCTACAGGTCACCTCAACGAGTTGCGGCTGCGTATCCATGGAGACAAGGGCGCGCTGGAAATTCTCCACACACCAACCGGCTCAAGTTTGCGCGGTTCCATCGGCGATGACATCGAAACGCCGGTATGGCGTGACATAGATGCCGGAACTGTAGAGACGAACTATCAGCGTTTCGCTCGTGCGGTTGCCGATGGCGCGCAACTGGAGCCGAGTTTTCGGCACGCCGCCAATCTGCAACGCGTTCTAGATCATGCGATGATCGTGGACAGGCCGTTGCCTGAGGTCGTAAGCGGATAAAAAAGGCGGGAGCCCTCCCGGGAAGACCGGGAGGGCTGTCAATCAGTTGTCCTTGGTAAAGGTGTTATCGACCTCGCCACGGAAAAAGTCGCGGCCATAGATCAACAGGCATAGCACAACTCCGGTCGCAAAAGCCCAGGCAGCACCACGGGTGGCAAGAACTGCGCCGACCACGCCTGCAATGCCGAGATCACGTTGGGAGCGCGCTTCAAGAATACCGACGCGAACCGAGACATACCCCTGAATGAGCAGGGTAAGCGCGAGCGCGACGCCGAGGATCGGCTGCACGAGCGTTACGATCGGCATCAGGAACAGGCCGGTATTGGTTCCCCAGCGGAACGAGCCCGCGCCGCCAAAGATCGAATGCATGGCCTTCTTGCCCTGCGAGAAACGCTCGGTAATGACCACATGCATGGCCGACCAGAGCGGACCGCACATGCATACATCCGGCCCAAGAACACTCATCGCCGCATTACGTCCGCCGAAAATGAGATGCGCCCGATCGGGGTTGTAGTCCACTTTTTCATCGGGGCGCGCCTCGTCAGCTTCCTTCAGAATAGCGCGGCTTTGCAGCACGTCGCCGAATACGACGATATAGGCTGCCAGCATGGTGGGAATAGCGCTGAGGAACATCGAAAGGGGCGGCAAGCCGAGACCGAAAACAGTATATTCACGCCAAAGTGTCGAGAAATCCGGGCTGGTTATCGACCATTCGAGCTTCGGCCATTGCGCTTCGCCGAAGAGGGGAGCGATAATGACCGCCAGGAGAATAATCGGAAATACGCCAAGTTTTCCAATGATGGCGAGCACCGGATTGCTGTTTTTTATCCGTGCAAAGTGCCGGGAAAAGATGACATAGAAGCCGAGACCTACGGCGATTGTGATCGTGAAGGGGAACGTATCGAAACGCCCGCCAAGCTGGAAAACCGATATGACGGCAGCAAACCCTGCGCCGACGATGATGCCCGCTTTGATGGCCGCCGGAATAAGTTGCACCACCCGGTGCGCCATACCCGTTGCGCCGATGAATATCGAGAATATGCCGAGCATCATCTGGAACGCGACCAATGCGTGAACGCGCTCCGGCCCTTCGGGGAAGGTGGCGCAATATGCCATCAGAAGCGGAATGGCAGGCGTAATCCAGCCCGGCACGACGGGGTCGCCAAGAAGATGGTGGGCAAGATAGAAAAGGCCGTTCAGGACGACAACGGCCAGCGCAACCTCGAAGGGCATTCCGAGCAGTTCGGTCATCAGTGGAATGGCGGACAGGTCCACCGCACACATCAGCAGGCCTTGAAAATAATCAGGCCATTCGAATTTGTAGTGAACGAAAGGCAGGCGAATTTTGAATGGTCCGGCAGGCCAAAAAGGCTGCTCCTGACCATCGATACGTTCAGTGCTCAATTTATTCTCCGGAGACATAAGGAACGGCTGCGGAGAAGCGGCAATCAGCTCACCTCCCCGCTGCGCGGTCCGTCAGGTCGTTATGTTTGATCAGAAAGCTTCGCGATAAAGCGCCAGGGCGTCAGCCTCGGTCACGTCCACCGGATTGTTGCCCAGGAGCCGGGTTTGCAGCATCGCGTCGCGCGCCAGCATTTCAAGGCTCTCTTCCGTCACGCCGACATCGCGCAGGCGGCGCGGCGCGCCCGACTTGTTCATCAGCTCTTCCATATAGGTGACGAAAGCCGCCGAGCGCTCTTCCGTTGTGCCGGCAGATTTCTCCAGCAGCAGATCGGCAAGTTCGGCGTAAAGCGTAGCCGCGCCAGCCATATTGTAGCGCAGGACCGGACCCAGCATCAGCGCATTGGAAAGGCCATGCGGCACATGATAGTGGCCGCCAAGCGGATAAGCCAGTGCGTGAACAGCGCCGACCGGCGAGTTGGAGAAAGCCTGGCCGGCATAGTTGGCGCCGAGCAGCATGGCCTCGCGGGCATGACGGTCATTGCCGTTTTCGCAAGCCGCGATCAGATTGGCCGAAAGAAGCTTCAGGGCTTCACGCGCGAATGCGTCTGACAGCGGGTTCTTCTTGATCCGGCTCGTATAAGCCTCAATCGCGTGAACCATGGCGTCGATGCCGGTTGCTGCCGTATGGAGGGCTGGCAAGCCGCAGGTCAGTTCTGCGTCGAGGATAACGAAGTCGGCGTAGAGCTGACGGGCAACGACGCCCATTTTTGTGGTTTCGCCAGTCGTCAGAATGGTGATGTTCGTGACTTCCGATCCTGTCCCGGCGGTGGTGGGGATCTGGATCAGCGGGAGACGGCTGCCCCGCACCTTGCCAATGCCGTAAAGCTCGGAAAGTTCCTGTTCGGAGACAAGCAGCACTGCTGCGAGCTTGGCAATGTCCATGGATGAGCCGCCGCCCAGGCCAAGCACGATATCGCAGCTCGCGGCCTTTGCCTGCTCGACGCAGGCAAACAATACCGATTCCGGCGGATCGGCCACGACGTCGTCGAATACGCTGATGCCGAATCCTGCCTTTTCAAGCGAGGCCAGCGCATGGTTGAGGACGCCGGCCTTGTGCAAGCCCTTGTCCGTCACGATCAGAATCTTGCGTTCCGAAAACCGCTCTCCGAGAATTTCGCCGAGGCGCTGCGCAGCGCTCCATTCGACGAGCATCGAGCCAACGGTATCGAACGAAAATGGCTTGATCTCTGTTGTCATCATTCCACCCTTTCACTTTCACCAGCGCCGAGGTCTCTCATTTCCTCACCGGCACACAACGCTGGGTTATCCCGGAAGCGCTTCTGTCTTGGGAAGGAAGCGCCCGGTAAATTCTCCGATGCAGCCGATGCACCGGCAGTTCTGAAAGAAAAGCCTTGGGAGAAACTCTTCCTTTGTTCAATATATTGAACAATGTTCAAAACTGAATGGTCGATACAGGATAAGAAGCTGGACTGTCAATTTCTCCCTTAGACCAAGACGCCGAAATCAGTCTTTGAAAGTGCATGATGGAAATGCCCGGGGCGATAAGCGATTGAAAAGGTTGCCCATCACCTCTGGAGCGTCACACGACTTTGTGAATATTCAAGCAAAATAACTTGCCGGGCTTCGCCCGAGACTGCGCTTGAATGTTGCCGCGAAAGCGCTTGCGCTTTGGTATCCGCAATCCAGTGCTACGGTAACGACCGGTACGCCTGCGGCAAGTGCAGGCAAGGCGGCGAGCAGCCGGGCCTGCTGCCGCCAGCGGCCATAAGTCATTCCGGTTTCACGCTCGAAATGACGCATGAAACTGCGCCTGCTCATGCCCGTTCGACTGGCTGCTGCATCAAGGGACAGTTCAGTATCGGGCTCCGCCTGCATTATCTGGCAAAGCCCACGGAGCCGCTTATCCGATGGCATGGGCAGATTGAGTGGTTCGACGGGTAGAAAAGTGAGTTCTTCCAGCAGCAATTCGCAGACACGTCGAGCAAACGGCGTGGCAGCGCGATCCTGCAATTCAACAAGACGCAGGATCAGTTCGCGCAGCAAGGGCGAAACTTCCACCACGCCACAGGACGAGGGAAGGGAGTGGGCCGCATCCGAACGGACAAAAATCGTACGAAACTGGACCGGTCCATGGCTGCGCGTTGCATGCTTCACCATCGGCGGTACCCACACCGCACGATTTGGCGGTACGACCCAGGTGCCGCTCTCCGTTGTGACGGACACTACGCCGGATCGCGCATAGATCAGTTGCGCGTCGCGGTGCCGGTGCAGTGGCGCTGCAAAGGATGCGTCATCCTGAGCCAACGCAGT
This sequence comes from Ochrobactrum sp. AP1BH01-1, assembly GCF_018066705.1. NCBI lineage: Bacteria > Pseudomonadati > Pseudomonadota > Alphaproteobacteria > Hyphomicrobiales > Brucellaceae > Ochrobactrum > Ochrobactrum sp. AP1BH01-1. The sequence goes on along the minus strand of NZ_JAGPOU010000004.1, from coordinate 169,673 downwards.
TACGGCGAGTGCCAGGGGGACGGGATAATTCAGTGACATGGATTGACCCTTTTGCGCTCAATAATGACCTTAAAGCGCAGGAATGCCAACATCTGTTTGCCTATTATGGGTGGTAGAAGCCATTTTTAAGAAAGCCAGACAGTGTCCGCTTGCGCCTGCCACAAGACACTTGTTTCAACGGAGCTGAGCGCTCCGGTTGGCGGCGCACGCCTGGCTTTTTCGTTTCTTCTCCTTCGACTTACTGGCGACCGTTGGGCCTGATGGCATCCCGGCGGTCGTAACCTGCCGTCAATCCCTTTTCCATTGTCGCAGTTGCTGCTCCGTGCAGCCGAAGGAACTATTGTCATGATGCAGAACCCGGATAGCAAATACCGTCCCTTCATATCTCCAATTGAACTGCCGGATCGCCAGTGGCCGAACCGACGGCTGACGCAGGCGCCGCGCTGGGTGTCGACAGATCTGCGCGATGGCAATCAGGCGCTTGCCGACCCGATGGACGGCGAAAAGAAAATGCGCTTCTATCGCATGCTTCTGGAAATCGGTTTCAAGGAAATCGAGGTCGCATTTCCTTCCGCATCGCAGACAGAGTTCAATTTTGTTCGCCGTCTGATCGAAGATAATCTGATACCCGACGATGTGACCATTCAGGTGCTCACCCAATCGCGCGCCGACCTCATCGCACGCACTTTCGAATCCCTGCGCGGTGCGCGTCAGGCCATCGTTCATCTTTATAATGCAACTGCGCCGCTGTTTCGTCGTGTGGTGTTTAAAATGGAAAAGGACGAGATCATCGATCTGGCGGTCAGTGGGGTTACCGCCATGCTGGAAGAAAGCCGGAAGCAACCAGAGACACGCTGGACTTTCGAATATTCGCCGGAAACCTTCTGCTTTACCGAGCCTGATTTCGCGCTGGAAATCTGCGAACGTGTTCTGGATGTCTGGCAGCCAACGCCCGAAAACAAGGCGATCCTGAACCTCCCTGCTACGGTCGAAGTGGCAATGCCGAATGTCTATGCGGATCAGATCGAATGGTTCTGCCGCAACCTGTCGCGCCGTGACAGCGTCATTATCAGCGTGCATCCGCATAATGACCGAGGCACGGCGGTGGCTGCGACGGAACAGGCCTTGCTGGCTGGCGCCGATCGTGTCGAGGGTTGTCTGTTCGGCAATGGCGAGCGCACCGGCAATGTCGATCTCGTTACGCTGGCGCTGAACTTCTATACGCAGGGCATCGACCCCAAGCTGTATTTTCCGGAAATGCGATCCGTGGTGCGAACGGTGGAGCATTGCAACCACTTGCCGGTGCATCCGCGCCATCCCTATGCCGGCGAACTGGTCCATACTGCCTTTTCCGGCTCGCATCAGGATGCGATCCGCAAGGGTTTTGCCGCGCATCAAAGCCGCAATGACGGCATATGGGAAATGCCCTATCTGCCCATTGACCCGAAGGATATCGGTGAAAGCTATGAAGCGGTCATCCGTGTCAACAGCCAGTCGGGCAAGGGCGGCGTGGCATGGGTGCTGGAGCAGGACCGGGGGCTGAAACTGCCGCGACCGCTGCAAATCGATTTCAGCCGCCGCGTGCAGGCCTTTGCCGACGATACCGGCAAGGAAACGACTGCCGAAATGATCTGGACGCTGTTCCGCGATGTGTACCATCTGGAAGAGAATGCCGATTTCGAGCTTCTGAATTACAAAGAAAGCAGGTCGGCACGGAGCGGAGAAGCGCGTGTCTTCGCCGGGCGGATTCGGCATCGCGGCAGGGAAATAGCCATAACCGGGCGGGGCAATGGTTTGATATCAAGCGCTGTTTCGGCATTGCAGACCGGTTGCGGGATCGATCTGGAAGTCGTCGATTATCACGAGCATTCGCTGAAAAGAGGCACCTACGCGCAGGCTGCGGCTTACATCGAATGCCGGACGCACGATGGAGCGAAAGTCTTCGGCGTCGGGATCGATGATGACATCGCAACCGCGTCGATACGGGCGGTGTTGAGCGCTGCCGCGAACTTTCCCGTCAGCGGCGTCTAAAAAGTGAGGAAGCAAACGCGATTTGCTCTTGACCTCAACCAAGGTTGAGGAACTAGAGAAGCATGGCCGATCATTTGGAGTATCGTCCATGCGCTTGTCGCTTCTTCTTGTTCCCCTTACTTTTTCCACTGTCCTTCTTGTTTCGACAGCCGCCTCTGGTGACGGGGCAGATGCTGCGGCGGGGGAAAAACTCTTCAAGCGATGCTCCGTCTGCCACACGGCGGATGCCGACGAAAGCAAACGCGGCCCATCACTGAAAGGCGTGGTGGGCCGCAAGGCCGCCTCCTATCCGGGCTATCCCTATTCGGATGCAATGCGCAAGGCGGCTGCCGACGGGTTGGTCTGGAACGACGAGGAGTTGAACGCTTTTCTCAAGAAGCCGCAGGCCATGGTGAAAGGCACCTGGATGGCTTTTGCCGGGCTGACCAGGGAGAAGGACCTCGAAAACATGATCGCCTATCTGAAACAGCATTCCGAATAGCTGTTTGGAACCGATATGGCCAAACGGACATCCCGACGTGAGGCCATGGCCGGTCGGAAGCGCTGCGGGGCGATTCCGACCGGCGCCATGCAGGGACACCAGCCAAAGGTTGCTTCTGATGAACAGAAACGTGCTGCATATAGACCGCGACGCAATTGGCGCCGTTTCGAAACGAGAATTTGCGGATGCGATGTCGCGGATGGCCGCGACCGTGTCCGTGGTGACCGCATGCGATGCCGGGAAAGCTCATGGCCGCACGGTGACGGCGGTGTTGTCGCTTTCCGCCGAGCCGCCCATGATTTTGGTTTCGGTGAAAAGCGACAGCGCGCTGGCAACGGCGATCCTTTCTGATGGTGGGTTCTCGCTGGCCATGCTCGCGGAAGGCCAGGAGATGATCGGTGATGCCTTCGCGGGCAAGGTTCCCTACGCGCAGAGATTTCTCATTGGTGTGTGGGGCGAGTGGCCGTCTGGCAGACCGCATCTTTTCGGTGCTTCGGCTGCCATTGATTGCGAACTGGCGGGCAGTGTTCCGATGGCGGACCACACGCTTTTTGCCGGGCTGGTAACGAATACCGATTTGCCGCTGCATTCGCGCCCGTTGCTATGGGCCCGCCGCAATTATCGCGCACTGAGACATGACGCGGATTTATGACGCGCCTTGCAATTGTGCGGGGCTGCGGCCTACACATTCGGCATGATCGAGTTTGACGATATGGAACATTCAGGTCTCAAGAAAAGCCTGACAGTTGGTGACGTTTCCCGGCGCGCCGGAGTGGCGGTCTCTACGGTCCATTTCTATGAAACCAAGGGGCTCATCGAGGGCTGGCGCACGGAAGGCAACCAGCGCCGCTATCACCGTGCCGTGCTGCGCCGCATCGCCATCATCAAGATCGCGCAACGCGCGGGCATCCCGCTTGCTATCATTCGTGAAGCGCTGGCGGATCTTCCGCACGATCACGTACCGACAACGGAGGACTGGAGACGTTTTTCGGAAGCCTGGAAAGATATGCTTCAGGAGCGTATCGACAGTCTCATGCAGCTTCGCGATCAGATAACGAGCTGCATCGGCTGCGGTTGTCTCTCGCTGTCCGAATGCCCGTTGCGCAATCCCGACGACGTCCTTGGACAACAGGGCGCCGGTCCCAGAAGATTGATCGTCAAGAGCGACAATCTCATCTGATTTTCCAGCACCCGCACTGAGCCTTCCCAACCGCCATTGCGCTCCTTCGCAGTGGCGGTTTGGCTTGGTTTTGGACACCTTTCGGACTTGCCCGAACCCCATGTTTTGAGAGGAAAATACCCTATTGACCTCAATCAAAGTTGAGGTCCTATAAACCCGTCGGCAACAAATCAGTTCATGGAGGCCGACAGTGCAAAGTTCGATCGAAGAGACAATTCCGGCGGGAGATGCAGGCTACAGGCCTGGAGGCTGGGGTGAGCTTCTAAGCGGTAAAAACGGCCTCTATGCCCTGGCCTTGGCCGGTGGGGTTACTCTCCATGCGGTCAATATGTACATCGCCACCACAGTCATGCCGAGTGTGGTGCAAGATATTGGCGGCATGGATTTCTATGCCTGGGCCACGACATTGTTCGTCGTTGCCTCCATTCTCGGAGCGGCACTTACCGCGAGGCTTCTGAAAAGTGCGGGTCCGCGAGGTGCCTACGTCGTGGCGACCCTGCTGTTCGCAGCCGGCACACTGATCTCGTCTCTGGCCATCAACATGCCGGTCATGCTGGCGGGGCGGAGCGTGCAAGGCCTCGGTGGCGGATTTCTTTACGCGCTTGCCTATGGTCTCACCCGTGTTGTGTTACCGGAGCGTCTGTGGGGCAGGGCTATCGGTCTCATTTCTGCAATGTTCGGCGTGGCGACACTGATCGGTCCGGCGATTGGCGGCATCTTTGCCGAATATGGCGCATGGCGCGCCGCGTTCTGGTCGCTGCTGCCGGTTTCGGGACTTTTCGCTGTGGTGGCATTCGCAACTCTGCCGCGTTCGAGCTGGGACAAGAACGAACGCGTATCGGTACCGGTTCTCCAGCTTATCCTGCTGACGGGGGCGGTCCTCGCCGTGTCAGCGGGGAGCCTATCACAGGAAACGCTATGGAAGGTCGTCGGTCTGGGTGCTGCGATATTCATGATCGCCATCATCGCAGTTGTGGACCGCGATGCCAAGGCCCGTCTGCTGCCGCGCCGTTCATTCAGCCTGTCGACGCCGCTCGGTGCTCTCTATCTTACGATTGCGCTTTTGATGCTCAGCATGCAGCCTGAAATCTACGTGCCTTATCTGCTTCAGCACCTTCACGGCCAGTCTCCGCTATGGGCGGGGTATCTGGCGGCGCTGATGGCGATTGGCTGGACAGTGGCATCCTTCCTCAGCTCCAAATGGCAGGAGAAGGGCGGCGACAAGCTCGTCGTGGCAGGCCCAATCCTCGCACTTGCTGGCCTGGTGTTGCTTGCCGTGTTTCTTCCAGTTCACGGTAACGGCAACTGGTCATTGCTCGCGCCCGTTTGCCTTGGCCTCATCCTGATCGGTTTTGGGATCGGCCTGGCCTGGCCAAGCCTCGTCACCGGCGTTTATCAAAGCGCTCCGTCGACCGAGCAGGATCTTGCTGCGGGCGGTATGACGACCGTGCAGCTCTTCGCCATTGCTTTCGGAACGGCCCTTGCAGGCATGGTTGCGAATTTCGCTGGTATTGCCGCGCCCGGAGGCGCGGAAGGCGCGGCAAATGCCTCGCTCTGGCTCTCGGTGATTTTCGCGCTCGCGCCAGCGATTGCCGTGGCGGTCGCATTCAAGGTTATCCGTATTACCGGCGGAAAGGGTTGACCAATGCCGCGTTTCATCGCCAACATCCTCGATTCCCGTGCCGGTCTTTTGCTGGCGCGGATCGTCCTCACCTTCGTCTTCTGGTCCAGCGGGCTGGCCAAGCTCTTCGATTTCGGAAGCAATGCTGCGGAAATGGAAAGCTTTGGTCTTCTTCCCGGTTGGCTGTTCAACAGCGCGACCCTGCTTTTGCAAATCATCGGATCGCTGATGATCATCTTCAATCGCGGAACCTGGCTGGCTTGTGGTGCTCTTGCTATCTTCACGTTCCTCACCATTCCCGTTGCGCACCCGTTTTGGGCAAAGGAAGGAGAAGAAGCTTTTCGGGATATGACGGTGGCGCTGGAGCACATATCGCTGATCGGTGGCCTGGCTGTCGTCGCCATTCTATCGCGCAAGGTTTAAACCACTGGACGCACGGATTGCCCTGCCTGTACCTTGCCTGTCGTCTTAACGATAGGCAGGGAGGGCCGCGCATGGATGTGACGATCATAACGGGAGCATCGGATGGTATCGGCGCGGAAACCGCGCGGCAGATCGCCCGGCGCGACCGCGCCAATGCTGCTCTTGTGCTTGCTGCTCGCAATATCGACAAGCTGGAGAGGCTTGCCGCCGAATTGCGGCAACTGGGCAGCTCGGCCCTTGTGATACCCACCGACGTTAAGGATCGCGCTGCCTGCATCGCCCTGATCGACAAGGCGGTTTCCGCCTATGGCCGCATTGACACGCTGATCGTGAATGCCGGCATGTCGGCGCATGCCAATTTTGCCGAGATCAAGCCGGATGATCTCGATTGGATGCATGATTTGATGGAATTGAACTACTGGGGCAGCGTCTGGCCTATCCATGCCGCACTTCCATATCTTGCTGCAAGCAAGGGGCGGATCGTAGCTGTCTCATCCGTTGCCGGATTGATCGGCGTGCCGGGTCGCACTGCCTATAGCGGAACCAAGTTCGCTCTTTCCGGGTTTTGTGAAGCACTTCGCGCGGAACTGGAACCGAGCGGCATATCGGTAACGATCGTCTATCCGGGTGTCGTCAAAACGGACATTCGCAAAGTTGGCTACAGCGCAAGCGGTGCCGCTTTGGGAACGAGCGGCGTGCTTGAGGACGACATGATGCCGGTCGAGGAAGCCGTGCGGCTGATGCTAGCGGGCGTTCAGGCGCGCAAACGCGAAGTGTTGATGACTCGGCAGATGCGGTCGGGGCGCTGGTTGAAGCTTATAGCGCCCGCTCTGGTGGACCGCATGGCGCTCAAGGCTATCAAGCCCGAGTTCAGGCCGAAACCGATCAACCCCGCAAAATAGACAGCGATAATTCTGCCATTCGTAGGGTTGCCGGAATGGTCCGCTAGTTTTTACGCCTTGTTTCTGACTATCTATTGACGAGTTTTTAACTTTAGCTACTATATATAGTGTTCTAGGTTCTTTCGATTCGTCGGATCGAAAGCTAAGACGGGAATCCGGTGGGTTTCATCCATGATGGATGCAGCAAAGCCGGAGCTGCCCCCGCAACTGTAAGCGGAGAGTTCTGTCCATCACGTCACTGGCTTTGGCTGGGAAGGCGGACAGGACGTTGATCCGTGAGCCAGGAGACCTGCCTTGAACGAGTACGTCCACGGGCGGGGTGTCCGGTTGGCGCGCAATCTTATATGGCAAGCTTTGCCTTGCCGGTTGCTGCCCCGAACTTCCCGCTTTGTTTTTACGCATTATCCTAAGCAAAGCCGCTTCGTACTTTTGCTGGGATGTAGCTTCGGGGTGAAGTCCATGTTCAGTTTATTCAGTTTCAGTTCGGGTCCTCCTTTCGAGTTATAGTTTATGCGATCCGGCTGCTTATTCGCGGCTGGCCGATCCCCTGTTCCATCTCCTTTGACGCGCATTTTGCGATGCGCGAACGGTTTTTTGCGTCCTCCCAACCAGCGAGAAAAAAATGAACGTCACCGTTTACAGCAAGCCCGCCTGCGTCCAGTGCACGGCTACCACACGCGCCCTTGATCGCCAGGGCATCGAATATGAGATCATCGATATTTCCGCGGATGCCGATGCTTTCCATCTCGTTCAGGGCATGGGCTACCGCCAGGTGCCGGTGGTTGTGGCGGGAGAATCCCATTGGGCGGGTTTCCGGCCCGATATGATCAGCACCCTCGCCTGAGGGCCGCGGTTTCATGAGCCTGATCGTCTATTTCTCCAGCCGGTCGGAGAATACGCACCGGTTTGTTGAACGGCTTGGAATGCGGTCGAACCGCATTCCGATGGACGGTTCGGGCGGGTTGCAGGTGCGCGAGCCATTTGTGCTCGTCACGCCCACTTATGGCGGAGGCGGTTCCAAGGGCGCTGTCCCCAAGCCTGTGATCCGCTTCCTCAACGACGAGAGCAACCGCTCTTTCATCCGCGGCGTCATCGCCGCGGGAAACAGCAATTTCGGCGAGGCTTTCTGTATCGCCGGCAACATTATCTCCGCCAAATGTCAGGTTCCCTATCTCTACCGCTTCGAGCTTCTGGGGACCGATCAGGACATAGGCAATGTCAAAAACGGGATGGAACGATTTTGGACACGGCAGACACGACCCTGATCCGGGAGCGCGAAGCACGGCCAGTGCCGCAGCAGGATGCGGCTCCAGTGGCAATTTCCAGCAGCAAACCGCCAAAATCCTCGGACGGGCTGGATTATCATGCGCTCAATGCAATGCTGAACCTTTACGATGACGAGGGCAGAATCCAGCTTGACCGCGACCGGCAAGCCGCACGGCAATACTTTCTCCAGCACGTGAACCAGAACACGGTCTTTTTCCATAACCTGCGGGAAAAGCTCGATTATCTGGTAAACGAAGGCTATTATGAGCAGGAAGTGCTGGATCAGTATTCCTTCAACTTCGTGCGCGATCTTTTCGAAGAATCCTATGCAAAGAAATTCCGGTTTCCGACCTTTCTCGGCGCGTTCAAATATTACACCAGCTATACGCTGAAAACATTCGACGGAAAGCGCTATCTGGAGCGTTATGAAGACCGCGTCTGCATGGTGGCGCTGGCGCTGGGGCGCGGCAATGAACAACTCGCCCGCGATGTGATGGAAGAGATTATTTCGGGCCGTTACCAGCCTGCGACGCCGACTTTCCTCAATGCAGGCAAGAAGCAGCGCGGCGAGCTCGTATCCTGTTTTCTGCTGCGGATAGAGGACAATATGGAGTCGATCGGGCGCTCCATCAATTCAGCTTTGCAATTATCGAAGCGGGGAGGTGGCGTCGCCTTGAGCCTCACCAATATCCGCGAGGCGGGCGCGCCCATCAAGCAGATACAGAACCAGTCATCGGGCATCATTCCGGTGATGAAGCTTCTGGAGGATTCCTTTTCCTACGCCAATCAGTTGGGCGCACGGCAGGGTGCGGGCGCGGTTTATCTGCACGCGCATCACCCGGACATCATGCGTTTTCTTGATACCAAGCGCGAAAATGCCGACGAGAAAATCCGCATCAAAACACTGTCGCTGGGCGTCGTCATTCCCGACATCACCTTCGAGCTCGCGAAGAACAACGAGGATATGTACCTCTTCTCGCCCTATGATGTGGAGCGGGCGTACGGCGTGCCACTGACCGAGATTTCGGTGACCGAAAAATATCGGGAAATGGTCGACGACGCGCGCATCACCAAGAAAAAGATCAATGCTCGCGAGTTCTTTCAGGTGTTGGCGGAAATCCAGTTCGAATCCGGTTATCCCTATATCATGTTCGAGGACACGGTGAACCGCGCCAATCCGATCGACGGGCGCATCACCATGAGCAATCTATGCTCGGAAATCCTGCAGGTCAGCGAGGCAAGCACCTTCGGCGAAGACCTTTCCTATGAACATCTCGGCAAGGATATTTCGTGCAATCTGGGTTCGCTCAATATTGCAGCAGCAATGGCCTCCCCAGATTTTGGCAAGACCATCGAGACCTCCATCCGTGCCCTGACCGCCGTTTCCGACACGAGCCATATCGGTTCCGTGCCGTCGGTCGCTCGCGGCAATGATGAAAGCCATGCCATCGGTCTCGGCCAGATGAACCTGCACGGTTATCTCGCCCGCGAGCGGATTTACTACGGTTCGGACGAAGGCGTCGATTTCACGAATATCTATTTCTATACGGTCACCTATCACGCGATCCGCGCATCCAACCGGATCGCGGTTGAAACGGGCAAATCCTTCAAGGGGTTTGAGAAATCCAAATATGCATCGGGCGAATATTTCCGCAAATATACCGAGCAGCTTTGGCAACCGGCGACGGAAAAGGTTCGTGAACTCTTCGAAGAGGCTGGCATTGCCATCCCGACACAGGACGACTGGCGGGATCTGAAGAAAGCTGTGATGGAGGGCGGACTCTATAACCAGAACCTTCAGGCCGTGCCGCCGACCGGCTCGATCTCCTATATCAACCATTCGACCTCATCGATCCATCCGATCGTGTCGAAGATTGAAATTCGCAAGGAGGGCAAGATCGGCCGCGTGTACTATCCGGCAGCCTTCATGACCAATGACAATCTCGACTATTATCAGGATGCCTACGAGATCGGGCCGGAGAAGATTATCGACACTTATGCGGCGGCGACGCAGCATGTCGACCAGGGCCTGTCTCTGACACTGTTCTTCCGCGATACCGCAACCACTCGCGACATCAACCGCGCGCAAATCTACGCATGGAAGAAGGGCATCAAGACCATTTACTACATCCGCTTGCGCCAGATGGCGCTCTCCGGCACGGAAGTGCAGGGCTGTGTTTCCTGTGCCCTCTGACCACTGGTGATGACCGATGAATATTCAAATGAAGACCAAGCACCCGAAACCTGTTGCAGTGCGTGCGATCAACTGGAACCGCATCGAGGATGAGAAGGACCTTGAGGTCTGGAACCGTCTGACAGGCAATTTCTGGCTGCCGGAAAAGGTGCCGCTTTCCAATGACATTCAATCGTGGGAAACGCTGAAACCGCAGGAAAAGCAGCTGACGATCCGCGTTTTCACCGGACTGACGCTTCTCGATACGATACAGAACGCAGTCGGTGCAGTGAAGCTGATGGACGATGCGGTGACGCCGCATGAAGAAGCGGTGTTGTCCAACATCTCCTTTATGGAGGCGGTTCATGCGCGATCCTACTCCTCGATTTTCTCGACATTATGCCTGACGCCGGATGTTGAAGATGCCTATCGCTGGTCCGAGGAAAACGAGTTTCTGCAGCGCAAGTCCGCTCTGATACTCGATCAGTATCGTGCCGACGATCCGCTGAAGAAGAAGATTGCCAGCGTCTTTCTGGAAAGTTTTCTGTTCTATTCCGGTTTCTATCTGCCGATGTACTGGTCGAGCCGCGCAAAGCTCACCAACACGGCCGATCTCATCCGGCTTATCATCCGCGATGAGGCCGTGCACGGCTATTACATCGGTTACAAATTCCAGCGCGGATTGGATCGTTTGGGAGAGGAGCAGAAGCAGGAAATCAAGGATTTTGCCTTCGAGCTTCTCCTTGAGCTTTATGACAATGAAGTCCGCTACAGCGAAGCACTTTACGATGACGTGGGCTTGACCGAAGACGTCAAGAAATTCCTGCATTACAACGCCAACAAGGCCCTCATGAACCTCGGCTATGAGGCACTCTTCCCGGCGGAAGCGTGCAAGGTCAATCCGGCGATACTGTCCGCGCTTTCACCGAATGCAGACGAAAACCATGACTTTTTCTCCGGTTCCGGCTCGTCTTACGTCATCGGCAAGGCGGTCGCGACCGAGGATGAGGACTGGAGTTTCTGACGAGACTCTGGATTTGTTTTGGAACTGGAGCGCCGTGCGCCCATTCGGGCTTAAGGCGCCCACGCTCAAAACGCGAGTTTCGCGCAATCTACATCGAAAAAGTTCATTTTTCATTTGGCTTCTGTCACCGTCTCGTTACAAGGGAGGCTCGGGTGGAAAAGGGCTGAAAATGGACGTGCGGGGGCAGGGCAACAAGGATGTGCCGCTGGCAGTCGATCTGGACGGAACTCTGGTTTCGACCGATCTGCTGTGGGAGGGCATTTTTCTTCTTCTGAAGAAGAACATTCTGTTCGTCTTCATGTTGCCGGTCTGGCTGTTCTCAGGAAAGGCATATCTCAAGCAACAGGTAGCTGACCGCGTGACACTGGATGCTTCGCGGCTTCCGTATCGGGCAGAATTTCTGAATTTTCTGCGCGCAGAACATGCATCCGGGCGGATATTGGTGCTGGTGACGGCGGCTGCCGAGCCGCTGGGCAAGGCTGTCGCGTCGGAGCTTGGTATTTTTAACGCTGTCTATTCAACTTCCGCAGCGAAGAACCTCTCCGCAACAAGCAAGGCCGATCTGCTGGTGGAGCGCTATGGGCGACATGGGTTCGATTATGCGGGAAATGATCGCGAGGATTTGCCGGTTTTCGATGAGGCTCGACAAGCGATCGTGGTCGCGCCTGATCGGGCGGCGGCTCAGTTCCAGAAGCGAACGAGTTCTCAACTTTTCGATGCCGGGAAACCGACTCTCCGAACCTACGCGCGGATGCTGCGTGTTCATCAATGGCTGAAGAACCTGCTCGTCTTTGTTCCGGCTACTTTGGCTCATGATATAGTGAAGCTGGACGTGTTCATCGCCGTTTGTCTGGCGTTCGCCGCTTTTTCTGCGACAGCATCTGCAATCTATATCATCAATGACATTATCGATCTTCCGGTTGACCGGAGACATGCCCGGAAAAATCAGCGGCCCTTTGCGAGCGGACAGGTATCCATTCCTTTCGGCCTCGGTGTCGTGGCTCTGCTGCTGCTTTTGACTGCGTTCATCTGTTTCTTCCTGCCACCTGCTTTCACGCTTGCGATCGTCACCTATCTGGTTTTCACCACCGCCTATACATTTGCCTTGAAGCGCATGTTGCTGGGCGACGTGATTTGTCTCGCGGGGCTTTACAGCTTGCGTCTTTTGGGTGGGTCGGCTGCGTCCCATGTTCCGCCGTCTTTCTGGCTGATGGCCTTTGCCATGTTTTTCTTCCTTTCGCTGGCATTGGCGAAGCGCTATGTGGAATTGCAAGGCGCGATGGCGACGGAAAAGGACAAGATTGCCGGGCGAGGCTACCGCCCTGAAGACCGCGATATCGTCGGTCAGTGCGGGGTTGCCGCCGCATTTACCGCGGCACTGGTTCTGGCCCTTTATATCAACAGCGATGCGGTCAAGACCCTCTACACCTATCCCTGGCTGATATGGCCTCTCGGCCCGATGGTCCTCTACATGAACGTCCGCATATGGATATTGGCGCACCGGGGCGACATGGATGACGATCCGGTTCTCTTCATGGCCAAGGACTGGCGCAGTCAGGTCGTCATCGCGTTTGGCGCTGCACTGCTACTTGTGGCTGGACTGCGCTGATGGAACAGTCTTTCGACAGTTTCGGGCGTGTTGACCGGCGGCAGCGGCGCTTTCTACCGCTGGATCTGCTGGAGGCCGATTTCGCCGGTGCCTTGCCCGAAGGGGCGAGCCTGCTGCCGTTTGGAAATGGTCGTTCCTATGGTGACAGTTGCCACAACGATGCGGGCTTTCTCGCGCCCATGCAGGCCCGAAAGAGGATACTGCACTTCGATCCCGACACGGGATCGCTGACGGCCGAAAGCGGTGTGCTTTTGAGTGAGATCATCGCGCATGTCGCGCCGCATGGTTATTTCCTGCCCGTCACGCCGGGCACCCAGTTTGTCACACTCGGCGGCGCCATCGCCAATGACGTGCATGGCAAGAACCACCATCTGCGGGGAACCTTCGGGTGTCACGTCAAAGAGCTGGACTTGCGTCGCTCGGACGATGTTCATTACCGATGCTCCGATACGGAAAACGTTGATCTGTTTCACGCAACAATCGGCGGGATGGGCCTGACCGGATTGATCCTCCGCGCAACGATCCGTCTCATGCGCGTCGGTGGCCTCGATATTGAGGAAAAGATTCTGTCTTTCACTAATCTCGATTCATATTTCGATATGGCAGAAGCCGCGGATCGCGAAAATGAATATGCCGTTGCCTGGGTCGATCAACTTTCCGATGGCCGGGGCCTGCTGATAGTCGGCAATCATGCCGCCCGGCCTGCTGGCACATATATTTCGAGAGCGGCGCGGTTTGGTGTGCCTTTTGAATTGCCATTCTCGGCGTTGAACAGGGCAAGCGTGTCATTGTTCAATGCGGCCTATTTTCGGCGCAAGATGCTTCTGAAAACGGCGCATAGGGTGCCATATCAAAACTTCTTTTATCCCCTCGACAGTATCAGAAACTGGAACAGGCTTTATGGCCCGGCCGGCCTTTACCAGCACCAAAGCGTCATTCCCTCCGATGCAGCCCGAAAGGTCATTCCTGAGATGCTGGAGGCAAGCCGCTCTGCCGGGCAGGTTTCCTTCCTGACCGTGCTCAAACGTTTCGGATCGGTAAAGTCTCCCGGTCTCATGTCGTTTCCAATGCCGGGATATACACTGACCATGGATTTCCCCAATCGTGGTCAGAGAACGCTGGAATTACTGGACCGATTGGATCGGCTGACCGTCGAGGCCGGTGGTCGCATAAATCCCTACAAGGATCAGCGGATGAGCGCGGAGATCTTTGCTGCAAGTTATCCGCGCTGGCGTGATTTTGAGATTTTTCGCGACAGGGCTTTCAATTCCAATTTCTGGCGCCGCACGGCTTTGACGCTCGGTGAGGCAGGTTAGGAACCGTGATGAAATATATTCCCTTTATCCTGTTCACAGTCATGACCAATGCTGCGGCGCAGCTGATGTTGAAATATGGCATGCTGTCGCTCGGCCCGATCAGTTTTTCCGCTGAAACAATTATTCAGCGCATATTCCAGATCGTGTTCCACCCTTGGGTTTTTGCGGGGCTGCTGACCTTTGTGATCTCGATGGCATCGCATCTTTACGTGCTGTCGAAGACGGACCTTTCCTTCGCCTATCCATTCCTCAGTCTTGCATATGTGGCAGTCGCGCTCTTCGCCTGGCTTTTGTTCAAGGAGGAACTGGGTGCATACAAGATCGCTGGCATCGCATTCATCTGCATCGGGACGGTGCTGATCGCGCAAAGCGGCAAATCGTCCGAACCGCAGGCGGATACGGGTGTTAGCCAGCAGACACATGGTTGAACGGGGCGGTATGATGAGACACGTAATTTTCGGCGGCGATGGATTTGTCGGTCGCTATCTCACGCCCAAATTGCTCGCCGATGGTCATGAGGTCATTGTCGCAGATATCGTGAAAAGCGATCTGCCGCATTATGGTGACGCCGCTTTTGTCGCGACCGATGTAACCGATCCGGAAGCGATCCGCAGGTTAGGCATTCGCGCTGATGACGTGGTTTACAATCTGTCCGCCAAAATGCTCTCGCCAATACAGGTCCGTGCGAAGCGGCACGATTTCTTCTTTCCGGTCAATTATTACGGGACTGAAAACATCATCAGGGCAATGGATGTGGCTGGCGCGAGCAAGCTTGTCCATTTCACCACCGACATGGTGTATGGGCACACTTATACTTGGCCGCAGAAGGAAGACCATCAGTGCAAGCCGCTTGGCGAGTACGGGCTTTCCAAGCTGAAGACCGAAGAACTTGCCGTTGAGTGGCGCGAACGGGGCATGAATATTTGCCTGTTTCGTCCTCGTCTTATCATTGGTCCCGGACGCCTCGGCATTCTGGAAAAGCTGTTCAAGCTGATAGATAACAATTTGCCGGTCCCAATGATCGGTTCGGGCAGAAATCCCTATCAGTTTATTTCGGTGTTCGACTGCGCAGAGGCAGCGCGTGCCGCTTTCAAGGCTGGCGTCCCCAACGAGGTCTATAATCTCGGCTCGCTCAATCCGCCTCCCGTCCGAAAACTGCTCGGTGATCTTATTCGTCACGCAGGATCAAAATCCATTCTGTTGCCGACACCAGCCTGGGCGGTGAAGCGGACGCTAGATCTGCTCGACTGGATGAACATGCCGATCATGGATCCGGAACAGTATCTGATTGCGGACGAAATGTGCGTTCTGGATGTCTCTAAAGGTGAACGTGAGCTGGGCTGGGTGCCGCAATATCGCGATGAGGACATGCTGATTGCAGCCTATAGCGAATATCGCAGGAAAATCGGCGCAGCATCCTCGGGTGCTCGGGCTTTTGAAACGGCATAGGGGCAGAAATGACCAGGACCAACGCAACGCCAAAGCCGAAACTGCTGACCGTCAACGATGCAAAGGCGCTCGATCTGCCGCAGATTACGGAGCTTTTCACCGCCCACCTCAATCCGGGTCAGCTTCATTTCATGAAGCTGCTCGGCTTTCACAAGGTGAAGATCGAACGTGCCGAAGGCATGTATTATTACGATCAGAACGGGCGCCCTATTCTCGATTTCTTCGGCGGTTTCGGATCGCTGGCTTTCGGCCATAATCATCCGCGTATTCTCGAAGCACGTCGCCAATTCCAGGAAGAGATGCGCCACGAGATTGCGATCGCCTTCATGTCGCAATATGCGACCGCTCTTGCCTATGACATCGCGGCCTGCTCGCCGGGCGATCTGGACATGGTGTTTCTGGGGTCCTCGGGTTCCGAAGCCATGGAAGCGGCGATCAAGGTTGCCGAGCGCGCCGCCGGTCCGGACAAGCCGAAAATCGTCTATGCGGAAAACTCATTTCACGGGAAGACCAAGGGCGTTCTGTCCATCACCGATGGCGGGCTTTATCGCGGCGAATTCAAGCTTGTAGACAACACCGTTCGGGTACCCTTCGGTGACATTGCAGCCGTTGAAAATACGTTTCGCTCTGACCCTGATATCGGGGTGATCGTGCTGGAGACGGTGCAAGGTGGCGGCGGGATCATTCAGGCTGATATAGAATTCTGGCAGAAACTACGCGGCCTTTGCGACCAGTATGGTGTGATCTGGGTTGCCGATGAAGTGCAGTGCGGATTGGGGCGGACGGGGAAATTTTATGCTTTCGAGCATTATGGCGTCATACCGGACGTCACTGCGCTGGCGAAATCGCTGGGCGGGGGAAAGACGGCGATGGCCGCGATGATTGCCCGTCGCGACATCTATATGAAGGCGTACGGGTCGCCCAAGACAGCAATGATCCATGCCATGGCAACTTTTGGCGGTATCGGCGAAGCGTGCGTCACGTCGATTGAAGCCCTGAATGTCCTGTACGACGAACATCTCATCGATAACGCAGCCGATGTTGGGGATTATCTTCTGGAGAGGCTGCGCGACTTGCAGAGCCGCTATCCAGCGCTTGTGAAAGACGTGCGCGGGAAGGGGATGATGGTGGGACTGGAATTCCATGATTTTTCCCAGACCATGCCGGCTGTGTTGCGCCCTGTTCTGGGGATGCTGGATGAAAAGCTGAAAGGTTCGCTTCCCGGCTTCATCGGCAGCCATCTGCTGCGCGATCACGGCGTTCTGGTCGCCTTTACCGAGTATAATCGAAATGTCATTCGTCTCGAGCCGCCGCTGATCTGCGGGCGTGAGCACGTGGATGCGTTCATTAAAGCGCTGGATGAAGTGCTTTCACGCGGTATCGTCCGGATCGTCCGGGATTTCGTCAAGGCTCAGATCAGGTGATCTGTTTCTGATTACGGAGCAAGACCGGGACGAAGCAGCAAATCCCAACACGGGTTCAAAGCGATAGCCATTCGGTTCTGTAGCGCTTCCTCGTATATTTTTTGCAGGGCAAGACGATTGGTTGTCGTCGGACATTTCGGACGCAATATGCCATCGGTTGCTTCCAAAGCGGCTTTTGCTTCCTCAGACAGAGCAGGCACCGTTCGGAAAGGATCGTTGCCGATCTGGATATGTCGCGTGGCATCGCGATCCAATATCCAGGCGAACGGGTTAACGAAGTCCAGCGACATGATGCTTTGAAGGCGGATATTGTTCCGCATCTCGAAGGATTTCAGGTCCGTTATCATCTGGTTTGCAGAAAGCAGCCAGAAAACCTGAAAGTCGATTTCCGAATAAAGCTGCCAACTGGGTAGCTGCCCCTGTTTGGCCAGTGCGTCGTAGGCTGCATTGTTCTCCGGGTAATGGGACTGGAAAAGTTCTGCTCGCTGCAGGAAGTCGGGCCTGGTCAGCACCTGACCCAGGTTCTTCAATTGCGGCAATAACGGCTGAACATAAGTCGGGGCCACAGCGACGGCGCGCAAGGTCCTGTGCGCAACCTTGGCGAAAGTTGGAATGACGCAGAAAGCGGCCAGTACCGTGAAAGCGATCTTGAAGTTCTGGCTGCGAACCTGCACCCGCTGAAAGATCATGACCAAAACGGGCCAAAGAAAAATAAACTCCTGGCTTCCGGTGTTCTGTGTTTCAAGGATGATGCCGCCAAGAAGCCCGATAGCGAGCCAGACGGAACTCCTGTCGAAGAAACGGGTTTGTTCGCTGGTGGTTTGGTGCTGTTCCTTCCAGAAAAGGAGCAGGAAAAGAACTGAAGCTGGCAGAATGACGTCGAGCTTCAAGGATATGACCGTCAGGAACCGTGGGAGCAGAGCCTCTTCATTCAATGCTAACAACGTGGCGATATCGCATATATAAGCGCCGATAATCCCGTTATGCAGCTCAAGAACAGACAGCGCGGCTGATGCAACGGCCGTGGCTAGAAGAACATGGCGGACCGAGATCCGGCCAGCCAGAAGTGCTGCAAGCCCGAACAGTCCGCCTGCGAGAAAGCCGGTAATTTTCATCAGGAACAGGGCGACCATCGCCGCCGCGCAAAACAGGGCGAGCTTCGCACTATCACGCATGAACATCAGTCCACACATGAGAACGTAAAGCAAAAGCGATGTGTGGCGGTTATAAATACCGAAACCGTCCAAACCGGGATACGGATAAAAACTCTGCGTATTGGCCGGGAAGATCGCGAAAACCAGAAATGGGATAAGGATAAGAAATCCGGTTGTACGGTTCCGGGGGTGAAACTCGGCCAGCACTCCGATCATCAGCGGGGCCGCGACGATCAGTATGGACCACTGAACGAGCAGCAGCGGCTGCGCTTTGGGGAACAGGGATAGTCCCCATGCAAAAAGGTAATAGCCAAGCGGTCCGACCGGTGTGGAGAAATCTACATTGGGAGTTTGGCCCATCTTTATGCGCTGGGCCGCATCGAAATAGATGTAGCTGTCCCAGTACATGGGGCCGATAGGGGCATTAAGCTGCAACGACAGCAGTACGATCAGCAGGAGGAGCGCAAAGACGAGCCAGAACAGAGGTCCGCCTAACAGTGGCGCTTTTGCCATTTTGAAGGTCGTGCCGAAGAACATGAAACCCCACTCTCGTGCATCATGCGCAGAAATTATCGGCAAACCCTTAAAACTACAGAAATAGCGAGAGGCCGCTTATTCCAGCTTGATTTCAAAAAGGAAGAGGAGTTCCATAAATGAGAACGCCCACTGCACTGGGAGGAGGAGTGTGCAGTGGGCGGATTTATAAAGCGCGATTGGGAGGAGGAGTATCGCGCTTTGGGTTCGGTTTTTGGGAGGAGGAGTAAAACCGAACAAGCAAAAAATAGGAACATGGCGCGCCGCTTACAAGGGGCAACCTTGCAATGCAGATATGCATTTTCGGGTAGCTAAAAAGAAACCGCCCCGCAGCGGTCTAGCGCGCTGGGGCGGTACTCCCTCCTCCAAGTGGGACGAACAATAACCCCGCTCATGGAGAAAGCAACCCCATAATATAAATCTCTAATTTTCAGAAAATACAGAAATTTTTGTAGGATCGTTGGGTGGCCCGCACCCACAGATAAGCTAACATTGCGGCCTCGCTTATCCGGCATCTAATTGATTGGCTACGCGACGGCCAGCGGGGGAGCGTTCCGAAAGATAATGGCTTTCAACCTGTGGGCGATATTGTTCGGCGGATTTTCTAACAATGGTACAAAATGTCTATTTATTTTTGTCAAAGCTGTGATTAAGTTCCCCCATCTTCTTCGATTGGGGGCTTTCGGAGGAGATACGCCGCCTCAGCGCGTTCATTCGCTGCGGGGCGGTTTTTTATTTGGGTTTGTTGAAAGTGCATATCAGCAATGCAAGCTTGTTGATTGAGCGGGTGGGCCGAAGAGACTATTAAAAAGTCGTCCCGGCTTGCTCCTCCTCCCAAAAGCCGGGCCCGAGCGCGATACTCCTCCTCCCAATCGCGCTTACCGATCAAGTCCGCAACGCTCACCTCCTCCCGAGCTTTGCGGACTTTTTTGTATTCCGGTCACGTAATTTTTCAGGTTGGAACGTATTGTTAGTTCCAGAATCGCGGCTAACGTTACATTTTCATTGAGCGTGCACTCCTGAGAGCTCGCCCGCCTCGCGCCCCTAAGCCCCCCGCCCAAACGCGAGGCGGTTCCTTTTGAGCGGAACCTTCCCAAAGATTATATATTCCCTGCGTCTGGGAAAGGAATTATTCCGACGGGAACAGCCCTGTTCGACGGGACAGAACGCGCCGGAAGACTTCTGTTTCTCCGGCGGATTATACTCATTACTGTGCGGATTACATCGCTTCGACGAGCAGAAACAGGTGCAGTATGTTGCGTATTGCTTCCAGAACTATGGATTTCGTCGTGATAGTACAGGATGATGGCTCTTAGAGTGTCGGAATTTTTATAAATTAAATAAAATATACTTGTCGAATCGCAGCGTAAATTTTCATAATCTTCTTCTATACGTAAGATTTTCATTTTACCTGGCTAAATAAAATGTATTATAAATTTATAATACATTACGTAGCGTCACTTTTGATTGAAATTTAAGTTTATGTTTTTCTGCGTGGTCTTCTGTGGACGGTCGAAGAAACGGCAATTATCGCTCCAGTTATCCGTTTACAATGAAAAAGAAGCTGAGTCGCTTTCGAATCCAAGGCGCCTCTGGCTGTTCGAGCTGGCATGATGTTGCGTTCTGTGCCCGGCGACGGATTCCTTGCGGATAGTTGTACCTGATCGTCGGAAAGGAACGGTTTCTCCAACTTATGGGACCGTTCAGGCTTCAGAAATTAACTATCTGTTAACCATTGCGCATATAGACCGGATAAACCGTTTTTTAACCAAGATGAATCAAGTGCTAACACAGTCTCGTCCGATCCGCTTGAAAGGGAGGTCCTTTCTTGCGCTGGTCCTCTCGCCTGAATTGCCGCTCGATGGCTGGCTCGACAAGCTGGACGATCTTGCAGCACGTTCAGTTGGGTTCTTCCTCAATCGCCCGATCGTTCTCGATCTGGAGAATGTAGCGATTGAGCGCCCGCAACTGGTGCAGTTGCTTGAAGATCTGGTTAGCCGCGGTGTCTGGATCACAGGTTTTGAAAATGCGCGGCCCTCTCTTCTGGGGCCCGGAATGCCGCCAGCGATGCGTGGTGGTCAGCCTGCCGCCGATTTCGACCCGGAGATCGTGGAACCGAAACCGAAGGAACGTGCGCCGGCCGCGCCGGCATCGGTGCAGCTCGTCAAGGCGGTTCCTTCCATGGTCGTCACCGAGCCGGTCCGGTCTGGCCAGTCGATCTATTTTCCGGATGGCGATGTGACGATTGTCGGTTCTGTTGCATCCGGTGCGGAAGTGGTGGCTGGCGGCTCGATCCACGTTTATGGCGCATTGCGCGGCCGCGCGATGGCGGGAACCGCCGGTAACGCCGATGCGCGCATTTTCTGCCGCAAGATGGAAGCTGAACTCGTCGCTATCGATGGCCTCTACAAGACGGCGGAAGATATGGAGAGCAGGTTGCGCGGACAGGCGGTCCAGCTCTGGCTCGACGGCGACTATATGATGGCCGAAACGCTGGGCTAGCAAGTTCCCGATAGGGCTGAAATGTCCTCGGGAAACATATGTCCAAACTGATTTTCAGGCACGTTTGAGTGCCAAAAAGGAAAAGCAGAGCATCTCATATCCCGGGTAACGGATGCTTTGGGGGCGCGCGGGAGATACAGGAGACAAATATGGCAAAAGTGATTGTTGTAACTTCCGGTAAAGGTGGCGTTGGCAAAACGACATCCACCGCCGCGATAGGCGCTGCGCTGGCGCAACGCGGCGAGAAGACTGTCGTTATCGATTTCGATGTCGGCTTGCGTAATCTCGACCTCGTCATGGGAGCAGAACGTCGCGTCGTGTTCGATCTGGTCAACGTCATTCAGGGCGACGCGAAGCTTCCGCAGGCTTTGATCCGTGACAAGCGTCTTGAAACGCTCTACCTGCTGCCAGCCTCGCAGACGCGTGACAAGGATAACCTGACCACCGAGGGTGTCGACCGCGTTATGGAAGACCTCAAGAAGGAGTTCGACTGGATCATTTGCGACAGTCCCGCCGGGATTGAACGCGGCGCCACGCTCGCCATGCGCCATGCCGATATGGCGGTCGTCGTAACAAATCCCGAGGTCTCGTCGGTGCGTGATTCCGATCGCATTATCGGTCTGCTGGATGCCAAGACGCTCAAGGCCGAGCGCGGCGAACGCGTGGAAAAACATCTTCTCCTGACCCGTTACGATCCCGTTCGCGCTGAACGCGGTGACATGCTGAAGGTCGAGGATGTGCTCGAAATCCTGTCGATCCCGCTTCTGGGTATCATTCCCGAGAGCCAGGACGTCCTGCGGGCATCCAATATCGGCTCACCCGTAACGCTAGCCGATCAGCGCAGCGCGCCCGCATTGGCTTATCTCGACGCAGCCCGCCGCCTCGCCGGTGAAGAAGTGCCGATGACTGTTCCATCCGAAAAGCGCGGCCTTCTGGGTAAACTTTTCGGAAGGAGAGCGGCATGAGCCTGTTTCGTTTCTTCAGCAAGCCTGCTTCCGCGCCGCAAGCGCGTGAACGGTTGCAGGTTCTGCTCGCCCATGAAAGGGCGTCACACGAGCATTCCGATCTTGTGGCTGTGCTGCGGGAGGAAATCCTCGCCGTCATCGCCAAGCATATCCAGATCGACCGCGATAAGGTCAGCGTGAAGATGGACCGGGGTGATCAGATGTCGACGCTCGAAGTCGATATCGAACTGCCGTTGAAAACGAAAGCGAAGGTGCGGGCAGCCTGATTAACACCAATCTTGCGGATAGCCAGAAAGATGGAGGGAAAAACCATGAACCGAGGTGCACTTCTCACCAGATTGAAGGAGCTTCAGGAACTTCCAAAGTTTCAGAAGCGGGATATCTGTAGCATAAGCGCTTTCTTGCAGCTTGAAGCACTGGCAGAGCATGTCAGGGTCTGCGAAGAAGCAGCAGGTGTTGCGCAAACGGGGCAGGATCATTGATCCTGCCTTTTTGTGATCCGCTTGGATGAACTGCCAACTCTTCGGCAGGGTGACCGGAGAGTGGATCAATGCGGTCATGCGTTCACGGCACGGCAAAGAACATCTGCAAATAGCAGCCGAGAAAGACAAGAGCGATCAGCGCCGCGATGAGGAACAGGAGCTTCATCCTTCATGCATCGCTCAATCGCTGTTCACGTTCAAGAAAACAGATGGTGATTGACGGCCACGGTAGGGAAAGCCTTTCCCTGGTCCGTTGCTTTAACGACAGCGCGTGCGGTCAGGTGACTATCATTTTTGCAGAAGTGGCGCGAGTTCCTGACGTGCTGTCATGAGGACGGTCTGCGTCAAACCTGCAAGTCTGTCGGCTGCCAGGCGGTTCACCTGCCAGAACAAGGGAATATCCAGAGCCGTCTCGGGGATGAGTTCCACCAGCCGCCCGTCTTTCAAATGCTGATCGACCAACTGCACCGGGTTCATCCCCCATCCCATGCCCGACAGGCTCGCATCGACGAAGGCCTGTGTCGACGGAAGCCAATGTGTCGGGCAGGTCATATCCGCTTTGAGAGCGGTACGTACCCACTGATCCTGCAACCTGTCCTTCTGGTTGAATGTCAGTGCCGGGGCCTTGGCAATAGCATTGCGGGTTACGCCGTGGGGAAAGTACCGGGCGATGAACTCCGGCGATGCCGTGGCGCGGTAGCGGAGAATACCAAGCGGAGTGAGGCGACAGCCTTGCACCGGTTTGGACAGGGACGTGACGGCTGCAATGACGCGTCCCCGTTGCAGCCATTCGGCGGTATGATCCTGGTCATCAACCGCGATGTTGAACAGATAGTCCGATGTCGTGCTGAAATGCGAAATCGCTTTCAGAAACCACGTGCCGAGACTATCAGCATTGGCCGCTATATGCAGTGTTACGCGCTGCGCAGTATTTTCGCTGCCGGACAGTCCGGGCAGTTCCGCCAGAAGCTCGCGTTCGAGCATGCCGACCTGCTCGATATGACGGCATAGCCAGTCACCTTTTTCAGTGGCAATGCAGGGCGTGCCGCGTTCAACCAAGACAGCGCCCAGCCGTTCTTCCAGATGTTTCACGCGCTGCGAGATTGCAGATGGAGTGACGTTCAATGCACGCGCTGCCTTCTCAAAACTGCCCGTCTGAACCACCATTGCCACTGCTCTCAGTGCAGAATAGTCGATCATTAGAATCTCTAAACTGAATTTATGATAATTAACTATTCTAACGAGCTTCCATCCGCTATCCAAGTGCCAACCTACTCCCAGATGGCGACCACTCATGAATCCCTCAGTTTACGTAACCGGCCTTACCATGGGCCTGAGCCTGATCGTTGCTATTGGCGCGCAAAACGCCTTCGTATTGCGGCAGGGATTGCGGGATGAGCATGTGTTCGCAGTCAGTCTCGTTTGTGCCATATCGGATGCTGTCCTGATCCTCATTGGCGTGACGAGTTTCCAGAAGATCGCTGCCATCATGCCAGCCCTCGATCCCATCATGCGGTATGGCGGGGCGGCTTTTCTTATCTGGTATGGTGCGCGAAGCCTTCATTCCGCCTTCACATCATCTGCCGCACTGGCAACGGCGAACGGGGCGTCGGTAAGCCTTACAAAGACACTGGCGACCTGTCTCGCGCTGACATGGCTCAATCCGCATGTATATCTGGATACGGTCATCCTTCTCGGAACGATCTCCACGCAGTTTCCAGGTCTGGAAACATCGTTTGCCGCAGGTGCGATCACCGCGTCTTTCGTGTTTTTCTTTTCCCTTGGCTTCGGTGCACGCTGGCTGCGCCCGATTTTTGCCCGGCCATCTTCGTGGCGTATTCTGGAAGGCGTGATTGCCGTCACGATGTGGTCAATTGCATGGAAGCTCGTGATCGGCATGTAAGGAAAAGCCGGACACGTTAAACGCATCCGGCTCTTTCAGTTTTCAAAGGGAATTTGTCTACAGCCCCATGGCCTTGAGCTCCTGAAGCGGAGGGATCGTTTCGTACATGACGGGATCGAGGCGGTCCCAGATGATTCCGCAGGTCGGCTTGTGCGGGTCTTTAACCTCTATGGTGCGAGTGGGCGTGAAAATAACGTCCGCAACCGTGTCGTAGACATCGGGTGTAAGCTTTTCGGCCAGAACCTGGCAGTCATGTACAATAGCGGCTGCTGGCGTCGCAGCGGTAATGCGGCCCAGACGATAAAGCATGCCCCATTCGGCATCAAAGAAGCCGTGACCTTTTCCGAAGCGGACGCCTTCAAGATTGATAGCGCCGGTGCCGGTGACCATGTAGTCGACAACCGGCATGGATGAAATGTCTTTCAGCGTTACCGGTTGCCCAACGCGCTCCATGCCGTCGAGCGTCGAGGCATAAAGATAATGATCCGGCGAAATCAGTTTCGGATCGAGAACCCAGAAGCCGCGTCTGATGGAATAAGTGGTTATCAGAATGGTCTTGCCGTCTTTCAAAGCCTGGAGGCGAAGACGGTCCAGACAATTGTCGGGCGTGATGAAGATGAAATCGGCGTTCTGGTAGTATCGATGGTTGGTCAGGCGAGCGACTGCCTCCTCGCCGCCTTCAAAATCCGCGATGAATTCGCCAAAGTCGAAATGGAAACGGCTGTCCGGAACAGCGACCTTGCGCAACTCGCTCCAAACACGTTCGCGAACGGAAGCTTTGTGATCGGTAATTTCCATGGGGACTCCTTGCATTTTAGTCTGCCGGGCTCATACCCCGGCGGGCGAGCACATGGCGCTCGCAAAGGGCTACGATCTGGTAGAAAAAGACGGACAGCATGACGGACAGCACGGCGACGGCCCAGATCATGCCGTAGTCGAGATATCCGCGGGATTGGTTGAGCAGGTTTCCAAGGCCTGTTCCCGTTGCCAGCCATTCGGCAATCATGACGCCGAGGAGCGCGCGTGGCACAGCCAGGCGGATGGCAGCGAAGAGATAGGGCAGGGAGGCTGGCACCGATACCAGGCGTATCTGTTTCCAGATGCTGGCACCGTATGCACGGGGCACATCCAGTGCCGCACGAGGAACCAGTGCCATGCCCTGAGCCATGGTCACGAAGGCGGGAAAGAATGTGACCGAAATGGTAATCCAGAGGATGACTGACGGTCCTCGCCCCAGCAACAGAACGAGCAGTGGCGTCAGTGCAACGAGAGGCATGGTCTGTGTGACAAGGGCGATCGGCATGAAGCCACGCACAATGGCAGGCTTGGCGACTGAGGCTATGGCGAGTGCAAAGGCAAAAAGGATGCCTGCTGCCATACCGAGAAATGTGAGGGGCAAGGTCTGCGAAAGCGCTGTCAGCAATTTTGCCTGTGCGGGAGCTGCGGACGGAGCGAGAAACAGATAATCGAACAGTCCGGCAGGCGTTTTGGCAATCATGGCCGGTGTTCCCATGACGACGAGCAACAGCCACCACAAGAGGAACGGCAGCGCGACCGAACAAATGGCGAGAACAAAATTCAGACCGTAGGAGCTGCGCGGAGCCGCATCTGGAGCGTTGGCGGGTACGGTGATAGCCTTGGTGCTGCCGGTCAGCACCTTTGCAGCAATGGAAAAAAGCGCATAGGCCAACCCTGCGAGCAGGGTGGCGCACAAGCCGATACCCCATAGCCGGGTCGGTTCGGCTCTCCCGAGAGAACCGATAAGATAGGCACCGAGACCGAAGCGGCCGCCGCCGCCGAATTCGGCCAGAATGGAGCCCAGAACTGCGTTCGGAGCGGCAATGCGCAGACCTGCGAGGATCGACGGCAGGGCTGACCGCCATTGTGCCAGATACAGCACTTTCCATCGGTTGCCGCCATAGGCGCGGACGATATCGACCATGCGCCGGTCCGTCTGGCTGATGCCGGTTACGGTGGCGGCCATGGTGATGAAATAACAACCAAGTGCCGCCAGCGTGACACGCGGCGTCATGCCTGAAAAAGTCAGCACCAGAATGGGGGATATGGCAATCGGAGGGAGGGCGAAAATCGCGATGTTGATGCCACGTCCCAGTTTAGCGGCGGCGGGAAACAGAGCGAACAGGATACCTGCTGCAACGGCAACGAGATTGCCGATGATAAAGCCCGCACCTGCGCCCTGAAGTGTGGCCAGTATGTGGGCTGGATAATCGGCGCGGTCGATCCACAGACGAGCCAGGATCGCCGAAGGTGCCGGCAAGGCGCCACCTGCGATCAGCGAAAAGCGACCGCATATCTCCCATACAGCAAGAAGGATAATCCAGTTGCGCAAGGTGGTGAGATGGTTCGATGGCTTCCCGTCAGCCATGCAGGGCCTCTGCGACGGCGTCCTCCAGCGCATGGAACTGCGATGTGCTGAAAATCTCGGGGCTGCGTGGACGTTCAAGCGGAATATCTATGATTTGTGCGATGCGCCCGGGGCGGCTGTGCATCACCACGATCCGGTCGGCAAGGAAAACTGCTTCGTCAATTCCATGGGTAACAAGCAGCGTTGTCGCTTTGCTTTCCAGCCATATGCGTTGAAGCTCAATGTTCATCTGACGGCGCAGTATCTGATCGAGCGCCCCGAAAGGTTCATCAAGGAACAGAACGCGCGGATCGGTAACCAGAGAACGGGCGATTGCGACGCGCTGGCGCATGCCGCCCGAAAGCTCGCCGGGAAGCGCCTTTTCAAAGCCTTTGAGGCCGACGAGAGCAATCAGTTCCGCAATCCGTTCATTCTTTGTAGAACGCGCAACACCGAGAACATCCAGCGGTAGGGCGATGTTGTCTTCGACGCTGCGCCACGGCATCAGCGCCGCGTCCTGAAAAGCCACGCCGGTCAAGCCGGCTTTTGCAGCCTCGATCGGGCTTTTGCCCATGACAGAAATCGAACCATTATCGGGCCGGTCAAGGCCTAGTGCCAGCCGCAACATGGTGGACTTGCCGCAGCCGGACGGTCCGATAAGTGCAGTAAACGAACCTGTTGGGCATTCAAGCGAAACGTCGGAAAGTGCAATCACATTCGTGCCGCGCCCCGAAAAGGAGCGCGTCACGTTTTCAAGTTTGATCCCGGACATGTCAGGCATCAAATCTCTTCGAGAAGGGTTGTGTCGAAATGATCGCGCTTGGCGGCGATGCCGATAGTGCCGAGCGCCTTGATCGTTTTCTCGATGGCTTCTTCGCTCATGGAAAACACGCCATTCGGCGTCTCGATGAGTGGCTTCTGCGCAGTGTTGAAATAGACTTCATTTTCGACAGATCGACCGGTGCCCTTGAACCAGCTGTCGGCAAACTTGGGCGGATAAGCTGCGGGGTCTTTGAGATTTTCGTTCCAACCCTTGCGGCTTGCGCGAAGGAAAGCAACAATATCCTTGCGCTTTGCCTTGAGCGTTTCTTCCGTCACGACAACCGTATCGTTGAAAATGGTGAAGCCGAAATCGTAGAGCAGGAAGGACACCGCCTCTTCACCGGCCTGCTTGATGGTGAAAGGAACATTGGTCGTAAAATCGAGCGATGCGTCGATCTCACCCTTGATGAGCGGCGTCGGGTCGTAAGCGTAGGGAACGATATTGACCTGGGATGGGTCGATACCTGAAATTTTTAACATGGCTTCGACCGAGATTACGTTGACCGGCGGCACAGCCAGCGTCTTGCCGATCAGGTCCTTTGGTTCCTTGATCGGATTTTTGGCAAGCGAAATAATGCCGATAGGATTCTTCTGGTACTGGGCGCCGATGATCTTGAAAGGTGCACCCTGCTCGACGATGGCCTTGATCGTCGTGTCGGGGGTGGTGAGGGTCAGGTCAGCCTTGCCCGCAATGATCGCGCTTTCTGGAATGACATCCGGACCGCCGGAAATGTAATTGAGATCAATGCCTTCTTCGCGATAAAAACCCTTGTCGGCCGCAACGAAATAGCCGCAGAATTCTGCGTCATTGATCCAGGAAGCCTGAAAGCTGAACGGTGAGTCCGCGGCGGCAAAACGGCTCATAGCAGGAAGGGCGGCTGCAGCACCCATAAGTCCGAGAAAACGGCGGCGATCCAGGGCTATATTCATTGAAACTTCCTTTTTGGTGCTGAATTGTCACGCAATACCGCGCATGCGGGCAAGTTCACGCAGCGGTGGAATCGACTGTATTTCCTCCGCGGAAACTTCGTTCCAGCGGATACCGCGCGGTCGGCGGCGATTGCGCGAGATTTCAATCAGGCGGCTTGGTGTGGCAATGAAATCGAGAGCAATATCGCTTTCGGAAACGTTGAGGCGCTCTTCAACGATCTGTACGTCGTGGACGGCTGCGACAATCAGGGATTGCTCGTCTGCAAGTCCCAGGTCGGTAAACATGCCCCATTCCAGATCGAAGAACGCATGGCCTTTGCCAAAGCGTACCCCATCAATGGAAACAGCGGATGCGCCAGTCGCCACGACATCAAATCGGCCGATATGGGTCAAATCTTCGAGACTGACCGGTCGGCCGAAATGTTCCATCCCATCAAGCCAGGCTGCGGCTTTCTCCAACCCCGGGGGAACGGATCCCGGTTCCAGCAGGAGAAAGCCGCGCTGCATGCCGTAGGTCGGCATGATGAATGGTGTACCCGCCTTGATCAGGCGACGGCGCAACTCGATCATGGAATTATCCGGGGTGACAAAAACCAGCTCGGCTTTCGCAATCCCTTCAAGCGCCAGCAAACGATCGGTAGCTGCCTCGACGCCTTCAAAGTCCGGAATGAATTCCGAAAATTTGAGGTGGAAGCGTGCATCAGGACGTGCGACCTCTTTCAGTCGCTCCCAGATGCGCTGCCGGGTATTGCGGGAATACGCCATGGAGATTCCATGAATTTCAATGTTTCACTATCAATGAAACAAATGTTTCAGTATTGCAAGAGGCAATGATAGGCTTTTTTAGTGCATTAGAGATTCGGAATAAACGCACATGGCTTCACGTCTGGTACTGCGCATACAGGAGCGCTACGCAAAGCTCACAGCAGGTGAGCAGAAAATCGCGCAGCTGATTCTTGAACGCGAGGACGACATTCTGATTCACTCCGCTACCGAGATCGCGGAGATGGCCGGTGTATCCAAGGCAACCACGGCTCGTTTCTTTCAGCATCTGGGCTATGCCGATTTCAATGAAGTGAAACTCCAGGCGCGTGAGGAGCGCAATCGCACCGAGCCTTACGAATATTCGGCCCAGGTTGATGAAGAAGTGCCGCTGGTGCGTACCATCAGCGCGCATCTCGATCTGGAGATCGCCAATATCACGCGAACCTTCGAGGCGCTGCGTTCCGACAAGATGCGCGAGGCTGCGGAACTCATGGCGGCCGCGCCCCGCGTCTGGGTGATCGGTATGGGCGATGAGGAAGGGTTCGCACGCTACGCGCGGCTCCTGTTTTCCAGGCTGCGGCACAGCGTGATGATCCTTGGCATCAATCAGGGTTCATGGGCTGAAGATCTGGCAATGACTGGCCCGAAAGACGTGTTGTTGCTGATTACGTTACCGCCGCATCGGGCCCTGCTAAAGCAAATTCTGGGATATGCCGCTACGAGCCGGCTGAATATCGTGACCATTACGGACCGGGGATCGGTTTCGGAGGCGCAGCGTTATGCCCGTGTCGTCCTTCCGTGCCATGTGGACAGTTTCGCATTGGGGGCATCCTATACGGCTGTCAGCAGTGCCATTCGGCTACTCGCATTGACCTACGCTTCGCTCGCGGGCAAATCGGCGCAACAGCGGTTGGAGATCGTTGCCGGAATTCACGACGAACTCGACGATATAGACTGAAATCTCCCGCTCAGTTGTCGCGGACATGCTCCGGGCGAAAGCCGATCCCGATCAGTCTGCCCGCAAGATGTGCAAG
This sequence comes from Ochrobactrum sp. AP1BH01-1, assembly GCF_018066705.1. Taxonomy (NCBI): domain Bacteria; kingdom Pseudomonadati; phylum Pseudomonadota; class Alphaproteobacteria; order Hyphomicrobiales; family Brucellaceae; genus Ochrobactrum; species Ochrobactrum sp. AP1BH01-1. Next base: position 139,318 of record NZ_JAGPOU010000004.1, on the reverse strand, counting down.
GATTGGCCAACGGGCGAGATGACGCATGAAAGCGGGCGGCCCATCTTTTCTTGTGTCATTGGTTTCGCGTCTGCGGCGATCGCTGCGCATCATGAGCTGCAACTTTTGCGTAGCCTTTGTCGGAAAGCGGCGTCGCGCTTCAACGCCTGCAAGATGGCGGGACGAGGCCCCGTTTCCCTTGAGTGGTCCGGCCAGAATATTTGCCGCTGCGACGGCATCCTGAATGGCGAGATTGACACCGAAGCCGCCGATAGGTGACATGGCATGGGCGGCATCGCCGATGCACAAAAGTCCGGGTTTCCACCATGTCTTCAGCCGGTCGATGCGCACACTCAACAGATGGACGTCGTCCCACGTACGTATTTCATCCATTCGTTCAGGGGGCAATGGGGATACGTTCGCTACCGCTTCCCTGAATGCCTCAAGCCCCTTCTGCTTTACCTCGGTGAAAGTCTGTTTGCGGAGTACGTAACCGCATTGCCAGTAGTCGCCGCGATCGATCATGACGAAACCTTGTCTTGGGCCGCCATGACCCATCGTATAGGGCGGATCGTTGGGGAGGTGAGACAGTTTCATCCAGAGTATTTCGCTTGGCGAGCCAAAGCTTTCGATCTCCATACCGGCTTTTGCGCGCACCACGGAGTTTCTGCCGTCGGCGCCCACAACGAGTTTGGCACTGATGTTGATGGTTCCATCGGGCGTAGCCGCGACGAGACCAGTGACATTTCCGTCCCGTTCAATCAGTTCCACCACGCTGGCTGGCATGACGAGTTTGAAATTGGGGTATTTCGCAGCTTCGCGTGCGATATAATTGAGAAATTCCCATTGCGGCATGAAAGCGATGAAATGGCACTGCGCCGGAATCTTCGAAAAATCCGCTATCGTTATGTCCTGACCGCCGATTTCCGCATGCAAGCGATATGCCTTGGTATGGGGTAGCGCAAGGAGCCCGTCCAGCAAGCCAAGTTCATGCATGATCTGAAGAGTGGATGGATGAATTGTGTCGCCGCGGAAATCGCGCAGAAAATCCTGATGCTTCTCGAGAACGGTTACGTTCACGCCTGAACGCGCAAGCAGAAGCCCCAGCATCAGCCCTGCTGGCCCGCCGCCCGCTATCGCGCAGTCCGTCTTCATGCAGTTGATATCCGATGTGACTGGTTGCGTCATGACATATCCACTCAACAATGCAGGGGCGGTTCGGAAGACATAAAAAGACCGGCGCTCTCATAGGTCAAGCGCCGGCTGGAAGTCTACGCGACCAGAAGAGGTCAAAACATGAATTAAATTATCATGTTTTATTTGTCAAGCTCACAGGGCCAGTTGTCGGAAGCGGGTGGGCAAATAACTGTTGCAATTTGGTCGGGATTTTCGACGGCAGGAAGTCGTAGGGAGAGTGTTTATCTAGCCAAGAGCGGGCGGCTTGCTTCTACCGAGTTGACGTTCGCGGAACACAGAGAACAGTCCGGCGCCAACGACGATAAGCGCACCAACGACGATGTTCCATGTCAATTGTTCATGGAATACCGTAACCGCGATAAATGCACCGATAACGAGCTGAAGATAGGTGAGCGGCTGCACTTCTCCTGCTTCCAGAATATCGTAAGCGCGAATGAGGAAATAATGGCTTGCGATGCCGCAGGCACAGAGTGCCGCCATCCAGAACCAGTCACTTCGCGCGATAGGCATCAGATAGAAGCTACCGACAAATGTCAGCGCCACAGCACCCGCCATCCCGGTATAGAAAAAGCTGGTCATGGCATCGTCGCTCTTGCTGACGGCGCGTGTCGCTACGGCATAGACGGCGAACATGACCATCGCGGCAACAGGCAGAAGCAGGGACGCGCCGAATTTCGCATTAACAGGATTAATGATCACCAGGACGCCGATCAGCCCGACGATGATCGCCGTCCAGCGCCTCCAGCCTACCTTTTCACCCAGAAAGGGTACGGAAAGCATGGTCACCAATAGCGGCGCGCCTTGAAATATCGATTGCGCTGTCGCCATGCCTGCGCGGCTGAGGGCGAAGATGAAGGTCACGATTTCGGCGGCAAGCAGAATACCGCGAAAAAGCTGCAGGAATGGGCGTTTCGTTGCGGCGGCTTTGGCGATGCCACCGGAACGGATTGCAAGCAAAAGAACGAAAGCTGCAAAAACCCAATAGCGGATCATCGTTATGAGGATAGGCGAATAATGGGTGCCAAGGTACTTCGAGATACCATCCTGCGTCGCAAAAATGGTAACCGCGAGAAGTGTGAAGAGGTAGCCCTGGCCTTTGCGTGTCATGGGCGCACTCATATCGAGCCTGCCCTGGCGCTGCCACCCATAAAATCAGAAATGCCCACAATGTATGAACAATCCGCCTCTATCGACGGAAGATTCCGGTCGATGAGCTTTGATGGATTGACACCCTCTCGTTCTTAGGTATTCTTTTATAAAAGCTTATATAACATAATTACGGAACAATTCGAAAAATGGGGGTTCGGCCTTGCGGATCAAACTAGCACTTCTTCTGGCTTCTGCCATGATCTTCAGCCCCGGCGTTTCGCTGGCGCAGGACAAGGGGGGCGTTATCAACGTCGCGACCATTGGTGAGCCGCCGACGCTTGACCCGATGGTGTCCACAGCGGATCTCGTGGGTATTGTCACGCAGCACATTTTCGAAACGCTTTATACGTTCGACAAGGAGTGGAAGCCGACGCCGCTGCTGGCTGAAAGCCTGCCTGAAATCAGCGCAGACGGAAAAATCTATACGATCAAGCTGCGTTCCGGCATCAAGTTCCACGATGGCAGCGATATGACATCGGAAGATGTGGTTGCGTCGCTGGAACGCTGGACAAAGCTCGCCTCGCGCGGAAAGCAGGCGTCGGCCTTTATCGAAAATATCGCGGCGACTGATCCGGCCACAGTGACGATAACGCTCAAGCAGCCTTATGCGCCATTGACCTCCCTGCTTGCCTTCAACAATTCTGCGGCAATCATCTTGCCGTCGGAAAAACAGGCCGAACCGATGACCGAATTCATCGGTACCGGTCCCTACATGCTCAAGGAGCGCAAGGCGGATCAGTATATTCAGCTTGTGCGTTTCGACGGTTACAAGTCACGTGACGGTGAGAGTGATGGTTATGGCGGTGCGCGCCATCAATATCTCGATGAAATCCGCTTCGTATCGGTCCCGGACGCCAACACCCGCGTCGAGGCTGCGGTTTCTGGACAATATGACTATGTCGATTCCATTCCGGTCGAGTCATTCGACAAGATAAAATCGTCGACGGCTTCCCAGCCATTGCTCCTGAAGCCTTTCGGCTATCCTGTCTTTGTGTTCAACACTAAGGAAGGTGTGGCCTCAAAACTGCCGGTACGAAAGGCCCTGACCCACGCATTGAGCATGGAGGACATGCTTGCGGCTGCGTTTGGCAGTACGGAATTCTACGCATTGGACGGCGCTTTCTACCCGTCCAATTTCGTCTGGAATACGGAAGCTGGCGTCGAAGGGAATTATAATGTGGCCCAGCCAGAAGCCGCGGCGGAAGAATTGAAGGCCGCCGGCTACAATGGCGAACCGCTGCGTATCCTGACAAGCCGCCAGTACGAGTTCCATTACAAGATGGCGCAGGTCGCTGCCGAATATCTGAAGCTTGCCGGTTTCAACGTGGATTTGCAGGTTGTCGATTGGGCGACGCTGACGCAGCGCCGTGCTGATCCCAAGCTCTGGGATATCTACATAACGCACAGCCCTTTCCTGCCCGAACCTGCTTTGATGGGGTCTCTGTCGACCAGTTCGCCGGGCTGGTGGGACACGCCAGCGCGTAAAACCGCAGTCGATGCTTTCACGTCCGAATCCAATCCGGAAAAGCGCGTTGCGCTGTGGGCAGACGTTCAGAAAACTATTTATGACGAACTGCCTCTGATCAAGATCGGCGACTTCAATGCTGTCGCGGCTATGTCCACCAAGCTGGAAGGCGTCGAGCCCGCGCCGTGGCCTTACTTCTGGAATGCTTCGTTGAAGAAGTAACTTCCGGCAATGCGAATGCCGTCCATCCGGTCGGCATTCGCTGAATGGTTCAATCTGGAGAATCTGATCGTATGGTGCGCTACATTCTGCAGCGGTTTGTCGGCATGGCCGTTGTCATGTTTCTGGTCGTGACGATCGTATTCGTGATCGTTCGGGTGACGCCTGGCGATCCTGCTGCTGTCATGCTTGGACCGGACGCATCGGCGCAGGACATTGCCGATCTGCGCGCCCGGCTCGGCCTCGATCAATCGCTGGTCATTCAGTACTTCTACTATATCGGTCAACTCCTGAAAGGTGATCTGGGTCAGTCGATCTTTCTTAATATGCCGGTAGGTGCAGCCTTGCTTGATCGGGCCGAACCAACGTTCTTTCTGACGATTCTTTCTCTTCTTATCGCCTGCATTATCGCGCTGCCGGTTGGCATTTACGCGGCCTACCGGCGCGGTTCCTTTGTCGATCAGGCCGCAACGACGGTTGCCATGCTCGCAGCAAGCATACCGAGCTTCTGGCTCGGTCTCATTCTCATGCAGTTTTTTGCCGTCCGGCTGAACGTGTTTCCGGTGTCAGGCTATGGCGGTCCGGGTTCGAGTTTTGTGGATCGGATGTATCATCTGATCCTGCCTGCCATCGCGCTGGGGTTGGTGTCATCCGCTCTGATCCTGCGCTTCACGCGTGCCTCGATGCTCGATGTTCTCGGCGACGATTACATTCGCACGGCACGGGCAAAAGGGTTGATCGAGCGGCGCGTTGTCATGAAGCACGCCTTCAAAAATGCTCTGATCCCGATCCTGACCGTTATCGGTCTCACCGCAGCCGTCCTGATCTCAGGGGCCGTGGTGACTGAAACGGTCTTCGGCCTGCCCGGGGTAGGCAATCTTGTCGTGTCCGCCGTTCTGCGACGAGACTACCCGGTCATTCAGGGTGCGCTGCTTGTTATCGCCGGGCTCTATGTCCTGATCAATTTCATCATCGATATGCTCTATCTGTTCGTCGATCCGAGGGTTCGCTACTGATGGCCGATCTTGTTACGACCACGCAAAAAACCCCTTCGGAACGCGCTTTGTTCATCCGTCGGCTATTCAAGCGCAAGACAGTGGCGGCGGGCATTATCGTGCTTGCGGTCTTTGCTATCCTCGCGTTGCTGGCTCCCTGGATTGCGCCTTATTCGCCCTCGAAACTATCCATCGTCAACCGCCTCAAGCCACCGAGCGAGATGTTCTGGTTCGGCACGGACGAGTTCGGGCGTGACGTCTTCTCTCGTACGATCTATGCCGGACGGCTGTCGCTTATGGTTGGCGCGGCGGTTGTTGTCCTGTCGGCGATGATCGGGGTGACGCTCGGATTGCTCGCAGGCTTCTTTCAGCGTCTGGATACGCCCATCGCCCGCCTGATCGATGCGATGATGGCATTCCCCGACATTCTGCTGGCCATTGCATTGGTCGCCGCGCTCGGACCGTCGCTGGCGACGGTCATCGTTGCGCTGTCTGTTGTCTATTCACCGAGGCTGGCGCGCATCGTGCGCGCCTCGACGCTGGTGATCCGCGAGCTGCCCTATGTGGAAGCGGCCCAGTCGCTCGGAATTTCCACATTCCACATCATGACACGGCACGTGCTGAGAAATCTGATCTCGCCGATCATCGTACAGTGCACATTCCTTTTTGCGAGCGCAATGCTCGCCGAAGCGGGGCTCTCCTTCCTCGGTCTCGGTGTCAGTCCCGAAATCCCGACCTGGGGGACAATGATAGCCGCAGGACGCCAATATATCGGCCAGGCCGACTGGATGACTTATTTCCCCGGCTTGGCCATCATTCTTTCCGTCCTCTCACTCCAGATGGTTGGCGACGGACTACGCGACATGCTCGATCCAAGACTGCGAAGGGATTTGTAATATGATTTCCGGTGAACAGGCGAAGCCGCTTCTCATCACCAATGTCAAGCCGGTAGCTTTCGGTGCAGAACATTCCGATACGACGACCGATATTCTGGTCGGGAAAGATGGCAATATCAATGCCATCGGCAAGTCGTTGAACGCACCTGCCGATGTGGAGCGTATCGATGGCAAGGGAGCCTGGATTTCGCCGGGTTGGGTCGACCTGCATGTCCATATCTGGCATGGCGGTACGGATATTTCGATACGCCCTTCGGAGTGTGGCGCTGAGCGAGGAGTGACGACGCTCGTCGATGCCGGATCGGCGGGGGAGGCGAACTTCCACGGCTTCCGGGAATATATCATCGAACCTGCCAAGGAACGGATCAAGGCCTTCCTCAATCTTGGCTCTATCGGACTTGTCGCCTGCAATCGGGTTCCGGAGCTACGAGACATCAAAGACATTGATCTTGACCGTATTCTCGAATGCTACGCAGCCAATAGCGAGCATATTGTCGGGATCAAGGTCCGGGCCAGCCATGTCATCACCGGGTCATGGGGCGTTACGCCGGTCAAGCTTGGCAAGAAGATCGCCAAGATACTCAAGGTGCCGATGATGGTGCATGTGGGCGAACCGCCGGCGCTTTACGACGAAGTTCTTGAAATCCTCGGCCCCGGCGATGTGGTCACGCATTGCTTCAACGGCAAATCCGGCTCCAGCATCATGGAAGACGAAGATCTGTTCAACCTCGCGGAACGTTGCGCGGGCGAAGGCATCCGGCTGGACATTGGCCATGGCGGGGCGTCCTTCTCGTTCAAGGTCGCGGAGGCGGCAATTGAACGGGGTCTCCTTCCATTCTCGATCTCGACGGATTTGCACGGCCACTCGATGAACTTCCCCGTCTGGGATCTGGCGACAACCATGTCCAAGTTGCTGTCCGTCAACATGCCGTTTGAAAATGTGATCGAAGCTGTCACGCATAATCCGGCGTCGGTGATCAAGCTCTCGATGGAAAACCGGCTGTCTGTAGGACAACGTGCTGATTTCACGATCTTTGATCTGGTTGACGCCGACCTGGAGACGACGGATTCCAATGGCGATGTGTCTCGCCTGAACAGGCTTTTTGAGCCCCGCTACGCAGTCATTGGCGCTGAGGCGATTACGGCCAGCCGCTATGTGCCGCGTGCGCGCAAACTCGTTCGCCACAGCCACGGCTATTCGTGGCGCTGAAACTGTCGGCGCGCATTGAATTTTGCGGGAACGTCCCGTGACGAAATGATGAGGAAAATTCGTGTCTCATTCTCCCCTGACGACTGAAGTACAGCATTCCCCCTATGACCGGCTGGCTTCGCTCGGCATAACTTTGCCGCCGCCGCCGCCGCCCATCGCGAATTTTGTCACGCATGTTCAGGAAGGCAATATCCTCTATCTTTCCGGACAGGGCCCCCGGGAAGAGAGCGGTCATTTGCGCGCGGGCAAGGTCGGTGGCGATATCGGCGTGGATCAAGCTTATCAGGATGCCCGACTGACGGGCATCAATCTGCTGGCTGTCATGCACGGGGCGCTTGGTGACCTTTCCCGCGTGAAACGGGTCGTGAAGCTCTTGGGGATGGTCAATGCCGTGCCGGACTTCGAACTGCATCCCAATGTCATCAATGGCTGCTCCGATCTTTTCATCGAAGTATTTGGTGCTGCCGGACAACATGCACGTTCAGCCGTGGGCTTCGGTTCCTTGCCGGGCAATATCACGGTTGAAATCGAAGCGATCGTTGCCCTGAAAGACTAGGACAGCCTCAATGATCGCGCCAGCCCATCAGCTTTTCGATCTTCGCTGCCGAAGCGCGCACCTGACTGGTGTAGCGGCTTTCGTCGGAAAGCACCTTCTGTTCCGGGAGCACGATGGAGATCGTCGCAACGCATTGTCCATCGGGGTCGCAGATCGGGGAAGCAATACAGGCAACTGCATAGTCGGATTCCGCAATCTGGATCGAGAGCCGCTCATCAAAGGCTTTTGCCGCAGCTTCCGAGAGGCTGGCGGCGTCGATTTCGGCCCGACCGGTCGGCGACGTCCGCGCGCAACGCTTGAAAAGCTCGACCCGTTCATTCGCAGGCAAATGACCGACCAGAAGGCGGCCGGAAGCAGTCCAGTTCAACGGGACTCTCGTACCGACACGCGAGGCAACCTGAAACGGGCTGGGGCCATCCGCCATGGCCAGAACAAGCATATGATCTCCGTCCCGGCCGCACAGCTGTACCGCTTCATTTGCTTCGCGGCACAGATCATGCATCTCGTGCGTAGCGACGCTCATAAAATCAAGCGACCGGGCGTAAGCAAGACCGTAATGATAGAGCCGCGCTCCGAGCCAGATTGCACCATCCGCGTTGCGGGCAAGCATATTCTTTTCTACGAGATCGTCGATGGTCACATAGACAGTCGACAAAGGCGCCTTGATCGCCTTTGCAATCGCATAGGGACCAGCCGGAGCACCGGTTTCATAAAGGTAATCAATCACCTGCAACGCACGATCTATGCCGCTCACACGCGAGCGCCGTGTTGACTTGGTTTCGGTGTCGTTCACGAGGGAAGTTTCGGCAGGGATAGCGGTTGACGATACGCTCACGCAAGGGCTCCATATGAAATTCGAGAAGTTATTACATTATTATGGCATAAATGTCGATGCCTGAGACAGCGAAAGAAATGGGAGAATTGAAATGACCGATGATATCCGCCGCAAGATCGGGCTTCGACCAGTCATTAATGTTTCCGGGACGATGACGTCGCTTGGCGCGTCCATCGTGGCGCCGGAGGCAATAGCGGCTATGGCAGCGATCCTGCCGCAATTCGTCGAGATCAATGATCTCCAGCGCAAGGCAAGCGAAGTGATTGCCCGACTGACGGGTGGCGAAGCCGGCTTCGTTACAGCGTCCTGCTCGTCAGGCATTACGCTTGCCGTGGCCGGTGCGATGACGGGCAATAATCTTCTCGCAATTGAGAAATTGCCGGATGCTACACCGGAAAGGAATGAAATCCTTGTGCAGACTGGCCATGTGGTCAGTTATGGCGCTCCGGTCGATCAGGCCATCCGGCTTGCGGGAGGCAAGGTGGTCCTGATCGGACAGGCAACATCGGCTCATCGCTATCACATGGAAAATGCGATTACCGAAAAGACGGCCGCGGCGGTTTACGTCGTATCGCATCATGTCGTGGACTACGGGCTTCTGCATCTAAGCGAGTTTGTCGAGATCGCGCATGCCAAGGGCGTGCCCGTGATCGTGGATGCCGCGTCTGAATATGACCTGAGGCTGTTTCTGGAAAAAGGCGCAGACATCGCGATCTATTCGGGACACAAGTTCCTGGGCGGCCCGACCTCCGGCATCGTTGCAGGCAAGAAGGAACTTGTCCGCAATGCTTTCCTGCAAAATCTCGGCATCGGGCGCGGCATGAAAGTTGGCAAAGAGAGCATTTATGGCGTTATGGCGGCGCTCGAAGCTTGGGAAAAGCGCGACCATGCCGGGATCCGCGAGAGGGAGACCGGATATCTGGAACTGTGGAAGAAGACGCTTGATGGCCGTCCTGGTATCACTGCCCTTATCGAGCCGGATCCGACGAACAATCCGCTCGACCGCCTGCGGGTGATCGTATCCCCTGCTGATGCCCACATCACGGCCTGGGACTTGGTGACTGTTCTTGCGCGAGGGAACCCGCCCATCATCACCCGCGACCACGAGGTAGAGCACAACTATTTCTATCTCGATCCCTGCAATCTGCATCCAGGTCAGGAGACCATCGTTGCTCAACGACTGGGCGAGGAACTCGACAAAGCGCGGGCATCAAACGAGATTATCGCCACGCCCTTTGAGGAGCGAAGCAAGCATCGCTTTGACGGTTTGCTGCGCTGGCCGGATTGATGGCCGACGGTGTCTGATGAAAGCGGAGGAACATCATGATGGCTGAGAATGTCGCGACGGTTGGAAAACATGAACCTGTTCTATCCGTTCGAGGACTGACCACGTCTTTTCTGGTCGATGGTGCCTGGAAGCCGGTTGTCGATGATGTTTCCTTCGATGTTCATCCGGGAGAAACGGTGGCAATCGTCGGGGAGTCCGGTTCTGGCAAGAGTGTTACTTCGCTGTCGATCATGCGCCTTCTGCAGAAGGATACGAGCCGCATCGAAGGCAGTATCAGGCTGGGAGATCGTGAGCTTCTGACGCTCCCGGAAGAAAAAATGCGCCAGATACGCGGCAACGAAATCGCCATGATCTTTCAGGAGCCGATGACGAGCCTCAATCCGCTCTTCACGATCGGGGACCAGATTTCGGAAGCGCTGCTTTGCCATTCGCCAATGTCAAAAGCAGATGCGCGCGCTGAAACGGTTCGTTTGCTTGAAAAGGTGCGCATCCCGTCCGCCGCATCGCGCTTCGATGAATATCCGCATCGTTTTTCGGGCGGTATGCGTCAGCGCGTCATGATCGCAATGGCCCTGGCATCAAGACCCAAACTGCTGATCGCCGACGAGCCGACAACGGCTTTGGATGTGACCATTCAGGGGCAGATACTTGATCTTATCAAGACGTTGCAGGAAGAAGAGGGCACGTCCGTTCTTTTCATCACACATGACATGGGCGTGGTAGCTGAAATATCGGATCGTACTGTCGTCATGTTTCGTGGCAAACAGGTTGAGACAGGAGGGACAGCCGATATTTTCCGGCAGAGCAAACATCCCTATACGCGAGCACTTTTGTCGGCGGTTCCTGTACTGGGGTCAATGCAGGGCTATCAACGTCCTCTGCGGTTTCCGATAGTAGACAATGCGACCGGCCTTTCGGAAAAGCCGGTCGAGGTGGCAGATACGGTCGACAAGATCGATGTGCCAGTGTTGGAAGTGAGAGGACTTACCAAGCGCTTTGATATCTATTCAGGCTTCATGTCTCGTCTGAGCGGGCGCGTTCATGCCGTGGAAAATGTGTCCTTCGATCTGCGCAAGGGCGAAACTCTTTCGCTGGTTGGCGAGAGCGGGTGTGGGAAATCGACGACCGGACGCGCCATCATGCGACTGACCGAACCGGATTCCGGTGAAGTCCTCGTTGAAGGGCGCAATATTCTGACGCTCGACAAGCAGGCCATGCGCGAGATGCGGCGAAAGGTTCAGATGATCTTTCAGGATCCCTATGCATCGTTGAACCCGCGCATGACGGTGGGAGCCGCTATCGCGGAACCTTACATCGAACACCGGCTGGGCAGCGCAAAGGAAGCGAAGGAAGTTGTTGCAGACATGCTGGAAAAGGTTGGCCTGACGCCGGATATGGCACAGCGCTATCCGCATGAGTTTTCCGGTGGGCAAAGACAGCGAATCTGTATCGCGCGTGCGCTGGCCCTGAAGCCGAAAGTTATTGTTGCCGATGAAAGTGTGTCGGCGCTGGATGTCTCGATCAAGGCACAGGTCATCAATCTCATGCTTGATCTTCAGCAGGAGCTTGATCTGGCATTCCTGTTCATCTCGCACGATATGGCCGTCGTCGAGCGCGTAAGTCACCGTGTGGCAGTAATGTATCTGGGAGAGATCGTGGAAATTGGTCCGAGGTCGTCGGTGTTCGAGAATCCCCAACACGACTATACACGCAAGTTGATGGCGGCCGTTCCGGTTCCTGATCCTGACCGGCGACGGGCTAAGCTTTCAAGCGAAACGGGAGAACTCAAAAGCCCAATCCGTCCGGCGGATTTCGTGGTGCCTCTGCGCGAATACCGCGAGGTGTCACCTCAGCACTTCGTGGCGTTGTAGGGCAGGCGGGCCGGTATACGAAGAAGGTGCATCAATAGATTATACGGCATCACGCGACAAAAGGTCGGCACATATGGCCGACCTTTCTGAGGTTGAAACGGCTTTCAATCAGTTTTCTATAGTTTGCTGTTTGGTCAGGTCCTCGACACTCATATCCGGTTCGTTGCGGGTTTTATAAAGCGAATACAGTACTCCGCTTGCGAGGATCGCCAGCGTTACGACAAGCGACAGCAGCGTATTGATGTGGACGCCCAGCGGCACGAGGAAAATCTTGATGCCGATCAGCACCAGAATAATTGCAAGCGATACCTGCAGATAACGGAACCGGTTCATCGCTGCGGCGAGCGCGAAATAAAGCGCACGCAAACCCAGAACGGCGAAGATGTTCGACGTATAAACAATGAACGTGTCCTGGGTAACGGCAAATACGGCGGGCACGGAGTCGACTGCGAAGATCAGATCGACGGTTTCCACCATGATGAGAGCAACTGCCAGCGGTGTCAGCCAGGTAACCACCTTGCCGGTCTTGGGATGCGGTTGTTTGACCGTAAAATTGCGGCCGTGCAACTCACTGGTGATGTTAAATCGCCGACGCAGAAATTTGAAAACGGCATTCTGTTCGATGTCGGGCGTTTCGTCCTTGTGGCCGAACATTTTGAAGCCGGTGAAAACAAGGAATGCGCCGAAGAGAAAGAGAATCCAGTTGAACTCGTGCACAAGTGCGGCACCAAGCCCGATCAGAACCGCTCTGAAGGCGATAACACCGAGAATACCCCAGAACAACACACGGTGCTGGTAAAGACGGGGGATGCCGAGGAAGCCGAAAATCGTTGCGATAACAAACATGTTGTCCATCGCAAGGCTCTGCTCGATCAGATAACCGGTATAAAACTCCAGACCGGATTCCGCTCCGCGCTGCCACCACACCCAGCCGCCGAAAGCCAGTGCGATCAGGACATAAAAGCCATAGAGCAGCAGACTTTCCTTGGCTTCGATCTCGTGTTCGTCACGATGGAGAATGCCAAGATCGAAAACGAGCAAGCCAACCACGACAATGATAAATGCCGCCCAGAAATATACAGGTGTACCGAGAAAATCGCCCGATAGGGCTACAATAAGCGAATCCATCGCCGGACCATCTCCATTTGAATAAGTGGAGCAGCCCCGACATCGCCATAGCGGTAGCCATGACCAGAGGGGCCCGGCGCTGCATTTCCTCAGATGTGTATGGTTTTGAGGAGTTCAAGGGCGAAGCTGAAAATTTTGCTTGTTTCCAACTGATAAAAAAGCCGTTCTGGGACGGCACTTTACAATATGCTGGCGGCTTGCAGTGTAAGCCACACGCCACCGAGTATGTTGCGTTTCATGTCGCGTGGGCTTACCGCGATTCTTTGTAACCAGTTGTAATTTAATGGAATCTATTTGCAGCAAGACGCGACATAATACGCCTTAAAAAATCCAACCGTAGCGTATCATGTTGATTTTCTTGAAGAAAGTTTGGCTGGGGGACCTGGATTCGAACCAAGACTAACGGAGTCAGAGTCCGCTGTTCTACCCTTAAACTATCCCCCAGCAGGGATTTGCATATGCCTTCAATTTGGAGGCCCGCAAGCGCGACAGAAGCGTTAACTCGTTCGCGACGGACCCCATCTAGCGAACTCAAACACCGAACGCAACACTTTTCTTTGAAAAAAACAAAGCGATTTCGGTTATCCAGCAATTGCTTATTTCGAGCGTGAAAACCGCAATAAACGGGCTTGCACACAGGTACTTTCCGGAAGTCGGCGCAAAAAAAGCCCGGCCAGCGGAGGAGCGAGCCGGGCAAGGGGCAGGCTGGCCGAGAGGGGACCCGGCATGTGAAGGTGGCGCCTGCCAGATATGGACTGTGTGAGTACAACAAGAGCCACGCCTTGCCGAACTCCACAGGGATGTCCGTTCAGCAAATCTGGCGTGTAGCCTTGATCCGCAGACGTGCATCTGCAAGTTCACGGAGAACGTGGGTAGGGTCGTCTATGCCACGATAATGGACCGCCGTGTAAATATCCTCACGACGCAGCCCGATATCACGCAGCATGTGATCGTCAAAATCACTCAGGTTCAGGAGTTGCCGTCGACCATTGGAAAACGTCCAGCGACGCATGATCGACGCGAATACGGCTTTCACCATTTGCTTGAGCGTGGAGGTCGATGCGCTCGTTCCCGGTAAATGCGTGGTCGTTATCTTGCTTGTCGCTGTCATGTCCGCTCTCCTTTGATTTAGCGGGGCTAGGTAATCCTTATCGTCAGGGTCATTCGCTTGCGCGGCTCCTTTTCCTTTACGATGGCGGCTTTATCCAACAATCGAATTGATTGTTCCAACGAATGTTTTTAATGTCATTCTTCAATATTAGTGATGGATCACGCCAATGAGCACGCCTCTGGATCTCGATCAGTTGCAGACCTTCATAGCCATCGCGGATACGGGCAGTTTTACGCGTGCCGCAGACGCTGTCTTCAAGACGCAGTCGGCTGTATCCATGCAGATGCGCCGTCTGGAAGAGCGTATCGGCAAGCCCTTGTTCGAGCGCGACGGACGGACCAATCGTCTTACCGAGGAAGGCGAGCGGCTATTGCTTTATGCGCGCCGCATGATGCAGCTCAATGGTGAAACCATCGCGGCATTCGATGATACTCAACTGGAAGGTCACGTTCGCATCGGCACACCGGACGATTATGCCGATCGCTTCCTGCCGGAGATCATGGCTCGATTTGCACGATCAAACCCCCGCGTGGAACTGTCAGTCGTGTGCGAACCGACCGTCAATCTGGACGAAATGATTCGCCGCGGAACGCTGGATATTGCGCTTGTGACTCAGTGCGATGACAAACGCCGGTCCGAAGTGGTTCGCACGGAGCCCTTGCTTTGGGTTGCGTCCGCCAACCACGCGGTGCATGAAGAAGCCGTATTGCCGCTGGCTGTCGGGCGTCCAACCTGCATCTGGCGTCATGCTGCTATAAACGTGCTGGAAGCGGCTCGGCGTGATTACCGCATCATAATCACGAGTTGGTCTGCGACAGTACTGGCGGCGGCGGTTCTTTCCGGGCTTGCGGTTTCGGTGCTTCCGGAGTGCGCGCTCCGCCCCGGTATGCGTGTTCTCGGCGAAGCTGACGGCTTCGGAATGTTGCCAGAATTCGGCATTGGCATCATGCGCGGCCACACAAAACAAAACGCTGTCGTAGATGCACTTGCGCAGCACATCATTGAAAGTCTAGACAATATATCGTCACCGCAGCCCGGCGCGATGGCTTCGGCGGAAATTTCGCCGTTTCCGGCGGTTCGTACGAGGAGGGTACGAGCCAACGAATTGCTGCCAGGCTGGTGATGAAGCAGTAAATCGCTGCATGGCTCCTTGACCAGCCATGCCACCTGGTTGCCTATGATGGGATGAGCATGGGTTCCGATTCGAGTTTTACCGGCGCATCGTCTAATGTCGCCGAGTATAGCGTTTCCGAAATTTCCGGCGCGTTGAAGCGCACGGTCGAGGACGTGTTCGGGCATGTGCGCGTGCGTGGCGAAATTTCCGGTTATCGTGGTCCGCATTCGTCAGGACATGCCTATTTCGCCTTGAAAGATGATCGTTCGCGGCTTGAAGCCGTAATCTGGCGCGGCTCGATGAGTCGGTTGCGATTCCGTCCCGAAGAAGGGATGGAGGTCATTGCCACGGGCAAGCTCACGACCTATCCGGGTTCGTCGAAATATCAGATTGTCATCGAACAGATGGAGCCTGCCGGTGCGGGGGCACTGATGGCGCTTCTGGAGGACCGCAAGCGACGATTGGCGTCGGAAGGCCTGTTCGATCCGGCCGTCAAACAACTCCTGCCCTTCATGCCTCGTGTAATCGGGGTAGTGACCTCCCCAACTGGAGCGGTTATTCGCGATATTATTCACCGGATCGCAGACCGCTACCCGCTGCACGTCATTGTCTGGCCCGTGCGTGTGCAGGGCGAAACAAGCGGACCCGAAGTGGCCGCCGCTGTGGATGGTTTCAATGCTCTGCCTGAAGACGGGGCAATTCAGCGGCCGGACGTGCTCATCGTGGCGCGCGGCGGCGGCAGTCTGGAAGACCTGTGGGGCTTCAATGACGAAATAGTCGTACGCGCTGTTGCCGCATCCCATATACCGGTGATTTCAGCTGTCGGCCACGAAACCGACTGGACCCTGATCGATCTTGCAGCCGACATCCGCGCTCCCACGCCGACAGGTGCGGCGGAAATGGCGGTACCGGTAAAGGCCGACCTGCTGGCAGCTCTGGCCGGGCAATCCGCACGGCTTTCCTCGGCCATTTCCCGTTTTATCGATCTCAAACGGCAAGCACATCGTTCGGCGGCGCGCGCGCTTCCATCGGCTGACCAGTTGCTGGCTTTGCCGCGTCGCCGTTTTGATGAAGCAGCCTCACGTCTTACGCGGGCACTGTTCGTCAATACGCAAAAGAAACGGGTGCACTTTGAAGGCCACGCGCGACAGTTATCGTCACGTCTCCTCCAGCGGCGGTTTACTGAACTGGAACGTGGGGTTTCCGTGCTTGGGCAGAGGTTGCCCCGCGCGCTTGAGGCATTTCTGCGAGAACGGCGGACTGCTTTCGCACATCGGTCAAATCGTCTTTCGTCCGAGCCTATATTGCGACGTACGAAGCTCACGGCTATTTCGATAGAACAGCTGGACCGCCGTCGCGACCAGGCGGTGCGGCTTCTCATTGAAAGGGCCAAACGGCGCGGACAGGAACTGGAACGTCTCATGCGCACGCTTTCTTATGAAAGCGTGCTGGAGCGCGGTTTTGCGGTTGTCTTCGATGCACAAGGTAAACCGGTAAAGCAGGCTGCATCCGTGTCGGCTGGTGACACATTGTCCGTCCGGTTTCGCGATGGTGACGTGGCGGTCGTTGCGGGCCACGGCGAAGAAAGTGAGCCCTCGAAGCCTTCACAAGCCAAAAGGTCGGCATCGCAAGGTTCCGGCAATCAGGGATCGTTATTTTAGCAACAGTCTGTCGCGGTGTTTTCCGATTTCTGCTGAGATCGCGTGGCCTTAAGGCTGACTTAAGCTTGACCTCCTTTTTCTCTCGCATCTGCCATTGTTAGAGATTCAGGATGTCGCGTAGAAAAACCCAGAACCACCCCACAAACGGCTTTGCGAAGACTAGTTTCAACCGTCGCGGTTTTCTTATAGGGGCAAGCGCGATTGCGTTGTCGGGCTGTGTTTCGACTGTGCCCCAGCCGTCTCAGCCGGTTAAAAAGCCGGGTCCGTCTGCGCCGTCGCGTCCCGTGCCGCTGATGTACCAGGCATTGCCTGACGAACAGTTCCCGATCCCGGCGGTCGACACGAACAAGGTCGATCCCAAATTCTGGCGGCAGGAAGTTGACTATCCGACAGATGAAGTGAAAGGCACCGTCATCGTCGATACGCCGAACAAGTATCTTTACCATGTGCTCGGCAACGGACGGGCCATGCGATACGGCATCGGTGTCGGGCGCGATGGTTTTGCATGGGCCGGACGCGCAAAGATTGCCTATAAACGTCAATGGCCCCGCTGGACGCCGCCGGACGAGATGGTCGCGCGTCAACCCGCGCTGGAGCCTTACAGCATCGCCAATGGCGGAATGCCTCCGGGGATCAAGAACCCGCTCGGCGCGCGAGCGATGTACATTCACAAGGATGGGCGCGATACGCTTTATCGCATTCACGGGTCGCCGGAAGCCTGGAGTATCGGCAAGGCCGTATCCTCGGGATGTATCCGTATGCTCAATCAGGACGTGATCGATCTTTACAATAATGTGCGCGATGGCAGCACGATTGTCGTGATCCCCGATCCGACCAAGGGCCAGCAGGTCACAAGCTGAGCAAAACAAAAAGGGCGCGGATAACGCGCCCTTTTTGTTCGATATGTTTTATAACTCGATGCTCAATAGGCATATTCCAGAAAGATTGGGTCGACCGATCCTGCCCACACACTGTTATATGCCTTCAGCATACGCTCAGCATCCGTGACGCCTGCCGCAACGATTTCCTCAAGTGGTGCGAGGAAATGCGTTTCGTCATGGCCTTCGCTGTTAAGCTTATTGCGGTTCAAAAGTCCGAGTCTGGAGATTTTCAGAGTTTCGCGCGCAATCTGTTCCAGCGGCTTGCCGCGGAAGGTCGTGTTCAACGCCTTGGCCGGAACGTCGTTGCGAAGTGCTAGTACCTCTTCATAGGTCCAATCCTTGGTGAGAAGCTCAGCCGCTGTCAAAGCCTCTTCGTCGTAAAGCAGGCCGACCCAGTAGGCCGGAAGCGCGCAGATGCGGCGCCATGGGCCACCATCGGCCCCTCGCATCTCAAGGAAGCGTTTCAGGCGCACTTCAGGGAAAAGAGTCGAAAGATGATTGGTCCAGTCGCCCATATTGGGAAGCGGATCACTTACTTCGCCTTTCAACGCACCATTCATGAACTGGCGGAAGGTGACATGAGTGCAGTCGTGATAATGACCGTCGCGCAGGATGAAATACATCGGGACATCGAGTGCCCATTCGACATAGTCGGCAAAACCAAAGTTCTCCGAGAAGACGAAAGGCAGAACGCCCGAGCGCTGATTGTCGGTATCGCGCCAGATATTCGAACGCCAGGACAGCAGGCGGTTCGGCTTGCCTTCCGTGAAGGGAGAACTGGCGAAAAGTGCCGTTGCCACAGATTGCAGTTTCATCGAAACCTGCATCTTGCGGCGCATGTCCCGTTCAGAGCTGAAGTCCAGATTTACCTGAATGGTCGATGTGCGATACATCATGTCCAGACCTTCATGCCCCACTTTCGGCATGTAGTTGGTCATGATCTTGTAGCGCGATTTCGGCATGACGGGGGTTTCGGCCAGAGTCCATTTCGGACTGCCGCCAACGCCTAAGAAGCGGATGCCCAGTGGTTCCGCGATTTCGCGAACCTGGGACAGATGCGCATTCACCTCGCGACATGTCTGGTGGATGGTCGAAAGCGGCGCTCCGGAAAGCTCGAACTGTCCACCAGGCTCAAGCGAAATCGCACCCTGTCCGGTTGGTTCCACCAGACCGATGATATTGCCTTCATCGACAATGGGCTCCCAGCCAAGCTTGGCCTGCATGCCTTCGAGTATTGCTTTGATGCCGCGCGGTCCCTCATATGGGACGGGACTGTTATCGGCTGTATAGAATGGAAATTTTTCATGCTCGGTGCCGATACGCCAGGCGTCCTTGGGCTTGCATCCGCCAGCCAGATAACCCGCCAGTTGTTCAACGCCCGTCAGTGCCGTTTCGTCCGTCGTATCGCGCGCCATGCAGTGTGTCCCTAGTCGATTTTTCGCGTTTCAGCGTGATTGGACAAATTTGTCAAATCGCGCAAGTCAATTCCATTGAACATCAGATTTCGAGAACGTCATCCTGCATTCCGCCAGTCCCCGAGCACAGATTGCACCAAAGCCATGGCTGCGACGGCAGCAGTATCGGCGCGCAGGATTCGCGGGCCAAGCGGAATAGCCGTTACGAACGGGAGCTTTCGGAGCGTCTGGCGCTCGCTTTCTGAAAACCCGCCTTCCGGGCCGATCAGCAACGCGACAGGACCCGGTGTTATCCCCTGCAGGATAGTCAGTGGATCGTCCGATTCGTGACCTTCGTCGCAGAAGATGAGGCGCCGGGTTTCATCCCACTGGCAGATCAATCGGTCAAAGCGGATGGCCTCGCGGCATTCAGGCAGGGAAAGAACGCCGCACTGTTCCGCCGCTTCTATTGCATTAGCCTTGATGCGGTCCGTTCCGAGTTTCGGTACCTGCGTGTGCTGTGTGATGACGGGTTGCAGAACGCCAGCACCCATCTCCACCGCTTTTTGCACCATATAGTCCAGCCGTCCCTGTTTCAGCGGGGCGAAGCAATAGATGAGGCCGCTTTCCGGGGGCTGTGGCCGCGTCTGCTCGAAGGGCTCAAGGAAAAGTCGTTTTTTACCCTCCGGCTTCAGCCGTGATTTCCATTCACCGTCACGCCCGTTGAAGGCGAGAATTTCATCGCCGTCCTTCAATCGCAGGACATGGGTAAGATAATGTGCGGCCTGCGAGGCGACCTCGATCTGGCTGTCAGATTGGAGGTCGTTTTCAACGTATAGTCTCTGCATTTTGTAATTTGCGCGCATGTCACCATCGATGGCAGAGGGCAGGGGCGGCGGTCAAGCGCTTTGGCGACGCAACATGAGGCAACTGATGAGCATTCCTACACAAACAATTGATGGGAAATATTATGCAAGTTGCATTTAACTAGATTGTATCCATATAGGTATGAAGCTATCTATTTGAATGGAATTGATGTGATGAAACAAGCGTGGGTCGAATTCGCACCGCTTCTTGCGAGTACCGCCAGAGGATGGCGGAAAGCTTTCGATGCGGCGATGGCGGAACATGGTCTTTCCGACGCGAAAGCCATACCGCTGATGACCCTCTTGCGGCACGGAGATCGTGTCCCCCAAGGTGTGCTGGCCGAAAGGGTCGGTATCGAGGGGGCAACGATTGTCCGGGTCGTCGACGAGTTGGAAAAGGACGGCCTTATCCAGCGGATTGGCGATGATGCCGATCGTCGCGTCAAGCTTATTCAACTGACAGAGGACGGTCGCGCGCTTGCCGCCAAGGTGGAAAAGTCAGCTGCCCGTCTTCGCGCTCTTTTCCTCGGTGATTTCGATTCCGATGCGGTCGATGTCGCCATGGAAGTCTTGCGCAAGCTGAATGAGAAATTTCAAACAGAGTCTTTCTGATCAGCCGTCTGACCGGAAGACGCAACGCGTTCAACCGGTACCGCCACAAGCCATGACGAAACCAGCCGAAACAACCCCCAAATTTTGGGATGTCGTCTTTTCATTGAAGACTTTCGCTGCGGGCATGCTTGCGCTGTGGATCGGCTTGATGGCCAATCTGCCCAATCCCTACTGGTCGATAGCAGCCGTCTATATCGTTGCGCACCCGTTGTCCGGAGCCACGACGTCGAAAGGGTTCTACCGCCTCGTTGGAACGATCATCGGCGGGGCCGTGACCATTTTATTTGTGCCGCATCTGGTCAATTCGCCTGAAATTCTCACCATGGCCATCGGGCTCTGGATGGGTCTTTGCCTTGCAGTCAGCTTGCTTGACGGCACGCCACGCAGCTATCTGTTCATGCTTGCCGGTTATACGGTGGCAATTGCCAGTTTTGCTGTTGTTTCTGCACCGGAAACGACATTTGACTATGCCGTAGGGCGTGTGGAAGAAATCGCGATCGGTATTATTTGTGCCGCTGTTGTCAATCGCCTCGTTTTCCCGCGGCACAGCGGTCCGGTGCTTGTCAGCCGTATTGATAACTGGCTGCGTGATGGCTCAAAGCTCGCACTGGCCAGCATGCGGGGAGAAGGTGCGACACCCGAATTCCTTCGGGATCGTCAGCGCCTCGCAGCCGACGCGCTGGAGCTGCGCAACCTGACTACGCATGTAGCGTATGACACCTCGTCAATAAGGAACGTCGGCAGGCTGCTTCATGTGTTGCAGCAACGTATGGTGGCTGTGCTGCCGATCATATCAAGTTTGCACGATGTCCTGGCGCTTAAGCCGGGCGAAGACGAACAGCCCTGGCATCCGGCGGTGCAGAAGCTCCTGGACGAAGCTTGCGACTGGATAGAAAGCGGCGAGAACCTGACGGATGAACGCCGTACTGTTCTTTTGCAACTGATTGAAGAAATCGATCGCCACGGGAAGGACGCGACGAGTTGGGGTGAATTGCTGCCTTTCAACGTAGCTGCGCGCGTTCGCGATCTGGTCCAGATATGGAGCGATTGCATCACATTGCGCCAGGATATCCTGTCCGGTTCACGGCATTCGTTGCGGTGGCGCCGTTATGACGCCCATTTGAAAGCTCGCCCCATGCATCGTGACTATGGCATGGCATTTCTGTCCGGCTTTTCTGCCTTTCTGGCAACTTGCGTGGCAACCGCCTTCTGGATCGCAAGCGGCTGGTCGCAGGGCAGCGCAGCAGCCATGATGGCTGGCATCTTCTGCTGTATCTTCGCAACCATGGACGATCCGGTCCCTGTCATGCGCAAGTTCAACTGGCTGCTTTTGATCGTCATTGTGGCTGCATTCATCTTTGAATTCGCCCTGCTGCCGCTCGTGGATGGCTTCTTCCCGCTGGTCCTGGTTCTGGGACTTTTCCTCATCCCCGCAGGTCTGCTGCTTGCGATACCTTCGCAATTCCTGCTGGGAATGGTTCTTTGCGTAAATTTGCCGAACATGCTCATGCTGCAGGGCCATCTGACCCACGATTTTGTGAGCTTTGCCAATGCCAATCTGGCCACGGTTCTCGGGATCGTTATAGCCGCCGTGGTGACCTCAATTGTACGATCGGTAGGCGCGGAGTGGAGCGTCCGCCGCCTGATCAAGGCAGGCTGGAACGACATCGCGCTTGCTGCTGAGCGTCGCCCTGGGCGACACCGCCGCCAGCGCATGAACCGCCTGCTGCTTCGCATGATCGACCGCATCGGCATGATGACGCCACGTCTGGCGCTGGTTGCGGCGTCGGATGTCGCGAAGGTCGATCTGCTGCGCGACCTGCGAAATGGTATGAACACAATCGATCTTCAGCAATATCGTTCCAAACTGCCCGAAAACTGTCGGTCGGCTGTCGATGCAGTTCTGGATGGTGTCGGTGCGCATTACCGCGCCTTGGCCAGCAGGCCGCAGGAGGCTGGTGAAATCGACAGGAATTTGCTCGGCGCCATCGATAAGGCGATCACGACCATTATCGAGAGCGGATCACCGGCAATAGCTAAACGTACAAGAATGGCGCTGGTCGCCCTGCGCTTCAACCTTTTCCCAAAGGCGCCACCTTTTGCCTTGCCGCCGCGTCCGCTGATGGAACTCCCACAAGCAGCCTAGAACAACAATGTGATCTGTGATGCAACCTGAACTCGACATTTACGGAATTTACATTCCGACCCTCGGCGTGCTGGCGCTCGGAGCGTATTTCGCAAACACGGTTATGCAACGCCTTCTGGCGCGCGCCCGCTTCTATCGTTTCGTATGGCACCGGCCTTTGTTCGATGCTGCCATGTATTTTTGCATTCTCGGCTCAGCAGCCGTCATTCTCAATGGAATACCGCTATGAAAAAGCTCTTTGCACATTCAGGCCGTGTCTTTGTAACAGTCATCATGGTCACGATGGCAGGACTTCTTGGCTGGCATTTATGGGACTACTACATGAACGCGCCTTGGACCCGTGACGGCAAGATCCGTGCAGATGTCGTGCGTGTCGCGCCGGACGTTTCGGGACTGGTAGGCGAAGTGCTTGTCCATGATAACGAGGCAGTCCACCGCGGCGATGTGATCTTCCGCATTGATCAGGCCCGTTACAAACTCGCCCTGCAAACGGCAGAAGCCAAGGTCGATAGCAGCAAGGCGGCGCTGGACATGGCTAACCGCGATCTGATCCGCTATCGCCAGCTTAATGATACGACCGTGACGCGCCAGAAACTGGAGCAGGTTGAAACGACGGCCCAGCAGGCAGAGGCTGCTTATCGCCAAGCGCAACTGGATCGTGATCTCGCTGCACTCAATCTGGACCGCTCGTCGGTGAAAGCTCCCGTAAACGGTGTGGTGACCAACTTCTCGCTTCAGCCGGGTGACTACGTTTCAGCCGGGTCGGCTGTGACTGCCCTTGTTGATACGGATTCCTACTACGTGTCTGGTTACTTCGAGGAAAACAAGCTTGAACGTATCCAGGTCGGTGATCCGGTCGTGATCGATATCATGGGCAGCAAGGTTCAGCTCAAGGGGGAGGTCGAAGGTATTGCCGGAGGAATCGAGGATCGCGAGCGGAGCGATTCATCCAGCTTGCTGGCGAATGTTTCGCCAACGTTCAACTGGGTCCGGCTTGCGCAACGCGTGCCGGTGCGTGTGAAACTTGAGGATGTGCCGGATGGCGTGCACCTTGTTGCCGGCCGGACGGTCAGCGTTTCGGTAGTGAACTGATCAGGTCCCGGCTGTCGTCCGGGACCCTTTCATGTTATCGAAAGTGAAAGTCGGTGGGGTTTCTCATGAGTGTGCTGGTCGTTCAAAACTACCAAGGGTCCGGATTGGGGCAGATCGAATCCGTTCTGGCAGATGCTGGCTTTTCGATTGACCTGCGTCATCCCTATAACGGTGACGCGCTCCCCGCTGACGAGAACGGGCACGAAGCCCTGATCGTTCTCGGGGGCGAGCAGAATGCGCTCGCTGACGTCCAATGTCCTTATTTCCCACATTTGCTCAATCTGATACGCAGATTTGGCGACAAGGATAAGGCCGTTCTCGGTATTTGCCTGGGCAGTCAACTCATAGCTCGCGCGTACGGTGGCGAGAACATTCTGGATCGCCCCATGGAGTTCGGCTGGCGGGAAATTCGGCTGACCGAGGACGGTAAGAGCGATCCGGTCTTGTCCGCAGCGGGGGATGTCTTTCCAATCTTCCATTGGCACCGTGATACGTTTTCGCTCCCGAAGAATGCGATTCACATGGCAACGAGCGATATGACGCCTCATCAGGCCTATCGTATCGGGCGTGCCGTCTACGGTACGCAGTTTCATTTTGAGGCAGACACCAAACTTGTGGCCCAATGGAACGATGAACTGAGCGGGCTGATCTCTGGCTTCGCTCCAGAGTGGGCGGTACAGTACCCGACGCTTGCAAAGACTTTTGGAGTAGATGCGGACACCGCAGGGGCAGTCATTGCCAGGGCATGGGTAAATCAAATCTAGGGACTTCGTAACTGCGCCTTAACCTTAAGTCGAAGTTGTACGTTGCCGCTTTGCCACAGCGTTCGGGCAATCAGGCATTCTTTGAAAAAAGCGGTGATCCGGCGGGAACCGTTCAGTTGCGGGTAACTTTTTTCAGGTGTAACTGAGCGCCGTCTCCCTGGGCAGCAACCGGATGGGCAAGGCTGATTGCCCTGCTCTGATGCGGCGGCTGGCCCAACGAACTTTGCCCGGCCCCGTCGAAAGAGTTTCCGAATATGACCGCCAAGCATGCCGCTCTTCTTACCGTTTTGATGGTTTCCGCGATTTTGTTCATGGCGGTCGGCATATTCACCGTCGACGCCGGCAACAACACGATATCGACCGACGGTTACGGCATTTCCAGCGCGCACTAAGCGGCAGTCGCTTCAATAAAGCGCTTTTCCGCGCCGTCGATGACGATGGCCGAAAGCTGTCCGCTTTTCCATGCATATGTGTCGAGATTGACCCTGTTGGGCTGAATATCGATAGCGCTTTGCGGCGTATGACCGTGGACGATGACTTTTTCAAAAGGATCAGTCCATTTCAGGAACGCTGTGCGAATCCAGATCAGTTCTTCGGGGTCCTGCGCGTCGAGTGACACCGCGGGATTGACGCCAGCGTGACAGAAGAAGAAGTCGCCGAAAACGACCGAGCGCGGCATAGCCCGGATGAAGTCGATATGATCTTGCGGAACGGCTTTGACAAGCGCGGCATGCCCTAGGGAAGCTGAATTGCCTTCCGCAAAATCCACCTCCACACTGTAGGAACGAGCAGTATCCACGCCACCGTGCAGTGCGAATATTCCAGCACTGTCTCCCGTTGCGAGATAGTGGAGAAAGCCATCGTCGTGATTTCCAAGCAGCGAAATCACGCGCTCATCCCGATGCGACGCATCAATCAGGAAATCCAGCACTTCTTTCGATTTCGGGCCACGGTCGATATAGTCACCCAAGTGAATGATGCGCCAGTCATGGACGGGGCGGTGGTCAAGGTCTGCACGGATGAGCCCATGCATGTCCTGCAACAAGTCAAGACGGCCATGCACATCCCCGATGGCATAGAGGCGGACCCCGTCGGGCGCTTTCGCATCCTTGAAAATCACGCTCATTCGCCGTCATCTTCCTTCATGTCTTTGCCTGTCTTCACGCCGGCTCGTTGTCGGTAGCGCAGACGTGAGACGCGTTCACGTTCTTCGTGAAGCTCGCGATCATGCGTTGCCTGTTCCACGAAACGAATGTGTTTCTGGACCGCATCGCGCGCGGCCTGCGGATTGCTCGCCATGACCGCATCGTAGATGGCGCGATGCTGTGACAAAAACATGTCGGCGACACCGGGATAGCTGTAGATGAGGCTGCGATTGTAAAAAACACCATCCTTCAGCAGTTGATAGCATGACCGCAAGGTGTGCAGGAGAACGATGTTGTGAGCGGCTTCGCCAATGGCATTATGCAATTCCACATCGAGGCGAGCTTCAGTATCGAAGTCACTGGCGCCATGAGCCTTTTCCATGGCTTCCATGATTTCGGTCAACAGCGCCTTGTCGGCAGGTGTGGCTCGAAGAGCTGCATATTCCGCGGCAATGCTTTCGATTTCCCGACGGTATTCAAGATAGTCTGCCGTCGCCTTGCGGTGGTCGGCAAAGAGCTTCACGACGGGGGCGCTGAACACCTGTCCGATCACGTCCGCAACGAAGGTGCCTCCACCATGACGAGAAATCAGGAGTTCAGCCGTTTCAAGCCTCTTTAGTGCATCACGTAATATTGGGCGGGAAATATCGAACTGGCGCGCCAGCTCACGCTCGCCAGGAAGCCGGTCGCCGCCGCGCAGAACGCCTTCAAGGATCAGCGTTTCGATCTGGTGCACAACATCGTCTGCCGTGCGGCTTGCCTGTATGCGGGAAAAAATGGTTTCGGCCATGCCGTCTGAAGCCCTCTTCATAACGGCGGCAAAGTAGCCTTTAGGCCGACGACCGGCAACGGGATATATTGAAAATGAAAGCCCGGTTGATGATGCATCCGAGCTTTCCGAGTATATGATCGAAAATGATCAGGCCTTTTTGCGCTTGCGCGTAGCGACGAGTACGAAAAGACCGGCCACCAGGCCATACATGGCCCATTTGAATGGAAGCGCGTCAGCCGTCTCGCTGCGGATCGGAAGTACCGTTACCGTGCCGGGGCGGCTTTCCACGCCGGGCTTGCCTTCGGCTTTGGCCTGCTCGATCTGTTGAGGGGAAACGACCCATTCGGCGCCACGGGATTTGTCATAGAACATGAAACCACAGCCGACGATAACGGCGACTATGATTGCTAGAATAAAGCGTACAGGTGTATTCATCATTTTTCCCAGAAAATCAGGACAACGGGAGGAAATCATCCGATTCGCTTGAATAGCGGATTGCGGGGAGCTAAGCCTTTTGGAATCAAAAGCTTAGTTGGCTTTACGTGTGTGCTCGCTAATATAGCGTGCGGGGCTTATTAACCGACGAATGAAAGCCAGTCTATTTTTTTGCCACTTCATGCGGAGACGTGCCGCTCTCCCAGTAGGGAACTGGGCCGTAGAGATCGGCGAGATAGTCGATGAACAGTCTGACCTTCGCCGGAAGAAACTGCTTCGACGGATAGACAGCATGAATTGCAACGCTACGGGAGGCGGCGTAGTCAGGCAGCACTTGCAGTAACTTGCCTGCTGCAAGTTCTGGACCGATATCCCAGGTCGAGCGTTGCGCGATACCAAGACCCGCTAGGACTGCCTCCCGAACCATTTCGCTGGAATTGGTTTGCAGTGGCCCCACCGGACGTATGACGATGGGCCCTTTGGGCCCCTCCAGCCGCCAGGGGTCGTTGTTGTGCGGCGCCAGACAAATATGGTCCTGCAGGTCCTCAATCGTCTGCGGTGTGCCGCGTTCCGCGATATAACCGGGTGAGGCGACGAGGATGCGGCGCACAGGCGCGAGGCGGCGTGCGACGAGGGTTGAATCGGAAAGCTCCGCGATCCGAATGGCCAGATCGTATCCATCCCCCACGATATCTACCATCTCATCGGTCAGTTGCATATTAACGGTGAGATCGGCGTTGGCGCGCATAAATGGCACCAGATAGGGCGCAATATGCATTCGGCCAAAAGTGGTCGGGGCTGAAATTTTCAAGGTGCCCCGCGCATCGGCTGAGCGGCGGGCGACAAAGGCTTCCGCTTCCTCGATGTTCGACAGAATAGCGAGAACCCGCTCGTAATAGCCCTGACCGGCTTCGGTAAGTGCAATCTGGCGCGTGGTACGTTGAAGCAGGCGGGTTCCAAGACGCTCTTCCAAACGTCCAAGGCGTTTGGAGACGACTGCGGGAGAAAGGCCCAGATCACGAGCGGCTGCCGACATGCTGCCCGTTGCCACGACGCGGGCAAAAATCTCCATATCCGCCAGACTGCTCATCATGTTCTGCTATCCCACTTCCTGCCAAAGCTTTGGGTTTTAAAGCATCTAGCCGAGCGCTATGAAACTAGGCAAGCAATTATGCCGCAGCGCGAAAACTGTTTAACCTTAGATCAAAGTGGTAAAAATGATTTACCACTTGACGAAACTGGTGTGGAATGCACTTTGACCACACAAGTGGCGGAGGAGAATATGAGCGGACTGATAATGCCCGAGCCGGACGCATCCGTTCTGCAAAGGCGTGAGCAGATCGTGGCGGATTTGCGCGGCATCGTGCCGGGTGAAGGCGTTGTTGATGCGGTTAATGCGATGCGGGTGTTCGAAAGCGACGGTCTTACCGCGCACCGCTCGCTGCCGCTGGTCGTTGTGCTCCCTGAGACTGTTGAGCAGGTTGCGCGCGTTCTGCGCTATTGCCACGACAATAATGTTCGTGTCGTGCCAAGGGGAGCGGGTACTTCGCTATCCGGGGGATCAATGCCCTTGCAGGATGCAGTTCTGCTTGGCATGTCCCGCTTCAATCGCATTCTCGAAATCGATTATCCCAATCGTGTCGCGGTGGTGCAGCCGGGCGTGACCAATCTCGGCATCACGAAGGCGGTCGAACATGAGGGCTTTTATTACGCGCCCGATCCATCTTCACAGATTGCCTGCTCCATCGGGGGCAATGTGGCGGAAAACGCCGGTGGCGTGCATTGCCTCAAATATGGCCTGACCGCCAATAACGTACTCGGCATTGAAATGGTGCTGATAACCGGCGAGGTGATCCGGCTTGGCGGCAAGCATCTCGACAGCGAGGGATACGATCTTCTCGGTCTGATGACGGGTTCGGAGGGGCTGCTCGGTGTCGTGACGGAGATCACTGTGCGCATCTTGCAAAAGCCGGAAACGGCGCGGGCAGTTATGGTGGGCTTTCCGTCCAGTGAGCAGGCGGGGCAGTGTGTGGCCGACATCATCGGCGCGGGCATCATTCCCGGCGGTATGGAAATGATGGACAGACCGGCGATCAAGGCGGCGGAAGACTTCGTTCGTGTCGGCTATCCGCTCGATGTTGAAGCATTACTGATCGTCGAACTGGATGGGCCGCCAGTCGAGGTGGATTATCTCATTGGCCGGGTCGAAGCGCTTGCGCTCAAAAATGGTTCCACGACGTGTATTCTGTCTCAGTCGGAAGAACAGCGTCTGGCCTTCTGGGCAGGGCGCAAGGCTGCATTCCCGGCAGTAGGACGCATTTCTCCCGATTATCTGTGCATGGATGGCACCATTCCCCGCAAAGAATTACCGCGTGTCCTGTCGGGTATGCGAGACCTTTCCGAAAAATACGGACTGCGTGTCGCCAACGTGTTCCATGCGGGCGATGGCAATCTGCACCCGCTTATCCTCTACGATGCGAATATTCCCGGCGAACTGGAAGCTGCGGAGGATTTCGGTGCCGATATTTTGCGGTTATGCGTGAAAGTCGGCGGCGTTCTCACCGGCGAACATGGGGTCGGCATTGAAAAGCGCGACCTGATGCCGGAAATGTTTAACGAGATCGATCTGGACCAGCAGATGCGCGTTAAATGTGCGTTCGATGCCAAGCATCTTCTCAATCCCGGCAAGGTGTTTCCGCAGTTGCGCCGCTGCGCCGAGCTCGGCCGCATGCATGTGCATCGTGGAGAACTGACTTTCCCGGATATTCCCCGATTCTGATCTGTGGTTTGGATTATGAGTGATATAACTATTCTAAAGCCGCATGATGAAGCGGGTGTTCTGGACGCTGTGCAGGAAGCACTGGCCCGTTCTGCGCCGCTGGAGATCATCGGCCATGGCTCAAAGCGCGGCATTGGCCATCGTGTCGATGCAGATCATGTTCTGGACGTATCTGGGCTTGCTGGTGTGACCTTATACGAGCCGGACGAACTGGTGCTTTCGGCAAAGGCCGGAACCCCGATGGTCGAGATCGAAAAGCTTCTCGCTGACAACAACCAGTGCTTTCATTTCGAGCCGATGGACTACGGTCCGCTGCTGTCGGTTGAGGGCGGACGGGGGACGATCGGTGGAGCGCTCGCCGCCAATCTGTCCGGCCCACGCCGTCTTAAAGCGGGTGCTGCGCGCGACCATGTGCTCGGCGTCCGTGTTGTGTCCGGACGCGGCGAACTGTTCAAATCTGGCGGACGCGTCGTCAAGAACGTGACGGGGTATGACCTGTCCAAGGGCATGGCCAATTCCTGGGGCACGCTGGGTGTTGCCACGGAAGTGACGTTCAAGGTTCTGCCGAAACCGGAAACGGCGGCGACGCTTGCCGTGCGCGGGCTGACCGATGAACAGGCTGCGCGCGTCATGGCCATGGCTATGGGCTCGCGCGAGGAAGTCGCTTCCGCAGCGCATCTGCCGCCGACGGTTGCCAATCGCTTTCTGGACGGCAAGTTTGGGTGGGAAGCGGCAACGGTGTTGCGGCTTGAGGGCTTTGCACCTTCGGTCGAGCATCGCAGCAGGCAATTGCAGGCGTTGCTTGGCGGGTCGGTTGATGTGCTTGATGAAGCGCAGTCGCAGCAGCTCTGGCGTGAGGTGCGCGATGTCCTGCCTTATGCCAGTGCAGGGGACAATCGAGCTGTCTGGCGCGTTTCGATGGCACCGATGCAGGGTTGGCAAATGGTGGACGAGTTTCGCCGTCATGCCGGAGTTGATGCCTATTATGATTGGCAGGGCGGGTTGATCTGGATGCGGATGGAAGCCGATCCGGAAGCGCAAACTTTACGCAAGCTCGTTGCCAAATACGGCGGTGGCCATGCGACGCTGGTGCGCGCGCCGGAACATATTCGAGCGAATGTAGAGGTGTTCGAGCCGCAACCGCCAGCACTCGCAGCACTTTCCCAGCGGTTGAAGCATCAATTCGATCCAGAAAATATCCTCAATCCGGGGCGTATGCATCCCCGTCAGGCTGGAGCTTGAAACCATGCAGACCCATTTCAGCCCCGACCAACTGCGCGATCCCGGTGTCAATGAAGCCGAAAAAATCCTGCGCAAGTGCGTGCATTGCGGCTTCTGTACAGCAACATGCCCGACCTATGTGACGCTCGGCAATGAACTCGACAGCCCGCGTGGGCGCATCTATCTGATCAAGGATATGCTGGAAAATGGCCGTCCCGCGGATGAGGAAATCGTGCGCCATGTCGACCGATGCCTCTCCTGCCTTTCCTGCATGACGACCTGTCCATCAGGAGTCAACTACATGCATCTGGTCGATCATGCACGCGCGCATATTGAGAAGACATACAAGCGTCCGTTCATGAACCGCATTTTGCGCGGAATTCTGGCCCAGGTTCTTCCCTATCCGGGCCGGTTTCGCGCCGCGCTGAAACTGGCGAAGCTCGGCAAGCCGTTTGCGCCGCTTTTGCGCAAGAGTGACGCCTTGAAACCCATGGCTGCGATGCTCGATCTCGCGCCGCAAAACCTGCCAACCGCAGTGTCTGTCGAAACAGTCAGCGCCGCCAGCGGCGAAAAGCGCGGTCGCGTGGCTATCCTCGGCGGTTGTGCACAACCGGTGATCAACCCCGGCATCAATGCTGCGACCTCGCGCCTTTTGACCCGCTTTGGCATCGAAGTGGTAATGCCGAAGGGAGAGGGATGCTGTGGCTCGCTGGTTCACCATATGGGCCGCGAGGAACAGGCGCTTGACCAGGCACGGCACAATGTCGATGTATGGACGCGGGAGATCGAAGCTGGCGGTCTCGATGCCATTATTGTCACTGCCTCGGGCTGTGGAACGACCATCAAGGACTATGGTTACATGCTTCGCCTTGATCCTTCCTATAAGGATAAGGCCGCCAGGGTGTCGGCGCTTGCCAAGGACATTACTGAATATCTCGCCAGCATCGAATTGCCGGAACCGGATGCCCCGCAGGCGCTGACAGTTGCGTACCATTCGGCCTGCTCGATGCAGCATGGACAGAAAATCGTGCGGGAGCCGAAGGATTTGCTCTCAAAGGCCGGCTTCAAGGTGAAAGAGCCGCTGGAAGGCCATCTGTGTTGCGGTTCGGCGGGTACTTACAACATCATGCAGCCGGAAATTGCTGCAAAACTTCGCGACCGCAAGGTGAAGAATATCGAGGCGACGGGCGCTGATCTGATCGCTACCGGCAATATCGGCTGCATGACGCAGATCGCGACCGGCAGCAAATTGCCCATCGTTCATACGATAGAGTTGATCGACTGGGCCTATGGTGGACCGAAACCGCAAGGATTGTCGCAAATCGCTGCATGAAGAAAGCCGGGCAGTTGCCCGGCTTTTTCAATCTTTGTTCAGCCAGCCGAGAATGTACTCGGGTTCGGGCCTATCCGGCCATCGGCCTTGTCCAGTTTCGTAATCGCATCATGATCGGTTCCGTTGAGACGGAAATCGAAAACATCGAAGTTTTCCTCGATGCGGGCAGGCGTAACGGACTTCGGAATGACAATGTTGCCGGTCTCAATGTGCCAGCGCAGGATGACTTGCGCGACCGATTTGCCATGTTTTTCAGCGATGGCCTTCAGCGTGGCGTCTTCCAGAATCTTACCCTGCCCGAGCGGGCTCCATGCCTCTGTTGCGATATTGTGCTTGCTGTGGAAAAGCCGCAACTCGTCCTGCTGGAATTGAGGGTGCAGTTCAATCTGATTGAGAACCGGTGTGACGCCGCTTTCCTTGATAACGCGCTCAAGGTCCGCTGTGCGGAAATTGGATACACCAATTGATTTGGCACGGCCTTCCTCTTTCAGCTTCACAAATGCGCGCCATGTTTCCATGAAGAGGTCTTTTGAGGGCGTCGGCCAATGGATGAGATAGAGATCCACATAATCCGTGCCCAGCTTTTTCAGGCTTGTGTCGAACGCTTTCAGCGTTGATTCATAGCCTTGTTCGCTATTCCATAATTTCGTGGTGAGGAAAATGTCGCCGCGCGCGATGCCAGAACTTTGGATCGCCTTGCCGACACCCTCTTCATTGCCATAAATGGCAGCGGTGTCGATATGGCGGTATCCTGCTTTCAATGCCTCGCTGACAGCGGCGACCGCCTCGTCATTACTCACTTGCCAGACACCGTAACCGAGCTGCGGGATGTGATTGCCGTCGTTCAGTTTAACCATCGGTACGGTCATGATTTATCCTTTCCCTCGAAACATTCAGCGCGAGGTTATTCCCCTGAGGCGCCGGAATGTTATTTGACCTGCATTGCCGGGCATTCCCCGGCACAAACTGCCATGCGGCAGCCCTTTTCATATCTTTCTGGACTTTGCCATGGTCAGCATATGGGTGTTCGCGAGAAAAGGGAAAGCCCTTTCGATCATGTTTACGGGTCTGCGATCGTTCTTTCTGTGCAGAAATTTTGATCTTTTCAGATTTATGAAAACAATACGACCGCCTTTGAGAAAAGGCGGTCGTAAGCAGCTCAGGAAAGAAGGCCTGATTAACGGACGACGACTTTCGCGCCAATGGGGACGCGCTCATAAAGATCGGTCACGTCCTGATTGCGCATCCTGATGCAGCCGGATGACATCGCCTTGCCGATGGTCCAGGGCTGATTGGTTCCGTGAATACGATAGAGTGTGGAGCCCAGATAAAGCGCGCGCGCGCCGAGAGGATTATTGATGCCGCCCTCCATACGCGCAGGCAGGATACGCCCCTTCTTGCGCTCGCGGGCAATCATTTCCTTCGGTGGTGTCCAGGTGGGCCATTCGGCTTTGCGGCTGATGCGTTGGGAACCTTTCCAGCTGAACCCCTGCTTGCCGACACCGACCCCATATCGCATGGCTTTGCCGTCGGACTGAACAAGATAAAGAAAACGCTTGCCTGTATCGATGACGATCGTGCCCGGCTTTTCCTTTCCTGAATAGGAAACCGTCTGCGGCAGATAAGCCGGGTCGATCTGATGCTTTCGCACGGTGGTGGCAGGGTTTGCCATTGGGCGCTGATATGAAGCCGGGCGATAGCTCGAATTGGCTCTCTGCTTCTGTCTGGTGTCAACCCGCGGTGCCGGCTGCAGGGATTGCGGCACGGCCTTGATACGGGCAGGTTGCCCATGCAACTGAGCTACCCATGGGGCAGAAAGATCGGGGCTCACGCGCACCGGCGGCAAGGTTGCATAGCGGTCGTTGGCAAAAGCCATGCCGGTGCTCACAATGGAAACGGCAATCGCCGCAAGCGATCCGATTAAAAGAAGATGACGCGGTTTCATAATCCAGATCCGTCTCTTTGCGCCGAACCCTTGGTGGCGCAGTTGCCCGTTGCAGCTCCTGACATCAGGTGTCAGGAGAGCGGCCCTCATGCTCGTACGGGGATTGTGTGCCGGAATGGAATCGTAAAGGTAAATTTCGGCCGCGTGTTTCGCCCGACGTCCCTTCCAATTAAAGTTGTGGTTAGTGTCAGGTTGCGCGACATAATTAATTATGAGTGAAACTTAAGAGGCGGAACAATGAACGATGTTGCTGAGGCAAAAACCGGTCTGATCGTCGGTGCTGATGGAATGACGCGTTGCTTCTGGCCGGGCGAGTTACCCGATTATCTCGCCTATCATGACAATGAATGGGGCGTTCCTGTTTCAAGCGATTTCCGGCTTTTCGAAAAAATATGTCTTGAAGGTTTCCAGTCCGGGTTGTCGTGGCTCACAATCTTGCGAAAACGGGAGAATTTTCGCGCTGCTTTCGATGGTTTCGATTTCCATCGTGTTGCCCGGTACAGTCAGACAGACGTGGAGCGCCTTCTGGCGGACAAAGGCATTGTCCGTCACCGGGGCAAGATTGAATCGACGATCAATAATGCCAAGCGGGCAATTGAACTGGTCGCGGAAAAAGGCTCGTTAGCAGCTTATTTCTGGTCTTTCGAGCCTGATGTAAAAGATCGCCCTCTTGTCGTGGATTATCCAACTCTGATTGCCAATCCCAAGACCGAGACATCTATTCGCATTTCCAAAGATCTGAAGAAACGCGGCTGGTCGTTTGTCGGGCCAACGACGGTTTATGCATTCATGCAGGCCATGGGACTGGTGAACGACCATATCGAGGGTTGCCACTGTCGAGAGAAGATTGAAAAGCTGCGACAGTCTTTCAAACGACCCGGGCTGAGTAGCGATTGCTAAGCGGCAGCAATTCTGCCAGAACATCCATCTTTAAAGACGGAGACATTCATGGACCTGGTGTCGTTGATGGCATTTGCCGGTATTCTGGTCGTAGCGGCCGGTACGCCGGGACCGAATGTGGGCGCGCTGGTAGCACGTGTCATCAACCGCGGTCACAAGGGCGTCTTTCCGTTCATGTTCGGTCTCTGGCTCGGTGATGCAATTTGGCTTTCATTGGCCGTGTGGGGATTGGCGGCGCTGGCAAACACGTTCCACACAGCGTTTCTCATCCTAAAATATGTGGGCGTAGCCTATCTGATCTATCTTTCGTGGAAGATGTGGATCGCTCCCGTAGATGAAGCCGCAGATGAGAATGCCATTCCCCGTCAGGGGGAGGCTGGAAAGCTTTTCCTTAGTGCGCTGGCGATTACACTTGGCAATCCGAAGATCATGGTTTTCTACCTCGCCATCCTGCCGACGGTGATTGATATCACCTATGTTTCATTGGTTGGCTGGGCCGAATTGTTGCTGGTCATGTTTGCCGTTCTCGCCGCCGTCGACACGGCGTGGGTGGTGCTGGCGGCACAGGCCCGGCGGTTTCTTCGCAGCCCGCGCATGATGCGGATAGCCAACAGAACGAGCGCTGGCATGATGGCAGGCGCGGCAGTCGCCATCGCGACACGCTGAACGCGCTTCCTGCACTTGCCGCAACGGATTTGATCGGTTAGGAAACCGGCAACAGAATTGATGCCGGTTTTCACCGGCGTATATGTACAAATCAGCGATCAGGCGGGAAAAATGGCCGATAAAGCGGACAAGATGAAGGCGCGGTTGCCGCGCGGGTTTGTCGATCGGGTGCCGGATGATTTGCGCGCCGCTGAAAAGATGATGGCGACCATCCGCGAAGTTTACGACCTCTATGGCTTCGAGCCGGTGGAAACGCCGCTTGTGGAATATACGGATGCGCTTGGAAAATTCCTGCCGGATCAGGATCGTCCCAATGAAGGTGTGTTCTCGTTTCAGGATGACGATGAACAATGGTTGTCGCTGCGCTACGATCTGACCGCGCCGCTGGCACGTTTCGTTGCCGAAAACTACGAGTCCCTGCCGAAGCCTTATCGCAGCTATCGTAATGGTTGGGTGTTCCGCAATGAAAAGCCGGGACCGGGTCGTTTCCGGCAGTTCATGCAGTTCGATGCCGATACCGTCGGCGCGCCGAACGTCTCTGCGGATGCTGAAATGTGCATGATGATGGCCGACACGCTGGAGCGTCTCGGCATTCGCCGCGGGGATTACGTGATCCGCGTCAACAACCGCAAGGTTCTCGACGGCGTGCTGGATGCTATCGGCCTGGAGGGCGAGGGCAACGCCGCGAAGCGCCTTAACGTGCTACGTGCCATCGACAAGCTCGACAAGTTCGGCCCGGAAGGCGTGCGCCTTTTGCTCGGCAAGGGTCGTCTCGACGAAAGTGGCGACTTCACCAAGGGGGCTGAACTCACCGATGCTGCAATTGAAAAGGTACTGGCTTTCACCGCTGCCGGTGGTGCCACTGGCACCGATACGATTGCCAATCTGCGCGCTGTCGTTGCAGGCAACGCCAAGGGCGAAGAAGGTGTGACCGAACTCGCCGACATGCAGGCGCTGTTTTCGGCGGGTGGCTACGACGGTCGTGTGAAGATAGATCCGTCTGTCGTTCGCGGCCTTGAATATTACACCGGTCCGGTTTTCGAAGCCGAGCTTCTGTTTGATGTCACCAACGAAGACGGCCAGAAGGTCGTGTTCGGCTCGGTTGGCGGTGGCGGTCGTTATGACGGCCTCGTGTCGCGCTTCCGCGGCGAACCGGTCCCGGCGACGGGCTTCTCCATTGGTGTGTCGCGTCTGATGACGGCTTTGAAGAACCTCGGCAAACTGGATGTATCCGATGTCGTCGGCCCAGTGGTGGTTCTGGTCATGGACAAGGATACGGAAAGCCTTGGCCGCTATCAGAAAATGGTTTCCGACCTGCGTCAGGCCGGCATCCGTGCTGAAATGTATGTCGGCGGTTCCGGCATGAAGGCGCAGATGAAATATGCCGACCGTCGCGAGGCTCCCTGCGTCATCATTCAGGGCTCGCAGGAGCGTGAGGCCGGCGAAGTGCAGATCAAGGATCTGGTCGAGGGCAAGCGCCTTTCTGCCGAAATCGAGGATAACGTGACCTGGCGCGAAAGTCGCCCGGCGCAGATCACGGTCAAGGAAGACGGGCTGATCGATGCAGTCCGTGAAATTCTTGCCAGCCAGGCGCGGGATCGCGCCGAACAATCGAAGTGACGAAAACCATGACTGGGTCGCGCTCGTCAGGTGTTCTCAATTCTCTTCGCGCCACGCTTGACGCGCGTGAAGCCGAACTCGTCGAAATTCCGCTGATCCAGCCAGCCGATCCATTTCTGGATATGGCAGGAGAGGATTTGCGTCGTCGTATTTTTCTGACCGAGAACGAGAACGGCGATAGTTTGTGCTTGCGGCCGGAATTCACCATTCCGGTTTGCCGCAATCATATCGCGCTCAACGCTGCAACGCCCAAACGTTATGCCTATCTGGGCGAAGTGTTCCGCCAACGCCGGGACGGCGCAGCCGAGTTTCTTCAGGCTGGCATAGAGGACCTGGGTGCTTCGGACGAAGCGGCTTCTGATGCCCGCTCCATTGCCGACGCGCTGTCCTGTGTTCGCGCGGTCGCTCCAGAGGCTACGATTGAGATTGTTTTGGGAGACCAGTCGGTCTTTGCCGGCATGCTGAAAGCGCTGGGTCTGCCGCAAGGATGGCGCAAGAAGCTTTTGCGCTCTTTTGGTGACGCTGGCTCGATGGAACAGGTGCTCGCCGAGTTGACAGGCGCGCAGCGCCGCGATCCGTTGCCGGAAACGCTTGCCGTTCTGGTCGCAGAAGGCGACGAAGCTGCGCTTGCGCGCATGCTTGAAACCGAAATGCTTGAAGCTGGCATTTCGCCTGGTGCAGGACGTTCTCCTGCCGAGATCGCGCGGCGGTTGATCGAAAAAGAAGATCTGGCGGCCACGCGCTTCCCGGCGTCTGCGCTTGACCTTCTGAAACAGTTCCTCGAAATGCGCGTCTCGCTTGATTCCGCGTCCATCACCCTGCGGGCGTTCGCTTCGGAACACGCGCTTGATCTTGCTGCGGTGTTGCAGAAATTTGAAGCACGCAGTGAAGCGATTTCCGATGTGGGCATTCCCACAAAAGATATTCTATATGATGCCTCCTTCGGGCGTCCGCTCGATTATTATACCGGCCTCGTTTACGAAATCCGGGCTGCAGGGGTCGAAAAGGACGGCATTCTTGTCGGTGGCGGTCGCTATGACCGACTGTTGACCATGCTTGGTGCCTCGGAAAACATCCCCGGCGTGGGCTTTTCCATCTGGCTCGACCGGTTGCAAATGCTGGCGGGAGAGAAAAAATGAGTGTGACGCTGGCATTGCCTTCCAAAGGGCGGTTGAAGGAGCAGACGCTCTCTGTGCTCGAAAAAGCAGGTTACGAAGTGATCTTGCCGGACGACTCGCGCAATTACCGTGCACGCGTAGCGGGCGAGCCTGATCTTGATATTCTGTTTCTTTCCGCTTCCGAAATTGCCCGCGAGCTGGGATATGGCAGCGTTGATCTCGGTGTGACGGGCGAAGACCTCATTCGCGAGACGTTGGCGCACTCGGAAGAGCGCGTGGCTATCGAAGCCGAACTTGGTTTCGGTCACGCGGATGTTGTCGTGGCCGTGCCGGAAGTCTGGCGCGATGTGACCA
Source organism: Ochrobactrum sp. AP1BH01-1 (assembly GCF_018066705.1). Classification (NCBI taxonomy): domain Bacteria; kingdom Pseudomonadati; phylum Pseudomonadota; class Alphaproteobacteria; order Hyphomicrobiales; family Brucellaceae; genus Ochrobactrum; species Ochrobactrum sp. AP1BH01-1. The sequence continues at coordinate 100,601 of NZ_JAGPOU010000004.1, read as the reverse complement.
GCATGGCCGATCTGGACGATGTGGCGGCGGATTTCCGCCAGCGCCACGGGCGTCGGCTTCGCATTGCCACCAAGTACTGGCGTCTGACCCAGCAGTTCTTTTCCCAGAAGCACGGGATTCAGGTCTATCGCATTGTGGAAAGCCTCGGTGCGACTGAAGGCGCTCCGGCGGCGGGCTCTGCCGATATGATCGTCGATATTACATCGACGGGCTCCACGTTGCGGGCCAACCGCCTTAAGGTTCTGGAAGACGGCGTTATTCTGCGTTCGCAAGCCTGTCTCGTCTCAGCACGCAGAAGCCGGGAGAATAAACGCGTCATGGACGTGGCGACCCGCATCCGCAAAGGATTGAACGGGTAGTTTTTGGCAGCGAAAATCTGAAATAACAGAACCGCACCGTTTTCATGGTGCGGTTTTCTTTTTCTATGGTGCTACGAACGCTTGATCAGCCGCGCTTGGCGTCAATCGAGAGTGCGCCTGCGCCATGCAGGGCGAGGATGAACAGGCCGCCAGCGATTGCAAGGTTCTTCTGCGCCATCATGGCATTCATGCCTTGCGAGAAGTCCATATGAGCAACAAGCGTCGCGCCGATCGTGAAGAGGCCTACAATGGCCGCTGCGATGCGGGTCTGAAAGCCGACCAAAATTGCGAGGCCGCCCACAAATTCAACCAGACCGACGATAACAGCCGTAACGGTCGGGAGCGGAAGGCCAAGTCCGGCGAAATAACCTGCGGTGCCGGAAATGGCGGTGAGCTTGCCGTAACCGGCGATGATGAAGAGAATCGAAAGAAAGACACGGGCGATGAGTGTTACAACGCCGTTGGACTGCGGAGTGATAGAGGACATGCGGGGTTATCTCCTGTTGAACTGCGGCATCAATTAACGATTGCTGACTGTCAAGGAAAGCCGTCTAATCCTCGACAGTTTGTTTACAGTATGAATACCAATTCACTCCGGCGCAATCATTCTCCCTGCATGCACCAGCCGATCATAGTCTTCTTCCGATACCAATCCGCTCGCCAATGCCTCTTCGCGTAAGGTCGTCCCGTTCCTATGAGCGGTCTTGGCGATCTTGGCGGCGTTGTCATAGCCAATAGCCGGAGCTAGCGCCGTGACGAGCATCAGTGAGTGATCCAGCAGTTCCTTGATGCGGTTTACGTTCGGTTCGATTCCATCCACGCAATGATCGGCAAACGACACCATGGCGTCGCTAAGAATGCGGATCGATTGCAGTACATTATATGCGATTACCGGCTTGAACACATTGAGTTCAAAGTGCCCCTGGCTTGCAGCCACCGTAATTGTCGTCTGGTTGCCGAACACCTGTGTCGCCACCATCGTCAGGGCTTCGGCCTGCGTGGGATTAACCTTGCCCGGCATGATGGACGACCCCGGTTCGTTTTCCGGCAATGACAGTTCGCCAAGACCAGAGCGCGGCCCTGAGCCTAGGAACCGAATGTCATTGGCGATCTTGAAAAGATCTGCCGCCAAGGCGTTCAAGCTGCCGTGGAAGTTGAGAATGGCGCCATGGCTGGCAAGAGCTTCGAATTTGTTGGGTGCTGTCTTGAAAGGAAGACCGGTTATTTCACTTACAGCTTCCGCAAAACCTGTATCGAAGCCGATTGGGGCGTTGAGGCCGGTGCCGACTGCCGTCCCGCCTTGGGCGAGCAAAAAGACGTCCGCGAGCGATTGCTCGATGCGATGGCGCGCATATTCCAATGCTGCGCGGTAGCCGGAAAATTCTTGTCCGAGTGTGACAGGGGTTGCATCTTGCGTATGCGTCCGGCCGATCTTGATAATGTCCTTGAACGCTTCTTCCTTGACCTTGAGTGCTTTGGTCAGATGTTCCAGCGCCGGATAGAGCCGATTGACCGCCTCAACCGCGGTAGCGATATGGATTGCCGTAGGAAAGCTGTCATTGGACGACTGGCTCATATTCACGTGGTCGTTGGGGTGGACCGGCTTCTTGGACCCCATTTCACCACCGAGAAGCTCGATAGCTCGATTTGAAATGACCTCATTGGCATTCATATTAGATTGCGTGCCGGAACCGGTCTGCCAGACGACCAACGGGAAATGGTCGTCGAGTTTACCCTCGATAACCTCGGAGGCAGCCACCGCTATCACCTGACCGAGAACCGGATCGAGCTTTCCCAATGCAATATTGGTTTCTGCTGCCGCGCGTTTGACGACACCCAGCGCATGAACCAATGGCAGCGGCATCCGCTCTCCACCGATCTTGAAATTTTGCAGCGAGCGTTGAGTCTGAGCGCCCCAGTAGCGGTCTGCAGGAACATCAATCGGTCCAAAAGTATCTGTTTCGGTACGGGTAGCGGTCATTTCTGGTCTCCGGCTGACGTGGACTCGGAAGCGAGCCTTGCACAATGAGTATAGCACTGCCAATTCCTTGGCAGGCTCATGTTTCATCCCGAAACTTTAAACGCAAACCATTTGATAAAATATGACGATAATAGTCAATTTTGTTTGACCGTCTTGCACCGTCACGAATCGCCGTCCTCGTCGTCATCCGTTTCGGATATCCACGCGGTTGGTTCGATCTTGCGCTGGGTTTTGCTGTCGGTGAATGTCCACCACCCGGTATCCGCCTCATCCCATTCGCCACCACCGGCCTGCAATTGAGCGAGCGTTCGATACTGGGCAATCGACTCATTGCGCTGGTCGTCGTCGTCAGTCCAGACGACCGTTATCTTGCGTCCATCTTTCGGGGCTGTGGCGATGGGAAGTTCCTTGCGCATATGACTGTCCGCTCCATTGTAATCGCGAATAATCATAGGGCACACGGTGTTAACGGCAAGCCAGAATTCCGAGTTCCGGCTTGCCATGTTCTTTATCCGGCGCGGGCGGCCTTTAATGCCTTACCCCACCAGATCAACTGGTCCAGCATGTTCTTGGCCGCTTCTGCCAGATGAGGGAAATCATCCAGCTTGTTCTCGCCTTTAACGACCGCGAGATAGTCAGGGAAGAGAATATGGACGCCTGTTTTGACGGACATAGAGGACATTTCGACGGCGATCATCCGCAGTTGCTCGACAGCGCGCGCGCCGCCGACGCCACCGTAGCCAACGAAACCCATCGGCTTCTGTATCCAGTCACCGTAATCGATAGCATTCTTCAGAACGGCGGTTGGCGCGTGGTTATATTCGGCCGCGGTGAGAATATAAGCATCGAACTCCCGCAGTTTCGTTTTCCATTTGTCGGCGGATTCGGCCTGAGCGGTCGTGGTGGAGGTGTCGCCGTAGAAGCCCATCGGGTAGTCCGCGACATCAAGAATTTCGACGTCCAATTCCGACCGCTCGGCAACGAGCTTGGCAATCCAGTGAGCTGGAACGGGCGCAAAACGTTGTTCACGTGTGCTGCCGATGATAACGGCGACTTTGAGTTTGGACATAGATGATACCTTTATTCAGTGGTAACCGATGGAGACCGACGCTATATAAGTGACCAGTTCTTGGCGCAAGGAGGCACTTTTTTGAAACCCGGTGACTTCAAGGAAACCAGTGCATGCAGGACCGTAACGGAGATTTTGTCTCGTGTTGGCGACAAGTGGACCGTGCTTGTAGTGAGTTATCTCGGCAATCGTCCGATGCGTTTCAACGAGTTGCGCCGAACGGTGGAGGGCATTTCTCAGAAAATGCTGACAACGACATTGCGCAATCTGGAACGGGATGGCTTCGTCAAGCGTACGATCTTCCCGACTATTCCGCCCAAGGTCGAGTATGAACTTACTGACATAGGGCGTGACCTTTTGCGACCAGTGCGTGCGCTGGGCGAATGGGCAATAGCCAATGAAGCAAAAGTAATGATGGCGCGTGCTCGATATGACGCTCTCGCGTCGGGCAAAGCGCAGATCGACGCCGCAGAATAGAGAATGAGTTGTGAAGGAGAGCAAGTGGAAAGACAGGCCTAAGCCCGTCTTTCCTGTTGCCTGAGACAGGACTTCCGAAGTGCGGGGGCAAACAGGAAGTCCGTCTCTATGTCATCTCGGATTGATCATGATTGGCGGCTGAGTGTCAATCAGAAGTTTCTGAAATAACAGCTTGGCGACGACAAAGCGAAAGCAGAGTAAATTTTTCATAAATCACAAATAGTTACGTCGAGTAAAAAGAAAGGCGGCCAAAGGCCGCCTTTCTCGCATTCCATCGGAATGAGGACGTGGGCTTCTTAGAAGTCCATGCCGCCCATACCGCCCATGCCGCCGGGCATGCCAGCCGGAGCCGCATCCTTCTTCGGCAGTTCAGCGATCATGGCTTCGGTCGTGATCAGGAGGCCGGCAACCGATGCTGCGTTCTGCAGGGCGGTGCGGACAACCTTAACCGGATCGACAACGCCAGCCTTGATCAGGTCGCCGAATTCACCGGTGGCAGTGTTGTAGCCATAGGTTTCAGAGGTGTTTTCGAGAATCTTGCCCACGATGACCGAAGCTTCTTCACCGGCATTGGTCGTGATCTGGCGAGCCGGAGCCTGCAGAGCGCGACGAACGATGTTGATGCCAGCTTCCTGATCGGCATTGATGCCCTTGGCAGCGATCTTTGCCGAAGCGCGGAGCAGAGCGGTACCACCACCAGCAACGATGCCTTCTTCAACCGCAGCGCGGGTTGCGTTCAGGGCGTCGTCAACGCGGTCCTTCTTTTCCTTCACTTCAACTTCCGTCGCACCACCGACGCGGATGACGGCAACGCCTCCAGCGAGCTTGGCAAGGCGCTCCTGAAGCTTTTCACGGTCGTAGTCCGAAGAGGTTTCTTCGATCTGCTGCTTGATCTGGCCAACGCGAGCATCGATTTCAGCCTTCTGACCTGCACCGTCGACGATCGTGGTGTTTTCCTTCGAGATCGAAACCTTCTTCGCACGGCCGAGCATGTCGAGCGTGACGGTTTCGAGCTTGATGCCGAGGTCTTCGGAAATAACCTGACCGCCGGTGAGGATCGCGATGTCTTCGAGCATGGCCTTGCGGCGGTCGCCGAAGCCCGGAGCCTTGACAGCAGCAATCTTCAGGCCGCCGCGCAGCTTGTTGACGACGAGCGTAGCAAGAGCTTCGCCTTCCACGTCTTCAGCGATGATAACGAGTGGCTTCGAGGTCTGAACGACAGCTTCCAGAACCGGCAGAAGAGCCTGAAGGTTCGAGAGCTTCTTTTCGTGCAGAAGGATGTATGCGTCTTCGAGGTCAGCAACCATCTTTTCAGGGTTGGTGACGAAGTACGGCGACAGGTAGCCGCGGTCGAACTGCATGCCTTCAACGACTTCGAGTTCGGTTTCAGCGGTCTTGGCTTCTTCAACCGTGATCACGCCTTCATTACCGACCTTTTGCATCGCTTCTGCGATCATCTTGCCGATTTCGGCTTCGCCGTTTGCTGAGATCGTGCCAACCTGGGCAACTTCTTCCGAAGTGTTGATCTTCTTGGCCTTGCCGAGAAGTTCTGCAACGACTTCCGAAACTGCGAGGTCGATACCGCGCTTCAGGTCCATCGGGTTCATGCCAGCGGCAACAGCCTTGGCGCCTTCCTGAACGATGGCCTGACCGAGAACGGTCGCGGTGGTGGTGCCGTCACCGGCGGTGTCGTTGGTCTTGGAAGCCACTTCGCGCAGCATCTGCGCGCCCATGTTTTCGAACTTGTCTTCCAGTTCGATTTCCTTGGCGACCGATACGCCGTCCTTGGTGATGCGCGGAGCGCCGAAAGACTTGTCGATAACAACGTTACGACCTTTCGGGCCGAGCGTTACCTTAACAGCGTCAGCGAGGATATCGACGCCGCGCAGCATCTTTTCGCGCGCAGTGCGGCCGAATTTTACGTCTTTAGCAGCCATTTTACTCTCCTGGGAATTGTCCCGGTCAGATTATGGTGAATTGATTTTCAGGTAAGGGCGAAACCGCCCGAGGCTTGGTTAGCCGACGATACCCAAAATGTCGGATTCCTTCATGATCAGCAGATCTTCGCCCCCAATCTTGACTTCGGTGCCCGACCACTTGCCGAACAGAACCTTGTCGCCAGCCTTGACTTCCAGAGCGATCAGCTTGCCTGCTTCGTCACGAGCGCCAGCGCCAACAGCGACGATTTCGCCTTCCTGCGGCTTTTCCTTGGCGGTGTCAGGGATGATGATGCCGCCAGCGGTCTTGGCTTCCGATTCAACGCGACGAACGACGACGCGGTCATGAAGCGGGCGGAACTTGATATCAGCCATGGTATAACCCTTGGTGTTATAGACGTTGAACCCGATTACGGATCGAACCGATCCGCGCTTGTTAGCACTCGTCATGCGAGAGTGCTAACGTGGCTCTGAGATAGAAGGCGTGGCTGATCTTGTCAAGATTGCCTGAAGAATTTGACAGGCGAATGATGGTTAATTTGCACCATCCTTAACGCAAAACCACCTAGAGGCGGTTGCCGCTATACCCGCATATGGTGACGCCTTTGCCAATATCAATCGACGATGCGCAGATTGGACAGTTCGTCACCGATCTGACGAAAGGTTTCTGCCAGATTGCCGCCGGTAGAGTTCCAGAAAAGTTTCGCAGGTTTGCCATTTTCCATGCGAACGCGGGAATCGGATGAGCAGGACCTGAGCAGATCAATCTGCGCCCTTTCATCGCTCTTGCTGGTGCTCAGATCGAGCGCGACGGTCATGATGATGATATTTGCCGCTTTTGCATTGTTGCAAAGCGTTTCAAATTTCGCGTTCATCGCTTTGCCATAGACGGTGTTGTCCTGGGACACCGCTACATTCGTCTCCTGAAATAGGCGAGTACGCCCATATTCTGCAGGAACTTCACCTGTATAACCGTAGGCCGAATAGTAGGACAGGTTGCCAGCCCGATCCGAGCCGCTGCTCCCAAGCAGAGATTTATAAGTGTAGTAAGTGTTCGCGCCGTCGGTCAGAACGATAACGACTTTATCGTTTCCACGTTCGCTTTCGGGTCTGCCCTCTGTAAAAGGGACCCCGTGAGCAATGGTTCTCCATCCCCATGCCAAACCCTCAGGCACGTTCGTGCCCCCCTTCGCTTTCATGGCATCAATTGCATTCAATATCGCCCTTTTGCCTTCATCTTTGGAGACGTCGGTAAGCAGCGTTAGAGGCGCGGTGGTGCAGCTATAGTTCGGGCCTCCTCCCTCAAGGGGAATGATATATGACTTGAGATAATACTTGGTGATGTCGCGCTGAAATTTTCTATAATCGCTACCACCCAAATTTTCCCCCCACCAATAGTTCAGGCCGTGGTCCCTGTCGCTGATGCGGTATTCAGCGGGTGCGAACATCGGCACGAAGAGAGTGGCCGGATTATTTGCCACGGGCGCAGAAACATCCAGTGCATACTTGCCGCTGCGGGCCTCAACGCATCCCGCCCATTTCAGCAAGGATGCAGGATTTCTTGCTGTAATATCATTATAAAGAACAGCGCGAGAAAAAGGCTTCCCGTCATCTTTCCCCCAACCGGAGCCGGACTTGTAAAAACGTCTGCTACCGACCGGTTTTTCGATGATTGCACGGTTGCTGTCGATTGTGACAGGCAAATCGAAGTTTTCTAAGCTGTCTTTACTGAGCCCCGCTGTATCCATCCAGTCCGCATTCAGATATTGCGAACCGACATTGACCGATCCGGCGAAGGGAACCAGAGAAAATTGCACGGGTTTTTCGACCCGCGTGATGATGGCAGATTGAGCAGCCATGGTCTCCACGAGTTGTTTCGCGGCGTCCTTGAGCAGATCCATGCGTTTTTTGCTTGAGCCGCTTCCCAGGTAATCCATCGAGCCGGAATTATCGAGGACAAGCGCAACTTCGACCGTGTTCTTAAGTCTTACAGCTGACTGCATCGCATATCTTTTATCATCCCAGTCATTTCGTTCTGAACCCAGCAAACGAGACGCGATAGCTCCGAAAAGGGACTTATATGTGAAGTTGGCAGTTGCCCGTACTTGCTGGTCTGCTTGCGCTCCTTCTGGAAAACTGACCTGAAACTGGACCGCATCGATGTTTATAGCCGTAAGGTTCGCACCGAAGACCCGTGCGCCATAGGCCTGCATGTCGGATTGGGAGGCTCCGGTGGAGAATCTCTTGCCTACAGCCAAAGCGGCGGCATCAAGCGAAGCCTGCACGTTGTTGCGCACGCGCATGAGATTGGCGGTGTCAACCGCGACCATGCCGGCGAGAAGCAGGGGCACCAGCACCAAGGCCGCGATCATGGCGAAATTCCCGCGCTCGTCTTTCGCGAAACGGAGGGTAGTCAAATGAGGCAAAAGGCGAAAAACACGCGGCTGAAGCCTGCCGACTTTAGTCATCCAGTTTTTCATTTTTGGCCCCCGCCGATGGTTGTGTTCACAATAGTTGAAATGGAAAGTTGTACCTGCTCCTATCAGTATCTTTCTAACAGTCGGTCACGAAGCAGGGTAAATGAACGATGAAAAATCCAATGGGATGAGCGGATGCGCTTTAGCTGTCGGATTCGGGGTCAAAGGCAGTGACAGATGTGGTTGGCTACGCTAGATGGAGCGCTGGCAATCCATCAAACGGCCCTAGCGGTTCTCGCCTTACAGACGAATTATCAAGAGGAAACCATGAAGCAGCTTGAACGCCTCGACGATCTGACCGACCAGTACGATGTGCTGTTCTGCGATGTATGGGGCGTGGTGCACAACGGCGTGGCCGCTTATCCGGCTGCAATCGAGGCGCTAAAACGCGCTCGCGCCAAGGGCGTTACGGTCATTCTTGTAACCAATTCTCCCAGACCGCATCCCGATGTTGAAAAGCAGATGCTGGGTCTTGGCGTGCCTTCGGATACCTATGATCGCGTTGTGACGTCCGGTGATGTCACCCGTGATCTGATCGCGGAAGGCCCGCGTAAGGTGTTTCATATCGGCTGCGAGCGCGAGCTGACCATCTATGACGGTCTCGGTGTTGAGCTTGTCGAAGAATTTGAAGCTTCGGGGGTCGTCTGTACGGGGCTTTATGATGACGAAAGCGAAACGCCGGACGATTATAAGGAGTTGTTGGCCCGGTTGCGCTCGCGCAATCTTCCGTTCATCTGCGCCAATCCGGATATTATGGTTGAGCGCGGCTCCCGACTGATCTGGTGCGCTGGCGCTCTTGCGCGCGAATATGGGCAGCTTGGCGGACGTACCCTTATAGCTGGAAAGCCCCATCGCCCGATTTATGAGGCAGCACTGCGGTTTGCCGAAGAAATTCGGGGGGCGAAAGTCGAGAAAACGCGAATTCTTGGTATCGGAGACGGTGTACTTACCGATGTCAAAGGGGCTGCCGATTTCGGGCTGGAGGTGCTTTACATTTCCGGCGGAGTTCATGCAGCGGACTATACGACCGACGGCACGGTTGACATTGCTCGAATGGAAGCGTTTCTCCAGAAGCATGGCAACCGCCCGGTTGCTATGCTGAACGCTCTTGTTTGAGTGCGGGCAGCTCATCACGATCAATCAAAGACCAGATCAAATGACCAAATCCAGCTTTCAGCGCCTTTCTGGAACGGATTCCTTGCCGGAGCACCTTCACAATTGCGTGGTGGCAATCGGCAATTTTGATGGTGTCCATCGCGGTCATCAGGCCGTTCTCCAACGCGCATTGGAGATCGCCGAAAAACACGGGTTGCCGGCAGTTGTTCTGACTTTCGAGCCGCACCCGCGCAGCTTTTTCAAGCCGGACGCACCGATTGATCGTTTGACTGCAGCGGCGAAAAAGGCTGAAATTCTGCGTCTCATGGGATTTGATGCGGTCGTGGAGCAGCCCTTCACCGTTGAATTTTCGTCCCGCTCGGCGGAAGATTTCGTCGAGCACATTCTGGTCGAAAGATTACACGCAAGCTGTGTGGTCACCGGTTATGATTTCCACTTCGGCAAAGGACGACGGGGGACACCAGAGTTTCTTCAAAGGGCTGGAGGGACTGCCGGGTTCACGGTTACGCTTGTCGATGCCTTTACAGATGAAGGCGATAGTCTTGTCTCGTCGACCCGGATAAGAAATCTGCTTTGCGAAGGCGATGTCGTTCAAGCGGCGGGGCTTCTTGGTTATCGCTATATGGTGTGCGGCGAAGTCATTCACGGCAAGAAGCTTGGGCGAACGCTGGGCTTTCCTACAGCCAATATGCAAATTGACGCACAGGCTGGGCTGAAGCACGGAATCTATGCTGTCAGGTTCAGGCGCGCGAATGGCGAGCTGCACGACGGGGTTGCAAGTTTCGGTCGCCGTCCAACCGTCGACAGCGATGGCTCTCCGCTTCTTGAAACCTTTCTTTTTGATTTTTCAGGCGACCTTTATGGCGAGACCGCGTGTGTATCATTCTTCGGGTTCCTGCGCGGCGAGATCAAGTTCGATGGCCTTGATCCGCTTATTGAACAGATGAAGCGCGACGATGCCGAGGCGCGAGCTCTACTTGCCGGAGCTAAGCCGCTTTCTGAACTGGATCGCTTGCTTTCCTTCGCGTGAAGCGAAATCGTGGTTACGTTTTCCACTTAAAATTTAAATCAAATTTTACTTATTCTCGACCAAAAGTGATAAATGCCTCAACACTATATGGGGTGCTTTTTGTTGGAGTTTAATGTGGCACGTATTGTTCCTCTGGCGCTTGTTGCAGGTGCCGCATTTCTAATGAGCAGCCCGTTTGCTTTTTCGGCAGACGTACAGCAGGCAGATGTTTATGCGGCAGATACCGCGCAGCCGCTCCGCAAGCATTTTTGGTCTGGCGACTGGTATCTCAAGGTCGGTGCAGCCGGTCTCGTTGCTCCCAAATTTGAAGGTTCCAACAAATATCGCTTTTCCGCTCAGCCATTGATCTCGCTGGGTCGACAGGGAGAAGCGACACGTTTCTCATCGCGAAATGACAACGTATCCTTCGCCTTGATTGACAATGACCGCTTCCGCGTGGGGCTTGCTGGCAAGCTTCTCTTCGAGCGCAATGACGATATTCATGGCCTGAAGGACACGAAGTTTGGCGGTGAGGCGGGCGCGTTTGTTGACGTTTATCCTACCGACTGGCTGCGTGTGCGCGGCGAAGTGCGGCACGGCATCCGTGCACATAAAGGCGTCGTGGCAGATGTTGCGGCCGATGCCTTCTACGACGTTACGCCAACCGTTCGCGTGTCTGGCGGTCCGCGTGCGACTTTCGCGTCCAAGGATTACTTCAAGACCTATTTCGGCGTTGATGCTGAGGAGGCAGCGGCGTCGGGCCTTTCAGAATATAACCCTGGCGGGGGCTTCAAGTCCGCTGGTGTCGGCGGCGCGATCACCTGGAAGGCAACCGACAAGATCGACACCAGCCTGTTTGGTGAATATAGCCGACTGCAGGGACCCGCAAAGGATTCAAGCATAGTCAAGGCACGCGGCTCGCGAGATCAGTTCATGGTCGGTGTGTCAGCGACCTATCGTTTCGATTTCTCGCTGGACTGACCCCAATAGCATCCGTGTAAACATTTGCACGGGCAGCGATGCAGTTTTATTGCGTCTTTGCCCCTCTAGCCTCTTTATTCCTGCGAAGCTCATTGCTAAAAGCGTGCCCATGATGACGGATTTTCGGCTTATCATGACGGCCATACGAATTATTGGCCCGGCCTCCCGCTTTGCCTGAACGGCTGCTTTGCCAGGCAATATCCGGCGCGGAGGTCCGGGAGCGACCGGCTGTGTTCTACAGTCCCCTGTTTTCTTTGATCCACATGCCCGCCACCTTTGGCCGCGGCTTCACAGGCGAATACCCTCATGACTGAGACGACCAAAATCGATTATTCCAAAACCCTTTATCTGCCGCAGACCGAATTCCCGATGCGCGCGGGCCTGCCGCAGCGCGAACCGCTGTTTGTTGAGCGCTGGGAGGGGATGAACCTTTACAAAAAACTGCGCGAGCAGGCCAAGGATCGCCCGCTTTATGTCCTGCACGATGGCCCGCCCTATGCCAACGGCAATATCCATATCGGTCATGCGCTGAACAAGATCCTCAAGGACGTCATCACCCGCTCGTTCCAGATGCGCGGATATAACTCGAACTATGTTCCGGGCTGGGATTGCCACGGCCTGCCGATCGAATGGAAGATCGAGGAAAAATACCGCGCCGAAGGCAAGAACAAGGACGAAGTGCCGATCAACGAATTCCGCAGGGAATGCCGCGAATTTGCCGCCAACTGGATCAAGGTCCAGACGGATGAGTTCAAGCGCCTCGCGATCCTCGGCGATTTCGAAAATCCGTATACGACGATGAACTTTCACGCTGAATCGCGTATCGCCGGTGAACTTCTCAAGTTCGCGGCTTCCGGTCAGCTTTATCGCGGCTCCAAGCCGGTGATGTGGTCGGTCGTCGAGCGCACCGCGCTCGCCGAGGCCGAAGTCGAGTATCACGACGTCGAGTCGGATATGATCTGGGTCAAGTTCCCGGTCGCTGGCCAGAACGATCTCACCGGCAGCGATGTGGTGATCTGGACGACTACGCCGTGGACCATCCCCGGCAACCGCGCCGTTTCTTATTCGTCGCGTATCGAATACGGGCTTTATGAAGTCACGGAAGCCGAGAACGATTTTGGCCCGCGTCCGGGAGAGAAGCTCATTTTCGCAGACAAGCTGGCCGAAGAAAGCTTTGCCAAGGCAAAGCTTCAGTTCAAGCGCCTGCGCGGTATTTCGTCCGATGAGCTTGGCAAGGTTGTGCTCGATCATCCGCTGAAGGGCTTTGGCGGCGGCTATGAGTTCGCAGTGCCGATGCTCGACGGCGATCATGTGACCGACGATGCGGGCACGGGCTTCGTCCACACCGCGCCGAGCCATGGCCGCGAAGACTTTGAAGCCTGGATGAACAATGTTCGTGAACTGGAAGCGCGCGGCATTGATCCGAGCATCCCGTTCCCGGTTGACGATGCAGGATTCTATACCAAGGACGCGCCGGGCTTCGGTCCGGATCGCGAAGGCGGGCCCGCACGCGTGATCGACGACAACGGCAAGAAGGGCGACGCCAACAAGTCGGTGATGGATCAGCTCATCGCCCGTGACAAGCTTTTCGCACGCGGTCGTCTAAAGCACTCCTACCCGCATTCCTGGCGTTCCAAGAAACAGGTGATCTTCCGCAACACGCCACAGTGGTTCGTCTATATGGACAAGAACCTCGGCGACGGCACCACGCTGCGCTCGCGCGCGTTGAAGGCCATCGACGATACCCGTTTCGTCCCCGCTGCCGGTCAGACGCGCCTGCGCTCGATGATCGAAGGCCGCCCGGACTGGGTGCTTTCGCGCCAGCGCGCCTGGGGCGTGCCGATCTGCGTTTTCGTGGATGAGGAAGGCAATATCCTTCAGGACGATGCAGTCAACAAGCGCGTTCTTGATGCTTTTGAAGCCGAAGGTGCCGATGCATGGTTTGCAGAAGGCGCGCGCGAGCGTTTCCTCGGCAATCGCGCTAATGAGCCATGGGCGCAGGTGCGCGACATTCTGGACGTGTGGTTCGATTCCGGTTCGACCCACACCTTCACGCTGGAAGACCGCCCGGACATGAAGTGGCCGGCAGATGTCTATCTGGAAGGCTCGGACCAGCATCGCGGCTGGTTCCACTCGTCGCTTCTCGAAAGCTGCGGAACGCGCGGTCGCGCGCCATACAATGCCGTTGTGACCCATGGTTTCACCATGGACGAACACGGCAAGAAAATGTCGAAGTCGCTCGGCAATACGGTCACACCGCAGGACGTCATCAAGGAATCCGGCGCGGATATCCTGCGTCTCTGGGTCATGACGACCGATTATTGGGAAGATCAGCGTCTCGGCAAGAGCATCATCCAGACCAATATCGACGCCTATCGCAAATTGCGCAACACCATACGCTGGATGCTGGGAACGCTAGCGCATGATGAAGGCGAAAACGTCGCTTATTCCGATCTGCCGGAACTTGAGCGCCTGATGCTGCACCGTCTGACGGAGCTGGATGAAGTTGTACGCTCCGGCTATGACGCATTCGACTTCAAGCGCATTGCCCGTTCGCTGATCGATTTCATGAATGTCGAGCTTTCGGCCTTCTATTTCGATATCCGGAAAGACGCCCTTTATTGCGATGCGCCGTCGAGTGTTCGCCGCAAGGCGGCGCTGCAGACCGTGCGTGAAATCTTTGATCGCCTGACGACCTGGCTGGCACCCATGCTGCCTTTCACCATGGAAGAAGCATGGCTCGACCGTTATCCACAGTCGGCTTCGGTCCATGCCGAACAGTTCCGCCCGACGCCAGCCGAATGGCGCGATGACGTGCTGGCCGAAAAGTGGCGCAAAGTGCGCGCGGTTCGCCGCGTCGTGACCGGCGCCCTCGAACTGGAACGCGCTGACAAGCGCATCGGTTCGTCGCTGGAAGCGGCCCCCGTGGTCCATATCTCCGACAAGAGCCTGAGCGATTCGCTCGACGGTCTCGATTTTGCGGAGATCTGCATCACCAGCGGCATCTCGTTCAGCGATGCAGCCGCACCGGAAGGCGCTTTCACGCTTGGCGATGTGAAGGGCGTGGCCGTTGTGCCAGCGCGCGCCGAAGGCGAAAAATGCGCGCGCTCGTGGCGCTACACGACCGATGTTGGCTCAGATCCCGAGTATCCAGAAGTGTCGGCGCGAGACGCTGCTGCGCTTCGGGAACTCAAGGTTCTGGGTAAGCTTGAAGTTTGAGAGAACGCTAAAGAACTCGCTCTCGGCGTTTCCTATGCCGAGGGCCGCAGGGAAGGAAACGGGGTTGCAAACTCCGCTTCGGACATGGTGAAATAGCGGTTAACATCGGATTGCCGCATGAGTTGCACTCATGTACAAGGCATTCCTCGGATAATTTCAAGATCTGCCTTGGAGTTGCCGGTTTCTTCGGTCAAGGCTTGCCTAAGCAAATCTTGGTGAAGATAAAGTCGGCAAGCGTAAAAGAAGTGGCGCTAATGAAGATTGAAGGACGAGTTCTGGTGCTTATGACAGCGATAGCGGGAGTTTCGCTATCTGGCTGCGTTTCTTCGCCAACCTACGGAACCGACAAAACGGCGGGGGCGCAGCTTCTCGACGATATGTCGAATATGGCGAGCTTCGGACAGGGTAAGAACAAGAAAGAGCGGATTGACTATAAGCCGCGTCCCGATTTGGTCCGTCCGGCTCCGGGTGAAAAGGGCCAGTTGCCCGCACCGCAGCAAAGTGTTGCCAGCGCTAATGATCCAAATTGGCCGGAGTCGCCGGAACAGCGCCGCAAGCGTCTTCGCGACGAGATTACCGCAAACCGCGATGACCCAAATTTCGTATCTCCGGTCGTTCAGGATGTGCCGGTGGCGTCCAATATTCAGACCGCGTTGCCACGCGGCAATAGCCGCCGTGAAGACTATGAGTCCCGCACGCCGACATTTGATCCGGCAAAGGTCGCGGCTTATAAGGCCGCGCGCCAGCAGCAGGTTCAGGGATCTTCCACGACACGCCGCTATCTGAGCGAACCGCCGCTTACCTATCGTCAGCCAGCATCTACCGCCGCGGTGGGCGAGTTGGGTACGGACGAGGCGCAGAAGGAACGTGAGCGCAAGAAGGCCGCCGGGAAGTCCAAAGGTTGGCGTGATTATCTGCCCTGGAACTGATGCCTAGGGATGGCTCCTGTTGGATGAATAAGCCGCAGTAGGGGTTATCTACTGCGGCTTATTCTATTTATAGAGAGGCCGTCTGTGTGCTTTCGCAAAGTATTAAATTTTTGTAATTTTTACTATTATGACGTGTATTTGATTTCAATCAAAGAAATATTTTGAATAGATGCGCACGTTATAAGCTCTGGAAGTAAGGTGTGCTATGATGAGCAAAACGAATATTTTTTTGGATAATCGAAACGGTTACGGTCTGATCAGTAGGGCCTTTCATTGGCTGATGGCCATTTTGTTTTTGTGGCAGTTTATTTCTGCCCTTCTTCGGGTCTTTGCCAAGGATACGGAACTATATAATTTTTTCTGGTCTGCGCATCATCAACTTGGTTTTGCGCTTCTGATACTTGTTTTTCTGCGCGGCCTCTGGGGATTGTTGAATATCAGCCGGCGTCCGCATAAGCATGGTCACGCTGGCAAGTTGGCTCTGCTGGGGCATCTGGCTATTTACGGACTGATGTTTGCAGTTCCGGCAGTGGCTGTGCTGCGCACATATGGCAGCGGGCGGGGCTTCTCGTTTCTTGGTGTCCGGATTTTTGAGCAGACGGGCGTGCAGAATGCCGCACTGACCGCTCCCGGTAACGCATTGCATGGTTTGCTTGGATGGGTGTTGCTTGCGGCAGTTGCCGGGCATGTGCTGATGGCACTCTTCCACCACTTCGCACTGCGGGATGATACACTGCGCTATATGACCGGACGTAAGGCCTTGAACTGAAATTAGCGCTTGTCGCGGAAGAATTCCCGCAGGATTTTCTGGGAATCTCCCTCGGACAGCCCCGCATAAATCTCGGGTACGTGATGGCAGGTGGGCTGCGTGTAAAAGCGCGGCCCTTGCTCCACCCCCCCTCCTTTGGGATCGGAGGCCGCGTAATAGAGGCGGCGAATACGGGCGAAGGAAATGGCGGCTGCGCACATCGCGCATGGCTCCAGCGTTACATAAAGGTCGCATCCAACAAGGCGCTCGGATTGCAGGGTCTTTCCGGCCTCGCGGATGACCAGTATTTCGGCGTGGGCGGTTACGTCATTATACTCGCGTGTGCGGTTGCCTGCCCGCGCGATAATTTTGCTCTGGTGTACGACGACTGCACCAATGGGGACCTCTCCACGTGCGCCTGCGGCCCGCGCTTCTTCCAGCGCGATCTCCATGGGGGTGGTTCCATTGTAGTTCGAGACCTGGGTCCCCTTGTTCATGCCTGCTCCATTTCGTGCGTTCTTTCGGAAATTTCGCTCGCAAGCCATGGAGCGATTTGTTACTGCATAATTCTCGAAATCGAAACCGGTTTGCGAACGGATTTATACGGCGTTCCTGTTCCCGGCTGTCTCTTACCTGTGCTTGAGGGTGCAAGATGACACGGCAGCGCTGCTGAAAGGCCAATACCAGATGACTACAGATGACGATAACAAAGGCGGCAAACGTCCGTATGACCGTGGAGGGCGCTCTGATCGTCCTGGCCGGCCAGATCGTGACAAGGACCGCGACAGCCGTCCGCGCCGCGATGATGGTGGTCGTGACAAGCCGCGCAAGTTCGGTCCGCGCAATGCCGAAGTGCAGGAAGAAGCGAGCGAGCGTATTGCCAAGCGTTTGGCGCGCGCGGGCATAGCCTCCCGTCGCGAAGCTGAGACGATGATTGCAGCGGGTCGTATTGCTGTGAATGGCAAGGTGTTGGAAAGCCCGGCAGTCAATGTCAAGCGCACGGACATTATCACTGTTGACGGCAAGCCTTTGAAGCAGGCCGAACGTACTCGCCTCTGGCTTTATCACAAGCCAGCGGGTCTCGTTACGACAAACCGTGATCCAGAAGGGCGGCCAACGGTTTTCCAGGCGCTGCCCGCCGAAATGCCGCGCGTGCTTTCGGTCGGCCGCCTCGATATCAATACCGAAGGGCTTTTATTGCTCACCAATGACGGAGGACTGTCACGGGTTCTTGAGTTGCCATCCACCGGTTGGCTGCGCCGTTATCGCGTGCGCGCGCACGGCAAGGTGACGCAGCAACAGCTGGATGAGCTGAAGAATGGGATCGCGGTTGATGGCGTGTTCTACGGCAGCATTGAGGCCGAACTTGAACGTGTACAGGGCGCAAATGTCTGGATCTCCATCGGATTGCGCGAAGGCAAGAACCGCGAAGTGAAGAACATTCTTGGCGCGCTTGGGCTGACGGTCGGACGGCTTATCCGTGTTTCATTTGGCCCGTTCCAGCTTGGCGATCTTGAAGAAGGTGCGGTGCGCGAAATCAAGGGACGTATCCTCCGGGACCAGTTGGGCGACAAGCTGATCGAGGAAGCGGGTGCAGATTTTGACGCGCCCGTCCTGAATGAGTTTTCCAATGCCGCCGTGCAGGGACGCACCCGTCGCGAGATGGACGAAGGTCAGCCGGAGCAGGAAGGCGAACGCCGTCGTGGTCCGCGGGAACGCGAGTGGATTTCCAGCGGCCCCGAGCGGCGTCGCGGTCGCGACGATAAAAAGGATGCTGAAAAGGTTGAACCCCGCCGCCGTGGAAACGCCAATGTCTGGATGGCTCCGGGTGCGCGGCCCAAGGGAGAAAAGGCGGCCGCAAAAACGGCGCGCGTCGAACATCAGGTTCCGCATCGGTCGGCCAAGTTTAGCGGCGATTTGCAAATGCGCCCGCGGCGGGCCGGCGATGATGAGCAGAGACGTGAAGAAGGCGGCGAGCGTCGCTATACCAAACGCCCGGAAGGCGGGCGCTTCGACAAGGATGCCCGGCCGCCGCGAGCGCGTTCGGAAGAAGGTCGTCCGGAGCGTCGCGAACCGCGTGAGGATGGACGCAAGGAGCGCCGTCCTGGCAAGCGCGAACGTGCAGAACTGCGCGATGCAGAAGGGCGCGTAGGAGAGCGCGGCAAGGGCGGATTTGAAGGCCGCAAGCCATCGAAGCCGGGCGGTCCACGTGAAGGCCGGTTTGGTGGTTCTGACCGCGATACCCGCTCCGGTCCACGCAGTGGCGGACCGGGAGGCAAACCAGGCGGTAGGCCTGGTGGGAAACCGGGAGGCGGAAAGTCAGGCGGTGGCAGAACTGGAGGCGGCGGTGCGGATCGTCGGCGGTAAGTTTCGCGGGCGGGCACTTGTAACACCTTCGACCAACGCCATTCGTCCTACCACTGACCGCACGCGTGAGAGCCTCTTCAACATCCTCGCGCATAATTTCCCTGATAAGGTGGAGGGCGCCCGCGTCCTCGACCTGTTTGCGGGGACTGGCGCGCTTGGTCTGGAGGCTTTGTCGCGTGGTGCGCGCTATGCGACTTTTGTGGAAGAATCCGCCGAAGGGCGGGGACTGCTGCGCCAGAATATCGAGGCCTTCGGTCTGCAGGGACATACCAAGATATTGCGGCGTGACGCTTGCCAGCTGGGGATCGTCGGCACGATGGAGCCATTCGATCTCGTCTTTGCTGACCCGCCTTACGGGCGGCGTATGGGAGAAAAGGCATTTTTATCAGCGCTTCAAGGCGGTTGGCTTAATCCTGACGCACTTTTGGTGCTTGAAGAAGATGCTGAGGCGATGCTTGAACTTGGCGAACGATTCGTCGTCATGGAAGAGCGCAACTACGGGGGCACGATCATTCGGCTGATCCGGTTGAAAGCCGCCGATTGAATTAGCGGACGAATGTGGTCCGCATCAAATTGATATGCTGTCCGGAAAACCGGATAGTAATGAAACCGATTGGAGATGTCGCTTGGTGAAGAACCCCTCACTCCGGCGCTTGCTATTGTCCACCGCCTTGGGTTTCGTACTGGCTTTACCTTTGGCAAGCGTTGCTGCCCTTGCGGAAAGCCAAGCTCCTGCTGTCACAGGATCGCAGTCTGAACCTGCATCACCGCCGACGATGGAACAAGCGACGCTTCCTGAGATTTCACAGTCGGACGGGGTCAGTCATTTCACATTACCAAATGGCTTGAAAGTAATCGTCATTCCCGATCATCGCGCTCCGGTGGTGACGCAGATGATCTGGTATCATGTAGGATCGGCGGACGAGGCGCCGGGTGTTTCGGGTATCGCGCATTTCCTTGAGCATCTGATGTTCAAGGGAACAAAAACTCATCCAGCCGGTGAATTTTCGGCAAAAGTCGCCTCCATTGGCGGGCAGGAAAACGCCTTCACGTCCTATGATTATACGGCCTATTTCCAGCGCGTGTCTCCGGAAGCCTTGGAAATGGTGATGCAGTTCGAGTCGGACCGGATGGAAAATCTGGTGCTCAACGAAGAAGCCGTGAAAACAGAACGGGATGTCATCCTGGAAGAACGGCGAATGCGGGTCGATTCCAACCCGGCTTCCATGCTGATGGAAAACACGGACGCTGTTCTGTTCTACAATCATCCTTATCGCAAGCCTGTAATCGGCTGGCAGCAGGAGATGGAAAAGCTGAGCCTGAAGAACGCTATCGACTTTTATCAGCAATACTACACACCGAACAATGCGACGCTTGTGATAGCTGGAGACGTTTCGCCGGAACGCGTGCGCGATCTGACCTTGAAAACCTGGGCGAACGTGCCGAAACGCGCTGAAGTCACGCTGCGCGAGCGCCCGCAGGAGCCCAAGAAACATGCCGCCCGCATCGTGAATCTTCATGATGAGCGCGTGAGCACACCCTCATTTCGTGTATCCTGGCTGGTGCCGTCTTATGCGAATGAAAAGCGGTATCCCAATGCAAAACCGGGAGATGCACCCGCTCTCGATCTCCTGAGCGAAATCCTCGGAGGTTCGTTACGTTCGCGTCTCTATCAAGAACTGATAGTCAGGCAGGGCATCGCTGCCAACACGGGTGCGAACTATGGCGGCGACGCGCTTGATGACGGCACATTCTCCGTTTATGGCGCACCACGCAATGGCGCTACGCTTGGTGATGTCGAAAAGGCTGTTGAAGCCGAAGTTGCACGGATCATCAAGGATGGTGTTAGCCAGACTGAACTTGATCAAGCTCGTAACCGCTTCCTGAAAGCAGTTATTTTTGCACGCGACAGTCAGACAGGCATGGCGAGGATTTATGGCTCATCGCTGTCCGTAGGGCAAACGGTCGATGATATCCAGAAATGGCCAGAGGTCATCAAGGGCGTCACCGTCGATCAGATCAAGGACGTGGCGACGCGTTATCTTGTCGAGGACCAATCGGTAACAAGCTACCTGCTCCCACCCAATGCAGAGCCGCAAAGTGCTCGCGAAAATCCGGATGCATCGCCAGAAAGCGCTGGAGCCAATGGTTCGGGAGGAGCGATCCAGTGAAGAACATTCTTATGCTGAACTTCAAACGTGTTCTCGGATTGCGCTACGCTCGCTCGGCGGGGGGGCTGTTCGCGATATCAATGACATTGTTGATCATATGCGCCTTGCCCGCGCGCGCCATCGAAATTCAGGAAGTCGTCTCGCCAAAGGGCATCAGAGCCTGGCTGGTAGAGGACGGCTCGGTTCCGTTGATTTCGATGCGGTTTTCGTTCAAGGGTGGCACGTCGCAGGATCCTTCCGGCAAGGAAGGATTGGCTAACCTGATGACCGGGCTTTTCGATGAAGGCGCAGGCGATCTGAAATCGGATGCGTTTCAGGAACGAATGGACAATCTGGGCGCGGAGTTGAGCTTTTCCGCAACCCAGGATTCGGTTTCGGGTGGCATTCGCATGCTGGCCGAAAATCGCGATGCGGTAACCGGTCTGCTCGCTCTTGCCGTCAACAAGCCGCGCTTTGATCAAGACGCTGTTGACCGCATTCGTCAGCAGGTCGTTGCCAGTATTGAAGCTTCGCAACGCGATCCTTCGACGATAGCATCGCGCAAGTTTTCTGAAGTCCTCTACGGCAATCATCCTTATGCACGGCCCGATGACGGCACGGTGAAGTCGCTGCAGTCGATCACGCGTGACGATCTGGTAAATTTTCATCGCAAGAACTTTGCGCGTGACCGCCTGACCATTGGTGTCGTCGGGGCCATCAATGCGAAGGACCTCGGTGCATTGCTGGACAAGGTGTTCGGCGAGCTGCCAGCGATGGCCGAACTGGTTCCCGTTCCTGATGCCAAGCTGGCTCTGGGTACGACGACCAGCCTTAATTTCGATATGCCACAGACCTCGATCAGCTTCGTCTACCCGGCGATCCCGCGCAAGGATCCCGAGTTCTTCGCGGCCTACTTGATGAACCACATTCTCGGTGGGGGCTTCACTTCCCGTCTTTACGCTGAGGTGCGCGAAAAGCGTGGTCTTGCCTATTCGGTCTCCTCATCCATGGTCTTGCGTGACCATGTTTCGGCATTGATGATTTCGACAGCGACCCGTCCCGACAAGGCACAGGAATCCTTGAAAATTATTCGCGAGCAAGTTGCCGCGATGGCGGCCGATGGACCGACGGAAGAGGAACTTGCTGCGGCCAAGAATTTCCTCAAGGGGTCTTATGCCGTCAATAATCTCGACTCGTCCGCAGCAATCGCTGAGACCCTGGTAAGCTTGCAGGAAGCGGGGCTCCAGCGTGATTATATCGACAGGCGCTCGGAGTTGATTGATGCAGTGACGCTGGATCAGGTCAAGGCCATTGCCAAGAAGCTGCTCGAAGCAGAACCGGCTATCCTGATCTTCGGTCCGGCCCAAAGCTAACAGGTGCCAAATTGGAAAAGGCAGTGCCGTCATCTCCCCGAATTGCCGTCGCTTTCGGCGGTGGCGGGGCGCGCGGCATTGCCCATCTCCATATCGTCGAGGTGCTCGATGAACTGGGCATCAAGCCGGTCGCCATTGCGGGTTCCTCGATAGGTTCGATCATCGGGGCTGGAATGGCGAGCGGTATGACCGGCCATGAGATTCACGACTATATGGCCGCGATCTTCAATCGCCGTTCCGAAGTCGCAAAGCGCATGTGGCAAACGCGTCCGGCTCGTTGGGTCGAATTGCTCAAGGGTGGCCTGCGTGTCAGCCAGTTCAATATCGAGAAGGTGCTGGACGTTTTTCTGCCGGCGAGCCTGCCCGCCAATGTGGAAGAGCTCAAAATTCCCATGAGCATCACCGCGGCGGATTTTCACGCCGCTCGGGAGATTCATATTCGCGATGGCGATCTGCATTCAGCGATTGCAGCGTCTTGCGCGATACCGCCGGTTTTCGCACCCGTGCGCCGGGAAGGTCGAATTCTGGTCGACGGCGGCTTGTTCAACCCTGTGCCGTTTGATTTGTTATTCGACGAGGCTGATATTGTCATCGGCATCGACGTCGTAGGCACGCCTGTTGGCCCAGATGACTATATGCCCACTACCTTCGAGGCGGTGATTGGGGCCAACCAGCTGACTATGTGCTCCATCATTGAGAATAAGTTTCGCATCCGCCCGCCACATATTTTCATCCGTCCCAATGTCGAACGGATCGGGCTTCTGGATTTTCTCAAGTTTGAACAAATCCTGTCGCAAAGTGCCGGCGTTCGCGACGAACTGAAGCACGCTATAGAACTGGCGGTTGAAGGAAAAGCGGCGCCGATAGCTTCAACTCTGGCGAATTGAGTCTATCGGTGCCGTAGCAGAGCGCTATTCCGCCGGGACGGCCTGTGGCGACGAGGGGGCAGCTATATCTTCCGGTCCCTTGTCGATGCGCTGGCCTTCGCGAGTGGGTTTGACCAATGGCTCAGGTGTAACAGGCTTGTTGAACAGCAAGTGGCGGCCGGCCATGATGCCTTCCGATGCCTGGACGTGGAGCCGATCCTCGTCGCGCTGACGCACCTCTTCCCGAATTCCATAGGCCTGTGCTTCGGCCATGCCGAGCCCTTCGAGCGTCCGCTGACCGAAAAGCAGACCGGACTCGAACGTTTCACGCAGTTCGTATTCCACGCCCTGAGCCCTTAATTGCAAGGTGTGTTCGCGATCATATGAACGAACGAACAGTCGCACATCTGGATATTCCGATTGTATGAGATTGACGATGTGGTTGGTCGTTTCCTTTTTGTGTGTACAGACGGCGACGATCTTCGCCTTTCGGATTCCGGATGCTTCCAGCACATCTTTGCGCGTGCCGTCGCCGAAGTAGATTCGAAAGCCGAATTTCCCGGCTGCACGGACGCGGTTGGGCGAACTGTCGATCACAGTAACGTCGATACCGCCGGCAAGCAGGATTTGTGCGGCAATCTGGCCATAACGCGAGAAGCCGATCATCAACACGTCAGAACCGGCGCCGTCAAAATTCTCCTCGATCACATCGACCGTTTTGTCCTTGATGAGCAGTTTCGAACCTATTGCAACAGAAAGCGGTGTTAGTGCCATGGACACGGTCACGGCAGCGACAAGCTCTGAACCGAGAGCGCTGGAGATTATGCCTGCTGCCGTGGCGGCGGAAAACAGAACGAACGCAAACTCGCCGCCCTGAGGCAGGAGAAAAGCGATCCGGACAGCATCGTTGTGGCTAGACCGAAAGATGCGGCAAAGCAGGTAAATGATCACAATCTTTGTCACCATGAAAACGGGAACAGCAAGAACGATAATTTTCCAATATTGCAGGATCACGGAAAGGTTCAGCGAAAGGCCGACCGCGACAAAGAACAAACCAAGGAAAATACCGCGAAATGGCTCGATATCGGCTTCAAGTTCGTGCCGGTAAGAAGATTCAGCCAGCAAGACCCCTGCAATGAACGCGCCCATGGCCATCGAAAGGCCTGCGGCTTGGAGCAGACTTGCCGACCCAAGGACGACAAAGAGCGCTGCGGCAATCATCACTTCGCGGGCACCGGTGTTGGCGATGATCCGGAACATGGGATTGATGAGATAACGTCCTGCAATCACCAGCGCTGCAATGGCCGCGATAGCTGTGGCGAGATGAAAACCCGCGCTGGCCTGTGAAGGCTCGTTCGGTGACAGTGCCGGAATGATTGCAAGAATTGGAACGATAGCGAGGTCTTGGAACAGTAGGATCGCAAAGGCACGCTGCCCATGTTTCTGGTTGGTTTCGGCTCGATCTTCCAGCACCTGCATGGCAAATGCCGTGGAAGAGAGCGCGAGGCCAAAACCAATGATGATACCTGCTTCCGTGCTGAGACCGGCAAAGTAGATGCCAAGGGCGGTGAGCGCGGCTCCGCAAAGCAGCACCTGGGCGCTCCCCAGGCCGAAAATCGAGTGGCGGAGGGACCAAAGTCTCGACGGTTTCAGTTCGAGACCGATAATGAAGAGCAGGAACACGACGCCGAGCTCGGAGAAATGCAGAAATTCCTCGCCATCGGCAATCAGGCTGGCCACGGGACCAATCGTGATGCCTGCGGCAAGATAGCCGAGGACCGTGCCAAGCCCTAATCGCTTGAACAGCGGTGCAGCGATAATCGCACCGCCCAGAATCATCAGACACTGTAGGTAGAGGTTTCCGCCAGTCGCAACCATGCCAAGCTCTTGGAATTTGGAGAAATGTGGGAGGGCTTGCCTTGAAGCCCTTTGATTTCGGCAATATAGAAACAAGATATGGCTGTAATCAGCCCGATGTCGAACGATTTGACGATATTTTTTGACAAGTCCCGGTTTCGATCACGCCGCAGGTTATGGTGTCTGGCGGAACCGCAATGCGCTTGGGAAACTCGGATTATATAATGATTTCAGATAATTCGGCGGAAAAACTTGTCGATCGAGCCGCCGCGCTCGTGGCCGCTGCCAAGCGGGCAGGTGCCGATCACGCTGACGCAGTCGTGATGCGAGCACGTTCTGTTAGCGTGTCGGTGAGACTGGGCAAGGTTGAGGGAACCGAATCGTCGGAAAGCGATGATTTCTCCCTGCGGGTTTTTGTCGGCCGCCGCATTGCCAGTGTTTCAGCTAACGCAAGCGCTGATCCGGATCGTCTAGCAGAGCGGGCCGTTGCGATGGCGCGGGTTGCGCCGGAAGATCCTTATGAACAACTCGCCGACCCATCGCTGCTTGTGGCATCACCTCGCGATCTCGATCTCTATGATTCAACGGAAATCGATTCCGAGCGATTGACAAAGGATGCCCTTGCGACGGAAGAGGCGGCGCTGGCCGTGAAAGGTGTGACGAATTCAGGGGGCGCTGGCGCTTCGCGCAGTCTAGGTGGCCTCGTGCTTGTCACATCGACAGGTTTTTCGGGGCACTATGCGGCTACACGTTTTGGGCGGTCGGTCTCAGCCATTGCAGGCGAGGGCACGAAAATGGAGCGCGATTATGATTTCAGTTCGCGGTTGCATTTTTCCGATCTGGATAAGCCCGACGATATAGGTCGCCGCGCGGGCGAACGCGCTGTGCGGAGACTGGGTGCCCGACAGGCAAAAACCGGTCCTGTCACGGTCGTTTACGACCCTAGACTCGCTCGTGGTATTGCCGGACATCTCGCGAGCGCCATCAACGGCGCTTCGGTTGCGCGAAAGACCAGCTTTCTTCGCGATAGTCTCGGCAAACAGGTTCTCAAGCGCGGTGTAAACGTTACCGACAATCCATTGGTTGTTCGCGGCTCTTCTTCGCGTCCTTTCGACGGCGAAGGGATCGAGGGCCAGCCGTTGACGATGGTGGGGGACGGCGTTCTCAATCATTGGTTGCTTTCCGGATCGAGCGCCCGCGAGCTCGGACTGCAAGGCAATGGGCGCGGCGTTCGCTCCGGCTCCGGGGTTTCGCCTGCATCCACCAATTTTGCCATCGAACCAGGCTCACAATCGCCGGAAGAGTTAATCCGCGCAATCGGTACAGGTTTTTACGTGACGGAAGTGTTCGGGCAGGGCGTGGACATGATTACCGGCCAGTATAGCCGAGGCGCGTCGGGCTTCTGGATCGAAAATGGGGAACTCGCCTATCCGATCAGCGAAGTGACTATTGCTTCGAACCTCAAGGACATGTTCCTCAATATGACGCCAGCTTCCGATATCGACCGGAATTTCGGGATGACGGCGCCGACACTCGTAATCGAAGGCATGACCCTTGCCGGAAATTGACAAGCAAAACGAAATTTCCAGGGAGCTGGCGCTCTTGCGCGATGCGGCGCGCGAAGCAGGCCGCATTGCTATGCGCTACTTCGGCAGGTCTCCGGAAGTTTGGCTGAAAGACGGTATATCGCCCGTAAGCGAAGCGGACCTTGCCGTCGACCGCTATTTGAAGGAAGCCCTTTTGAATGCACGGCCAGATTATGGCTGGATATCGGAAGAGACTGTCGATGAACGGGCGGCTGCTAAACGTAGCCGAGCCTTTGTGGTTGACCCTATCGACGGCACCCGCGCTTATATCGCCGGACAAGATCAATGGTGTGTGAGCATTGCTGTCGTTGAAAACGGTCGCCCTTTGGCTGGCGTTCTGGAATGTCCGGCGCGAGAGGAGCTCATTGAGGCAGGCAAGGGCGTTGGGGCTTCGCAAAATGGCGCTGCCATTCGCGTCCGGTTACCACTGCCCGGTGAACAGGTCACGGTCGCATCAGCGCGGAATATGGTGACGGCGTTGCCGGAAAGCTGGCGGGATCGGGTAAAGATTTATCCTTATGTTCCCTCTCTGGCCTATCGTATTGCAATGGTGGCCCGCGGAGAAATCGCCGGGACCTTCATTCGGCCAAATTCGCATGATTGGGATCTGGCAGCAGCTGATCTGATCCTCAGTGAGTCGGGCGGGGCAATCCTGACAAGCGATGCCTTACCGATCGCATATGGTGGCCAAACGCTGAGCCATGGCGCTCTCGTTGCCGCCAGCGGTGACCTTCTGCAAGAAATGTTGAGTGTTGTCGCGGGCTGACCCTTGGGTTAATCATGCCGCGGACCAAAATTTGTTCAGGGATAATTGTCATGAGCGTCGAAGGCGACAAAAAGCAGCTTCTACATCTGGTGTTCGGTGGGGAGCTGAAAAAGCTTGGCACCGTTGAATTCCGTGACCTTGAAAACCTCGATATCGTTGGCATCTACCCGGACTATGAGTCCGCGAAGACTGTGTGGAAGTCCAAGGCCCAGCAAACGGTAGATAATGCCCACATGCGCTATTTCATCGTGCATCTGCATCGGCTGCTCGATCCCGAAGGTGTGACATTGAAGGCGGATTGAGCAGCGGCCGATACTGGATGCAAAGTAAATACAGCTCAGGTCAGCCCCCCGAGCGCAGGAAGCAAGGGATCGCGAAGCGCTTCTGGCGGCGCATTCGCGGACCGCTGGCGCAATCTGCCGTGGTTAAATCTGTGCTTGTGTGGCTGATCACCGCTTACTTCAAGTTTGTCTATTTCACCAACCCGCGTCTGAAGGAATCTGCCGATCCGCAGGCACTCGTCGGCAATGATGATCCTTTCATCGTGACTTTCTGGCATGGGCAACATCTTATGGGACCGTTTATCCGTCCCAAGGGAATTGAACTCGTTGCCATGTTTTCACGTAGTGCGGACGCAGAATTGAATGCTCGCGTTGCTGAAAAACTCGGTTTGATGACGGTGCGTGGTTCCGGTGGGCGGGGCTCGCGCTCGAAACCTGAAAAGGGCGGTGCGCGTGCACTTCTGACGTTGAAGAATGCCCTCAAAAAAGGGCAGTCGACATCAATGATAGCGGACATTGCCCACGGCAAGGCACGGGAAGCAGGCGAAGGTATCATTTTATTGGCGAAATTATCCGGTCGTCCGATAATACCGGTTGCTTATGCTTTCTCCCGGAACCATGTTTTGGAAAAGTCGTGGGACAAGACGGCGATTCCTCTGCCCTTCGGGCGTTCGGTTATCGTGCGCGGCGACAATGTATGGGTCGAAGCGAACGCTGATGACACGCAATTGGAAGAAAAACGCATGGAGCTGACGCGCCAACTCAACGACGCGACCGCCAGGGCCTATGCAGCGTTGGAGAAAGCGAAATGAGCGAACGCTGGGCGCGCAATATGTTGTCTGCCTACCGCGTACTCGGCTCCGCGGCCTATCCCTTCATGGGGCCTTACATCGCCTACCGCGCTTCTCGTGGCAAGGAAGAACGCGCGCGTCGTGGCGAGCGCTACGGCAAGTCCGTTATCGCACGCCCGCAGGGGCCTGTCATTTGGGCTCATGCAGCAAGTGTCGGCGAGACCGTTGCTATCACGCCGTTAATTGAGCGCATCGCTGCGACGGGTATTCATATCGTGCTGACAACGGGCACCGTGACGTCGGCGAAAGTTGTTGCGGATCAATTGGGTAATAAGGTTTTCCATCAATATGCACCGCTGGACCTGCAACCGGCGGTCAACAACTTTCTCAATCACTGGAAACCTGATCTTGCGATTGGTTGTGAGTCCGAAGTCTGGCCCGCAACAGTGCTTTCGCTCGGCAGCCGCCATACGCCGCAGGTTCTGGTCAATGGGCGCATGTCTGATCGCTCTTTTGCTGCCTGGCAGAAAAGACCGGCTTTGGCCGAAGCGCTCTTTGAAAATTTTGCCTATGTGGTCGCACAATCGGAACTTGATGCTGATCGCTTCCGGGCGCTGGGAGCGCGCCCTGTTAGCGTTTCAGGAAATCTGAAAGTGGATACGAACCCTCCGCCAGCTGATCTGCAGGCTTTGGCGGCTTTGCAGCGTCAGATCGGCGGACGCCGGACATGGGCCGCAATTTCCACTCATGACGGCGAAGAGGCGATTACCGCTGAAGTTCATCAGATGCTGAAATTACGCTATCCGCATCTCATCACGATTATCGTTCCGCGCCATCCGGATCGTGCTCCAGCTATTGAGGCCATGCTCGTTGAAAAGGGCCTCAAGGTTGCACGCCGAAGCGCGGGCGAGCCGATTGAAGCCGATACGGATATTCTTCTGGGGGACACGATCGGGGAGATGGGGCTTTATCTCCAGCTCACCGAGATAGCATTCATTGGCAACTCGCTGACCAGGGAAGGCGGACATAATCCGCTGGAACCCGCCATGATGGGGACCGCCGTACTGACGGGGCGAAATGTCCAGAATTTTCGCGAGTCTTTTCAGCGCCTCATCAAGAATGGTGGTGCGCGGATTGTGAAGGATCGCAACATGCTGGCTGGGGCGATTAATTTCCTATTCAACAATCCTCAGCATCTTCGTGCGATGATCAATGCCGGTGCGACTACGGTAAGGGATATGCGCGGTGCGCTGGACCGTACGCTTGTAGCGCTTGAGCCATTTATCCAGCCATTGATCCTGCAGGCGCAGTTGCCCGGCAATCGCAATGAGGCAGCGTATCAGCCGGGCGGACACTGACCATGGCGAGTGAGGCGCCGCCTTTCTGGTGGGAAAAGCCTGATTGGCGCGCTGTGTCCTTGGCGCCTGCTGCCTGGCTTTACGGCGCGGTGGCGGGGCGACGGCTTTTGAAGGCGGAACCGCCGCGAATTTCCCTGCCCGTACTTTGCATTGGCAATTTCACGGTAGGGGGAGCTGGAAAAACCCCGACCGCCATCGCCTTTGCCAATGGCGCCAAAGCGCGAGGTTTGTGTCCCGGTATCGTCTCGCGTGGATATGGCGGCGCTTACAAGGGATTGCACGTTGTCGATGCCGCGCATGACAGTGCACGTTACGTTGGAGACGAACCGCTTCTGCTGGCGCGTCACGCCTCGGTAGCTCTCTGTCCTGATCGGCTAAAGGGAGCGCGACACCTGCAGACGCTCGGCTGTGATTTCATCATCATGGATGACGGTTTTCAGAGCGCACGGCTTTTTGCTGATTTTTCACTGCTAGTGGTGGATGCGGCACGCGGTATTGGCAATGGAAAGGTCATACCGGCAGGCCCGTTGCGCGCTCCGCTGACCGATCAGATGCGTAAGACCGACGCTTTGCTGCGTATCGGTAAGGGCGATGGCGCCGATTTCGTTATCCGGCAGGCGTCGAGAGCGGGTCGGCCAATATATGAAGCCCGGCTTGAGCCTTCGTCCAAGACACTGGTCGCTGGCAATCGGTGGCTTGCATTTGCTGGCATCGGCAACCCTGAAAAATTCTATGCGAGTGTTGCTGAAGCCGGTGGCGAGATTGTGGAAACGCGCTCATTCCCGGATCATCACAGTTTTGGAGCCGAAGATATTCGAAGTCTGTCAGATACGGCTCGCCGCCAAGGATTGGGACTGATCACCACGGCAAAGGATCAAGTGCGGCTGGCAACGATGGTCGGAGTTCCCGCCGGCTTTCTAGCGAAACTCGCCGTCCTCGACGTCGATCTCAAATTTGAACGCAAAGATACGCTTGGCCATATTCTGGATACGGTCACAGAGCGTTTCAAAAGTCGTGTAAGGGGTTCACTTACGCTTTCTTCCGAGCACGAAGCTCGGGATTGACTTCCAGCTCACGTTCAAAAGAAATCAGCCCCGACGCGTAGGGTTCCTGCCGCGATACGCTCCAGTACTTGAGTTCATCAAGCGGGATATGCGCTCCGGTTACAGCGCATGGCACATAGGCGCCATGCCGCACAATCTCGTAATCACCGTCGAGATAGCGCAGAACAGCTTCGGAAGAGCGGGGCGATTCAAATCTATTCATGTATCTAAAACCTTTGCGGCTGACTCTAGCAAGCGTCGTGCATCGCGTCCAGTGTACCGCATCTTGCTTGGTCGTATTTTATCAACGCCGGCCAAAAAGCCTTTCGATATCTGTCAGCTTCAGCTCGATATAGGTCGGGCGACCGTGATTGCAGGTTCCTGACCCGGGAGTGGCTTCCATCTCACGCAGGAGTGCATTCATTTCTTCTGGCTTCAGCCGTCGTCCAGAACGCACGGAACCATGACAGGCCATTGTTGCAGCCACATGGTTCAACATTGCTTTCAGCCCATCGGAAGTATCGTGTTCTGCAATCTCGTCCGACAGGTCGCGGATCAATTGCCGCACGTTCATTTCGCCGAGCATGGCGGGCGTCTCACGCACGGCGATAGCACCCGGGCCGAACTGTTCAATGCCAAGGCCGAAGCGTGCGAGCGTTTCCGCGTGCGTGGCCAGCCGTTCGGCATCTTCTTCCGGCAGATCCACAATTTCAGGAATAAGCAGCATTTGTCCCGGTATCGGGCGGGAATGCAGTGCATTTTTCAAGGCTTCGTAAACGAGGCGTTCGTGTGCAGCGTGCTGGTCCACGATGACGAGACTGTCTTCCGTCTGGGACACGATGTAGTTGGCGTGGATTTGCGCGCGGGCGGCACCAAGCGGTTTCTGCTGTAGTTCCGCTGGCGCTTCGTGAACTGTTGCACGGGCATCCGCCGCGAGCACATTGACGGCTGCAAGCGTCGCCTGCTTGCTCTCCTGAAAAGATGGCGAGGTTGCGAAATCGAGTGGCCTATGGGCTGGATGTGCGGTCTGCGGAGACCATTCGGTCCGAGGGGCGGGAGGTGCAGGACGCCAGCCCCCGGAGGCGTAACCTGTAGAAGAAGAACGCGAAGCAAAGGATGGCGAAGAGGGCTGAAACCCTTCTGCGCGGAAGGCTTGCAGCATGGCCTCGGCACCGCTCGTTGCAGGCCGTATGCCTGATTGCGCCAGTGCCTGTTTGATTGCACCAACGATAAGTCCGCGTACTAGGCCCGGATCGCGGAAACGCACGTCAGCCTTGGCAGGATGCACGTTAACGTCGACTGTTGCCGGGTCGAGCGTCAGGAACAATACGGCGACCGGATGGCGATCGCGCGCCATCACATCCGCATAGGCTCCGCGCAATGCGCCGAAAAGTTGCTTGTCGCGCACCGGGCGACCGTTCACATAGGCAAACTGATGCAGGGCATTGCCGCGATTATGGGAGGGAATGCCGACGAATCCGGCAAGTCGCACACCATCGCGCTCTGCATCAATGGCAAGCGCGTTTTCGCCGAACTCTTTTCCAAGTACCTGATTGATACGCTCCAGCGTGGCTTCCGCGCCGCTGCCGGTTGCGGCCAGTTCCAGCGGTGTCCTGTCAGTGCCTGCAAGCGAAAAGCGGATATGCGGAAAGGCAATCGCGATGCGTTTGATGACATCGGTTATGGCGGAAGCTTCCGCACGATCCGTCTTCATGAATTTAAGACGAGCGGGCGTCGCGTAAAAAAGATCACGCACCTCGACAATCGTTCCGCGATTGAGTGCGGAAGGGCGGGGACCTTCGAGATGTCCGCCGGAAACTGAAACTTCGAAGCCGGAATCAGCATCCTGCGGACGGGATTTCAGGGTCAGTTTTGCGACCGAGCCGATTGATGGCAGAGCTTCGCCCCGAAATCCGAGTGCGCGAATGTCGTGCACGTCGTCGGAAAGCTTTGAGGTACAGTGGCGGGAAACCGCCAATGGCAGTTCGTCGACGGGGATGCCTGAGCCATTATCCGTCACGCGCAACAGGGTCTTGCCGCCACCACCTGTCACGACCTCGATGCGGGTCGCGCCAGCGTCGATGGCATTTTCGACGAGTTCCTTGATAACGCTGGCGGGGCGTTCGATGACCTCACCCGCCGCGATCTGATTGATGATGGTTTCGCTTAAGTGTCGAATTGGCATGGCCGGACTATAGAAGGATTCGCTTCTGTAAAGAACTCGCTTCTACAGTCCGCCAGATTGACTGGTGTGTATCCGGAGTTTGGCCGAATACACCGCAGTCTCAGCTGAAAATGACCCTATTGCGCGGAATAATCCTTAAATGCTGGCAGATTCAAATCCTTAAGGCTGTCTGCATTGACGATTGCACGCGCCACGGCTTCAGCCATGACGGTGGCGGCAATCGCCCCAATCGCCGTCACATCGGCTTCCACGTTCTTTGCCTTGCCTGTGGAAAGCGCGAAGATGGTGTCACCATCCCACATCGTATGGACCGGGTTGATTGTGCGTGCAAAGCCGTCATGCGCCATGCCAGCGATCTTTTTGAGTTGCGCCTTGTCGAACGGAACATTGGTCGCTATCGCGCCGATTGTCGTATTGGCTCCGCCCGACTTAACGACGCCATGGCCCTGCATGACGGCGGATATGGTATCACGGAAGCCCTTGCCGTCCTCGGTTCGCGCGCCCGCCAGTATCCGGCGTGAGTTCGGGGCATAGACATCTCCGACAGCGTTGACGGCAACAATCGCGCCAACCACAATTTCGGTGCCGGGCACCTTGAAACTGGCTGTCCCGAGCCCGCCTTTCATGGCGTAGTCCATGCCGAACATCTTGCCGACCGTCGCACCCGCGCCAGCGCCGATATTGCCTTCACCGGACGGTTCAGTTTTGGCTGCCTTGCAGGCGAGATAGCCGGCTTCCTCATCGGGACGCACAGAAAAATCGCCGACGCCCAGATCCATGAGGATTGCGGCCGGTACAATTGGAACGACGCCTTTACCAATCTTGAAGCCGAGATTGTTCTCTTCGAGATAACGCATGACGCCGGTTGCCGCCGCCAGACCGTAGGCGCTGCCGCCGGACAGAAGGATAGCCTGAACCTGCTGCACATAATTGATCGGATCGAGCAGGTCGGTTTCGCGTGTGCCGGGCGCAGAACCGCGCACGTCGACGCCCGCAGAAGCCCCTTCTTCGCAAAGAAGCACGGTGCAGCCGGTCGGGCGTTTTGTCAGTGTGTGATGTCCCAGCTTGATTCCGGGCACGTCCGTAATACTTCCACCCATAAGTTCCAGCATGTTTGCTCCTCCCTCCGTAGCTGCCGACGCGGCATTAACGACAAAGGGCATTGCCCCAAGTCCCGCAAGCGACTTGGCAAATGTTCTGCGATCCATGAACAGTTTTCTCCTCCATTTTACTCTATTGAGAGAGTGTATTCTTTTCGCGCGCACGGCGCTGGCGCAGAACCTCGGCCACATAGTCACGTGACAAAGCATGGTAGAGCGGCTCGCGAGAAATCAGCCGCGCGGTACCATAGCCCAGCATTGATGCGCACATGAGTGGAATGACATTGTTATGATTGCCGGTCATTTCCAAAATGATGACGAATGCTGTCATGGGCGCTTGCACGACACCGGCAAAATATCCCGCCATGCCGAGCACAGCCGCAAGGCTGGCGCTCGTTCCAAGAATGAGGCCGATTGTGCTACCCAACCCGGCGCCGACCGATAAAGACGGCGCAAATATTCCTCCGGGTATCCCCGAAAGCATGGAGAGGAGCCCGGCAAGAAACTTCGCAATAAAATAGAAAGGTGGAAGAGCCAGCCCTTCAACAGCGCTCCGCGCCTGATCGTAGCCTGCACCGAAGGTCGATCCGCCGGACACGATGCCGATGACTGCGACCAGGAGACCGCAAATGCCTGCGAAAAGCACGGCATTGCGAAGAGGGGCTTTTTGAATGCGGCGTCGCACACGGCGTCCCAGTTCAAGCGCGAGCGCGCTGAAGGCAGCCCCGAATGCACCACCGACTACACCGCACGCAATCACCAGAACCCAATCCTTGCCGGTCGAAGCCGTAACGGTGGTCAGCCCAAAGTAATTATAGTTTCCGACAAGGCCGAGCGAAGCGAGACCGGCGAGAATGACGGCCGACAGCACAAGCCCGTTGGTCCGGGCGGCATAGGCACGTCCCATTTCCTCGATTGCAAAGACGACGCCAGCAAGCGGCGTATTGAAAGCTGCCGCAATGCCGGCCGCCGAGCCGGCGAGAATGAGGCCACGTGCCTGCTCCATGCCGCCGAAACGCGCTGACTGCATCATGATTGATGCGCCGATCTGCACGGTCGGTCCCTCACGCCCGATGGAAGCGCCGCTGAAAAGTCCGGCAAGGGTGAGAATGATTTTACCGATTGCGGTTCTGATCGAAAGCAACAGGGATCGATCATCATGATCGTGCAGGTGGCGGGCGGCAATTGCTTGCGGGATGCCACTTCCGCCTGCGTTCGGAAAACAGGAGAGGGCGACCCAGGAACAGGCCATAAACCCTAGCGGTGTGACAAGCAGAGGAAGCCAAGCGCGCCAATTGTTCCCGCTTGTGAGCGTCTTGAACCAATCCTGCGCAATATCAGCAGCTTCGGCAAAGCCGACGCTGATAAGACCGATGGCCAGCGCGCCGCACCAAAAAACAAGTCGCGGCTTCCAGACATGAGGTGACATCCACATGGCTTTCGACCGGCGGATAAGCGGTACGCGTCTATAGGATTTTCTCACTTTGCCCTGCAAATCTGCTGCTGCCCGATTTCGATGATTAGATTTATCACGCGAAATCTTATCGGTAACTGAAACTTGTATGCAAAAGGCTTTCCATTTGGTCATAACCGTGTTACCAGCCGGTGCCAATTCAACCTAGCAAACCAGACTCGTCGCTGCTCCCGGATCTATTCTGGAGAGGCGGCTTTTCTCATTCGATAAAATCGGCAAAGGAATTGGCAATGGCTAAAATCGTGGAATCGCCCACTGGCGCTCTCGCTCTCACATTCGACGATGT
Source organism: Ochrobactrum sp. AP1BH01-1 (assembly GCF_018066705.1). Lineage (NCBI taxonomy): Bacteria > Pseudomonadati > Pseudomonadota > Alphaproteobacteria > Hyphomicrobiales > Brucellaceae > Ochrobactrum > Ochrobactrum sp. AP1BH01-1. The sequence continues at coordinate 64,816 of NZ_JAGPOU010000004.1, read as the reverse complement.
GCTGTTGCAGCCGGGCCATTCCGAAGTAATGCCGGGGCAGGTCGATCTGCGCACGCGCATCGCCAAGGATATCGAACTTAACCTTCCTCTTCTATCGGCTGCCATGGACACTGTGACGGAATCCCGTCTGGCCATCGCAATGGCTCAAGCCGGTGGCATCGGCGTCATTCATCGCAATCTCACGCCGGAGCGTCAGGCTGAGGAGGTTCGTCAGGTGAAGAAATTCGAGTCTGGCATGGTTGTGAACCCCGTCACCATCGGGCCGGATGCCACACTTGCCGACGCGCAGGCATTGATGAAGGCGCACGGTATTTCCGGTATTCCGGTCGTTGAGAATGCAACGAAGGGTCCGGGACGTCTTGTCGGCATCCTGACCAATCGCGACGTCCGTTTCGCTTCCGACCCGAAGCAGAAAATCCACGAATTGATGACCCGCGAAAACCTGATTACGGTTCGTGAGAATGTCAATCAGGACGAAGCAAAGCGCCTCCTGCATGCCCATCGGATTGAAAAGCTTCTTGTCGTCGATGATCAAGGCCGTTGTGTCGGTCTCGTTACCGTCAAGGACATTGAAAAGTCGCAGCTCAATCCCAACGCCGCCAAAGATACTCAAGGGCGCCTGCGCGCCGCAGCTGCAACAAGCGTCGGTGAAGACGGTTATGAGCGTGCCGAGCGCTTGATCGAAGCGGGGGTCGATCTTCTGGTCGTTGATACCGCGCACGGCCATTCGCAGCGCGTTCTCGATGCTGTCGCCCGCATCAAGAAAGCCTATCCGAATGTCGCAATTCTCGCGGGCAATGTGGCGACGACTGCTGGTACCAAGGCGCTGATCGATGCTGGAGCGGATGCGGTCAAGGTCGGTATCGGCCCGGGCTCGATCTGCACCACCCGTATTGTTGCGGGCGTCGGCGTTCCGCAGCTTTCGGCCATCATGTCTGCCGTGGAAGCAGCGCAGAAGCAGAATATCCCGGTGATCGCTGACGGCGGCATCAAGTTCTCGGGCGATTTTGCCAAGGCGCTGGCGGCCGGAGCGGTCGCGGCAATGGCCGGTTCCTTGCTGGCCGGTACGGAAGAAAGCCCCGGGGAAGTTTATTTGCATCAGGGCCGTTCGTTCAAAGCCTATCGCGGTATGGGCTCGGTCGGCGCAATGGCGCGTGGTTCGGCTGATCGTTATTTCCAGGCCGAAGTCCGCGATGAGCTAAAGCTCGTGCCCGAGGGTATTGAAGGACAGGTCGCCTATAAGGGGCCGATTTCTGCGGTTCTGCACCAACTTGCAGGGGGCTTGCGTGCTTCCATGGGTTATGTGGGAGCGAAGACGCTGGAAGAGTTCCGCGAAAAGGCAACCTTTGTGCGCATTTCCAATGCCGGCCTGCGGGAAAGCCATTCGCATGGCGTCGCAATCACCCGTGAAAGCCCCAACTATCCCGGCGGTATGTAATACCATATCGCCTCGGTAGAGGTAGAAAGGCGGCGCGATTGGCGCCGCCTTTTCTATTTTCAGTTGGTCACGGCCTTCAGTTTCTTGATCTCTGCGCGGATTTCATCGAAGGGGCCAACTTTATGCGCTTGAGCGGGCAGGTCGTCGGCATAAGGGCCATAGCCAGCATCCACCGGCTTTTCCAACCGGTTCGGGAAATCTTTGTCCAGGTGCGCCTTTGCCGGGCGCGGTTTCGATTGAAAAAAGGCGGCAATGTCCCAGGCGTCTTCGGGCTCCAGTTGCGGCTCTTCCAGCGATACGCCATTCGGCATATTGGCATGGATGAAATTCGCGGCTGAAATAAGCCTGTTCATGCCTGCTCCGTCGTTGAAACTGTCTGGCCCCCAGAGCGGCGGAAATTCGTAACCTTTTGCATCGCCCACGACTCCGACACGTTTGCCCTGACCATCCGCTCCATGACAGGCGGCGCAAGTTTCGGCGTAGAGTTTCTCGCCATGTACCGGATCGGCCGCGCGCTTCAATTCAGGCATTTTTCCGGAGCCGCGCCCCTTCGTGTTTTCACCGACAATCGTGCCAGCAGATACATATTTGATGTATGCGACCATCGCCTTCATCTCGGCGGAGTCGATAGGGAGCGCGTTGCCGTTCAGGCTTCGAGTCATACAACCATTGACGCGGTCTTCGATCGTGCCGACTTGACCTTCCCGTGAGCGATACTGTGGAAAGTCGCCGTAGACCCCAACGAGCGGCAGTCCGTACTTCTTGGTGCCAGCTTCCAGATGGCAGCTCTGGCACGAAAGATTGTTGCCTGCCAAACGCTTCGTTTCATCGGCTACTTCCGGGCCGATATGCGCATAAGTCGCGGTAATCAGATCGCGGCCCTGACGCACAACACGTCCCCACGCGTCGTCAGGCAATGTATCTGGATCCGGTATGTTCCAGGCTACGTCTTCAATCTCCGCGGCCTTTACGGGCGCGTTATGCGTGTTTGCAGCCGTCGTCGCTTTTTGCGGCGCAGTCGCCGCACTCTTCGCGACACTGTTGCTGGTACGTGGGGGTGCAGACGATCGCGAACTGTCGCTCGTCGCCGCGAAATATCCCAGGCTAAGGCAAAAGACCACACCATAGGCCCCCAAATCAGACCACCTCATTATCCCCTCCAGGCAATAGGTTTCAGAATCAAAACGTTGGGTGGCTATGCTTCCAAGCTTAATGCAGCCTTAAGAGTGTTAAGCTCTTACGAGAGTGTTGAGATCGTCCGGGCTCACTTTCAATTGGTTGGCGCTTTCGGTGATACAGTCGGCGAGGGCGCTGAAATCCTTCCGACGCATGCTCTGGCGCCGCCAGAACAGCGCAATCTCTCGTTTCGGCTGTTCGCCCGCAAATGGGACGATACGCATATGGTTGCTACGTGTTTCGGCGTGCACCGCGATTTCGGGGATGAGTGTAAGGCCCATGCCATGGCTCACCATTTGTAAAAGGGTGGTCATGCTGGTGGCGCCATACTTTACCAGCTGGCGCTGCGAGGGCAGTGAGCAAACGGCAAGTGCCTGATCCCGCATACAATGTCCTTCTTCCAACAGGAGCAATCGTTCGAGAGCGACGTTGTCCTGTGTCATTGGTGAAGCGAGGACCGTCTGATCATTGGTGGAGGTCGCAATCAGAAAGCGATCATCGAAAAGTTTTTTCTGCGCAAGGCGCTCGTCATCTATGGGAAGGGCTGCGACAATCGCGTCGATTTCACCGGCATGCAGTTCGTCAAGCAGTTTGGCGGTTACACTTTCTCGCAATTGAAGGCGAAAGGTCGGATGCCGTTCACGCAAAAGCGGAATAAGGACCGGGACAAGATAGGGGGCGACAGTGGGTATTATGCCCAGCCGCAACCGCGTTTGCAGGAGACCCCGGCTTTGCGCAGCTATCTCCTCAAGTGAATGGAGCTCACGCAAGACTGTCTGGATGCCCGGATAAAGTTGCTTTCCGAGCTCTGTCATTATGACCTGCCGCTGCGAGCGTTCAAAAAGCGGTGCCCCTGCAACGGCTTCCATTTCCGCGATCTGGGCCGAAAGTGCCGGTTGCGACACGTGCGCCAGTTGGGCGGCCTTGCGAAAATGCAGTGTGGTGGCAAGCGATTCGAAATAGCGCATCTGACGTACTGTGAACATGATAGGAAAATCTTATCGAAAATTATCGAAAAAGCAATTGGAGATTATGATTGGAATAGGTCTAATCTACGTCAGTTACCTTGCTACGGCGTGACACGGACGAGCCGTATGATGCCTCTGGCAAGGCTGGTCGTATTCCAATATTGGCTTTTCAGGAGGGAATTCCCATGGCAGATCGCCCGATAATGACGACGAGTGCAGGCGCTCCGATACCGGACAATCAGAATTCCCTGAGTGCGGGCGAGCGCGGCCCGCTTTTGATGCAGGATTATCAGCTCATTGAAAAACTGAGCCATCAAAACCGTGAACGCATTCCGGAACGCGCAGTGCATGCCAAGGGATGGGGTGCTTATGGTACACTGACCATCACCGGCGATATTTCGAAATATACCAAGGCCAAGGCTCTCCAGCCGGGTGCGCAGACGCCGATGCTGGCGCGTTTTTCCACCGTTGCCGGTGAACTGGGCGCTGCCGATGCGGAACGCGATGTGCGCGGCTTTGCCCTGAAGTTCTACACGGAGGACGGCAACTGGGATCTGGTCGGCAACAACACGCCTGTGTTCTTCGTGCGCGATCCAGTCAAGTTCCCGGATTTCATTCATACCCAGAAGCGCCATCCCAAGACCAACTTGCGTTCGGCAACGGCCATGTGGGATTTCTGGTCTCTCTCGCCGGAAAGCCTGCATCAGGTGACAATCCTGATGTCGGATCGCGGCTTGCCGACCGATGTGCGTCACATCAACGGATACGGCTCTCACACCTATTCGTTCTGGAACGATGCAGGCGAACGCTATTGGGTCAAGTTCCATTTCAAGACCATGCAGGGCCACAGGCACTGGACCAATGCGGAAGCTGAGGGCGTGATTGGCCGCACGCGTGAATCCACGCAGGAAGACCTCTTCACCTCCATCGATAAGGGCGACTATCCGAAGTGGAAGGTTCAGGTGCAGATCATGCCGGAACTCGAAGCCGACAAGACGCCCTACAATCCGTTCGATCTCACCAAGGTCTGGCCGCACGCCGATTATCCGCCGATCGATATCGGCATCATGGAACTGAACCGCAATCCGGAAAACTATTTCACCGAGATTGAGAATGCGGCCTTCTCGCCCTCCAACATCGTTCCCGGCATAGGGTTTTCCCCGGACAAGATGTTGCAGGCGCGTATTTTCTCCTATGCGGATGCGCACCGTCACCGGCTTGGCACGCATTACGAAAGCATTCCGGTCAATCAGCCGAAGTGCCCGGTCCATCACTATCACCGCGATGGCCAGATGAATGTCTATGGCGGCATCAAGACCGGCAATTCCGACGCTTATTACGAGCCGAACTCCTTTAACGGCCCGGTTGAACAGCCGTCCGCCAAGGAACCGCCGCTGAAGATTTCCGGTGATGCGGACCGCTATAACCACCGCATCGGCAATGACGATTACTCGCAGCCGCGCGCCCTGTTCAACCTGTTCGATGAAGGACAAAGACAGCGCCTGTTTGCAAACATTGCCGCGGCAATGAACGGCGTGCCCGGTTTCATCATCGAGCGTCAGCTTGGTCATTTCAAGCTCGTTCATCCCGACTATGAAGCAGGCGTGCGTAAAGCACTGAAGGATGCTCATGGCTATGAAGCCAATACAATTGCCTTGAGCGAAGAGGCAACCGCAGCCGAATAGGCTGTCATTGTAAGCGAAAAAAGCCGGAGCTCGCCGCTCCGGCTTTTTTGTTTTGATTTGCCGATTGCCTTTTCCCTGCAAGGAAGGCTATGCCCGAGCAGGCATTCGAGAAGGAGACACAATGCGGCTTGGCGGACGCCTGCAGGCGGCTATCGAGGTATTGGATCAGATCGAAGCGGGCACGCGCCCGGCTTCTGATGTGCTGAAGGATTGGGGCGCTTCCCATCGTTTCGCAGGCGCAGGTGACCGCGCTGTGATTGGCAATATCGTCTACGACGCACTGCGCCGCAAACTGTCCATTGCGTGGCGAATGGATGCCGATGATGCACGCGCTCTGGCATTCGGCGCGTTGCTGGCCGATGGTGGCATGGATATCGCGGCTATCGACACCGTCCTCGACGGCGACAAATTCGCACCCGAAACGCTGGAACCGCCTCGCCGTATCGCCTGGGAAAGCCGGGATATTGCTCAAGCACCCGCTCACATTCAGGCAGACGTACCGGAATGGTGTGCCGCGTCGCTTGAGGAGTTTTTTGGCGCGCGCTGGGTGGGCGAGGGCAAGGCACTGGCAACGCGTCCCCCTGTTGATCTGCGTGTCAACAGTTTGAAGGTCAAGCCTGAGCAAACGCTTGCGGCCCTGGAAAAAGCCGGTGCTGCACCGGCGCCGTTCCTTGTACAAGCCCTGCGGATACCGCCGATCGAAGCGCTTGGCCGCCATCCGAATGTGCAGGGCGAGCAGGCCTTTCTCGACGGCTGGTTCGAGGTTCAGGACCTCGGGTCACAGCTTGCCGCGCTTTTTGCAGGTGCGCAACCCGGTCTGCAGGTGCTGGACTATTGTGCGGGTGCCGGGGGCAAGACGTTGGCGCTGGCGGCTGCGATGCAAAACAGCGGTCAAATTCACGCATATGACGCCGAGCGTGCGCGGCTTTCGCCCATGCACGAACGGCTGCAGCGTGCGGGGGTTCGCAATACGCAGGTACATGGAAATCTTGACGCACTCGACCCGCTCATCGGGCAGATGGACCTCGTGCTGACCGATGCACCATGCACCGGCTCCGGCACATGGCGTCGCCGTCCGGATGCAAAATGGCGACTGAACGAGCAGCAGCTTGAGCGGCGCGTTCAGGACCAGAGGGAAGTGCTCGAATCCGCCAAGCGCTATGTGAAAAAGGGTGGGCGGCTTGCCTATGTCACCTGCTCGCTATTTGCTGAAGAAAACACGCGGCAAGTGGCGCGGTTTCTCGGGGATAATGCTGATTTTGAGGAAGTTGCACCGCAGATTTTGTGGGACACAATTGTCGCTGACGCAGGTGACATGCAGCCGGTATTCCCCTCGCATGGCGCAGTTTTTTCGCCATTGTCTACTGACACTGACGGGTTTTATGTGAGCATTCTGCAAAGGTCGAAATAGTGCATTCCAGCAAAAACGCGAAGCGGTTTTGGACCGGATAATGCGTAAAAGTAACGGATAGAGCGGGGGACCCGATGTCGGCGCACCGTGTAGCGGAACCAGATTTCAAGGAACGCGTTGAGGAAAGTTTCGGGCGGCAGGCTGCCATGAAGCTGATTGGCGCTGAACTGGCGCGATGTGAGCCCGGCATTGTTGAAATCGAAATGCCGTTTCGTGAAGAACTGACGCAACAGCACGGCATTCTCCACGCGGGCATGATTTCAGCTGCGCTCGATTCTGCCTGCGGCTATGCGGCGCTCACGTTAATGCCATCCGACGCGGCTGTGCTGACGATCGAATTCAAGGTAAATCTGCTTGCCCCGGGGAAGGGCGAACGCTTTCTGTTCCGTGGCGAAGTCACCAAACCAGGCCGGACGATCATGGTCAGTGATGGACAGGCATTTGCCGTCACCGACACGGAAGTGCGTCTCATTGCGACGATGACCGGGACGATGATGGTCGTGCAGGACAGAAAAGGCTTGCAAGGATGATAAAGACGGTTGCCGGAAAGCGCCTGCTCTACGTTATGGCGGTGGATGCAGAATATGGGCGCCATCTGGCGAAGCTCTTCACGCCGGTCATGATCGGGGTAGGGCCGGTCGAAGCGGCAGCCAATCTCGCATATGCTCTCGGCAGCCTGATCCATGCCGGCGAAAAGCCCGATCTCGTGGTCTCGCTTGGTTCTGCCGGATCAGCCAGATTGCCGCAGGCGGAAGTGTTTCAGGTATCTTCCGTATGCTATCGCGATATCGATGCTTCGCCGCTTGGCTTTGAAAAGGGCGCAACGCCTTTTCTGGATATCCCAAAGGTGATTGAACTTCCGATTTCCGTGCCCGAAATCCCTGCTGCAACGCTTTCAACGGGCGCAAACATTGTTTCCGGCGAGGCTTATACGACAATTGATGCGGATATGGTCGATATGGAGACCTATGCTTGCCTGCGCGCCTGCCAACTTGCAGAAGTGCCGCTTTTCGGGCTGCGCGGTATCTCCGATGGCGCAAACGAGTTGCAGCATGTTGGCGACTGGACGCAATATTTGCACATTATCGATGAAAAACTGGCGGTTGCTGTGGAGCGATTGGAGACTGCTATCGCTGATGGACTCATCTGCTCCTGACAATGGTATGTCAGTATTGATCCTTTTTTAGCAACGCACTTGTTGAGCATGTCGTCTATACCCCATATAGGCATTGCATCCCGGCCACTTTTTAAATAGATGCTGCACATGAGTATCACGGCACATCCCGACACAATCCTTATCATCGACTTTGGCAGCCAGGTCACGCAGCTGATTGCGCGTCGCGTGCGCGAGGCCAATGTCTATTGTGAAATCGTTCCTTTTCAGTCAGCTGAAGAGGCTTTCACACGGTTGAAGCCGAAAGGTGTAATCCTTTCCGGCAGTCCGCATTCGACGACCGACATCGGCTCGCCGCGCGCGCCGCAGGCAGTTTTCGAGGCAGGCATTCCGGTTCTCGGCATCTGCTACGGTGAGCAGACCATCTGCGCCCAACTGGGCGGCAAGGTGGAAAGCGGCCATGACCGCGAGTTCGGTCGCGCCTTCCTGGATGTGCAGGAAGACAGCCCGCTTTTCGAAGGAATCTGGGCCAAGGGCACTCGCCATCAGGTCTGGATGAGCCACGGTGATCGCGTCACGTCGCTTCCTGATGGCTTCACGATTATAGGCACTTCGCCGAATGCGCCTTTTGCAGCCATTGCTGACGAAAAGCGCAAATATTACGGCGTGCAGTTCCATCCAGAAGTCGTCCATACGCCGGATGGGGCGAAGTTGTTGCAGAATTTCGTTCATCGCATCGTCGGCGTAAAGCCGGGCTGGACGATGGGTGCCTACCGTGAACAGGCCGTCGAAGCGATCCGCAAGCAGGTCGGTAGCGGCAAGGTTATCTGCGCGCTCTCCGGTGGTGTAGATTCGTCCGTTGCGGCACTTCTGGCGCATGAAGCCATTGGCGACCAGCTGACCTGCATCCTCGTCGATCATGGTCTTATGCGCAAAAACGAGGCGCAACAGGTCGTGGAAATGTTCCGCGAACATTATAACCTTCCGCTGATCCTCGTGGACGCATCCGACCGCTTCATCGGCGAGCTGGAAGGCGAAACCGATCCGGAAAAGAAGCGCAAGACGATTGGACGCCTCTTCATCGAAGTATTCGAAGAAGAAGCTAAGAAGCTCGGCGGCGCAGATTTCCTGGTGCAGGGCACGCTCTATCCGGACGTTATCGAAAGCGTTTCCTTTACCGGCGGACCTTCGGTCACGATCAAGTCGCACCACAATGTCGGCGGTCTGCCCGAGCGCATGAAGATGCAACTGGTTGAGCCACTGCGCGAACTGTTCAAGGATGAAGTGCGTCTGCTCGGCAAGGAACTCGGCCTGCCGGACAGCTTTATCGGTCGTCACCCGTTCCCGGGACCGGGCCTCGCGATCCGCTGCCCCGGCGGCATCACGCGCGAAAAGCTGGAAATTCTGCGCGAAGCGGATGCGATCTATTTGGACGAAATCCGCAAGGCTGGCCTCTACGATGCCATCTGGCAGGCCTTCGCGGTTCTGCTGCCGGTTCAGACTGTCGGCGTGATGGGCGATGGCCGTACCTACGAATTCGTTTGCGCGCTGCGCGCTGTGACTTCCGTAGACGGCATGACCGCTGATTTCTATCACTACGACATGAACTTCCTCGGCAATGCAGCCACCCGCATCATCAACGAAGTGCGGGGCATTAATCGTGTTGTCTATGACGTGACTTCAAAGCCGCCGGGCACGATTGAGTGGGAGTAAGAGAATCGGACATCGCCCCATTTTGCTTGTACCATGGGGGGATTGGCGCATCCCTGATGCTTAAAGCGGTTTGCTCGTTCGCCAAACGACTGAATATCGAATTTGCCGAGATTATTAGCCTCTCCCTCCGATTTTCGCGCGACCGCTGGGCGGGAGACTAGATCAGAATGTGTGCTTGGTACGTCAATGCTTGATATTTGATCGCTGCTCAATGGTGATGTTTTCAGCTTTTGTGACCGAGTACCGAATACGCCGTTCTTTACGTTGCTCTAGCTATTTGTTCCGGACCTGGGTGAAGTTGGCCTCCATATTGAAACGTTGCGTGACAGAAGGGTCGGCCGCGAGAAGGGTTTTCCCCTTTAACTAGCTTTTCCTCTCAAAAGCCGTGTCCGTGAAAACTGTCAGAAGATCGCGTATGTTCCTGACAGGAGAAAGATGATTACACGGCTGACCGAACAGTTTCTGGCACACGGCGGGCTTACCCGAAGGCGTCTCTGTATCCGCTAAGGGCGGGTCCATCTCTTGTTCTGTGTTTAGAGCGCAGACGCGACGAATTACAATGCTAGTCAGTTTCACGGCTACCAGAATACAAACATTGCGATGGCGGCTGCGGCCATGGCTACGGTCGCAATCCACCCAAACAATCTTGTTGCCAAACCTATTGTGAATTTGCCCATTTCATCGCGTCTGCTTGCGACGATCATCATCGCGGCCATTATGGGAACCGCAACGACGCCGTTGACAACCGCGCTCCAGAACAATGCGGCAATAGGATCGATTGGCGAAATCGCAATTGCCACTCCAACGAGAAACGCCAATGCAATCACGCCGTAAAAACCAATCGCCTCCCAAGGCTTGTTTGCCAAGCCGCATTTCCAACCATGAGCTTCGCCAAAGGCGTAAGCGACCGAGCCCGCAAGCACAGGCAATGACAGGAGACCCGTTCCAATAATTCCTAGGCTGAAAATGAAGAACGCGAAATCTCCTGCCAATGGCCGCAGCGCTTCTGCGACCTCGGCTGCGGAACTGACTTCAGTTTTCCCGGATGCGTGCAAGGTTGCCGCGGTGCTAATGATGATCGCGATTGCGACGATATTGGAAACCGCCATGCCGGCGAGAGTATCGATACGAATACGTCTCAATTCTTTCTTTGCTTCTGCGGGATCCCTGCGAAGCGGCTCCTCATCTTCTGAATTGTCGATTTCTTCGACTTCCTGGGAGCTTTGCCAAAATAGGAGATAGGGGCTTATGGTCGTCCCGAATATGGCGACGATCATCGTGAGACTTTCGCTCCGAAGCGGAAAGCTTGGCCAGAAAATGCCTTTTAAAGCTGCCCGCCAGTCGACATTCGCCACAAACAATACCGCAACGTAGGCAAGCAAAACCAATGTGAGCCACTTAAGATAGCGAGCGTAAGTTTCATAGGTTATGAAGAGTTGCAGAACGAGCGATAAGACACCAAAAGCCAAGGTGAAGATGACAGGAGAGCCGTCTGTCACCAGACTGGCGGCTGCGCCCATGGCGGATAAATTGGCGCCCATATTGATGGTGTTAGCGACAAGAAGGAGAGCCACAAGACAAAGGAGCGCCCAGCGGGGGATGATTTCGCACAGATTTGCAGCCAGCCCCTTACCGGTAACTCTGCCAATCCGGCCGCTGACCAGCTGAATCGCGGTCATAAGCGGAAAGGTGAACAACATGCTCCACAGCATATTGTACCCGAATTGAGCGCCTGCTTGCGAATAGGTTGCTATGCCGCTCGGGTCGTCATCGGCCGCGCCCGTAATGAGACCAGGACCTAGCTGTTTGAATAGCGCCGCACGACGCCAGCGTGGTAAGATCTGGCTGTTGCCTGATGATGAATTATCGCTGTCGTCTTCGGACAATAGCGTATCTCCGTTCCAAGAAAATCGCGTTTACGATCGTCAACGACGATATGCTTAAGCTTCAATCTAATTTACTAACCGTCTGGAACACTTCAAAGCTCTCATAAGAAGACGCCCGTTTCTTTGTCACCTAGCCCGCATTTTGTCGCTGACTTGGTGTAGCCGATGTTTCTCGAAAGCATTCTTCAGCTTCTCATCTGGGCCGCCCGGGCCAGTTTGGGAAGCGTCTTCAGGATATTGCGCTTAGCGTAATAAATGTCTTTCGGAGTATCGTAGAAAAGATCTTCAAGAGTGCCTTGTTTGGTACTGGTCATTTAAGGGCTCCCCTTTGTACTCGTCTGTCGCGCAGGGCGGGAAGTTGCGCGATGCGAAGATTAACCCTCCACCCGGGGTTTTGTTTCATGTACGCTGCAAAAACCTCGACGGTACAATTCAAACATACAACTTGAGATATTGTTTTCCGGTAGCCTGTGCGTTCTTTGCGATCGGTGTTCGGAATGGGCAATAAAAGCTATGGAACGAACGGAAAGGAAAAGCCTTATCTTAGATCCAGGTCGCTAAAGCCCAACGTAGGTTGGCGCCGAAGAGACAGCCTTTTTGACCTCAGCGCATCAACAGTCGTAGTTCACATCGGATGATTGTATGTTTTCATTTCTTTGGCAGGAAATCTTGTTGGTGCTGGCGTTCGGAGTCGGCGTTGTCGCGTTTGCTTTAGAATCAACAATAATGGAAAATGGACCCGCCAGTGCCTTGATCGCGACCTGCTGTCTTATCGCCGCTATCGTTGCGGTCTCCGTGCGGGTCGCTCATCGGGCCGAAGCGATCGCCTCTAGGGTCGGCGATCCGTATGGCACGATGGTGCTGACGATGTCTGCGGTCGGCGTCGAAGTGCTGATTCTTCTCATTCTCATGAACGGAAATAGCGGCTCACCAACGCTTGCACGCGACACGATATTTTCCGCAGTCATGCTGGATATTAACGGAATACTGGGTCTCGCCGCTCTTTTGGGCGGATGGAAATATGGAGAGCAGGCCTATAATGATGATTCCGGTAAGACCTACGGCGTCATGATACTGACCGCAATGGGAATATCCATGGTCGTTCCCGAGTTTATTCCTCACGAGAAATGGCGGCTTTACTCGGTTTTCACGGTGGGTGCGATGGCTATGCTCTACTGGGTATTTCTACGAAACCAGATTGGCCAGCATAGTTATTTTTTCAACTACAGCTATCCAGAAAAGAAAACGCGTGGCGGTCGCGCCCGCGATTACGAACCGTTCGCTCCGTCAATCGCGGTGCTGGTCGTCGGTGTTATACTCATCGGGTTGTTAGCTGAAGTGATGTCGGCGTTTCTGTTGCACGGACTTCAAGCGGTCGGGGCGCCGATAGCGTTGGCAGCGCTTGTGGTCGCCATTATGTCCGCAGCTCCGGAACTCCTAACGGCACTTCGCGCTGCGCTCGCTAACCGCATGCAAGTGGTTATCAATATCGCACTGGGTGCATCATTGTCGACGGTTATCCTGACCGTTCCCGTCATTGAGGGTTTCGCGCTTTTCAACGATCAACCGATCGTCATGGCGATGACTCCAATCCAGACGATGTTGATCGTCATAACACTTATTGCGGCGGCCATAAATCTAAACGACGGCCAGACTAACGCCATCGAGGGCATGACACACTTTGTCTTGTTCGCAACCTTTTTGGCTCTCTCCTTGCTGGGTGTCGCGGGTGGCTGACGCAACCGTTTCGAAAGCCAGTGGGACCACAAGTCTCGTTGCGAACGAATTATAGTTTCGGGTCAGTCACGAGGATATTTGAAAAGCAATAAAACTGGACGAGTGAGCTCGAAAAAATTCCAAGGGGTGGACGAAACCGGAAATCTTGCCAGTGCAACAGCCCCGCGTAACGCCATAATCTGCAGCAACGTTGGTCGTGGATTTGGGCCAAACCTGCTCGTAAAGCTCTTCCCGAGAAGCTGTCGACAGTGCGTAATCAGATGAAGCAGCTATCTGACTAAAACTGGGAGCGTTTCAAGCTTAGAACTGCATAGGGATCGAGAACAATCTCGGTAAATTGAGCGATGCTTACAGTTTGAGGCTGTGAGGTAATGTTCACCAGCCAAAATTCTCGCTCCGTTGCAAAGGCCAAAACGTGGTCAGCCCGCGACGAAACAAGCTGCTGCCATTTTTTCCCCGCCAGCCCAGTCAAAGTCCTTATTGTATTGACGAGCGGACGGTTTCCACCTGCAGCCGTTGGTTCATTTTCGCCCGCAATAAGCCCGAACGGGCCAGTCAAGGCGGAAATCGTCAGGCTGTCGAGACTAGCATCCACCACCGATATGGCGTAGGCCATCGCGAAGCTTTCCGCAAACTTTCCGTTGTGACGTGGATCGCGATTGGCCATCGCAATCCGTTTGCCACTCGGGTTCTCCATGGTTCGGCTGCCATAAGGATTCTGGCGCATGGGGATGGTAGACGGCCCGATGCGATAGGGCTTATCCCCGTAGATGGCACGCACCGAACGGGTGATGAAAGGTAGCGCTTCCAGTGTCTGCATAACACTCAGGTCGTCAGCGGCATGGACTATCGGATTGGTGCAATGGCTGATGAAATCAACAAGATCGCCGGGAACGCGCTTGCGATTAAGTTCGGTGAAATAACTCAGCATTCCACCGCCGAGCCGCACATTCGGGAAGGCGGCTCTTGCTGCCGCATAGACATCTTCAAGTGGCGGGCAGGGCGGCCATTCGCTGCCGGGCGGGGTCGACTGCCGGTCTATGGCCGGGGAAACAATGATTGCATCGGGCGTGAAGCCAGCCGCTTTCATATCGGAAGCGATTGCAGTCGTCTCATCGATAAGGCTTGCCTCGCAAGGCAGTGCGATTTCAAGAGAAATGTGTCCGCTATGTTTCGCAGCTATCGCTGTAAAATCCGCAAAAGCTGAACCCTTGTGTCCGGCCAGCGGATCGTAATGAAATAACAGATCCTGCGGGCCAATTTCCTGCAACAACTCTATTGCAGCGAGGCTCGCTTTGGCTTCCTCGGGTGTGATGATGATACCGATGTTAGGCATTATCCCACTCGCGTCACCGATTGTGATGCTCACCAGTTCCGCATCCGGGGTGGCTCTAGGCGAAGTCACGCGCGTATCGGCAATGTTGAGCACAATGCGCTGATGCTGGGGTTTGGAGACTTCGATCTGGTATGGCCAAGGTAGAGCTAGCGGGCGCGCATAAGTCTTGTAAGATGCATCGGACCAGTTGCGCTGGTCTTCCATCTCAAACGTATCGCCTTCCATGCGGCATTCAGCTGAAACGCCCGGAATAACCTCATGAGAGATGGCACGCATATCCTTGAAGGGCTGCCATGGCTCAATCAGATCGGGCAGACAGGTATTATTGACCGTGCCATCGACATGCTCGACAGTCACCGGTGAACCCGCCAGCCCGACGATTGGATGCAGAATGCAGAAGCCGCAACGGTTGGTTTCAAAGCCCGTCGTTGTGTTGGTCACAGCATCGAACGTCAGCATACCGCCGCGCTCAGCCTGAATGCGGACATCAACGGTAAGTCGGGTAGCACCTGGGCCTTCGTAACGTGCTCGATAGGTGACGAGAAAGCCGGTGCTGTTTTCTTCGACGTTCAGGTCGTGGATTTCCGGATTATAGGTTCCCCAGTCGCGATCCCGCACCAGATAGGACACAGCCCGCAGAACCTCGACGCCGTCATATTTGACGGTTCGCAGATTACCATCGCTCAGATCAACCGAAAGCAAGCCTGCCTTGAGATGCTGCGGCGGGGTTTCAGCCTCACGGGTTCCATAGAGCAGGAAAGGATCGAAGTCGGTCATTGGAGCAGCGCTGTAATATTGACGGGGTGGCCGCGCGCGGCACTGTCATAGGCGGCTTCGACAAGAGCGAAGGTCTTGAGATTATCAGCGCCCGATGTCGAGGTTTCTTTATTGCTCGAGAGCTTATCCACCCAGTGCTGCTGAATGGCAAAGACGCTTTCCTGAATATTGTGCCAGGGTCGCGAGGCCCAGGAGAGCAGTTTTGGCGAAACGTCGGAAACCGTGGTGCCGCGCGGCGTAATCACCTCAAGGCGATAGCCCTGATTCAGCCGTATCGAACCTTCGGTGCCATCCAGCTCGATCAGCGTTTCTGGGAAGGGATCGGTTTCGAGCTTGGTGGCATAGCTAACATCGACAATAGAGGTAGCGCCATTTTCATGGTCCATGAGAATGGTTGCCACATCCTCGCCTTTGATCTTCGGGTTTACACGCTTGGTGCGTGCAACAAGGCTTGTAACGTCACCCAGAATGAAGCGCGCAATATCCAATGTATGAATGCCAAGGTCTTCTATGATGAAGCGCTGGCCTTCCGCCAGATAAGGCTGGCCAGAGAAGACGTCAAAGCCGGAGCGGAAGGAGAAGCGCCCCCAGAACGGTGCGCCGATGACGCCGCTGTCGAGAGCCTCGCGCACCGCCTGAATAGGTGTCTGCCAGCGGAAGTTTTCATGCACCATGAGCGGAATGCCCGCTTCATCACAGGCTTTCACCATGGCTTTAGCGTCATCGAGCGTTTTGGCAAAAGGCTTTTGGCAGATTGCCGGCACCTTGTGAGCGGCTGCAAGTTCCACCAGTGCACGGTGGCTTGAAACCGTGGTGGCGATATCGACAAAATCAATGCCACCATCCGCAAACAGCGCCTCAGCATCCGTGTAGCGGCGTTCGATGCCGAACTGGTCGCCGACAATCTTCAGCCGCTCAGGATCGCGGTCGCAGATTGCCACGATTTTAGCACCTGAAACGTCGTGCCATGCGTGCATCTGGTTGATTGCGAAGAACCCGCAGCCAATCAGAGCGCCTTTCAATTCTGCCATTTTTAACCCGCTTTTGCCATTTGCATGAGTGTTACGCGCTGCTGGAGGCGGCGCTGTGCCTGGTCAACCACCACGGCGATGATGATGACAAGGCCCTTGATGACCATCTGCCAGAAGGACGATACGCCCATCATGACGAGGCCGTCAGAAAGAATACCGATGACGAATGCACCGATGATCGTGCCGCCAATGGTGCCGCGCCCGCCCGACATTGAGGTGCCGCCGAGAACCGCTGCCGCAATGGCATTGAGCTCGAACGAGTTGCCCGTTGCCGGATGCGACGACATCAGTTCGGACGAGATGATAAGGCCGGCAATGGCAGCGCAGAAGCCCGAAAACATATAAACGAACATCTTTACGCGGTCGACGCGGATACCAGACATGCGCGCGGCACGTTCATTGCCGCCGACGGCGAAAATCTGACGGCCAAGCGGTGTGTATCGCGCGATATAGGCTGCGGCCAATGCGACGATAATCAGAATCCAGACCGATACCGGAAGACCGAGAATGCTGCCCGATCCGAGGAATGCGAAGCCGGTTGTTCCCAGATCTTCGCGGCCGACCAAATTGGGGAAGGTTTGGCCGTCTGACGACAGAAGCGCCAGACCGCGTGCCACATAAAGCGTGCCGAGTGTTGCGATGAAGGGCGCGACGTTGAGCTTGGTAATCAATAACCCGTTGATGAAACCGACGGCGACACCAACGGCAAGCGTGATCAGCGATATTTCGATGATGTTGAAATAGATCGTATAGCCGATGCCCAGATCAATACCATAGATCAGCAAACCACCAGCAACCATGCCGCAAAGCCCGACAATGGAGCCGACTGAAAGGTCGATGCCGCCGGTGATGATGACGAAGGTCATGCCCATTGCAAGAAATGCGTTAAGGGCGACGTGCTTGGACATCAGGATGAGGTTGGCGGTCGAAAGGAAGTTCGGTGCCGCGAACGAGAAGAAGATGAACACCGCGAAAAGCGCGATGAAGGTTCTCAGCTTCATCAGCGTCAGCAGGGCGGAGCCGCCGTTGAAGCTTGTGTCAGTGGTGACCGTCGTCGTGTTGGCTGTCATGACGCGCGTTCCCTTGTGTGTTTGTTGTGGTCGTTGTCATGCATATGCCCGTGGCCCTTGGCCGAAGCGGCAACAATGTCGGCTTCCGTCGCTATGTCGCGGTCGAAAATGGCAATCAGCTTTCCGTTGCTCAGCACCGCGATGCGATCAGAGAGCGCCATGACTTCTTCCAGGTCGGAGGTTGAAAAGAGAATGGAAAGACCTTCGGCAGCAAGCCTGCGCATGGTGCGAAAGACATCGGCCTTTGCGCCCACATCAATGCCGCGTGACGGCTCGTCCATCAAAAGGACTTTCGGATTGGTCATAAGCGCCTTGCCGATGACGACCTTTTGCTGGTTGCCGCCTGACATCGAGGTCACTTCGAATTCAGGGTTTGGCGCCTTGATCGAAAGGTCTTTGATGGCTTGTTGGATGGCGTGTTTTTCACGCTTTGGCGTGATGTGGAAAAAGCGCGCCAGACGGTCGAGGCTTGCCAGTGTCAGATTGCTGGCAATCGATAAAATCTGCACCAGACCTTCGCGCTGACGATCTTCTGGGATTAGCGCCAGGCCGCGCCGGATACGGCGGGTCGTGTCGCGTTCCTTTAACTCTTCCCCGTCAATGTAGATTTTGCCGGTAGAATGCACATGTTGCCCCATCACGCATTCGAAAAACTCTGAGCGTCCAGCACCCATGAGGCCGTAAATTCCTAGAACTTCACCGGCTCGCACATCCAGCGATACATTATCAACCGCCAACCCGCCAGTCGGACGCGGCAGGGTGATGTTTTCGGCGCGAAACCGCTCTGCACCGATCTTGTGGGTTACAGGCTTGGCAAAATCCTTGGCATCGGAACCGATCATCGAACGTACGATCCATTGCGTGTCGATATTCTTGATCTCTTCCTGTCCGGTGATTTTTCCGTCGCGCAGAACGGTGATGTAATCGCCAATCCGCATCAGTTCTTCGAGGCGATGCGAAATATAGACGATTGCCACGCCCTGACTTTTCAGCTCAGCAATCACCTTGAACAGAATGTCCACTTCGGCTGCAGAAAGTGCCGATGTCGGTTCATCCATGATGACGATGCGCGCATCGAGCGAGATGGCCTTGGCGATTTCGACAAGCTGCTGCTGCCCGATCGGCAGATCGGCGACATGCGTATTTGCGCTGATGCCCGCATCAAGGCGCTCGAGATATTCGTTGGCCTTTGCAACCTGCGCCTTGTGATCGATACCGCGCAAACCGCGTGTGATCTCCCGTTTGGCAAAGATATTCTCGGCCACTGACATGTTTGAAAACAGGTTCAGTTCCTGAAAGATCATCGCAATGCCGCGCTGCTGCGCGTCTGCGGGACTGTCGAATGACACTTCCTCGCCATCGAGAATGATCTTGCCCATGGTCGGGCGTTCCACGCCGGCGATAATCTTCATCAGCGTCGACTTGCCAGCGCCATTTTCGCCGACAAGCACATTGACCGAACCTCGGCGCAATTCAAGGTTGGCACGTTTGACCGCGACGATGCCCGAATAGACCTTGGAAACATCCTCAAGCTTGAGGACGATATCGTCCTTTGGGTTCATTTCCGTTTCCATGGCTATTTCTCCAGAGAAATGGAAACGGGAGTCACAAGAGGAAGCTGGCCCTTTGACGGTAACGGGAAGGCACCCTCCGCTTTCACCTTCATGCCAACCAGATCTTCACGCGGCAGTTTTGCCAATACCTCGTCGTTGACGCGGGTGTTGAAAGCCTTGCCGAACTGCGCCCAGTCGATCTGGTTGCGAAACTCGTTGAAGTTCACGAAAGAGAGGCTGTCGCGGATTGCAGTACCGCGAACGGTCGGCCCGATTTGTACGCGGGCATCGGCCTTGCCATCGCCATCGCTGTCGACATCGACATAGGCGGCACGCGACTTTGTTTCAGCCGCGATCACCGTACCTTCGAGCTTGGCCGCGAAAGTCCATGGCGCATTGCCCTGCTTTTCGCGATGGCCGTACTTTGCTCCGGCGGCATCGGCGTCGGCATTTGCGGCTTGCATCACTTCATCAAGCGTCGCAGTTTTCTCGGCAAAAAACGGCTTAACTTTTGAATCCCAAATGCCGGCAACCGAACGATCGGGATTGAAATTATCGCCGCGTGCTTCTGCGGCTTCTTCCGCTGTTGGTGTCTTGATGATTTTGCAGCCCGAAAGCGCTACACCGCAGGCCAGCAGGATTATCGAAGCTGACTTCAGCACTGACATGAATCTATCCTCAGTATCAGGAATGTGCCGGGAACGGGACACGTTCCCGGCCTCGCAAGTCGCGGATTAGTCCTTCAAGGCGAAGGTTTCGAGCTTGTCGGCATTGTCAGGATTGATGAGCACGCAATCCATCAGCCGCTTTTCCTCAGCAGGTCCTTTGCCGGTCTTGATGTATTGATCAGCTTGGACAACTGCCATCTGTGCCTGGGCATAGGCCGGCTGAAGAACGGTTGCCTTTATGCCACCGGCCTTAATGGAATCGCGAACATCGTTGGAGCCATCGAAGCCTACAACGATAACATCCTTGCGGCCTGCAGCTTCAAGTGCTGCCCATGCGCCCATGGCCATGGTGTCATTGCCGGAAATCACGCCTTTGATGTCAGGATTTGCCTGCAGGATGCTCTGCATCTTGGAGAAAGCTTCGGTCTGGCTCCAGTTGGCCGATTGCTGAGCAACCATCTTCATGTCCGGATATTCGTCAATGACGTCGTGATAGCCCTTGGAGCGGGTGCCGGCATTCAGATCGGATTCGCGACCAAGCAGTTCGACGTAATTGCCGGCTTCGCCCATCAGCTTGACGAATTCTTCCGCACCGAGCTGCGCGCCCTGATAGTTGTTTGATACGATCTGCGACACCGCAACGCCCGAGGCGTTGATCTCACGGTCGATCAGGAATGAAGGAACTTTGGCGTCCTTTGCCTTCTGAACGGCGGCAATTGATGCTTCCGAACCGGCATTGTCGAGTACGATCGCCTTTGCACCGCGACCGATGGCCGTATCGACGAGCTGCGACTGCTTGGTCGGGTCGTCGTCATGCTGAAGGATCAGCGTCTCGTAGCCAAGTTCCTTGGCCTTGGCCGCGGCGCCGTCAGCTTCGGCCTTGTAGAATGGATTGTCATGCGATGGCGTGATGATCGCGATCAGATCGGCAGCCCATGCCGGCATGACAACGCCGCCTGCCAATGTTGCCGAGACGGCTGCAATCGCGAGACCGCGCGCAATTTTTCTACGTGTGAATTTCATGTAGACCTCCCAATAAGCCCCATTTCCCAAAAGGGCGGAAAAAGGGGAGAGCGTGCGCCGCTCTCCCAAGTGACGTCACGTAATGCGACGGATGCTTTCTGCGATTTCTGCCGGTTCGAAAACGTTCTTCCAGTCGTCGCGCATCAACGCGGGAATTCCGAATTCGATTGCCTTATTGCAGGCATCGGAAAATACGCCCTGGACTTCGCCAAAGATGACAGCGCCGAGAACGTTCATGTGTCCGAGCAGGAAGTCGCGGGCAGCCTCTTCAGGGACGCCGCGACGGACGGTTTCGTCCATCGCCTGCTTCATGACAACCAAGAGCGAAGCTGCAACGGTTTCCGAAAGGCCCGGCTCGAGGATTGCAAGCTGTTCAACGGTTACGCGATGCGAACGCATGACTGGCGCCCAGATGATCTTGGCGATTTCTTCACCAAGCGCATAGGCTTCTTCCGGACCCTGCATGAGAGCCGAAACGATGTGCTGCTTTGCAAACAGACCGCCGAAGTGGTCCTTCTTGGCCTGCATGTCCGTTTCGTCGTTGAAGATCGGCGGATGGCATGGATGGGTCACGAAATAGGTGAGGTCTGCGCGTTCGGGCAGATGACCGGCAAATGGTGCCGCTGCGTCGAGCGCAATAACCATTGTGCCTGGCTTGAGCTTGTCGACGATGCCCGCAGCAACCTTGCCGATGATGGTATCCGGCACCGCCAGAATAACCACCTCAGCACCTTCAAGACCCGCGTCAGCATCAACAGTGTCGATGCCAAGGTCGTTCTTGAGGCGGGCCTTGCCAGCGTCGCTGACTTCGATGTGGCGTACGTCAAAGCGCGAACCCTTGAGGTTCTTGGCCAGACGGTAGCCCATCTTGCCGCCCGCTCCAAACAAAGCGATAGCTGTCATGATTATATTTCCTTCCCGTACTTTTGGTAGCGTAACTGGTATAACCAGTCAATGAGTATTCCAGATCAAGTGGGGGTTCCGTCGCGAATCTGACTAAAGTAATTGTCAGAGCCCACTTGGCCGCCTTTGAGAGCAATCTGCAGGCCGTCGGTGGCGGCGTGTGCGCCATGTGTTGTGCAAAGCGGTGATCCCGGAGTTTGCGGAAGCGGCAAAAGCGTGGTGAGCGCATCAACATGCAATTCGCGCAATGCATGGCTTGAGGTGTCACCGCCTGCAATGACCGCGCGGGTCAGTTGTTCGCGCTCGACAAGGCTTCGGAGAATGAAGCCGAGGCTGCGCGCCAGTTTGTGGCGGCTGCCTGCGACCTTGTCGATTTCCGTGCCGCGATCAGCCGACGGGCCGAGCGCAGTATTAATGATCACGCTATTCCCCAGCTTGAGCGCCTTTTGGCCTTCAGTAATGGCGGTTTCGATGGCCTGGTTGCTGTTTTCGCGAAGAAGATCGAGGGGATTGAGATTAATGCCGGTAAAGCCTGATGCTGTCGCATGGCGGATCTGGCGTTCTGTAGTCGGAGAGACGCTGCTTGAAACGACCGCGATGCGGTCAGCCTTGCCTGGAAGTGGAAATTCCCTTTTCGCACCGATCAGCCCGGCCTTGGTCCACGCGGCCAGCAGTGCATATTCAACACCCGATGACCCCGCAACGAACCAGCCTGTATCGGGGCGTAAGCGCCAGAGCTGTTCACCTGCCTGCAACTGGCTTTCATGGCTATCGACGTCGAACAGCACCATGCCGTCGGCAGTGTTGGCAATGGCGTTTACACGCGCATTTGCATCTTGGGCTGAAAGAGTGACCAGATCAGCAAGCACGGTTTTCAGCGCTGTTTGATGAGCCAGATGCAAACGCAGGTCTGCTTCGTGCATCGGCGTGACCGGATGGCGGCTCATAACCGGATGACGATCAATACGGTAGGTTTCGCCCTGATATGCGGCGAACAGATTGCCGAAAGCGGTGTAGCGCTTGAGCTGCGGTGCGCCAACAATGAGCGGCACATAGGCCTGATCGAAGACCGCTTTGCCGATTTCAACGGCCTTGCCGATGTTGCCGATTTGCGGTGCTGAATCGAACGTCGAACAGACCTTGTAATGGGCAATCGCTGCGTTGAGGCTTTTCAGCCATCTGAAAGCGGGCGTGAGATTCTCCTGCATCCAGTCCGGCGTTTCGCTGCGGCTGGTGCCGGCCAAACCGATAGCTTTGCAGTGCGAGAAGCGTGCAAGCAGCGTTTCATCCGGCACGTTCATGAACAGAACAGTGTCAATGCCGTGGGAAGCAAGTGCCTCCATGACATCGGTTGAGCCGGTTAGGTCGTCGCCGTAATAGGATAGCAGCAGTTCGTAGGAAGCCGTGGTCATTGTTCGCCATCTTTTCCGAATTTTGCGAGCGAGGCTGCGAGTTCAGGATGATCCGCGGCATATGTTTCAAGCGGGATGCCAGCGACTGCTGCTTCCCATGCCTGCTGGACGGCGCGAACACCAGCTGCCGGGCCATCCGGATGGCTGACAATGCCGCCGCCGCATAGATAAAGCAGATCCGTGGTGTTGCCCGTGCGCTCGTAAGTTTCCGGCGCCTGTCCGCCCCACTGGCCGGAACCAGCAACGGGAAGCGGGCAATCAGACGGGTCGAACAGTGGCGTGCTGACAGCCTTGAAAGAGTTGACGAAGCTTTCGTCCGGCTCCCAATATTTCACACGAATACCGTTGATCTGGAACTGATCGACACCGAGCAGACGCCAGAATTGTTGATAGACGCGGAAATCCATACCGGCGCCTGGATTGCGGGTCAGAATATCCCAGCCATTACGATGCGCGTGCAGAACAAGGCCGGAGCGCTTGCGCAGGAAGCTCATGCCGCCAAAGCCAATGGAATTGATGTTGACTACGGCGCAATTACCGCCGGCTTCCAGCACCATGTCATGGTTGCGCATCATCTCCTCGGGATCGGCATGGGAGATTCCGAATGCGTACATGACCTTTTTGCCGGTCTTCTGTTCGTGATCGAGGATGCGCGGCATGATCGCGCCGATGCGTTCTTTAAGGGGCGAATAGGCCGGGCTCATCAGCTTTTCATCATCCTTGATGAAATCGACGCCTGACTCGATGAGTTCGCCGACAAGTTCTGCTGTTTCATGCGGACGTAGGCCGAGAGCGGGCTTGACGATGGTGCCGATAATTGGGCGTCCCTCGACGCCGGTAAGGCGACGGCTTCCGGCGATGCCGAATTGCGGGCCGGGATGCGCCCCGCGGAAGGCTTCCGGCAGCTTCATGTCGACCACGCGGATGCCTGTCATTCCCTTGATCGAATAAACGCCGCCGACCGCGATTGTCATCAGCGCTGCGAGATCGGTGCCGATTGCATCTAGCGGAAAAGCAATATCGACATCGGCGCGCTTGATGGGGCCTTGTCCGGGCTTCAGCTCCGGCCATGCTGGTATCGTTGTATCCTCAAGCGGACGAATTTCGCGTACGCGTGCTGCAACACGCGCCTTCAGTTCTTCCGTTTCACCGGCAAGGGGGACAAAGGTTCCGGTCGACTGGTCGCTCGCAATCTTGGCAGCCATCTGCTCAATGCTGCCGGTGGTCTCGATGCGATAGGTCAGGTTAATGAACATGGTTATTACCGGAACAGGCTGCTGGTTCGTTGCCAGCGAACCTCCGCTGGTTTATAGATATAAACTGGTATAATGAGTATTCCATTATGCGCAAGCGAAAAATTGTGCGGGGCTTGGGCCGCTTGGGGCAAATAACTTCCATCCCGGCAGTCGAAGATGCATAAGAGGGAAAAGCTCCTGAGGGTGAGATGTAATGAACCAGCCATTCGAACCTATTGTTCGTCGCAAATTATCCGACGAAGTTTTTGACCGGCTCGAAAATATGATCACTTCCGGTGAGCTGGAGCCGGGAGATGAAATGCCGTCGGAACGAGTCCTGATGGAACGTTTCGGCGTTGGTCGCCCGGCAATTCGCGAGGCGATGCAGTCTCTTGCCAAAATGGGGCTGGTGAGCATTTCCCATGGAGAACGCGCCAAGGTCCTGAAGCTGACGGCAAGGTCGATTTTTCAACAGGTAGACCCGACCGCAAAGATTATGCTCGCGCAGTCAATGGACACGCTGGAAGATTTGAAGAGCGCGCGCATTTTTTTCGAGCGCGGTATCGTTCGCGGGGCCGCGCAGAAGATAACGGACGGTGACATCGGCGAACTGCGGGAAATCGTCGAACGGCAGCGGGAATCGCTCGGTGACGCAGATGCTTTCATCACCGCGGATATGGAATTTCATGTCCGGATAGCGAGGATTTCCGGTAATCCCATATTGGTGGCAGTGAGCGAAGCCATGCTTGCCTGGCTGAAAGAGTATCACACTCACATGCTCATCTGGACCGGCAAGGAGAAATATACGCTCGTGGAGCACGAGGAAATATTGGATTGCCTTTCTGCAAGGGATGCAGACCGCGCTGAAGCTGCCATGCTTCGCCATCTTGAACGGTCGCGTACGCTTTACAAAAAAGAATAGGGCCGCTCGTCAAACCTATCGCCGCATTATTGGATTAAGATCAGATTGTCGGCACGCTTCAATTGCTGGCAGATTTCCCGAACCCGGCGTAGATATCCGATCTGGTCTGAGGCACAGCAGAAATGCCACGTTTGCGCTTGGAGGCTAGCGTCTGGTTAATCTGGACGGTACCCCGTTCGAATGCCAGCGAACATCCTGCAAGATAGAGCAACCAGAGACGAGCTTTCGGATAACCGATCTCCGCAACGGCTTTGTCGAAATTGGAATAAAGCCTTTCGCACCATAGCCGACAGGTCCGGCCATAATGTTCGCGCAGATTTTCGACATCGTGGACCTCGAATCCGTATCCTTCAAGGTTTTCTACCGTCATGCCGAGATGGTCGAGTTCCCCTCCGGGGAAAATATATTTCACCAAAGCTTTGTGTTCGGCACTTTTGCGTTTGAAGGATTTCTTGTCTTTTTTCATGCGGCGCGTGATCGCGTGATGCATGTAAAGTCCGCCGGGGCGAAGAAGACGGTTCACCGCGCTGAAATAGGTGTCGTAATTGGCGATGCCTACATGTTCGAACATGCCCACAGACGAGATTTTGTCGAATTGACCGTCAAGGTCGGCATAGGATTTGACGTGGATGGTAATCTTTTCCTCAAGACCTGCCATCCTGATCCGCTCGCGGGCAAGTGCGGTTTGGGCTTCCGACAACGAAACACCGGTCCCGATGACGCCAAAATTCTGTACTGCATAGATAAGAAGTGCGCCCCAGCCGCAACCGATATCCAGAAGATGGTCGCCGGGCTTCAGGCGTAATTTTCGGCAAATGAGTTCGAGCTTGTCCTTCTGGGCCTGGTCGATATCGTTCGCCCAATCGGTAAAGTACCCGCAGGTGTAAACCATCCGCTCATCGAGAAACAGGCGGTAAAATTCGTTGGAGACATCGTAGTGATGCGTAATCGCTTCCTTGCTCGATCCGCTGACGAAAGGCTCCTTGCCGTCCAGAATTTCGCGCGTGTTGGTTTTGCCAGCGAATAACAGCGCAGGAAGATCCTTCAGCAATTGCCATTTTGGCAACTCTTTCAGCCTTTTCTTCACGCTCCCGTCGGTTTTGGCTTTTGCAAGATCGAAGATTGTGCCACCGCTGATATCAACGCGGCCGGATGTCCAGATATCTATCAGTGTATCGTAGTTGGGTTTCAGAAGTAGTTGCCGAACGATTGTCGGATCGTTGATCACCAATGACGGGCCGTCGAATGTACCTATGCGCGTACCGTCCCATAACTCTACGTTAAACTGGGGGCGCAATGTTTCAACAACCGTCCGAATGATGCGAACGGGTCTGGATTCAACCATCATGCCACGCCTCTCCACTGAGATTTCCAAGGTAGTATTCCGCGGCGAGCCTAACCTAAGGCATTTGCGATTGCAGTCATAAAATCGTGACAGTTGCAGTCATTCGCGGCCAGGTGTTTCGTCGAATGCGGCATTGATGAGAAGTGTCTGCCGCATTGAACTGTGAAACGATAGAAACAGCGGGTAAGAGTTTGTGATTCGACGAGCCGAAATTTGCTGCGCATTGAATCACGTTAAAAGGCAAACGGCATGGAATTTCCCCATGACATTGTAGATGCGGCCAGAAAATTGTGGCGCGAAGTCTCGGAAGCGAACGAAAAAGTAACGCCTGTCGATGCAATCGCACTTGCTATCCTGAGGGAGAGGCAAAGATGTGCGACAATTGCGCTTTGCGTATTTGATGATGAAGACTGGCCGGACGATTACCGGATGGCAGGCGGACTGGCAGCGGATGCAATACTCGCGGCCAATGGCAATGCGCCAGAATAGAGCGCTTGCATTGCAGTTGAAATCTATCGCTCGTAGAAATGGAACGAAATGGTAATCAGATATCTAGGGGTAGGGGCCGTTTGCCTCCTATTATTGGCCGCGGTCGGATGTACGACATCGCCGCAAAACTATGCTGCTACTCTCTCATCCCAGGACCCCAAATGGCAGTCCCCGCAGTGCGAAGAGATTCGTGCAGAGGCTGTGAACTACGAGGCGAGGGAAAAAAAGGTTTCCGACTTGGCTCCCGGACTTCTTATAGGTCCTTATGGTCTGGGTATTGCAGCAGCCATCAAAGAGAACGACGAGAAGCGGAGAAAACAGTTCGTTCGCGAGATGCATTTACGCTGTTCAAGCTCGCCACTGCCCAGGGAACTCGAAAATATGCAAAGCGAAACGAACCAGTCAAAACAGGCGGATACATTTAGATAGCTTGTACGGTTCTTCGAGCCGTTCTGACTTTGAGAGCCTCTTCAACAGTGAGTTAAGATGTCCGAATTTGTACCCGTAATCGCATTGCACGGCGGCGCCGGCACCATTGTGAAGGCCAATATGACGCCGGAGAAGGAAGCGGCCTATCACGCTGGTCTGCGGGAATGCCTGCAAGCTGGGCTGGATATCCTGCGTGGTGGTGGCAGGGCACTAGATGCCGTGACCGCCTCGGTGATTGCTCTGGAAGAAAACCCTCTCTTCAACGCCGGTCGCGGAGCCGTTTTCACAGCGGATGAAACGCATGAGATGGACGCAGCCATCATGGATGGCGCAACTCGTGCTTGTGGAGCGATTTCTGGAATTTGCGGACCGCGCAATCCTGTGCTGGCGGCACGTGCTGTCATGGAACAGACTGAACACGTGTTTTTGGCTGGCGAAGGAGCCAAGCGTTTTTGCGAAGCAGCCGGTCTGGAAATGATGGCTCGGGAATGGTTCTCCACAGAACAGCGTCGCAAGGCACTGCACGAGGAAATGGCGCGGCGCCGCAGCGGCGCTGCCGACGATGGCGATCCCGCCCGCAAGCACGGCACGGTAGGCGCTGTGGCATTGGATAGCTTCGGACATCTGGCTGCCGCTACCTCTACCGGCGGTATGACGGCCAAGACACCGGGACGCGTGGGTGACAGCCCGGTCATAGGGGCGGGAACCTGGGCGGATGACCAGACAGTCGCGCTTTCAGCCACAGGACACGGAGAATATTTCATTCGCTGGGCCGTGGGTCATGAAATTGATGCGCGGATGCGCTGGGCGGGGCAGTCGTTGGGCGAAGCGGCGGGTGCCGTTGTCCGTGAACTTGGCGAAATTGGCGGTTCTGGCGGTCTTGTTGCGGTGGACCGCAAGGGCAATGTCAGCCTGCCGTTCAACAGTCCCGGCATGTATCGTGCCTGGTGTGGTGTGGACGGAGAGATCCATACAGGCATCTATCGGTAAAGTCGAAGCGCCTGCTGGTACATGTTGCGCTGGTTCAATGCGGACCAGCGTAAAGTGCCCGGTGCGATATGTAGCGCGAGGGGACGATGTAGATGGTTTTCGATCAAACGGTCCATTGTCCTGCCGATCGAGGCAAACAGACAAGTTGGCAGCCTGAGTGCCTACAGGGTGTCGCGAACGCGCTCCCAAGCCTTTGTCAAATGGCGCCCTAATACTTCGGATAGCCGGGTCGCGTCGCGGGCTTCCAGAGCCTCAATCATTTCTTCATGCTCGGACACTGCGGCTGCCCATTTCTCCGCGCCCTCATGTCCTACAAAGCGGATTCGTTTCAATCGCGTCTGCAGCATCTGGTGGATGTCAGCCAGCGTCGGGTTCTTGGCAAGGCGAACGATGGCGAGGTGAATCTGCTGGTTCAATTTGTAATATTGCAGGCGGTCAGAGTGCTTATAGCGCTCGATCATCTCATCATGCAGTCCCCGAACCTCTGCGATTTCCCCGTCGGTCGCCAGTTCGCAGGCGAGCTTTCCGGCAAGCTCTTCCAAGGTGCGCAGGACTGTAAGCATGTCTTTTACATCGGCGGCACTGAACCGTTTCACAACAGCGCCGCGGCTTGGAACAAGTTCCACCAAACCTTCGCTCGCCAGATACTTGATCGCTTCACGCAGCGGTGTGCGGGACACGCCAAGCTGTTCGCCCAGTTGACCTTCATGCAGGCGCGTGCCCGGTTCCAGCTGCCCTTCGATAATCATGTCACGCAGATGGTTGACGAGCATATCGTGCAAAGCAGTCCGGCGGAACGCATGTGAGCCGTTATCGGCTTGCTCGGTTTTCTGAATTTCGTCCATCGGCCTTTTTCTCAAAGAGTGAGCTCGAATCCTTATCTCACCATCTCAGGCGAAGATGGCCGGCCCGCTCTCAACCGTCAATATAAAATGCTGCATACAGAATACAAAATGCTTGCGCCATCCAGACGACTATCTTATGCATGCTGCATACAGAATGCAGACGAGGAGGATGCGAATGACCGCCACTGGCGCTGAACCGAGCGTAATTGCGCTTGCAATGGGAGATCCAGCTGGTGTCAGTCCCGAGCTGACGGCGCGTCTTCTCGCCTTGCCGGAGGTCAAAAGAGAAGCGCATCTTATCGTTTTCGGTGATCGCCGCGTTCTGGATGAGGGTGCGCGTGTCGCGGCTGTCGAGCTTGATCTGCAGGATGCCAATATCGAGAATGCGCCTAACATGCCGTTGGGCAAGCACGTCTTCGTTGACCTGAAGAATCTCGATCCGAAGGATGTCGTGCGTAGCGAGGCGACGTTGGTCGGTGGAACTTTCGCAACCCACAATTTTCGTACCGCATTGAAGTTTGCCGATGCAGGTCACGCGGAGGCTGTGTGCTTTACGCCTTTCAACAAGCAGGCCATGCGGTTTGCCTATCCGGGCTACGACGACGAAATCCGCTTTGTTGCCGATGTGCTGAACTTCACGGGCAAGGTGCGTGAATTCAACGTTCTGGAGAAGGTTTGGAACGCGCGCGTGACGTCGCATATTCCGCTCAAGGATGTAGCATCGACGCTGACTGTCGAAGGAATTCTTGCTGAGCTCGAACTGGCTTGGGCGTGCCTTAAAAAGGCGGGATACGACAACCCGAAGATTGCAGTAGCCGGTCTTAATCCACACGCCGGTGACGGTGGCAGTTTTGGCATGGAAGAAATCGATATCATTGAACCGGCGGTAAAGTCGGCCAAGGCGAAGGGGTTCAATGTGGACGGCCCGTTCCCGGCTGACACGGTGTTTTTGCGTGCTCTGAAAGATGGCTTTCAGGCGGTGCTGACCATGTATCACGATCAGGGCCAGATCGCGATGAAGCTGATGGGATTCGACAAAGGGGTGACAATGATGGGCGGCTTGCCCTTTCCGCTTTGCACGCCGGCCCATGGCACGGCCTACGATATTGCCGGAAAAGGGATTGCCGACGTGGGAGCCACGCGTGAAGCAATCCTGCTTGCGGCGCGGATGACGAAAAGAGCCGCAGCACTTTCGGGTGCTTGCTGATTTTTCGTCACGTTGACATGATCGGCATGGGGGGAGGCCCGTGCCGCCTAACTGGGAGGATACAACATGAAGAAGTCTGTGCATATTGCATGCCTCGCCGCGGGAGTGGCGGTGATTGCATTGCCCGCGCTCGCATTCGAGCCGACGCGTCCTGTGGAATTTGTCGTGACCGCTGGACCGGGCGGAGGGACCGATATTTTTGCGCGTACGATCCAGTCAATCATCGGCAAGTATAAGCTGATGAGCGCGCCCATCGTCGTCACAAACAAGGGGAGTGCAGGCGGGGCCGAGGGTTTTGTCTATACCGCAGGCTACAAGGGCGATCCCTATAAACTCGCTTTCGGCACCAACAACGCTTATCTCTTGCCGGTGCGCGCCAAGGTTCCTTATAAATCGGATGATTTGATCCCCGTTTCGGCGCTTGCTGCGGACGAGTTCATTCTATGGGTCCATGGAAAGTCTGAGTTCAAGACAGCCGCAGAGTTCATCGCGAGGGCGAAGGACGATGCGGGCATGAAGGTTGGCGGAAGCCAGTCCAAGGATGTTGACCAGATTCTCACATCCATGATCAACGAGGCCACGGGCTCAAAGCTCGGCTACATTCCGTTCAAGAGCGGTGGGGAAGCTGCGGTTCAGCTTGCAGGCGAGCATATTGCGGCGAATGTCAACAATCCGAGCGAGAATCTCGGCCAGTGGCAGGCCGGTATGGTGAAGCCGCTTTGTGTCTTCAAGAGCGAAAAGCTCAAGGGGGAAGGCAAGGTCGCTGGCGATATGGGGTGGAGCGACATTCCAACCTGCAAGGAAGCAGGGATCGCAATCGAAAATTACTCCATGCCACGCACCGTCTGGCTGCCAGCAGGGGTCGATCAGGAAGTCGTCGACTATTATGCGGGCGTACTCAAGAAGGTTTCTGAAACACCTGAATGGGCGAAATATCTCACCGATAGTTCGCAATCTGCCGCGTATATGAGCCGAAACGACCTTTCGTCCTTTATCAAGAATGATGAAACGGCGGTAACGGCGGTGCTCAAGCGTGAAGGCTGGTTGGCCAACTGATGTTTGGGCATTTGTGCAGGTGCCGCTGGCGCCTGCATCTTCCATCGAAGGAGCTCATCATATGAGTGAGAATGGCGAAGGCGGAATTTCCCGCTTCACCGTCGAGGCGGGCGTGGCTCTCCTCACGGGCGCGCTGGGGGCTGCGGTTTGTTACGGCTCGCAACAGGCCGGTACGGGCTGGACGGAAATGGGGCCGGATGCGGGTTATTTTCCGTTCTACATCGGCCTGCTGATCCTGTTCGGAAGTGCTGTTAATCTTGTTTCGGCATTTGTAAAACATCGCGATAGCAGAGAAGTCTTCGTTGAGCTCTCCCGGCTGAAACCGGTTCTCGGTTTCACCTTGCCGCTGGTTGCCTTCGCTGCCATATCGACGGTTCTCGGACTTTATGTCGGCACGGCACTCTACATCGCTGGAGCGATGATGCTTCAAGGACGCTACAAGTGGTGGGCTTCCTTGCCAGCCGGTATTGCGGTTTCGCTCTTCTTTTTCATCATTTTTGAAATCGGCTTCAAGGTTCCGCTCCTTAAAGGTCCGGTCGAGGCTTTCTTCGGGATTTATTGATACCGGAAAGTCCGATGTCTTTGGAGGAAAGACATGGAAAACTTCAGTCTCCTGATGGACGGCTTCGCCCACATACTCAGCTTCAATCACGTTCTGCTGATGATGTTGGGGGTGACGCTTGGAATTCTGGTTGGCGTCCTGCCGGGATTGGGCGCGCCCAATGGCGTTTCCCTGCTTTTGCCGCTGACATTCACGATGGACCCGATCTCCGCGATTATTCTGCTCTCGTGCATGTATTGGGGGGCACTGTTCGGCGGGTCGACAACGTCCATTCTGTTCAACATTCCGGGCGAACCTTCGTCCGTAGCCACCACTTTCGACGGCTATCCGATGGCGAAGGCCGGACATGCGAGCCGCGCGCTGACGCTGGCATTCGTCTCGGCTGGGATCGGCGCACTGGCTGGCGTGGTGATGATTACACTGCTCTCAAGCTGGGTCGCCAATTTCGCCCTGCGGTTTTCATCCCCGGAATATTTCGCTGTTTATTTTCTGGCTTTCGCCAGTTTCATATCCATGGGCGCGCAATCGCCGTTCAAGACGCTCGTTTCCATGATGATTGGCTTCGCCTTTGCTTCTGTAGGTATGGACACGATCTCCGGCAATCTGCGCCTGACATTCGACATACCGGAACTCATCAAGGGTATCTCCTTTTTGATCGCAGTAATGGGCCTGTTCGGGATCGGTGAATTGTTGCTGACAACTGAGGAGGGGCTTCGTTTCGACGGTATCAAGGCGCGGGTGCGTCTTGGTGAGATCGGGCGCACTCTTCTCGAAATGCCGCGCTATTGGTTTACGCTCGTTCGTTCCACGCTGATCGGCATCTGGATGGGCATAACGCCTGCCGGACCAACCGCTGCATCCTTCATGAGCTACGGGGTGGCTCGCCGTTCTGCACGCGACAAATCGAAGTTCGGCAAAGGCGATCCTCGCGGTATCGTGGCACCGGAAACCGCCGACCATTCGGCCGGAACATCTGCACTTCTCCCCATGCTTGCACTCGGCGTTCCGGGTTCGGCAACCGCTGCCGTGATGATGGGTGGGCTGATGATATGGGGGCTCACTCCGGGTCCGACATTGTTCACGGATCGTCCGGATTTCGTCTGGGGTCTGATTGCCTCCATGTATCTCGGCAACATTGTCGCCGTCATTCTGGTGATTGCGACCGTGCCGCTTTATGCATCAATCCTGCGCGTGCCGTTCTCGATCATCGGTCCGATCATTGTCGCGGTCATTTTTTCGGGCGCTTATCAGGTTGCCAACTCGATAACCGACGTCTGGCTGGTGATCACATTTGGTGTGCTCGGCTATATCTTCAAGAAGCTCGATTATCCGCTGGCGCCGTTGGTTCTCGCCATGGTTCTCGGAGACAAGGCTGAAGATGCATTCCGCCAATCGATGATGATGTCCGGCGGTGAGCTTTCTGTATTCTGGTCGAATGGTCTCGTTGCTTCACTGATGACGCTCGGCGTCTTTCTGCTGGTCTCGCCAGCCATCTTCTGGGCGATCAGCAAGCTTCGGAACCGGACGCCCGAACTTCCCTCAAACAATGGCAATGCGGCCTGATCTCGATGGATCATGTAAAAGAACAGGAATGTAAGTTGAAACAGACGACTTCCAAATGGACACGGGAAACCTGGCCAATTGCTGCAGCGATGATCCAGCATCCCAACATACTGCCGGATGGCAGCTCCGTGCAGGATCAGTCGTCCGAAGGTTGGGCGCATACTTTATCCGATGTCGCGGATGCAGGCTTTACGGAACTTGACCCGACGGATAGCTGGCTGCGGCTCGCAGATTTGTCACCCGCGCGCCTCGACGAGTTTATGGCCGTTGTTAGATCGCTGGGCTTGACCATTCCGGCAATTTCGACCTCGCGGCGCAGCGTGATCGACGTCCAACGCGGTGATGAATATCTGGCCTATGGGCATCGGGTTATCGACACGGCGAAAGAGATCGGCGCCGGCAGTGTTTCCTTCGGATTGTTTGAACCGCTGACGAATGCACAGAAACAGGCATTGTGGTTCTGGACGGTTGACGGGGCGAAGAACCCGGATGACCCGGCTGTCTGGAAAAAGGCCGTGGAGCGAATTCGCGAACTCGGACGCCATGCGGAGGAGCTCGGTATAGAGCTTTCGCTTGAAATGTATGAGGATACATATCTTGGTACTGCGGACAGTTCGGTTCGTTTTGTTGAGGAAGTTGGTCTCGACAATGTCGGAATCAACGCTGATCTGGGCAATCTCATTCGACTGCACCGTCCGGTCGAGCATTGGCAGCAGATGATGGAGAAGGTGGCGCCTTACGCAAAGTTCTGGCACGTCAAGAACTACATCCGCACCGAAGACCCCGCGTCCGGTGTAATCGTCACGCATCCGGCTCCCCTTGAAAGCGGCATCATCAATTATCGCACGGTGATCAGAATGGCGCTGGATCACGGATTTGCCAGCCCATTTTTATGCGAACATTATGGTGGCGACGGACTTTCCGTTTCGGCTACAAATCGTGACTATCTGCGCCGTATTCTGCCACGCGGCTAATGCCCCAGACCAAGGACTGTTTTAATGACGACTATTTTCGATGCGCCCGAGGAGTTTGCCTCGACCGCTCTCGCCGGCTTTGCCAATATCTATAATCGCTATGTTCGCCATGTCCGCGGCGGCGTCATTCGTTCCACAAAGGTGCCCCAAGGCAAGGTCGCTGTGGTCGTCGGTGGCGGTTCTGGTCATTACCCGGCGTTTGCGGGATATGTGGGGCCCGGCCTGGCGGACGCAGCTGTTGCAGGTGACGTATTTGCTTCGCCATCCACAGCGGCGGTGGCTCGTGTTTGCCGCCAGGCGCACAAAGGTGGCGGTATTCTTCTGGGTTTCGGGAATTATGCTGGCGATGTCCTCAACTTCGGCGTTGCTGCCGAGCGCCTGCGCGCCGAGGGTATTGATGTCCGCATAGTACCGGTAACCGACGACGTGGCCAGTGCCCCGGCAGATATGCATGACAAGCGGCGCGGCATTGCTGGCGATCTGGTCGTGTTCAAGATTGCCGGTGCTGCTGCCGAAGCCGGTCTGTCTCTGGACGAAGTCGAGCGGCTGGCCCGTCATGCCAACGCGAACACCGTTTCATTCGGCGTTGCATTCAAAGGCTGTACGTTGCCAGGAGCACCACATCCGCTCTTTACTGTGCCGGAAGGCCAGATGGCGCTTGGCCTCGGCATTCATGGCGAGCCGGGGATCAAGGAAGAAGCAATCCTGCCTGCCTCCGGTCTGGCGAGCTTGCTGGTGGAGAAACTTCTGGCGGAACGTCCGAAGGGAACGCAAAGAGTCGGGGTTATTCTGAACGGCCTTGGTGCGACAAAATATGAAGAGCTGTTTGTCTTGTGGACGGCGATTGCGTCGCTTCTGGAAAAAGCCGATCTCGATATTGTAGCTCCAGAAGCGGGTGAATTTGTCACCAGCCTTGATATGCAAGGTTGCTCGTTGACCCTCCTTTGGCTCGATGACGAGCTCGAGCGCTATTGGACAGCCGCCTGCGATACGCCGGTTCTTCGTCGCGGGGAAGCGATTGCAGTCGAGCCTGCGGACGATATCGTCACCAGTGAGGATGCAAATCCCGATTTTGCTCAAGCGGATGAGGCAGGACGCGCCGGAGGCGTGTGCATCCAAGCTATTCTGCATGCTATCGCCGACGCACTGGTCGAAGCCGAAGAAGAACTGGGCCGCATCGATGCCTTTGCCGGCGACGGCGATCACGGGCAGGGCATGCGACGGGGCTCCGCGGCTGCAAAAGAGGCTGCGGATCAAGCCGTGAAAGCTGGAGCCGGGGCCGCAAGCGTATTGGCTGTAGCCGGTGACGCATGGGCTGACCGGGCTGGGGGAACATCTGGAGCGCTGTGGGGACTTCTGCTGCGCTCATGGAGCGCGGAACTTTCCGACAATGGCAGCATCGATGATGGTGCGGTCGTCCGTGGCGGCAGGCGCGCGCTTGATGCCGTTACTACGCTTGGCCGGGCAAAACCCGGCGACAAGACGTTGGTGGATGCTTTCGTGCCTTTTGTGGAAACGCTTGAAAGCGAATTTGCATCAGGTGTTCCGCTGGCGGACGCATGGAATAACGCTGCCGACACAGCAAAGGCGGCAGCCGAAGCAACAGCGCCCCTTGCTCCGAAACTTGGTCGCGCCAGACCGCTGGCCGACAAGAGCATTGGTCATCCTGATGCCGGGGCCATTTCGCTGGCGTTGGTCGCAGAAACCATCGGCCGGAAACTGAAGGGCTGAAGATTCAGGCCGACAGGCCGGCTTGAAACTGGTCCGCCTTATATGCTTGGTAATTGCCCGGAAAGCGATCAGCTCGGAAGAATCTGGTAATAAGTATCGAGTTTCCCCGGCTTTGAACGCGCCACCAGCATCACCAGTTTTTCCCGGTCGAACAGGCGAAACCAATCTTCCCACTCGACGATTTCAAGACCGCCCGCATCCAGCGGGCGTTCGACATCGGCGACAAACTCTGGCTCGAAAACAATTCGTAAGACCGGCGCAGCATCTGGATCGGTAGAAGTGCTGACAAAAGCCGGATTTCCGTTGCGAGCAGCCACCCAGTCCCGGATGGCTTCATGTGTGTCGAGGGTGATCATTTCGCTCATGGAGTGCATTCCTCCGGTTGCTGTCATGAAGTACGACGCCATTACGCACGCAAGACAATATTAGCTTTTGTCGCGTGCCAATGACCTATCAATTAGGCCTCCCCGGAGTTCTGGAAAGGTGATCGCCCGTTCACTTTCTTCGTGAATCTGCAATAGGGGTAAAATCTTTCAGTTCATCCTGTTGACGACGGCTTTGCGTTCATTCATGTCGTAAACCGACTATTCGCTGTTACAGCCTGGAAATCCCCAAAATGACTGAACGTCTCTCCCTCGCACGCGACCGCATCAATGTTCTTCTACTGGAAGGCATCAATCAGACGGCCGTAGATTATTTCAAAGCCTCCGGTTACACTAACGTTACGCACTTGCCGAAGGCGCTGGACAAGGCCGATCTGATCGAAGCGATTTCGTCAGCACATATTGTCGGTATTCGTTCCCGGACACAGTTGACCGAAGAGATTTTTGCCGCAGCCAACCGCCTGATCGCTGTCGGTTGCTTCTCCGTCGGGACCAACCAGGTTGAACTTAAAGCTGCCCGTAAGCGCGGAATTCCGGTCTTCAACGCACCATTTTCGAACACCCGTTCGGTGGCGGAACTGGTGATTGGCGAAATCATAATGCTGATGCGCCGGATTTTTCCGCGTTCGGTCTCCGCTCATGCAGGCGGTTGGGATAAGACAGCAATCGGCAGCCGCGAAGTGCGCGGCAAGACACTGGGTATTATCGGCTACGGCAATATCGGTTCGCAGGTAGGCAATCTGGCCGAAAGCCTGGGCATGACGGTCCGCTACTTCGACACCTCCGACAAGTTGCAATATGGCAATGTCAAACCGGCTGCGAGCCTCGACGAGCTGCTCAAGATTTCGGACGTTGTCAGCCTGCACGTGCCGTCCAACAAGTCGACTTCAAAGCTGATTACCGAAGCAAAGCTGCGCAAGATGAAGAAGGGCGCATTCCTCATCAATAATGCACGCGGTACGGTTGTCGATCTGGAGGCTTTGGCAAAAGTCCTGCAGGAAGGTCACCTCGCTGGCGCTGCCATCGACGTGTTTCCGGTTGAACCGGCTTCCAACAATGACAAGTTCGTCTCGCCCATTCAGGGGCTGGAGAATGTCATTCTGACGCCCCACATCGGAGGATCGACGGAAGAAGCACAGGAACGCATCGGCACGGAAGTGACCAGAAAGCTGGTCGAATATTCCGATGTCGGCTCTACCTTGGGTGCTGTCAACTTCCCGCAGGTGCAGTTGCCGCCACGTCCAACCGGCACACGTTTCATGCACGTGCATGAAAACCGCCCGGGCATTCTCAACAGCCTCGTGAATGTTTTCTCGACACATAACATCAATATCGCCAGTCAGTTTCTACAGACCGATGGCGAAGTGGGTTACCTTGTAATGGAAGCTGACGGCGTGGGGGAGGCCAGCGAAACGGTGTTACAGGCCATTCGCGAAATACCGGGCACTATTCGCGCTCGTCTGCTTTATTAAACGAGTATCGCAGTGACGGTTATCTCTGGCGCTGCGATTTCTCATAGCGTTTGATGAGGCGGTCTCGGCGCAATCGCGAAAGGCGTTGAACCCAGAAAATACCGTCAAGCTGATCTATTTCGTGCTGATGGCAGACGGCGAGCAGACCTTCAGATTCCTCGGTTTGCTCGTTCCCGTCGAGGTTCTGATAGCGGATTTTGATGCGGGCGTGGCGTTCGACCTCATCGACAACGCCTGGCATCGAGACACTGCCTTCCTGGTAAAGGATTTTTTCTTCTGAGGCCCAGACGATTTCCGGATTCACATAGAATTTCGGACTCGATTCAGGCAGTTCCAAAACTACCAGACGCTTCAATACGCCGATATGCGGCGCCGTTATGCCGATGCCGGGTGCTGCACGCATCGTGTCGAGAAGATCGGTGCCAAGTTCCTGCAAAGCGCTGTCGAATATGGTGACCGGCGCGGCTAGGGCGCGCAGTCGCTTATCCGGATAGCTTGCAATCGGGCGAACAGCCATCGGGCCTCACATCCTGCATGCGGATATATGCATATCCGCATGCGCTCTTTGGCCGATTTTCATCGTGACTTGCAAACATTATTGCGGAAGGCGGTCACAGTCCTCGCGCAATGACCAGACGCTGCACGTCGCTGGTGCCTTCGTAAATCTGGCAGACGCGAACATCGCGATAAATGCGCTCAACCGGATAATCAGCCAGATAGCCATAGCCGCCATGAATTTGAATCGCAGCGGAGCAGACCTGTTCTGCCATTTCGGAGGCTACAAGCTTAGCCATCGACGCTTCCGTCAGGCAGGGTTTGCCTGCCTCGCGCAACGCGGCTGCGTGCAGGACCATCTGCCGGGCCGTCTCAATCTTTGTTGCCATGTCAGCAAGTCTGAAAGCGACAGCCTGATGTTCGATGATCGGCTTGCCGAATGTAATGCGCTCCTTGGCATAAGCACATGCAGCTTCAAACGCTGCGCGGGCCATGCCGACTGATTGCGCAGCAATGCCGATGCGGCCGCCTTCCAGATTGGCAAGCGCGATTTTGTAGCCCTGGCCCTCTTCGCCCAGACGGTTTTCCGCTGGAATGCGCATATCGGTGAAAGCCAGCGCACAGGTGTCAGACGAATGCTGGCCCAGCTTATGTTCAACGGCCACGACCTCGTAACCCGGTGTATCGGTCGGCACGATGAATGCGGAAATGCCTTTCTTGCCGGCCGATGGATCGGTAACGGCAAACACGATCACCACGCTGCCGTTCTTGCCCGATGTGATGAACTGCTTGGAACCATCAATTACATAGTGATCGCCATCGCGGCGTGCGCGCGTTTTGAGCGCGGAGGCGTCAGATCCGGCCTGGGGTTCGGTCAATGCGAATCCGCCAATCCATTCACCGGATGCCATTTTGGGCAGAAACCGCTGTTTCTGTTCTTCGGTGCCGAAACGCAGGATCGGAACGCAGCCGACCGATGAATGGACCGAAACGATGGTCGAACATGCACCGTCACCAGCCGCAATCTCTTCAAGCGCCAGCGCATAGGCAACCGTGCCGAGATCGGAACCGCCCCATTCTTCCGGCACCAGCATCCCGAGAAAGCCAAGCTCTCCCATTTCGGTGAGCTCCGCGCGCGGAAAAGCGTGTTCTCTGTCGCGTATAGCAGCGCCCGGCGCAAGCCGTTCCTGTGCGAATTGCCGGGCGGCCTCGCGAATCTGCTCCTGCGTATCGTTCAAGAGCATCAAACGATCCTTTCGATGCCGACTGCAGTTGCTTCGCCGCCACCCAGGCAAATGCCGGCTACGCCGCGCTTCAAACCGTGGGTTTCGAGAGCTGAAAGCAGGGTGACGAGGATACGCGCACCCGACGCGCCGATCGGATGGCCAAGCGCGCAGGCACCGCCATGAATATTGACCTTGTCGTGCGGAAGATCGAGATCGCGCATGGCGGCCATGGCGACGACCGCAAAAGCTTCGTTGATCTCAAAGAGATCGACGTCTCCCAGATTCCAGCCAATTTTCTCGGATAGCTTGCTTATCGCCCCGATGGGAGCGGTGGGGTAGAGGTTCGGTTTGTCGGCATGGGTCGCATGGCCGACCAGAATCGCGCGTGGGGTGAGCCCGCGCTTTTCCGCTTCGGATGCGCGCATGAGGACGAGGGCAGCTGCCCCATCCGAGATCGAGGAGGAATTGGCGGCCGTCACCGTGCCGCCGTCGCGAAATGCCGGGCGAAGGGTCGGAATTTTATCGAGCTTAGC
Source organism: Ochrobactrum sp. AP1BH01-1 (assembly GCF_018066705.1). NCBI lineage: Bacteria > Pseudomonadati > Pseudomonadota > Alphaproteobacteria > Hyphomicrobiales > Brucellaceae > Ochrobactrum > Ochrobactrum sp. AP1BH01-1. The sequence goes on along the minus strand of NZ_JAGPOU010000004.1, from coordinate 24,458 downwards.
CTTGCCGGGCTGCTCATCAATCGAAACTTCAACTTCATTGCGACCAGCCTTCACTGTAACGGGCGTGATTTCTGCGGCGAAAAGCCCGTCCTTGATAGCATTCTGCGCACGCGTTAGCGAGGCAATGGCGAATTCATCCTGAGCTTCACGGGTGAATTGATAGGCTTCCGCGCAATCTTCGGCAAAGGTGCCCATGAGACGGCATTTGTCATAAGCATCTTCAAGTCCATCGAGGAACATATGGTCCAGAATCTGGCCGTGTCCCATACGGTAGCCGCCACGTGCCTTGGGCAGCAGATAGGGGGCGTTAGTCATGCTTTCCATGCCGCCCGATACGATCACATTCGCCGAACCCGCGAGGAGAAGATCGTGGGCAAGCATGGTTGCCTTCATGCCGGAGCCACACATCTTGTTGACGGTCGTTGCGCCAGTGGAAACGGGTATTCCGGCTTTGATCGAAGCCTGACGTGCCGGAGCCTGTCCCTGACCGGCGGGCAGAACGCAGCCCATATAGACGTCTTCGACCGCTTCCGGCGCAAGGCCCGCGCCGGCAAGTGCGCCGCGAACGGCGGCTGCACCGAGGTCCGTCGCCTGGACGCTGGCGAAATCGCCCTGAAAGCCGCCCATGGGAGTACGGGAAGCGCCGACAATGACAATAGGATCGCTGTTGGACATGATTGTTCCTCGCTGGTTCTTTCCGTACGCAATTCCGGACGGAAAACCGGTTTCCACTTTTCCTGGAATTGCTTTATTTCGCTGCCATGCGAAGTGCACCGTCCAGGCGGATGACTTCACCGTTGAGCATCTGGTTTTCCACGATATGGCAGGCAAGAGCCGCATACTCTTCCGGGCGTCCGAGGCGGGGCGGGAAGGGCACTGATGCACCGAGAGCATCCTGCACTTCCTGCGGCATGCCGGCCATCATCGGTGTGGCGAAAATTCCCGGTGCGATGGTCATGACGCGAATGCCGTGACGCGCAAGTTCGCGGGCGACCGGCAAGGTCATTGCAGCAACGCCGCCTTTGGAAGCGGAATAGGCCGCCTGTCCGATCTGGCCATCAAAGGCTGCAACCGATGCGGTGTTGATGATAACGCCGCGCTCCCCGCCTTCGCCGGGTTCGTTCTTTGCCATGGCTTCGGCGGCAAGGCGCAGCATATTGAACGTACCGATGAGATTGATCGAGATTGCCCGCGTGAAGCTTTCCAGCCTATGCGCGCCGTCGCGGCCCAGGACCTTTTCGCCCGGAGCCACTCCGGCGCAATTGACGAGTACATCGACGCGCCCGAACGTCTCCACCGCGGCTGCGATAGCTGCTTTGCCATCCTCGTCACTGGTGACATCTGTGCGGTGAAACTTTGCAGCCGCACCAAGCGCCTTGGCCTGTGCTTCGCCTGCTTCTGCGTTCACATCAAGAAGTACGACCTTGCTGCCGGCGTTGACAGCCAACTTTGCAACCGCAGCCCCGAGGCCAGAACTGGCACCTGTAATTAGAAATACCCGATCCTTAATCTGCATATTCTCGTCCTCAGGCTTTCGTCTGTTGCTGTTTGTCGATTTCCGCCTTGCGCAGGAGAAACCGTTGGATTTTTCCACTTGGCGTCTTGGGAAGTTCGCTCAGGAAGTCAATTTCACGTGGATAGGCGTGGGCAGAGAGACGCTTTTTCACATGCAGCGCCAGTTCCTCTTTCAGTTCCTGCGTACCTTCGAAACCAGGCGCAAGGATAACGAACGCCTTCACAATTTCCGTTCTTTGCAGATCCGGCACGCCGACAACCGCCGCTTCATTGACAGCCGCGTGTTCCAGAAGTGCGCTTTCCACGTCAAATGGTCCAATACGATAACCGGATGATGTTATAACGTCGTCAGCGCGTCCGATGAAGCTGATCGAACCATCCGGCTCAAACTCCACCGTGTCTCCCGTGCGATAGTAACCACCCGCAATGGCTGGCGTTTCCTGATTGTAATAGCCTGAAAACCAGAGAAGCGGCGATCTTGCGATGTCGACGGCGAGGATGCCTGGCTGGTTTGGACCGAGTTCATTGCTTTGTTCGTCCAGAACGGCCACGCGATAGCCAGGCATGGCGTAACCAGCCGACCCGTGCCGAACCGAATGTTCAAGGCCGTGATGATTATTGACCACCATGCCCAGTTCTGTCTGCCCGTAATGATCATAGATGGGCGCGCCGAGATACGCATCGAACCAGCGAATGACTTCCGGATTGAGCGGTTCTCCAGCGCTCGATACTACGCGCAGACGATCCTTGACGCGTTTGGCTGCTTCAGGCCCCGCCGCCATCAGCAAACGGAAAGCTGTCGGCGAACCGGCAAGGCTCGTAACACCGAGGCGCTCAATGATGTCGTAGGTGCTTTCAGCGGTGAAGCCGCCTTCGTAAAGCGTGGTCGCCATGCCAAGCTGCAACGGCCCTGTCACGGCATAATAGAGCCCATAAGCCCAGCCCGGATCGGCAATATTCCAGAAAACATCGTCGGAACGCAGACCGATGGCTTCGCGCATATAGGTGCCGAAAGCCAGCAGCGCATAAAGCGGGACCGGTACGCCTTTGGGCAAGCCCGCAGTGCCGGAGGTCGACATCATCATGAACAGATCGCTGCCTGTGCGAAGCACCGGAGGGCAGTCAGCCGAAGCGGAAGCAGTCGCCTTGCAAAAATCAATGTCCCCGTCCGGCAGGCTTTCACCAGAGGCGAGTACGATTGCGACCTTGGGGGAGTTGTCGATTTCTGTCAGCTTGGCGCGATTGGCGGTGTTTGTGACAACCAGTTTTGCGCCGCTGGTTTTCAGCCGGTGTTCGATTGCCTTCGGACCAAAAGCGGTGAAAAGCGGCTGATAGATCGCGCCAATGCGCCATGTGCCGAGGATGGTCGCAATAAGCTCCGGCGTTCGTGGTAACAGGCCCGCGACCACATCGCCAGGGCTGACGCCTGCATCTTTCAACACGCTGCCGACCCGGGCAGCCATATCGCGCAGGTCTTCGAAGGTGAACTCCGAAAGTTCGCCATTCGCCGTGATTGCGCGCAGGGCGATGCGATTGTCCCCGGTATGCCGGTCGCAGCATTCAACACAGGCATTAATGCCGGTTTCAGGATTGCCGTGAAGCTTTGCGATAGCATCTTCGATGCGAAATTGTGCAACGGCGTCCTCATAACGCGGCAGCCGCGCTGAAACAGACGTTCCAGTCATCCAGTATAATCCTCCCTTGCCGCCACCTCCTCGTGGCCAACCATATCCAAAGGTTAACCCGTCACGCATTGCAAACAATGGCATTAGATGCATAAATGCGTGATCGATTTTGCAATATAGAGAAACCATGGAACGCCATAATATAGCACCGGGTTTTGTCGAGGATGCTCTCGAAAGTGTACGTGTCCGGGGGATAGATACAGCTCCCCTTATGGCGCAGATCGGCCTGCCGGAAACAGTGACAGAACCCGTCACCAACGTGGAATATGGTCGCCTATGGTGGCTGATTGCAGAAACGATCAACGACGAATTCTTTGGGCTGGCTGCAAGGCCGATGCGTCCCGGCAGCTTCAATCTGCTTTGTCACGCCGTGCTGCATGCCGGTACGCTGGAACGAGCTTTGCGGCGGGCCTTGCAGTTTCTCAATGTGGTGCTGGATGATCCGCAAGGCGAATTACGGGTCCGTGATGGCATGGCCCATATCGTTCTGACCGATGCCGGACCTCCTAGACCGGCCTTTGCCTATCGTGCCTATTGGTTGATCTTGATGGGTGTCGCCTGCTGGCTGATTGGGCGGCGCATCCCGCTACGGACGCTCGACTTTGCTTGTCCGGCCCCGGTCCACCGGCACGACTATCATAAATTCTTCGGCGCACCGGTTCTATTCGACCAGCCGGTGACACGACTGGTTTTTTCTTCATCCTATCTGTCGCTGCCGATCATTCGTAGCGATGTGGCGTTGGAAAGTTTTTTGCGCGAGGCCCCCGCCAACATTCTGATCCGCTATCGCCACGATAATGATCTGTCCGCAAGAGTACGCACGCAACTGAATGCCTTGCCAGTCACGGACTGGCCGTCTTTTGCAGAGCTTGCTGGCGGGCTGGGCATGTCCGCACCGACCTTGCGGCGCAGACTGCGCGGGGAAGGGCAGAGCTTCGGCACGATCAAGGACGAATTGCGGTTCGTAATTGCCGAAAGGCTTTTGCAGGAAAACAAGCTAAGTGTGGCAGAAGTGGCTGCCGAACTCGGCTACAGTGAACCGAGTGCCTTCTATCGTGCATTTCATAAATGGATGGGACAAAGCCCGGGACGGTTTCGGACTGTACAGCATGACGAATGAAGATGCCGGGCGACAGTCCTCGCCCTAAAGAGCCTGCATCAAGCGCACGATTATCCTTGCCGAGTCATGCCCGTCTGCAAAAGATCGCGATCAACCTTTTTGATCAATGTACCGCAGCTGAACGCTGACGGCTGATCCAAGCAGCTCCGATATTGCCGTGCAAAAAGCCGTTCGAGAGCGGCACACCGGGATAGATTTTTCGCAAACGCGCTATCCCCTCGCTGGGACTGATGTCCTGTTTCAACACCTCGTCATGGATATGGGCCACTTCCACCATATCGCAGTCCTGCGGTGATAGTCTGAAACGTCTGATCCCTGCATCTTGCAGGTCGGACAGGTCCTCGATCAACGACTGACAGGTATGCGAGAGCGTCTGCACGCCATTGAGAGCCAGGAAGGGTTGGCTATCGAGTGTCTTGACAGGAAGCCCGTCCGGTTCTTCGCCGCATACAAACTGGCAGTTATCCTTTATCTGGCCCTTTGAGCGCGCGTGCGCGCACCGGGCTGAAATAGCCAGCGGTACCCGTCCGAACGTGAATATCTCAAATGCAACCTCAGGCGCGGCTTTGACGATTTCCCGGATCGAGCTGATTGGCAACTCCGGCGGAAGACAGATCGACTGTGCGCCACGCGCAGCGAGAACCTTTGCCGTTGCAGCGTTATAAACATTGACCAAGGGGCCAACTATATGTGGTTCACCCGACAAGAGGCCAAGCGCTGACAGGTCGTTTGCTTCCACTGGGAGCGTTGCTTCCCTAATCAGCTGGCGGGTCTGTTTTTCTTCCCGCTCAAGCATAACGAGCGCCAGCGAACCGAGGCTCACGGTCTTCCCTGCACGCGTCAGTCGCTCGATTACGGTCTCCAGATGAGGAGCCATAAAATGAAACCGTTTGGAGCAGACGATTTCACCGACCGTGACGTTGGCTACTGGAGCTTCGTCGGCAATCCGGAAATAAAAATCGCGCCATTTTGGACCATCCCACAAAAAGAGAACGGGACCAAGGCTGAGGCTGGCTGCCGGCATATCTATCTCCAGCGTTTGTCGTAAGCGCCTGAAGTCGTCTGCTGGCCTTCACTCAGCAGCCGGAGACGCGAAAGGAGGGTTGCACGGTTTTCAGAGGGCGCAGCAAGTGTTCGACGCAGCGTCGAGACGACTTCGCTCACATAAGCTTTGCCGCGCTGACGGCCTTCGATCTTGAGCGCAGAGACGCCCGCCGCTCGCAACTCGTCTATATGGTTCATGACGTCGAGTGAAACGGGGTCTTCGAATGCATAGCCTTGTTCATCTGCAATGTTAAACCGGCCCTTGCAAAGCGTTGGATAGCCGGTGGGTTCGCCTATGGGAAAACGATTGATCGTATAATCTCCGAGTTCGGAAACGAGTTCCTTCCCGTCCTGCCGGTAGCGAACATGACTGGCCGGAGAACAGACACCGTTCATGTTGGGCGATCTACCCGTTGCATAAGAAGACAGGGAGCATCGCCCTTCCGCCATCACGCACAATCCTCCAAAAACGAAGACTTCCATTTCGCAATCGATCTTGCGGCCAAGTTTCGCAATATCCGGAATTGTTAAGACACGTGGCAACACGACACGTTTTGCCTTGAACGCATCGACAAGAAACTGGATTGCGTCTGCATTGGAAGCGGAAGCTTGTACGGATACATGAAGCCGCTGTGTCGGATGCTTCTCGGCGGTATAGGCCATCAGCCCGAAGTCAGCGAGGATAACCGCATCTGCTCCAAGGGAAGATGCATCGTCAACGGCCCGATACCAGACGTGTTCATCTCCTGCGCGCATGAACGTGTTGATCGCAACGAAAACCTGCGTTTTGCGCGCATGGGCAAACTGGATTGCGTCTCGCAGTTCTTCACGAGTGAAGTTGAGACCCGGAAAGTTGCGCGCATTTGTTTCGTCGCGAAAACCGCAATAGACGGCATCTGCTCCGGCATCTACCGCTTCTCGCAAGGCCGATGGCGTACCTGCAGGGCAAATCAGTTCCATCCTGCAGCTTCCTTACTCAGGGCTTTGCTTCGTATGTAATTTGCGATGCCGCGAACCATCGGCGCAAAGGGGCCCGCACTTGTGCCAAGGTCAGATGGCAGATCTATGTTGCAGTCATCCAGCGCATTGCGGAGTGCAAGCATGGCCTCCATGTCACCCGTCACGATGATATCTCTTGAGAAGAACAGCGCGTCTCCATCAAGTCTGCCTTCGAGAAGCGCGAGCAGCATGACCAGCGGCCCTTCAATGCCCGCGTCGACTTCAATCGCCTCGTCTTCACGCACGATTGTTATGCGTGGCTTATCCGGCTCGATCACAAAGGCGAACGGTATGTCGGATGGATGAAAACGGAAACGCTTCGCCGCATAGTCTCCCAGACGCTCGAAGAGACCGGGGTGCGCGCGCATTACCTGGAAGAAAATGCGCGAGACAAATGGGGCGATCAGAAACGGCGGAACAAGCCGGGCTGGAACAGCCACAGCCGGAGGTATCTTCATCATCACTCAGCTCCGATGAGCTTTAAAAGGTGAATTCAGAATTAAGTGATTCAATACAACGAGAGTTTGATTCAGATCAAAGACGGCGGAAGAATTCGATATTCAAAAGTCGGACATGAAATCGGCTCCATCTTCTCCGTTACGCTACGAGTGCCTTCAAAGCTTCTTGTCCGAGCTTGAACGGCGCAAAGATCTTATCCGGATCAAACGTCCGGTATCTCTCGTCCAGGAGATCACGGAAATCCATAAGCGAGTGCTTGAGGCGGATGGTCCGGCACTGATCTTCGAGCAACCGGTCGATGCGGACGGACGTTTGCATTCCATCCCTCTTGTTGCCAATCTCTTTGGTGCCGCGCGGCGTATTGCCTTAGGACTTGGACGGTCGCCTCAAGAAATTTCGGATTTTGCCGAGATGCTGGCGGAATTGCGAGCGCCAAGTCCGCCCCGTTCGGCAGGCGAAATGTGGAGCAAACTGCCTTTGGCGAAGGCCGCATTGAATATGCGTATCCGTCATGTTCGGCGCGCACCGGTACAGGCAAAGATACTGGAAGGCGAGGCCGTCAATCTCGATCTGCTGCCGATCCAGTGGTGCTGGCCGGGAGAACCTGCACCGCTTGTCACTTGGCCGCTGGTTATTACGCAGGCACCCGGCGATCCATCTGACGTTAATGTCGGAATCTACCGGATGCAGAAGCTTGGCCGCGACAAGCTCATCGTGCGTTGGCTTGCGCAACGCGGCGGCGCACGTCACCACCGCTTGTGGCAAGAACTGGGCGAAGATATGCCCGTTGCCGTGGCTATCGGGGCCGATCCGGCGATGATTCTTGCAGCTGTCATGCCCTTGCCAGAAGGGATGAGCGAACTGGGGTTCTCGGGTCTGCTTGCCGGACGCAGATCATCGGTCGTGAATGCACGTACCGTGCCTCTCGTCGTGCCCGCTAATGCCGAAATTATTCTGGAGGGACGAGTTTCCGCTTCGGAAACTGCTCCAGAAGGCCCCTATGGCGATCACACCGGCTACTATAATAGCGTGGAGGAGTTTCCGGTCATGCAGGTGACCGCGATCACCATGCGGAAAAATCCCGTTTATCTTTCGACCTATACCGGACGCCCGCCGGACGAGCCCTCCAGACTTGGCGAAGTGATGAACGAACTGTTCGTGCCAATCGTGAGAAAGCAGTTTCCAGAAATTGCCGATCTGTGGTTGCCTCCTGCGGCATGTTCCTATCGCGCAATGGTCGTTTCAATCGACAAGCGCTATCCCGGTCAGGCGCGGCGAGTGATGATGGGGCTGTGGTCGATGCTGCCGCAGTTCAGTTACACGAAACTCATAATTGCAGTCGATCCGGACATAAGCGTCCGTAACTGGGACGATGTGATGTGGGCGCTCGCAACTCGCTTCGATGCGAGCCGCGACGTCATCACGCTCGGTCATACACCGGTGGATTATCTCGACTTCGCGTCTCCACGCTCTGGCTTGGGCGGAAAGCTTGGCCTTGATGCGACAAACAAGATCGGTGCCGAAACCGAACGGGAATGGGGCGCTGTATTGAAGATGAGCGATGACGTTGTTGCCCGGGTCGATGCGATTTGGGGGGAACTCGGGCTGGATAGGGAAAATATGCGATGAAGCGAGTTGTAGTCGGTATCTCCGGCGCATCGGGCGCCCTCATCCCGCTCAAATTGCTGGAGCAGCTTTCCGCCATGAGCGATATCGAGACCCATTTGGTTGTATCTGACGCTGCACAACAGACCTTGCGCCACGAATTGGGTCCGGATGGTTATGGGCTTTTGCACAGGCTCGCGAACAGAAGCTATTCTGTCAGCGATATAGGTGCTCTGATCGCGAGCGGATCGGTTGTCACCGCTGGCATGATCGTGGCGCCATGCTCCATGCGGACGCTCGCTGCGATCGCTACAGGACACAGCGACAGTCTGTTAACGCGCGCCGCTGATGTTCACCTGAAGGAACGGCGCCGACTGGTTCTGATCGCTCGGGAGACCCCGCTGCACATGGTCCATTTGCGCAATATGTGTACCGTGACGGAAATGGGCGCGATTGTAATGCCGCCGGTTCCGGCCTTTTACTTCAAACCGCAAACGGTCGAGGAAGTGGCCGATCAGATCGCAGCAAGAGCTATCGATCTGATCGGAATTACCGAAAAGCAATCGGAAAGCTGGGCGGGAATACCAGCCGGCCGATAACGGCAAGTGCGGACTTACGCGAAAGGTTCGGTCGGGCCCTTAGCGGGGTGCGTGAACCATTTCGGTCCATTCGCCGTCATATAGATATGATCTTCCAGGCGGATTCCGAACTGGTTCGGAACCACGATCATGGGCTCGTTGGAGAAGCACATGCCTTCAGCGAGCGGGAGTGAATTGCCCCGAACGATGTAAGGAGCCTCATGAATCTCCAAGCCAAGACCATGGCCAGCGCGATGCGGAAGGCCCGGCAATGCATAATCTGGTCCCAATCCGTGCTTTATGAGCGTGGCGCGCGCTGCATCGTCAAGGGTTGAACATGCCGTGCCGAGCTTCGCCGCGTCGAAAACTGCTTGTTGCGCTTCGCGTTCGATTGTCCATATGCGCGAAAACTCTGCTGTAGGCTCTTCCAGCATATAGGTGCGCGTGAGATCGGAATGATAGCCATCGATGCGGCAACCAGTATCCACAAGGATGACATCACCCGGCTGATAAAACTGTTCGCCGTCCGCGCCGTGCGGCAACGACGTTGCTGCCCCGGAAAGAGACGATGCAAAATGTCGAACCGCCCGTGGCGCCAAGGACGCGATGCTGTACATCGATAAAACGCACCACCTCGCTTGCAGCAATGCCGGGCTTTATCAGTCCATGCGCGCGGCGGTGGACTTCGAGTGTCAAATCCATCGCGTACTGAATGATCGCGATTTCTTTGGCTGACTTGCGGCTACGTTGTTCCTGGATCAGCTTTCCGCCATCGATCAAGCGCTCAGGCGAGATTTCGTGCTTTAGAGCGTTATAGACGAACAGCGGGACGGCATCATCGATTGCAATTTTGGCACCTGCCGGAATGAGCGATGCAATCAGCGCCGCAGGGCTCTCTTCTTCCTGCCATGTACGGATTTCACCCGGCAAATGCGGCAGGCTTTCGACCCTGCTCTGTTCAAAACCGGGAACGATATAAATTACTTCCGACGGCGTAACGAGGGCGCCCAGAAAACGTTCGCTGATATGCCAGACAAGCCCGGTATAATAGCGCAAACTTGCCGTCGGTCCGAGCAGAAGCCCGCCGATACCGCGCTCACTCAGCTTACCCTGCAACAATGCCAATCGCTCAAGATGTTCTTCCTGTTCGATCCTTGGAAGACATGACGCTGAAGTCATAATGCATACCTTTTATCTGGTCGTTTCCGTTAAAGTCTGCGCACGCTGCTCGCTTGCGGACAGATATATCAGAGCTTTCGCTGTCTGGTAGTCATATCTCCAGGCACTGGATTCAGATGCTTGTACAATGGAGTTTGGGGCTCGCGGTCCGCGCTCTGCGTTGGACGCCGGAACGCAAAACACTAAGTGGGTCATACTGCGGTAATAAAATTCGGGTAAAAAACCACAGTTTCAAAATGGGTCAGCGTCTGTGAGGCTTTATGTCTGAGCTGTGGCAGTGGGTTTCCGCCTTTGGTTTTTCGGTTGCTGTCATCGTTGCGGCGCTCATCTATCTCAACATGTCCAACCGTGAAACGCCTGGTGACACATTCAATCTCTTCACGAAAGTGGGTGCCGTTGCTGTAGCATTCGTTGCTGCATTTGCGAGCCTCGCCGCCGCCGCTATTATTGATTGATCTTATTGCTCATAGTTTCAACGAAGACACCGCGGCTTCGCTTTTATGAACGTAATCATTGGCATCTGATTGTCGCTGGAACAGCAGGATAAAAAGCAAATCTGTCAGAACCAGCTGTGCGTCGCGTGCTGTTATCGATGACGACCGAACCCTTTCTTCATCAGCTACGGTATACAAGCAAATATCGGCGATTTCATTAAGCGGATTCCTGTTGAGTCCGGTGACTGCGATCACGGTCGCTCCCCATTTCTTGGCTTGTTCCGCGATGCGAAGGGTTTCGATGCTCGTTCCAGAATAGGAAAGGGCGAACAGCACATCACCCTCGTGTAAAGTCGAGACATTGGCCATCTGGATGTGGCTGTCGCTATCGTGCATCACGTTGCGACCAAGTTTCATCAGCTTATAGGAAAAATCGCGCGCAACGAGTGACGAAGCGCCGACGCCAGCAAGGTGAATACGCCGGGCGCTGATCAGAGCTTGCAATGCATCGTCGATATCGTGTTCGTTGTTGGCGGAAATCGTTCGTTGCATCGATTGTAGTTTACTGCCGATAAGTTTCTGTAGAACGATGATATAGCTGTCGCCCGTTTCTATAGTGCCGTGGACCATGCCTGCCGGAGCATGCCATTGCTTGGCACGCGCTTCGCTGACGGCGAGCTTGAGCTGCTGATAACCATCAAAGCCGAATTTTTGACTGAATTTGACGACGCTGGACTGACTGCGTCCGGTCGCTTCTGCAAGGGCCGAGGATGAGAGCTTCAATACCTGCTCGGGATGATCGACGATGAACTGACCGATCTTTCGATCCGCAATGGTCAGTTCGTTCAGTTTGGCATTGATTTTCTGCAGGATCGACATATGTGATCATTCTCCATTCCGGTATCGGAAGGCGCGATATTCGATTGCTCTGATACATAAGACAACCCGAACTGATTTGGAATATTAAATTCCAATCTTTTCAAGGCTATGGAATGAGCTAACAATCTGCAAGAGAGGACATGGTGACGAGACGTGGAACGATTGCGCATTATCGGCGGCATGAATTACAGGGGCGGTCAACATCTCCGGCGCGAAGAATGCTGCTCTGCCTCAGTTGGCGGCTTCACTGCTAAGTTCATACCGGGTTGAGCTTACGAACCTTCCTGTGGTTGGCGATGTCGAAAATATACTCAATGTGGTGCAGTCGCACGGGGCAAAAATATCTGGGACGCCGCATTCGACAACAATAACCGCCACAGACCTAATGGCGCCGGCGGGACCATCCTTGCGCGAAGCTTAGCTAATAAGGAATAATTTATTCCATAATATGATTGACGGACAGAATTTGTAATCTTAAAATTTTTTAACCATAAGGCGGCGCGTTTGAACGCTGCTCGACACGCAGGCAGGGGCATGACGGAACACGCGTTGTTATCTGAACTGGACAGGCTGGTTTCAGAAGAACGAAACCCACGCACGATGGATATCGACCTCTTGTCGAGTCTTGCTATCGTACGTCGGATCAACGACGAGGATCATCTGGTTGCCGCCGCCGTTGAGCAGGTGTTGCCCCAGGTCGCACAGGCAGTTGATAAGATTGTCGAGGCATTTCGCGCCGGCGGTCGGCTGATTTATTTGGGTGCCGGAACCAGTGGGCGTCTTGGCGTTCTTGATGCATCGGAATGCCCGCCGACATTCAGCGTTCCGGAAGGCATGGTGGTCGGGTTGATTGCGGGTGGCGTGAATGCGTTACAACATGCGGTCGAAGGTGCGGAGGACGACCCTTCGCTGGGGGAAGCCGATCTGCGTGATATAAGTCTGGCTTCGCACGATGTCGTTGTGGGAATCGCGGTCAGCGGACGCACGCCGTATGTGATAGGGGGGCTGGCCTACGCCGCATCAATTGGTGCTACGACTGTGGCGCTTTCCTGCAATCCGAACTCCACGATTGCGGCTATGGCTGAAATTGCCATATCGCCGGTTGTCGGACCTGAAATACTGACAGGTTCGACGCGTCTGAAATCCGGCACGGCGCAGAAGCTGGTGCTTAACATGCTTACTACTGCGAGCATGATCCGAATAGGGAAAACATACGAGAATCTCATGGTGGACGTCAGTGCCACCAACCACAAGCTTGTCGCACGTGCCTCGAGAATTGTCATGCAGGCAACCGGTTGCGGGGCGGGGGAGGCAAAACGCGTTCTCGCCCTGACGGATAATGACGTCAAGCTTGCAATCCTCATCACGATTACCGGAATGCCAGTGGATGAGGCAAGAAAGGCATTAAAGAATGTTGGGGGATTTCTTAGACAGGCAATAAATGCCAATAAAGCGTGAGCCGAAGCGGGGAAGCGGTCGGACATCAGCATTGCAGTGATTTGCGAGGGAAGAAAATGGGAGCGATTTTCAAAAGAAGCCTGATTGCGGGCGCCGCCACATTGGCATTGAGCATTGGGAGCTTCAGCGGGCTGGGCCTGTCTACGGCTTCTGCCGCGACGCTTCGTATGGCCTGGTCGCAGGACGCTACCGGTCTCGACCCGCATAAGCAGCCGGCATTTTCATCGATTCGTCTACTTGAACTCATCTACGAGCCGCTCGTCCGTCTTGGTCCGGATCTTCAGATTGCACCTGCCATTGCAAAGAGCTGGGAATTTTCCGACGGTGGAAAGGTCCTCACATTCAAGCTCGACGGGAATGCGAAATTCCAGAACGGTCAGACGGTAACGCCAGCCGATGTGAAAGCATCCTTCGAGCGCATTTTGGATGAAAAGACCGGTGCGGTGGCACGTGCCAATTTCGGATCCATTGCTGCTATTGAAACGCCGGACGACGAAACGGTCGTCTTCAAACTCTCCCAGCCCGACGTTCCCCTATTGGCGGCGATAGCCAGCATCAATGCGGCCGTCGTTCCTGAAAGCGAGATCAAGGCCGGCAATATTGGCACAAAAACCGTTGGATCAGGGCCTTTCGTTCTTGAACGATGGGAACCGAATTCCAAGGAAGTGCTGAAAGCCAACCCCGACTGGTCGGGGGGTAAAGTGGCGGTTGACGGAATCGACATCAGTGTCCTGCCGGACGAAACGGCAATTCTCGCCGCGCTTCGCGCCAAGCAGATCGATTTCGCGCTTCTCAACGATCCGCTGGTCGCAACGATGGTGCCGAACGAAAGCGCTCTTGAACTGGTGCGCACTCCGGCGCTTGCTTATCATGTCCTGCAATTGAACCCGTCGCGCAAGCCCATGACGGAGCTGGCCGTGCGTCAGGCTATTTCCTGCGCAGTTGACCGCCAGGATGTCCTCGACACGGCCTTGCTCGGCGAAGGAAAGGTAACGGGCCCGCTGACAATGCCCGCCTATGCAAGCGACCCTAACACACTCTTCTGCTACAAGCGCGATGTCGAAAAAGCAAAGAAGCTGATGGCGGATGCCGGTTATGCGGATGGGTTTGCGGCAACGATCATCGCCGCAAATGGGGAACCTGCGACCGCTGCGGCTGAAGCCCAGGTTCTCCAGTCGCAACTCGCCGAAATAGGCATCAAGCTCGATATCCGGATGATGGAACTGAATGTCTATGTCGATACGTGGCTAAAGGGCGACTTCGACATGGCGGTGGCGTTGAACGGCGGTTCGGCTGATCCCTATACGATGTATGGCCGATACTGGACCAAGGCGGGCAACCTTCAGAAGGTCGCGCAGTATATCGACGATACGCTTGACGATCTGATGCAGAAGGGGAGAGCCGAAACGGACCCTGAAAAGCGCAAGGTGATTTTTGCCGACTTCGATAAGCACATAACGGAAGTTTCTCCGTGGATATGGCTTTATACCGCCAATACCTATGTTGCGCACCAGAAAAACGTTACCGGTTTCGAGCCTCGCGCCACCGGATCGCTATTCGGCATAACCAAGCTGCAGATCGGGCAGTGATGTCACGAAATCCGCCACGTCTTCCTGCGAAGGCGTGGCTTTCAAGTGCCTTCCAGAACGGCAGGCCGTGAGTAATCTGACATGAATTATGTGACACGTCGGCTGCTGACATTTCCCTTGGTTATGCTGGGGGTGTCGATTCTGGTCTTCGTTGCGATCCGTATGGTTCCAGGCGATTCCATCACTGCCATGCTCGGAACGGAAGCAGGTTTGCTGACGCCCGAGCAGCGGCAGTCGCTGGCACGATATTTCGGTATCGACCAAAGCTGGACAATCCAGTACTGGCGATGGCTGGGTGACGTGCTGCAAGGTAATCTCGGGGTCTCGGTGACCTTCGGAAAGCCGGTTTTGACGGTTATCCTTGAGCGTTTTCCGTTGACGCTGCAACTTGCAATGATGTCGATGTTGATTGCTTTGCTCGTTGGGCTGCCCGCCGGGGTTTATGCTGCAACGCGCAACGAGAAAATGTCCGATCTGGCGGTGCGTATTTTTGCGATGATCGGTCAGTCGACGCCGAGCTTCGTTCTCGGTCTCCTTTTCATTTATATACTGTCGGCGGGGTTTGGGGTTTTGCCTGCGATGGGCGAATTTACACCTTTCTGGGTAAACCCATGGCAGAATTTCTTGCAGATGATTTTGCCCGCCATAACGCTCGGCTTTGCATTCGCGGCATCCGTCACACGCATATCGCGTTCGGCCATGTTGGATGTCCTCCGTGACGATTATGTCCGCACGGCTCGCAGCAAGGGGGCTTCGGCCCGGTCCGTCATCTGGCGGCACGCGCTGCCTAATGCGCTCATTCCTGTGGTGACGTTGAGCGGTGTGGAATTCGGTTACCTTTTGGGCGGAGCCGTGCTGGTTGAGCAGATATATGCCCTGCCGGGCCTTGGACGCATGGTGCTCGACGCCATTCTGCAGCGCGATTATGCTCTGGTGCAGGGCAGCATTCTCTTCATTGCCTTCAATTTCATGATCGTCAATCTGCTGGTTGACCTCCTTTACGTGGCGCTCGATCCGCGCATTCGTCTCGGGGAAAACTGATGCAGATATTGCGTTCCGTTTTTGCTCATCCGAGTGGCCGTATCGGCGGGCTCATCGTATTGATCTATCTGATTGTGGCCTGTCTCGGCTATTTCGGTTTCACGCCGCATGACCCTTTGATGCAGTACCGGATAGACAGGCTGCGTCCCCCAAGCGCCGCGCACTGGATGGGAACAGACCTTTTCGGACGTGACGTCATGAGCCGCCTGATGGCAGGCATCTCACAATCTTTCGTGGTCGGGTTTTTTGCCGTTGGAATTGCTGCTTTTGCAGGGACTGTTCTTGGATTGACGGCAGCATGGTTCGGGCGCTGGTGGGACGGCGCTGTCATGCGTATCATGGACGTGCTCCTGGCGTTTCCGGCTATCTTGCTTGCGCTCCTTATCATTGCCGTTGTCGGACCGGGAACGGGAACAAGTATCGCTGCCATCGCCATCGTCTACACCCCGATTTTCACGCGGGTTGTGCGCGGGCCCGCCTTATCGATCAAAACACGCGAATTCGTTGATGCGGCGCGGACGTTCCACAGCAGCAATCGTTATATCCTTTCGCGCCACCTGCTGCTTAATCTGGTGGCCCCTTTGACTGTGCAGATTACCCTGGCGCTCGCCTGGTCGCTGCTGACCGAAGCAGGCTTGAGCTTTCTTGGTCTTGGCACGCAGCCACCCGCTTCGTCGCTCGGTCTCATGCTGGCCGATGCGCGCAATCTCATGGAAACCGCGCCATGGCTGCTGGCTTTTCCGGGACTTGCGATCATGATCGGTATTCTAGGTTTCAACCTCTTGGGTGATGCCCTGCGCGACATTCTCGATCCCAGAACGGGGGGGATGGCGGCGTGAACAAGCTTCTGTCTGTTTCGGACCTTCGCGTTGGTTTCGGTCGTAATCCTCAAGCCCATGAGATCGTGCGCGGTGTGAGTTTCGACCTCGCCGCGGGGGAAACGCTGGCGATCGTCGGAGAAAGCGGTTCCGGAAAATCTGTAACCGCTCTGTCGATCAACCGCCTGGTGGATTTTGGCGGCGGACGCATCACCGCCGGATCGATCAAACTTAATCGCGCGAACGGCAGCGCAATCGATCTTGTGACTGCGACCGAAGCCGAACTCACAAAAATCCGCGGTGCGGAAATCGGTATGATCTTTCAGGAGCCCATGACATCGCTCAATCCAGTGCTGACGATAGGCACGCAGATTGAGGAATCATTCCGTCTTCATCGCGGGCTTACCGGAAAACAGGCCGCATCTGCCGCAAGGGACGCGCTTGATCGCGTACGCATTCCAGATGCCGCGCGACGACTTAAATATTGTCCGAACCAGCTTTCCGGCGGTATGTTGCAGCGGGTGATGATTGCAACAGCGCTTGCCTGCAATCCGCGCCTCATGATTGCCGACGAGCCAACCACAGCGCTTGATGTCACCGTACAGGCGCAAATCATGGCACTGCTCGCAGAGCTGAAACGCGAAACCGGCATGGCGATGATCTTCATCACCCATGACATAGGGTTGGTCGCAGGCATGGCCGACAAGGTCATGGTGATGCAGCATGGCGAGGCGGTGGAATACGGTCAACTGAGCGCTGTTCTCGACTGCCCGCAGCATCCTTACACGCAACATCTCCTGAAGGCCGTGCCGCATTTTGAAAGCGGGAAAGCAGTGCGAACCGATACCGTACGCACATCGGAATCGGGAACGGAGCCGATACTATCGGTGGAAGGATTGACGGTCCGGTTTCCTGTCAAAGGCGGCTTTCTCGGTCGCAAGGTCGGAGCAGTCCATGCCGTGGAAAGCGTCGATTTCGATCTGGTTCCGGGCGAAACGCTTGCCGTCGTGGGGGAGAGCGGCTCGGGAAAATCCACAACTGTGCGGGCCATCATGGGCCTTGTCAAAGCTTCACGCGGGAAGCTTGCAATCGGTGCGGCTGGTCCTAACGGTGCCAGAAACGCGACTTCGGTACAGATGGTCTTCCAGAATCCGTATGCATCTCTCAATCCACGTCTGCGCATAGACAGTATTCTTGTCGAGCCGGTTATCGCGGCTGGTAGGCGCGACGGGCCGGAGGCACGGCAGAAGATGTTGCAACTGCTTGACCGCGTGGGACTGCCTGCCAACAGCTTGGAGCGCTATCCGCACGAGTTTTCCGGCGGGCAGCGCCAGCGGCTTTGTATCGCTCGGGCCTTGATGCTCAATCCTTCCGTGGTGGTGCTGGATGAAGCCGTTTCAGCCCTCGATGTCTCGGTGCAGGCCAAAGTCTTGGAATTGTTGATCGATCTCCAGAAAGAGCGCGGCCTTGCCTATTTGTTCGTATCGCACGATATGGCAGTGGTGGAGCGCATCGCGCATCGCATAGCTGTCGTCTATGCTGGGCAAATCGTCGAAATCGGTGATGCAGCATCGATTCTATCCGCGCCGAAACATTCCTATACGAAGCGGTTGATTACTGCTGTCCCCAGTATCGACCGACGCAATGAACATTTCGCCCTCGACACACGGCAAGTGCCTTCCCTCGTGCGTCCTTTGGAGTATGAGCCCGCACCGGCAAACTGGCAGACATATGGCCGTGATCACATGGCCCGGACCGAGGCATAATTAACATGGCAGAACCAAATATTCTCCGGGCTGTCGATACCGCATTTACGGCTCGCTTTGAAAAAGCGTTCGGCCTGCTCACCGCTGCATGCGATTCAGGCCGGATTCCAGGCGGTGTGCTTGGAATGATCGACCTCTCTGGTAACAGGGCGGTGAGGGCCACCGGCTATGCGCAGATCGTCCCTGCCCGGCGTGCGATGGCCATCGATACGTGGTTCGATCTCGCTTCGCTGACAAAAGTCATTTTCACCACGCCCCGCATCCTTGCGCTGGCCGAGGAAGGCGTCATCGATCTCGATGCACCATTGATCACCTTGCTTCCCGACCTTCGGCAGTATGATAATGATGCCTGGGAGCGCAAGGTCACGTTCCGCGAGTGCCTTGGCCACCAGACGCCGTTTCCGTCAGTCGAACCGATCTACACCTACGGACGCGATCCGGAACTGTTGCGTGCATTCGTTCTGCAACGCGAATGGCGAAAATCCGACCCGGTTTATTCCGACATCAATTTCATTCTGCTTGGCTTTGCGTTGGAACGGTTTTACGGCAAGACCATTCGCGCGATGGACCCCGGCGAGGGCTTTGCCTTTTCGGCAGAGCCGGAAATGAGCGCGGCCACGGAAAATTGCACATGGCGCCATCGCGTACTGTGCGGCGAAGTGCACGACGATAATTGTTCGGCGTTGCAGGGGGCCGCGCATGCGGGACTGTTTGGTACGGCTGCGTCCATACTCGGTTTCGCGCTTGGCCTGCTTGACGGTACCGGCGCATCAAAAAAAGTGGTCGAGCGGATGCGCCAGCCATTATCCGCCACTCGGACCCATGGCTGGGAATTGCCCTTTGATGGCTGGTCTGGTGGCAACTTCAATTCGAGGGGTACAATCGGGCATACCGGCTTTACGGGAACCGGCTTGTGGATCGATTTTAAAGCGGGCAGGGCATGGACCTTGCTCACCAACCGCATTCATCCAACCCGCCATTTTGACAGCGGCATTCTGGCGCTGCGTCAGGGTGTTGGCGACGCAATTTCATTGGGATAGGAAACGTCTATGCAGCCAATATGGGCCGTCGGCCTGATGACCGGTACCGTTCTCGACGGAAATATCGATGTTGCTCTGTTGAAAACGGATGGCGAGACTGTCACGGAATTCGGAGCGTATGCGCTGAAGCCTTATCCCCGCTGGATTCGGGAACTGCTGGAACAAGCGCAGGCTGAAGCCCGTGTCTGGAATTTTGAAGGTCCGGAGCCTGCTGTTTTTGCCACAGCAGAAGAGGCGCTGACCCGGGCGCAGTCTGCGGCTGTCCGCGAACTGGTAGAGGAAAGTGGGCTGTCGATGGCGGATATCGGCGTGGTCGGCTTCCACGGGCAGACAGTTTTGCACCGCGCGCCGCAAGCCGACCGAATTGGAGATACGAGGCAGCTCGGAGATGGAAGGCTTATGAGCGAACTGCTGGGCACCAAGGTCGCCTATGACTTCCGCACGGCAGACATCCGCGCTGGAGGGCAGGGGGCGCCGCTTGCTGCCATATATCACGCTGCCTTGCTACGCAGTGTCGATGCGACAGGCAATACTGCGATTCTCAATCTTGGCGGTGTGGGTAACATCACCTGGTGGGATGGTGGGGATGCGCTTGTGGCCTTCGACACGGGACCAGCCAATGCGCCTATCAACGATTTCATGAAGGCACGCGGGTTGGGAGAAATGGACCGTGACGGTGCGCTGGCCGCAAAGGGCAAGGTCGACGAGACACGGCTCGCAGAATTGCTCAAGCATCCCTATTTGACAGCGCCTTATCCGAAATCTCTGGATCGGTTCGATTTTACGGACGCAATGGCCGATGGCCTGAATGAGGAAGACGGTGCGGCCACGCTGACCGCGTTTACGACGTCGGCGGTGGGTAAGGCCCTGGATATTCTCCCGCGTCGACCACAACGGCTTGCGGTCAGTGGGGGTGGACGCCGCAACCCGGCAATGATGCGCATGCTGGTCGAGCGCGCGAAAGTGGAGCTAGTTCCTGTCGAAACGCTTGGCTGGCGGGGTGACGCTGTAGAAGCTGAATGTTTTGCTTTCCTCGCGGTACGTGTTTTACGTGGGTTGCCAGTCAGCTTTCCAAGCACAACCGGCGTGCCGGAGGCGATGACAGGTGGGAAACTGGCAGGCTGAAATCAACGATCTCCGTCAACTATTTCTATAGGGCAGCCCATCCACATCCCCCTGTTTGGTTAAAGCGGACCTCCGGCCCCGCATGTTTATCTGTTACGGCGGTTTAAATGCAGCTGTTATATAAAAATCATCTAATATTAGGATGGATCGCTAATTGAAGCAGGTACGTTCGCTGGGGTTGCTTTTGATATTTCATTTTTATTGCAGATGAGCATGAAAAGGTACAAAACTCGTGCAATCTTCACGTTGATTTAGCCAATTCTCTTTAATGGTTTAATTTATCATGGAGAATGCAATGAAACTTATCCGAGTCCTTTTCTGTCTGGTCTTGCCTTTTGCCTGGTTGTCCGGGGCAGTTGCTGAGCCTTTGGCGAAGCCACTTGGCAAGCCGATCCTCGTCATATCTGGCAAAATCTCAAATATGAATGTCGGCGATACTGCCCAATTTGATCGGGATATGCTGGAAGC
Source organism: Ochrobactrum sp. AP1BH01-1 (assembly GCF_018066705.1). Lineage (NCBI taxonomy): Bacteria > Pseudomonadati > Pseudomonadota > Alphaproteobacteria > Hyphomicrobiales > Brucellaceae > Ochrobactrum > Ochrobactrum sp. AP1BH01-1. The sequence goes on along the minus strand of NZ_JAGPOU010000004.1, from coordinate 3,656 downwards.
GGTCGGACTGGTGACCGTGGAAACAGCAAATCCTTGGTACGATGGTCGTGTGCGTTTCGAAGGCGTGTCGATGGACAAGCTCATGACGCTTGTGGGCGCGAAGGGGACGAAGGTGACCGCCGTTGCTTTGAACGACTACGTCAGCTCGTTGCCGATGGAGGACTTCAAGAGGTTCAATGTTATTCTTGCCATGAAGCGAGATGGGAATTACATGCCGGTTCGCGACAAAGGACCATTGTTTATAATCTACCCGTATGACAGCGACCCACAGCTCCAAAGCCAGACCTATTACACACGTTCTGCCTGGCAGGTTGCCAAGCTGATAGTTGAATAGGGGCAGAGTGTGAGAAGAATTCTAGGCGTTATTATCTGTTGTTTCGTGGTGGCAACGGCCTATATCGCCTATGTCATTGCCGAACGACAAACAGCGCTTCAGAAATTCTCCCGTTATAATGACTCCTGGGCCATAGGCCAGACGGTATCCGAATATATGCGGCTTGAGCATGTTCTGGCTGGATATGCCCTGAACATGAATGAGGAAAGCCGCGATGAATTACGGCTTCGTCTTGATATCATGTTGGGTCGACTGGAATTGCTGCAGCAGGGCAATCTGCGATCATTTATTCAGGACGACCCGCAGCGCCGCGATCTGTTTTTGAAACTGAGCGATATTCTGCAGGCGCTTGATGGTCAGTTGGACAAGCTAGATGTAGACAGTATCAAAACGGTCCTGCAATCGATGAGCGCGCTAGATGGCCCGATGACCGCGCTGGCGTCATCGGCCGTCGAATATGATGTTGGACTTATCGATGCTGCACAGGCAGAAGTGCGCCAGTTGCATCTTATCTATACCGGTTTGGCGGCGGGTCTGATCATTTGCGGCGTTGTGCTGGTTATTCTTCTGCTTCGCCACAACAAACTTCTTGATCGGGCGCACGGCAGCATGCAGCGGCTCACGAGCGATCTTCGACAGGCAACGGGTGAACTGCAGTCTCAGAATTTTCGGCTTGAGCATGATGCACATCACGATGCTCTGACCGGTTTGCCCAATCGTGTTCTGTTCCGGCAGGATCTGGAGAAAAGACTTGAAGCCGCCCACGCGGGAGGCCAATCTGCCGTCATTCTTCTTCTGGATCTCGATGGTTTCAAGGACGTCAACGATACACTCGGTCATGATGTCGGCGATGCGCTGCTGCAGGCGGTCGCAAGGCGTCTCACCAAACTTGGCGCGCGAGGCGACATGGTCTGCCGGTTGGGGGGAGACGAGTTCGCCTTGCTTTCCACGGGACTGCGAGAAGAAGACGCTCTGGAACTCGCCGGTCGCCTGATGGAAGCCATCAGCCAACCTTATCATGTAGGTGAACTGGAAATAAAAATCGGAACTTGTGTCGGTGTAGCAATCTCCGAGGGCGAGCCCGACACGGAAGAGCTTTTCAAGCACGCCGATCTTGCGCTTTATGAAGCAAAGGCACTTGGCCCCGGCCACGCGAGTGTGTTCGAATCCCAGATGCAGACACGCTTACGGGAAAAGAAGTCATTCGAAGCCGATCTTCAGAAAGCGCTGGAGAACGGTGAGATGGAGGTCTACTATCAGCCGCAGGCCTGCACTGTAACCCGGGAAATATGTGGTTATGAGGCCCTGCTTCGCTGGACCCACCCGATCCGAGGCTCAGTTTCACCGGTGGAGTTCATCCCGGTCGCCGAAAAGATCGGCTTCATTCATGCTCTTGGAGACTGGGTCCTCAAGACGGCCTGTCTGGAAGCTGCCCATTGGAACAAGCCCCTCAAGATCGCGGTCAATCTCTCTCCCGTTCAGTTCCGCAGCCTGAACCTTATTCAGAGCGTTATTGACGCGTTGGATCGTAGCGGACTTAGTGCAAATCGGCTCGAACTGGAGATCACTGAATCGGTTCTGCTGGATAAGAACGAACAGACCTTGAGCACGCTGCGCCAGTTGAAAGCGCTGGGTATTCAGATCGCGATGGACGACTTCGGGACAGGCTATTCCTCGCTCGGCAGTCTCAGCGGCTTTCCGTTCGACAAAATAAAGATTGACCGTACTTTCGTTAGTGATGTGACATCTCGCCCGGACGCGCTTGCGATCGTTGAACTTGTAACGGGGGTAGGGCGCAGCCTCAGAATGATAACAATTGCGGAAGGCATTGAAACCGAGGAGCAGTTTGAATGCCTGAAACGACTGGGATGTGATCAGGTTCAAGGCTATCTGATAGGCAGGCCAATGCCTGCCTCAAAGCTCAAACATCTCCACGATCGCGCCGGGCTGGACTTGAAGACGGTTGGTCTCACTTCAAATCGTAGATGATATCATAGCGTGACAACTGGCTTCGAAGACGCAAATCAGTCTATGTTCATACGCTAATAGCATCGTAGAGTTACGTTACGATGCGATGTATTCAATCAGTCGGAACTTTTTAGCCGTTCACTCGGACAAAATGTTTCGTGGGGAACCGGGGCTTAGGAAATTGCTGAAAGTACATGGGATTAACGTGCCGATCACTTCCGACGAAGTTTCGCCGATCATTTGGCAGGCTTTGACGAGCGGCAGCTATGAAGCCAAGGAAGCGCGTTCGATTTTCAAGGCAGTCAAACCGGGAGACCGCGTTCTGGAACTCGGTTCAGGCATTGGAATTATCACGTCAATTATTGCCAAGATTGCAGATGTGTCGGTGTGGGCTTTCGAGGCGAATCCGTCGACAGCGGCACTTGCCCGACGTGTTGTCGATGCTAATGGTCTCGAAAATGTCGTGCTTTCGCAAGGAATTCTAACTGCGGGTGAGCCTTGTTCGTTCCGCTTTTATGTCCGGCGCGATCTTTGGATGTCGTCCATGGACGAGAATCAGGGGCCATACGAACGCGTCATAGAGCTGTCCTCGACCAATATTGATGAATTCATCGCTCGAAACGATATCAATGTCCTCGTTATGGATATCGAAGGTGCGGAGCGCGAACTTCTGCAGAGTGCGGATTTGACAGGTGTGGAACGTATTTTCCTCGAATTGCACGATCATCTCTACGGCTTGGCCGGTATCCGAGACATGACACATGCACTTGCGGCCAAAGGCTATGCATATGATCCGCGCGGTTCTCAGGGGCCATGCGTGTTATTTTCCAAGGATGATGGCGCGCGCGAATACGAACCAGAATAGGGTACTGCGTTCCTTGGCTGTGGAAAGAATTTTTGGAAAAAGTTATGATTGGTCGTTGACAGTTTTGTTAGGTGGGGTCTATATGGCGCCACAACGAGGGCGGCGACGCTGCTAGCGGCAGACTGATGCGTCCCTTGGGTTGGTTGAGCGGGTTGGACAGCGATGTCTGATTTGATTAGACCGGCGGCGTTGACGGGGCGGAAGTCCTGTTGATGTTGGAAGAAAAGAGCAGCTTGTAAGTTTGTGATTTTCTTCGAAAAAAGTGGTTGACAGGTTGGTTTGACTGATCTAGAAGCCCGGCACCGCAGACGAGGCGCTGACAGGGATTTGACCTTCGGGTTGGGTGATTGGCAGCGGGCTTTGTGAGCGGATTGAGATTTTTGACGGTTTAGAGACTGTCTGTTCTTTGACAATTTTATACAGAAGAAAGAGAAACGTGGGCGGCATTGTCTGCGGATGGTCCGAGAGATCGGACTGTTGCAATGAACT
>NZ_JAGPOU010000003.1:0-887345 GCF_018066705.1 Ochrobactrum sp. AP1BH01-1 | reverse complement strand
GCTCAAAGCTCGTACCGCTCCCCGCCTGCCAGGTCGCACCGCCGTCGGTGCTGTATTCCCAGCTCGCCCCGGCCTCAAGCCCGCCGACCACAACCGTGCCGTCATTGGTGATGCCATCGCCAGGCGTACCCGTATCATTCTCAAGATCAGCGCTGAGCGAAGCAGGAATATCCGTATCGACAGTATAGGTCTGCGTGCCCGTCACCGGCGCAGCATCATTGCCGGCCGCATCCGCGAACACTGCCTCCGCCGTCACCGTCGGCGTCGTCGCACCGGCCAGAGCACTGCCCGGAACCTGCGCCGTCCACGTGCCGTCGCCATTGGCGACCGCCGCATAAGGCACGCCATCGACAAGCACAGTCACCGTCGTCGTCGCCGCATCGGCAGGCGCATTGGCCACCGTTACCGTCACCGCAACATTGCCTGCCGCTTCGGCTGCATTGACGATGTTGTCACCGGCAATCGCGCCAACCGTCACCGTCGTGCCCGCCGCACCCGTGTCCGGCGGCGTCGTGTCGGATGTCCACGTGCCCGTATCCGTTCCCGCATTGCCTGCCGGGTCCGTCACCGTAACCGTCACGGTGCCGTCGGCCTGCGGCGTGGAAGGCGACGCCGTCCACGCACCTGTCGTGCCATCCGCCGTCACGGTCGATGTCGTTCCATCCGGCCAGCTCACAACCACCGTCGAGCCCGGTTCCGTCACGCCCGAAGCCGTCGGGATATTGTCCCCGTCCGGATCGGTCAGCTCAACCGTCGTCGTCGGGGGCGTCAGGTCGATGGTCACAGGTCCGAGCGGGGTCGCGGAACCAACATTTCCTGCAGAGTCGATCTGGCGAACTAGAATATCACCATCGCCGTAAGCGCCGGGTTCAAGTTCAAAGCTGGCCCCATTCCCGTCATGCCAGGTCCGTCCGCCATCTGTACTATACTGCCAAGTCGCGCCTTCTTCGAGGCCATCTACAATGACGGTCCCGTCACTGGTAATGCCGTCACCCGGAAGGCCGGTGTCGTTTTCTAACGCTACCACCAGCGTTCCTGGGGGATCCCGATCTACGCCTATGCCATCGTCACTGTCGTCGTCACCGGACCCCGAAGCCGCGGCAATAATCCCGGCAGCCGCGCCGATGCCGAGCAGCCCCAGCAGGACGGGACTTACACCGCCTGTTGCGCCACCAACCAGTTGGTCAACCGACTGAATTTCGGCAAAATTAAAATCCGCCAATCCATCACTATGTTGGCCGACCCACAGCTTTCCATCGCTATCTTCGAGGACCAGATCGCTATCACCGCCATTTGGATGGTGAGCGTAAAAATGAACAATCCGGATTGTCTCTCCATTGTGAAGCCGAATGACGAGATCGTCGCCGATCTTCTGGTAATCCGCAATTGCGCGCGGACTTAACGACAGCTTAACGACGCTTGGTGCTGTTAATACGATGTTATTTCCACCAACCGTACTGGATGAACCAGTCACCTTATTCGTAACGACAACCATGACAAGCCCCTCTTCAGCGTGATGATCAGCATTGGGGACAGGAACCGATATAAACGAAGAGATGATATCCAGCCGCGCTGGAAACACGGGGGAATTTTTGTGGATGGTAATTGTATTTTTAAATACTAAGTTTCTGCGTTACTGACTCAAATTCGCCTCGTGCATATCTTTGTCTATTTAACTGCCGATTCCAGTGTCCGATGCTGGCCTGCGACTCCAAGAAATATAGAGATATAGAATAATTTCTATGCAGATATCGACGTGCTTGCACAAAATTGACTTCGATCACAAATTAAACCGCCGGTTTGACGATTGATCTCGTGTCTTGCGCCTGAAGGATGCCGGACTGGTGCCAACGATGCGGCTGAAAAAACGCGTAAGATGCACCTGATCAGCAAAACCACATTCCTGTGCGATCTCGACGACCGGCAAGTCAGTCTCTTCAAGCAACGTCCGGGCACGTTCTATTCTACGCAGTATAATGTACTGATGGAGCGTGACATTCGTTGACCGTTTGAATAAACGCGCGAAATGTGCCGACCCCAGACCTGTCATTGAGGACAAACGGTCCGCCGTGAGGCGACCGGTAAGATTCTGATCTATGAACGCGACTATGCTACCCAGTACATGGGGAGAGAGCCCGGTTTCGCCGCTGTGTTCCGCAGGACAACGGCTTGAATATTTTGCAATTAATCTTGCTGCGAGAACCCGGGCAAAATATTCCAGCTCAATTCTCGCGAAAGTACCCCCTCGCTCTAAAATCTCTTTCATTGAAAGAATTGTCTGGGTCAGGAATGAATCAGAGATCGAGAATTGGTAGTCGAGGCTGAGCAGACTTTCACTTACCGTCAGAAACTCTTTCTGAATATTTTTGAATAACCGATCCGAGATATACACACTAACAATCTCGGCGCTGGATTCCACATGCGCCTCGAAAGAGGTGTTTGGCGGCATTATGAATGCCGAACCGGACGGCAAATCCAATACGTTTGACGTGTCTCCAATCAAGCATTTTCCCCGGACATGTCCGCCAATGACCATCCCCACCAGCAAAGAAGGAATTCCTGTGAATCTGGCATCGAATGGAAATATTCTTGATGTATATATATATACATTTGATAACTCAAATGTCGCACTTGTTCTTAGTATCTGCACGCCATCTATGTCATCCACCTCATGAATTGCCACGACATTCTGACTTAGACGGTTCATTTCCCCTCCTTATTTAGAACCATTATAATTATATTTAAAACACTTCCCTATACAAGCCGATAATTTTGCGTACTGCATTGCTCGTCGCACAGCATCCTCCGCTTCATAAGGTAGAGCACGACGATCGGTTCGGCTAGAAGTTGTCGAAATTTTAACACTCGTTGAACAACGGGACCGCATCGGCGCATATGTCGAGCAGGTTCTCATGCCAAGGCTGGCGCCCGGCGACAGCGTTGAGCCGGGCTGCAAATGCGATTGCCAGAAAGAACCTTAAGGGCAGCACAATGCCACGCCTAATTAGAAACTGGACTCCGTTATGAGGCAGCCGGGGCCTGGTATTTTACAAGGCGAGCTTACCGCGATCAGTCTCGCTAAAATTATCATAATAACTCTGGAGCTTAATGATCTGCCCCGCCTGGCGTTCGGTCATACTCTGTCTTTTCAAGAATTCGGACGGCGAGAGAGAAAACTGTTTCTGGAAGCTCCTGGCAAACTGGACCGTATTCGAAAATCCATACTTGTAAGCAATCGCCTTGATGCGCAAGCTCGACTCATCCCGGCGTCGCATCAATTCGGAGTGCGCCAGTTGCAACCGCTTCTTACGGATCAATCCAGCTGCACCGCCGTCAGCCTCCAGCAGTCGATAAAGATACGACCGCGAGATAGCGAAACGTTCCAATATTTGTTCGATACCCAATTTCGGATCGTTGATGTTCTGGTTGATGAAAACCAGCACCTGGTTGCGAAGCTGTTCCGACGGTGCGCTATGGATGTTGTCAGGATCGTATTTTACAGCCGATGCGAGCAGATTTAAAAGGACATCGCCGCAGGCAACGCCTTCCGTGAAGGAAAGGTTCTCTGCTTCGCTATAAAAGCTGCGAAAGAAGCCGCCAAGCAGCTTTCCCAGTGCAGTATCAGCCCGGATGATCGTGCCATTCAGATTGCTTTTTCCGCAGATATATTCCAGCTCCTCCTTTTCGAGCACAAGTGAGATTGTTGCTGCCGAACTGCTGCAAATCGCATCGACATCAGCGGTTACCGAAGCGATATGAATATCACCGGCGGAAATAATGCTCTCTTTGCCCTGGAACGAACCATAGCAACAACCGCTAACAAAAAGCTGGATATAATAATAGTCAAAGTGGCTGCGTCGTATCCATTCGGCGGTCCTTAAGCATCGATGGTTGCCGAATGTCGCCTCGGCGATGAACCTTTCCCCCAAGGGAAGTGAACGGATCGATCCATGAATGGGAACCGCATGTTCTCCGGAAGCCTCCAAGGCTTCGTAAAGCGGTGACACGGCTTCACGCCAGTAGTCCGTTCGGTCCTGATCCGGAAGGTTCTTGTTGGTGACGTAAAAGCCTTTCTGCGGCTCTTTTGAAGACAGATCCATCGCCTAATCCTCACTTCCTGCCTTCACGACTCATAAGTATATTACACATATACATGTTGTTTATTAAATCGTCCCGCAGATCGGTAAGCAGTAAGAAGTATTGTTTTCCAGCACCCCGCAACCTCACAACATCACAGATGATCAGGGCATGGTGAGGTCAGCTTCTATCGACCAGGGTGCGTCACAATGTTCAACCTGGGTTCAATCTAGGTCACGCCTTGCCATTTGGCTCGCATTCTCTCGCGGCAGTCATCCGCTGTCTGCGCGAGGGTCGCGGCCTGTTGTTGCCTGCCAAACAAATACTCCAAAACTCAAATGGATGGGCAAATAGCGACCAAAAACGTTTGGGATTTTCTTCAGAATGCGCTAGCGTTTCCGCAGTTCTGCGGGAGGACATTATAAAATACGGTGGGGGAAGTGATCTGCAAAAACTCCCCGCTTAGTCGTGGTGTCCGCGCCATGACAAAATTTACTGGAGTGAGGAGGAAATATGCAAATCTTCAATCGGAAAACGACTGTCTCGCTGGCTACTGCATTGGGGCTCGTATTCGGTGCAGCGCAGGCAAAGGCCGAGGAATTCATAAATATCCTGACCGGCGGGACGAGTGGCGTCTATTACCCGCTCGGGGTCGCTATGGAAAAAATCTATTCGGGCATCCCCGATGTGCGTCCCTCGGTGCAGGCGACGAAGGCATCGATTGAAAATATCAACCTCATTAACAGCGGTCGCGGGGAAGTTGCGTTCACGCTGGGGGATTCCCTGCGCGATGCCTATGAAGGCAACGAGGCAGCCGGTTTCAAAAAGAAGCTCACCAATCTGAGTACGCTTGCCGCGATCTATCCGAACTATGTTCAGATCGTTGCATCCAAGGAGTCCGGCATCAAGACATTGGCCGATCTCAAGGGAAAGCGCCTGTCCGTTGGCGCTCCTAAATCTGGAACCGAACTGAATGCGCGCACCATCCTGGAGGCTGCCGGGCTTTCTTATGACGATCTCGGCAAGATCGAGTACCTGCCCTTTGCAGAATCCGTCGAGCTCATGAAAAACCGCCAACTGGATGCGACTTTGCAATCCTCCGGACTTGGTGTCGCCTCGCTGCGCGATCTTGCAAACTCGGTCGACATCAACGTGGTTGAAGTTCCGGCAGACGTCATCGAAAAGATCGGTGCGCCTTATCAGGTCAATACGATCCCGGCGAACACATATAGCGGGCAGGACAAGGACGTCGTGACGGCTTCCGTGATCAATTATCTGATTGTCCGTCCCGATATGGATGAAGAACTGGTTTACCAGATGACCAAGGGGCTCTTCGAGAATCTCGACCAGCTCGCCGCCGCCCATGCTTCGGCAAAGGCCATCAAGCTCGACAAGAACACCATCGTGTCACCCGTTCCGGTTCATCCCGGCGCTCTGCGTTACTACAAGGAAAAAGGCATCGAATAGGCTGGCAGCAGTCCTGCGCGACTGTGGGACCCGGATGTCATGTCCGGGTGCCGCCCTTTTCTGACAGATGGTGCCTGATCCTTGTCAACGGGATCGCTCCTGTAACGGTTAATTTCAAAAATACAATCTGATGAAGGTTCGTTCATGACGCAGAGCGAGAACAGCGCCGTAGAATCGGCTGAGCATATTCCCACCTGGGGTGCTGGCGCAGGCGCAAAAATCCTGTTTGCCATCGCCGTGGCTTTTTCGGTTTTCCAGCTCTGGACCTCCGCCTATTCACCCCTGCCAAGTCAGGTGGTCCGCTCCGTCCATGTCGGATTTCTGCTCTTGCTTCTCTTCGGCCTTTACGCCAATGCGAGCACTGTCGCTGCAAAGCGCGCGGCATTCTGGCTGGCAGCGATCGTAGCGTTTTTACTCAGTCTTTATCATTGGGTTTTCTATGAAGACCTGGTGATCCGCGCGGGCGAACCTAACACGCCGGATATCATAATCGGTATTCTCGTCGTCGCTCTCGTCTTCTGGGCAGGCAAGAAAATGATGGGCTGGACCCTGCCGCTCATCTGCGCGATCTTTCTGCTTTACGGTTTGTTCGGGCAATATCTGCCACAGCCGTTCAATCATCGCGGCTACGATTTCGAGCAGGTGGTCGAGGTCCTTTTTCTGGGAACAGAGGGAATTTACGGCACGCCGATCTATGTCTCGTCGAGCTATATTTTCCTTTTCATCCTGTTCGGCGCGTTTCTCGAACGTGCTGGCATGATCCAGCTCTTCAACGACATAGCCATGGGAACGGTTGGCGCATCGCGCGGCGGTCCGGCCAAGGTTTCAGTGATTTCGTCGGCCCTTATGGGAACGATCAACGGTTCCGGCGTCGCCAATGTCGTGACCACAGGCGCTTTCACCATCCCGCTTATGAAGCGTTCCGGCTTCCGTTCGGCCTTTGCCGGCGGCGTCGAAGCGGTGGCTTCGATGGGTGGTCAGATCATGCCGCCGGTCATGGGCGCTGTTGCCTTCATCATGGCTGAAACACTCGGTCTGCCCTATGTCGAAATCGTCAAGGCGGCAATCGTTCCGGCAATCCTCTATTTCATCACGGTCTTCGTGATGGTTGATCTTGAGGCGCGCCGTCTCAGGATGAAGGGGCTCGACAAAAGCGATATGCCAAGCGCTCTTGATGCGATCAGAAAGCGCTGGTTTCTGGTTTTGCCCCTTGTCGCATTGGTGTGGCTGCTTTTCTCCGGCTACACGCCGCTTTTTGCTGGCACGGTTGGCCTCAGCCTGACTGCGCTTATCATCCTCGGGGTTCCGGTCTCTGGCTCCATGTCGATGCCCTTGCGTGTGCTGTTCTGGATTGCGCTCGGCATCATGTCGGCGGCGGCTTTCGGCACGACCTTCAATATCTTCGGTTACACCCTGCGCGGCATTACGCTGATCATCGTTCTTGTTGCGCTTCTGGTCGCGATAAATTTCCTGGTCCGCGGCGGTCGGGAAACGCTCAACCTTTGTCTTCAAAGCCTCGCGGAAGGTGCCAAGAATGCCCTTCCCGTGGGTATTGCCTGCGCGCTGGTCGGCATTATCATCGGTGTTCTGGCGCTCACCGGAGCGGGTTCGACTTTTGCCCGTGTGATCGTCAGTGTCGGAGAAAACTCACTGTTCTTCTCGCTGATATTGACCATGCTGGCCTGTCTGGTGCTTGGCATGGGCATTCCGACCATTCCAAACTACATCATCACCTCTTCGATCGCCGGACCCGCGCTTCTGCACCTCGACGTGCCGCTTCTGGTATCGCATATGTTCGTCTTCTATTTTGGCATCATGGCCGACCTCACGCCGCCCGTTGCACTCGCAGCTTTTGCGGCCGCCCCAATCGCGCGGGAGTCCGGCATGAAGATTGGCATGCAGGCGATCCGGATCGCGGTTGCAGGATTTGCCGTGCCTTTCATGGCGGTGTACGAGCCGGTCATCATGCTTCAGGCGGGCGGACCACTTTCCGAAAAGTTCGGCTTCTGGCCCGCCTTCGCTTACATGTTCATCAAGGCGCTGCTCAGCATCCTGCTGTGGGGGGCAGCCGCTATCGGCCATCTTCGAACGCCGTTGAACATGTGGGAGCGCATATGGGCGTTTGCTGCCATTGCGCTCATGCTCGCGACATATCCCTATAGCGATGAGCTCGGCTTTGCCGCCTGCGCGGCCTTCCTTGCATGGCATTTCTGGAGGTCGCGGCCTTCCGCCGTCGCGACATCAGGTTGATGGCGGTCTGTATTTCAACGGCTGGCGGCGTGATGAAGATCGCCGCCACCAGCTTCGTTCTCTCCTGGACGCACAGCGTTGAGAAGGTCCCGTGGCAGGAATTCTGGAATGTTACGTCCCAAGGGCTGGTATTGTCAGAAGCCCGCATCAAAGGCTCCGGCGCAGGCATGGACCCGCCTGCCGATGCCGTCCTTGAAGATGGCTGGTACATCTATCATCCAAGCATTCCTCCACGCCGTGAAATTGTCTTGGCTGCCTCCGGCAAGACAGGAGGAGGCTGGACCTTCTGTTCGGGGCAAAAATGCATCGAACTGGGGCAAGCAGAGGAAAAGCCGATCCATATCCTGCCGTGTGACCAGAACGGATAGGCTGAGGGCCTCATGATAATGCGCTCATCAGTTATGAGGCTGCAATTGCGCTTCCGCTGCAATCAACTTCAAAAGCACAGGGTGCTCTGGGCTCCAGACTCAATTGATCACCATGTTACGATGGCGGCGATGTAGCAAGGTCGCTGCGAAGTTAATCGTGAGCTTGGCATATCGTGTCGCGACATGCCTCATATCCGTGAGGCGGCAGAAGGTGCGTTCGACTGTATTTCGCCGTCGGTAGGCGATTGGGTCGAACGGCCTGCCCCGCTTCCGGGATGGATTGTTGGGAATGACCAGTTGCGTGCCACGCATTGCACGGAAGTCTCGGAAAGCGTCGCTGTCGTAAGCAGTGTGTGCTGCACAGAGGCGTGTCCGAGGCAAAGGCTCGAGCAGTGGAATGGCCACGGGAGCGACGCCGCGGCTCTATAAACAAGGAAGCTTTCAACCTAATGAAACATTTGCGACAGCCCATTACAGGGACGTTCGCCGCGACAAAAGCGCGATGAAGCACGCCCCACCCAAAAGCGAAGCAAACAGGCCGAGCGGCAGATTGTAGGGAAATGCTACCATTCGCGCCAGCCAGTCGGCGCTGACCATCATCAACGCGCCGATCAGTATGGAGGCCGTCAGAAAGCTTTTGGGCGTATGCAGACCGAAATTGCGCGACAGATGCGGTGCGATCAGCCCGACAAACGAGAGCGGCCCGACCATCATGGACGCAATCGCCGTCAAAAGCGCAGCAATCAGCACGATCACAAGACGCGGCAGGACGAGCGAAAGACCGAGGCTACGCATGGTCACCGAACCGAGCGGCAAAATGTCGAGCCAGCGCGACAAAGCGAGCAGGATCGTGAAACTGCCGGCCAGGGCAAGAGCGGCCAACCAAAGTTGTATGGATGTCGTCTGCGTGCCGGTGCCGCTCAACCAGCCGAGCAGGACAAAGGCTTGTGGAGAGCCGGTTGCAATGATGGCTGTCAGAATAGAGCTGACCATAGCGCCGAGACCCACACCGGCCAGAAGCAGCTTTTCCGCGCCAAAACCACTGCGTACGGCAATCGCCAGAATGAAGATCAGCGCCAGCACCGAGCCGATGGAGGCACCGAGCCATTGCAGGGAAAGGCTTGCGACGGGAAGCAGGAGAACCACCGCCAGTCCGGCACCAGCGCCAAGGCCGACGCCCAGAATTTCGGGGCTGGCGAGCGTGTTACCCGTCATGCGCTGGAGAATGGCTCCGGCCAATGCCAGCATGCCGCCCGATAAGCCCGCAAGAGCAAGTCTTTGCACGCGCCAGTCGAAAAGCGCATCGAACAATTCGCCACGGGCAAGGGCAAAACCGTCTTCACCCCGGCCTAGACCGAGCGTGATGGCGGCCACAAGCAGGACGAGCAGCAGCAAAATGGCGAAGAACAAGCCGGTACGCTTGAGGCGAACGGCGCTGGCTTCGCTCTGGCTCGACGGCCATTCGAACATGCGCAGACGCGGCAGCATCCACAACAACAGCGGCCCGCCAAGCAGCGCAGTTGCAGCGCCCACCGGCAGGCGGTCGCCGGTAACGGTCTGCATCAGGCTGACGCAGCCATCGGTGAACCAGAGCAAAATCGCCCCGATGGCGGGCGCGGCGATCAGCTTTGTCTTGAGACGGCGCGCGCCGGAAAGCTGCGCCAGCGTTGGGGCGACCAGACCGACAAAGCCCAATATGCCGACTTCTGCCGTGATGCTTGCCGCCAGCCAGACGGCAATGGCAATCACCAGAAGGCGGCTTGCCGCCAGCGACAGGCCCAGATTGCGCGCATTGGCATTGTCGAGCGCCAGCAATGTCAACGGACGCAGCAGGAAGAAGGCAATACCGCCGCCGATCAGAACCCGGAGGCCAAGCGAAATGCCCGGTCCCCAACTTTGCTGTTCCAGCGAACCGCCGCCCCAGACGAACAGCGAGAACACATATTCGCCATTGGCCAGGATGAGCGCCGTGCTTGCCGCCGTTGCGGTCAGCGAAACGATCATGCCACAGAGAATAACCGAAGCCGGTTCCAGCGAGCGTTTCCAGTTGAGCGCCAGCACCAGACTGACCGCCGCCAGACCGCCCGCCAAAGCCAGCCATTCGCGAAAAATGAGGGCCGCGGGCAGATAAAGCATACCCGCCGTCATCGCGAGCTGCGCCCCGGCGGCAATGCCGAGCGTCGAGGGTTCGGCGAGCGGATTGCGTAAGACCTGCTGCAACAGCAGACCCGAAAGCCCAAGGCCTGCGCCGCAGATCAGAGCCATCGCATTGCGCGGCAGAACGGTGACGAACGCGATGACCCGGTGCAGCGCCAGCAGTTCCGGTGAACCGGCAGGAACATTCAGCGCCCGCGTGAACTCGAACGCGGCCATCAGTGCCGCGACAAGCGCGAGCAGCGTCCAGAACAGAAGCGGCCTGATGCCTGCAACTCTATTCTCCGTCATCGGCTGGTCTTCCAGTTTTCACGAAGAAGCTGGACAAAGCGGCGCGCGGCAGGCAATCCGCCAAAATGGTCTAGCGGCGGCAGAAACAGAACCCGCTTTTCACGGACAGCGGGCAGCGCGTTCCATAGAGAATTCTGCGGCAGGCGATAAAGCGTTTCGGAATCGGTGGGGCCAATGACCACGATGGATGCGTCCGGCGTTTCGGCCAATTGCTCCAGCCCCACCGGCGCGGCGGCGGAATAGCTTGTGTCCCGCGTCCACGCATTCTCGAAGCCAAGCCGAACCAGCACATCGCCAAACAGGCTGTCGCGCCCGAAAGCGCGAAAGTGCCGGGCATCGCCCAGACTGATGGCGAAGACCTTCCGTCCCGATACCGAGGCGAAGCGCTGCCGCGCTTCGGCAATCTCGCTCGCAACAGTCGCGACGTAAGCGTGCGCTTCCGCAGCCAGACCAAGCTTTTCGCCAAGGCTTAACGTTGCCTCTTCCAGCATCGCATAGGGCGGCTGACCGGCGCTATAGACAGTCGGCGCGAAGACCGGCGCGATGCGCTCGAAGGCCGCGCGCCGATATTCGTAGAAATTGGAAGCGACGATCAGATCCGGCTCGATCATGCGCAGAAGCTCGAGATTGGGCGCACCGCGCAGACCAAGATCAGCGACACCTTCCGGCACCACCGGTTCAAGCTGCATTTGCCTGTATTGGCGCAGTTCTGACGCTGCCGCTGGCACAGCGCCGATGGCCAGCGCGGTCTCAAGCATGGCCCAGTCGATCACCGCAAAACGCACCGCCGTCGCGGCATGGGCCGAACGCAGTGCAGGCGCCACGAAAAGGGCGCCTGCAAATCCGAGAACCGTGCGACGAGTGACTGTCATGACGGAACGCGCGGCCAAAACCGGCGCATCACCACTTGGTGTGCACCTTGAGCAAAGCCTTCCTGCCTTCGCCGTAACCGCAGACATAGACGCCCTGACATCCAGCGACATAATCCTTGTCGAACAGATTGTTCACGTTGAGATCGATACCCCAATTATCCTTTTCATAGCCGAGTTTCAAATCGGCGAGTGCCACGGCGGGCACTTTCAGCGTGTTCTGCTCGTCGGCATAGGACGAACCGACGTAACGCACGCCGCCGCCCAGCGTCACGCCCTTCAGCGCGCCTTCGGGCACCTTATACTCGACGAAGACCGAAGCCTGCTGCTCCGGCAGGAGATAAGGACGCTTACCGACAAGCGTTGGGTCCGAGGCGTTTTCCTTGACCTTCAGGTCATAGGCGGTGACGCTCGCCGTCACCTTCCAGTCTTCAGCAATATTGGCCTGCACTTCGAGTTCGAAGCCGCGCGAATTGACCTTGCCGAGCTGTTCACGGGCAAAGCTGGAGCCGGTCAGCGAATTTTCCTTGGTCAGATCGAAGAAGGATGCGGTGATCAGGCCATCGAAGAATGCCGGACGATATTTGACACCCGCTTCATACTGAACACCGGTTTCCGGCTTGGCATAGCTGCCGTCATACAGGGTCTCGATAATCGGATTGAAGAAGGTCGCAGCACTTACATAAGGCGTGATGCCGTTTTCAAATTCATAGCCGAGACCCGCGCGACCGGAAAAGCGGCCCGTGTCATATTCAAAGCTCGGAAGTCCTGAAGCTTCGGTCCAGATATGATCGTAACGACCATTCAGCGTCAGTATCCAGCCATCGCCGAATTCCATGCGGTCCTGCGCATAGACACCCACCTGATTGCGGCGCAGATCCTGATCAATATAGGGGTCCCACATAGGGCCCTGAGCCTCACCATAAACCGGGTTATAGGCGTCGATGATCGTCGCGCCGCCGGTCTGCTGCATTTGGTCGATGCGGAAATACCGGTATTCCGCGCCGAACAGCAGATTGTGATCGATGGCCCCGGTCGTCACCTTGCCTTCAAGCTGGTTATCAGCCTGGAAGGTGTTGACCGTCGTATCGTGCTTGAAATTGATGCGAGCGAGGTAGGGATTGCCCGCCGCGGGCTGCGCCAGAAATCCGTCATAGCCGTAAGGGTAGAGGCTATGCTCCTTCACATTGGCAAAGCCGTAGCGGACGTTCTGGCGGATGGTCCAGTCACTGTCGAATGTGTGTTCAAACTCATAGCCGATCGATAGCTGCTCGCGATCATAGGAATCGACATCCGGCTCGGTAAAATTCGCCTTGCGCGAAATCTTGCCGAACTCGGTCGGCACCACCGTGCCATAGTAAGGCAAAAAGCCGCCATCATGCGTCAGGTCCAGATGGGTATAGTTGGCCAGAATGGTCAGGCTGGTCGATTCATCCGGCTTGTATTCGATGCTTGGCGAGATGACGCCACGAAACTCCTTGGAAAAATCCGTATAGTTGTCGCCGCCCTGGATCTTGCCGTTGACGCGGTAATTGACCGTCTCCGTCGCCTTGTCGCCAATGTCGAAGCCGAGATAGCCATTGCCATAGCTGTTAATGCCCGCCTCAAGATAGCGCAGGCGTTCGCCCGTCGGGCGCTTGCTGATATAATTCACGATACCGCCGGGATTGGCGCCGCCATAAAGAGCCGATGCCGGACCGCGCAGCACATCGATGCGTTCGATCTCGAAACTGTCGATGAAATAGCCGCCGAAGCCATAGCTGAAATTCTGCAACCCATCGAGATAGGTGCCGTTGGCCGTCGCGTCGAAACCGCGAATATAAAGCCAGTTCGTATCATTATCGACGCCGAAAGGCTGGGCCAGCACGCCGGGCGTATAGCGCAAGGCTTCGTCGATCTTCTGCGCGCCGAGCGCATCCATCTGATCGCGCCCCACGACCGATACGGATTGCGGAATCTTGTCGATTGCAACGCTGTCCTTTGAGCCGGTGGTCGTCGCCTGAGGCACAAAGCCCCGGACCGGCGCAACACCGTCGGCGCGCGTGGTGCCGCCATTGCCATCGGACTGGATGACAACCGTGTTCAGCTGAAGGGGTTTATTGGCTTCCTGCGCCAAGGCAGGAATGGCGGCAAGCGCAGTACCGCTTGCCAACAGGACGAGAAGATTGTGCTTCATCGACGGCATATGATGTGACCCCTAAGACGGATAAAAACGCGAACCTTCACAGGCTCCCGCGACCCCGCAGACGGGCGCGTTAATATGAGTGCTTATATCAAGAATATTCGGCAGGATTGTTCGTTTTTATGGCAAATTGAACGATCTTCAGCTCATCTCAGCGTGCAGTAAAAAAGCAATCCTTACTGTGGCTCTGTTACACCTGTTGTCTCAGCCATGCCGCCGGCGTTGTCCCGGTCTGCTTCTTGAAAACACGGGTGAAATGGGCCTGATCGGAGAACCCGACCAGCGCCGCAATATGCGGCAGCGGCGTGTGCGCCTGAAGCAGCAGCGCCTGCGCACGCGCAATGCGTCGCTCCATTTGCCAGCTGTGGGGCGACACGCCCGTCGATGCCTTGAAGGCACTGCAGAAATATGTTTCCGACAGGCCCGCCAGATCGGCCAGTTCCTGCAAGCGGATGATGCGCGCGTAATTATCCTCGATGAAATCGGTCACGCGCCGGAGCCGCCATGGTGACAGCCTGCTCGCGCCCGCGCGCGGCTGTGCTTCCGCCCCGAACAGTTCCGCGACAAGCGCGTTGATCAGGCCTTCGCCATAGAGATCGTGCAATGGCGCATTGGACAGGCACTCTTCCGCCAGAAGCCCGCCGATCTGCTCAATCCTGGCATTGGAAAACAACAGGCGCGGACGCTCAACCGCAGCCCTGTCTAGTGCGCCACCAAAGCGCTGCTGCAGCGTGTTGATGTCGAGATGCAGATCGAGATGCTTGAGCTTTCCCGGTCTCGCACTCTCGCTCCAGATCGTCATGCCCGCCGGAATATAGCAAAGACGCGAAGGGTTCGCGCCTTGCGCAACTGCACGCCCCTTGCTGCCGGGACGGATATCGAGTGCGCCCTGACTTTCGCAGACGAGAAACAGGCGCGGCGCTTGCGAAACATATTCGCCGCGCGCGCCGGGACCGCATTCGACAGACCACACGTCGGCAATCGCGCCATTCCAGACGCGATAGTGAAGATCGTCCAGCAAGGTGACGTCTTCGATCCGGCTTTTCATATGCGGATGGAAACCCAAATCTGCTTTTCCTGAAATCTCAATCTAAAAGAGGTATAACTTACTCATGTTTTTGTGGCAACTTTCGAAAAGCTGCGTTATTGCAGGGAAAGCACCGCGCCAGAGGACGACGATTGATGACCAGCTTGTTCGAACTTGAGGATGTCAGCTTTTCGGTTGCCGGGCGCACCCTGTTGCAGCCTTTGACCATGTCGATACCGGCAGGAAGCGTGACAGCCTTGATCGGACATAACGGCTCCGGCAAATCAACACTGCTTAAAATCCTTGCCCGGCAGCAGCCCGCTTCGGGCGGCACAATCCATTTTGCGGGCAAGCGCCTCAACCAATGGGGCGACCGCGAATTTGCGCGCAAGCTTGCCTATCTGCCGCAGCAGACGGCATCCGCATCGGGCATGCTGGTCAAGGAGCTGGTCGCGCTTGGCCGTTATCCCTGGCACGGCGCTCTGGGCCGCTTTGGTGATACCGACCGCGCAAAGGTGGAAGAGGCCATCGAACTGACCGGCATCGCACCTTTTGCAGACCGGCTTGTCGATACGCTTTCCGGCGGCGAACGCCAGCGTGTCTGGCTGGCCATGCTGGTAGCGCAGGATGCGCAATGCCTGCTTCTCGATGAACCGACCTCGGCGCTTGATATAGCCCATCAGCTGGAAGTTCTGTCGCTGGTGCGCAAGCTGTCGCAGGAAAAGGAACTGAGCGTTTTCATCGTGCTGCACGATGTGAACATGGCCTCGCGCTTCTGCGATTCCATCTTCGCGCTGCACAGTGGCCGCCTGATCGCCCAATCAACACCGACCGGTGTGATGGAGCCCAAGCGGCTTCAGGAAATTTACGGCGTGCCGATGGAAGTCATGTGCCACGCCGCAACCGGGCATCTCATTGCCGCTCCTCTCTAATCAGAACGCCCAGCCTGCAGGGTAGCGTTCAACGTCTTGACCGTTCCATCCTGCCAGATTGCTCCTAAACCTGACTGCCCCGACATTGATGGCATGCATGTACGAGCATTATCCAACAGTAGCTTCTCTGCGATAGGTTGAAACCAGCGATCAATGACAAGGCGCTTTCATACCCTCAAACTGCTGTGCCGCCAAAGCGAGGAAGTGCTTAACTTTTCACGCTCATCTCCGAACTGTTGGACAGAATAGCCGATTGCAAGATTGTCCAACCGTCGTCCCGACAATAGAGAACGTATGAGCATGAAGTTACACGCATGCCATCGCTTATTACCATCCTGGAAAAAGCATGGCTCCTGATGAGCACTTTAACCAGGGATGTACAAGTATCTAACGGCCCGCAATGCGCGTGCATCCGTCATCTCGGGTATTTCGTCAACGAATTCACAATTGTCCCCAGATCCGTTCCAGTCGGTATGGAAGCCCTCCCCGCGACACGAACGCATCAAGGCGAACACCTTTGCGTCATCCTTTTGCGACAAGACGAGCCCCTTTCGTTACCGGAAATGACAATTACGTTCGCGAAGCTCTTGACTTGACTTATGACATAAGTCATATGACAGATGCTGCGTTTTACTAATGGGGATTACAGCATTTAAGAGACGCTGCGGGAGGAAAAGTCGAAGTGTTACAGGGAGCGCGCTTTGACAAAACAAGCTGGAGGAAATCATGATCAAGAAACTGTTCAGGCGGTTTGCGCTTGCGGCATCTTTCGTGTCCGCTATGTGCCTGGGCGCGTCGTCCGCGAATGCGCAGTCTCTGTCGGACATCACTGGAAAAGGCACCGTAACGATCGGAGTCCTTACAGGCATCCCGCCCTACGACACGGTTGACGCTAGCGGCAAGACTGATGGTTTTCTCGTGGATGTAGCGCGCGATGCGGCCAAAGCGCTTGGCGTCAATCTGGAAGTTGTTCCGGTCAATAACGCTTCTCGTTCGGCTGCACTCGAGTCCGGCCGCGTTGACTTTTTGATTGCGCAAATGACTGCGACGCCAGAACGCGCCAAGACATTTCTTATGACTAATCCATATGGCGCTTATGAAATGCGTTTCATTGCCGCCAAGGATATGAAGGTTGAAACTCTGCAGGATCTGGCTGGAAAGCGCATCTCGGTACCAAAGGGAAGCACCCAGGATGTGGCCGTAAGCGGCTATGGCATTGAAGGCCTGGAAGTTGTCCGATTTGATGACGATGCGCTGGCAATGCAAGCTCTGATTTCAGGTCAAGTTGATGCGACCGCGGCGGTGGCAGCCGTTGCGGAAGACATCATCAAAAAGCGCAACCTCACCAATCTGGAGATCAAGAAAGACGTTCCTATCTTTACGCTCTATTGGTCGATGGCTACCCGCAAGGACTCAACCGAACTGCACCAATGGTTGAACAACTTCATCTATTATCAGGAAGTGACCGGTCGCCTTAATGAACTCCACGAGAAGTGGATCGGCGGACCTATTCCGGGTGGAAAACTACCGGCGTTCTAAGCCTTTTCTGTCTGATCGGCGTCGCATGCCGCGATGTATGCGATTGCCCGTTCCTTCATGCTGTATTTTTCGTGCAGGGCCTGCCCAGCGAAAGAATAGGCATAAAAATTAAAGTGTTACAGCACCTCGCAATCCCGCTTCTGCGTCGCTGTTAACTCTGAAAGATCAACACAATGGCCTATGAGATGGACTTCGCTCCGGTCTTAGCCCGGGCTCCCGAGCTTGTAATCGGAACAATCAACACGATAATCCTGTCTACAGAAGCAATCGCCATCGGCCTTATGATCGGACTTGCGGTGGCCCTGCTGCGTTTCGATGGCCCACGCTGGGGCAGGAAAACGGGCGCTCTCTATGTTGAAGCATTCCGCAACACACCGCTTCTGGTGCAACTCTTTCTTATCTACTTCGGCTTGCCCTATACCGGAATCAAACTGAACGCCAATCAGGCAGCAATATTTGCTGTATCGCTTAACCTTGGAGCCTATTCGGCGGAGATTTTCCGCGCAGGTCTATTGGCTATTCCAAAGACCCAGATTCAGGCCGGTCTGGCGCTCGGTCTGTCTCAGTTTCAGGTCATGCGTTACGTGGTTCTCGTGCCTGCTCTTCGCATCGTCTATCCGGCATTGACCGGTCAGCTGACACTGACTTTGCTTGGCACGTCGATTGTGTCCGCGGTTTCGGCAAAGGAACTGACTATGGCAGCGGCTACGATCGAGTCGCAGACGTTCAGGAGCCTTGAAACCTTCCTGGTCGTGGCCGTCATCTATATCTGCATCACATTCTTCTTCCGCTTTATTTATATGCTGTTCGGTCTCTGGCTGTTCCGCCGCCGGGTAGATGTCAGCAATGAAACTGCGGCACTGATGCTCGACGTTCAGGAGCAAAAGCCATGATCCAGTCATTCGGATGGGCAAGCATTCAGTTTCTGATCCAGGGCCTTTGGTGGACGGCTGGCCTCTCGCTTATCACTTTCGTCTGCGGCGGCATTCTCGGATTGCTGTTTGCACTGGGTCGCTCACTCGGGCCGAGATGGCTGCGCTGGATCATCATGGGCTACATTCAGCTCGTGCAGGCAACACCGCTACTGATCCTGCTGTTCCTATCATTCTATGGTCTCAGCTTCCTCGGTTTCTACTTTCCGCCGTTGGCGGCAGCCGCGATCTCGCTGACGATCTACACAACTGCGTTTCTGGCGGATATCTGGCGCGGTTGCATTGAATCGATCCCTCGCGCTCAGTGGGAAGCTTCGGATTCACTTGCGCTTAGTGGAACCCAAACGCTGCGCTACGTGATCCTGCCGCAAGCCTTTCGCATAGCACTCGGTCCGACAGTCGGCTTCATGGTGCAGGTGATCAAGAATACGTCGGTGACTGCTCTGATCGGCTTTGTCGAACTCACCCGTGCCGGGCAGCTTCTCAACAATATGACCTTCCAGCCTTTCCACGTCTTCCTGACGGTCGCAGTGATGTACTTCGCGCTTTGCTACCCGTTGTCGTGGTGGAGCGAGAAATTAAAGGAGCAGAAAAATGCCAGCGCTGCGCATTGATAACCTGCAAAAATCTTTTGGCTCTCTGCCTGTTCTTAAAGGTGTGGATCTTTCGGTTGAGTCAGGAGAAACCGTAGCCGTTATTGGACGGTCCGGTTCTGGCAAAAGCACGATGTTGCGCTGCATCAACGGGCTTGAGCCGTTCAACTCAGGTTCAATCACAGTAGTTGGACACAAGCTTGATAGCACCAACAAACATCTGCGCGACTTGCGCAAGGAAGTTGGAATGGTGTTTCAGAGCTATAATCTGTTTCCCCATCTGACGGTCGCTGAAAACATCAAACTGGCGCCGCGTCTTGTGAAGAATGTGTCCAAAGCCGAACAGGAAGAGCTGGTTGATGAGGTGCTGTCGAAAGTAGGCCTTCTGGAAAAGAAAAATGCCTACCCAGACTCAATGTCAGGTGGTCAGCAACAGCGTGCAGCGATTGCCAGATCATTGGCAATGAAGCCAAAAGTGATGCTGTTTGATGAGGTGACTTCTGCGCTCGATCCGGAACTTACCGGAGACGTTCTGAAGACTATCGCTGAACTCGCCAAAACCGGCATGACCATGCTTTTGGTAACGCACGAGATGGGTTTTGCCCGTCGTGTCGCGACCCACACCGTCTTCATGCATCAGGGAAAAGTCTGGGAGGCCGGACTTTCCGAGGAACTCTTCGCAAATCCGAGAACGCCGGAATTGCGGGCGTTCCTCGCGTCCGATGTGAAGTGAACCAACAATCAATTCCAAACATAACTACTGACTCAAGGAGAGAGCAGTGCCTGTAGTTGAAAATCTGAAACTGGCTGAAAAGCTGCGCAATGGCGAAGCGACGTTTGGCACGACATTCTATACCGGTTCGACAACAGCAATCGAAGTTGCAGGCAACTGGGGCCTGGATTTCGCTTTCATCGATGCCGAGCATACGCCTGTCAACGTCGATACCCATATAGAAAAACTGGTGATGGCAGCACTTCTGTCCGGGATCGCACCGCTGGTTCGCGTTCGCGGCACCAATGAATGGGATATCCGCAAGTCGCTGGAAATCGGTGCGACAGGCATTATCGTGCCGCAGGTCAATACCGCCGAGCAGGCCCGTGCAATCGTTCGTGCGGCAAAATTCCCTCCTTATGGCCGTCGCGGTGGCGACGCCTCCTGCCGTGCTGCAGGTTTTGCCGGACCAGGGTTCCAGTGGTCATCCTACATGGAACGCGAGAACGCGAACAAGCTCGTGATCCCAATGGCTGAAAGCTTCGAGTTCTTCGACAATATCGATCAAATTCTTGATGTCGAAGGCATTGATGTCATCAATTTCGGCCCGGCCGACTACTCGATCTCGCGTCGCATTTCGATCGACTATTCCATGTCGCATCCGGAAGTTGATGAGAAGTTGAGTGAGTTGATCGAAAAGTGCCATGCGCGCGACATCAAGGTCATGGCGCCATGCATCCCGCCAGTCGCCGAAAGCGTAACCGCGCTCAAGAAGAAGGGCGTGGACATGATCATTATGGGCAATGACGTGATGTTCCTTAATGAAGGAAATCGTCGCGCACGCGAAGCAATCGACGCGTCAGCCAAAGCATAAATCTGCGAGGAGCACACGACAATGACTGATATTTTTAGTGTCAAAGACCGCGTTGCGGTTGTGACAGGCGGGCTTGGCCAGCTTGGAACACAGTTTTCCAAGTCGCTGGCCGAAGCCGGGGCGAAGGTAGCAATCTTCAGCCGCCGCCCATTCACAAAGCAGCAGATTGCAGAAAAATTCCCGGGTCTTGAAGATCGCATCCGCGTGTATGAGGCAAGTGTCACAGACAAGGCTGCCCTTGAAACTGCAACCAGGCAGCTGATCGCTGATTGGGGCGTGCCGCATGTACTCGTCAACAATGCGGGTATCGATTCGAAGCCAGACGGTTCCGCAGAGCAGAATGCGCCGTTTGAAGTCTATCCGCAGAATTTCTGGGATGAGATTATCGACACCAATCTGACCGGCGTTATGCTGACCAGTCAGGTTATCGGCAGCCACATGGCATCTGAAGGTCGCGGTTCAATCATCAATGTCGGTTCGATCTACGGTCTCGTTTCGCCAAATCAGGCGCTCTATTCCTATCGTGAAAAACGCGACGGCAAGCCGTTCATCAAAGCAATTTCCTATGCCGCTTCCAAGTCGGGACTTATCAATCTCACACGTTATCTTGGCACCTATTGGGGCGAGAAGAACGTTCGTGTAAATCTGATTTCGTTCGGTGGCGTAAAGACTGCAAGCTTTGACAAGGAATTTATCGATGCGTTCCTTGATCGTGTGCCGATGCGTCGTCAAGCTGAGATCGACGAATATAACGGTATCATTCGTTTCCTCGCTTCTGATGCGTCGTCTTACATGACGGGCTCGAATGTCGTTGTGGATGGCGGTTTTACTGCTTGGTAAAGATCGATAATTCCAGATAGGAGAAGCCGAAATCAGAACCTGACTATGTCAAAACCTTGACACAAGACGCCAATTCACATATGACATATGTCATAACTTCATGGTGATTATAACGCGATAGCCGGGGCTTCGGAGTGGTAAAATGGTGATTGGTTCAGGTTCCCCTCCTCTCGATCGCGGCAAGTTGCATATGCATATTGTTGCCGCGATTGAGGCCCGCATTCTCTCCGGCGAACTTCAGGTAGGAGAGCGCCTGCCTTCTGAAGCCGAGATTGGCAGGACATTTGGTGTCAGTACTCGATCTGTGCGCGAAGCCATGCAGGTTCTGGAAACCAAGGGGCTGGTGCGGCGTCGCCATGGTGAAAGGGCCGAGGTTGTACGAGATGATGTCAGCCAGTTCATGGACTCACTGGTTTCGTCAGTCGGATCGCTTTTTGCGCGTGACTCGTTTTATCTCGTTCAGGCCATGGATGTGCGCCGACTGATCGAAGTGGACGTCGCAGGGCGTCTCGCTTCTGGCGAGGGGCAACTGCGTGGTGGAGTAATCGCAGCGCTTGATGTCATGCATAAGTCTGCCGATGATAGTGACTTCTCCCGTTTCGCCGAAGGCGATGCGGCTTTCCATAGAGCTTTGGTGCAATCCTTGGGCAATGAGATTTTAACCTCACTGCACGGTAATCTTCATTCGCTCATCACTGAGGTCATCAAAGTATCCAGCCGGGTCCCGAGCAAGAAACTGAGCGCGGGGCTGGCAGAGCATGAGAATATTTACGGGCTGATTGCAGCAGGTAAGGCCAGTGATGCGCGCGAAGCCATGCGCGAACACATCACCAACAGTACGGCTTATCTTGAACAAGCGATCAGACAATCCAGAAACAGGCCTGAAGCGGGCAAAACGGAAGAACAAAACAATGAGCTGCTATGATTATTCGCGCGTCAACTGGGATGCCATCAAACGCCTTTCTCGTTGGTATTCGGGCGATATTCAGGATGTGATGGACAAGCACGGCTTTTATGGCTTTTTACAGGGATTGAGCTTGCAAAGCGTATTGAAGCCGGGACAGGTAATCTGCGGTCCTGTTCACACTGTTCTCTATGAAAAAAGCACGCGTACCGGCCAGCCGCAGGACGTTTACCACCGCACAATCGACAATGTTGTCGAAGGTGGAATTCTACTGGTGGATTCCTCTTGTGCCGAAGGTTCCGGAACTGGAGAACTGATGTCAACGGGCGCCAAAACCGCCGGTGCTGCGGCAACTATTGTCAATGGCACGGTGCGCGATATTGCTGAAGTGAAGAAGCTTGGTTATCCGGTCTTTGCATGTGGCGTTAGCCCCGTCGGGGTTTCTGGACGTATGGAACCGACCAAGTCGCAAGTCGAACTGAACATCAATGGCGTTCGTGTGCGTCCTGGCGATGTAATTTTCGCTGATATTTCTGGTGTTGTAGTTATTCCAGAAGAACTGGTTGCAGTTATCGCCGATGATGCCGATGCCAATGGTGATGGCGAAGCCCAATGCCGCGAACGCATCTTGTCTGGTGAGAAGCTGCAGAGCGTCTGGCCTTTGGGGTCAACGGGGCCCGTCTGACGAGCGGTTGATCTGTGTGGCAGATTATAAAAGCATCGGTTCTGGAGAAACGATCAGAGCAGGATATCGTTCTAGTCGTGCTTATTCTCCTTAGAGGAAATATCACCGGGCTCCGCTTACCTACAGTATAGTTTGGCGGGACCCTCACTCACACGGAGCACGCGCCCCATGCGCCCCAGATCGTTCTTCAATATTGTTGAACGATCTGTTCCATGCTAAATCATGTCTTTCACTTGCGATCCAAAAACAAAGGCATGACAGAACGTTTCATGAAGCTCGTTTCAACCAATTCGCGTCCCAACGATGCCGCCGCTCGAATGGCTGTCAAACCGGTGATCTGCTATCCGGTCGATACACTGCCACGACCTGATCTCGATGCTTATCGCAGCCTTCGCGACAAGCTCGTTCTCGTCCATCAGATTACTGTGCAACCGAGGGATGCGGAATGCTGGTCTATTCCTGCCGGCCACTTCTGCCGCATCTTATGCAGCGAGGGGCCGCAAGTCGGTGATCTCAACCTGTTCAATGCGGACGACTTTAACGAGAAATTCTATAGCGGCAAGACGCGCGCGCTCAACGGAACCCATGTGGGGCCAGGTGACCAGCTGTTCTCCAGTTTTCCTTATTTGCGTCCGATGGCCACCATCACCCACGACAGCCTCGACTGGTATGGCTTCGACGAATTTGGTGGCGCCGTGCATGACGTGATCGGTACGCGCTGCGATCCGTACACGAACAATCTTCTGAGCCATGGTGGACAGTACCATCACTGCTGCCACTCCAATCTCACGCGCGCTTTTGCAAAACAGACAGGCAAGCCGCTGAACGAGGCCGAAACCTATATTCACGACGTGCTCAACGTGTTCATGTGCACGGGCTTCACCCGGGATACGGGGCAATATTTCATGAAAGCAAGCCCTGTACGACCGGGCGACTATCTGGAATTCTTTGCTGAGATAAATCTTTTGGGCTGTCTGTCCGCGTGTCCGGGGGGCGACTGTTCGGCGGAACATTCTTCCGATACTGCTGCCTGTTATCCAATGGTGGTGGAGGTTTACAAGGCAGAGCGTTTGCCGGAAGGCTGGGCGCCGCCCGCTGCCAACGGATATGATCGCACGCACGGTCGGTAAGTTGGGAAAAGACCAACAAAAACGCCGCGATTAATCGCGGCATTTTCTTTCGATCGCCGAAAACTCAATACTTCAGTCGGCGGGAGCGTAGCTGCCATCTTCGCGGTGCACCTCGTTGCCTGCCAGCGGCGGCGTGAAAACGCAGACCAACACGAGGTCGCCCTTGGTGGCGCGCAGGATATGCGGGTCGTTTTCGTTCAAGGCATAGATGGTGCCCGGCCGGATCGGAAACACTTCGCCGCTCAGCTGGTGCTCGACTTCGCCTTCACCCGAAATGCAGTAGTTGGTTTCGAAGTGGTTCTTGTAGTGCAGGTGCAGTTCTGCGCCTTCCTTGACGCGGGTTTCGTGGACCGAATGGCCCATGCCGTCGTCACGCACGATCATGCGGCGGCTCTCCCAACCGGGTCCAGAAGCATCGCGTGCGGTGCCTGCGATTTCATCGGATGTTACGACAATCATAGTATTCTCCTCATTTTAGTATCAGAAAAGGTTGTTAAAATTTGGCGGCCAGTGGCGCGAGTACTTCCGCGATGGCAAGCAGCGTTTCGTCGTGGCCGCGGCGTCCGGTGAACATGAGACCGGCAGGGTGCTTGCTGATCGGTAGCGAGATGCTGGGCAGATCAAGACGATTGGCGAATTCTGTCAGCGAGAATGCGCGCCGGTTGAGCGCCAGATAGATTTCCTCGTCTGCAAGCGCGGCCAAAGCGGGCGGCAGCATAGGAACGGTTGGCAAAATGAAACCGTCAAAACCTTCGATCTCCTCATCGAACTGCTCACGGCAGGCAGCAAGGGCGTTCAAGGCATTCACGTAGAGATAGGCGGGATTTTCCCGACCTTTTTGAATGCGCGTTCCGACCAAGGGATCGTATCTGTCGAAATCGACGGCGAGCCGCTCGCGATGAAGCGCATAAGCCTCGGCACCAATCATCCCGCCGTCGACGGCAATCCTGGCACTCTCGATCAGGCTTGGAAGTTCAATATCTCGGATGACAATTCCTGCCTCTTCCAGAGCGGACCGGCAGGCACCGAAAAGCTTCTCGACGGTTCCGTCGAGGGTGGTTTCCGAGAGCAGACGGGGAATTGCCAGTCTTATCCGCTTTGAGCGTGGCAACTTCCTTGCTGGAATGCCAGTTGCTACATCGTCGATTAGGCGACAATGGGCGACTGAGGTGCTGATGATCCCCGGCACATCAAAGCTAGTCGATAACCACTGCATTCCATCGGTTTCGTAGCGCCCGCGGCTTGGTTTGAAGCCCACCACGCCACAGAAAGCCGCAGGAATGCGCGCTGATCCGCTGGTATCAGAGCATATGGCGAAATCGCTATATCCGCGCGCGACTGACACCGCTGCACCGGAACTCGAGCCGCCAGCGATTGCTTCTTCGGCAGGGTCGAGCGGTGTGCGTGGCGTTCCGAAGTGCGTATTGACCCCCAGCGCGCCATAAGCAAATTCGGTCATGTTGGTCTGGGCGAGTAATGTCGCGCCACCCGAACGAAGCCTGCGCACCAGAGCGGCGCTTGTGATAGCAGGAACAGTCTCTTGCAGCGCTTTCGAACCACAGCTTGTCACCCAGCCTTCCGTGTCGAAGCAGGCCTTGACCGTCATCGTCAGTCCTGCAAGCGGCGGGAGCTCACGGTTGGCTTCGCTAAGTGCTTGCCAATGGCCGAGCTCAATGCGGGCCGCCTCAAACCGTTGGTTGAGAAAAATCTCTCGTGCATCCCAGTCGCGCGCCGCATAGTCAGCCAGCGCCAGATCCAGCTTTTCAAGCCAGTTGCAAGGCATGGCATGTTCCAATCCGGATTTTCCTTGCGGATCGTGTTTCATAAAGCGTGTCCCGTTGGTGCAATCTGCTGCAATCAGTTCCGAACCAAGGCG
Source organism: Ochrobactrum sp. AP1BH01-1 (assembly GCF_018066705.1). Lineage (NCBI taxonomy): Bacteria > Pseudomonadati > Pseudomonadota > Alphaproteobacteria > Hyphomicrobiales > Brucellaceae > Ochrobactrum > Ochrobactrum sp. AP1BH01-1. The sequence continues at coordinate 861,643 of NZ_JAGPOU010000003.1, read as the reverse complement.
GTCAGCATTTTTTCTGAATCTGTCAGATAATTCTCAAGCTCATCAGCCGCGGCTTCGCAGTCTCTCGCTGCAATGAGGCGATAGATTTCGGCTTCTCTTTTCAACCATGGCTCATGAAAAGCCTGTTCGTTGCCGGTGACGAAAACCAGACGCAGCTGGGTCACGAGCAAAGAGAACATCTGATCGAAGATTGGACTACCATGCAGCGATACAATTTCCTGGTGAAAGAGAAGGCTCTGACGGGCCACCGCCGTCCAGTCCGCGCGGGCGGTTGCTTCCCTTTCATTGCGAACCACCTCGTTGAGCCTTTCCAGCCAGTCAGCCGGAACCGACCTTCGCCCACGGAGGGCACCGAGCTCGACGACCCGGCGCACCACGAAGATGTCGCGAATGTCCGTTTCCGTCAGCCTCTTCACGCGGACGCTCTTGTTCGGCTCCTGCAACACCAATCCCTGCTGGCGCAGAAGCTGCAAAGCTTCGCGCAGGGTGTTGCGCGAGACATCGTAGACATTAATCAATTCGGCTTCGATCAGGCTCGTGCCGCTCAACAGGCGGCCTTTGAGAATGTCGTCGCGTATGGCGTTGGCCACGCGAATGAATGCGGGATCACGAAAGGTGGCAGGCTGGTTCATGTGTCAGACCGTCATATTCTTCAAAAAAGGTTTCAACTGCGGATAGATACCGGATTTGAGTTTATCCGGCGTATCGTCGCAGACGACCTTGCCCGCGTCCATAAAGAGAATTCTGTCAGATACCTCGAAAGCGAAGTTCATTTCGTGGGTTACGATGACCATCGTCACGCCTTCGCTTGCTAGCGAGCGGATAACACCCAGCACTTCCTCAACAGTTTCCGGGTCAAGCGCCGACGTGGGTTCATCGAACAGAATGATGCTTGGCGACATCATCAGCGCGCGAGCGATTGCAACGCGCTGCTGCTGACCGCCAGAAAGCTGGTGCGGGTATTTTCCCGCATGGGCGGCCATGCCGACCTTGTTCAGATAATGAAAGGCTTGCCGCTTAAGGCCAGCCCGCGCTCCGATCCTGTGGTACAGAGGCGCGAGGAGCATGTTTTCAAGCACAGTCTTGTGATTGAAAAGATTGAAGCTTTGAAACACCATGCCGACATCGCGAACCAATGAAACATCTTCCCGGAAGATATGCTTGCCCGATTGCGTCGCTTCGGCCGAGATGAAGGGCGAGCCATGCAGTTTTACTTCACCGGCATCCAGGCGTTCCAATCCGTTAAGCAGGCGAATGAAGGTCGTCTTGCCCGAGCCCGAACGACCGATGATGGAGATGACCTCGCCGGATTTCACCGTTAGGCTGACGCCCTTCAACACCTCATGCGAACCATAGGCCTTGCGCAGTTCGGTTGCTTCCAGAGCAATGGTGTCGGCTTGCTGGGATTTGCCTCGCGCGCGATCAACGGGAGCTTCAGTGCCAGACAGTTTTGCCGAAACCTCCTGTGGAGACAAGGTGCGTGCCTTCTGACCGCGCCGTATCACATCCGAGCGGCGTTCCAGCATTGAAAGACCGCGATCGAACAGCGTGACGACGAGGACGTAGAAGAAGGCGACAACAGTGAGCGTCTCGAGGACCAGAAAATTCTGCGTATAGAGCCGCTGACCAACGAGCAGGATTTCGGCAAGCGAGATGACCGAAACCAGAGAAGTGAGTTTGACGATAGTAACAAGTTCATTGGACAGTGCGGGCAATGAAACCCGAATTGCCTGTGGAATAACGATCAGACGCTGAATGCCAAAGAAGCTCAGCCCCAGCGCACGCCCGGCCTCGATCTGGCCTTTGTGAATAGCGATCAATCCACCCCGATGAATTTCTGCCATATAGGCGGTTTCACTGATGACGAGCGCGATCAGACCGGCAGCGAAGGAATTTGATAGGAGAGTACGAAGGACCGGAAAGACCTGCGGTAGGCTGTAGATGAAAATCAGCAGCACTAGAAGTGGAAGGCTGCGGAAGAACCAAATATAGGCTCGCGCTGGACCGTTGATCAGCGACCAAGGTGATTGCTTTGCCAATGCCAGACCAAAGCCCGCGATCGCCGCCAGCAGCCAGCTGAGCAAGCTGAGTTTGATCACTACCCAGCTCGCCTCCCAGAAATCCCGGTCTGCAAGCAGACCGAGCGCGTAATGCCAATCGTAGTTCAAGCGAAGCCTCCCGTTTCGGCTATGCAGAGGGAATGGAGCCCATCAGCCCCGCCCCGGTTTATTGAGCCGTGGCAACGACTGATTTGATTTCATCTTCGCTGACAGGCTCCATGCCATAGGCTTTGACGAGCGCATCGTAAGAACCATCCTTTCGCATCTCGGCCAAAGCATCGTTCATGGCATTGAAAAGTTCTTTATTTTGCGGGGTCGTGGCGACACCCACCATGATCGGATAGATGAGCCCACTGGATGTAACGGCATAATCGTCGGGGAACTTCTTAAGCAGTTCGGCAGCAACAACGTTATCCATGAATTCCACATCGACCGAACCGCTGCGCAACGCCTGCGTAACCTGCGCATCTGTATCGAATTCGCGTGTCTCGATGGCACCGAGATTGTTCTTGGCGCAATAATTTTCCGACAACGCCTTCAGCTTCGGCAGCCAGGATGCTCCCTGCATTGATCCAACGATCTTGCCGCACAGCTCCTTTTCGTTCGACGGGCGGAACTTGGCGCCCTTCAGTACGAGCAGAGACGAGCCTGCCTTGATGTAGGGAATGAAGTTGAGAATCTTCTGCCGCTCCGGGGTGACGTAAAGCGCTGATGCAATGACATCAAAATGATTGGCACGCACTCCAGTTATGAGGCTGGTGAAGCGAGTGTCCTTGAATTCTGCAGCAAGCCCAAGCTGTTTTGCGACCCCTTTCATCAACTCGACGTCGAATCCGGCTGGTTTGCCGTCTTTCATGTAGACGAAGGGCGGATAGGTCAGATCGGAACCAACCGATAGCGTATTTTCCTTCACGGTCAGAGGTGCGGCCGCCGTGCCATGCGGCGCAAGCGCACCAACAGCAAAGGTTGCGGCTAGCAACGCTGATTTCAACGTATTCTTACCCATAAAGTGTATGTAATCAGGCATGTTATTCCCCTATTTTGTTCAATAATATTGTTGAACAATTAGCGCTATAGAGTTACGCTGTCAACCGGTTCGGAGACCCTTTCCGTTTTGAACAAACACACCTGTGTAACCGGTCCGTCAGCACTCCCTGCGTGAAGGCGCACAGACCAACTCGCACCGGGTTGTCCGGCGCTATCCGTTCGATGAACATACCATCGCCGAATTGCAGTTGGCGGAGAAGCTCGAGAGTGCCCCCCCCCTCTGCAGATGAAGTGTATTGGAGCGTGGCGGCATCAACGATTTTGATATCTCCAACCCTTCGCGCCGATGCGCTTCATGATTGATGCCATCTTTCAAGCCGGCGTGAAGGCAAATGCCTGCGCATTGGCACTAGCTTTCTCCAAAATGGCGCACATCGGATCGGCTCCTGTCACGGCCAGTTTCTATGAGGCTAAGCCGAAAGGCTGAGGGCGTATCCCTGGATAGATCCTACGATTACCGGTCCTCTCACACTGTTGGGTAAATCTATCGCATCAGCGTCCGCGAGCGTCGGAGCAAAGACCAAGGCCTCGCTGGCCCACAAGAAGTTGTCACCCCCCTAGCGTACCCGGTCTTGGTCGGAACTGTACGACATAAGTGGTGCGTCCCTAGAAACTGGGAGCTTTTGTCCAGATCGATAAGGACGTACTCCGCGCCACGGGCGAGGATTGAGTTTTGCCTTAAGATTAATAATATTGCTTAAAATAATGGCAAAAAGAAATAGCTTGACGGAATTGCACTAAATTCAGTAATTTCCGGACTAAATTCGTATTTGGCATTTGGGCCCTTCTCGGAAACTGAAAATTCCGGAGGGGTTTTTGTGTTTGGCTTTTCGCATGTCTCAAAACAACAAAATTGACATCCCAGTCGGCGTCTTGTTTTCGCATTCCGGCCCTTATGAGAAGCTGGGCTACGAGGGCTATTGCGGAGCTATGGCGGCGATCAAGGCTGTCAATGATCGTGCGCTTCCGTTCAATCTTGTGCCGCGCATTGCTGACCCGAGTGGCAACCCGGACCGTTATGCGCCGCTGAGCGAAGAACTGATTTCGCAACAGGGCGTTAAGCACATCGTGGGTTGCACCACATCCTGGAGCCGCAAGGAAGTCATTCCCGTCGTTGAAAAGCGCGATACTCTGCTCTGGTATCCGTGCGTCTATGAGGGATTTGAGGCGAGCGACCGCGTCGTTTATGCGGCGGCCTGCGCCAATCAGCATCTTGTGCCCCTGATCGACTTCATTGTGCCCCGCTTCGGCAACCGCGCCATATTGCTCGGCTCGAACTATATCTGGGGCTGGGAAACCAATCGCCTCGCCCGCGAAATGCTAAATGCCGCGGGTGGCGAGGTTCTCGGAGAGCGAGCCATTGCAATCGGCGACACGGATATCAACCATCTCATCCGCGAAATCGAAAGCAAGAAGCCCGACTTCATCCTCAATAATCTGATCGGCGAATCGTCCTATACGTTCCTGCGTGCCTATGCGGAACTGGGCCGCAGAAACAGCGATTTCCGCACAGATGTCAGGCCTGTTCTGAGCTGCAATCTCTATGAAAGCGAACTGGAGCATGTCGGCAATGCCGCCGAGGGTAATTACAGCGTAAGCTGCTATTTCCGTACGCTGCCGGGCGAAACCAATCGTGCCTTTCTGGAAGCCGTCAGAAGTAATGGCTTCGACGGCAGCCTTTCGGCCATCTTCGCCCAAGCCTATTCCAGCGTCCTGATGATCGCTGCCGGCATCGAACGGGCCGGCACCGATGACGTCGAAAAAGTGCTCGCCGCAGTTCAAAAGCATACCACCAGCACGCCGCTCGGCGATGTGCTGGTCGAGTCGCGGACAAACCATATCGCCCTGCCCGCCCATATCGGACGGGCCAGACAAGATTGCAGCTTTGAAATCGTGCATGAGGCCGAGGTCGCCATTCAGCCAGACCCGTTCATGGCGCGAACGCATCTTCAAACATCCGCCAATCCGGGCCAGCAGCCCGGCTTTCTGAGGCTCGTCAAATGACTACGACAGACCAGGCCTTCATCGTCGCCAGTTGGGGCGCGTTCGAAAACTGGACCGCGCTGATCGTTCATCGCCGTCATACCAATGTCGATGCGATTGTGCAGCAGTTGCGCCGCATCGGCGTGGACGCTGTGGAATGCTGGCCAGATCTGCCCGAACACGCCGACATCTCCCGGTTCAATGTCGTCTTTTTCGATGTCGATATGGGCTATGACGAGCAGTTTCCATGGCCGCCGCAGCAAGCGCCTGTGCCCACTGTCGCCCTGATCGGCTCGGAAGCGCCGGGCCGGATCGGCTGGGCGCTGAACCAGGGGGCGGATGCGCAGCTTTTGAAACCAATCGGCAATGCGGGCGTCTATAGCGCTCTGGTCATCGCCATGCACAATTTCCAACGCCGCCATGCGCTGGCAACCCAAATTGGCGAACTGCGCGAAAGCCTTGCCGGACGCGAAGCCATTGCACAGGCAACAGCGGTCCTGATGTTCGCAGACAATATTTCCGCCAGACAAGCCTATCAGAAACTGCGCCTTGCCGCGATGGCAGAGCGCATCAGTGTCGAGGCCTTTGCCCGGCGCTTTCTGAGCGAAAAGCAGACAGGGAACGATCGTGAGCGCGCTTGACACTCTTCCGGTCGGCCAGAAGAAAGCCGAACGCGGCGTTCTTGGCCGGATCATCCGCCGACCGCTGGCCGCATTCGGCCTTGTAGTCATCGTCGTCACTGTCGCAGCCGCGCTTTTCGCACCGTGGATCGTTCCCTTCGATCCCAACGAACAGTTCTTCGACGGCCTGACGCTGGAAGGCGCGCCGCTCGCGCCCAACCTGAAATTCTGGTTTGGCACCGACCTCGTTGGGCGCGATCTGTTCTCCCGCCTGATTTATGGCGCGCAGACCTCGCTGATCATCGGCGTGGTGGCCAACGGCATTGCGGTGCTCATCGGTTCGACTGTCGGCATCTGCGCCGGATATTTCCGTGGCTGGGTGGAAACCGTGCTGATGCGATTTACCGATCTGATGATGGCCTTCCCCGCTTTGCTGCTGGCCATTGTGCTCGCCGCTATCTTCAAGCCGAGCCTCTGGATCGTCGCGATGGTGATCGCCATGGTCAACTGGGTTCAGATTGCACGCGTGCTTTATACGGAAACCCGGTCTCTCTCGGAACGCGATTTCATCGAGGCCGAGCGCGCCATGGGTGCGGGTGCACCCCGCATCATATTGAAGCATATCCTGCCGCATCTCTTTTCCACGATGATCGTCTGGGCGACGCTCGGTATCGCCACCACGGTTCTTCTGGAGGCGACGCTGTCCTTCCTCGGCATCGGCGTGCAACCGCCCACAGCCTCTTGGGGCAATATCATCTTCGAAAACCAGACCTATTTCACGAGCGCACCCTGGCTCGTCTTCATTCCGGGCGCGGCAATCTTGTTGCTGGCGCTTGCCTTCAACCTCGTCGGTGATGCCTTGCGCGATGTGCTCGATCCAACCCAGCAGGGACACCACTGATGCTCGCCTACATCACCCGCCGCCTCATCCAGACTGTGATGATCCTCATCGGCATCAGCTTCGTGACCTTCATCCTGCTTTATCTGGTGCCAGCCGATCCGGCGCGTCAGATTGCTGGTCGCAGTGCCACAGCGCAGACGGTCGAGAATATTCGCGAGCAGCTTGGCCTCAACCTGCCCTTCTATGAGCAATATCTGCGTTATCTGAAGGGGCTTGTTCAGGGCGATCTCGGACGCTCCTATCTTCAGAAAACCGAAGTGGCGTCGCTGATCTGGTCACGCCTGCCCGCAAGCCTGCTGCTGATGGCCGGAGCCATCTTCTCGGAACTCGCCATCGGTCTCACCATGGGCGTCATCGCCGCCACCCGGCGCGGCAGCCGCACCGACAATGCCTTGATGATCTTTTCATTCGTCGGCGTTTCGGCCCCGCAATTCGTCATCGGCATCCTGATGCTCTACGTGTTTGCGGTTAAGCTCGGCTGGTTCCCGATTGGCGGCTACGGAACGTTCATGCATCTTGTCCTGCCTTCCCTGACGCTCGGACTTCTCGGCGCGGGCTGGTATTCGCGCATGATGCGCTCCTCGCTGCTCGATGTTCTCCGTCAGGATTATATCCGCACCGCCCGCGCCAAGGGACTGGCACGCTGGAAAATCCTGCTGCGTCACGCCATGCCCAACGCCATCCTGCCGATCATCGCCATGATCGGCATCGACATCGGCCTGTTCATGTCGGGCATCGTCGTCGTTGAAAGCGTGTTTGGCTGGCCCGGCATCGGTCAGCTTGCGTGGCAGGCGATCCAGCGCGTCGACATACCCATCATCATGGGCGTCACGATCGTATCCGCTTTCGCCATCGTTCTCGGCAATCTCATCGCCGACCTCATCACTCCACTGATCGATCCCCGCATCAAGCTGCGGTGAAACCAAAAGACTCCAGAGAAAGGGACACCAATGAAAAAGACTTTTCTATCCGGCATATCGGCGCTGGCGCTCGGCCTCGCCATCTCGTTCGGGGCGCAGGCCGCCGAAATCAAGCAGGGTGGCTCGATGATCGTCACCTATAAGGATGACGTCTCGACGCTCGATCCCGCCATCGGCTATGACTGGCAAAACTGGTCAATGATCAAGTCACTGTTCGACGGCCTGATAGACTACGAACCGGGCACCACAAATCTGCGCAAGGAAATTGCGGAAGATTACACAATCTCCGACGACGGCAAGACCTTCACCTTCAAGCTGCGCAAGGGCGTGAAGTTCCACAACGGTCGCGAATTGACCGCCGATGACGTCAAATATTCCATCGAACGCGTCGTCAACCCGAAGACGCAGAGCCCCGGCGCTGGCTTCTTCGGCTCCATCGTCGGTTTTGAAGATGCATCCGCAGGCAAGGCCGAGGCGCTGTCCGGCATCACCGTGGTTGACCCCTACACCATCAAGTTCGAACTGAGCCGTCCGGACGCGACCTTCTTGCATGTGCTGGCGCTCAATTTCGCCCATATCGTGCCCAAGGAAGAAGTCGAGAAATACGGCGCAGATTTCGGCAAGCATCCGGTCGGTTCCGGCGCTTTCAAGATGACCGAATGGACGCTTGGCCAGCGCATCGTCTTCGAGCGTTTCAAGGATTATTACAATCCGTCGCTGCCGAAGCTCGACCAGATCACCTTCGAGGTCGGCCAGGAGCCGGTCGTTGCCCTTCTGCGTTTACAGAACGGCGAAGTCGACATTCCGGGTGACGGCATTCCGCCTGCGAAGTTTATCGAAGTCACCAAGGATCCGAAGTTCAAGGACCTGATCATTCAGGGCGGTCAGCTGCACACCGGCTATGTGACCATGAACGTCAAGATCAAGCCTTTCGACAATGTGAAGGTGCGTCAGGCCGTCAACATGGCCATCAACAAGGACCGTATCGTCCGCATCATCAACGGTCGCGCCGTTCCGGCCAATCAGCCGCTGCCGCCGTCGATGCCGGGCTATGCCAAGGACTATAAGGGCTATCCTTACGACCCTGAAAAGGCAAAGGCGCTACTCGCCGAAGCCGGTGTGGGCGATGGTTTTGAAACCGAGCTGTTCGTCGCCAATACCGATCCGCAGCCGCGCATTGCACAGGCCATCCAGCAGGATCTAGCCGCTATCGGTATCAAGGCCTCGATCAAATCGCTGGCACAGGCCAATGTCATCGCAGCAGGAGGCGAGCCTGACGGCGCGCCGATGATCTGGTCGGGCGGTATGGGCTGGATTGCCGACTTCCCCGATCCGTCCAATTTCTACGGCCCGATTCTGGGTTGCGGGGGCGCGGTTCAGGGTGGCTGGAACTGGTCGTGGTACTGCAATGCAGAGCTGGACAAGAAAGCGCAGGAAGCCGACGCCATCGTTGACCCGGCCCGCAAGCAAGAGCGCGAAGCCATGTGGCGCGATATCTATCTGAAGATCATGGAAGACGCGCCATGGGCGCCGATTTTCAACGAGGAGCGCTTCTCGGTTCGCTCCGAACGTCTGGGCGGTCCCGACGCGATCTTCGTCGATCCTGTCCACATTCCGGTCAATTACGACGAGGTTTATGCAAAAGATGTGCAATAACTGCCATTACACCATTCACGGTCGGCATCATCATTTCGGCTGGGACAACTCGTTCCAGCCGGCTGAAACGGTCGCGCCCGGCTCGACCCTGAAATTCGAATGCCTGGATAGCGGTGCCGGGCATTATCATCGCGGCAGCACGATCGCCGATGTGTCGACGATGGACTTTTCCAAGGTCAATCCGGTTACTGGCCCCATCTTCGTCGATGGTGCCAAGCCGGGCGATGTGTTGAAAATCACCATCCACCAGTTTGAGCCTTCAGGCTTCGGCTGGACCGCAAACATTCCGGGCTTCGGTCTTCTTGCCGACGACTTCAAGGAGCCGGCGCTGGCCTTGTGGAACTACAATCCCACAACGCTGGAGCCAGCACTTTTCGGAGAGCATGCGCGCGTTCCGCTGAAGCCGTTCGCCGGAACCATCGGCGTCGCACCGGCGGAAAAGGGGCTGCATTCCGTTGTGCCGCCGCGTCGTGTCGGCGGCAATCTCGACATCCGCGATCTTGCAGCCGGAACCACGCTTTATCTGCCGATCGAAGTCGAAGGCGCTCTGTTCTCCATTGGTGATACCCATGCGGCACAGGGCGACGGCGAAGTCTGCGGCACCGCCATCGAAAGCGCGATGAATGTGGCTCTGACGCTGGATCTCATCAAGGATACGCCACTGAAGATGCCCCGGTTCACCACGCCTGGGCCAGTGACGCGGCACCTCGATACCAAGGGTTACGAAGTCACGACCGGTATCGGGTCCGATCTGTGGGAAGGCGCGAAAGCTGCCCTCTCCAACATGATCGACCTTCTTTGCCAGACGCAAAACCTCAACCCGGTGGATGCCTATATGCTCTGCTCGGCTTGTGGTGATCTGCGCATCAGCGAAATCGTCGATCAGCCGAACTGGGTCGTCTCGTTCTACTTCCCGCGTTCCGTTTTCGAATAAGGCATAAGGGGGCGGTCCCGACCGCCCTCTTCCATCACTCAGCGAGCACAAACATGAACACGTCTTCTCCGCTTCTGCAGGTAAGAGATCTGGTGACGCAGGTTGCGACACCTGACGGTGCACGCACTGTCGTCGACCGGCTTTCCTTTGATCTGCAATCCGGGGAGACCTTGTGCATTGCCGGCGAAAGCGGTTCCGGCAAATCCATGACTGTGCTCTCGCTGATGCAGCTTTTGCCAAAGTCCCTGGCACGCGTGACCGGCGGCACTGCCATGATGAACGGTCGCGACATTCTCAAGCTCAACGAAAACCAGATGCGCAGTGTGCGCGGGCGCCATATCGGGATGATCTTTCAGGAGCCCATGACCTCGCTGAACCCGGTTCTGACCGTTGGGCGACAACTGGCGGAAGCAGTCGCCAATGAAGCTGGCCCGAACGGCGGCCTGTCCGGCGCGGCGCTGAAACAGCGCTGCAAGGACTTGCTCGATCAGGTTCAGATTTCCGATTCTAGCCGCCGCCTGTTGCAATATCCCTATGAACTCTCGGGCGGCATGCGCCAGCGCGTCATGATCGCCATGGCGCTTGCACAGAAGCCTGAAATCCTCATCGCCGACGAGCCGACGACCGCGCTTGACGTGACGGTCCAGTCGCAGATACTTGCGCTCATTCGCAAGCTCCAGGCAGAGAACGGCATCTCGGTCATTCTCATCACCCATGATATGGGCGTTGTCGCCGAAATGGCAGACCATGTTCTCGTCATGAACAAGGGTAGGCAAGTCGAGCAAGGCCCGCTGCGCGATGTCTTCCACCACCCTCGTGACGAATATACGCAGCGATTGCTCGCAGCCGTGCCGCGGCTGGGCGAAATGACCGGCACCGATAAGCCGAAGCGCGCGCCAGCGGAACCGAAGGCTGAGCCAGCGCGCGAACCTTCTCGTCCCGTTCTTGAAGTTGAAAATCTTGTTGTCCGCTTCGACATAAAGGGCGGCATCTTACAGCGCCCTGTCCGGCGCGTTCATGCTGTGGAGGGCGTATCCTTTACCGTCAATCGCGGTGAGACACTGTCACTGGTCGGCGAATCCGGCTGCGGCAAGTCCACCACCGGCAAAGCTCTGCTCAATCTGGTGCCATGGAGCGGCGATATCCGCATCGATGGCAAGAGCACGAAGGGTCTGAGCCGCACAGCGATGCGACCGGTGCTGCGTGACATTCAGATGATCTTTCAGGACCCATATGCTTCTCTTGATCCGCGCATGCGGGTTGGCGACCTTGTGGGTGAGCCGCTGACGATCCATGGTCTGGCATCCGGCAGTGAATTGAAAGACCGGGTCGAATATCTCTTCCGTCGCGTCGGAATGTCTGCCGACCAGATGAAGCGCTATCCGCACGAATTCTCCGGCGGCCAGCGGCAGCGCATCTGCATTGCGCGCGCTTTGTCGCTTTCACCGAAGCTGATCGTTGCGGACGAAAGTGTTGCGGCTCTGGACGTCTCCATTCAGGCGCAAGTGCTGGATCTTCTTCAGGACATTCAAAACGAGACTGGCATCTCATATCTTTTCATCAGCCATGACATGGCAGTTGTTGAGCAAATCAGCCACCGCGTGGCGGTGATGTATGCGGGCCGCTTTGTCGAGACTGGCACACGAGCGCAGGTGTTTGAGAACCCGCAGCATGCCTACACGCGTCGTTTGATGTCAGCGGTTCCTGTTGCCGATCCGGATCGCGAGCGTCGGTTGTTTGTGGCGAATGATGGCGAGCTTCCAAGCCCGGTAAAGTCGCTTGATTATATGGCGCCGCATCTCGAGCATGTGGATCTTGGCGGCGGACATTCTGTCTGGCATGAGGCTGGTGGCTAGGCTCAGGACTTAGCTAACAGAGCAGTTTCCCATGACGTATGCCAATTTTCCCAACATCTAGGCCCAATATGCGACGGTGACGAATAATCTGTCGCTCCTTGATCAAAAGAGGGCAGTAACTCCTCGCTGGAGGCTGGGGCGTTAATATCTCTTATTGCGTTGTCTAGATCTACGATGAGCGTCACTTATTAGTCGACGCCATTCCCAGTATACCGACCAACGAAATGCGCCGCCACAAGGGCAGCGAATGAGAACTTCAGCCAATTTGGGATGAGCGCGATTAAACCCGTCATATCGTATCAACCAGCTTTTCAAGCTTGGCCCTCGCCTGCGGCATCGTGAAAATCGCATAGCCAGCAACGATGATGATGGCCGCCACAATGACCAACTGCACTTTCCAGTCGACAAACGGCATGATCGCGGCGCCGCCGCCCGAGCCAAACCATGTCCAGAATCGCGAGGATTTGGAGATTGGCTTTTCCTCGACCGGCACCGGGACCACATCTCCGGCAGGAGCAGTCACTACCTGCTCGACGCCGTACCCCTCACTCAGGAGTGCTTTGTCGTATTGCTTGGCATAGCCTGCAATCAGTTCTGCCTTGTCGGTGCCATTGACGATCCTGCGAGCGTTCTTGAAGTCCGACTTCTGCAGGGTGATATAGTTGGAGAGCCTTTTGCCGGTGAACCAGCCTTCCATCATTCCGGCGATGATAATGGGCGCTGCGTATTCTGCCTTGAGAAGCAGCTTCGGCTCCCTGACAAAATCGACGCCGAGTTCCTTGCTGGCCCGCTCATAATTCTGGTGCCATGTGATTCTGAACGTACCCACGCCCGATGTATGGCCAGTATTTCTTTGACTGGAGGTATTTTTCTCCGCCCATCTCGATCGGCTTCATCGTATGCGCCGTCTCGTGGTAGGCGGTCGCAAGGACGTAAGCCATCCGATTGCGCAATAGGCCGTACTTTCGACCTGCCTCAATCAAGAGGCGGGTATCGCCAAGATGCATATCCAAGGTGATTTCCTTTCGGCAACGAAAAAGCCGCCTCTCTGGGCGGCGAAACTGTTGCGTTGCTGTGGGGAAATGCTATCCCAATCGAATGTTTGATTGAGGGCTATCAATGATAACGGTAAACATTAAGAAGCCATCACTATTGCAGCGCTTTGGATTGCAGACCAAACCTCCAAAGGTGATATGCCTCTTTGCTTATCGTTACGATGAAAACCTCGTCCCCGATTTGCTAGAGAATGTAGCGCCATTCACTGATGGATGGATCGCTTGGGATGACACCAAACGAACTGAACTCTGGTATCACGAAGGGGAAGTCAGGCGGGCGTTAGTCGATGCAGCCCGCGACAACGGCGCTGACTGGGTGCTGTGCATGGACCCGGATGAGCGTTTAGAAGCCGGGGCAAAGGAGAAAATCCGCAATCTTGCGTCAGGCGACAGGAATATCATCTGGGGCGTGCACGTGCGCGAGATGTATTCTGTCGATCAATACAGGGTTGACGGCATCTGGGGGCAAAAGAAAGGGTACAGGCTATTTGCGTTAAATGATGGTCAGGAATTCATGAACAACAATGTTCATTCCGCCTGGTACCCCATCAATGCGGGCTATTCGATGAAAATGGCAGATATCAACCTTTATCATTTAAAAATGATCGACCCGGCGAATCGACGCGCCAGAGCGGACCTTTACAACAAGGTAGATACATCGGGCATACAAGAAATCGGGTATGACTATCTTGCCGATGATGAGGGAATGGAACTTGCCGCCGTTCCAAACAATCGAATGTACGCTCCTTTCCGGGAACGACCGCTCCAAATCAAAGCCGTTTCCTGATCTATACCAGGGAATGGCTTTCCCATACGGGATCGACCTGTTCGTCAGTCAATCCAAGGATGGGGATAAGTTTCACAATCAGCGGATGGAGGCGGCGAAATTCACTCGCATAATCCCATTCGATTTGCGCTTGCGAACGTTCGGGTTCCGGCAGTGCGGCGATATTCAATCGCAGTGATGCAGATATATTCAAACCATCCAAACTAGTATAAAATTACCACCAACATTGCTTGGAGGAGCGCAAAGTTTGGGCAGTGGCAATCGCTTAGATGCAATAGATTGCTTACGAGGGATAGCTGCAATCGCCGTAATGATGTCACATGCCATCATCAACATCACCGAGCCAACACAGTCAGCAGTTGCCAGATTTTTATTTCTTAGTGGCGGTTCCGGCGTTGACCTGTTTTTTCAGATCAGCGGATTTATTCTTGTCGTTTCCACCTTGGATTTTAACAGAAGTAAAGTCTACGTTGCTAACTTCATTTGGAGGCGCGCACTGCGTATCTGGCCAGCATATATTGCCGCCACGCTGCTGTTTATGTCTGTTGGTTACGGCCTCAATGTTTTTCTTGATCCTGCTGCCCAAGATAGAATTGTAAGAAGCCTTCTGTTCCAACCGCTTAACTTCAACGATCCCGCTCCGTTTTACGGTTACTCTGCCCTTGCCGTTGGCTGGACGCTGAACTACGAGATCTATTTCTATCTAGCGGCAGCAGTGTCGATGCTCTTTGGAAAGTGGCGATGGGCCGCTTTATTGGCATGGTTTGCCGTAACACTTGCTGTGATCCCCTTGCTCCTCGGGGACTTTTCCTTTGCATCCACCGCTCGTTACGATGTGAGCGGATACATGAATTTAGCGACCAATCCGATCCTTTGGAATTTTGTTGCCGGTATACTGGCGGGGCTTTTCTATACAAGGTACAAGCACCGTATACCCCGCACAGTACTAAGGATTCCAGTGCTCTTGGCGGTCTTGTTAACAATCGCACTTCTTGTTTTCAGGGTCAGGACAGGCCACGGTCTTACCTACTATGGCCTTGGGTATTTCTTCATCTTGTTGACGGTTTCTGCGGCTATAAAAGCCCAGGCATTCACGCGTTGCCCTAAGATTTTGGTTGGACCCGGGAAGATATCATACTCCATCTATCTTATTCACCCGACCGTACAATACATTGTTCCAACCGTTCTTATCAGCAACGGCCTATCCAGTTGGACGACGGGATTGGGGATGGCGGTCGGCACAACACTTTTATCCATCGGCTTCGCCTTCTATTTTGCCAAGCTTTTTGAGAAGTGGTTGCCGCATCGTATAAGCACTATAGTTGCCGCCAAGACGCCTAAAGAAGAATCGCAAGCGGCATGAATCATACTTACTACTTTCTCTAAGCGATAAAGCGACGAAGCGCCCTAAAAGATAGATTTCGCGCTTTCCTGTATGCGAACACCGGGATAGAAAAGAGATACTCGAGTTTCGAATCTATCTTGCGCGCGATTGGCATGGCATTCCAATAAAGGGGATATAGAGAGTAGTTGAATTTTTGAGCGAGAGCGAGTTTCTTCGCTTCTTTCCGCCCAAAGGTTTCCAACATAGCCTCGTCTTTGACCCATGCGCGGCCGAAGTGTTTCTCCGGCACAGCAAACAATTCCCTCAGCGCCGTGAGTTTGTCGTAACCTTCCAAGTAACGGATTCTAGCAATCCACCCAACGCAATGCCTTGCTGTGTACCACTGCAACTGTTTGCGAAAGTTCTCAAACTCACCCTTTTTCTTATAGAACTGGATCATGTCTTCGAGAGCAACCACAATGTTGAGAACCCTTTTATCAGTCTGCTTCATTGACTGCGTGGGGCGCGTAACGTCGTAATTGTAAAGTTCCTTATCTACATAGTAGATTTTCTTCGCTACCAGATAACTTTTCGGGACGAAATTAGCATCGGCAAATATAATGCCTTCTTTCAAACGAACGTCTGGATCAGCGAATATGGAGCGATGATACATCCGGCCACACGGAGTAGCCCAGTTCTTATAAAGCAAGTCCCGGTCGTCGCTATCCAACTCTTTTTCTTTGTCGAATGGTAGCGGCTTAAATGGAGCGGTACTGCCGGTATAGCAATATAGCAGGTTTCCTATGAGCAAATCCGCGCCAGTTTCTTTCGCCTTATGATACATGAACTCGATGCTGTCATGATCCAAGAAATCATCACCGTCTACGATGATGATGTATTCACCCGACGCCCTATCAATCCCATAGTTGCAAGCTGCGCCGTGACCGCCATTTGGCTTGATGTAGCTCTTGAACTTCGATGGAAATTTCTGAACGTAGTCGTCTATTATAATCTGGCTATCATCGACGCCGCCATCGTTAACAACAATTACCTCTATATCTTCTAAAGTCTGCTGAGCAAGTGATTCCAGGCAGCGCTCAATATAGAATTCCAGGTTATAAACTGGGACAACGACACTGACTTTCGGAGAGGTCATATCACCGACCTCCAGCCAAGAATTTTTCATCGAACAGTTCAAGAGAACGAGTTATGATATTATTCATATCGTAATACTTGTACTCGGCAAGCCGCCCAACAAGAGTTATATTACGATAGCTTTTAACAAGATCGGCATACTTCTCATATAGAGCCGTGTTTTCGTCCTTTGGAATAGGATAGTATGGAATGTCCTTAAGGGGATCATTCCTGTCGTATTCTTGCGGATACTCTTTCATGACTGTGGTCTTCGACGGATGATCAGCCATCATGTGTTTGTATTCCGTGATGCGCGTAAACTTCTCAGTGTTCGGGTAGTTAACCGTCCCCGTCGGCTGATAAAAATCTTGGTCGTGGGTCTCAAGATCGAAGCGCAACGACCTGTATGGCAAGCCGCCAAACCGATAATTGAATAGCTCGTCCAGCGCGCCGGTATAAATCAGTTCACCATCAAATGGCGCCCCTTCGAAAAGGACCTGTTTGGCGTCTTCGTCCAATGTGATGAGGTCAGATGCAAGGGTGTTCAGTCGGATTTCAATCAGTGGATTCGCAAGCATGCGCTCAAACATAGCGGTATACCCATCTACAGGTAGCGCCTGATGCGTCTCTTGGAAATATCGATCATCATACGAAACGTGAACCGGAACGCGCGCCGTTATGGTTTCGAAATCTAGGTTCTCCGGCTTGTCGCCCCATTGCTTGGTCGTATAGTTCAGATAGATGTTCTCAAATATGAATTCACCCAGTTCTTGCAACCGAGCGTCGGGGTGCTTTCTCAAAACTGAAACCGGAACTTTGACATCCATTCCAAATTCCGAGAGGAGTAAGGTCTTAAGTTCCTCAGCCTTTTCAGGCATCAAGCGTTCGATAGAAGTCAGATTAAAAGGAACCGGAACGAGTGTATCGTTCACGTTTGCGAGCACGCGATGCTGATAAGGGAGCCAGCCTGTGAACTGGCCAATATAATCACGCACCCTATCGCTGCTAGTCCTGAAAAGATGAGGCCCGTATTTGTGGATCGATACACCATGTTCGTCTTTGTAATCGAACATATTTCCAGCGACATGATCACGCTTTTCAATGATCAGAACCCTCTTTTTCAGTACAGAGGCAAAGCGTTCCGCCATAATCGAGCCAGCAAATCCAGAGCCGACAATTATCACATCATACTTATTCATATTAATGGCCCTTTAAAGCGGAAGAAATTGCAGCGTCCATTTTCTCGGTCACAGCGCTGACATCATATTCGTTGAAGGTGTCAAAACTCGGAGTGACTTTTCCATCAATGTATCGCTTCATGACGTATGCGATGCGGTCTATCTTGTCGTCTGCTATCAAATTCCCGCTTGAACGGACTATATCGGCGGTAGGTCCGTTGTTCATTGTAACCGCCATAATGGGTTTTCTGGCGCCCATATAATCCATAAGCTTGCCTGGCAAGAACGGACTGAATGAAAGCCCATCCTCTTTCTCGTTGAAAAGACCATCGATGAGAAGCAGGCAATCGGCTTGCTGCATGATGCGCAAACTATCGGTATAGGAGACCTGATCTTCGAAGCGAACATTGTTCCTAGCGCTCATGAATGCATGGACACTTATGTCTGTGTGATACGGATTACCGCCGTAGAAAATAACTTCGAAGCGATTCTTATATTTAGGATAGATTTCTACCAGGCGATCAACGGCTCTCAGCACTGGCTCAGCCGTACGCTTAGTGTGATAAAGCGCCCCCAGATGCGCAAATGTGAATTTCCCGTCGCCTTTAGATTCGGTTGGAACATCCGGGTATAGGGATCGGTCATAGCAGTGCGGGATCACCACGCTCTTGCCCTTATGCTTTTCCGAGGCTCCATCGAACATTAGTTTTTGCTGATATGTATTGTTCAATATAACAACATCAGCCGTGGCAACTGTATCTTTTTCTATCTTTTTGTCTTCATCAACAAGAGGATAGCCAGGAATGTAAGCCACGTATGGATTCTTGATGAACAGGTCACCAAAGTATGCGATCCATGGAACGCCCGGGTTGTCGGCTTTTATCCGTGCTGCGGCTTCGTGGCTAACCATCTCGTTAGAATGGGAAATGATGAAGCTGTATCGTGATTTGTTTTGTCAAACAGCCGAACAGCTTCCTTGACAAACTTTTCCCTCTCTTTCGGTGACCTGGGAACTTTGTGGTCTAGCTTCACTTCGAAACGGTTGATTTTTGACGTAGCAGATCGCAGAATCCGATCGTCGCGATGCTCCCGTGCGACTTGAACAACATCGTAATCATACCGGGAGTTTTTAATGCGTTTAAAGAAATCTAAATCTGCAGACCCCAAATACGGGGCAAAAAACCACGACACTGCAAAACCAGTTATGCTTTCCACGCTTTTCTCCTAGCCGTCAGGATTTCATGTAGGCATAATGGTCAAGGAACATTAGTCAAGGCTCAATTGCTTGCTGTCTCAATTTGCTACCACCAGCCGCCTGAAACCTGTTCCGCCTGTATCGACATCGCCTGCTTGGATTTGCTTCAATCCGAGAGAGTCGACCCTGATTGAAGCATTGCCCGTACTGTCAACAAGCGGCAGAACTGGAGAATGTCACATGTTACACTTTGCGACATACGTATGCATCTTATGCCTCAGAAATTGGCTATTCTGATGGAACCATAGGTGGCCTGCTAGGGCATAAGGGGAGAGGTGTCACATCGCGGTATATTCACCGGACTGACAACGCTTTGCTTTCGGCAGCAGAGGAGATCTGTCGGAGAAACAATATGTTAATGGCTGGGAATCTTTGACGATCACTCCATTCTATGATTCTTAAATCCTCTCATTGATATAAGTGGGAAAACTGCGCAGGCATTGGGGTTATTCAACGTTTTCGAAGATGCCTAGAGGTGACCGTTGCATATTCATTGCAGCGATGCCCCCGAAACTTCCGTTCCCTTTTCCAGTTTTTCAATCGCACGATCGATATCGGCATCATCGTATGAGAAGGCGCTGTCCGCGAACGGACATGTATATGCTCGCCTGGAAGCCCGGAACTCCTGCAATGCGCGTCCGTTCTCGCCGAGAGCTTGCAACGCCGCTCCGCGCAAAGCCCTTGTCTGGCCGCATAAACTATACCGGTCAGTGGCACCGTCGAGATAATACAGCGCCTGCTTCGGTAACCCATTCTGCAGCCTATCATAAGCAAGATAGCTGTTGGCGAAACTTCTCAACTCACCGTCCCAATATCCTTCGTCAGCGATAGCCACTGCGTACTGCGCCGCTTTTCTGGCTTCGCCTGAGTTTTTTTCCGCGCTGAGATTTGCAATCTGCGCTTGGAGCCCCTTACGGGTTGTAACCGTAACGGCGGCAGCCCCATAGGGCACGCGACAGGCTGGGATATCGAACATCTGGCTCGAAGCACGGGTCCAATATCGTGACTTTTCTTGCTCATTAACGTTTTGAGCGGTCTTCAGCACCTCTGATATCATCGTCCGAACAACGTTCCGGTCATCGGGTGCAACCGTATTCAGGCAACGAACAGCCTGTTTCAGAAAGCCTCCCCAGCCGATGACCTCTTCACTCCAGACCGGAAGTGCCTCATTAAATACAGCCAGACGCGGCGCATTGTCGGAGCGATCAGTGCTACCGATTACATTATATATCATGTCATCGAGAAACCGGGGTGCTGATACGGCTTCGTCGTCCTGCTTCTGGCGTGGAAGTAGATCCAAAGGGCTGGCTACATTTTCATAGGATACAACTGAAGCATTAGCCACCGCGAGCAACAAGCTGTCGCTGGCGTTTAATAATAACTCCAGTTGCGCAGCCACTTGAGCGATGTTTTGCTTCTCAAAATTCCCGATTGAAGCG
Source organism: Ochrobactrum sp. AP1BH01-1 (assembly GCF_018066705.1). Classification (NCBI taxonomy): domain Bacteria; kingdom Pseudomonadati; phylum Pseudomonadota; class Alphaproteobacteria; order Hyphomicrobiales; family Brucellaceae; genus Ochrobactrum; species Ochrobactrum sp. AP1BH01-1. The sequence goes on along the minus strand of NZ_JAGPOU010000003.1, from coordinate 841,494 downwards.
ATGTTGCCGTTCAGAAACTGCTTGACCAGCACCCGACGCAATTCCCGCTCCGGGGACACCAACGAACGTGCCCCGCCGGTGCGTGGCGGCAGAAGTTCCCACAAAGCTGTCTCAAGAAGCGGATCAAACACCGCGGCTTTTTCGAGCAGCGGCCCCCACTGCGCCAAAGTCTTTTGAATGTCCCGGCGTTCTTCAACCGATGCCTGGCGATAAAGTTCAGCCAGCATTTCCAGCTTGCGTTGGCGGGCAATCAACGGGGTCAGCGGTTTGACAGATTTCGTCGTCTGGTCCGACAACTTCGTGAGCTGGGAACGAAACCCAACAATATCCAGAGGACGGCTGACATCTCGCAACCGCGCGCTTGTTGCCGAACGATCATTCTCAAGCAACAAAGCCGCTTTGTTCATGCTGGCAGCGAGCGACACAAAACTGGTTGTTTCTACGGCATCGTTTCCAGCGGCAATCTCAAAAAGTGATGCAAATTGATCTGCCAGCACCGTTGCGACAGGCTGATCCATAAGATCGCTGTAACGCCAGCTTGTGGCAAACGTCATCAATGGAAATGCCAGCATAACTGTCGCGGCAACTTCCAGCACCCACAAATGCCCGCTCAAAGCGGGTCGCTTGCGACGTTCCGCGAGATAGTTCCGTCTCTCCCCGGGGAATATGACCCCTCGCCTGTCAACGTCTTCAACATAGCGAGTATAGCGCTGGACGGTTCGCCTATAATGCGTCGCAGCGAAACAAACCCTGCATGCAACAGACACACATAAACAAAGCAGGGCTATCAAAACCCAGTCAACATGCAGCGTATTCAATGAGGCGCTAAGCCCACAGATCACTGCTGCTACTACGAAACCAGCTTTCCTGAAACCAGCGTCGGCAAGACGGGAACCAGGTGTAAACAAGCTTTTGATATCGAGTTGAAAAGGCCAACTTCCCTGTTCTTCGGCCTTCTCGAAGAAGTTGTTCAGAGGGGCGTCACGGAAAAGGACGATCCTGTCCTCTGGAAGGAAAAGGGGCAGTCCGTTCACTGGATTGCTGTAGGCCGTGTCGGGATTCTGCCGTCGTTCAATCAGCGCTCTTGCCGTCTGAGCCCTTGCCAACCAGGAGAAATATCGATCCGCTGCCCGTTGACCCGCAATTTGCGCAAAACCCAATCCGAACCATGTGAACTGGCATTCATTTTCGATCTGCTCAACCACGGCAGCTGGACCGCTTCCAGTTTCGAAGTTAGCAAGATCATCAGGGTGGTATTCGTCAGGATCGGGTAAAAATTCTCCCAGTCTACGCGCTATCGTCTCCTGAAGTGTCCGGTGTTCATCCAACCCGAGCAGAGCAGCCTGATTAAACAAAGCAGACCAGTTTTCTGCTTTCCACGCTTTCAGCGAATAATAGTTATTCGTCTTGATATTATCGATTAGCCCATTCAGCGTCTCGTAAACCGCTTTAAGCACCGCGCGGTGCTGGGCGTCACTCTGGTTCAGCGGTACCGTATCAGTATCTGTGGCGGCACTGTTCACTTGAGCGGCTTTTGACACCACAACGATGTCATCGAAGTCTTTTTCCGGGAGTGAGGCTGTCACTTCTTCTGAAAAATCCACGTCGTCATCGGACAGCGTCGCCCACAATAACGCTTCATCCCGGGCTTCGACCAAGCGCTGAAATCCAACCGGATCTTCATCCGGGCGAAACCGCTTCAGTTGACGCGCATAAGCTCGGCGAATCTCACGTTCATCCCTGGTCGCGACAATATCAAGGACAGTCCAGCAATCATCAGACATGCGCGGCCCCTTTAAAGAACTGACTTTTCGAACTGCTGCAGCATGTCGGAGAATTGTTGCCGGATTGCCTGCGGGTCGCGAATGGATTGATCCTCAAGGCTTTTCTCGAACCAGAACAGCATTTCCCGGATCTGGTCTCGTGCATCCCCCAGAGTCTCCGCATACAGCCTCTCCGCCCGAGCAATCAGTGCACGATTTTCCTGCTGGTCACGCGGCAGCATCTTGATCGATGACAGTGCGCTGAAACGTGCTTCGAGTTCGGCGTCGGTGAGGTTTGCTTGATTCCTGAAAATCCTTCGATGAACCTGCCCTGTGGAAACGACCTTGACTTCGACTTCGAGGGCGCCGTTGACATCATAGGTATAGCGAACGTCCACGCATTCCTTGCCCGCAGGTCCCGAAGATACGGGAACCTCAATCATTCCGAGGGCGATATTTTGTGACGGGCGCATATTCTCCCCCTGAAGAACATCTATACGGACCACGGTCTGGCCATCCGAGGCAGTCCAGTAACGGCTTTCGCGGCTGATCGGGACGACGGCATTGCGTTCGATGATCGGAGAAAGGACCACCCCTTCAGGTGCGCGGGGATCAAGAACGGACGTGCCCAGCGTGAACGGGCATACGTCCGTCATTATGATTTCTTCAAGCGCCCCTTCCCGCTTCCTGAGGCCCGCCTGTACGGCTGCCCCAAGCCCGACAATATGATCCGGCCACGGGTGAAGGAGCGGAAAACGACCAAACAGCCGCGCTGCCAGGCTACGCACCATAGGCATGCGCGCCGCACCGCCAACCAGCACCACCTGATCTATTTTCCCCGCACCGACACGCGCATCCCGCAAGGCCCGCTCCATCGGAGCACGCATGCGCCGCAGAAGCGGCTGCGCCAACTCTTCGAACTGCAGGCGCTCGAATAGACCGCTGAAGCGCTCACCTTTCACTCCAAAGCTGTATTCCAACTGCGATTGCTCGGTAAGGGCCCGTTTCAGCCGCTCTGCCTCGGCAAACAATCGCGCCTTGTCTCCTGCGTCGAGGTCATTTTCGACAAGCTGATGACGCTTGAGCAGTTCCGTGACAATCACCGTCCTGAAATCGTCGCCGCCAAGGAGCGCATCTCCCGCCGATGCCCGGATTTCCATAACATCATCATATTTATGCAGCAGTGAAACGTCGAACGTGCCGCCGCCAAGATCAAGAACCAGAAATGTCCCTTCATCCTGATGTTCTAGCCCATGAGCAAGCGCCGCAGCCGTGGGCTCGTTGATCAGGCGCTCAACATGAAGTCCGGCCAGCCGGGCCGCGTCGAGCGTCGCTTTACGCTGAATGTCGTTGAAATAGGCGGGCACCGAAATAACAGCCTCTGTGATCGGCTCACCAAGTGCAAGCTCCGCATCCTGACGCAAGGATTTCAGAACTAGCGCAGAAAGCTCCTCGGCACGCCAGCGGTAATTACCAAGGGTGAACTGTATTGCACTTCCCATGGCACGTTTGAATGACGCAACGGTCCGGTCCGGATGCGTGATCAGCCGATCAATCGCGGCGCGGCCTACCAGTACTTCTCCTTCGTCACTGATACTAACGGCTGACGGCGTCAAAGTTTCCCCAAGAGCATTTTCTAAAGCTCTTGGACCATTGTTCTCCCAGACCAAAACCAGTGAATTAGAAGTACCCAAATCAATTCCAACAATCGCCATCCTGCAATCATCCATTTAGCGTTTAAGTGCAAGCACTTAACGGATATCGTTAAATTTGTAGTTTCAGAAAACCGTGGCGCCAATCTTGGTGAAATGCCCACGTTGGACGATAAGCTCACTGCCAGCAGTCGTCTCGCCTTCAACAGCCGCGCTCTTCAGATTGCCGGTCCAGCCTTGGGTTTATCTTCAAAGACCTATGGAATAGCTAACTCGCTCGGACGGAATCGAATACATATCTCTTAGTCAGCTTCTCAAACATACATGGAACCGACACCAATCAGGAAAATCACCATTAAAAACAAAAAAATCGTCTAGATATTCCAGTCCAGCGGCTGTTAACCGCTTAACAAACTCATCGGCTGCCTCTCCACCAAATGAAGGACCAAAAGACACGATATCATCACTGATATCCAAAGGAGGAGACTGTTCCATTAGCTCGCATAGCATTTCTATGCTTATATCGACGCGTTTTAAACTTCCCCGCCTAATTACTATACCATACTCACAGGTTGCCTGGACTAAAGTCATTTTCCAATCCCCGGAATTCCTACGCCATTTGGAACGTTTATTTTCACATTATATATTGGCGTACTCTGCTTTGGTTGCATAATTTGTCCCCACTCCTGCTTTCCAGCTGTATTGAAGTTAGAGGGACGGCAAAATCGATTCTAATCATGCCGGTCCCGCCTGGTTTAGGCGCATTAGGTGCAGTAACGTACACGCGGCTTCCAGCACCAATACCAGCAGGAATTGCCGTCCCACCAGAGCTTATCCATTGTGCTGCTTCCGTCGGAGAAACCCACCTTGAGACATTTACATAATCAGAAGGTAATGAACCCTCTGATGCTCCACTGCCTCTGGGTGTAATCACTTTATAGCCCGATAGCGGTTGAGAAGACGGTTGTCGGGAACAGAGATGATGTTGAGATCGCGCCCGACGTTGGCGGTGATCGTTTCGCCTTCGACAACTGCACCCTTCAGATTGGTGTCACGACCGGATTCAATATTGATGTTTCCTGGACCGGTGACGTGGGTGTTAACCTGCGTCGTGCCATTGCTGTTCGATTTTCCGGAACCAGCGTGAGCACTTCCGGTCCAGCCACCGGTCGCGCCGCCCAGACCAACGCCGACAGAGTAGCCAATACTAGCCCCGGCAGACTTGCTGGATGACGAGGAGCTGTTGGTGGCCTGCGCACTCTGCAGATTGATGTCGTTACCAGCTTTCAGGCTGATATCGCCAGCACCGCCGGACAGCAGACCATTTTCGTCATATCCAGCAACAATCTGTGCGCCATGGCTGTTGATGTCACCAGATTTGGCCTCAATGGAAACGCTGTTGCCGCCGCGAATAAGCGTATGGGCGGTGCTACCTGTTGCGATATTGCCGCTAGCCAGTGCAACCAGATCCACACCTGCGACAATAGTGCCTAAATTGATTGCAGGGCCCGTCACAGAAACATCGGGACCGGACAGCAATTGACCACTGATCGTCGTATTTGCTGTAATCGTCGCTTTGTCGTTGCTGGTGATATTGGCTGCGGCGAATGTTCCGGCATTGACCGTCAGAGACCCCGCCGACAGCAATGTTCCCGCGTCAATCCGGCCACTTGCTGTCAGGACCATGGATAGTCCGGCCCGCTATGCTCGTAGTTCAGCGAAACGAGATCGTTCAGATTGACCAGATTGTCCATGCGGAACGATATCGATGACCTCGAATAGCCAGTCGATTTTTGGCCGAGATTATTATTGGCTACCGAAAAATGCCACGGCAGACCGGGCTTGTTCTCGACATTGAGAATGGAAGCGCCCGGTTCCTTGCCTGGCAACATCGAGGTTTTGGCATTGTTCGATGACAGGCGGTTGATCTGATCGAGCCCCTGTTCGACATCACGGATATTAGCCGCCCTGCCCTTCATGCCCGGAAAAGCCGTTGCCAAAAGTCCCGGATATTCTGCAGGCTTCCCATTCAGATAGATACCGGAAAGCGTGCCTTCGGCAGCGACAAGTCGCAGAACCTTGCTACCTGCAATATCCTGTTCGGGCACATAGACACGCGATGTGATATAGCCCGCATCCATGTAGAGGTTGGTAAGGTCTTTCAGCAGAGCATTGATATCGGCAAGGCCGATGCATTTGTTTCGATACGGTGTCAAAACAGGATCAAGCGACTGCCTCGAAAGCAGGGAAACGCCTTCCACATCGACATGGCTGATTGAAAAGCACGGGCCAGACGCGGCACCTGCCTGGGGTCCCGTCTGCTCTGGCCCGACAGTTGGCCTGCCACGCGGCGTGGTTTCGCGTAAACTGTCCAGCCGCTGCTCCAGACCCTGTTCAGCCTGACGGCGTATGAAGTCATCGGCAGGCGAAGCCGCTGGGTTTGGAGCTTGCGCCAATGTCGAAGTGCCCGCCATGAGCACAGAGATAGCCAACGCAAGGCAAAGCTTCGCCGGGCAAACAGAATACGTCATTCTCTGCTCCCGATCAGGCTTTGGCTGGCTTTTGAAGTTCTGCGAGAGCCTTGGTAAGCCCCTTCAACGAGAATTTGAGATTGATGTTCTGGCCGTTCATCAGACGCAGTCGCGCTTCACCTGCAGAGCCCTTCTGCAGTGCGGTCAAAATCTTGCCGTCAAGCTTCTGTTGCGCCCAGCAACCTGCCTGATTGCAATTGCGATAGGGGATGGTCACCACATCCTTGCCGTCGGCAGCGAGGCCCAGACCGATTGGTAGAACTACATTCAGCGGAACAAGCGCCGTCAGCAACAGATCATTGCCAGAAGCCTTCTTGCCAGCTTCAGGCGCTGTCTTCGCAATGGCCAGCGTCAGCACGTTGACGTCCTGTTCGCCCTGCTTCACCTGAGCGATCTGTGCAACCTCACCTTGCGCAACAGACTTTCCGTCAGCAGCCTTTACCTCTGCACAACGATAATACCAGTCATCGAAACGGGTGGATTGAACGGCAGGGGTTTTCGGGTTGGAAACCGTAGCCTCTTCGGCCTGCGCCCCAATTATGACGGACGCAAAAATCCCTACCATGGCGCTCCAAAGCACCATTTTTCGCGCAAAATGCATGACAACGTCCCCCGATTTAACCAAATTAGTGATAACCAATCTGGCCAGTCACCCATCCAAATACCCCTTTGGAAAGGCGAATTACCCTTCAATCAAATGTTGATGCCTCCGCTAAAATGCCGAGACCTATTACTCTCACCATCCCTCACGGGAGAGCAAGCATCACAATCAAAATAATATGAGCGAATTGCAAAACAGGCTTGGTTAAGTCAACCGCAAATAGCAGAATTCGTAGACTTACTAGACTTAAGTTATAGAAAAGTCACAGGCGCCATGAACAGCGTCTGTGAATAAATCGGGCTATACGTATCAATGTGAAACATTATAGACGGCCGCAAATGCTAATTCACGAATCGATCAGTGAACCGCCAAGTGCGGCTATCCAAACTACTCGGAATTCAGCACGCGAGATGTGATAGCAGAGACTCCCGCACACGGCTCGCCCTTGTTACGTGTCAGCTCTCTATAAGACCGACACATGGCAAAACGGCACTTTTGCCATGTGTTTTTGCACCAAGAGAGTGTCTAAACATCGCAGCGCGATGAAAACGCATATGTGTATCATATCTTGCGGTATCTGCGACAGCTATGGGGCCGATTACAAACTGTCTCGTTCTGGGCCGTAACTGAGAAATACTGCCGTCTGCAACCGGCCCATTTGCTGTCTTTGAATGGCTGGACGGGGACCAAATCGTGGTAGTGGCAGGATCACCTTTCCCGCATCCCGCGCTCACAAAGGTTCACGGTTCCCGCAAACGTCGATGAGGTCACCATACCTAGGGCTTTCGACAAGTTCTCATTTTTCTCAGAGATAATTTTGCCCGCCACGAAGGACGCAATCTTTGTTTGCTTTTCGTAGCCTTTCGGCGTGGACATGTCCTCGATATCGGACAGCCATGGCAACACAACCTTGATTGCGGCGACATGTGGTGCCGCGGTGTGCCAGGCTACACAGCACTGAAGCGCCGCGTTCCCCTCCACAGCGTTGTCCCACATCCCCGTCTGTTTGTCCTTCGAGCAGAACTTCCAGATTTTGGAAAACCGAAACATGATCTCGAAGCCTTCGACAGCGCCCTGCCCCTTGTCGAGCAGTCCCTGCACCTGATCCTCGCGGCCGACGATCTTAATAAGGTCATCGCGATTCGTCGCCGAAGCGGCGTAAACGTTCGAGACCAGCCCTACAATCACTGATGCTGCAACAAACGCGTTGTACTTGGGACGGTTCATGATTGCTCCTAGCGCGAAAGCCCAACGGCAATTCATAAGTTTAGTTTGCAGACCTACTGGTACGTTTGGAGCGCGATTGGAAGGAAAACCCGACTCGCGAAGAATCCAATTTCGTTCACAGAGTTAATGCTCGCAACGCAATCTGGAGTTGATTTTTAAATCCTCCTCAGACAGGCTTTGTGTGTCGATTCCATTCTGAGAAACGGGCCTAGAATTCCAAATTGTAATCTTTGTTGAACTGAACGATGACGCGTTCTGCAAAAGCACTTATGACGCCGACATTTTTCTGGTTGCTTTTTCGAGAGCAAGAGAGCGCGTCAAGTTTCCATTCGCGAGAAACAGCAAATGTTTCAACAATGTGTGGGACTTTACCGATCACTTGGAAAAGCCGGGGTGCCGTTCATTTCAAAGTCCTAAAATTTGATCGCGTCCTCAACGATGATCGTTCAGGGGATCGGGTCGAAAAGATTACGCTCACCAGCTGTACTGACCTTGCTCGGCAGCAAGCGTCTAAATATACGACGGGTTGAGTGGAATATGAGGAGGCGAGCCGAATGAGACGCATACGTAGACGCAGACCACCCGCTTTTCTCTCTTCCGAGGTCGTGCTTGCCGAAAAGCAGCGCCTGCTTGAATACCTTCGGCGCGATCCCGTTGAGAGGCGGTCCCGGCGCGACAACCTCAATGCTTCTCTTTTTTTCGATTATTCACTTACACGATATCTCCATGAGACCTTCGACGGGACTTGTGCATTCTGCGAAACAGCGATTGGACAATCCAAAGACGGCGAAAGCATTCTTCGGGTAGCACACTTCAGACCCCTTCGGTTTGTGCGAGACGGTTTCGAATTCGATAAGGATTATTACCTTTGGCTCGCTTTCGAGTGGCACAACCTGCATGCCGTGTGCGCCTACTGTGACAAGGCTAAAGGCAACAGGTTTCCTGTTGAGGGCAAGCGAGCCGACTTTCTGTCCACTTATGATTCTGTTAATCGACGAGAACGACGTTTCCTGCTGGACCCATGTCAGGACGATCCCAGCAAGCATCTGCTGTTCCGTTGTACCGGACAGGTCGAGCCACTCACTGCTCAGGGCAGTGCGAGCATGGACATATTCGACCTGAACCGAGATGCACTGGTCCAAAGCCGTCGAATGGCCGTAAATGCGATGTTCAACGAACTGAAGATTGCCATTTCATCACGTCACGTTGAGTTTACGCATCTAAAACCAGGCTCGCCTCACGCTGGCGCATTGGCACAAATATGGACACGCGTTGGTAGCGAAAGGCTTGCTCTACCGCAAACCCTGATACGCTCCAAGCCTTCTCACTTTCCGTCCAATCTGCAAGCATATATCCAAAGACTAAGCGTAGTTGACAAGGAACACCTTCTGGATAGATTGCGATCACTATCTGAAAGCGACCAGGCAACGACTCCGCGAGCGATTAAATGGCATGCGTCTTCGTACGACGATAGTAAGCTTGCGCGCCCGAAACTCTATTTCGCATCAAACCAGGAAATCCGCCGAATTACGGTGTTGGACTTCAAAGTAATCGACGCGCTGAGACTGACACTTCCAGCAAGCCGAGCAGACCGTGCTGGTGCACCCTGCCTGATGATACTCGGAGAAAACTCTACCGGAAAATCTAGCATTCTTTCAGCGATTGCGCTGGCGTTGATTGGTAGAAAGGAGAGCCGAAAGCTCGCGAAGTATTTCTCAGCAGCAGTGCGGAGCGACGAACGCAATCGCCTCGATCAGCTCGATCAGAAATCCATGGGTGTCCATGTCAGTTTCCACCACACACGCCAAACCTCCGGTTTCACATTCGAACCAAGCACGAATTCTGTTGGTGGGTATGATCAAGCGACCATCGTTCTTGGTTACGGCCCAAGAAGGTACTTTGATCCCAAAAAGCGCGACTACCGTGGCGGCGCCGCCGCCCGCGTCAAAACGCTATTCGATCCCTTGGCCACGATCCCATATCCGGACGAGTGGCTCAATTCCAGAACTCATGCCGAATTTGAAAAGATCGCTGCGGCACTGCGCGTCGTTCTTGCGATGGACGACGAAGACGAGCTTCTTAGGGAGGGCCAGACGATCAAGGTCAACGCGAATGGGCGGTCGACCTCCATCGAGGCTCTAAGCGAAGGTTATCGATCGGTCTTCACAATGACAGTCGATATGCTCCGAGAGTTTTCGCAGTACTTCGACAATCTCGAGGAAGCGCAGGGAGTGGTGCTAATCGATGAGATCGAAACGCACCTGCATCCACGCTGGAAAATGCAGGTGATGACCTCGCTGCGTCGCGTGTTGCCGAAGGTCCAGTTCATCGCCACGACCCATGACCCCCTATGTCTTAGAGGCATGGACGATGGCGAGGTTGTAGTGCTTCAGCGTGGTGAAGGCCGCGAGGTTAGACAACTTCGAGACCTTCCGAGCATTCGCGGCATGACGGCTGAGCAATTGCTGACTTCGGACTATTTCGGCCTCGCAAGTACGGCAGATCCTGGCCTAGAACTCCGGCTTCTGAAGGAAGCCAACGATTATGCTCGTCGACGCCCGACAGGCGAGTTTAGCATCCAGGTCTCAGAGCAGACGAAGGCAATGCTGAATCGGCTGTCATTGGGTGACACGCCTTCCGAGCAAATCATGCAGGAAGCGCTCCAACGTTATCTCGCTGAGAGAGAAAATCCCGATGGCAGACCTCGAACCGACCTACGGGCCGAGGCCGTCGAGGAAATCGTCGCGGCGCTCAGGAAAATTCCCTGATGAGGCGCGTCAACCGTAGTGCAGTTGCTGCGCCGGCATCTCTAACCAATCCTTCAACAGCCGTTTCCACGGAGCGGAGTGAGGCGGTGGCGCACTACGCAGCCACCACCTCGGCATCCTATGAATTCTCGAAATACAAAGAATTCGATGTGAAGTTTTCCCTCGACAGGCTCTTCGACAGTAAGTGCGCCTACTGCGAATACCAGCTTGGCGACGGTATGGAGGTCGAGCACTTCCGACCGAAAGGACGAGTCGATGGCGAACCCACACACCGTGGCTATTGGTGGCTTGCACTGCAATGGGAGAACTTGTTGCCGTCGTGTGCTGGGTGCAACCAGCGCCGCTGCCAGCACCTCGTCACCGTAACCACGACCGAAACCGAGTACGCCGCATTACAAGGGAAGAAGCCGCGCAAGACCGCTGGAAAAGGTAATCATTTTCCCATTTCAGGCGTCAGAGCTTTCACACCTACCGACAATCTGTCTGACGAAGATCACGATATTCTTGACCCGACAGTTGACGATCCCGACCAGTACCTGACGTGGTCGACCAGCACGACGTTCTCGATCGCGCTTCCCTTAACGACGGAACCTGCTTTTGCGAAACGGGCTCTCGCGACGATCAATGTTTTCGCACTGAACCGTACAAAACTCGTCCAGTTGCGGACAGGTTTGCTCCGTGAACTGCGCCTGAGGGCGGTAGAAATCGAGAATGACCTCGCAGAAGATGCCCTCAATGGCGGTTCCCCGTTTGCGGTTCGAAACGCACTCAGAGGCGTTGATGCACTGAAGCGCTACTGCGAGCCGAACAAGCCGTTCTCGGCGATGGCCCGCGTTTTCGTTGAAGAATTTGCTAACCGACTATCGGCTCGCGTGGCAGGCATGCAGGACGCTACGGCCAACGAGACTGCCCCCAGCCCGCAGAGCCATGAAGCGGTTGGCTCACCTTGAGCCTCAGTGAGGCTCTGCAATTGAGAAAACACCGACCGTTGAGATTGTGTGTCTGCTCGAATCATTTCAGGTTGTAGACAGGTTTTATGAGCATCTGGGGGGAACAGGTCGATGGGAAGCTCTGGTTCGGGAAGTTTTACAGATTACAGTAGATCGAAGAAACCTGATGGCACAGGCGGATCCAGCGGCAAGGATCCTTGCCGCACGGCTTTCTCAGCAAAGTTGGAGGAAGTCGCGCAATGCGATTTTTTCGTTGCCAACAATACTGTCCCTGCCGCTGACACAGTGCTGTCAATCGTGTTCGAAGGCCGTATCTTTGCTGTGACAGAGAATGGCACGAAGGTCGGAGCCTTGCCGTTCCGAGCAGAACGATGGAAGAAGCACCGCCTTCAGTTCCCTTACTGAAACCGTCATTCGCTCACGCACGATCTCAAGGATGAACTCGGGGGACGGCGCCCCCGATGCATTGGGAGGACGCACACCGAAGACTGCACGCTCCTCCGATCCCGAAATGAAGCGGGCATGGTTCTCTTGCGCAACGCTTTGAAGATGTTCGATCGGCGACAAGACTAAACCCAAACGGTCTTCATGTGTGGTCGGAAGGTGGTCTCCGCAGCGCGAACGATAGCCGGGCTCGTGGCAGCGTAAAGAGCTGTCCGTACTGCCTTCGCAGTGGAGTTTTCCTCTGCAGCAAGAGCCTCAAGGGCTACATCGTATGTAAGATTGGCAACCCGTCTGGTAGATCCGAAGAGCTTCCGGACAGAAGCAGGGCCTGCATCATACGCCGACTGACCAATTGCTGTTTGCGTCCCGTCGCACCGCTTCTGCTCTGCCTCTGAAAGAAGCACGGAGCGGCCAGTCGAGCAACGAACGCGGTTACCCTGCATCCCAAGGCGGGTGATCGAACCTGGACCGAAGTCGAACCCTATGGCAAACCCGAGGTCGTCGGTCTCCACATCGTTATCTTGCAGCCGCTCCAGTGCAAGGTCAAAGCTGCTGCGGAGGCCGGCTGCACAGAGAACCGCGGTGGAAATTGTTGCATCGGTGTCGGTCGTGTAGGCGGTTCCCTCGAGGATATGCCCATGAATGCAATCGCCGATGAAGCGGACTCGGCGACCGGAAAAGTCCGATGTCAGGACTCTGTCCAGCTCCGCCCGGATGACGTGGAGGCATCGGACGACATTCTCAGGATCGTCATCGATGTGAGCATCTACATACGCCGTGAAGTTGTCGACGTCGGCGTATACCGAGACCATTTCCATTCGACGGGAATTGCCGGGAGTGAGGCCATTGATATCGAGGTTCTTCAAAGGTGGGGTGGTTCGTGAAAAGGAGAAGGCACCGATCGGGTTCGTCTCGTTATCTTTCCTCCATTCCTTCACGATAGAATCCTTACTCAAGCCGAGCTTGGCGTCGTCCTCGCATTGCTTGATTTCGTCATCGGTCAGTTTCGTCTTCGCTGGCAGGTCGGCAGCATCCAGCTCAATGGCCTCTCGGGCTTCATTGCTCAGATAAATCCCGACCGCTTTGTTATTTGAAGCGAGCTTTGCAGCAATATTGGCAGGCCGACCAAGAAAGAGCGGCTCCCGGTAGCCGTTGCGCCCGTTGTTGACGGCCAGCGCCTTCCCAGTATCTATACCTATCCGCACTTTCGCGTTTGGGATATTCTCATCATCGTCGCCGGTTTCGGCAAGGACATTGGAAATCAGTTTGGCGATTGCTGTCGCGCGAGCTACGCGATCTCCCACTGCGTCTTCGCCATAAGGCTTCGCGATAACAGCGTGCAGGCGCTGGTTATGGAAATCGACCCTAATGGCATCAGCATCGGCGAGAATTCGATGGACGGCGCGATAATTAAGGTTGAGGAACCGGAGTGCTCGCTTGTGCGATGTTTCCCCTTCCGATTCCGTAGACCACAGCATCTCTTCAAAATTGACTATATCGACATAGAGATGGACTCCATCCAGGCGGTAGGCCTTATTGGTCGGGATGGATTGAAGTGAAGTAGTGCGGGTGTAATCGACCACGGTGACGTTCTTGACATCCTTGATACGGGCATCGATTGAGCTTTTGGCCCGGTCGTGCTTCCAGATATGTGTCATTGCCACTAAACTCCCGACATAAAGTGCAAATTGGAACGAAGTCCAACTTATGCGATTATTTCACTGTTTGTTCTTTCAGAAACTTCACAGACACTTTTTGGGTGACCGATAATCATTAATTCAGGCGGTGACCGAAGTCTTTATGCGCGTCTTGACTCCTGATGCGAAGATCATGGTCAAGCGCACCGATTCGCAAATCAATATAGTCTAAACTATTCCGCTTAGCACTCTGCGGTCCCGAGTGCCAAAACATACGCACAGAAAATTTTCCCGGCGCGTGATGAAAGGACGCCGCAATGTTCGGGAAGGTACGAGCTTTATTCAGCCCCCATCTAAAAGGCATGGATACATGCCCTCGTGCATCTTCGATTGCCACCACTTTAACCTCTACCGAGATCGCCGCCGGAGAGAATTGGGCGGACATGGGGAACAATTCTTTCGTCCTCGTCTCCACGATCAATAGTTGCCTTTGGTCGATGGCCGCGGCTTCCAGCAAGACATCGCTGCTTGGGTTGCGAATAGGATCGACGAGCGGGCCGGAGAGTTGCAGCGTAACGCTATCACCTAAGTGCGCAGCTTCACTTGTGGAACAGAAAGCGACTACGCTATAGGTAGTAACCTTCGCGTACAGATCGACCGCTTCCCTAGCCCGTCGTCGAAAAAGCAGCCGGTCCGCTGTCGGCCCCTTTCGGTCGAGAAAGAGTCTAATCCTACATATGACAAAATTCCCCTTTTTCCATATGTTGATAGCATGGACTACCGGATATCAGCTTTGCGCCTTCTTGCGGTCGTTCGACTGGCACCTGCAACGTCGCGAAAGCTGGTATCGTCTATGGAGTGGTAGAGCGCCAGTCGATTGTTTCGGTGTAAAGGTTTGAACTCCACCTGATCCGACAAAATTTCTAATTCTGCTCTATTTAATAGCGCCAACGCCGCCGTCTTTTGCGATGATTAAATTTAGAAGATACGCATGCACTCTAAATCGCAGCAGAGACCACAATCTCGATACGCATATCGGGGTCGGCCATGAATACTTGCCCGCAGCATCGCGTCGGCGGGTTGGCTGTATCTATCCAACTGTCCCAAACCTGATTCATCGCCGCGAAATCCGACATGTCTTTCAGCCAAATCTGTGCGGTAAGTAGGCGAGATTTGTCGGTGCCGGCCCGTGCCAAAAGATCGTCAATCTTGGCGAGTGTTTCTATCGTTTGCTGAGCAATGTCCCCAGCAGAATCGGAAAATTGGCCCGATAAGAAACACATGCCATTGTATTTTACGAGACGACTGCGGCGGTGATTTATGTCAAGTCTTTCAATCTGCATTTGGTTTCCTTCAGGGTTCAAGATGTTAAACTATTTCACTTCAAGCCTTTATGAAGCAGGCGAAAACTATATCGCGTGGCCAAGGCAATCGCGCAGTTCATCGATGATCTTGGGAAGCCAATCTTCCGTCATCATCTCGAGCGGTGCGGTGAACGAAATCGCGGCATTCAGTTCATAAGGATTTGTAGCGCGCACCGGTAAGCCGAGTCCGCCTTCTCCCGGCAGGTAGTACGCCATATTGACAGCAAAACCCCGCCGTCTAGCATCTTCAATCTGGGAAATTACGACACACTTATCGACGTACTGAACTGATGGGTGACTAAGATAACGCGGTGCATTTGTTTCAAGCAGTGCGAGGCAGTCGGCTTCAGGCATTATGGACATGAGTGCGATGCTTCCGGCTGCGACACCCATAGGCACGCGTCCGCCAACCCCCATAGTAAACTGGCGGTCCGGAAATCGCGAAACCATCTCGGCGCAGACAGCATCAATGCCCGCCTGCACCATCATATAAACGGTATGCCCGCTTCGCCGCGCAAACTCGGTCATCCCTGGCCGAAACTTCGAAATCAGGGGTTCAAGACGGGCCTGCCCTCTCGCGAGCATTGGGATAGCAGGTCCAAGCCGGTAAAAGCCATGCTTGCCAGCCGGTTCGGCGAAGCCCTTTTGAAGAAGCGAAACGAGGCTACGATGCACGGCTGGTTTTGCTTCGCCAATGCGTTCAGCAATCTCTGCTAGAGCCAAGCCATCAGCGCCCGCTTCCCCCAGAACTATTAGAATATCAAGTGCGCGTACTGCATTGCTTGATGCGTTCGTAGTCACGTCTAACTCCAAAATTCTAATTATTAGAATATTTCATAAAATTCATTCCAATAAAAGGAATATGTTGACTTCTGTCACATTTTTCGCTGTCATTCAACCACGGCGTTAAGTCTTTGAACCGAGGGAGGAGCGTTCAAAGATTGCTGTCTTTACACCTGATTTCAGGTTGCTGACGCACGTCCCTGTCATGCTCCCCCATCATCTGTTTGAGGCGAGGACAACAGCATGGTGTCGTTCCTGATCAAACGAATGGGCTTCGCGCTCTTCACGCTGTTCAGCGTGTTGACGTTAGTCTTCGTAATCGTTCGTGTTCTGCCGGGCGATCCGGCTCTTGTGATTCTTGGCGATCAAGCCAGCCCCGCAAGTATCGCTGCACTGCATCACAAGCTTGGTCTGGATCAGCCGATCATTGTCCAGTACGGGAGCTTCATGCTGGGTGTACTCCAGGGTAATCTTGGGACATCCATGATAACCGGCCGCTCGATTACGGCCGAGATCATGAACGTCCTGCCCTATACAATGGAGTTGACAATCGCGTCGCTCATACTGGGGGTACTGTTGGGTGTTCCCGCAGGTGTTTGGGCAGCAGTGAAACGAAATAAGCCGGCTGATCTGTTGCTGCGCCTTGTTTCCCTGTTGGGTCTTTCGCTTCCAGCGTTTGTTGCAGCGATCATTTTGCTCATGATTTTTGCAATCCAGTTGCGCTGGTTTCCTGTGATTAGTTCAGGTGGCGGCGATGGATTGCTGGACCGCTTGAGGCAAATGGCACTGCCAACCATTTCGCTGGCACTGATCATGATGGCGTATATTACACGTGTCACCCGCTCGGCCATGCTCGAAGTTTTGAACCAGGACTTCGTGCGCACGGCGAAGGCCAAAGGCGCTTCACATCACGCAGTTGTTTGGCGTCATGCGCTTGGTAACTGCACGATCCCAATTACGACGGTTGTGGGGCTCTATCTCGGTATTCTGATCGGTAATTCCGTTCTGACCGAAATCGTCTTCTCTCGCCCAGGTCTTGGTAAGCTAATTCTCAACGCCTTGACCCAGCGTGACTATACCCTGCTGCAGGGGATGATCGTCATTTATACGCTTATGGTTGTTGCGGTGAACATGCTGACCGACCTGACCTATGGTTTCCTCGATCCGAGGGTTCAGTACAAATGACATCCATCACCACCAATTCATCTGCCGCGCCGCGCGTGCAGTCTCGATGGGAATTTCTACGTCGATTGAATTTCTCTACCTGGCTGGGTGTAGCGATTGTTCTGACGCTCATTCTGTGCGCAGCCTTTGCTCCGATCTTGGCGCCATATGATCCGAATGAACAGAACATCATCGTTTACCTGTCGCCGCCAAGTGCAGAAAATCTGCTGGGCACGGACCAGTTCGGTCGTGATGTTCTTTCGCGATTACTCTATGGAGCCCGTTATTCGCTAACCATCGGATTTCTGGCCATTCTGGTCGCGCTGATAATTGGCTCGTTTCTGGGCATGATTGCTGGTTATGTGGGGCGCAAGACCGACATCATTGTGATGCAGATCATGGATGTCGTACTGGCATTTCCATCATTGATTCTTGGTTTGGCACTCGTCGCCCTTATGGGGGCCACGCTGACGAATATTGTCATTGCTATCGCATTCACCGCTATACCGGCCTTTGCGCGAATTGCCCGCGCAGGTGTTCTGACACAGCGCGACCGCGAATATGTTCAGGCCTGTCACGCGATGGGCTTTTCCCACACGCGCATTCTGTTCGGCCATATTCTGCCTGCCATTCTGCCGGAGATCCTGGTCATGGCATCACTTTGGATGGCCACTGCAGTTCGCACCGAGGCGTCGCTCGCATTCATTGGGTTAGGGCTGGCCCCACCGACGCCGACTTGGGGTGGCATGGTTCGCGAAGGCTTCGACAATATTCTGAGCTCCTTCCATCTGGCTCTTTATCCGAGCCTTGCAATTCTGGTGCTCGTTCTCGCTCTCAACCTGATCGGCGACGGTCTGCGTGACGCAATCGATCCACGACTGAAGGATGCCAGCTAATGACTGTCCAGCCTGCGATCATTGTTCGTGATCTCAAGATTTCATTCGCCAGAAAGCCGGTTGTCCATGGGATCAGTTTCCAGATCGAGCCTGGCAAGACACTGGCTCTGGTGGGAGAGTCCGGCTCTGGCAAGAGCGTTACTTCTCTGGCGATCATGCGTCTTCTGCCTGATCGCATCGCAAAGGCTGAGGGCGCTGTAATGCTTGGCCAACAAGACTTGCTAAAACTGCCTGAAGCGGACATGCGAGGCGTGCGAGGCGGCAAGATCAGCATGATCTTTCAGGAGCCGATGACCTCTCTTAACCCGGTACAGACTGTTGGAGCACAGCTTGCCGAAGTTCTGAGAATTCACAAGAAACTCAAGGGGAAAAAACTGCAGGAAGCGGTTCTGGAGCTTTTGCGCAAGGTGCGCATTCCCGATCCGGAGCAGCGCGTCAATCAGTATCCACATACGTTTTCAGGTGGAATGCGACAGCGTGTGATGATTGCGATGGCACTGGCATGCGATCCTGATCTCATCATTGCTGATGAGCCTACAACCGCGCTTGATGTGACTGTGCAGGCTCAGACGCTTCAACTGCTGAAGGAGTTGCAGCAGGAAACTGGAACGGCGGTTCTATTTATAACGCATGACATGGGCGTTGTTGCCGAAGTTGCTGATGACGTTCTGGTCATGCGCCATGGGCGCGTCATTGAGCACGGCTCGGTGATGGAAATTTTCAGCAATCCTAAAGATGCCTATACGCGCAGCCTTATCGAAGCGGCCCCGAGTTTGGTCGGCAAGTTGCAGGCCAAAACGATTCCGGCCAGACCTGTCGACAGTCCCTTGATGGCGAATGCTGCAACGCCGGTTCTCGAAGTGAGCGACCTTTCGGTAAGATTTCCGGTCCACGGTGGCCTATTTGGCCGTGCCAGGGGCGCAGTGCATGCGGTCGAAGATGTGTCGTTCAGCATTGGCAAAGGTGAGACACTTGGACTGGTTGGCGAGTCCGGTTCAGGAAAATCCACCATTGGTAAGGCGATTATCAATCTCGCACCCGTGCACAACGGCAAGATCACCGTTGGTGGGGAGACGATCGACTATCTGGATCGCAAAAGCCTGTCGTCATTGAAACGGCAAGTACAGATGATCTTCCAAGATCCCTTTGGTTCTCTTGATGCACGTCAGACCATTGGCTCGGCAATCATGGAACCAATGAAAGTTCATGGTTTGGAGACTGGTGTAGCCGCACAACAGAAGATGGAATGGTTGATGGAGCGTGTTGGGTTGGATCCCAATCGCGCATCCAGTCTGCCGCATGAATTTTCTGGCGGACAGCGCCAGCGTATCTGTATTGCGCGTGCTCTCGCAATGGCTCCACGGCTGATCATCGCAGATGAAGCGGTGTCGGCGCTTGATGTCGCCATCAAGGGTCAAATTATTGATCTGATGATTGATCTTCAGAAGGAATTTGACATTTCGTATCTGTTCATCAGCCACGATATGTCCGCAGTTGAGCGCATCTGCAACCGTGTTGCGGTGATGTATTTCGGTGAAATCGTCGAAATCGGACCACGTGATGACGTGATCGGACGACCGGGGCACGAATATACGCAACGGTTACTTTCGGCGATCCCGATAATACATCCCGACCAACGGGGAACAAGGCGGCGAGCTGCCGATGCCGGTCCACCCAGAAGTCCGCTCAAACCCCTCGGTTATAGCGCACCAGCGGCACGCTGGAGCATGGCTGCGGACGGTCATTTCATTCGTATGGCGAGCTAGATTGGAGTCCTTCGGAAATGCATGCCCTAACTCAACTTGCTGAATTTGTGTCTGGCCACCCCAAAGGCGCGTTGCCATCGGAAACGCGCGAAGCCATCTCGCTGCTGCTGCTCGATTTGATGGGCGCAACCGCAGCAGGCCTTCATTCACGCCTGGCTGCTTCGGCGAGACAAGCAGCAGCCGATGTCTACGGTTCAGGCGTAGCTCAGGTCTGGCTCACGGATTTGAAGCTGAGCGTTGTGGGCGCTGCCATGGCCAATAGTGCGGCGGCCAGTGCGCTCGATATTGATGATGGCCATCGTGGAGCGGCAGGCCATGCGGGGGCTGGCGTCATTCCTGCAGCACTTGCTGTCGGCCAATCCATCAATGCATCGGATGCGGAGATGCTGGATGCCATTGCACTGGGCTATGACGTCGCTCTGCGTGTTGCCACATCACGCCCCACCAACACCATCGAGACTTATGCCAGTGGCAGGTGGGTCAGCTATGGTGCGGCTGCAGCTGCCGGACGCTTGCTCGGTCTTGACGCTGAAGAAATGGCACATGCGCTGGCGATTGCAGGCTCTGAAGGCCCTATCGTTTTCCCGACAGGCTCCTCCAAGTTTCAGGGCAGCACGGTAAAAGAAGGAATCCCACCTGCTGTCGTTGCCGGTATCACTGGGGCTTATCGCGCAAGGGCGGGAGCAACCGGACCGGTAGATTTGCTCAACGATGAAGATCGCTATGATCCTAAAATCTTGCTGGGGCAGCTTGGCGAGGTGTGGGAGCTGCAGAAGTGTTATCTCAAGCCTTATGCATGCTGTCGTTATATGCATGCTGCCATCGATGCTATCCTGAAAATGCGTCAGGATGGGCGTCACATTCACAGGCTCCGCATCGAAACCTTCCCGCAGGGGCTTCGTCTCGCCAATGAGCGCACCCCAAGCACGTTGGAGGGCGGCCAGTATAGCTTCTATTTCAGCTGCGCGCTTGCGGCGCTGCGTGGGCAGGAGGCGCTTCAGCCCGTCGATCCCGACAGTCTAAAAGACATAGAGGTCCTCGGCCTTGCGAACCGGATCGAACTTGAAACGTCGATCGATTTCGCCACAGCGTTTCCAGTTCGCACGCCAGCGCGTGTTCTGATCGATCAAGGTGACGGTGAAAAAGAGCTGGTTATCGACCACCCGCTTGGCGATGTGGCGAACCCGATGAGCTGGGACCAGGTCGCTCACAAGTTCAAGAATATCGGGCGTGTCAGTCTGAGTACCCAAAGTCAGGACAGCATTATTTCCGCGATCAGCCAACTGAACGAAGCAGGCTTCACCCCACTGCTCAGTGCGCTCAGCAAATCTCAAGACAATAATCTGCAATAAGAAGGGAACAGGCATGAAACTGAAAAGCATCATGGGACCACCGGCACTTGCCGCTCTTATGGCCTTTACGGCACTTGGTACGCTCTCAGCTTCCGCAACACAGACCGAATTACGGCTCGGTGCGGCAGCTGCTGATATTGGCAATCTCGATCCACATTTTGCCGCCAGTACCTCTGACCGTACCCTTGTCGCATGGATATTCGGAGGGCTGGTCAGATTTGCGCCCGGCTCTACTGATCCGGCAACGATTGAAGGAGATCTTGCGGAGAGTTGGGAAGCAACAGACAATAATCTGGTCTGGACCTTCAAGCTGCGGCCCGGCGTGCAATGGCAACATGGCTATGGTGAAGTGACGGCCGACGACGTCGTTTTCAGTCTGCAAAAGGCGGCCGATCCGAAGCACTCTGCATTCGCAACGGACTATAAGGCCGTCAAGAGCGTCGAGGCTGTAGACCCGCACACTGTGCGCATAACGCTTGCAAATCAAGTCCCGAGCTTGCTCGGTCTGGTGACCAACTATTCGGGTGGCTTTATCATCAGCAAGAAGGCGTACGAAGAGCGTGGAGAGGGTTTTACCCGCAATCCTGTCGGCTTTGGGCCTTTCCAGTTTGAATCAATCGAACCCGGCGTTGCGGTCCATTTTACCGCTCATGAAAAATACTTCCGTGGCAAGCCGAAGATCGAAAAGGTGACATATCGTTTCCTTAATGCAGCGGCAGGCCGTGATCTTGCCTTTACCGCAGGTGAAATCGATGTATCCGCCGGCAATGCCGATCGGCGCTGGTTGCAGCGGATGAAGGAAACGCCCGGCGCCAAGGTCGACATCTTCGATCCTGCCGAACTGACAGTGGTGCATATCAACCGCAATCAGAAACCCTTTGACGATATCAAGGTACGGCAGGCCGTTGCTTACGCGATCAATCCTGAACAGATCGCACAGTTTCGTGGGCCTGAATTCACGCGTGTTGCAAAGTCAGTCATTCCTTCAAACAATCTCGGGCTCAATCCCGATCCGGGCCTCATCCAGCCAGATGTGGAGAAGGCCAAAGCACTGCTAGCAGAAGCGGGGTATCCCAACGGTCTCACCGTCAAGATGATTTCAAGCCAGATGCCTAGCTATGCGACGACGGACCAGCTTTTGCAGGCGCAACTCGCCAAGGCTGGCATCAAGCTTGAGCTTGAACCGGTTGAGCACGCGACCTGGCATCAGATGATCCGCAAGGATTTAAGCCCGCTTGTTGATTACGGCGCGGCACGCTTCCCCGTTGCGGATACGTTTCTGACGCAGTTCTATCATTCCAGCAGCGCGATTGGGGCTCCTGGGCAAGTAACGAACTTCAGCCATTGCTCAGTCGCCGATAAGCAGATCGAGGCCGCTCGCACCGAGATTGATCCCAAAAAGCAGATGGAACTCTGGCAGGAAGCACAAAAGCTGATCGTCGCTGATGTTTGTGCAGTGCCGGTAACAGAAACGGCCCAGGTCTGGATCAGAAACGAGAAGCTTGACTGGGGTTTCGAACTCAAGGGGTCGATGTCGCTGGGCCCACTACTCACCGAACAAGCTCACTTCAAGGAATGAGAAGAGCAATCGGGATGGTGCGATGCACTATCCCGAAATCTTTCAGGCACCAATATGACAAAGCTAACCTATCCTCGCTATTCCAATCTGTGCGGTTGGAATGCCATGCTCCCGCCGCGCCAGCAGCGCGCTGCGCTTAATCAAGACATTGCGGTCGATTACGCAATCGTCGGAGCCGGGTTCACCGGTTTCGCCATCGCACGTCGATTGCGTGAACTGGACCCTGACGCCAGTATCGCAGTGATTGAAGCGACGACGGTGGGGGAAGGTTCTTCCGCCCGAAACTCGGGTTTCACAGGGTCCGACGTGCTGCCGCGCAATGCCTCGATAGAAATGGCTGAAAAGGCACGCCTTCAGTCGGGCTTCTTCACCGAAGCTTTTGAATGGTTGATGCGGATCATCCGTGAAAATAATATTGATTGTGACATGCGGCAGGTTGGATCGATCCGCGGTGCAGCAACAGAACTTGGCGAAGCCTCTTTACGCAAAGTCGCCGAAGTGGCTCGCGTCAATAATATTGCTCATACTCTCCTGTCGCGCGAGGACATTCATCGTCGTATCGGGAGCGCGTATTATCGCTTCGGCATCCACATGCAGGATACTTGGTTGCTACAACCCGCGGCCCTGATCCGTGGTCTTGCCGATGCACTACCAAACGACGTTGCGATCTATGAAAACACACCGGTTACAACCTTGACCAAGCGCGACGGCTGGGTTTTGGAGACGCCAGGTGGCGTTGTAAAATGTAAGAACATGGCGCTGGCGACCAACGCATTCATCCGAAAGTTCGGCTATCTGAAATCACGTATGGCGACCATTTATACTTATGCTGCGGTGACTGAAGAAATTGCCAATAGCCGAGTTGATGAACTAGGCGAGTCCGAGGCATGGGGATTGTTGCCCTCGCATCGGCTTGGCACGACGTTGCGTCGCATTGGTCGTAACCGGATTATGGTGCGCAGTCTTTATGCGCATGAGGCCGAACTCGGTGAGCGCGAAGCTGTAAGCAAGCTCAGAGATCGTTTTGAACGCCGATGGCCTAATCTCAAAGATGTGCAGTTCGAATATTTGTGGGCTGGTACGACTGCGTTCACGATGAATGGGGCGCCGTGGTGGGGTCGCGTTGAGGACGGCCTCTATGCATCGGGTGGCTGCAATGGCAGTGGTATCGCGAAAGGTACAATGCTTGGGCGACACCTTGCCGAACTTATGCTGGGCAAGGGCGAGCATACAGCAATGTCTGGTGTAATGGGTACGGCAAGTTGGATTGCACCTGAGCCCTTCCGGTCAATTGGGTTCAATCTTATCTCAACACTGGAAAGCCGTAAGGCAGGTCTGGAAATGTGAAGCCCGAACAGGTTGACGGCGCTAACGACCGCCCTTGAACGTGTCCAATTGAATCCAACCGCACGTTCACGTTTCCGTTCGGGTCGTAAGAGCCTGGGACGGGTAGCCACGAAGAATCTTGACTGGCAATCAGGTGGTTGTGCCGACAGCTAATGATGCCCACTTCACTACATTCTTGGCTGGACCGGAGTCTGCTTCCGGTCCCCGTGCGGTCGTTTCAAATGGCACATATGATAATAATCACATTTTTCCATATGTCTGTTTTCAATGTTTGGACGTGTATCAAACTAGCGCCAATATGCTGGCGGCGTCCAATTGGCGGCCGAATTGTTGACGAGTGTACAGATCGACGTCGACATTTGGTCTGTGAAAAACAAAAGCCGTCTATTCATTATCCCCTCACCGCCCCTCTGCTTCGCTTCCCGTAAAAATCACGAACTCTTCACTGTGCTGTTCATCAATCGACGGGTCTCAGGCCCTTCAGCGCTCGAAAACCAGCTTGGCGTTTCTCATCCAGATCCTGACCCGAACGTAGAGTCGGTTCTCCAAGGCGCTTCATCGATTGATTCGTAGTAACCAAGGGCGACCCGGGATTTTCCAGGACGTCATGTGTCAAAATTCGAGCGCATATCCGATATCATCCCAAATTTAATTGAACGATGCCGCAGGAACTTTAGGGAGTTTTGAAGAAGAAAGCTCGCGCCGTCGCGCAATAGGTTTGCCCCAGCTACAGCAAGACAGTTGCTAGGCTGTTGCTAGGTGGAAAATGCAAACAACCGCGCAATCTATTCGGTCAAAATTTACAAGCAATTTCAAGGAGATGAGTGGTGGGCGATGAGAGACTCGAACTCCCGACATCTTCGGTGTAAACGAAGCGCTCTACCAACTGAGCTAATCGCCCGACTGTTTCGCCACGTGTCTGGCCAGTCGTTGTGAGAGCCGTTTAGGCAATTCGCGCGACAAGCGCAAGTGCAAAAATCAGCATCCGGCTTCTTTCTTGTGTTTTTCTGCAGGCGTTTCCGCCGGTTCCCTGACGAACAAGCCAAAAGGGAACAGTCAGACGAGAACACCGCAAAAGCCCAACAAAATCCGTACCCCGTGCCGATATTCCCTGACGGGATAGGAAACCGCATTGTCTGAGCGGTGAACGGTTAGTCACCGCCCCTGAGATTATCCGGCCAGACGCTCAGGCGAACGGAGGATGGATGCGCCGCCCGCCGCCTGCACAGCGAGGCTGCCATAGTCGATCCCGGCTGCCAGAGCCCGATGGGCGTCGTGACTATCGAGCCAGGAATCGATGAAGCCTGCATTGAAGGCGTCGCCCGCGCCGGTCGTGTCGATGACCGGCACGTCCTTCGCCGCCATGTGAATGTCCGCTTCGGCAGTGCGAAGCCATGCACCCTCGCCACCGCCTTTCAACGCAACGACCGGGAAATGGCCTGCGAGAGCATCAAGCGCTTTTGCCGGATCGTCATGGCCGGTGATGGCCTGCGCTTCCTCGCGGTTGGGCAGGAATATATCGACGCCCTCGCAGGCAGAGAGAAGACCGGAATCGTAGATCAGCGTTTCGTCCCAGCTTGGATCAAGCGAGACGGAAAGACCTCCGGCCTTTGCCTGCCGCACGAGATCGGGAATTTCATGCAGCGTGGCGAATTCGGCGATGTGCAGATGCCCGGCATCTTTCCATGCCAAAGCGGCGGAAAGGGTGGCGGGAAGCGCGGAACCGGCGCGGCGCGACAGGAATGCACGGTCGTTGCCAATCACGCTTGCCACCGTCACCTGCGGTCCGGCATCGTCGGCGCGCTCCAGAAAGCGCAAGTCGACGCCATCGATCTTCAGGTCCGGCTCCAGCCCGCGCGACAGGCCGTCAAAGCCAAGCCGCGCAACCAGCGCAACTGCCCTGCCCGCATGGGCAAGATGAGCAGCGGAAATAAAGGCGCCGCCGCCTGCCGCCATCTTCATGTTCTCGGCGAAAATCTCGCGCCCCGGCTGCGGTAGCGATTGCAGCCCGGTGAAGATGAGGTCGCAGTAAATCCGTCCGATGCTGAGGACAGCCGGACGCTTGAATTGTTGCGGCATCATAGGCGGCCCAGACTCTTCTCGGTTTTCGCGTCGAAGAGATAGAGGCTTCCGGCAGGCGCAGACACGGCAAGCGTGCCGCCCGTTGCCGGAATGACCTTGCCCGGAGCCGTTGCAATCACCGAAACGCCGTTGACATCAAGATGCACCAGCGTTTCCGCGCCAAGCGGCTCAACCGCCGTCACCGTGCCGGTGAGCGATAGACCATTGGCCGTCCCCTCCTCGACTTTCAGGTCGTGCGGACGAACGCCGACCAGAATGTCGCCATCAGGCGCAAGCTCAACACCAGCACCGCTGCGACGGCCTGCAATGAGGTTCATTGACGGGCTGCCGATGAAGCGCGCCGTGAACACATCGGTCGGGTTTTCATAAAGCTCTGTCGGCGTGCCGGTCTGGAGAATGCGGCCATCGCGCATGACCACGATGCGGTCGGCCATGGTCATGGCTTCAACCTGATCGTGCGTCACATAAACGGTCGTCGTCTTAAGACGCTGATGCAAGCGCTTGATTTCAATGCGCATCTGCGCGCGAAGCTGGGCATCGAGGTTCGACAGCGGCTCATCGAAAAGGAAGGCCGACGGGTTGCGCACCATGGCGCGACCGATGGCGACACGCTGGCGCTGGCCGCCGGACAATGCCGCCGGGCGACGGTCGAGATAGGGTTCGAGGCCGAGCGCCTTGCCGGTTTCTTCGATCCGCTTGTCCTTCTCGGCCTTGGAAAGGTTCGACGTATAAAGCCCGAAGCCGATATTCTGGCGAACAGTCATATGCGGATAGATTGCATAGTTCTGGAACACCATGGCGATGTTGCGCTGCTTCGGATCGCGTTCGTTGACGACTTCGCCGCCGATCTTCAGATGACCGCCGGAAATGTCCTCAAGCCCCGCAATCATGCGCAGGGTCGTGGACTTGCCGCAGCCCGAAGGTCCGACAAAAACAACAAATTCCCCGTCCTTGATCTGGAGATCGATTGCCCGGACCGCCTCGACCTTGCCATAACGCTTGACAAGCTTTTCAAGTTCGATGGTTGCCATCAGCGTGTCTCCACAAGTGCACTGAATTTATCATTGAGTTCGCGCGCAGCCTTTGCTTCGGCGGCTGCGTGATCGACGGCCAGCGCCTTGAAGCGGTCGGCCTCAGCCTTATGCCGCGCCAGCGCTGCATTCATCGCGGTTGGCGCCGGACCGCCAAGACGATCCCGTACCGCCACGAAATGCTGCGGCGAGACCAGTTCCTCGAATTTCTCGCGCCCGAAGGACGGCTCGCGCCCGGCGGATTCGCGGAAAGCTTCGAGGAAAGGCTCGAAACTGTCCTTTTCCAGACCGCCGCCCATGGCGACGACAGCACGAGCAACCCTGGCCGCGATTTCATGCGCCTGACGGAAAGAGAGATTTTCGATACGCACCAGCGAATCCGCCAGTTCCGTGATGGTGATGCAGGAGCGGCGGATGTTTTCGGCGACACGCGCCGGATCGATGCGGATCGCGCCGATGAACGCGGCCAGAAGTTCCAGCACGCGGCCAGCAGAGGCGAATGCCTCATAGCCCATCTGTTGCGTTTCGCCTTCACTGTCGTTCATGTCGGTAAAAGGCGTGTTGTGCATCACATCCAGCACCGTCCGGGCGCGGCCCATGGTCTGGCTTGCCAGATGGCGCATATGTTCGATTGGAACCGGATTGCGCTTCTGCGGCATGATCGACGAAATCTGCACGAAAGCGTTCGGCACATAAATCTGGCCGACCTCGAAACTGGTCCAGAACTGGAAGTCCTGAATGAGACGCCCAAGATGCACGAACATCAGTTCCAGCGCCGAATAGGTGGAGGTGATGTAATCCACCGCCGCGATGCAGCTATAGGAATTCGGCAAGGGGGCGGCAAAGCCCAACAGGCTGGCAACCTGTGCGCGGTCAATAGGGAAGCCTGAGGTGGTGATGGCCGCCGCCCCCATGGGCGACAGATTGACGATGGCGCGCGCGGCTTCCATCCGTTCCATGTCGCGGACGAGAACCTCGATAGCCGCCGAAAGATAATGGCCGAAGGTCGATGGCTGTGCAGGCTGGCCATGCGTATAGGCGACGATCAGCGTCTGATTTTCGCGCTCGACAGCGGTAACCATGCTATCCAGCAGATTGCGCGCCTGCGCCATCAGCGCGTCTATGCGGGCTTTCAGGCCAAGCTTGAACAGGGTGTGGTCGATATCGTTGCGCGAGCGCGCCGTGTGAAGGCGACCGGCAATATCGGCACCGATGCGGGCCTTCAGCTCCTTTTCGATGAGGAAGAAGAAGTCCTCCACTTCACCCGTATAGGTGAGCTTTGAAGGATCGATTTCCTTGTCGATGGCTTCCAGCGCACCGGCAATGGCTGCGGCCTGCTCGCGGTCGAGAATGCCGGTTTCAACCAGCATGACGAGATGGGCGCGGTCGATGCGGCGAAAGCCGTCGACATGGTGGGTCTTGGCGCCGTCGAAAAGCGGGCGGAGCACGGTTTCCTTGTAAACCGGATCGGGGAAGACGCTTTTATCGGACAGCCGTGGATCGAGATCGGACATGGTTCAACCCTTGAGGCCAGCGAGCATGACACCGCGCACGATGTAACGCTGGAGAAGAAGGAAGACGACGAGTGTGGGAAGCGTGGCGATGGCCGCGCCGGTCATGATCATTTCCCACTGGATGGACTGCTCAACGGCGAAGCTCGAAAGCCCTACCGGCAGCGTGTAAAGCTCCGGGCTGGTGGCAACGATCAGCGGCCAGAAGAACGCGGTCCAGTTGCCGAGGAAGGTGAAGATCGCAAGCGCCGAGAGCGCAGGCGTCACCAGCGGCATGGCGACTTTCCACCAGATCTGGAATTCGTTGAGGCCGTCGACGCGGGCAGCTTCCAGAAAGTCGTTGGGAACGCCTTCGAAGAACTGCTTCATGAGGAACGTGCCGAAGGCCGTCATCATGCCGGGGAACATGATGCCCCAGTAGCTGTCCAGCCAGCCAAGCTTGCTCGACATCAGATACCACGGGATCACCAGCATTTCGGTGGGGATCATCAGCGTGGACAGGATGGCGAGGAAGATGAAATAGCGACCGCGGAACTGGAATTTCGCCAGCGTGTAGCCGACGAGACTGTCGAAGAAGACGTTCGACAGCGTGACCACGACCGCAACGATCATGGAATTCAGGAACCAGCGGATGAAGCGGCCATCGGCAAGGATGGTGGCATAGTTCTGCAATGTCGGCTCCGCCGGGATCAGGCGCAGGTCGTAGACCTGCCCCGCCGTCTTGAGCGAGGTGGAGAACATGAAAGCCAGCGGCGTGACCATGATGAGGCCGCCGATGAGCAGCAGCGTCCATGTCAGGATGCGGCCGGGTCGGAGGTTCTGGAAGGGGAGCGGTTTCGTTTGGGCGGGCGCTGTCATTTCTTTTCCCTCAGTATCCAGAGCTGCAACAGCGAGACGCAAAGCAGGATGGTGAAGAGAACGACGGTTTGCGCAGCCGCATAACCCATCGCATAGGAGGAGAAGGCGGTCTGATAGATCATCAGCACCAGCGGCTTGGTCGAGCCGAGCGGTCCGCCGGGATCGTTCGTGGTCATGTTGTAGACCTGATCGAAGATGCGCAGGAAGCCGATGGACGAGAAGACGACGAGGAATACCGTGGTCGGTTTCAGAAGCGGGATCGTGATCTTGCGCAGGATCGCCCATTCGCCGAGGCCATCGATGCGCGCGGCTTCATAAAACGTGTTGGGAACAGCGCGCAGGCCCGCCATGAAGATGATGATCTGGAAGCCGAGACCGGCCCAGATGGAGGTCGCCATAATAGCGTAAAGCCCCTGATCGACCGAGCGCAGAAAACCCTGCTGTGGGAGGCCCAGCGCATTCAGGATATTATTGATGAAGCCGATGGGCGCAGGCTGATAAAACCAGCGCCAGACCCATGCCATGGCCGCTGCCGTGGTGAGATATGGCAGAAAATAGAGCGCACGGATAAAGCCGTGCATGACGCGCACGCGATCCAGGAAATAGGCAATCGTAAACGCCAGAACGAGACTAATCGGCGTGCCAACCAGCAGATAGGTAAAAGTGTTCCTAAACACTTTCCAGAATTCCGGGTCGGCAAAAAGCTTCTGGTAATTGGCGAGGCCGATGAACTTTGGCGGGTTCATCAGGTCCCAGTCCGTCAAAGACAGCCAGAAAGCCTCTATCGTCGGGTAAAAGCGGATGACCGAATAGAACAGGATCGGGAGAGCCAGAAAGCTCCACACCCAGATCAACCGTCTTGTGCGCATGGAAAGGCGGTCCGTCAGGCCGTTGCCCGAAGGCCCCTTGCCCCTACCGCCTGTTTCAGCCGTCCCGGCCTCTACAGTCAATGTCATGTGTCAAAATCCTTCGGCTACAGATGAGCCGCGCCGTAAACAGGCAGGAGGAGAGGAAGTGGCCAGAACCGTTTCCAGCCACTTCCTCTTTCACGATTGCCTTACTTGGCCGCGTCGAGCACTTCCTGCTCGGACTTGGCTGCCTGCTCGAGAGAGTCCTTGACTGGCTGCTTTTCGAGAATGACGCGGTTGGCCATATCGACCGCGATCTGACGCTGCTTCAGCTCATCCACGAACATGGTCGTGTGGGCATATTCCAGACCTTTCAGGAACGGACCGTAGATCGGATCAGCAAGGTTCGTTTCCGTCAGGGCCGCCGAACGGCGCGCAGGCAGTTCGCCCACGTCCTTCAGCCAGATTTCCATGGCTTCCGGAGAGGAGATGTAGTTCAGGAACTTCTTGGCAGCTTCGAGTTTCTCACCGCTTGCCTTGGCGCTGATGCCGTTGGCGAAGTAGCTGGCATAGTTGGAGCGCCTCCCTTCCGCATTGGCCGGAAGCTCGGTCACACCCCATTCGAAGTCCTTGATGGTGCGGAACGAACCGAGACGGAAGGTGCCGTCGATGGTCATGGCTGCCATGCCGGCACGGAAGGCGGCCTGCCCTTCGTCCATGAACTTGACTTCGCCGACCTTATGTTCGGTCTGGAGACCGGTATAGAAGGCAAGCGCCTTTTCACCGGCAGCATCGTTATAGGCAACCTTGCGGTCGTTGTCGGTATAGGGCTGACCGCCGAACTGGCGCACCAGAACCTCACGCCACCAATGCTGGTCCTGTCCAGGCATGTCGAGCGTGATGCCTTCGGCCAGAAGATTGCCGGAAGCGTCGCGCTTCGTCGTCTTCTTGGCGGCTTCGACCATTTCGTCCAGCGTCTTGGGCGGATTGTTCGGATCGAGACCAGCTTCGGTGAAGAGCTTCTTGTTGTAGAAAAGCGCCAGCGAGCGGACGGCGGTCGGCAGACCGTAATATTCATCGCCGCGCTTCATCGCAGAAACGATCGGGAAGAATTCGCTTTCGATCTTGTCATGCGGGAACGCATCCTGCGGCAGCGGCTGCAGAATGCCGCCAGCCACGAACTTGTCGAGCCAGCCATAGAAAAGCTGCATCACGTCCGGGCTCTTGCCCGCCATCTTGGCTGCGATAACGCGCGTCTGATAGTCGTCGTAAGGGAACGTGACCTGCTTGACCTTGATGTCCGGATTGGCCTTTTCGAAATTCTCGATCAGCTTGTCCATCGCCTTGACGCGTGTCTCAAAGACATACTGCCAATATTCGATTTCGACAGCCTGTGCGGCATTGATCGCAAAGGTGCTGAGCCCCGCAACCAGACCTGCCAGTAACAGCTTGCGCATTTAAACCTCCCTATTGCCCCGCCCACCGGTACGAATGCGGTCCCAGGCACGGCCACGGAGATGCCCAGCATCATCCGCTTATTCCACCACATGCCGCGCAGGTCATGCGCAGCGCCCATTTTCCTCACGCAGGAACCCACTTCCCCAACATGAGCAAGAGCAGTCTTCACCACCCTCTCTTTACGGTTCAATGTTGCGAGCGTTTTGTCAATAAGATAATTTAGTTGAATTAATATATTGCTGTTAGAAACAGCCCGCGATATCTCTCTGACGGGAGACAGGAGGGACCATGACATCGAAATCGGACGGCGAACCGGTCACCGCATCTGCAACCGCTGCAGGTGGGGTGCTTGCGGTTACCCTCGGCAAGAATCCCGAACGAATCCGCGATCATAACCGGCGCGTGGTGCTTGATGTCGTGCGCCGCCATGGGCCGCTTGGCCGGATGCATATCGCCCGCCTGACCCACCTGACCGCTCAGGCCATCGCCAATATCGTCGATGAGCTGGTTTCAGAGAACCTGTTGATGCAGCTCGGGCGGCTGAAAACAGGTCGCGGCCAGCCGCCAATCCAGTTCGCCGTGAATCCTGAAGGAGCGATGACCATTGGCGTCGAAATGGGGTCGACGCATATGGTAACGACGGTGCTCGATCTTTCCGGCAAGCCGCGCACGCAGCATGTGCGCCCGATCCATGATGTCAGCCCCGACAAGCTTTCCGCCCAGTTGCGAAAAGAAGTCGATGCAGTGAAGGCTTCGTTTCCAGCGCGCCTGCTCGGCATAGGCGTGGTGATGCCGGGACCTTTCGACATTGAAGGCATGAGTTCGGTCGGACCGACCACCCTGCCCGGCTGGTCCGGGATCGATGCAGCGGCAGTTCTGAGCGAAGCCTGTGGCGAATCCGTTCTGGTCGAAAACGATGCCAACGCCGCCGCCGTTGGCGAACGCCTGTTCGGCGCGGGACATGCCATTTCCAACTTCGCCATGATCTATTTCGGGGCCGGTATCGGGCTCGGCATGATCCAGGAAGGCGCACCGTTTCGCGGTGCTTTCGGCAATGCCGGTGAAATCGGCCATATCGTCATTACGCCCAATGGGCGTGGCTGCGCCTGCGGCCAGAAGGGCTGTCTTGAAACCTATGCCTCGCTTCATGCCCTGCGCGAAAAGCTTCATGCGGCGGGCATCGAGAAAACGGATTTCGACGCGCTGGAAAAGCTGCATGAAGACCGCAACCCCGTTCTGATGGGATGGGTGCAGGAGGCCGCCGACCATCTTGCGCCAATGATTGCCATGATCGAAAACATTCTTGATCCCGAGACGATCATTCTGGGCGGCATGTTGCCCGATGCGATCATCGATGACCTGATCCGGCATATGGGCGGCCTGCCGATTTCGGTTGCTAGCCGCCGCGCCCGCGCATTGCCGCGTGTCATTCGCGGGCAGACAGGGCAATTCACCGCTGCTCTGGGCGCGGCATCGCTGCCCATGTTCGAGGCCATGACGCCAAAGCTCGATACAAATTCGGAAATCTAACCATGCTCACTGCCCGCCAGCGCATCGAGCGCCAGAAGTCGTCTCCGGCCCTTGTCCGGCTGCACCGGACGCTGAGCAGGCTGCGCTCGACAGTCACGCTGATGCATACGGGCGCACATCCCGATGACGAGCAGAGCGGCCTGATGGCCTATATGCGTTTTGGCCTTGGCGTGCGGGTGGTGATTGCCTGTTCGACACGCGGCGAAGGCGGGCAGAACGCGCTCGGCCCGGAACGCGGCGGTGCGCTCGGCGTGATCCGCAGCCGCGAAATGGAGGAAGCAGCGCGCATTCTCGATTGCGACGTGCATTGGCTGGGCCATGGTCCTGACGATTCCGTCCACGATTTCGGCTTCTCCAAGGACGGCGACGGTACATTCAACCATTGGGGAGAGGAAAAAACCGTCGAGCGGCTGGTCCGCGCCTATCGCACCGAGCGCCCGGATATCGTGCTGCCGAGTTTTCTCGACGTTCCCGGCCAGCACGGCCACCATCGCGCCATGACGCGGGCGGCGGAAACAGCGATACGGCTCGCCGCCGATCCCGATGCTTTTCCGGAACATTTAGCCGACGGGCTGACGCCGTGGCAGGTGGCGAAATTCTATCTCCCCGCCTGGCCGGGCGGCGGCGATACATATGATGACGAACTTCCGCCGCCCGACACGACATTGACAATTCATACGGCGGGCCGCGATGCGGCAACCGGCGCCGATTACGACCGGATCGGTGAATGGTCGCGTGCCTGCCATGCAACGCAGGGCATGGGTCGCTGGCCGGAAACGCCGCAGATCGAGTGGCCGCTGCATCTGAAATTGCCGGAAAGCCGTTCGGAAACAACTATTCTTGAGGGACTTCCCGAAACTCTGGAAGCGCTGGCAAAGCTCGATGGGCTGGCATCGGAAAACCGGAAGCAGCTTCGTGATGCCCATTCTTCCATCGAGCAGGCAATAGCGACTTTTCCCGACCGCGAAGCCATTGTCAAAAATCTGGTCGGGGCCGCGACATGCCTAAAGGCTGTACTGACCAGTGCACCGGACGATTTTCTGCTGCTGCATGGACACAGGCTGGAACGCAAGTTGCGGGAAGTTGACGCGGCCCTGATCGAAGCGGCCTCGCTGTTTGAGCGCGCTTATCTGGATGAGCCGATATTGCCGACAGGCGGCGAGACGCGCCTCGTTGTCGAATATGGCCCTGGTGCGGCAGAGATTGCAGCAACGGCGGTGGCTGTGCTGCCCGAAAACTGCGCGCTTGTCAGTGACCTGCGAAACCCTGGACGAGAAATTCTGACTGTTTCGCCAGCGAAAGACGCGGAACTTTCTCCGCTTTTCGAAACCGTTTGGGGGTCTCTCGGCGGCAACGGGCAGGCCTATATCCGGCTGAAGGCGCAGTTTGGCGGGCATCTGGCGGAATGCAGCTTCGACCTCGAAGAGCCGCTCGCCATTGTGCCGCCCGTCTCGTTGAAGATCGACCCGCCAGCCGTCCTCCTATCGCGCCAACGGGAACCATCGCCGGTCCAGCTCCTTGCGAACGGTCCGGCAAAACAGATCACTTTTACATCGCAAAACGGTTGGGGAGCCAACGTAAACGGATCGAGCGTCACCTTGCACGGTCCCTCCGATCCGATACCGGGCTTGACCTGCCTGCAGGCATTGATTGACGGAATCCCGGCATGGCAAACACACATTGCCAGCTATCCGCATTTCGGCAGAACGGTCTGGCGCGAGCCTGCAACGCTTCCGGTGCTGGCTCTTGACGTGAAGCTGCCCGATACCCGCATTGGCTATATCGGCGGCGGTGCGGACAATGTCGGCCTTTGGTTGAAACGCATGGGATTTGACGTCACCCACATCGAACCTCATCATCTTGCCGGTGATCTTTCGCAATTCACTACTATCGTGATTGGAATATTCGCTTTCGGCTCGCGCGTTGACCTTGCTGCGGCAACGGAAAAGCTGCACCGATTTGTGGAGGATGGCGGGCATCTGGTCACACTCTATCACCGGCCATCCGACGGCTGGCACCCGGACCAAACACCGCCGCGACCACTGACCATCGGCTCGCCGTCATTGCGCTGGCGCGTGACGAATCCCGATGCGGTGGTTACAGTTCTTAAGCCCAAATACTCCCTGCTCGTCGGTCCCAATGCTATCAGCGAAGCGGATTGGGATGGCTGGCACAAGGAGCGCGGACTTTATTTTGCTTCTGCATGGGATGATGCTTATCAGCCCTTGCTTTCCATGCACGATGATGGAGAACAACCGCTCTATGGCGCACTTGTATCCGCCAGGATCGGCAAGGGCCGTCATACGCATACGAGTCTCGTATTGCACCATCAGCTCGACAAGCTCGTCCCCGGAGCTTTCCGTTTGATGGCAAATCTTATGCAACCCGCTGGATAATCCCAACATATCGTTTTCATGAAATATTCGTGACGAATTACCCCCAAAAAGAGGAAGTATTTTCTCTTATATTTCATTTCACTAATTAATTTTTCTTGAGTTCCCTTCGCAGAAAAATTTCGCTCTATCACAGCGTGTATTTGACTCATGGAGATAAATTATCATGCGCAATCTGGTACGTGTTTCTTTGGCCGGTCTTTTCCTCGGCGCTAACCTTGCTACGGCTTTCGCTCAGGCAACGCCGGAGCAGATGGAAATGGCCTATAATGCCGCCCGCAATCAGCTTGGCGTGCTCCAGTACTGCCAGGAAAAGGGTTACACCGATGGCGGCGCCATCGAGATCCAGACGAAAATGATTGCCCTTATCCCTGCCCCAGCCGACACCTCCAAGGCCGATGCTGCCGAAGCAACCGGCAAGCAGGGCAAGGTTTCTGCGATGGGTATGGAGCAGGATATCGCCACCAGCGCAAAAGCGCAGAACATCTCTGAGGAAAAGCTCTGCCAGACCATGGCCGATGCCGTTAAGCAGGCAGGAGCCCAGCTGCCGCAGTAAGGTGCATGACACAACCATCCACCGATGGAGCCTCGCGCAAGCGGGGCTCTTTGCATTCTGCAACCTTACATTCAATAATGCTTAAATGCCGTTCATCGCGAAATTTCAAATTTCATTTTGTATTCAGGACTTTATTAATCATATGCAATACTCACCATCCGTTTACCATGCAACTTAAGAGGGTGAACATAATTGCCGGATAGTTTGCTCCCAGGTCACAGCGACCACTAAACAAACAAAAATGATCTCAGGAGCAACACATGACCAAGCTTATCGCACGCTTTCGTAAAAACGAATCCGGCGCAACCGCCATCGAATACGGCCTCATCGCGGCTTTGATCGCTGTCGTAATCATCGGCGCGACGACGACGCTGGGAACCACGATCAAGGGCAAATTTGGAGAAATTTCCACAGCAATTTCTAAGGCAAGCAGCGAGTAAAGATGCCGCTTCTTCAGTCAAACAAACCGCCCTTCGGGGCGGTTTTTTTGTCTTGTGGAGTGCCTTTCATCTGCCGGAAGCAACTTTTGGAACGTTATTGCGTTATTGAACAAGCTTGTAGCACCAGCCCATTGAGTGGCATCTACGAGACGATATGAACTGAGCTTACCAAGCTAACGTTCTGCAATCTTTATTGATTATGGTGCTCAAGCAGAAACGCGCATAATCCCTCTAAATAGTGGTTCGCCGCGTGGTTGTTGCGTATTCCAGCGCTGGCACCGGCTTTACTGGAGTAGCGAACATGTCATTGAAATCTATTCTACTCGCGCTTGGCATCGGCGCTGCGAGCCTCACACTCAGCGGTTGCGTGTCCGAAGGCTATTATGGCGACGGTTATGATCCCTACTATTCGCGCGGCAGCTATATTGGTACGGGCGTCATTTATGACAGCGGCGGCTATTACCGTGATTATCGCCGCTATCCGCGTTATTATCGGGACTCTCGTTATCGTTACCGCGACAATTATCGTTACCGTGACCGTGACAGGAACCGTCCGAGTTATAACAGGCCCGAGCGCCCGCGCCCGCCGCGTCCGGATCGTCCGCCGTCAGGAAATGCAGGCCGTCCAAATCCGGGCGATCTGCCGATTATCCAGCCTATCAAGCGCGGTCCCCACAACTGAAACAAAAACACCCGCCGAATCGGCGGGTGTTTTTTATAAAGCAGAGGCGGTCGTCATAGCTTGATGACATATTCCTTGCGGGTGGCCTCAAGAACCTCCCAGCTGCCTCTGAAGTCCGGCCGGATAACGAAACTGTCTCCGGCTTTGACTTCGCGGACTTCTCCGTTCTCTTCCTCGATGATCGAACGCCCAGACAGGATATGGCAGAATTCCCATTCGTCGTATTCGATCCGCCACTTGCCAGGCGTGCTTTCCCATATGCCCGCGAAAAGCGTGCCTTCGGCGTTCTCTTCCAAATTCCATGTACGAAACCTGGGATCGCCGGAAAGGACGCGCTCCGGCAAGGGAGCGCCTTCCTCCGGCTCCATGGCAGCGAGGTTGAAAGCGAGAAACCGGCTCATGGATCAGACCTTTGCCAACGCCTGCTCGATATCGGCGATGATATCGTCTGCATCCTCGATGCCGATCGACAACCGCACGACGTCCGGTCCGGCGCCTGCGGCCACCTTCTGCTCGTCGCTCAACTGGCGATGCGTGGTAGATGCCGGATGGATTACCAGCGAACGCGTGTCGCCGATATTGGCGAGCAGCGAGAAGAGTTCGAGACTGTCGACAAACTTCACGCCTGCGTCATAGCCGCCCTTGAGGCCGAAGGTGAAAACGGAGCCTGCCCCCTTCGGCGCATATTTCTGCTGGAGAGCGTGAAATTTATCATGCGGCAGCCCCGCATAATTGACCCACGACACCTTGTCATGGCCATGCAGCCAGGAAGCGACCTTCAGCGCATTGTCGCTGTGGCGCTGAATGCGCAGCGGCAGCGTTTCCACGCCTGTCAGTATCTGGAACGCATTGAATGGAGAGATGGCCGGTCCAAAATCACGCAAGCCCAGTACACGTGCGGCGATGGCGAAGGAAATATTGCCGAAAGTCTTGTGCAGTTCCAGACCCGCATAATCCGGGCGCGGCTCGGTCAGAAGCGGGTAGTTGCCGGATTTCGCCCAGTCGAAGGTGCCGCCATCAACGAGAATGCCGCCCATGGAATTGCCATGGCCGCCGATGAACTTGGTCAGCGAGTGGACGACAATATCCGCGCCATGCTCGATCGGGCGCACCAGATAGGGCGAGGCAAGCGTGTTATCCACGATCAGCGGCAGGCCGTGCTTGTGAGCGATTTCGGCAATCGCTTCGATATCGACGACGATACCGCCTGGATTGGCGAAGCTCTCGATGAAGATGGCGCGGGTGCGATCATCGATCTGCTTGGCGAAATCAGTCGGATTGGTGGCATCGGCCCAGCGCACGTGCCAGTCGAAAGACTTGAACGACTGGCCGAACTGGTTGATCGATCCGCCATAAAGCTGACGCGCGGCGACGAAATTGTCACCCGGTCGCAGCAGCGTATGGAAAACGAGCAACTGTGCGGCATGGCCGGATGCCGTTGCGACCGCTGCCGTACCGCCTTCAAGTGCGGCAATGCGTTCTTCCAGAACTGCGGTCGTCGGATTTGTTATGCGTGTGTAGATATTGCCAAAAGCCTGGAGGCCGAACAGGGAAGCAGCGTGGTCCGCATCATCGAACACAAACGAAGTCGTTTGATAGATCGGTGTTGCACGAGCGCCTGTCGTCGGATCTGGCTTTGCGCCTGCGTGGACCGCGAGCGTTTCAATTCCGGGAGAGCGTTTTGACATCATTTCCTCCTATGTCCCAAACCCCAATCAGGTCCGGACGTTAGGCGTTGCCGCCAAGAAAGCAAAGAAGGATTTTCCGTCCAGTTTCGGAATTGCAGAAATTAAATCCGAAAGTTCTTATCGACCGATCAAACGAGGATATTCGATGGCCGGGCAGCGGTCCATGACGACCGTCAGGCCTGCGTCCACCGCTTTTTTCCCGGCCTCTTCATGCACGACACCAAGCTGTGTCCACAAGACCTTCGGCCTATGTTTCATCGCGAGAACTTCATCCACGATTCCCGGCAGCGAATAAGGTTCGCGGAAGACATCCACCATATCCACCGGCCCTTCGATATCCGCCAGCCGGGCCACCACGCGCTGGCCGTGAATATCCTTGCCCGCCTGCCCCGGATTGACGGGAATGACGCGATACCCCTTGGAAAGCAGGAATTCCATCACGCCATTGCTCGGGCGTTCCGGCTTCGGTGAGGCGCCAAGAAGCGCAATTGTTTTGACGGATTGGAGAATGTTGCGAATCCGATCATCGGAAAGATTTTGCATCTCTGTTCTCCTCAAATGGCTGAGCCAGTGCTTGCCTAGAGGCACATGAACCTCTTATTGAATATTTAAGTTGGGAGGAACGCATGAATATCAATACCGCGCATCGCACGAATGTCGGCCCCGTGATGACGGCCGAAGACCTCCGGGCCTTCATGAAACGCGAATTTCCGCAGCTTGGCGACGCTTTTGAGCTCGTGAGCCTGGGGGAAGGCTCTGCCACGATGCGCCTTCGCGCTGATGAACAACATCTGCGCCCCGGCGGCACGGTTTCCGGGCCCTCGCTTTTCGCGCTTGCCGATGTCGCGGCCTATGCGGCCATTCTGGCCCATATCGGTCCGGTTGCCCTGGCGGTGACGACCAACCTGAATATCAATTTCCTGCGTAAGCCTTCGCCCGGCACGGTCGAGGCAGTGGCGCGTCTGCTCAAGCTCGGCAAACGACTGGCCGTGCTCGACATCAGCCTTACCGACGGTGCCAATGGCGAACTTGTCGCCCACGCAACCGCCACTTATTCGATACCACCGCGATAAAACGGTCAAAAATGTAAGGTATTATAATACCAACACCATAACTGTTTGATTTTATTATGTTTTTAAAACAGAGTTTCAAATATAGGACTTGACGACCAACCCGACATTGTGTATCGACCCGCCGGAAGCGAGTGAAAGGTAACTTTTGCCCGCCCGTTCGGGTTGGATAAGTCCAACACAAGCAACAAAAAAAGCCCGGTTCGCAAGGACAGGGATCAAGTCAAGGAAGACTTCAATGGCAACTTTCTCTCAGAAGCCGGCCGAAGTGGTGAAGAAGTGGGTGCTGATCGACGCCGAAGGTCTCGTCGTCGGCCGTCTCGCATCGCTCGTCGCCAATCGCCTGCGCGGCAAGCACAAAGCAACCTTCACCCCGCATGTCGACGATGGCGACAATGTCATCATCATCAATGCCGACAAGGTTGTTCTGACCGGCAACAAGTATGCCGACAAGAAATACTACTGGCACACCGGCCATCCCGGCGGCATCAAGGAGCGCACCGCTCGCCAGATCCTCGAAGGCCGTTTCCCGGAACGCGTTCTTGAGAAGGCAATCGAGCGCATGATCCCGCGCGGTCCGCTCGGCCGTCGCCAGATGAAGAACCTGCGCGTTTATGCAGGCCCGAACCATCAGCACGAAGCTCAGCAGCCGGAAGTCCTCGACGTCGCAGCGCTGAACCGCAAGAACAAAGGGAATGCATAATCATGGCTGAGAGCATCAACTCGCTCGAAGAACTCGGCACCGTTGCCAAGACCGAAGCTGCCGCTCCGGTTCATGTCCAGAAGCTGGACGCACAGGGCCGCGCCTATGCCACCGGCAAGCGCAAGGACGCCGTTGCACGCGTATGGGTCAAGCCGGGCACCGGCAAGATCACCGTCAACGACAAGGAATTCGAAAAGTATTTCGCACGTCCGGTCCTGCAGATGATCCTGCAGCAGCCGATCGTCGCCTCGAACCGCGCAGGTCAGTTCGACATCGTCGCCACCGTTGCCGGTGGTGGCCTCTCCGGTCAGGCCGGTGCCGTTCGTCACGGCATCTCCAAGGCCCTCACCTACTACGAACCAGGCCTGCGCACGGTTCTCAAGAAGGGTGGCTTCCTGACCCGCGACAGCCGCGTCGTCGAACGTAAGAAGTACGGTAAGGCCAAGGCTCGCCGTTCGTTCCAGTTCTCCAAGCGCTAATATCTGTCGCTTTGGATTTACAGAAAAAGCGGGCCTTCGGGTCCGCTTTTTTGTTATGTAGTGCGAGACTCAGCCAGCACGGAGCCCGCCGAATGTCGTCCAGTCGTTTTGCAGTCACACCAGAACCTCCCTATCTGATCGTCACCTTCGCTTCCCAGCGTGTCATGAGCAAGGATGCTGGCGGCGAGGACGACGGCTATGGAGACATGGCGGCTCAGATGGGAGAACTTGCAGCAAAGCAGCCCGGTTATCTTGGTCTTGAAAGCGCGCGCGACGCGGAAGGTTTCGGCATCACCAATTCGTTCTGGGCTGACGAGGAAAGTATCCGCGCCTGGAAGCGCGATGTGGACCATCTGGTCGCGCAGAAGCTCGGGCGCCAGAAATGGTACGAAGCCTATCGCGTGCGCATCGCCCGTGTGGAACGCGCTTATGGATTTGATGCCAAAGGCGAATGAAAGCGCTATAGAAGCCAGACTATCACTCGGATGACCGCCATGCCATCAAAGACCATCGACCACGCGATCACTGCCCGCAACCTGACTGGTGCAGCCACGGACCCGACCCATGCCGGCGTGTTGTCCTTCATGCGGCGGATATACACGAAATCGCTCAAGGGAGCGGAAGCGGTTGTCTGGGGCATTCCCTTCGATGCAGCCGTTTCCAACCGGCCGGGCGCGCGCTTCGGTCCGCAGGCGATCCGGCGGGCATCGGCCATTTTCGACAACGACCCGCAATATCCGTTCGAGCGCGATCTTTTCGAGAAACTCGCTGTCATCGACTATGGCGACTGTCTGCTTGATTATGGCAACCACAGCAAAACCCCGGCCACCATCGAGCGCGAAGCGGCGAAAATCCTGAAATCGGATGCGTTCCTGCTGACGCTGGGCGGCGATCATTTCGTCACATGGCCGCTTCTGAAAGCTCATGCAGCGAAGTATGGCCCGCTGGCGCTGGTTCAATTCGATGCGCATCAGGACACTTGGTTCGACGATGGAAAGCGGATCGACCACGGTTCTTTCGTGGGTCGCGCGGTACGCGACGGGATCATCGATCCGAACCATTCGATACAGATCGGCATCCGCACCCACGCGCCGGAAGATTGCGGCATGAAGATCGTTTACGGCCACGAGGTCGAGGATATGTCGGCGGCGGCAGTTGCCGATGAAATCCTCAAACGCACCAATGGCAGGAAAGCCTATCTGACCTTCGACATCGATTGCCTTGACCCGGCTTTTGCGCCGGGGACAGGAACACCGGTTGCGGGCGGCCCTTCCTCGGCGAAGATGCTGTCCGTCCTGCGTAAGCTGACGGCTCTTGACTTCGTGGGCGCTGACGTGGTCGAGG
The DNA here is from genome assembly GCF_018066705.1 of Ochrobactrum sp. AP1BH01-1. NCBI lineage: Bacteria > Pseudomonadati > Pseudomonadota > Alphaproteobacteria > Hyphomicrobiales > Brucellaceae > Ochrobactrum > Ochrobactrum sp. AP1BH01-1. The sequence continues at coordinate 798,997 of NZ_JAGPOU010000003.1, read as the reverse complement.
TTGCACCGGCCTATGATCATGCCGATATAACAGCCATCGCCGGAGCGACGATCGCAATGTACTATCTGGGCCTTTTGGCCGAACGGAGAGAACGACGATGAGACGCTTGCTCACAAATTGATTCAAGCAGCTCGAACACCGATTCCGATTATCGTCGTAACTTTCTGAATTCAAAGGCAAAACGCATGAAACCGAAAATCTTCATCGATGGCGAACACGGCACAACCGGCCTGCAAATCCGTACCCGTCTGGCCCAGCGCGACGACCTTGAAGTGATCTCCATCCCGGAAGCCGAGCGCCGCAACAAGGATTTGCGGGCCGACTATCTGCGGTCTGCCGATATTGCGATCCTTTGCCTGCCGGATGATGCCTCCAAGGAAGCGGTTTCCCTGCTCGAAGGTCACAACTCGACCCGCATCATCGATACGTCGACGGCCTATCGCGTGCATCCCGACTGGGCCTATGGGTTTGCGGAGCTCGCAAAAGGCCAACGCGAACGCATCAGCGAGGCGCGCCTCGTAGCCAATCCCGGCTGCTACCCGACAGGCGCGATTGCGCTTGTTCGCCCACTGCGCGATGCGGGACTCCTGCCTGCCGATTATCCGGTGAGCGTAAACGCTGTTTCCGGCTACACCGGCGGCGGCAAGCAGCTCATTGCGCAGATGGAAGACAAGAACCATCCTGACTATCTGGCGGCAAATAACTTCCTCTATGGCCTTCCGCTGCGTCACAAGCACGTTCCGGAACTGCAATTGCATGGCCGTCTGGATCGCCGCCCGATCTTCTCGCCCAGCGTGGGCCGCTTCCCGCAGGGCATGATCGTGCAGGTTCCCCTCTTCCTGAGCGAACTGGAAGGATCGCCCTCGCTCGAAAAGGTTCATGCCGCGCTGACGGAGCATTATGCCGGTCAGGATATTGTCGAGGTCGTGCCGCTTGAAGAAAGCACGAAGCTGCCGCGTGTCGATGCGGAAGAACTTGCAGGCGAGGATGGCATGAAGCTTTTCGTCTTCGGCACTGAAGGCGACGGGGAGGTCAATCTGGTGGCGCTGCTCGACAATCTCGGCAAGGGCGCATCGGGTGCCGCCGTCCAGAACATGAACCTCATGCTCGGCAATATTTGATGACGACCCAGCCGGTATTTCCTGTCGAATGGAATATCGGCTCCTATGAGCCTTTGGCCGATACGCATTCAAGCCTCGTCTGGAAGGTCGAACGCATCGATCATCCAGGCGAGGTTTTTGTCGTCAAGCAGCTGAAACCAGCCGGGATGGAAGAGTTGCGCGGCGCGCATTATCTCGACTGGCAGGATGGCTATGGTGCGGCACGATTATACGGCCTCAAAGGTGCGTCGATGCTGCTCGAATATGCGGGTGATTATCACCTCGATGAGCACCTGAAACGCGGCAAGGACGGCGAATGTTTGCACATATTCGGCGACGTTTTGAGCGCGCTGCACACGCCCTCTCCCGCCCCGATACCGGCTGACTTGCAGCCGCTGGACAAACACTTTTCCGGCCTTTTTGCGGTAGCGCATGAAAGCCCGCTCTATGCAGAAGGCATAGCGGTCGCGAAGCGTCTGCTGGCGACGCCGCACAAGGCCATTCCGCTGCATGGCGATATTCACCACGAAAACATCATCAGGGGACCGCGCGGCTGGCTCGCCATAGATCCGCACGGGCTTGTCGGAGATGCAGCGTTCGACGCGGCCAATATCTTCTACAATCCGCTCGACCGGGATGATCTCTGCCTCGACCTTGGACGCGCCCGGCGCATGGCCGAACATTTTGCACCGATCATCGGGCGCGATCCCGCCTATATTCTGGATTACGCGTTCGCCTATGGCTGCCTCTCAGCCGCGTGGCATCGCGAAGACGGCAACGACGCGGACGAAGCGCGGGAACTGAAGATTGCCGCCGCGCTGAGGCATTTGCGCCAGAAAAATTATCCTTCATAAGCACCCTTGGTTGCGCGCCAGTGCGCGACCGCAAAAGCGAGCACGATCAGTGCGAAGAACTGGTGTGTCAGGCCCAGATGCAGCGGAACGCTCATCAGAAGCGTGGCAATGCCAATGACGGCCTGCACGAGAACAAAACCAACCAGAACAATCGTACGGCGCGCATGGGTAGTTCCAGCGGCGTTCCTCCAAACCTGCAAGGCGTGGAGCACAGCCAGAACCAGAACCGTATAGGCGAACATGCGGTGCACGAACTGCACCGTCTTCGGGTTCTCGAAAAGGTTGCGCCACCATGGCGACTGAATAAACAGATCGGACGGGATGACGGCACCATCCATCAGCGGCCATGTGTTATAGGTCAGTCCGGCATGAAGCCCGGCCACGAGGCCGCCCAGATAAATCTGCACAAGTACTGCGAACACGATCCATCCGGCAAAGCGCTGGATCGATCTTTCTGCCGGGCGCTCCGTATAGGTTGCGAGCCCGCGCGCAATGTAGAATACCGCCGTTATGATGACACAGGCTGTCGTCAGATGGATCGCCAGGCGGTACTGGCTGACGCTCGTCAACTCACTCAGGCCGGAGGCGACCATCCACCAGCCAATGGCGCCCTGCAACCCGCCCAGCGCGAGCAGACCTAGCATGCGATATTTCAGGCCGCCCTTGAGACGCCCTGTAACCCAAAAGAAGGCCAGCGGAACGGCGACCAGAAAGCCGACAAAGCGCGCCAGCAGGCGATGCGCCCATTCCCACCAGAAAATGTACTGGAATTCCTCCAGCGACATGCCCTTGTTGATCTGCTGGTATTGGGGAATCTGACGATACTTGTCGAACTCCTCCACCCATTCAGCATGGTTGAGCGGGGGGATGACACCATGAATGGGCTTCCATTCGGTGATGGAGAGGCCCGATCCGGTCATACGGGTGGCTCCGCCGACCATGACGATGGCAATCAGCACGACGAACACGGCATAAAGCCAGTACCGCACAAGGCGGCGGTCGCGGTCCTCTTTCGATGACCTAGAGCCCTGTCCTACATGCTGTGTCGCTGCTGCCGTCATGCCATACACCCTTTGATAATGAGCCGAAGGATACATGCCGCATAGGTCAAACGGTTACAAGCTGGCGCCACGCGACATGCCGCCGCGTTTTTGCCCTTTCACTGTCCCCTCTCACCGGTTAGTGATGAACCGGGAAAAGGAGAACTGCGCCATGCCCGTCCGGCTGAAGAAACTGATCGGCACTTTTTTGCTGGTTTCACTGGTCATCATCTATGCCGTGTTCGCGACCATTATCGCGGTAGCGCATCTGGCCCAGTCAAGCGCGTGGGTACATCTCCTTTATTTCTTCGTGACCGGCATCCTCTGGGTTCTCCCCGCTATGGGCATCATCTGGTGGATGGCACAGCCGCCGCGCAAGAAACAGCATTGACCCCATCCTAGGATGCTGCAGACAATGGCGGGCGAAGTCGCAGCGCGCATTCTGACGGATTTCAGCGAGATCGGGCGGCTCTGGAAAGATGCCGGGGCCGTTCATGGCGCGCCTCAATCGCTCGCCTGGATCGATAACTGGCGCGCCTTCGTCAATGCTGACAGTTTTGTCGTCGGGCTTTTTCGCGGAAGCACTCCAATCTTGCTTGTGCCGCTGGAAGCCGTCATCCACAAGGGTGTGAAAATTGCACGCTATCCCGGCGGAACCCACGCCAATTGCAATTTCCCCTGGCTACGAAAGGAATATGGCAGCGTTCCCGGATGCGAGGCGGTCCGTCAGATGGTTGGGGCTATCCGCAAGGCGCGGCCCGACATCGACGCACTATCGCTGACACGCCAGCTTGCTGAACTGCAAGGCACACCCAATCCACTGCTTGCCCTTGAAAGAGGGATCAATCCAAATCCGGTTCTCGCTGTCTCGCTCGATGCCGGCTTTGATGCGGTGCTCGATCGGACCAATCGCAAGCGAAAGCTGAAAAAACATCGCCAGCACGGTCGCCGCTATGAAGAAAACGGAGGCTGGAGAATTACATCTGCCCGGAGCCACACTGAAACAGCGGAGGTTCTCGATCTCTTTTTTGCGATGAAGGCGCAGCGTTTTCGGCAGATGGGTATCAGCGACCCATTCGCCGATGGGAATGTGCGCAATTTCTTCAACGCCTTCTTCCGCGAAGGCCTGGCGAAAGACGGGGAACTGAACGAACTGCGCTTTCTTGAGGTGGGCGGAACCATACGTTCGATCATCGGAAAGGTGTTCGGCATTGCAGGGCCGACCGTTGAGTTTGGCGCAATCGCGCAAGACGAACTGATGACGGCAAGTCCGGGCGAATTCCTCTTCTTCGAGGATATCAGCCGGAGTTGCGATCAGGGACATTTGATCTACAGTTTCGGTATCGGTGATGAGCCATACAAGCGCGAATGGTGCGACATCGAACTCACGATCTACGACACATTCGTGCCGCTTTCCGCCAAGGGCAAGCTTTTCACGGCGCTGCAATCAGCCCGCAACGCGGTCGCCGGAAGTCTCAAGCGAAATCCGCGTCTTTGGGGTTTGGCCAAGACGCTGCGCAGCAGGTTCGCAAAAAGGTAGAGGGTGCTGGCAACCCGATTCAGGAACCTGTTCCAAGCCATTGTTCCAGAATCAGATTCGGCAATCAGGCCGGTTCGTCCATCAAAATGACGACGTCTTCATAACCACCTTGGTCGAGGTCGAGAGCAGCCAGCGCGACGCCCTTGTCATCCGGGTCGACGATGCTCATCACGACGAAAGCAGGTCCGTCGGCAATGCGCCTGATCTGTTCCGAAGATGACGGACCGCACTCTACGACGACAAAATCATAGACCGTTTCCAGCGCGTCGAGAATGAGCGGCAGCCGATCGGCGGAGCGCATGGCGATTTCGGGATCGGCCTCACCCAGCGGCACGACATGCGCCTGTGAGAACCGGTCGCTATGGATGACCTCATTGAACCGTCGCTCGCCGGACAGAAGCTCGGTAATGCCGGGCAGACGTGCACCGTCCAACATGGCCAGACCCACGGTCCCCTGTGCCGTCATGTCCACGAGAATTGCCCGCTTGCCACGGTCAGCGAATTCGCGCAACAGACGCACCGTTCCCGCTGATGCCTTATCACCTTCGGGAGAGACAGCCACGACGCGCTTCTGCTTTCCGCCAGCAAGCAGCTCGACAACAGCTTCCACGCCATTGGGATTGCGCTGTCGCGCCTCACGTCGGCTGATCTCATCCCGCTCGATCATGGGAAGCTCCTCCACGGTTTTCCGTATGTCTGACACCGGCGGTTTGGCCGCAAACGGCATCCTCCACGAACGGCGTGGCACGGCAATTGTTTCGTCGGAAACCGCATTCTCGCGTTCGGAGCCGGATGGCGGCACGGAAGCGGCTTCAGCCGCAGCGGCAATAACCGGCATTTCGATTTCCTCGACGGCAGCAATCCGCTGGCCATCCGCGGTCACGAATGCGCGCCCGCTGAACAACTCACGCAAGAGAACGAAAATCGACAGCAGCAGCAAGCCCGCCACGAAGGTCGAGCCGACAATCGGCAGTATCATCGGATAATAGGGAACGGCGGGAGCCTCGGCGGAAGAAAAAACCCGGGCGTCGACCGGCACATAATTGCGGTCGGTACGGGACGCGGCTTCGCGATAGCGCGTCAGGTAGGTTTCCAGAAGCTGGCGCTGCGCCGCCGCTTCACGCTCCAATGCGCGCAACTCGACTTCCTGATCGCCTGCCTGTGCCGCCTGTGCCTTCACCCGGTTCAGCTCACGATTGAGCTCATCCTCGCGAAGCTTAGCTGCGGAGGCTTCATTATCGAGGCTGGCAACGAGCTTGCGGCCTTCGTTCCTGATCTGCTGGTCGAGATCGACAAGCTGCGAACGTAGCGCCTTGATACGCGGATGACCGTCCAGAAGCGTCGTCGAAAGATCGGCAATCTGGGCATTGAGCTGAATGCGCCTTTCGGCTAGGCGCTGCATCATCCCCGAAGCGAGTACATCCGGCAGCGTGTCGATGGGAGCACCAGAGGCGAGTGCCTTGCGAATGCTTTCCGCCTTCGCTTCCGCCGAAGCACGGCTGGTGCGCACCCGCGTAAGTTCAGTCGAGACTTCAGAAAGCTGCTGTGTCGCAATTGTGCTGTTGCTCTGGCCGGTGAGAAGTCCACGCGAAGCACGATAATCCGCGACCTTCCTTTCCGCATCGCGGACACGATTGCGCAGGTCGTCGATTTCGGGGGCAAGCCAACCGGTCGCATCATCGTTCGATGCCAGCTTCGCAGCCTGCTGGAACAGGATATATTGATTGGCCAGCGCGTTGGCGACGTTCTTAGCTGTCTCAGGGTCCGCGGATGTGTATTGCACCACGATGACGCGCGAGGCGGTAACAGCAAAAACCTGCATGTTTTTGCGAAGTTGCTGTAAAACACGCTCTTCCGGAGTCAGCCGCGCCGGGTCCGTGCGCATGCCCAGCATGATGAGAGCCTGGGTCCACGGCTTCACGTCTGTCGCCGTGAAAGCTGCGTTATCGGTGAGCTTGAGGTCGTCGGAAACCTTCTTGAGAAGCTCGCCGGAGGAAAATACCTCGACCTGGCTTTTCACGCCTTCGGCATCGAATAGTGGCCGCTCGGCGGCGGTTTCGCCAGTGGGACGGGTATAGATGGATTCGCGGGCCTCGATCATGATGCGCGCTTCGGCACGATAATCCGGCGTCAGAAGGAGGCAGATGGTCCAAGCAAGCGCCGCCATGAGAAGCGCGCCGAGAACAATGAACAGCCAGTGGCGCCGCAGGCTGGCGAACAGCGCGCCGATATCGATATCTGCATCTTTTGATAACGGACCGACTTCTGCCATTCACCATTCTCCATGGACTTCGCGAGTGCGCTTGGGCGCGCGACCGCTCTCGCCCGCGTGGGGTAAACGGCCCCCGAATCTCGCCGAACGGTAAAGGAACAAGGTAACCAGAGGGTTAAACGGGATAAGCCACCGGCACGCCGCAAAGTTTTTGCGCTGGAACCTGTCTTCTTTACCAGCCATTAACCCTAATCAATCGATAACGCTTGCAACCGATATTCGTAACCACGCGGCATACCGCGTCGATTGCGTTCGTAGGAAATAATGCTTTTCGGAAGAACCGAGGCGGAAGATGACGGCGACGACAACTCATAACAAGCGCAAAGGCCACACTCTGCTCGTGGCACTCGGCCTTGCCGCCATGACGCTTTCTGCCTGCTCCAGCTATCGCCCTGCCCCGCCCGCTTTCCACGAAGCACTGAACCAGCCCTATATGCTGGACGCCGGTGATCGCGTGCGCATTACGGTTTTCGAGCAGCCGAGCCTCACCAACACCTATAGCGTCGATCAGGCTGGCTATATAGCCTTCCCCCTCGTTGGAAGCATTCCGGCGCGCGGAAAGACATCCAAACAGCTGGAAGGCCTCATCGCATCGAAGCTGCGCGGCGGCTACCTGCGCGACCCGGACGTCAGCGCGGAAATCGACCGCTATCGCCCCATTTTCGTGATGGGCGAAGTTGGTGCTGCCGGCCAATATTCCTATGTCCCTGGCATGACCGCACAGAAGGCAATTGCCGCTGCCGGCGGTTTCAGCCCACGTGCCAATCAGGAAAATGTCGACATCACGCGCCAGTTCAACGGCAAGGTTCTGACCGGCCGCGTGCTGATTTCAGATCCTATCCTGCCGGGCGACACGATCTATGTGCGCGAACGTCTGTTCTGATGGCGATTGATGGCTGATGACACCAATGTCTCCCCACTGCGTATCGTCCACTGCTTCCGCGAACCGACCGGTGGGCTCTTCCGCCATGTTCGCGATCTGGTGGACTTGCAGGCGGAAAAAGGCCACGCGGTCGGCATCGTCTGCGACGCAAGCACCGGCGGCCCGCGCGAAGACGCGCTTCTGGAAGAATTACGGCCAAAGCTCGCGCTCGGCCTTCATCGAATTGCAATGCAGCGCCACGTCGGATTGGGCGATGCAGCCGCAGCCTATAAATCATATCGCATCATCAAGAAATTGCAGCCGGACATATTGCACGGACATGGCGCCAAGGGCGGGGTCTATGCACGTTTGTTCGGCTCAGTCTTACGGGTATTCAGGTCTCGCGTAGCCCGTATCTATTCACCGCATGGCGGCAGCCTGCATTTCGACCGGAAAACGCGGCGCGGCGGCGCCGTCTTTCTGGTCGAGAGATTGCTGGCCCCTCTGACCGACGCGGTGATGTTCGTCTCGAACTTCGAAAAGCGCATCTACGAAGAGAAGGTAGGGCGGCCCTATGGCCTCCATGCCGTCGTTTATAACGGTTTGACCGAAGGGGAGTTCATCCCGGTCGCCGACGCAGCCGATGCCAGTGACTTTCTGTTTGTTGGCACGATGCGCGAGTTGAAGGGACCGGACCTCATGATCCGTGCCCTTGCTCGTCTGCGCACCCAGAACCAGCGCGACTTCACCGCAACCATGGTGGGAGACGGCGCGGAAAAGCCCGGCTTCATCGCCCTTGCCGACGAACTTGGCGTTTCCGGGCAAATCCGGTTTCTGCCCGGCATGGCTGCGCGTGACGCCTTTGCCCTGGGGCGGATAATGGTGGTTCCATCGCGTGCCGAAGCGTTTCCTTATATCGTTCTGGAGGCGCTCGCCGCCGGAAAACCCGTCATCGCCAGCAATGTCGGCGGCATCCCCGAAGTGTTCGGACCTCGTTCCCCGGCGCTGGTGGAGCCGGAGGACGAGGCGCTTGCGCATAAGATGCTGAGCGTTGCGGATGATCCCGGAGCGTTTCGCGCCGCGATGCCGGACGCAGCGCGGCTACACGAGCGTTTCAGCCTGCAATCCATGGCGCACTCGATCGAGACGATCTATTACGAGGCGCATCCGGACCGGACAGTACCGGGAGACTGAGGGATATTCCCTCAGCCCGCCATTGCCGCAAAGGGCTGGGATGCAGTGATGGCCCTGTCGACCTGCGACCGGAATCCGCCCCGCGCCGCAAAATAGATGTAATGGAACGCATCGGCGCGCCCGCCGATGAGCGATACATCCTCGCGTTGCCACTCCCAGGGCAGCATGTCCAGCTTATCTTCAAACGGGTTGGATATGGTTGCCGACCAGAAAGCGGCGATGCCATTCGGCTTCAACGCTCCTTTCACCAGCCTGAGGCCATCATCTTCATAGATGGCGCCATTGGCAGCGCGGACGGTGAAATCCGGTCCATTATCCGTGTCCATCAGAATGGCGTCATACCGGCCCTGCTCTGCACGGAGAACATCCATTACGTCCGCAACCCGGACATCGACGCGCGGGTCTTTCAACGGATGGTCCGCAAGATGACCGATATGGGTCCGGTTCCAGTCCACGATCTCCGGCACAAGCTCGCAGACTGTCACCCTGGCGTCGGGTCCAAGCAAGTCAAGTGCGGCCCGAAGCGTAAAGCCCATGCCGAGCCCGCCGATCAGCATATGCGACACCGCCCGCCCGTGCAGGCGAAGCGACCGTTCTGCCAATACGGTTTCGGACTGGAAATTGATGTTGGACATCAGTTCCAGGCCGTTATAGCGAATTTCATAGATGTGATCGCGTTTTCGCAACAGAATTTCATCGCCGGCATGATTGCCCGCTCTAGCCAGTTCGGCCCAGATAGTCATGATCAACCCTAGCGCGCCTTTCCGAACGTCGCAGAAGGGCTCGGATAAAGCGCATCAAAACAAACAGTTAATACGACCTTCAAAGGTCGCAGCGTGAATTGCTCTCATCAGGATTTTGGGTCGCTGTGCGGTCAGACGCGCAGCAACCCCATGACATCGTCCGATCTGGTGCCGATCAGGAGGGGGAAGAGAGCCTGCCTGTTGACGGCGATATGTGCCGAACAGTTCGATGGCAAAATGCCGCTTGCAGCTTTATCTTCCAACGGTTCCATATCACCGTCCTAGGCAATATAATCCGACAAGGCAAGCCTTGCGACAACTGGCGCCTACCGGTTGCCGCAGCCAATGTAGTAACAGTTGGGGCAGAAATCTTTTCTATTTTAGCCATTGCTAACAGTAACGGCTTTCAGTCATGTATTTAATCGAGTGTTTACCTAAGCCGTAAGCTTGTCAGGCAGTGTTCATGTTCTGCTTAGAACTTTGAGGCTAATCACTACGCGTCATCTTTATGATCAGGGGCAACGTTGTGCGAGATAATGATGCGCTTTCTCCTTTTGGCCGAAAAGCCATGGAAGCCAGCGGCAAGCAGGAAGCCGGGCAAGACGCGAGGTCGCAAGGCTCGGTGAAACTCGGTCCGCTTGCGCGCCAGATGGCCGAACAGTATCAGCGCGAAACATTTTCACCGCTGATGCTGAGCGGCGTCATGCGCATGGTGGAGTTCGGGCTCGTCTTCCTCGCCGGTATTGCGAGCTTTCTGTTCTATGTTGGCGTCCGCACGCATCTCGTCCTCTATTACCCGCTCATCATCATCGCCGGCGGCGCGCTTTTCGTCCTATTGATGGAAGTCAATGACGGCTATCAGATCAACGTACTGCGCAGTCCGGGGGGGTATCTGCGGCGGCTTTTCATCAGTTGGGCGGCCGTACTTGGCACACTTGCCATTGCGGGCTTCCTGCTGAAGTCTTCCTCCGATTTCTCGCGCGGCTGGTTCCTCTATTGGGCGCTCAGCGCCTGCGTGCTGCTGGTGCTCTCGCGTCTCTTCATTGCCTGGAAAATCAAGCGCTGGGCACGAAACGGCACGATGGAGCGCCGCGCCGTCATCGTCGGTGGCGGTCCCAATGCAGAAGCGCTCATTCGCTCGCTTGAACAGCAGCCGGACAACGACATCCGCATCTGCGGCATCTTCGATGATCGTGACGACAAGCGTTCGCCACCCATTGTCGCGGGCTATCCGAAACTCGGCAATATCAACGAGCTTATCGAATTCGCCCGCATTGCGCGCATCGACATGCTGATCGTCTCTCTGCCAATCAGCGCTGAGGCCCGCGTGCTGGCTTTGCTGAAAAAGCTGTGGGTTCTCCCGGTTGATATTCGTCTCTCGGCCCTCAACAACCACCTGCGTTTCCGTCCCCGCGCCTATTCCTATGTCGGCGCGGTACCAATGCTGGATATTTTCGACAAACCGATCAACGATTGGGATTCCGTCGCCAAACGCGCCTTCGACGTGGTGTTCAGCATTCTCGGCATCATTCTCCTTTCGCCCATCATGATCGGCACGGCGATTGCCATCAAGCTGGACAGCAAAGGCCCTGTGATCTTCAAGCAGAAACGGCATGGCTTCAACAATGAAGTCATCAATGTCTGGAAGTTCCGGTCGATGTATACCGAGATGTGCGATCCGACCGCGAAGCTGGCCGTTACCAAAAACGATCCTCGCGTAACCCGTGTCGGGCGCTTCATCCGGAAAGCCTCGATCGACGAGCTGCCGCAGTTCTTCAATGTTCTTGCAGGCTCCCTATCCCTCGTCGGCCCCCGCCCGCATGCGGTCGCAGCCCATTCGCACAATGTCCTCTACAATGAGGTCGTTGACGGTTATTTCGCGCGCCATCGCGTGAAGCCGGGGGTCACCGGCTGGGCGCAGATCAATGGCTGGCGAGGTGAAATCGACAATGAAAACAAAATCCGCATGCGCACGGAGTTCGATCTGTATTACATCGAAAACTGGTCGCTGTGGCTCGATCTCAAGATTCTGTTCCTGACGCCGATACGGCTCCTCAATACGGAAAACGCCTATTGACCAGCGTGGCGCACAGGTTTGACGGCAATCTGCCCCCCGCCATGGTGCTGCGGGCAGACGTAGCGCGCAAACGTGCACTCAATCGCCTCATCGCCAACACGGCGATCGGTTTCGGCGTTTTTCTGCTCGGCTTCGTCATGAGCGAGCCCGCGCCTTACGAACTCTATATGGTCGGCCTGATTGCGCTGGCATTGCTGTTCGGCCTGCGGCTGACAAGAACCAGTCTTGTGCTGCTGGCAATCCTTACCGTGTTCAATTTCGGCGGCATGATCTCGGTCATGCAGATGGCTGACGTCAAGAAAGCCCCGCTCTACATCGCCGTTTCGCTGTTTCTGGGTTTTACTTCGGTATTCTTCGCGGCTGTGATCGAAGCTGATCACAGACGTCTGCGGACCATCTTCAATGCCTATCTTGTGGTCGGCGTGCTTTCATCCATATTCGGCATCGCCGGTTATCTCGGCCTGTTTCCCGGGGCGGAAATATTCACGCGCTACGGACGGGCGCAGGGCGCATTTCAGGACCCGAATGTCTATGGGCCTTTTCTGATACTGCCCCTGACCTGGACGCTATATCGCGTCATGCGCGGGGGCTTGCGCGACTTGGCCATCTATCTGCCGTTCTGCTGCCTCCTTACGCTCGGCGTACTGGTGTCCTTCTCACGTGCGGCCTGGGCGATGGTGCCCCTTTCCTTCATCGTTCTGTTTGGCACCCTCTTCCTGCAAAGCAACAGCAATCGTTTTCGCCTTCGGCTGATCGCGATCGGTCTGCTGGTCGTCGCAGCAATCATTCTCGCGATCCTGATTATCCTGCAAATTCCCGGCGTCGGCGATTTCTTTCGCGAGCGCGCGCGCCTCGAACAAAGTTATGATAGCGCACGGCTCGGACGCTTCGCACGCCATTGGCTTGGACTGCTCCTTGCCAGCCAGCATCCGCTTGGCATTGGTCCACTCGAATTCGCCCCGAAGTTTGGCGAGGACACCCACAATATCTGGCTCAAGGCGGTGCTCGAATATGGCTGGATCGGCTTCATCGCCTTTCTGACGCTGACATTCCTGACACTCGGGATCGGCTTCAAGCTTCTGTTTCGCAATCGTCCGTGGCAGCCGTTTCTTCTGTGCGCTTATGCAACCTATCTCAGCCATGTTTTGATCGGCAATGTCATCGATACCGATCACTGGCGTCATTTTTATCTGCTTTTCGGAGTCATCTGGGGTTGTGCGGGGCTGGAATACAGGTATCAGCTTTCGCTTGGAGCGGCTGCGGCTAAAACGGAATTGCCGAAACCGCTCTAACTGTTTGTACACTGCATCATCCCAAGCATAAACGCTTCGTACTTCGCTGAAAATGTTCCGGGATCTGGGAGAGCAGCACCTTGCAATTCGCCATATACGCCGCAGCAGCCCTCTTTGAAATTGCCGGATGCTTCGCCTTCTGGGCTTGGTTGAAGCTTGACAAGTCAGCGCTCTGGCTGGTGCCGGGGATGCTAAGCCTCGCCTTGTTCGCCTATCTGCTGACCCTTATCGAAAGCAATGTAGCCGGCCGCGCCTATGCGGCCTACGGCGGCATCTACATAATCGCGTCGATCTTGTGGATCTGGTTTGCCGAAGGCGCCCGCCCCGATCGATGGGATATGATCGGCGCGTGCACGGCCTTCGCCGGGACATGCATCATCCTTTTTGCGCCGCGCTCCTGATCATGGCGAATTTCCACGGCGGCAATAACAAAAATAATAATTATGATGGTCCCTTGTAAAATTGGATATTGAGGAATATATTAACAAATATCGATTTTGTCATCGAACGAGATGCCGCTCATCGCGCCTGCTTTTTCTTTCAATTTCGTAATAATCGCAACGAATTCTATTCGTTGTTTCTTTGATCATGCAAATTGAAAGGAATTTCAGTATGACTAATGGAACAGTAAAATTCTTTAATGGCGGCAAAGGTTTCGGTTTCATCCAGCCTGAAGACGGCTCTCCAGACGTGTTTGTTCACATTTCAGCCGTTGAACGAGCAGGGTTGCATACGCTCAACGAAGGCCAAAAGGTGAGCTTCGAACTCGTGGCCGATCGCCGGTCGGGCAAGAAAGCCGCTGATAACCTTCAGGCTCTATAGCCAGAGACGAGATATTGTCTTCGACCTTGACCACGGATGTACTGGCATTGTTCGTTGAGACAATTGGAAGGTCGGGTTAGCCCGACCTTTTTTATTTTGGCGTGTGTTTTTCTGTCCCAAATGCGGAACCATCAGCCGAAAAGGGAGTATTACAATATGGGTGAGCTCACAAAAGAAACGCTCTTCAAGCAGCCTCTCACGAGGATGGAAACAAAGAACGCTGTGACCGACAAGACGGCCAAAGGCATTCTGGAAAAAGAAAGAGCTGCAGTAGACGCAAAAACTGAACGGCTCCGAGCCGCGCGACTGGAGCGCGATCATGCCGGATTATCAAAAGAGTAGGATGGAAATTGCAGGTACTCGTCAGAGATAACAATGTCGACCAGGCGCTTCGTGTACTGAAAAAGAAACTGCAGCGCGAAGGTGTATTTCGTGAAATGAAAGCACGTCGCGCTTACGAGAAACCGTCAGAAAGACGTGTTCGAGAGAAGGGCGAAGCCATCCGTCGCGCAAGGAAAGATGCGAAAAAGAGAGCGCAGCGAGAAGGACTGCTGCCAAAGCCAAAACGCAAAGCCCCGACGAGACAGAGGCCAGGCCAAGCCTCCTCGAGCACTTCTTAAATCACCTGCCTGAGAGGCCCGGCGGCACTGCGGGGTTCTTTTGCTCAAATCTTTTTATCCCGCGCACGCACGGCAAGCACCTGATCGAGCCTCTTGTTTGTCTCTCTAAGACCTCGCCCGTTTCGTCCCCATTGTCCTATCGCTTTTCTCTGGCCTTGCTATCGATAAAATTCCCATTGGTAACCGGCGGGCGACGAATCGCTTATCAAGTCAAAAGAGCAGAAGACGGAATGACATCGAAGGCAGGAGACCAGAACGGGATTTTCCGTGGGACTTTTGGTGCCGAAAGGTTCTACGCCGTGCATCTGTGTGCATTTTGTTCTTTTTTGCAGTTTTTACGGCTTGCGGGAAAATCCTTTATATTCTAAGCCTTTCCCCGGCTCGGAGCGTAGCGCAGCCCGGTAGCGCACTTGACTGGGGGTCAAGGGGTCGTGGGTTCGAATCCCGCCGCTCCGACCATTTTCCCTCCCCCCCACCATTTTCATTCGTTGTACCCTTTGCACATAATGTGGAAATCGGATTAGCTCCGCCACGAATTGTATAGGGGAGAATCCATGAAGAACCTTCTGATCACTGGCGGCAGCCGTGGTATCGGTCGCGCTACTGTCTTGCGCAGTGCGGCGCAGGGCTGGTCTGTAGCTCTCAACTATGCAGGGAACGAACAAGCCGCTCAGCAGACGGCGGCCGCTGCAGCGGAACTTGGCGCGAAAGCGCTGGCGATCCGAGGCAACATATCGAGCGAACAGGACGTGATCTCCGTGTTCGACAAGGCAGAAGCTGGGCTCGGTTCGCTGAAAGGCGTCGTTCTGAATGCCGGGATCGTAGCCCAGACAATGCCGCTTGCGGAAATGAGCGCCGAGCGCCTGAAAACCATGTTCGATGTGAATGTTTACGGCACCTATCTATGTGCCCGTGAAGCAGCTCGCCGCTTGCAGCCGGAAAGCGTCATCGTCATCGTGTCATCCATGGCGTCACGCCTTGGTTCGCCTTTTGAATATGTGGATTATGCCGGAGCGAAAGGCGCGCTCGATACGCTGACCACCGGCCTCTCGAAGGAACTGGCACCGAAAGGTATTCGCGTCAACGCGGTGCGTCCCGGCCTGATCGATACCGATATTCATGCCAGCGGCGGCAATCCGGATCGCGCGGCGAGGCTGGGCGCGGGTACGCCGGTGGGACGCGCCGGAAAGGCCGAGGAAGTCGCGGAAGCCATTTTCTGGCTGCTGAACGACGCCCCCGCCTATGTAACCGGAACGTTCATCGACGTCGCCGGCGGACGTTAAAGATGCCCTCTGAGCCTCCGGACCTATTTCTCGCGCAACTGGTATGTTTCCGCGATGTAGCGATAGCCCTCGCCTTCCCGCTTTAGATAAGCCAGCGCCGGAAACGGCATATGATAGCCGATAAACGGAAGCCTGTCGGTCGCGATCATATCGAATATGCGCTTGCGGGTCTGAACGGCGGCTTCCTTGTCGATATCGAAGGAAACGTGCCATTCGGGTCGCTGCAATGTGATGACGAAATGGTTTGCCGTGTCCGAGATCAGCATGAGCGACTTGCCGCCCGTTTCGACGCGGAAAGCCAGATGGCCCGGCGTGTGGCCGTAGGCCGCAACGGAATGAATGCCGGAAACGACCTCGCTGTCGTCACCCAGAAACGTCATTTTCTCCGCAAGTGGCTTCACGTTTTTGGCCACCATTTCGGCAACCGTTTTTGCCGGGCTGTCGAGTCGCGCGGGGTCTGTCCAGAAGTCGAATTCCTTCTGCCCGGCAGCGTATCGGGCATTGGCGAAGGCTGGCTTGCCGTCTTCCATCAATCCACCGATATGATCGGGGTGGAAATGGCTCAGGACAACCAGCGAGACATCATCCGTCTTGTAACCAGAGGCTTCCAGCGCACCGACCAGCCTGCCCAGCCCCGCCTCGCGAGCGCCAGCTCCCATGCCTGTGTCAAACAGGACAAGTTCCTTGCCCGTATTGATGAGCACCGGAGTGAAGCTGTTGACGAAACGGTCAGCGGGCAGAAGATTTTCCTCGAGAAGTGCGGCGACCGCCTTCGGATCCTGATCGACCGCATAAGTCTTTTCGGGCGCCTCGCCTGCCCTGCGCCCATCGGAAAGCGTGGTGATCTCAAAATCGCCGAACTGAAAACGGTGGAAGCCCGGATTTTCTACCTGTGAAGGGGTTTGCACTTTGGAACTGCCTGTATTGGCTGCTGCGTTGGCGAGCTCCAGAGGCGATAAAGCCAATCCGGCCCCAGCAGCAGTTGCTGTAACAATGAAATTACGTCTTGAGATGGTCATTGATCGATCTCCCGGCATAATCTTTGGATAAGAACAACAGGATACCCGAAAATACTCCCTGATACATGGGATGCGCGATCAAGTTTCCGTTGGCGTTCGAGGGCTGTAACCCTCTTGCCTCTTCGTTCAGGAATCACTATTTACGAGGCTGCGCGGGACGACCCGCGCCAGTGTTTGCATCGGGGACGGCCCCATAGGAAGGTGTCCTATGGCGGGTCCGATCGAACAATTCGCAATCAAGCCCATCGTTGAACTTGGCGAAATCGGCATTCAGCCCGGTCCCCTCTCCCTTCCGCACACATCATGATGCTGACAATGCGCTGCATCCGTCGCATTGAATGGTGAATTCGCGGGAAGGACGACCTTCCCGCTTCCACAACGAACGGGACGGCCCGTTCAGAACCCTCATCAGGGAGCATTAAAATGGCATGGATTTATCTGGTCGTGGCCGGGATTCTCGAAGTTGTCTGGGCCTTTTTCATGAAAAAATCGGAAGGTTTTTCCCTTCTCACACCGAGCGTCATCACCATTGTGACAATGATCGGCAGCTTCGCCCTGCTATCCATCGCCATGCGCAGCTTGCCGCTCGGTACGGCTTATGCGATCTGGACCGGCATCGGTGCGGTGGGGGCTTTTGTGGTGGGCATCGTCATCCTCGGAGAAGCTGCCACCTTCTTCCGCATCGCAAGCGTGACGCTGATCCTCGCCGGCATCATCGGATTGAAACTCTCGTCCAGCTGATCCAGTCCGCTAAAAAAAGGGAGGCAAAAGCCTCCCTTTTTCATATGGTCCGAAGTGGATCAACGTACCTGATCGAGAAGACGCTTGCATTCGAGCAGGTCGAACAATGCTTCCTGCAGAAGCGAGCGATTATCCTTCGATGGCCGCCTTCCATCAGCGCCGATGGGACCGTCTTCCTCGCCCTTCAGGAGACCGAAGAGCTTGCGGGCCGGTTGGGGCGCCTTGATGCCGCTCGGCAAAGCCATTTCATTATCCGCCGCCTCTTCCGCAGCGCGCTTGTCGGCGGCGGCCTGCTTCTGGCGCGTAATCGCCTCGATGGCCTGAACATCGCCATTGCCGAGCGCGATGATGAACTGTGCGTTGTTTTCGCGGAGCAGTCGCTGCACCCCCTTGATGGTATAACCCTGATCGTAGAGCAGATGGCGAATGCCCTTGAGCAATTCCACATCAAGCGGGCGATAATATCGGCGGCCGCCGCCGCGTTTCATAGGCTTGATCTGGGTAAAGCGTGTCTCCCAGAAACGCAGCACATGCTGCGGAAGATCGAGTTCCTCCGCTACTTCGCTGATCGTCCTGAATGCATCAGGGCTCTTGTCCATTCCACTTGCCCTTTCCAGAGGTTCGGGTTTCGCCGTCGCGGCGCAACCTCGCCGATCCAGATAGTTCAACTCGCAAACGCGCTTGCTACACAAAAGGCGTTTCAGCATCAGATTTTAAAGGACGGGAGTTAACAATCTCCAGCGTGCAAAAAGGCACAGCTCAACGTCATTCAAAACCGGACGGTGCTCAACGCAAACTCGTTCTGAAAAACCGCAGGTTTTTCAGATTGCAATATTAGCAGAGCGATTCGCCCTGTAAAATCCATTATATAATATCAGAGCTTTATAAGCATCCCTTCACGCAGAACGGAAGGCAGCGCAGCCGGTTCCCGGTTATGCGACGGCAACTCCAGCCAAGCCAAAATCGCCCCTTGCACCTGACCTTGTCAGGCACAGAAGGAACCGATGTCAGCTTGAGATGAGGGCCAAATAAAATGCTGCCCCATGGACAGCATTTCAGCGATTACTTCTGGCTTTTGGCTTCGCGCTTCTGATGTTCCTGCAGAATACGCTGCTTGAGAACGTTGGAAGCTTTGAAAGTCATCACACGGCGGGGAAGAATTGGAACCTCCTCGCCCGTTTTCGGATTACGGCCAATGCGCTCGTTCTTGTCGCGAACCTGAAATGTCGCGAAAGACGACAATTTCACGGTTTCACCGTTGACGATAGCGTCACAGACTTCATCGAGGATCATCTCGACAAGAGCCGCCGACTCCGTTCTGGAAAGGCCTACCTTCCGGTAAACAGCCTCTGCCAGATCAGCTCGCGTGACCGTTTTACCTCCCATGACCGAACCTGCCTGGTTAGCGTTTGAACAGATAATATCCTTACGTGACAGGACGTTACACAAATAAAAGCGCAACGGTCAAGCAGCGAGTTCCCTCGTGGCGGATCAAATTTGTCGGTTAGGATCAGGACCCGCTCAATTTGATAGAAATGGAGCCCTAAATGACAAGAACCGCAAGGGGAAACGGAAAGACGATTCAGCTCCACCGGTCGAGTGGTTCGACGCAGCAGATCGTAAGCCATTTCGGTGCCTGATGGACGCGCTCCTCCGCTGGCTACTTGTCAAAAAGGCCCGAAATTGCACCGCATTTTCCCGAGCCTTTTCTCCTCGTATCCGAACGGACGGCCTCCTGCCGGCGGATCGGGCGGGTCGCCTACCAGCGCAGCAGAACCGCACCCCAGGTAAATCCACCGCCCATTGCCTCCAGAAGAACGAGGTCGCCCTTCTTGATGCGGCCGTCCGCGACAGCGGTCGCAAGCGCCAGCGGAACCGACGCTGCAGAAGTGTTGCCATGGCGGTCAACGGTGATGACCACCTTGTTTTCCGCAATGTTCAGCTTCTTGGCGGAAGCATCGATAATGCGCTTGTTGGCCTGATGTGGGACGAACCAGTCGATATCCTCGGCTGTAAGGCCGGTTTCGTCGAAAGAAGCCTCGATAACGTCGGTGATCATGCCGACTGCGTGCTTGAAGACTTCGCGGCCTTCCATGCGCAGGTGGCCGACGGTCTGGGTCGTGGACGGACCGCCATCGACAAAGAGCTTTTCCCTGTGATTGCCGTCCGAACGCAGGTTGGCGGCGAGAACGCCGCGATCCGAGGTCAGGCCATTGCCCTCGGCGGCTTCGAGCACGAGCGCGCCAGCACCGTCGCCGAAGAGAACGCAGGTCGTGCGGTCACTCCAGTCGAGAATGCGCGAGAAGGTTTCCGCGCCGATGACCAGGACCCGTTTCGCCATGCCGCCGCGGATATAGAGATCCGCCGTGGTGATGGCATAGATGAAGCCACTGCACACGGCCTGCATGTCGAATGCAAAACCGCTGGTGATTCCAAGCTCGCGCTGGATTTCGACCGCGCTGGCCGGAAAGGTGTGGTTGGGGGTCGAGGTGGCCAGAAGCACCAGATCGATATCGGTGGGCTGCAGGCCGGCATTCTCTATCGCTGCGCGCGCTGCCGCAGCGCCAAGTGAAACCGTGGTTTCATCCTCGCCTGCGATGTGCCGCTCCCGGATACCCGTGCGCTGCACGATCCATTCGTCCGAGGTTTCAACGATACCTTCGAAATCGGTATTCTTCATGATCCGCTTCGGCAATGCCGAACCGATACCCCGCACGACAGATCTTATCATCTCTTATTTCCTGTCCTTACATGAGACCGGCGCGACGAACATTCATGCGCGCAGTCGAGAATTCTGGCCCTACAAATATTCGGCAAAGGTTACTTCACCGCTTCGGCACTGAAAGATAATCGGCAATCCGCAAATCTCTCAAATGCACTTTCCGGACGGCGTTGTCGGAATTCAAGCCTTCGCAGCCTCGTCACCCTCACTCGAAACATGCGGATGACTGTGGTGGAAATGCGCCAGATCGGCCTCGATCTTTTCCAGAAGGCGATTTCTTACCATGTCATAGCCGACTTCGATCGCAGAACAGAAGCCTTCCGCATTCGCGCTGCCATGACTTTTGATGACAATTCCACTGAGACCCAGGAAAACGCCGCCATTGACCTTGTTCGGGTCCATCTTTTCGCGCAGGCGGTCGAACGCACCTTTGGCGAAAACATAGCCGATCTTGGCGAGCAGCGTGCGACTCATGGCCTGACGCAGCAGCTCCGCCATCTGGCGGGCCGTGCCTTCCGCGGTTTTAAGCGCGATATTCCCGGTGAAACCCTCCGTCACGACAACGTCCACAGAGCCCTTGCCGATGTCGTTACCTTCGACAAATCCGGAATAGGCAAGCCCTTCAAGCGGCGTATCGCGCAAAATCTGGCCCGCTTCCTTGATCTCATCGAGACCTTTGACCTCTTCCGTACCGACATTGAGAAGCCCGACAGTCGGCTTGCGCACCTCGAACAGGGCACGCGCCATACCGGCGCCCATGACGGCATAGTCGACGAGCTGGCGCGCGTCGGCGCCGATGGTGGCGCCAATGTCGAGCACGATGCTTTCACCGCGAAGTGTTGGCCAGATGCCTGCAATCGCCGGGCGCTCAACATCCGACATCATGCGCAGGCAAAATTTGGACATGGCCATCAGCGCACCGGTATTCCCGGCGGAGATACACGCGTTGGCGTCGCCGGTCTTTACCGCTTCGATGGCCTGCCACATGGAGGATTTGCCCCGGCCGGCGCGCAAGGCCTGGCTCGGCTTGTCATCCATGCTGATGGCCACCTCGCTTGCGCGGAACTCCGATGCAGCCTTCAGCTTCGGATAGCGTGCCAGCACCGGCTCCACCTGTGCGGGGAGACCAAAAAATATGAAGCGGATGTCAGGATGACGCTCAAGCGCCTTCGCTGCGCCGGGGATGACCACTTCAGGGCCAAAATCACCGCCCATCGCGTCAATCGAAATTTTGATCACTATTGATTATTCCTGTGCGACCCTGCTCCTGTTCTGCTTTTGCAGCAGACAGGTTTTCGGCGAAAATAGTGCTTTTGCGTTTCCACACAACCAAATTCTACCAAACTCACTGTGAATTACGGCTTCTTTTGCAATTCGGGAAGTTTCGCAAACGGTGAAACGGGCTTCTCCTCACCATCATCGTCCCCGAAAACCTTCGGCTGGCTATCTTCCGGCAAGCCGGGCTTGCGGGGATAGGGATCGATGGCGAGATCGAAGAATTCCTCCGCAATCGCACCGACGTCAATCTTGCTTCCCACAAAGACTTCCGGAATGTCGGCGGCTTCAGCATCGAGCAGCACATCGCCGCTATCATCAACCTCAATTCGCGCAAGCCGTGAATTTTCGGGCACGAGTTTCGTATCGACTTCTTCTGTGATGCTGTTGGTCAACGGCTCCAATGTCACGACGCAGGATTGAACGATTTCCGCATCAATACGACCGCGCACCCGGACACCGTCCTTCTTCCAGGGCGTGATCAGAAATTCGGCAGCGAATGCGTTCACGGCCTCAAGCCCGTGATCGGCGGCAAGCGCTGCGCGTTCTTTCTCGTCCGTGCTTATTTTCACCGTCATGCCCTTTTGCGGCAAGCGAAGAACCTGAACGGGATAGGTAAGCGCCGGTTTATCAGTCATTCTCATTGGCCTTTTCAGCATTGTTCGTTGGACCAAGGTTCATCTGGGGCATTCGGGATGCACTCTGATCGGCATCCATATAGGAAATGTTGCCTGCCGCCAAAGCATCGTCCGGAATTTGTTGCAGACGGTCGCGGCATCCCAGAACATATTCACCTAGATGGTGGGCATGCGGCCAAAATTCGAGGTCCGGGCGGATATTTCGTGTGAGCGCTGCAGCCAGCGCGCCGGCGTCATTTGCATCCAGCGCCTCGCCATAAGCCGCGACGCGGCCATAGAACATGCGCGCAAGTTTTTTCATGCGCTTCGGCACGCCCTGGTCACCAATGCCCAGTTCACGCAGCGAATGATCGACGTCCTTGAAAAACTCGTCAGCTATTTCCTGTGCGAGATCGGCAAGCGCCTGGTTTTCTCCCCTCATGCGGTGAAGCGCGAGGAAAATATGCAGCGAAAGCATTTCATAGCGACCAAGCGGCGTGTCAGGCACCTGAAATTGTGCATAGAACCGCTTTTGCCGCGCCGCCGCCACGATCACCTCATAAACACGAAGCATAATGGCCTCGTTTGCTTTGGATTTGCGGCGGAATAGTTGGAGAATCATGTCCGTACGACCGTTCCAGTTGCATAAATAAGCAAGGTGGTTTACCGAAGTTCTCCCGACGGCGAAAGTGCCGCGCTGATTTAGAATGTATGGAGAGGTCTTTGTTGCAGCGAATTTTTCCAAGCGTGCGCACGCAGCGTGCTCTTCTCGCAGGCACGGCAATTCTCGTCTCAGTGGCGCTTGCGGGATGCAACACTGCATCCACGCTCAATCCGTCCGAAACGCTGACAGAGGGTTACGTGCTCGATCAGGGCGCGCTTGATTCGGTCCCCGTCGGCTCCAGCCGCGAGCAGGTGCTTCTGGCGCTCGGCACGCCGTCCACCACCGCAACCTTCGACAATGAAGTGTTCTATTACATTTCGCAGAAGCGTTATCGCGCCGCGCAGTTCATGAAGCCGAAGATCATCGAGCGACAGATCCTCGCCATCTATTTCGACAAGGACGGCAAGGTCGAGCATATCGCCAATTACGGCCTGAAGGACGGCAAGCTGTTCGATTTCGTGTCGCGCACCACGCCGACCGGCGGCAAGGACCAGACCTTCCTCGGTCAGATCATTCAGGGTGTTTCCAAGGCCCCGACATCGCTGCCGGGCGCTTCAGGCGGCCCCAACAACTGATCGGGTCGCAACCGACTGTCAAAATGAAAAACCCGCCTTTACGGCGGGTTTTCTTTTTTGGCGTTCATGCCGTCATGCCATATGCGCCAGCACAGCCAGAAGCAGCAGCGCCACGATATTGGTGATCTTGATGGCCGGATTGACGGCGGGGCCCGCCGTGTCCTTGTAGGGATCTCCGACCGTATCACCGGTCACGGACGCCTTGTGCGCTTCCGACCCTTTCAGGTGCTTCACGCCGTCGGCATCGGTAAACCCATCCTCGAAGCTCTTCTTGGCATTGTCCCAAGCGCCGCCGCCGGACGTCATGGAGATCGCCACGAAAAGGCCATTGATGATGACGCCCAGAAGCGATGCGCCGAGTGCCGCAAAGGCCGCAGCCTTGGAGCCTGAAATGAGCAGAATGCCAAAATAGACGACAATCGGCGCCAGCACCGGCAGGAGCGACGGGATGATCATCTCGCGGATGGCGGCCCTGGTCAGGAGGTCGACCGCGCGGGCATAGTCCGGACGCTCCTTGCCGGTCATAATCCCCGGCTTTTCGCGGAACTGGCGTCGTACTTCCTGTACGACAGCGCCCCCGGCCCGGCCCACCGCCGTCATCGCCATGCCGCCGAACAGATAGGGGATCAAACCGCCAAAGATCAGGCCCGCCACGACATATGGGTTGGAGAGATCGAAGGAGACAGGCCCCATATCGGCAAAGTACGGATAGGTCTGCCCATTGGCCGCGAAATAGGCGAGGTCGTTGGAATAGGCAGCAAACAGCACCAGAGCGCCCAAGCCCGCCGAACCGATGGCGTAGCCTTTGGTGACAGCCTTGGTGGTGTTGCCAACCGCATCGAGTGCGTCAGTGGCCTTGCGGACTTCGGGGTCGAGACCGGCCATTTCCGCAATGCCGCCCGCATTGTCGGTAACCGGGCCGAATGCATCGAGCGCCACGATCATGCCCGCAATGCCAAGCATGGCGGTGACTGCTATAGCCGTGCCGAACAGGCCTGCAAGCTGGTAGGTCGAGATAATGCCGCCGACGATCACGATTGCCGGCAGAGCTGTCGATTCAAGCGAAACCGCCAGTCCTTGAATGACATTCGTGCCGTGGCCTGTGACGGAAGCCTGCGCGATGGAATTGACCGGGCGTTTGTTGGTGCCGGTGTAATATTCCGTAATTACGACAATCAGCCCGGTAACGATCAGGCCGATCAGTCCGCAGAGGAAGAGATTGGTGCCCGTAATGCTTTTGCCGGCAACGGTTCCGATCTCGCCCCAGCCGACGGTCAGCGTATTGGCGACAGCAAGGCCGACGATGGAAAGCAGGCCTGTTGCTATAAGCCCCTTGTAGAGCGCGCCCATGATGGAGCCATCCACGCTGAGCTTGACGAAGAAGGTGCCTATGATAGACGTAATCACGCAGGCACCGCAGATCATCAACGGATAGAGCATGACACTCGGCAGAACGTCCGATCCGTTGAAGAAGATTGCGCCGAGAACCATGGTCGCAACCACGGTAACAGCATAGGTTTCGAAAAGATCGGCCGCCATGCCTGCGCAATCGCCGACATTGTCGCCCACATTATCTGCAATGGTCGCGGGATTGCGCGGGTCGTCCTCGGGGATACCCGCTTCCACCTTGCCGACGAGATCGCCGCCGACATCCGCGCCTTTGGTAAAGATGCCGCCGCCCAGACGCGCAAAGATCGAGATCAGCGAAGCACCGAAGCCGAGCGACACCAGCGCATCAATAACGGTGCGGTCGGAAGGCGAATAGCCAAGCCAGACAGTGAGGATGAAATAATAGACAGACACGCCGAGCA
Source organism: Ochrobactrum sp. AP1BH01-1 (assembly GCF_018066705.1). Taxonomy (NCBI): domain Bacteria; kingdom Pseudomonadati; phylum Pseudomonadota; class Alphaproteobacteria; order Hyphomicrobiales; family Brucellaceae; genus Ochrobactrum; species Ochrobactrum sp. AP1BH01-1. The sequence goes on along the minus strand of NZ_JAGPOU010000003.1, from coordinate 773,874 downwards.
GAGCGAGCCCTGCCACCAGAAGGCCGGTGATCGCACCGGACTTGAATGCCAGCTCAAGCCCTCCGGCGAGGCTGAGCGACGCTGCCTGAGCCGTGCGCACATTGGCGCGAACGGAAACGTGCATTCCGATAAAGCCGGTGACGCCCGACAGAACCGCACCGATCAGAAAGCCGATTGCCGCACTGATCGACAGCAGATACCAGGCTGCCAGAAAAACCACGACGCCAACGATGGCAATCGTCGAATATTGTCTCGTGAGATAGGCTGAGGCACCCTCGCGGATGGCTTCAGCAATTTCCTGCATGCGCTGCGTCCCCTGATCGGCTGCAAGAACCGAACGGATCGCCCATATGGCGAAAAGAACGGAAAGCACACCGCAGGCAATGACCAGAACTAAGACTGCCACTCCCATTTGCATAAAGGCCAACTCCCATTGAGTTCGCGCTGGCCACCGTCAGACCGCAAGCCGCGATTGCCGGCAGGCGCATGCGCAAGATAGGCCCGAAAACCCCTCCCCGGACCCGACTGAGCGGCATGGAAGTGCCTGAAGCCAATTAAAATATACCGGGCTTCTTCGGTACAGTCATATCTGGAACTTACGCCTTGGAATCAATCAATTGGCGCGATTCCTTGCATTTCAGCATTCTCAATGCCGCGCACCCAACATGCGAAACGGTTTAACAAACGTCAAGTCGTTCTTTGCCAGCCTATAATGAAAGAAGGGCTGCGATTTCTCACAGCCCTTCTTGCTCGACAATATCGAAAGAAACCGTCAGCGCGGCTTCACGCCCCGGCTTTCGCCACGGATAACGAATGCCAGACGATCGAGCACGGCATTGACCAGCTTCGGCTCGTCTTCCGTGTAGAAGGCCTTCGCGATATCGACATATTCAGACACGATCACGGCGGTCGGCACGTCCTTGCGTGTCTGCAATTCCCACGCACCGGCGCGCAGAATGGCACGCAGCGTCGAATCCAGACGCGAAAGCGGCCAGTCTTCCGTCAGTGCCTGGTGGATCATCGGATCGAGCTTCAGCTGTTCATCGACCACACCGGCGACGATTGCGCGGAACCACTGCGGATCGGCATCAAGATACTGCGTGCCGTCGACTTCCTTGCCAAGGCGGAAAGCTTCGTATTCGGCCACCACTTCCAGGACGCCCGTCCCGGCTACATCCATCTGGTAGAGCGCCTGCACGGCGGCAAGGCGAGCGACGCCGCGCTTGTTGGCCATGCGCGGAGCATTGGGAGTCGGGCGGCCTCCGGTAGAAGAGCTCATGATGATCAGGCTCCGAACTTCTTGCGCAGGTCGATCATGGTCAGCGCGGCACGGGCGGCAAAACCGCCCTTGTCCTTGTCGTCGCGGCGGGCGCGGACCCATGCCTGCTCTTCATTCTCGACAGTCAAAATACCGTTGCCGATGGCAATGCTTTCCTCGACCGAAAGATCGGTGAGCGCACGGCAGGATTCATTCGCGACGATATCGAAATGATAGGTTTCGCCACGGATAACCGTGCCGAGCGCGACATAGCCATCATATTCCGTACCGCCATTTTCCTCACCGTCGAGTGCGAAGGAAATCGTCGCCGGAATTTCGAGAGCGCCGGGCACGGTCACGACATCGTAGGTCGCCCCTGCCTCATCCAAGGCTGCTTTTGCGCCATCCAGAAGTGCGTCGGCGAGATCATCGTAGAAACGCGCTTCGACAATAAGCAAATGCGGCGCATGCGCCTCGTGCTTGGACATGAGAGACTCCATGACAAATTTTGCGGACCGCAACGATTGCGGTCAACGCTCAAAATCGGGAAATGCTGTTACAGCTTTAGAGTTCTAGGCTCTAAGCCTATTTCTGATATTGCGCAAGCCTTGCTGCGTAACGTGCCAGCTGGTCGATCTCGATATTTATCTTGTCGCCCGCTTTCCGCTCGCCCCAGGTCGTGACTTCAAGCGAGTGGCGGATCAAGAGTACGTCGAACTCGTTTCCATTGACGCCATTGACCGTCAGCGAGGTCCCGTCGAGCGCGACCGAACCTTTCTGGGCGATGAATGGAGCCAGTTCTTCCGGCGCGCGCAGGGTAAAGCGCACGGCGTCGCCCTCTTCCTTGCGCTCGATGATTTCGGCCTGTCCGTCGACATGGCCGGAAACGAGGTGTCCGCCCATTTCGTCGCCAAGTTTCAGCGAACGCTCCAGATTGATGTTTCGTCCGCTCTGCCAATCGGAAATCGTGGTGAGGCGCAACGCCTCCTCCCATGCCTCGACCTCGAACCAGCGGGCATTGGTGCCTTTTTCCGGCAGCGCCACGACCGTCAGGCAGACGCCGGAACAGGCAATCGATGCACCGAGCTCGATCGTTTCCGGGTCATATGCGGTCTCGATACGCAGAAGGACGCCTTCATTCAGCGGCTTGATCCGGTCAACCTTGCCGATATCGGTTACAATGCCTGTAAACATCAAATCTTCCTTACATATTCCGCATAAGCATCGTCGCCATAGCGCGCCTGCCTCAGAATTTTGAATTCGTCTGCGATATGGGTTTCGAGGCCGTCGACGGCAACCCCGTGCTCCGAGCCGATTTCGACCGTCGAACGGAAGATGGCAAGCCGGTCCACCAGCCCTTCCTTCAGAAAACTCTTCGCAACACCTGCCCCGCCTTCGACGAGAACCGAGGAAATGCCCTGCGCGGCAAGATCGTCCATCAACTCGGGCAAGGCGATGCGGCAATCATCGGCTTCGGTTGCGAGGATGCGGCAACCGGCAGCCGTCAACTCGTAACGCCGTTCCGGCGATGCTTCCTCGCCGCAGGCAATCCATAGTGGCTGGGCATCGGCGGTCTGTACGAGCTTTGAGGAAAGCGGCAGGCGCAATCCACCATCCAGCACTACACGAACCGGCGAACGCTGTTCCAGCCCCGGCAGGCGGCAGTTCAAAACGGGATCATCGGCGAGCGCGGTTTCGATGCCGATCAGGATTACGTCGGTCTGGGCGCGCAGGATATGAGACTGTGCACGCGCAATCGGGCCCGTTATGGCAACCTGTCCCTCGCCCCGGCGACCGATCATGCCATCGGCGGAAAGAGCAAGTTTCAGAATCACTTCCGGGCGTTTCCTGGAAGATCGATTCAAATAGCCCGCCAGATCGTCGGCAGCCTGATTAGCGAGAACGCCCGGAACGACCTCGATGCCAGCCTCACGCAGGATGGCGAAGCCCTTTCCGCTGACGCGCTCGTCCGGATCGGTCGCGGCAACCACGACACGCGCCACCCCTGCCCTCACCAGAGTTTCCGCGCAAGGCGGCGTGCGTCCGTGATGGGCGCATGGCTCCAGCGTCACATAAGCCGTCGCGCCGCGCGCGGCCTCTCCCGCGTCGGCCAGCGCCTGCGGTTCTGCATGGGGCCTGCCGCCCAAAGCGGTCACGCCGCGCCCGATGATGACACCATCCTTGACGATGAGCGTGCCAACGGACGGATTGGTGCCTGTAAGCCCCTTGTGACACCGCGCGTAGCGGATCGTCGCTTCCATGAAGCGAACATCATCCGAAGTCACGTCCGAATGCGGAAACTTGCTGCCACTCATGCTTAAGCGTCCAGATCGTCCTCGGTTTCGGGGACCGTCAGCTCGTCAATGACGTTGTGGAAATCGACGGCCTTGCTGAAATTGCGATAGACCGACGCAAAGCGGATATAGGCGATATCGTCGATGCCTTTCAGCGCATCCATGGCCAGCCGCCCGATCTCGTCGGACGTGACCTCCGCTTCGCCTGAGCTTTCAAGCTGGCGGACGATGCCAGAAATGGCCCGTTCAACCCGGTCATTATCGACATCGCGCTTGCGCAGCGCCACCTCGATGGACCGCGTGAGCTTGTCGCGATCGAAAGGAACCCGACGCCCGCTCTTCTTCACGACCATCAGCTCGCGCAACTGCACGCGCTCGAAGGTTGTGAAACGCCCGCCGCAGACCGAGCAGACGCGACGCCTGCGAATGACAGCGCCATCTTCCGCCGGGCGGGAATCCTTCACTTGCGTATCTTCAGACTGGCAATAGGGACAACGCATGGAACACTTTCGACTTTAACTGCCGCACCCTTGCAGCGAGCAAAGGCGGGAACGCACCTATATGTGGGGTTGGTCCCGATACAAACTCAAGAGCGCTATCCCCGCAAACGATTCCTGTCGATCATAGCCGATTAGTGGCAATCCACCTACCGGATGCAAGAATGAAAAAACCCCGCTCAACAGAGTTGAACGGGGTTTCATCTCGATCATGGAAACCGGCTTATCCCTGATATCCGTACATCGGGAAGCGGTCGGTCAGGGCGACGACCTTTTCCTTCACGGCCTGTTCAACGGCTGCATTGCCTTCGTCGGAATTGGCGACTTTCAGACCGTCGAGAACTTCGGCGATCAGCGAACCGATTTCCTTGAATTCAGCCACGCCGAAACCGCGCGTCGTGCCGGCAGGCGTGCCAAGACGGACGCCGGACGTGACAAACGGCTTTTCAGGGTCGAACGGAATGCCGTTCTTGTTGCAGGTGATGTTGGCGCGGCCGAGAGCGGCTTCCGCACGCTTGCCGGTCGCGTTCTTCGGACGCAGATCGACCAGCATCAGATGGTTGTCAGTGCCGCCCGAAACGATGTCGAGACCGTGAGACTTCAGCTCTTCAGCCAGCGCGCGCGCATTGTCGACGACGTTCTTCGCGTAGAGCTTGAATTCCGGTTTCAGCGCTTCCGCGAAGGCAACGGCCTTGCCGGCGATGACATGCATCAGCGGGCCGCCCTGAAGTCCGGGGAAGACAGCCGAATTGATCTTCTTGGCGATGTCGGCATCGTTGGTGAGGATCATGCCGCCACGCGGGCCGCGAAGCGACTTGTGGGTCGTCGTGGTGCAGACATGCGCATGCGGGACCGGCGAAGGATGAACGCCACCGGCAACCAGACCGGCAATATGCGCCATATCGACCATGAGATAGGCGCCCACTTCGTCGGCGATCTCGCGGAAGCGCTTCCAGTCCCAGATACGCGAATAGGCCGTGCCGCCTGCGAGGATGAGCTTCGGCTTGTTTTCGCGTGCGAGGCGGGCAACTTCGTCCATGTCGAGCAGGTGGTCGTCCTTGCGAACGCCATAGGAAACGACATTGAACCACTTGCCGGACATGTTGACCGGCGAACCGTGAGTCAGGTGACCGCCCGAATTCAGGTCGAGGCCCATGAAGGTGTCGCCCGGCTGGAGCAGCGCGAGGAACACGGCCTGGTTCATCTGGCTACCGGAATTCGGCTGAACGTTGGCGAACTCGGCGCCGAAGAGCTTCTTGGCGCGTTCGATGGCCAGTTCTTCCACGATGTCGACATACTGGCAGCCGCCGTAATAGCGCTTGCCCGGATAGCCTTCGGCATATTTGTTGGTGAGGATGGAACCCTGTGCTTCAAGAACAGCGCGCGAAACGATGTTTTCCGAGGCGATCAGTTCGATTTCGTGGCGCTGACGGCCGAGCTCGTTGCGGATTGCACCGAAAATCTCGGAATCGATGTCCTCGAGGCTTGCATTGAAGAAAGCGTCGGATGACGCATTCCTGGCGGCGGCGTTGGCTTGAGACATGTTTCACACCCTCCGGGTTAGCCGGTAAAAGCTATATGGATGAGGCGCATTATCACACTTGAGCGCACAAGGCCAATGGCCGCAAAGCGAAAAGCATATTCCAAAATGCGGCAAACCGATTTGATAATTGAGCGGAAATGAAAAAGCCGCCCGAAAAGCTTCCAGACGGCTTCTGCAACTTCTCTATCCGATCAGAATCAGGTGTCCGTGCCGAGCGCAAGCGCCGTTGCACCGTCCATCTTGTAGATGTCGTCGCGGAACTGCACCACACCGTCGCCGGTGGACCATGCGGAAATATAGACGAAGTGCAACGGAACCGGATCGGCAAGCTGGATCGGCGTATTGGTGCCCGACTTGATCGTGCTTTCGATGGTCTGGCGGTCCCAGCCCGCAGTGTTCTTCAGGAGCCAGACATCAAGATCACGGACGTTCTGGACGCGGACGCAGCCCGACGAGTCGAAGCGCATGAGCTTGTTGAAATAGCTCTTCTGCGGCGTGTCGTGCATATAGACGGCATACGGGTTGTGGAAGTTGATCTTGGTCGAGGACATGGCGTTGATCTTGCCCGGGTCCTGACGGAACATCAGCTTGACCGCATCATCCGTATTCCAGTCCACGGTCTCAGGCGCGACCTCCTGACCGGACTGATCGTAAAGGCGAATCTTGTTCTTCGCCAGATATTGCGGGTCCTTCCGCATGAGCGGAATGATATCCTTCTGGATGATGGACTTCGGCGCGGTCCAGTAAGGATTGAGGATGACCTCGTGAATCTTCGAGGTCAGCAGCGGCGTCTGGCGGTCGATCTTGCCCACCACAGCCGTGTGGCGCTGTACGACGCTGCCACCCTCGACGGCCTCGATGCGCGCGGCCGGAATGTTGACCATCACGAAACGCTGTTCCTGCAAGGATTCATTCGCGAGAGGCGAAAGGCGCTGGAGATTGGTCTGCAGCTGTCCGAGGCGCGTATTCGCGTCCACATTCATCGCCGCATAGGTGAACTGCCCCATGACGCCATCGGCAGGCAGACCGTGACGGGACTGGAAGCGCTTCACGGCGGCATCGACATAGGTGTCGAACGAGTTGGAAAGCCCGGCACCCTGCGGCAGATCGCCGGAAATCATCAGGCGCTTGCGCAGATATTGGACAGCAGGATCGGTCGCGCCGATCTGGAGTTTCGCATTGCCCGGCACGTTCGGCCAGCCGCCGCGACCGGCAATATCCATATATTGCGCAATTGCGTTCTGGAGGTTTGCCACCGTCTGCTGGCTCAGAACCGGCTGGTTGGTCGCCACATGCTGGCCACCTGTCGCGCGGGCATCGAACTGGTCGTCCCAGTTGCCGCGGCGCGGGGATGCGATAACATCGGTCAGCGCCTGTTGGGCGTATGCCGAAGAAACCATGGCGGAAGCGGCTACGGAAAGGCCGGCGGTCGCCGCGCCGCGCAGGAAACTGCGGCGATCTATCCTTAAAGCATCGGCTGGTCTGTCGGTCTTGGTCATCTTGCGTAGTCCCAAAAGGCTAACCGCTCGCGCGGAATCTTCCCAGAATATCAGCAATAGTTCAGCAAGGCGATATCCGGACAGAAAGCGATGCAAAACTGCTCGCTCATCCGAAATTCGACTTTCGAGCCCATTCCTGAATGAAAGAGGCACAATATTGCCCGTGCCATTTTTTAAAACGCTTATGTCGTTTTTTATGGCTTAATCATGTCGCATGGCCGGAATTTCAAGCCATGCGTCTTACGATTGGGAACTCGCGGCGCCTTATTCTTCTCAATGATCGCCTGTTGTGACAGTTCTGCAACAAAACCGTCAGCCCGCCAGCGGCGGCCAGCCGCGATTCAGAGCCGGTAGGCGATGCTGTCGTTCCAGAAGCGGTCGAGACGCTGCAGCGACTTGTTCATCGCCATGAACTCATCGACCTGAATGCCGCCAACCTGCTCGATCGAGGAAATATGGCGTTCATAGAGCGCGGCCACCTGATCGGCGATCGCATTGCCCTTGTCCGTCAGGCTGACGCGCACCGAGCGGCGGTCGACCCGCGAGCGCTGATGATGGATGAAACCCATCTCCACCAGCTTCTTCAGATTGTACGAAACGTTGGAGCCGAGATAGTAACCGCGCGAGCGCAGTTCACCGGCCGTCAGTTCCGAATTGCCGATGTTGAAAAGCAGAAGCGCCTGCGTCGCGTTGATGTCGCTCTGGCCGTTGCGGTCGAACTCATCCTTGACGACGTCGAGCAGGCGGCGATGCAGCCGCTCGACCAGTTGGAGGGCTTCCAGATAAAGCGAGCGGAGTGCGGTTTCCGGTGTCGTGAGCGGAGCGGATATATCCGTCTTGCGCTGTGCGTTGATCATTTCTTTTGCCTCTCTGCCGGAGCCGCATTCCATGAAACCATGATGCAGCTCTCTGTCCTGTTTTATGCGGTGTATTGTTTCTCACCGTCTTGAGAGGAATTTAGGGGAGATGCATAAAATTCGACTTAAAAGTCAGCCTTAACAGTAACTTACCGCCAAAATTGGCCATTCAGGCTTAATGTTTGCTTACTCTGCGCCGACCTTGAGCCTTCTCCGCGATGCGCCGCTCCAGCGTAAAATGCCGGTTTTCCGGGCCGTGGAAAGCCGTGCCGCATTAAACTTTCGTCATTTGAGAAGTGTGCCGATGAACGCTAGATATCGGCCATAACAATCGACTGGAGGAACCATGGCGCATCGTCTTGCACATTATTTTGCGGTTTGCGGGCTGTTAAGCCTTACCGGCTTTACGAGTTTCGCTCATGCCGAGCCGGTTTCCGCCCCTCCGCAAATGACCATATATAAAGACCCTTATTGCGGCTGTTGCGACGGCTGGGCCGAACATATGAAAGCCGCGGGCTTCAATGTAACGGTCAAGGTCGAAGAGGCGATGGACGCTGTAAAGGCGAAGCATGGCGTCGGAGCCAATCTCGCCTCCTGCCACACGGCGGTCGTCGAGGGATATGTTATCGAGGGCCATGTTCCGGCAGGCGCCGTCAAGCGGTTGCTGGCTGAACGTCCACAGGCAACCGGACTAACCGCGCCCGGAATGCCCATGGGTTCACCGGGCATGGAAATGCCGGGCAGCAAAGCCGACACCTATGATGTCCTGCTTTTCAAAGGCCAGATGACGAAGCCCTTTGCCCGCTACGAAGGCACGCAGGCACTATAAGAGCTGAACAGGCAGGCTCGCCCGAGCCTGCCGTCTCTTCTCGAAGAACAGCAGAACACGAAAGGCGATAAAAATAACGATGCAGGCCGCGTTGAACCCGACCGTCAGCGGCTTGTATTCGAAATGCCGGGAAAAAACGGAATAGATGGCGATTTCGCCGAGTGCTGCCACGAACCAGAGCACAGGCCCCCACGGCGCGCGCATCCACAGCCCCGTCGCGGCAACGGGCATCAGCACCGCCAAAGCCACAACCGCCGTCTGCCAGGGCCATGGCATCAGATCGAAGCGCCAAAGAAGGCCGGGATGAATACCGATCAGCCTGACCCAGTAGAAGACGCCGCTGGCCAGCGCCACGAGCGCGAGTATCCGGACGAACCAGGTGAAGGCCCACTCGGTTCCGCTCGGCTGGGTATGCTGGCGCAGCTCGTTCATATGCATGAGCCAATCCTCACAGGGTTAGTTCCCTGTCGCCCAGATTTGCAAAATAGGCGTTGACCTGTTCAGGCTTCACTTCATCCAGCGTTGCGGGTTTCCATGTCGGCGCGCCGTCCTTGTCGATGAGCAATGCGCGAACGCCCTCATAGAAATCGTGCCCTTCCAGCATGCGGCTGGCAATGCGATATTCCATGCGCATGCAATCGTCGAGATCGAGCGCGCGCCCATCGGCAATCTGGCGGAAAGTGACAGCGACACTGGTCGGGGAGCGCGTGGCGATTACCTTCACGATGTCCATTGCAGCCTTGCTGCCTGCTTCCGCTTCCTTTTCCAGCGCCGCCATGCAATCGGCGAGTGTCGCGCCGGAAAAGCACTCGGTGATGATCTGGCGCGTTTCGACGGAGGTTTCAAAATCGGGATACTGGCTGCGCGTCAGCGCCGCGTCGATGTCGGCGGTAGCGATGATGTCTTCACGCAGGTCATGCAGATCGCTTGCGGCGACCGCATGGGTTGCAATCCCGCTTTGCAGGCAGTCCCCCCAACGGATGCGGTTGCCGGTCAGCGCCAGATAATAGCCGAAATTGTCGTGCAGATGCGGCAGGAACGCGCTGCCGCCCACATCCGGGAAGAAGCCGATACCGGTTTCCGGCATGGCGAACATGGTGTTTTCCGTCACGATGCGATGCGAACCGTGAACGGAAATTCCCGCACCGCCGCCCATGACGATGCCGTTGATCAGGGAGATATAAGGTTTTGGAAAACGGCCGATCCGCGCATTGAGCCGATATTCGTCGCGGAAGAATTCATAGGCGGGCGTGCCGGCCTGACCTGACTTGTAGGCGGCAACCACATCGCCGCCCGCACAGAAGGCCCGCCCCTCGCCCTCGAGAATGACGCATGCCACTTCGGGGTCGTCTTCCCAGGACTGCAATGCGCGATCCAGCGCCAGAATCATTTTATGCGTGAGCGCATTGAGGGCCTCGGTCCGCGTAAGCTTCACAAGTCCCGCTTTTCCCTTGCGTTCAAAGCTGATTTCGCTGCCACCGCCGAAGTCAATCTGCATATCGTGTCTCCCGTTCCTGTAAATGGGTAGAAAGTGAGACGCCCCGCGTCAATCCTGCACAGGTCAATGTTCTTGGTTTCGGCACTTTTCCCATGATAAACGAAGCACATCCGATACCAGTCCTGCGTTTTCATATTCCAGGGCCTCAATTCTCGGGAATAGCTCATGACCGATCGCCAGTCCAAATATCTGCCCGCCAATATCAGCCAGCATGTCGATGACGTCACCGGCAGCAGACGCCTGCGCCGCATGCGCAAGGCCGACTGGTCGCGCAGGCTCGTGCAGGAAACCCGGCTGACGGTCGATGACCTTATCCTGCCTTTCTTCCTGACCTATGGCACCGGCGTGGCCGAGCCTGTGGAAGCAATGCCCGGCGTGGAGCGTTATTCGGTGGATATGGCCGTGCGCATGGCGGAGAAAGCCGCCAGGCTCGGCATTCCCGCCATCGCCCCCTTCCCGCGTGAAAAGCTGGAAGTAAAGACGGAGGACGGCTCTTTCGTCGCCAGCCCCGACAACCTGATCAATCGCGCCGTGCGCGCAATCAAGAAGGAAGTGCCGGAAATCGGCATCATTACCGATGCGGCGCTCGACCCGTTCACCACGCATGGCCATGACGGCATCCTGCGCAACGGCGAAATCATCAACGACGAATCGGTGGCCATGGTGGTTCGGGGCGCGCTCTCGCAAGCCGAAGCCGGTGCCGACATCATCGCACCTTCCGATATGATGGACGGTCGCGTCGGCGCCGTGCGTCAGGCGCTGGACGAACATGGCTTTTGCCACATTCCGATCATGTCCTACGCTACCAAGTTCGCTTCCGCCTTCTATGGTCCCTATCGCGATGCCATCGGCACGCAGGGCCTGTTGAAAGGCGACAAGAAGACCTATTATCTTGATCCCGCCAACCCGGAAGAAGCCGTGCGCGAAGCCGAGCAGGATATTGCCGAAGGCGCGGACATGCTGATGGTCAAGCCGGGCCTGCCCTATCTCGATATCATTCATCGCCTGAAAACCGAGTTCCGGCTGCCCACCTATGCCTATCAGGTGTCGGGCGAGTATGCGATGATCAAGGCCGCAGGCATTAATGGCTGGATCGACGAAGAAAAGGTGATGATGGAAAGTCTGCTCGCCTTCAAGCGCGCGGGCTGTGACGGAATTCTCACCTATTTCGCAATCGAAGTGGCTGAAAAACTTAAACAGCAGGGCTGACCGCCAAGTCCTGCTTTCGGGAAATCATCAAATTTCCTTGAAACCGCCGGTTTTGGTTCCCATCTTGATGACTGTTCCGCCGAGGTGGCGGGGCAGCGCCGGTTGACACATTCCCCGGACGCTTCTTTTGAAACGACTGGAAGGAACAATGTCCGACCATATCCTGCACGGCGAAGTCATGGGTCCGCGTTATGAAAGCCGCGCATTTTTTGAAGGCGTGCGAACCCGCCGCATCATGGCTTTTCTTATCGATTACCTGATTGTTTTCCTGCTCTGCATTCCGGCAGCGATCGTCATTGCAATCCTCGGCATCATTACGCTCAGCCTTGGCTGGATGCTCTATGGCATCATGTTCCCCATGGTGGCGCTGTTCTACGTCGCGCGCACGCTCGGCGGTCCGCAGCAGGCCACGAAGGGCATGCAGATGATGAACATCAAGCTCGTCAGGCTCGAAGGCGGCACGGTCGATCCGATGCTGGCAATCGTCCATACGGTCCTCTTCTGGGGTCTCAATGTGGTGCTGACGCCGCTGATCCTGCTTGCCTCGCTGGTGCTCGATCGCAAGCGCACCGTGCACGATCTTCTGCTCGGCACGGCTGTCATTCGTTCGGACCGCTGAGCCTTTCGCTGCCCGATTGAGGGGATGCTTCAAAAAAATTCAGAGCCGGCTGCGCAAAATACCTATTGACGTTTTGCACCGCCGGTTCAATCCTTATGCCGTATCGTGATGGTTTCGGTATTGCCATTTCGTGGATATTGAATGACCCATCAACCGCAGCAGTCTCCGCAGTTCTTTTTGACGGCTCCATCGCCCTGTCCTTATCTCGAAGGCCAGATGGAGCGAAAAGTCTTTACGCATCTGGTCGGAGACAAGGCGAACGAGATCAACGATCTCCTGACTCAGGGCGGGTTTCGCCGTTCCCAGAACATAGCCTACCGTCCGGCCTGCGAGCTTTGCCGCGCTTGCGTGTCGGTGCGCATCCTGGCGGGCGAGTTCGAGATGACCCGCAATATGCGCCGTGTCTGGAACCAGAACCGCGACCTGATCGGGCGCGTGCACAAGGCGCAGCCCAGCACTGAACAATATGCGCTTTTCCGCGACTATCTCGATGCGCGGCATCGCTCGGGCGGCATGTCCGACATGACGGTGCTCGATTATGCGATGATGGTCGAGGATACCCACGTCAATACGCAAATCATCGAATATCGCAAGCGCGGGCCGGACAGTTTCATCGATCCGAAAGGCGATGGCGAACTGGTTGCCGTGGCTCTGACCGACGTGATGGCCGACGGGCTGTCGATGGTCTATTCATTTTTCTCGCCGCATATGCATGAGCGCTCGCTCGGCACCTATATGATCCTCGACCATATCCAGCGCGCACATGCGGCGGGCCTGCCGCATGTCTATCTCGGCTATTGGGTCGAAGGATCGCGGAAAATGCAATATAAGATCCGCTTCACCCCGCAGGAGCATCTGGGTCCCCGCGGTTGGCAGCGGTTCGAGGGTTAGGGCGCGAGCTGTTTTTCCATCGGATATGACAGCTTCCTGTCCCGCCATATCTGCGGTTCGCCTGCGGGCCTGTAGCCTATTCCCTGATAAAATCGAAGCGCCGTTTCCGTGCTGACAAGGCGGGCAACCGTCACCTCGCGCAGCAAAAGGTAGCTCTCAAGCTCCGACATGAGCGCCTTGCTGACACCGTGGAAGCGAAACTCCGGCGCGACGTAATTCAGCAGGATTTCCCCCTTGTCAGTCGCCAGCCCGACCCCCGCCACGGCGCTGCCGATTTCGGCGACAAGCAACGATTGAAACGGCGTTCCTATCCACTTGCTCACATTTTCCGGGGTCTTGTTGGCGAGCCAAGGCAGCAGAATATCGTCGCGTCCCTCATGATCGACCGTGCAAAGCTCGGTAATGGAGCGCCTCAAAACGTCACAAATTTTGGCGGCATCGCCAGATAAAGCCGGGCGAACGTGCATGGAACCTCCTGGAGCGCGGCCTGTATGGCCGCATCCCATGTTATTCAGCAACTACCCGCAAATCGACCGCAACTTCTTGCGGCTCCGAACGATTCAGAACTTGCCCGAACGCGGGAAGCCCTTCGGGACCAGACGGCCGGCAGAGGCGCGCGCGCCGATCCATTCGACAAGCTCTTCCTTGCTGCGATTGAAGGTGCGCTCTGCCGAATCCTGCCAGGAAAGCCCTTCGGCAATCGCAAAGGTGCGGACGTCGGATACGCCGCCATCCTTGTACTTTTGCAGGCGCACGCCCTTGCCGCGTGTCATTTCGGGAACGTCGGACAGCGGGAAGACCACCATCTTGCGGTTTTCGCCCACCACAGCGATATGATCGCCGGAAACGCGCTGGCAAAGCTTCGCCTCGTCCGGCGCCTTCACGTTCATCACCTGCTTGCCCTTGCGGGTATTGGCGACGGCCTCGCTTTCGGGAACGATAAAGCCGTTACCCTCGTGGCTGACGAGCAGCAGTTTTGCCGCCGGATCGTGCACGAAAGCTGTCAGGATATCCTGATCGTTTTCCATATCGACAAGGATGCGGATCGGCTCGCCATGGCCGCGACCACCCGGAAGCGTGTTCGCGCCAATGGTGAAGAACTTGCCGCCCGTTGTGAAGAACAGAATCTTGTCGGTCGTCTCGGCATGGAAAGCGAGCTTGAGCTTGTCGCCTTCCTTGAAAGCGAGCATCGAGAAATCGGCCAGATGCCCCTTCATCGCCCGCAGCCAGCCCTTTTCCGACACGACGATCGTCACCGGCTCACGCTCGATCATCGCGTGATGAATGTCTTCCAGATCGTGGGTCGGCGCATCGGCGAAGGCAGTGCGGCGTTCACCAAGTTTGGTCTTCGGACCGAACTTTTCACGCACGGCCTTGATTTCGGCGCTGATCTTCTTCCACTGGCGTGTGCCGGAAGCGAGCAGGCCTTCCAGATCGGTCTTCTCGGCGGTGAGATCGTCGAACTCCTTGCGGATCTCGAATTCCTCAAGCTTGCGCAGCGAACGCAGGCGCATGTTGAGGATCGACTCTGCCTGAACGTCGGTCAGTTCGAAAGCCCGCATCAGTTCCTGTTTCGGCTCATCCTCCTCGCGGATGATGCGGATCACCTCATCCAGATTGAGATAAGCGATCAGGAAGCCGCCAAGGATTTCCAGCCGTCTTTCGATTTCCGCCAGACGATATTGCGAGCGGCGGACAAGCACTTCCTTGCGGTGGTCAAGCCACTCGCGCAGAACGCTTCCAAGCGAGAGAACATTCGGCACCTTGCCGTGCGACAGCACGTTCATGTTGAGCGAAACGCGGCTTTCAAGCTCGGTCAGCTTGAACAGCGATTCCATCAGCAGTTCAGGATCGACCGTCCGGTTCTTCGGTTCCAGAACGATGCGAATATCTTCCGCCGATTCATCGCGAATATCGTCGAGCAGCGGCAGCTTCTTTGCCAGCAACAGCTCGGCGATCTTTTCGATGAGGCGCGATTTCTGAACCTGGTAGGGAATTTCCGTGACGACAATCACCCATGTGCCGCGATTGCCCTCTTCCTTTTCCCATTTCGCGCGAACGCGAAACGCGCCGCGACCCGTGCGATAGGCTTCGACAATATTGCCGTGTTCCTCGACCAGAACGCCGCCGGTCGGGAAATCCGGCCCGCGCACCTTGCATTTCAGCAGCGCGGATGGATCCGTCTTCGCTTCCTGCTCGATTTCCGCATATTGCTCGGGCGAGGTGATCAGTTCCTCCACCGGCGCATCGGGGTGGTTGATCAGGTAAAGCGCGGCAGAGCAAAGCTCGGCCACATTATGCGGCGGGATGTTGGTGGCCATGCCGACCGCGATGCCAGCCGAACCATTGGCCAGCAGGTTCGGGAAGGCGCCCGGAAGGACGATAGGTTCCTCGTCTTCCTCATTATAGGTGGGACGGAAATCGATGGCGTTTTCGTTGATGCCTTCGAGCAGCAGCGTCGCCACTTCCGTCATGCGCGCTTCGGTATAACGCATGGCGGCGGCATTATCGCCGTCGATATTGCCGAAATTGCCCTGCCCGTCCACCAGCGGATAACGCACCGCGAAATCCTGCGCCAGACGCACCAGCGCGTCGTAGATCGACGCATCGCCATGCGGATGGAACTTACCCATCACGTCACCGACGATACGGGCGCATTTCGCATAGGCCTGATCGGGATTGAGGCGCAGCAGGCGCATGGCGTGCATGATGCGGCGATGCACCGGCTTCAGGCCGTCGCGCACGTCCGGCAGCGCACGATGCATGATCGTCGACAGCGCATAAGCGAGGTAACGTTCCTCGAGAGCCGATTTGAGATCGACCCGCTCGATGTGTTCTTCGCCGTCACCCGGCGGAATCAGACTTTTTCCCATGTCCCTTCGTACCAACTGCGCGATTCGCCAGCAAGAGTTCAGGAGAACCAATCCAGTACATTAGTGTGCAATAGTCGCAATGCTGCCGCCATTTGCGTCCTATAGAGCTATCAGGGGTAAGTATCCCCCGCTGCAATCGCAGGCTGAGGAAATCATGTTGTTATTGCGCGTGATTTCCGCCTATGAATGCCGCGCTACATCAGAGCGCCGATCCGATTGGATCAGATCGGCGCTCTGATCCTTTGTTTTGACGCGCATCTCATCCGAAAACCGTTTCACACTTTTCGGGATGCGCTCTAAAGATCAGGCAGGAGCTTCGAATGCAGGTTTTCGTCAATATCAGGCCAGCGGCACGTGTTCTGGCTGCCGGAACAGCGCTTTCGCTGGTATTCGGCAGTGCTGCCATGGCCGCAGACGCCAATGCAGTCGCCGAGCGCATCAAGGCGCTCTACGCAAAACAGGGCGGTGAGCTGAGCTTCGCCAACGTTCAGGCAAACGGCTCCGACATCGTTCTTCAGGGCACCAAGATCAAGCTGCCGACAGTGGGCGAAAAGGAAACCGCCATCGGTGACGTTACGCTCCGCAACGTTCAGGATGCGCCGGATGGCGGCTACAGCATCGAACAGGTCACCGTGCCCGATCTTGCGTTTTCCGGTCAGGCCGACAAGAACGACAAGGCCGAGATCAAGGGCTTCGCCATGCAGAACGTGCATGTCCCGGCGGAAACGGCCAAGGGGCCGCTCGACAGCATGGTCATGTACGACAAGCTGAAGATCGACGAAATCCTGTTCGGCACGCCCGGAAAAGACGGTGCCACGGTGAAGGGTTTCGACCTGACGCTCGACACCGCCAACAAGGCCGAGAAGATCGGCTATGCCTGGACCATCGCCAATATCGACGCGACCTTTGAAAAGGACGGCAAGAACCCGCTCGCGCCGCTCGACATGAACACGTTCAACGGCTCGCTGAACTCCAAGGGCAGCTGGTCGCCGACTTCCGGCGACACCACGCTGGACCAGCTGGAAATTCAGGCGCAGGAACTCGGCAAGATCAACATTACCGGCAGCCTCGGCGGCTATGATCTGGCGTTCCTCGAAGCCGTGCAGAAGACGCAGGAAAACATGAGCAAGGCCGACGCGGACAAGGACGCCGCCGGTCTTGCCATTCTGGGTCTGGCGGAACAGCTGAACCTGAAAAACCTGTCGATCCGTTTCGACAACGATACCCTGACCCAGAAACTGCTCGACTATTACGGAAAGCAACAGGGTGCCGATGGCAAGCAGCTTGGCCAGCAGATGAAGATGATGGTTCCGCTGATGGCAACGCAGCTGAAGAACCCGGAATTTGCCCAGCAGCTCAAGGCCGCATCCGACAAGTTCTTCGACGATCCGAAGTCGCTGACCATCAGCGCGACACCGGACCAGCCGGTGACCTTCGCTTCGATCGTTGCAACCGCATCGCTGGACCCGACGAAGATCATCCAGCTTCTGAAAGTCAGCGTCGACGCCAACAATTAAAAAATAAGCCTGGTGAGTTTCCTCACCGGGCTTTTTCAGATGCATAAAAAACCCGGCTCAAGGCCGGGTTTTTGATATCTGTTTTAGCTCTTCTGAACCGGAGCCAGACGGATATGCAGGTCGCGCAATTGCGCAGGCGTCACATCCGAAGGCGCGTTCATCAGAAGATCGAGCGCCTGCTGGTTCATCGGGAACAGCGAGATTTCGCGCAGGTTCTTCGCGCCGACCAGAAGCATGATCACGCGATCGATACCGGCAGCCATGCCGCCATGCGGAGGCGCGCCATACTGGAATGCGCGATAGAGACCGCCGAAACGCTCTTCCACATCCTGCTGGCTCAAACCAACCTTCTCGAATGCCTTGACCATGACGTCCGGCAACTGGTTACGGATCGAACCGGAAGCGATTTCAAAGCCGTTGCAGACGAGATCGTACTGGTAAGCCTTGATCGCCAGCGGGTCCTGGTTTTCCAGCGCGTCCATACCGCCCTGCGGCATGGAGAACGGGTTGTGCGCGAAGTCGAGCTTCTTGTTGTCCTCGTCCCATTCGTAGAACGGGAAATCGATGATCCATGCCAGTTCGAAACGGTCACGATCGACGAGGTTCAGTTCTTCACCGGCGCGCGTGCGGGCATCGCCTGCGAACTTGTAGAACTTGGACGGCAGGCCGGCAACAAAGAAGCAGGCATCGCCATCACCCAGACCAAGCTGGTTGCGCAACGCTTCGGTGCGTTCTTCGCCAATGTTCTTGGCAATCGGGCCGGCACCTTCGAGCTTGTCGCCTTCCTTGCGCCAGAAGATATAGCCGAGGCCCGGCTGACCCTCGCCCTGCGCCCACGAATTCATGCGATCGCAGAAGGCGCGGCTTCCGCCCGTCTTGGCCGGGATTGCCCAGACTTCGACCTTCGGGTCGTTGGCGATCATGTTTGCGAAGACCTTGAAGCCCGAACCTGCAAAATGTTCGGTCACGGCCTGCATTTCAATCGGGTTGCGCAGGTCCGGCTTGTCCGAACCATAGGTGCGGATCGCGTCGTCATAGGCGATGCGGCGGAATTTCTGCGTGACCGGCTTGCCTTCGGCAAATTCCTCGAAAATGCCGCGCATGACGGGCTCCATCGTTTCCCAGACTTCTTCCTGGGTCACGAAGCTCATTTCGAGATCGAGCTGGTAGAACTCGCCCGGCAGGCGGTCGGCACGCGGGTCTTCGTCACGGAAGCACGGCGCGATCTGGAAGTAGCGGTCGAAACCGGCAACCATCAGAAGCTGCTTGTACTGCTGCGGCGCCTGCGGCAGCGCATAGAACTTGCCCGGATGAATACGGCTAGGCACGAGGAAGTCGCGCGCGCCTTCCGGCGAGGAAGCCGTCAGGATCGGCGTGGTGAACTCGTTGAAACCGATCTCGGTCATGCGGCGACGCATCGCGGCAATGATCTTGGTGCGGCTCATGATGTTCTTGTGCAGCGTTTCACGGCGCAGGTCGAGGAAGCGGTACTTCAGGCGAATGTCTTCCGGGTAGTCCGGTTCGCCGAAGACCGGCAGCGGCAGTTCCTTGGCAGCCGCCAGCACTTCGATTTCCGTTGCGAAGATTTCCACTTCACCGGTCGGCAGGTTGGCGTTGACCGCATCGTCTGCGCGGGCCTTCACTTCACCATCGACACGGATAACCCATTCGCCGCGAACGGTCTCGGCAACCTTGAACGCGGGCGAATCGGGATCGGCCACGATCTGGGTAATGCCGTAATGATCGCGAAGATCGATGAAGAGAATGCCGCCATGGTCACGGACGCGGTGGACCCATCCGGAAAGGCGAACGTTCGAACCAACGTCCGTCTTGCGAAGGGCTGCGCAGGTATGGCTGCGGTAACGGTGCATGATTTCTGCCTTTTGGTAAGATAAATCAGTGCAGGCAAAGCGCTGCAAATTCTGGCGGAAAAGCGCATTTTGACCAGGTTTTGTCAAGTCTGCACTCTCTGCAAGCGTCGAGGTTCGGGCGCCTTGACGCAAAGTATCGACAAAAAACACTATTTGCACTTGTTATACAGCGCGTTTTGCGCATTCTTTCGGGACAAGCGGCCGCGCTTTCTCTAAAAGGTAACCATGCATCTTATTACGACGACAGAGGCCCTCGAAGAGGCCGTATCCGCCCTTTCCAAATCCGATTTCGTCACGGTCGACACGGAGTTCATCCGCGAAACGACGTTCTGGCCGGAATTGTGCCTTATCCAGATGGCTTCGCCCGACCACACGGCGCTTGTGGACGCGCTTGCGCCGGGGCTGGACCTCGCGCCGTTCTTCCGCCTGATGGCGGACGAAAAGGTGGTCAAGGTTTTCCACGCCGCGCGACAGGACATCGAAATCGTCTTCCATCTCGGCGACCTCATCCCCTCGCCTGTCTTCGACAGTCAGGTGGCCGCAATGGTTTGCGGGTTTGGCGATGCCATTTCCTACGACCAGCTTGTGCAGAAGGTCACAGGCAAGCACATCGACAAGTCGTCCCGCTTCACCGACTGGCGACGCCGCCCCCTTTCCGACAAGCAGCTCGACTATGCGCTGGCCGACGTCACCTATCTGCGCGACATTTATCTCTATCTGAAGCAGGAACTCGAGAAAGAGGGCCGCAGCGAGTGGGTGAACGAGGAAATGGCGGTGCTGACGTCCCGCGAAACCTACGATCTGCATCCGGACGATGCATGGCGGCGGGTCAAGGCACGCGTTCGCAAGCCAATCGAGCAGGCAATCGTTCAGGCCGTGGCAGCATGGCGCGAACGCGAAGCGCGCGAACGCAATGTGCCGCGCGGACGCATCATCAAGGACGACACGATAGCCGAAATCGCGCAGCAGCAGCCGCGTGACGCGGAAGCGCTTGGACGCCTTCGTTCCATTCCGAAAGGATGGGAGCGTTCGGCACAGGCCGCCGGGCTTGTCGCCGCGATCCAGTCGGCGCTTGAAATCCCCAAGGAAGATCTGCCGAAATTGCCGAAGCCGTCGCATTCGCCGGAAGGCAGCGCCGCTGCAGCAGATATTCTCAAGGTTCTGCTCAAGCTTGTCACCGAAGAGCATGGCGTCGCGGCGAAGATCGTGGCGAGCTCCGACGACATCGACAAGATCGCTTCGGAAGGCGACAAGGCAAACGTGCCCGCCCTGCATGGCTGGCGGCGCGAGGTTTTCGGCCAGAAGGCTCTCGATCTCATCGACGGCAAGATCGGCATCAAGTTCGAGAACCGGCGGATAACGGCGGTGGATTTAGGGGAGTAGGGCAATAAGGCAGTAAGGCAGTAAGGCAATATGTGAATGCTCGCGCTAAACATACTGCCTTACTGCCTTACTCGCTTACTGCCTTATTCCCGCGTCCCCTCGATCGCGCCGTCGCCCACCGCGAAATAGAGGTTCTTGCCTGTCAGTTTCGCCAGTTGCTGCAGGCGGCCTTCGGGACGGTCCGAAATCAGATCGGCAAGATCGCCGGGAACCACCAGCGCAATGCCGTTTTCTTCCTCGCGCCAGACAAGGCGCGGAATGACGCCCGGCATCGAAGCCGACAGAAGGTAGACCACGCGCAGAAGCGCCCCGAGCAGCTTCGCCCTTTCGCGCAGGCGCGGCGTGGCGAGTTGCACGATCTCCGGCGCGATCTCATCCTCGATCAGCCCCTCGTGACGGTAATAATTGGCGAGCGCCATGAAAGAACGTCCCGCATGGTCGATACCGCCGAACGAGCCGTGAGCGATGATGTTCAGCGCCTGCGAGCCGCGATAGTCGGGATGCGCGCGCCAGCTTATATCGGCCACAAGGCAGGCTGCCTGCCTGTAGCGCGCCTCGTCGTCGGTTTCGTCAAACCCCAGGACCGGCAGGGACAATGTCGTCCACGTCGCCAGTTCACGAGCATGGCGCGGAGAACGTGAGCGCAAAATGGAAAACTCGTCCGCCGAAGCCAGCAGCGGATCGAGAAGCTGTTCGTTCTTGGGCAGGAGCGAATAAAGATAGCCTTCGCGCACGCCGAGCGCCGAGAAAACGATCTTGGAAGGCTTCATCAGACGGATCGTCTCCAGCAGCACCGTGGCGCCATAAGACAAAAGCTGGCGGCGATTCTTGGAAACCGCCTCGATGCCGCGCATCGTGTCGAGATTTCCCTTGGCGACTCGCTTCAGGAAGCTTTGCGCTTCCACCGGGTTCATCTCGTAGCCGTGCATGACGTGCAGCGGATAGTTCTTCGCCGTCATATGCAGCTTGGCAAGGTTACGCCACGTGCCGCCGACCGCATAGAAAACCTGGCCCTGATGGGCTTTCAGAAGCGTCGCCTTCGCCAGTTCGGTGCGCGCAATCTTCGTTGCCTCTGGCAGCCGTCCATCGGACATATCCTGCAAACGCAGACCGCCGAGCGGCAAGGTAATCCCCTCGCCCACCTCGTGGTCATCCACGGCGACCAGTTCGAGACTGCCGCCGCCAAGGTCGCCAGTCACGCCCTTCGGCTTGTAGAAGCCGGAAATGATGCCGAGCGCCGAATAATAGGCTTCTTCCTTGCCGGAGAGCACTTCGATATGGCGACCGAGAATGGCTTCCGCCTGTGCGATGAAGTCCGGGCCGTTTTTCGCTTCGCGCGCGGCAGCGGTGGCCAGCGCATGAATGGAAACCGCGCCAGCCTGTTCCGCCAGAGCGCGAAAACGCTTCAGCGCGCGCAGCGCCGCCTCAACGGATTTCTCGTTGAGCTTGCCGGTCTTCGCGAGGCCTTTTCCGAGGCCGCATAAAATCTTTTCGTTGAAAAGCACCGTCGGAGAACGGACGATGCCTTCATAGATGACGACACGGATCGAGTTCGAGCCAATGTCGATGACCGCAACGGGCTTCAGTCCCTTGAGGCGGCCTTGTGCTACAGCTGGACTCATGCAGTCGTTTTTCTTTCCGCCTGCGCACGCTTGCGATGCGCGATAAGGCGGGGGGCCGAAGACTTCAGCGACTTTCCGCGACCCGACAGACTAGGATTGGTCATGAAATATTCCTGCGCGTTGAAAGCTTCCTCTCCTTCTTCTTTTTCTATCCGGCGAGAGGTGCCGTCCGCAAGTAGCTGATAGCTCTGTTGGTTATCAATTATGTTGGCAAACATGATTTGCGACAGGATTTGCTGATGCACCGTGGCATTTGTGATCGGAACGAGGGTCTCCACGCGGCGATCCAGATTGCGCGGCATCATGTCGGCGGAGCCGATATAGACGATGGCCTTGTCGGACGGCAGGTCATTGCCGTTTCCGAAGCAGAAAATGCGGCTATGTTCCAGAAAACGCCCGACAATCGACTTGGCGCGAATATTGTCGGAAAGCCCCGGAACGCCCGGACGCAGGCAGCAGATGCCGCGCACGACGAGATCGATCTGCACGCCGGCCTGGCTCGCCATGTAGAGTGCGTCAATTATCTGTGGATCGACCAGCGCATTCATCTTCATCCAGATCGCCGCCGGACGTCCGGCCTTCGCATGGGCGACCTCGTCCTCAATGTGTTTCAGAATGCGGGCGCGCAGCGTGAAGGGTGAAATCGCGATCTTCATCTCCTCGGCAGGCTGGGCGTAGCCGGTGATGAAATTGAAGATATGCGCCACATCGCGGGCAATATCCGCGTCTGACGTGAAGAACGACAGATCGGTATAGATGCGCGCCGTGATCGGGTGATAATTGCCGGTGCCAAGATGCACATAGGAACGCAGCTTCTGGTCTTCGCGGCGCACGACAAGCGACATTTTAGCGTGTGTTTTCAACTCGATGAAGCCGAACACCACCTGAACGCCAGCGCGTTCCAGATCGCGGGCCCAGCGGATGTTTGCTTCCTCATCGAAGCGGGCTTTCAGCTCGACCAGCGCCGTCACCGACTTGCCAGCTTCGGCTGCATCGACCAGCGCGCGCACGATCGGGCTGTCGTTTGAGGTGCGGTAAAGCGTCTGCTTGATGGCCAGCACGTCCGGGTCGGCTGCGGCCTGCCGCAGGAACTGCACCACCACGTCGAAGGATTCATAGGGGTGATGGACCACGATGTCCTTTTCGCGAATCGCAGCGAAGCAGTCGCCGCCATGTTCGCGAATACGTTCCGGAAAGCGCGGGTTGTAGGATACGAATTTGAGGTCTTCACGCGGGATCGAAACGATCTCCGAAATCATGTTCAGCGCCAGCAGTCCTTCGTGCACGCTGATCCGGTTTTCAGAAACGCCCAGTTCCGTCGCGACGAAGATGCGCAAAGCTTCCGGCATTTCACCGTCGAACTCGATGCGGATCACCTGACCGCGGCGGCGGCGCTTCAGCGCTGTCTCGAAGAGGCGAACCAGATCTTCCGCCTCTTCCTCGACTTCGATATCGCTGTCGCGGATGATGCGGAACGTACCGGCACCACGCACCTCGTAACCGGGGAACAGCCGCCCGATGAACAGGCTCACTGCATCCTCGATGGTGATGAAGCGGTAGTCATTGGCCTGATCCGTCGGCAACTGAATAAAGCGTTTCAGCGCAACCGGGATGCGCAGGAGCGCCGTCATCGGATGATTATCGGCGCGCCGCGCAAGCTGCAAAGCGATGGAGAAGCCCAGATTGGGGATGAAAGGGAACGGATGCGCCGGATCGATGGAAAGCGGCGTCAGGACCGGGAAAATCGTTTCGAGGAAGTGGTTTTCAAGCCATTCCTTTTCCGGTTTTGAAAGCGCGGACGGGCGGACGATCTCGATGCTTTCCTGTTCCAGCTCCTCACGCAAGGCGCGCAGGCGCTGCTGCTGCTCTTCCTGCAAGCGGCTTACTTCGTCGAGAACGAAATCGAGCTGTTCTTGCGGCGTGCGTCCATCGGCACTGCGCATCGCCACGCCGGCGCGAACCTGCGCTGCAAGACCGGCGATACGGACCATGAAGAATTCATCGAGGTTGGCGGCGGAAATGGACAGGAAGCGGAGGCGTTCGAGCAAGGGCTGGCGCATGTTCGCGGCTTCTTCGAGAACGCGCCGATTGAACTGCAGCCAGGAAA
This sequence comes from Ochrobactrum sp. AP1BH01-1, assembly GCF_018066705.1. Lineage (NCBI taxonomy): Bacteria > Pseudomonadati > Pseudomonadota > Alphaproteobacteria > Hyphomicrobiales > Brucellaceae > Ochrobactrum > Ochrobactrum sp. AP1BH01-1. The sequence continues at coordinate 749,507 of NZ_JAGPOU010000003.1, read as the reverse complement.
ACTCGCGGTTCACGAAGCGGTCGGCGCTCTGCATCAGCTCGCCGTTCAAAGCTTTGTGAACGTCAGGGGCCGCGTCCATATCGGGGAGGACGTTTGGGTTGGGGGCTAGTCCGGCTGTCATCTCGTGTGTCCCGCCTTCGGTCACGCTGGGGGTTTCGCTCGCCATAACGCTGTTTTCGCTCATGTTTCCTGTCCCGACCGCCACCGGAACGTTCCGGCTCCGTCTGTCTGTTTCTCCGCGCATCCTGATCGAAAACTGCTTCGCACTTTTCTGGACGCTCGATAAGCCTATGGCTGTCATATGACAGTTTGATAGCAAATAGCTTGAAATGTCCTCAGAATTGATGAAAACGCTTCCGGAAACAAGACTTTCGCGGTACAGGCATGCCAATGTCTATGCATGATCTTGCCCGGCAACCGGTGCAAGTCCATGCCCATACCGCCCATCGACCAGAACCGGAGCATGTTATGTCCGATCACATCATTCCTCACTTTCAGAACGACGCCGGCCATGCGGCCATCGAAATCGGCGTGAAGGAATTCATGTGCGTCGGTGCAAACCCGCCTTTCGATCATCCGCATGTGTTTCTCGACATGGGTGATGAAAGCGAAGTCGTTTGCCCGTATTGCTCGACGCTTTATCGCTACAATGCAAAGCTTCATGCCGACGAAACCGTTCCGGCTGGCTGCGTTTACGAAGCGCCCGCTGATAAGGCTGCTTAATCTAAGCGGCCTTACGGGGCTGAATGCCGGATGATCTCATCGACATGAGCAAAGGGCGTATATTGATTGCCGGAGCTGGCGTTGCCGGTCTTTCGGCGGCATTGGAGCTTGCGGCGCGCGGCTGGAATATCCGGCTCATCGAAAAGGCCGAGAGCCTTTCGGAAGTCGGCGCTGGTCTGCAACTTGCTCCCAACGCAATGCGTCATCTGGAACGGCTCGGCGTTGCCAGCCGCCTCTCCGCACAAGCCGTCACGCCGCAAGCGCTCTACCTCATGGACGGGCGCAAGGCGCGCCCGCTGATGGAAATGAAGCTCGGCGACAAGGCCTATGAGCGCTGGCACCATCCCTATGTCGTCTGTCATCGCGCCGACCTGCAATCGGCACTGCTCGATGCCTGCCGCGAACAGCCCGGCATCGAGATCAGCCTTGGCGCTGAAATCACAAGCCATCGCGTCGAAAACGGGACCGTTGCAGCCACCATCCGCCATGGAAATTCCGAACACCCCGCCGACGCCGCCTATCTGATCGCCTGCGATGGTGTCTGGTCGGCGGAACGGTCCAAGGCAGGTTTCAGCAAGGCACGGTTCAGCGGCCATATTGCATGGCGCACAACCCTTGCCGCCAGCGCCCTGCCCGCTTCCTTCCTCAACGCCATGCCGGAACGCAAAGCCGTCTCCGCCTGGCTCGGCAACAAGGCGCATTTCATCGCCTATCCGGTCAAGGGCGGCAGTTTCTTCAACTTCGTCGCCATCACGACAGGCGAAAACCCCGGCGAGGTCTGGTCCAGAACCGGCGACCCGGCGCGTCTGCGATCCATCTATGCCGACTGGGGCGCACCCGTTCGCGACGTAGTCGCGACTACGGATGAATGGACCTACTGGCCGCTTTTTGAAATGGCGGACGCGCAATTTGTCGGTCCGGCCCGCACCATTTTTCTCGGCGATGCCTCACATGCGGTCACGCCTTTTGCGGCGCAGGGCGCGGCCATGGCAATCGAGGATGCGGCAGCACTGGCGCAAGCGCTCGACGGAAGCGACCGCGAAGCCGGGCTGAAGCGTTTCGATGCCGCCCGCAAAGCGCGGATCGCGGCGGTTGCCAAACGCGGCCAGTTGAACAGGTTCGCCTATCACGCAACCGGCATTTTCGCGCTTGGCCGCAACACGCTCTTCGCCATGCGCAGCCCGGACAGTTTCCTTAAGGATCTGGACTGGCTTTATGGCTATGACGCGGTCGCGGCCATAGGGGATTAAGCCGCGTCGCGCGCGGCTTCCAGCGTCGCAATATCGATCTTGACCATCTTCATCATGGCATCCGCAACGCGCTGGCGCACGTCTGGCGGACCATCCTGCAAAGTATCCAGCAGCATGTCAGGAACGATCTGCCACGGCAAACCGTATTTATCCGTCAGCCAGCTGCATTCCATCGGCGAGCCGCCTTCCAGCAGCTTCTCCCAGAACGCATCCACTTCCGCCTGATCCCTGCATCGCACGATCAGCGAACTTGCCGGTGAAAGCTTGAACTGGGGTCCACCGTTCAGGCCGCATATTTTCTGCCCGTCGAGTGTAAAGTTCACCGTGACCGGCTGATCCTCATTTTGCTGGTGGCCATGCTTGAAACGGATGGCGCCGTCGATCGAAGCCGATCTTCCGCATGCGCGGAAGATCGAGACATAGTGGTTCGCGGCTTCTTCGGCATTTCCGTCAAACCAGAGACAGATTGTCAGACCCGACATTTTCTCCTCCTTTGTCTTGTGTGGTCATTCTCCCGAGCGCTAGCCCATGACCTTCCTGGCTTCTTCCATGTCCATCCACATTATCTCCCAGATATGGCCGTCGAGATCCTCGAAGCTGCGCCCATACATGAAGCCATAATCCTGCTTCGGACCCGGATCGGCCTTTCCGCCGGCGTTCAGTGCCTTCTCCACGGTGGCATCCACTTCGGCCTTGCTTTCGGCCGACAGGCAGACCAGCACTTCGCTGACCGCATTGGCGTCGGCGATCTTCTTCGGCGTGAACTGGCTGAACTTGTCATGATCAAGGATCATCACGTGGATCGTATCCGAAAAGACCATGCCGGAAGCCGTTTCGTCCGAGAACATCTCGTTCTTGGTGGCGCCAATCGCTTCGTAGAACGCGGTCGACTTCGCGACGTTCTTCACGGGCAGGTTCACGAAAATCATTTTCGGCATGTTATTTCCTCCAATGGGCCAAGCGGCCCGTTCTTATTTGATGTTTATCTGAAACGATTATCCATCGCCTGCCCGGCTCGCCAGCGGTAAGATCGAGCCTTCGCGCAAACCAGTTGGCGCAATTACAACGGATGAAGTCAAAGTTCGCTTGTACATAATGGCATATAAGTTATAATTAGCAACCATGAAGTTAGAAAAAATAACCAATTCGGAAAAGCCACCTGCAAAACGCAGCTATGACGATGCCTGCGCCGCGGCTCATGCCCTTGATTTGATTGGGGAACGCTGGTCGCTTCTGGTGATGCGCGAATTGATGTTCGGCCCCAAACGCTTCAGCGATTTGAGGGCTGACCTGCCGGGTGTGAGCGCAAATGTCCTCACGCAGCGGCTGGAGGGCTTGGAAGAAGCGGGCATTCTTCGCAAGAAGAAACTCCCGCCTCCCGCATCGGTGCAGGTCTACGAGTTGACCGAATGGGGTTATGAGAGCGAACCTATACTTCAGGCATTGGGCCGGTGGGCGGCACGGTCGCCAAAACATGATCCCAACCTGCCGATCTCGACCGTATCCTTCCTGCTTTCGCTACGGACCATGATCGATCATGACAGGTCCGTAGGTTTGCGCGCGGTAATCGGTCTTCGCCTGGACGGGGAAGATTTCACTGCCCATCTTGACGACACCGGCATTCGGGTAGAGCGCGGCACGGCGCAGGAATACGATCTGCATTTCGAAAGTTCACCGCGCATGCTGGCCGCAGCCATTTATGGCGGGCAGTCTCTTTCAGCCCTGGAAAGTGCCAATGTTCTCAAGATCATAGGCGACCGCGCTCTTGCTGAAAAATTCGTGACGCTGTTCCCGCTTCCGGACAAGGCTCCGCTGCCGGAATAAAATGCGCAACTTTTTGGTTGCTTATTTTATCTTCATCTCTATATTAGCAACCATCAAGTTGCCAATTACGGAGGATGAAGGCCATGACGAACAATACCGATCGCATTGAGAAGACTGTTGATATCCGCGCCGGGATCGACCGGGTCTGGCGCGCGCTGACCGATCATGAGGAGTTCGGAACCTGGTTTCAGGTAAGGATCGAGGGACCGTTCATCGTCGGTACACGCTCGCTCGGCCACACGACCTATCCGGGCTTCGAGCACGTGCGCTGGGAGGCTTTCATCAAGGACATGCATGCGCCCGACTATTTCGCCTTCACCTGGCACCCCTATGCCGTGGAGCCCGACACGGATTATTCCGGCGAACCGCCGACGCTCGTCGAATTCCGGTTGCAGCCTATCGAAACAGGCACACGACTGACCGTGACCGAAAGCGGTTTCGATGCGCTGCCCGCCGAACGCCGCCCGCTGGCGCTGCGAATGAACGATGGCGGCTGGGAAGAGCAGGTTGGAAACATCAAGAGACACGCCGAAAAGCGATAGGGTGGAAATGCGCACCACGGAAATGTCCGCCGTCTTTGCGGCGCTGTCCGACCCGACGCGGCTGGCGCTCATAGAAACGCTGAGCGATGGAGAAAGCCGTTCGATCGTGGCGCTGTCGCAAAATGGCAGCATTACACGGCAGGCCGTGACCAAGCACCTGTCCGTGCTGGAACAGGCGAATCTGGTCGAACGGGAAAGGGTCGGACGGGAAAGCCGTTTTCGTCTGCACCCCGCCCCGCTCATCGATGCCCGCGCCTATCTCGCAACCGTTTCCAGCCAGTGGGATGATGCTCTCCAGCGCCTGCGCCGGTTTGTCGAGGATTAGAGCGCATCCCGAAAACTGTGAAACGGTTTTCGGAAAAGATGCGCGTCAAAACAAGGAGATAGAGTGCCGATCTGATCCAATCCGATCGAAACGCGCTCTAAGGCTGATTGAAAAGCAATGACGACGTGCCCTTCACGAAGCCCAGCTTTTCGTAGAAGGGCACGAGCCGTTCGGGGCAATAAAGTTCGAAGCTTTTCACGCGCTTCAGCTTTTCATGACTGAGGATGCGTTCAATCAAGGCTAGCCCCAGCCCTTGCCCGCGATGCCGTTCCGCCACGATGACATCGAAGATCATCGCCTTGAAGGTGAAATCGCTCAGCACCCGCGCAAAACCTGCAATGCGGCCATCGGCATCGAGGCAAAACAGCAGCAGGTCGCAGTGGGCGAGCATGTTGGTGACGTCCTCGAAACTCCGCTCTTTCGTCCACCACTCCCCGCAATAAAGGGCATGGAATTCACTGTGCCGCTCGACTGGCAGCTCTTCCATCCATCGGAAATTCTTCACGGTCCCTCCCTGCTTGCAAAAACACCCGCCAGATCGTCTGGCGGGTGTCCTCAATTCAGAAGCTGAATGCCGGATCAGTGCAGGATCTGGCTCAGGAACAGTTTTGTGCGCTCGTGCTGCGGATTGTCGAAGAATTCGTCTGGCGAGTTCTGCTCGACGATCTGGCCCTGATCCATGAAGATCACACGGTTGGCGACCTGACGGGCGAAGCCCATTTCGTGCGTCACGCAGATCATGGTCATGCCTTCGGCAGCAAGGCTCACCATCGTATCCAGAACTTCCTTCACCATTTCCGGGTCGAGCGCCGATGTCGGTTCGTCGAAGAGCATGACCTTCGGGTTCATGCACAGGGCGCGGGCAATTGCCACGCGCTGCTGCTGGCCGCCCGACAGCTGCCCCGGATATTTGTTGGCCTGTTCCGGAATTTTGACGCGGGCCAGATAATGCATGGCGATTTCTTCCGCCTGCTTCTTCGGCATCTTGCGCACCCAGATCGGGGCAAGCGTGCAATTTTCCAAGATGGTCAGATGCGGAAAGAGGTTGAAGTGCTGGAACACCATGCCCACTTCGCGCCGCACTTCGTCAATCTTCTTGAGATCGTTGGTCAGTTCGATGTTGTCGACGACGATCTTGCCCTTCTGGTGCTCTTCCAGACGGTTGATGCAGCGGATCATGGTCGACTTGCCCGAACCGGACGGCCCCGCAACGACGATACGCTCCCCGCGCATCACCTTGAGATTGATGTCGCGCAAAACGTGAAACTCGCCATACCACTTATGCATATTGGTGATTTCGATGGCTACGTCGGTTTTCGAGACCTGCATCTTCGAACGATCGACTTCCACACCGATCTCGGATTGCGGCAGGGCGCTTTGTGCACTCATTTCCATTATTCCCTTTATTCTTATCGTTTATGACCCGTGTCGAGGCGTCGTTCCATGAATATAGAGTATCGCGACATTGCGAAACAGAAAATCCAGAAAACGAAACCCGCAAAGATCAGACCGGTGGCAGGTGTCTGTGGAGAAGCCCAGTTTGCATCGGAAAAGTTCTGACGGACGATGCCCAGCAGATCGAACATGCCGATGATGTAGACAAGGCTCGTATCCTTGAAGAGACCGATGAAAGTGTTGACGATTCCCGGAATGACGAGCTTCAGCGCCTGCGGCAATATGATCAGTCCGGTTTTCTGCCAGTAACTGAGGCCAAGCGCATCCGCACCTTCATATTGCCCGCGCGGGATAGCCTGCAGGCCACCGCGCACCACTTCCGCCATATAGGCCGAAGCGAAAAGCGCCACGCCGATGAGCGCACGCAGCAGCTTGTCGAACGTTACGCCCGGCGGCAGGAACAGCGGCAGCATGACACTGGCCATGAACAGCACCGTCACCAATGGGACACCACGCACCATTTCAATGAAAATGATGGAAAGCGTCTTGATGACCGGCAGCTTCGAGCGCCGCCCGAGCGCCAGCACGATGCCAAGCGGCAGCGAAACTGCGATGCCGACAAAGGACAGAACAAGCGTGACCAGAAGCCCGCCCCAGAGCGGGGTTTCCACGTAAGGAAGGCCGAACCAGCCGCCAACCAGCAGGAAGAAGGCGACAATCGGAAAGACCAGGAAGAACAGGATCGCGTTCAACCCCTTTTTCGGCGCCTTCGGGATCAGCAGCGGCACGAGCAGAACGATGAATATCAGCGCCGTCAGATTGACGCGCCAGCGTTCCGAAATCGGATAGCGGCCATAGAGAAACTGCTCGTATTTCGCATTCACGAAAGCCCAGCAGGCGCCCGACCAGCCTTCCGGTTGCGCGCCGCCTTGCGCGACGGTGAGGCAGGCGGTGCGATCCGCACCGGTCCACACGGCCTTGACGAACAGCCACTCGATGATCGGGGGAAGAAACCACGCGACAACCAGCAGGCCGAGAATGGTCAGCGCCGCATCGACGGGCGTTGCGAACAGGTTGACGCGCAGCCAGTGGGAAATGCCCTGCACCGAGCGCGGCGGCGCTTCGCCATCCACCATCTGCGTGCGGACATATTGGAGATCTGCGTTTTCCATTGTCATCTCTCCACCAGCGCCATCTTGGCATTGAACCAGTTCATGAGGCCGGAGGTAATCAGGCTGATGCCGAGATAGATCACCATCCAGATTGCCACGACTTCAACCGCCTGACCGGTCTGGTTGAGGATCGTTCCGCCGACCGCGACAAGATCGGGATAACCGATGGCAATGGCGAGCGACGAGTTCTTGATAAGGTTGAGATACTGGCTCGACAGCGGCGGAATGATGATGCGTAGCGCCTGTGGCACGATGATGAGGCGCATCGTCTGGCCGGGACGCAGGCCGACCGCATAGGCCGCTTCCGTCTGTCCCTTGTTGACGCCGAGGACACCGGCGCGGACCGTTTCTGCGATGAAGGACGCGGTGTAGAAGGACAGCGCCAGAAACAGGGCCAGAAACTCCGGCTTGACCTGCGCACCGCCCGACAGATTGAAGGTGCCGAGTTTCGGAAAGTCGAATGTGATCGGAAAGCCAGTCGCGATCAGCGCCAGGATCGGCAGGCCGATGATGAGCGCAGCCGATACGCGTATCGTGTGAAGGGGCTGGCCCGTCGCCATCTGGCGGCGTTTGGCCCAGCGCGCGACGACGACCGAAGCCACTATGCCGACAAGCAGCGCCACAGGCAGAAGCCACGCCCCCTCGCCCCACACCGGCGCGGGCATGAAGAAGCCGCGATTGTTAAGATATGTGCCGAGCGGGAGGGCGACACTGTCGCGAGCCTGCGGCAGCACCGACAGCACCCCGAAATACCAGAAAAAGATGACGAGCAGCGGCGGTATGTTGCGGAAGACCTCTACATAGACGGTACAGATCTTGCGGATCAGCCAGTTGCGCGAAAGACGCCCGATCCCGACCAGAAACCCGATGATCGAAGCCGTCACGACACCGAGCGCGGCCACGTAAAGCGTGTTCACGAGGCCGACGAGAAAGGCCCGGCCATAGTTTGAATCGCTGTTGTACTGAATGAGCGTCTGACTGATGTCGAAACCGGCGCGGCCATTGAGGAAGGCGAAGCCGGACGCAATATTTGCGCGCTGCAGATTGGTGATCGTGTTGCCGACGATCCAGTATATTGCGGCAATTACCGCCCCGAAGACAACCACCTGATAGAAGATGCCGCGAACGCGCGGATCATACAGGAGCGAGGTTCCGCCGCTATCCTGGCGGCGTTCAGTTGCAGAATAGGAAGCCATATGTTTCCTGAGCCTCTCGGCTGGCAGCATCGGCCCCAAACAAGAATGGCTGGCCCGTCTTTGCGGGGCAATTCCTGAAATGGGAGCATCGAATGCCGAACCGTTCGGTCTTGCCATTCCCTGTTCGAGCCCGTTTCGAGCTCACTTCCAACGGGGGACAGCAGGACGCGGTTAAATTCCCATAAGCAGCTTGTCAGCGTCAGACGGCCGCGCGATGCGGGCCAGCAGCAAACGGACAAACTGCAGAGCCGACAAATCCGGCGGGTGCATCCGCACCCGCCGATGATCAGTCGGGAAAGTGAGACCCGTTAGCGCACGGGGATGCCATATTGCAGGCCGCCCTTGTTCCACTGGGCGTTGATGCCGCGTGCAATCTTGAGCGGGCTGCCGGCGCCGATGTTGCGTTCAAAAATTTCGCCGTAATTGCCGACGCCCTTGATGATCTTCACAACCCAATCATTGTCGAGACCGAGATCGGTGCCGATCTTGGTGTCGGCTTCCACGCCGAGAAGACGCTTGATGTCTGGGTTGTCGGATTTCTTCATCTCTTCGACATTGGCCTGCGTAATGCCGTATTCCTCGGCGTTGAGCAGCGCATTGTGCGTCCAGCGAACAACGTCGGTCCACTTGGAATCGCCCTGACGAACGGTCAGGCCGAACGGTTCCTTGGAGATGATTTCCGGCAGGATGACGTGATCGTCCGGATTGGCAAGCGCCAGACGAACGCCGTAAAGGCTGGACTGGTCGGTCGTATAGGCATCGCAACGGCCGGAGTCGTAAGCGGCGTTCGCTTCTTCGATCTTTTCGAAGACGACCGGGTTATACTCCATCTTGTTGGAGCGGAAATAGTCCGCCATGTTCAGCTCGGTCGTCGTGCCGGCCTGAACGCAGATGGAAGCGCCGGAAAGCTGCAATGCGGAATTGATGCCCGACAGCTTCTTGGAATTGATCATGAAGCCCTGGCCGTCAAAGTAGTTGACGCCAGCAAAATCGAGGCCGAGCGCAGTGTCGCGGCTGATGGTCCAGGTCGTGTTGCGGATCAGGACGTCAATTTCACCCGACTGGAGGGCCGTAAAACGCTCCTTGGCGTTCAGCGGCGTGAACTTCACCTTGGTTGGATCGCCGAAAATCGCAGAAGCCACAGCGCGGCAATAGTCAACGTCGAAGCCCGACCATTCACCCTTGTCGTTGGGCGAAGCAAATCCGAGCAGACCCGTGTTGACACCGCACTGCAGAAAACCTTTCGCCTTCACATCGGAAAGCGTGTCAGCGGATGCTCCCGAAGCTGCGCCAAACAGCGCCACCGCACCCAATACACCCGTCATAAGAGTTTTTTTCATCTGGCCTGCAACCTTTTTGTTCCCTGGAGAGCGCCGAGCCTTTGGCTCACGGCGTCTCTTGTTGCTTTATTTTTTGCATAAACCCGTTGGATAAGTCGTGTGACCTCCCAAGCCCATGCCTCCAACAGATTGCCCTCACCCGAGACCGCTTTCCGGTCTTCGATTTTTGATTTGAGCGCAGTGACAAACCTGTCGCCTTCACGGGTCTTATCGAAGGCGAAATTTTGTCTTTGGTCAAGGCTTTAACGCAGCCTGATGAAAAGGCTTTCAAAAAAATGGAGGGGGAATTCTTTGAAAATTTACACGATTTCCCGATTTCTGGGTAGCCAGCTTCGTGAAAATGTCCCGTGCCGCACGCAAGCCCGGCACGGTGATTTATTCTAATGAATACAATTTATTACGCATCGCTACCATGTCGGATGGGCGGCGATTCCGGCAACTTGCGATGGAATCAGACGTGCGGCATCGCGCTTTCGCCATCCAAAGAAAAAATAATATTTCGCGTGGCCATATAGCGGGCCACCCACCAGGTCGTCACGAATCCGATTGTCAGACCGGCAACGACGTCGGTGGGATAGTGTGCCCCGGCTGCAAGCCTGCTGATCCCGAAGAGAATGCAGACGAGCACGGTGAGGATGCGCCAGCGCGGCAGGAATATCCAGAGCGAAACCATCATCACACCGGCCATCATGGAATGGCCGGAGGGGAAGCTTTCATAAAGAAACTGGCCGTTGAAAGGCGAGAAATAAGCCGCTCCCACGTCGTCGAGGAGAAACGGGCGCGCGCGACCGATGGCGAGTTTGCCGATTTCGACCGGCACGCTTGCGACAACGATCGAGGTCAGGATGAGCGTCGCCCAGCTGTGGAGCCTCACCAGCCATGATCTGGCGCCAGCACGCAGTTTCGGCGAAAGCAGGATCGCCGTGGCGAGCCATACGAGGATGCCGATTGCAAGCCAGACGACGGTGCGAATCGCATCCGTGACTGTCCGCAGGAATTCCATGACGAAACTGGTGCTTTGCGCGGTCACGCGAATGATGTCGGCGTCCCACAGATGCAGCACGAGAATGATGAAGGGCAGAAGCACGACGATTGCCGTCATTTCAAGCGTCCACGAGGACGGCGCCCCCTTATAGGCGGGGCGCAGCAGAGCTTTCAGAAGTTCCAGCGCCGCGCGAAAGGGATAAAGAAAAATGCTCTCCGTACCTGACGTCGCCATGCTGAAATGTCCTTTCACAAGCTTATTACGCAACAAATTGCGCGCGAGGTTGCATCCGCAACGCGCGCATCCTATCCAAGTATTCAAAGTTTCCGCCGCAGACGGAATCGCAGATCTTTTTGCCGCAGCCGACCTCGATGCGCCCGGCAGAATCCTCTCGTTCGAGAACCGGCGATAGCATGCAACATGGTCTGGAGGCATTTTCGTGACTAAGCAGCAGGGCAAGACAGAGAAGCTGGGAATAAACACGCGGCTCGCTCATGACGGTTATCAGCCGCGCGACTATCATGGCTTCGTCAACCCACCCGTTGTCCGCGCCTCAACCGTGCTTTTCCCCGATGCGGAAACAATGGCGACCGGCAACCAGAAATACACCTACGGCACGCGCGGCACGCCGACCAGCGATGCGCTCTGCAAGGCAATCGATGCGCTGGAAGGTTCGGCGGGCACGGTCTGCGTGCCGTCCGGCCTTGCAGCCGTCACGGTTCCGCTTCTCGCTTTCCTGTCGCCAGGCGATCACGCGCTGTTCGTCGATTCGATCTACAATCCGACCCGTCATTTTGCCGATACGATCCTGAAGCGCATGGGCGTGGAGGTCGAATATTACGATCCTGAGATCGGTTCCGGCATCGCGAAACTGATGCGCCCCAACACCAAGGTCGTGTTCACGGAATCGCCCGCCTCGAACACATTCGAGATGCAGGACATTCCGGCTATCGCGGAAGAAGCGCACAAGGGCGGCGCCATCGTCATGATGGACAATACCTGGGCCACCCCGCTTTACTTCAAGGCGCTCGATTTCGGGGTGGATATCACCATCCACGCATCGACCAAATATCCATCCGGTCATTCCGATATTCTGTTCGGCACGGTTTCCGCCAATGAAAAGTGCTGGCCGCAGCTTCTGGAAACGCACGGAACGCTGGGTCTTTGCACTTCGGCTGACGATACCTACCAGATCCTGCGCGGCCTGCGCACGATGGGCGTGCGGCTTGAACAACACCGCAAGAACGCGCTCGAAATCGCGCGCTGGCTCGAAGGCCACCCAGCTGTCGACCGCGTTCTGCATCCCGCGCTGGAAAGCCATCCCGGCCACGAAATCTGGAAGCGGGATTTTTCCGGCTCCTCCGGCATTTTCTCCGTCGTGCTTGCCCGTGGCGGGCAGAAGGAAGCCCATGCCTTCCTCGATGCGCTTGAGATTTTCGGGCTTGGCTACTCATGGGGCGGCTATGAAAGCCTTGCGGTTCATGTCCGCCTCAATGACAGGACCGTTGCCAAGGGCGACTATCCGGGACCGGTGATCCGCCTGCAAATCGGCCTGGAAGACGTGCCGGACCTCATTGCCGACCTCGAAAAAGGCTTCGCAGCGATCTAGGCTTATTTTTTGGCGGCCGTCTTGCGCGAGCGCGGGCCCGCTGGCTTCTTCGCCGCCTTCAATGGTTTCGGCTCTCTTTCGGAGAGCCCCTCCACGACGGCCTCCAGCATGGTGCAGGCGACGAAATCCGCCTGCATTTCTTCCCGCAGCGCCTCCCGGTCGACGGATCGCGCTTCGACCGGATCATGCCATAGCACCACGCCAATCCGAACGGAGGGTTGCAGCCGTCGCAAGCGGCGCACCGCAAACCGGGCACCGCGCGCCGCCTTCTGATCCAGAAAACAGATTATCAGCGTATCCCTTCCGGAAATATCCAGCTCCTTCAGGTTGGCGGGCGTGAGCGCATCGTGCGCGACGGCTTCTGCCGAGGCGCCCTGCACGGCAAGCACCTGCGCCAGCATGGCCGCCGCCGTGTCGTCGAGGCCTTTCCGCCCGCCGAACGTCAGAAGCGCCCGGCCTTCGCCGGAGGGGAGCTCCAGATCGGATTTGCTGCTATCACCATCCGGGTTTTCGATGGCGATTCCTTCGTCGTCGTCCTCCTCCTCGCTCGCGATCTGTTCGAGATTGGCCACCAGCGTCGCCGTGCTTTCGGTAACGATCTGCAACTGCTGCTCGGTCAGCACGCCGCGAAGCCGGTCGCGCTCTGCCATCAGAAGCGCGGGAACAGCGACCGAACCATAGAATTCGACCAGATATTTCTGTTCCAGCATTTCCTCGGCATTATCGGTCGCTTCATCCGGGTCGCCCGCCAGAAGGCGCTGATAGAGACGCTCCTTCGGATCAAGCACCGGCTCGTTGCCGAACAGGATTTCCAGAAATTCGAATTTCGGCACGTGACGCCCCAGCACCACGAGGCAGACCGTCAAAGGCGTCGACAGGACGAGCCCGACCGGCCCCCAGAGCCATGCCCAGAAAATTGCGGAAACGATGATCGCAAGCGGTGAAAGGCCGGTGCGCGAACCATAAAGCCACGGCTCGACCACATTATTGATAAGAAGCTCGATGACGACAAAGAGCCCGATGGTCCACAAAAGCAGGTTCCAGCCCGGCGCCACGGCAAAGGCGAGGAACAGCGGCAGGATAGCCGCGATCACCGGTCCGATATAGGGAACGAACCGCAGGACGATTGCCAGCATCCCCCACAGGGCCGCGTTGGGGATACCCAGAATCCAGAGACCGAAGGCGAGCGGCACGCCATAGGTTATATTCACCACAAGCTGGGTCAGCAGATATTGGCCGACGCGCTTTCCCGCATCCTGCAAGGCTTCGGTCGTGCGATGGAGATCGCCGTAGCCCACGAGCCTTATGAAACGGTCGCGCAGTTCCTCCCTTTCGAGCAGCATGAAGATCACCACGATGACGACGAGACCCGTCGTCGCCAGCGGACCGATGAGCGGTTCGATGATGCTCCTCAGCGTTTCAATCGGATGGCGCGGCGCGAATATCTGGACGAGGAGCGGCTTTTCCTCCGGCTGATCGGAAGGCAGCGCCTGCGTTTTCTGCTCCGGCCTGTTGATTTCCGTGCCGATGCGCTCGGCGAAGTTGTTGAGCCTGTCGATGAAACTGTTGTCGGAACCGGCTTCCTTGAGCGTCCTGATCTTCTCGATGATGTTGTACTGATAGTATGTAACATTCTGCGCGACTTCGGAGACCTGAAAGGCGAGCACGGCGCTGAATATAGCCACGACCATGAAACCGCCGGCCACGCTGGTAATCACCGCGAACAGACGCGGAAGGCCGGCCCGGCGCAAAAAGGCGACAATCGGCGCAAGTGCAAATGTCAGCAGCACCGCAATGGCAAGCGGCAGGAAGACATCCTTTGCGAAATAGAGAATGGCGACGGCGACAGCCATTGCCGCCAGGGTGGGCAAGCGTGGCGGTGCCGACGTGATCGGACGCACCGCGGAATCCCCCTCGTTGATACTATTCATGAACCCCTCTTTTTGCCTCGTTATTATTTTGGCTTGTCGGCCAAGTAACTGAAAAAGGAGGCGATCGGTTCCATATCACAGCGGAACAGGCAACATGGTAAATTAGATAACACTAATGATAATTATTCACGCGTCGCGGCAGCGATTCTGGAAATAAATATTAATATAATCACAATATAGAGCCTGTATAAAATACCGGAACTACCAGAATTTCATGGGGGACGCCTTGTCGATAAAGCCACCAACAAAACTTATCAATCACCACTTATGCTTAGCTCTGCTTACTCTACTTTTGGTAGCAGCTTCGTCATTCTCCCACGCCCAGCAACCACCGAAGCCTGTGCAGGTCGGCGTCTATGTCAGCGAGCCTTTCGTCAACAAGGAGGGCGATACCTATTCGGGCATGGCCATCGACATCTGGCACGATATTGCCACGCGCATGAATCTTGCCTCGCAATATGTGGAATATCCGAACTATGGCGCACTGGTGAAGGCTGTCGCCGAAGGCAAGGTCGAAGCCGGCGTCACCAATCTGACGATTACAGAGAGCCGGGCGGAAATCATCGATTTCACGCATCCATGGTTCGATGCGGGCTTGCGCATCATGATCCACACCCAGGCGGGCAGCGGCTGGGACGATCTTATCGATCGCCTGGATAATGCCGGGCATCTGGCGACCTATGCCTGGATACTGTCCATTCTCATCGCCGCCACGGTGGTGCTGACGATCTTCGACCGGCGTTTCGATGACAGCTTTCCGAAGCGTTGGCGCGAGGGGCTGGCGGAGAGCTTCTATCACGTCGTTTCGATTGCGACCTCCGGCAAAACCTCGCGCAAGAACCTGTTCGGCTGGGTGGGACGCATCTGGCAGACATTCTGGATGGTGTTCGGCATTGCGATCATCGCTTACCTGACATCGTCGATTACCAGCGTCATGACCGTCGCCCACATCGAAAACAGCATTTCCAGCCTGTCGGACCTGCAGGGAAAATCCGTCGGCGTACGCGCGGGCAGCGTCGCCGAACAGTTCCTGAAATCACGCTCCATCGCGACCGTGCCCTTCGACCATATGCCGGAAGCCGCCGAGGCCCTCGTCAATGATGAAATTGCGGCGATTGTAGGCGACGGTCCCGTTCTGGAATATTATGCCCATCAGCATGCCGACATGCCTGTTGATCTCGTCGGCAATGTGTTCAGCCCCGACAAGTACGGCTTCGCCTTCCCGCGCCAGAGCGCACTTGTCAAACCGGCGAGCGTGGCGATCATCAGCGCGCATGAGAATGAGGAAATCGCCCGGCTGAAAGCCAAATATTTCGGACCCGAGAACTGACGCTCAGACGCAAGAAAGGCGGCCACTGGCCGCCTTTTTTCATTTCTGCAAGGGATTTTACCGTCCCGCGACGATGGACGAAATGATGCCGGTTGCAATGCCGATCAGCATGTAGTCGTTGTTGACCTTGACCCAGTGATAACCGCGCGGCGGCTGGCGCAGCTTGTAGCGCGAATAGTTGTTCACGACATGACCGCGATAGTTCGGCGGCAGGCGGTTGCCCTTCTTCCAGCTCTGATGACGGCGATTGTCGTACTTGCGCGCATCGTATTTCGGGCCGCCCTTGTGCATCTGGCTGTGAGACGGCTTGCCATGATGCGCGGGGTAGGACTGGGCCATGGCAGCAGGCGCGGCGAGAAACGAAAGGGCGGTAAGAGCAATCACGATCTTCTTCATATCGGCATCCTTTGTTGTATTCGATGGGAGGACAATGCGCCCGCTAATGTGAATGACAAGTGAATGGGACCATTAAATAAGTTTAATGATTTCATCGGCCTGGAACAAAGCCGCGATCGTGCGTTTCCCATCCGCACGAAATGCGCTAGGTAGAAACCAAATTCGTGCGCACCCCGAAAAAGGGGCAAGTGTCAGAGGACTGGATGATGATGAACTGGGTTTTCATTCTGCAGGGTGTTATTGCGTGCGGACTGGCCGGACTGGCCGTCGCAGTCATCCTGCGGCACCGCCGCCACTGACACGGAGTCGGTCCGCGATATTTTTCGCACCGGCCGGCCGGTTCCAAAGCAACGGAACATGAAGTCAATCGTTTAAGCTTGGTCTGATATTTCTCAGGAGGAGACAAGAATGCGGAAAGTAGCACTTGGGTTGGTTGCCCTGCTCGCAATAACGGGCTGCACCACCACGGAAAAAGATCTTTCCATCGGCACTGGCGCAGGCGCCATCATTGGCGGCATTGCGGGTGGCGGACGCGGCGCATTGATCGGTGCCGGCGCGGGCGCGCTGGGTGGCCTGCTGGTGCGTGAATTGCGCAACGGGAATTGCCAGTATCGCGACCGCCATGGCCGCATGTATGTGGCTCGCTGCAGGCGATAGTCCGGCAATTCAAGGTTTATCGAAAGCGCCGGTTCTCCGGCGCTTTTGCTTTGCGACGTCTTCGCCTTGCCTGCCCTGATTGGAACCTTTGCTCGCCGCTGTCGTTTTATACGCAATAGAGACAGTTGAGGAGAATTCCGATGAAGCTTGTTCTCAAAGCCGCCCTTGTCGCCCTGGGCGTATTTGCGGCGGGCGCGGCGCAGGCGGCGAACGCCATATCCACCACCAACCTCAATATCCGCACCGGCCCCGGCACGCGCTATGCGACGCTGGGCTCCATCCCGAGCGGGGCGCCCGTGAACGTGCGCGGCTGCACCTCCGGTTACGGCTGGTGCCAGGTCAGCTACGGCCCGACCTTTGGCTGGGCCTCGTCACGTTATCTGGCATTCCGGGAGGGGACGTCCGGCGGTTATTCGGATGATTTCGGGCGAACGGCTGCGCTGATCGGCATTCCGCTGATTGCTGGCGTCGCCATAGGCTCGGCTCTCAATGACCGCGACGACTACTGGTATCGCGACCGCCGCTATTACCGGAACAGACATTGGGACCGCCGCGATTGGCGCGACCGTCCTCGCTGGCACGGCGATCGCGGGCCGCGGGTTTACCTGAGGCAGCGCGGGCCGGATGGTCCGCACGGACAATAACCGACTGTCGAACACGGACAGAAGACGCCGCGAAAGGAGCCATTTCGCGGCGTTTGTGTCCAAGCTTTTCAGTGATCTCAGGAGATGTCCAGACATTGGCTGAGGGAAGCAACCTTACCTGAAGTCTCAAGGCGTTCAGCTCACGCAAGTTTATCGGAGGTATAGAAATTCGCTTTATGAAACAGTAACTCGCAATCGTTAATCGATAAATGTCACGATAACTTTTTTCTGTTTCTGGACAGTGACGTCGTAGGAACCACTATTTTTCCAATAAACGCCGGGCGTATCAGCAAACAGGAGCGTTAACTCCCCATCAGCCGGGACACTCCAGTTGAGTACACCCGTGCCGATAGGGTACTGGGTTTTGTCGTCACCAATCAGCGCCACGAGCTTGAATAACGCATCATCTACTTTCCCAGAGGTGGGAATGGCTGACGATGGATCGGCCCAGTGGGTATCATCGCCACCGAATCTTACATAACCGGAAGCTTTAACGGTAATGATGTCTCCCGTCTTGAGCTGCAACCCCGTTTTTTGACCGTTTTCCAACGTGGAATCGACTTTTCCGACCCATGTTAATTGTTCTTCCATCTTAATATTCCTTTAAATTATACAAGCGATTTTCAAGATATAAATAGCGTTATGAGCATTATTAATAAGAAGCCCATAGAATCTAATATTATTGATTTCCTTTCAGAAGGAACGGAGAAAGCTCTTATTAATCGATAAACGTCACAATAATATTTTTCTGCTTCTGAACCGTAACATCGAAGGAGCCGCTATTATTATAATAACCGCCTGGCGAGTCTGTAAATAAGAGGGTTAACTCTCCATCAGCCGGGACGCTCCAATTAATCACACCGGTGCCTATCGGGTAACGGGTTTTGTCCTCGCCAATTAGTGCTACCAGCTTAAGAATTTCATCATCTGCTTTCCCGGAAGGGGGGATGGCAGATGACGGGTCCGCCCAATGGTTGCTGTTACTGCCAAATTTTACATAGCCTGAAGCGATAACGGTGATGACATCGCCCTTTTTCAGTTGCAGCCCTGTCTTCTGTCCCTGCTCCAAGCTCGCATCCACTTGTCCGGTCCATGTCATTTGTTCGTTCATTTGAGCATTCCTCTGACTTATTTGATAAATTCGGTGATTTATGAACTATACTGAACAACTATTTTAGGGAACGTCCTAGGAAAGAGTATTGGCATTCCTGACAGGCTGAATGGAAAACTTGCCCTTAGTTGATGCATGTTACGATAAGCTGTTTTTGCTTCTGGACCGAGACGTCGTAGGAGCCGCTGTTGTCGCCATACGCCCGAGGTTTATCAACAAATAGGAAGGTCAACTCACCCTCAGCCGGGGACACTCCAATTAAGCACCCCGGTGCCGATTGGATAGTGAGTTCCCTCGTCACCAATCATCGCTACGAGTCCGTGTTCGTATCCGTCATCTCCATAGGGCGGAATAACAGATGCCGGGTTGGCCCATTGGTTATCGCCGATGCCGAATTTCACGTAGCCCGAGGCGATAACGGTAATGATGTCTCCCTTTCGGAGCTGTAGTCCGGTTTTTTGACCTTGCTCCAAATTCGCAGCAACTTTTCCGGTCCATGTCATTTGTTCGTTCATTTGAAAATTCCTCTGACGTATTTGAGCTTTTTTTGATTTTTATTAACTATACCGACACCTAATTTACGAAAATTCCAGATAAATATTATCGGCATTTCTAACAGGCTAAATGGGAAAACTTGCCGTTAGTTGACGCAGGTTACGATAAGCTGTTTTTGCTTCTGGACCGTGACGTCGTAGGAGCCGCTGTTGTCGCCATACGCCCGAGGTTTATCAACAAATAGGAAGGTCAACTCACCCTCAGCCGGGACACTCCAATTAAGCACCCCGGTGCCGATTGGATAGTGAGTTCCCTCGTCACCAATCATCGCTACGAGTCCGTGTTCGTATCCGTCATCTCCATAGGGCGGAATAACAGATGCCGGGTTGGCCCATTGGTTATCGCCGATGCCGAATTTCACGTAGCCCGAGGCGATAACGGTAATGATGTCTCCCTTTCGGAGCTGTAGTCCGGTTTTTTGACCTTGCTCCAAATTCGCAGCAACTTTTCCGGTCCATGTCATTTGTTCGTTCATTTGAAAATTCCTTTCGATTGGTTGACCAATTGGTGAGTTGTTTGGAAACCCGCCGAATGCTCAGTTTAAGGAACGGCCAAGGGAATGGTATTGGCGTTTCTGACAGGTTTGCTGGTGCGTGAATTGCGCAACGGGAATTACCTGTATCGCGACCGCCATGGCCGCATTCATGTGGCTCGCTGCAGGCGATAGTCCGGCAATTCAAGGTTTGAGACAGTTGAGGAGAATTCCGATGAAGCTTGTTCTCAAAGCCGCGCTTGTCGCCCTGGGCGTATTTGCGGCGGGCGCGGCGCAGGCGGCGAACGCCATATCCACCACCAATCTCAATATCCGCACAGGCCCCGGCACGCGCTATGCGACGCTGGGCTCCATCCCGAGCGGGGCGCCCGTGAACGTGCGCGGCTGCACCTCCGGTTACGGCTGGTGCCAGGTCAGCTACGGCCCGACCTTTGGCTGGGCCTCATCACGTTATCTGGCATTCCGGGAGGGGACATCCGGCGGTTATTCGGATGATTTCGGGCGAACGGCTGCGCTGATCGGCATTCCGCTGATTGCTGGCGTCGCCATAGGCTCGGCGCTCAATGACCGCGACGACTATTGGTATCGCGACCGCCGCTATTACCGGAACAGACATTGGGACCGCCGCGATTGGCGCGACCGTCCTCGCTGGCACGGCGATCGCGGTCCTCGGGTTTACCTGAGGCAGCGCGGGCCGGATGGTCCGCACGGACAATAACCGACAGTCGAACACGGACAGAAAACGCCGCGAAAGGGAGCCATTTCGCGGCGTTTGTGCGGAGATTTTGACGCTCCCGACGCCGACAGGATTCGGTTAGCGCCGGGCCGCTTGGAAAAGGCCGTCCCTGAAGTGCGACGGCCGATATCGGCGGGCTTCAATTTACTTCGAGCACATCGCCAGTGCGCCGGTCAATAACCACCCGCATATCGTCGCCGCGTCTGTCTGCTCCACGCACGACGATTACGTTTCTACGCCGGGAGACGTCATCGACTTCCCGCATTCCTTCCCGATAGGCGATCCGCGCCGCCTGTCTTTCGCCAATTTCACGGCCACGCATCGGTGAACGATCTCGATCCCGGTCCGGGTTGACCTGAATACCGTTCGGACCGATCTCGATGCTTTGCGCGTGCGCGGGAGCAACTGAAATGAGCGAGGTCAGTACGACCGCCGCGATTGCTGAAAACTTGTACATGACATTCACCCACTGTTTGTTTGGGCCCACCGCGGGGATTAACCAACGGGAACGCCGGCGGTTCCTCCAGGAGCGCTCAACTCTCTTAACGTCCCGAATTTCCCGTGATTTTGTGTGGGTTTCTGCCGAGTTCCGGCTTTCTCTGAAGGAGTTGCCGCGATGGGCTTAGGCGGAAGGCGGGCGCATCGAGAGGAGATTATGACCTGGGGAAAGCCGGTAGAGGTAGTTGTATGGGGTCGGTCATACCGAGTTGTACCGGATCGGCGACAGTCGCCCGATGCCTGACTGGCCATTTGGAATGGCTTGCAGAACACCGCAAGAAAATCCTCTTGTGAAAACGGCAAAAACTGCTGCGCTGGCAATTCGCCCTTCTTTTTCATTTGGCTGAATACGCGTGCGTCGTTAATTAGAAGCAAATCGCCAGAAAACGGGGTAACAGAGGCTCAGCGCAACTATTATCCAAATAATCCGCCATATTGGCCGATTAGTCCAGACAAACGCCAATCCAATAATGAGGGCAGCGACAACCAGCGTTGCAGGCCAGCCTACGGCGAGGACGATTATAAGTACGTCCCACAAACTTAAAGAGTTCAACATATTAAACGGATAGCCAGGTGATATTGAAGATGGAGCAGGGCAAAAAGTGAACAGTTCTGTAACCGCCCCAAAGTGCTGTAAACCAGCCACGAACCTCCAACCACCTAAATGATTGAAAAGGTTGGCGATCCCGACAGGATTCGAACCTGTGACCATCGGCTTAGAAGGCCGGTGCTCTATCCAGCTGAGCTACGGGACCTCGCCTTTCGAAAAAGATCGAAGATATTTCAACAAGGGCAAGGCTTTGCCAGCAAAGCCTTGCCGAATTAACGCATTGCCCGGCCTGAAGCAAATTGTCAGGCCATACAGGCGGTCAGTGCGTCCAGGGCATTGTCCGGTCGAAACGGAAATTATCCGAATAGGAAACCTTGCGGCGCTTCGGCTCGTTCGGCTCGAAAACGCGATATGCAATGCCGTTGCGCTTTGCATAATCGACGGCTTCTTCCTGGGTGGCGAAGAACAGACGAATCTGGCTCTTCATATCGCCGGAAGAAGTGTAGCCCATCAAAGGCTCAACCATGCGGGGGCTTTCCGGCTCATATTCCAGAAGCCACTGGTCTGTCTTGGCCTGACCGGACTGCATGGCAGTCTTAGCTGGACGGTAGATACGTGCAACCATTTGAAGAACCCTGAACTACTCTCTTGCCCACCGGGGAGCTGAAAATCCACCAAGGCAATAGTTTACACGTGAATGCATGTCAACGCGATAAAGGCGCACGCCACAGGCTGTGGCGGGACGTTCATATATCGGCCATTTAATCCTTGGGGAAGATGGTCGGAGCGGCAGGATTCGAACCTGCGACCCCCTGATCCCAAATCAGGTGCGCTACCAGACTGCGCTACGCTCCGTCGCTTTCAAGCGGGTGCGGCTTCACTAGATAATCAAACGAGATAAAGCAAGAGGCAAATTTGTCAGATCGCACTTTTTCCTTTCAATCCGAACAGGATGGCCTTCAATGGTGCCGACAGGGCGAACCTACGCCGAGCTCCGCTTGCATCGATGTCCGTTGTGCAAAGCTCCTTCCGGAACCAAATCGCCGGTGCCCGCGTTCTCACTTCACGACCAACCACTGGAGACTGAATGTGAATAGAAACGGGCTTTATCTGATTATTGGCGCGCTGATCGTCGTGGCCGCAGGGCTGGCGGTTTATGTCTATCGCGAAGAGACCAAACCCGCCGGGATCGAGATGAAAATTGGAGAAGGCGGCGTTTCCATTCAGGAAAATTGAGATCGAAACAGAGTTATAAACATATAAACCGATTAAGATTTCAAACGCTTACGCTTTGTGATGCAACGTTTTCCCCCTCGCCATGTTATTTGGGGCGCCAGATAAAACGGAGGACTAAATGGGTATCCAGACTGTTTCCGATGAGCTTTATCGTCGTCATGAACGCGAATGGGCAGAGCTGCGCAACGCGGTTGAAGCAAGCGAAGCCAACCAGCGGCAGCAGGAGAAGGCTTCCGGCCAGACCTCCTGTGATCAGAAGACGTCTGGCCAGCAGTAAGTCTTGCAGCCTTGCCTCGAAACGCCGCGAAAGCGGCGTTTTTTGTTTCCGCCTCATCGGTCGGGCTGCGCCCGCCTGAAGCTCCGGTAACCAAATGCGAAGGAACAATTGGTAGCGTCTCCCCATCGCGATTCGAACAGGAGACAGACGATGGCTGCACGCAAACGCACCACCCGCTCGCCCAAGCGCTCCACCAAGCGTTCAAGCACGTCGTCGGGCAAATCTTCGGGCTCGTCCACCCCCCTGCTCGCGCTTGCCGCAATTCTGGGTCTCGGTGCGTTCAGCCTGTGGGCAACCTCCCAGCACAAGAGCCCGCAAGCGGCGATAACTGCCCTGTTCCAGCGCCCTACTTCCAAGCCGGTTTCGCAGCCCGCTGCGCGAACGGAACCGAAGGCGACCGTCACCAGCAAGGCGCCTGAAAGCAAGGCGCCGTCGAAGGATTTTGGCGCTGCCGTCGGCCCCGTGCCTCGCCCGTCCGCGCCCGTTGCAGCTCCCGCGCCGCAAAAGCCGGTGCAGCAGGCGGCAATCCAGACCGCTCCCCCGCCTCGCCCCGCAAGCCAGGTTGTTGCGCCCCCACCCCCGCCGCCCGCGGCTGCGCTGCGCTCCCTGCCGCCGCGCGGCGTCAACACACCGGCCAGCTCGCCCTCGGTAATTTACGCCAAGGCGCGCCTCACCATCCACAAGAATGCCTGGGACAAGTCGCCGTCCATCGGCGTCGTGGAAAAAGGCCGCGAGATGCGTTCCTATGGAAAGACCGGGCGCTGGCATCGCGTGATCGTCCCGAAGACGAACATGATCGGCTGGGTGCATGAAGACCAGCTCATCGGCGGGCGCAACAAGCCGGACAGCGCAAGCCTGATAACCGGCTCCATTGCGAAGAAGCAGCAAACCGCGACCGCAGCCGCTCCCAAACAGGCTCCGGGTCCGGCGCATTCGCGCATGGAACCGCCCAAGGCTGTCGGCCAGAAGAACTAATCCAGACGACGCGCCATTGCTTCCAGCTGCCCGTCGCCCGGCAGATAATCGAACCCGGCATCGATCAGCGATGAAGTGTCGGCGACCAGATCGCCATAAAGCTGGCCGTAAAGACCGCCTTTGCCCGCAGCCGTAAGCAGGAGCCGCATGAGAACCGGCGGAACGGGCAGAAGCCGCGAGGGTTTTCCCAAGGCAGCGCGCAACTTCGTCACCAGCTCTTTTGTCGAGCGCGGTTGCGGTTCGGCAAGATGAAACACCCGCCCGGCAACCTTGTCCGCAGGCGCAACGCTTAAGAATGCCAGCGCACGTGCGACATTCTCAAGAGACACGAAACTGCGCCGGTTATTTGCCAGACCGAAAGGCAGCGGCAATCCGCTATCGCAGAGCCTTATCAGCGCTTTCAGGTTCGCCCGCGCGCCGGGACCGTAAACGAGAACCGGGCGGGCGATGACGAACTCGATCCCGCTTAATTCCCGCAGATCGGCTTCGGCCCTGGCCTTGGCGCGCCCATAATCGTCACGCGGCTTCAGCGGCATGTCCGGCGTCAGTGGCGACGGGTTTCCGGCAATCGTATAGATCGTGGACACGAAAACGAAGCGCCTGACACCGGTTGCCTTTGCCTTGACGGCAAGTTCCACTGCCAGCCGATGATTGACCGCATCGAAGGTGGCGGCATCGGGACGTTCCGCGCCGGTCCGATGCGCGAGTGCCGCACAATGGACGACGGTTTCCACGCCTGAAAAATCGGGGTCAGACAGATCATTGCGGGACAGAGGCAGCACTTCATGCCCCTCACCGGCCAGCATTTGCGTCAATGCGCTTCCGATGAAACCGCCTGCCCCGGTGACCGCTATCTTCATCCTCAGCGGTCCGGCTGTTCGCTATCGGCCAGAACCTGAGCGGCAAGCGTGCGCGTGATGCGGCTTTTCTGTTCCAGCGCCGCCCGGTCGAGCTTGTCGACAATGCGGATTGCCGACAGAAGCGAGCGCTCTATCCGGCTGACCAGATAGGCGACGACATGCGGCTCGACGCTCACCTGCCGGTCAGCAAAGAGCTTGTGAATGACGCCGGAAAGCAAGAGGTCGTCCGGTTCGGCAATTTCCACGACGGTCGCAGCCTTGAGGCGCGAGGCAAGATCTGGAAGCTTGACGTTCCAGTTCGCGGGCCACAGCCGTGACGTCATGAGCAAGGAAGGTCCAATTCCCTGCGCCGCATTCTGCCGGACGCTGTTGATGAGGTGGAAAAGCCCGGTTTCATCGAAAGGCGTGGCGCCTATATCGTCGATCAACACGGGATATTCGGCAGCGCCGTTCACGGCCTCTTCGGTGATGTTGGAAGGATCGACCAGCAGCGCGCCCGTTCCGGCGCGCCAGATTTCCGCCAGATGCGTCTTGCCCGAGCCGGTCGGTCCGGCAAGGATCGTGACCGGAGACAGCCAGTTCGGCCAGCGGTCGATGAGATCGATGGCGGCGCGGTTGGAGCCCGTGACGATCAGGTCTTCCCGGTGATAACCGGGCTGATGCTCAAGGTTCAACGGAATCTGGCGCGGTGCCTCACGCATCGCGGCCTCCTGCAAGCCTTGCCCGGTTATGACCCAATCTCATTTCTCTCTGCCCGCATTCTCGCCTGCCTCGATCAGCGGTCCGGCATCCGGGTCCGGCTGATGATAGGCAGGATCATACATCGGTGAGTGGAGATAGCTATTCAGCGCGAACCGCACAAGCACCCCGACCGCAGCCGCGGCAGGCACCGCGACCAGCATTCCGGTGAAGCCGAACAGCGAACCGAAGGCGAAAAGCGCAAACATGAGCCAGACCGGATGCAGGCCGACCGACGAGCCGACAAGCTTCGGCTGGAGGATGTTGCCTTCCACGAACTGGCCAAGGAAAAACACGGCGGCAACAGCGCCGATCATGATCCAGTCAGGCCAGAACTGGACCAGCGCGACGCCGATGGCGAGCGCCAGACCGACGAAGGAGCCGATATAGGGAATAAAGCTGATGAGACCGGCGAAAAAGCCGATCAGCAGGCCGAAATTGAGCCCTGTCAGCGTAAGGCCGATGGCGTAATAGGTTCCAAGAATGAGGCAGAGCGTTCCCTGCCCGCGAATGAAACCGGCAACGGCTGCGTTCATCTCGCGTGCAATGCGGCGCACCGTGTGAAGCTGGCGGCGCGGCACCCATGAATCGATGCTCGAGACCATGCGGTCCCAGTCCAGAAGCATGTAGAACGCGACCACCGGCGTGACGACGAAAAGCCCCGCAATATCGATCAGCGATTTCCCCGAATTCCACAGGGACTGAAGCAAGGTCGACAGGAAACCGGCGCCCTGCTGGAGCAGGGAACTGAGATTTTGCTGAATGACGGAGCTGTCGATGCCGATATATTTCTTCAGCCATTGCGAATCCTCATTCGCCAGAAGCGATTGCAGCTGGGTGATGTATTCGGGGATTTTGGAAATGAAATCCGCAAGCTGCGTTGCGAGGATCGGCACGACGATCATCAGGCCGAGGATCAGTGCCATTAGGAAGATGAGCAGGATGACGACCGTGGCGGCAAGCCGCGAAAGGCCGAGACGTTCCAGCCGGTCGGCAACAGGATCGAGGAAGTAGGCCAGCGCCATTCCGGCCACGAAAGGTAGCAGGACGGAACTGAACACGACGAGGAACAGCACGAAGATCGCGACTGCGCCCACCCAGAACATCGCCTGGCGGCGCACCGAAGAACCTGTCAGCGCGCCCACTTCCACATTGACGTGAATGTCGCCGTCGCGAACCTTCGCTTCCGATTGGCGGATCGTTCGGCTGGCGGTGGTGCGCGTGGGTGTCGGCTTCTTGACCATGGGCTTCTATTTCCAGGAAACGTATTGGATAGAGCCAGTCCTGATAGCAGAATGGCGTTACGGATATCTTATTGCGGTCGGGAACAAGTTAGAACGGTTGCTGAGGATTGCAATGTCTGTGCGAAAAGCCTGACGAAACACAACCTCCTATCGAGTTATGGACGGTGCTTTACGATTTCAGGCAGAATCCTGCGCTGTTTCACTCTTTTCGGGCCTTGTGGCCTTGCAGGCAGCGCCGTCTCGTGTCATTGCGCGCACATTCTCTGTTTATCGCATTTTCTCAAGCAAAACCGTTACACGCTTTTGCCGAAAATGCATTAGACAGCTGCGTGGAAAAGCACCCAGTTTCAGGAGCAGGCCATGACCATGGAAAACAAGCCCGCCGATAAGCCCGCCGACAAGTCTGCTGCCCAGAATGGCCTGACCTATGCGCAGGCTGGCGTCGACATCGATGCCGGTAACCTGATGGTCGAGAAGATCAAGCCGCTCGTGCGTTCCACGCGCCGCCCCGGTGCGGACGGCGAGATCGGCGGCTTTGGCGGCCTGTTCGACCTCAAGGCTGCGGGCTTCAAGGACCCGGTGCTCGTTGCCGCCAATGATGGCGTCGGCACCAAATTGAAGATCGCCATCGATGCAGACAAGCACGACACGGTGGGCATCGATCTGGTTGCCATGTGCGTCAACGATCTCGTCGTGCAGGGTGCGGAACCTCTCTTCTTCCTCGATTATTTTGCGACCGGCAAGCTTTCGCCAGATCAGGGCGTCGATATTGTCGCGGGCATTGCCGAAGGATGCCGTCAGGCAGGCTGCGCGCTGATCGGCGGTGAAACCGCTGAAATGCCGGGCATGTACCGCGACGGCGATTATGATCTTGCCGGTTTCGCGGTTGGCGCGGCTGAGCGCGACCGCCTGCTGCCGCGTGGCGACGTTGCCGAAGGTGACGTCATTCTCGGCCTTGCTTCGTCCGGCGTTCATTCCAACGGATTTTCGCTGGTGCGCCGCATCGTCGAGCTCTCCGGCCTCGGCTGGAAGTCCGATGCACCGTTCCAGCCGGGCGCGACGCTCGGTGAAGCGCTGCTGACCCCAACGCGCATCTATGTGAAGCCGCTTCTCGCCGCGATCCGCGCGTCGGACGGCATCAAGGCGCTGGCGCACATCACTGGCGGCGGTTTTCCGGACAATATCCCGCGCGTCCTGCCGGAAGGTCTTGCTGCCGAAATCGACCTTGCGTCGATTGCCGTTCCGCCGGTCTTTTCCTGGCTTGCCAAGACGGGCGGCGTCGAGCCGAACGAAATGCTGCGCACCTTCAACTGCGGCATCGGCATGATCGCTGTCGTGAAGCCTGAAAAGGTCGAGGAAGTCGTGGCCGCGCTTGCCACCGAAGGCGAAAAAGTCGTCACGCTTGGCCGGATGGTCAAGCGCGAGAAGGACGGCGTGGTCTACAAGGGCCAGCTTTCACTATGAGCCGCAAGCGGGTCGTCATCTTCATTTCGGGCGGCGGCTCCAATATGGAGGCGCTGATCCGCGCAGCTGAAGCCCCCGGTTTTCCGGCGGAAGTGGTGGCGGTCTTTTCCGACAAGGCAGAAGCTGGCGGTCTTGCCAAGGCGCAAGCCGCCGGTATTGCCACGCAGGTTTTCAAGCGCAAGGATTATACCTCGAAGGATGAGCATGAAGACGCCATTCTGGAGGCCCTTGCCGCGTTGCAGCCGGATATTATCTGCCTTGCCGGTTACATGCGTCTTCTGTCGGGCCGCTTCATTGCTCCCTATGAAGGCCGCATTCTCAACATTCATCCTTCGCTGCTCCCGCTCTTTCCGGGGCTTCATACCCATCAGCGCGTGCTCGATGCGGGCATGAAAATTGCTGGCTGCACGGTGCATCTTGTGACCGAAGGGATGGATGAAGGTCCAATTCTGGCGCAGGCGGCGGTGCCGGTGCTCGCCGGTGACAATGCCGAAGTCCTCGCAGCCCGCGTTCTGAAAGCCGAGCATCGCCTCTATGCTTTGGCGCTGCGCAAATTTGCCGGCGAAAAGCCGGAAGCGGCAGAACCGGCAGACGCCTTGATTGTCAGCGCCTGACCCGCGGCAAAATCATCACACACGAAGTTTTTTGTTAACGAAACTTTAATTTCCCGCAAAAAGCTCTAATTCCCCCTCGTAACGGAACTTGCTTCGGCAAACCCCGTTAAGAGTCGTGGAACGCGACTCTTTCAATATGTTTTCAGAAGAGGACAAAGACATGTCTCTCCGTTTTTCGACTTCCTTCCTTTCGGCAATGGCCGTGGTTTCCGGCATTGCGGTTACGGCTCCAGCTCTCGCAGCCGACTTCGTAGCTCCTCCCGCTTCGGGTCGCACCCAGCCGCGTTCGGAAGTCGGTATGCTGTCCTGCGATATTTCTCCTGCCATCGGCGTCATCATCGGCAGCCAGCAGGATGTGGATTGCGTATTCCGGCCTGCCCGCGGCCGCGGCCCGCTTGAGCATTACACCGGGACGATCACCAAGATCGGCGTCGACGTCGGCTTCATCAATGGCGGCCGTGTCGCCTGGGCCGTATGGGCTCCGAGCGTTCGCCCCGAAGGCGCGCTTCAGGGCCGCTATGTCGGCGCTTCGGCCAATGCGGCTATCGGCGTCGGCTTCGGCACCAATGTCCTGACCGGCGGTTCGTGGAAGACGATTTCGCTGCAGCCGATTTCGGTTCAGGGACAGCGCGGCCTGAATGCGGCTGTCGGTGTTTCGAAGCTGAAACTGCGTTACGCTGGCTAACGAGCCCAAAATCAACAACGCCCGGCGCATATATAGTTTATATATGCGCCGGGCGTTGTTGGATAAATTATTTATGCATTTATTTTGCGTATCCAGATCTTGGTGTCGTGCACCGCAAGCCCGCCATAGGGGGCGGCAGGTTCAGCACCGATCAATATATTGATCCCCTCGCCGCGCTCGAATGCCGAGTTCGGGAAAATGCCCTCCGACACCACGACGCCGCGCTTTTGCCCGGCGCGCAGCACGGCATGGAGCACCAGCTCGCCGCGATGATTGCCGATCTCGATGCGCTCGCCGTCCTCGATGCCAAGCTCTGCCGCATCGTCGGGATGGATCAGAAGTTCGGGCCGAACTTCCTTGGCAAGCGATGTCGGCGTTTCGGCAAAGGTCGAGTTCAGGAAGTTATGGGCCGGTGAGGTCGTCATGCGGAACGGATGTTCGGCATCCGCCGTTTCGATCACTTCCCAATGGTCCGGAAATTCCGGAATGGCATGATGAGGCCCCTGAAGTCCCATGACTTCCGGCGGCTTGTTCGGCGAAGGGCTTCCGGTCCAGTCGGGACGGAAGCGGAATTTGCCGTCCGGCCATTTGAAGCCGTTGATATAATGCGCCTCCTCGAAAGGCGGCTGGAGATCGACAAACCGCTTTTCCTTCAATTCGTCGAAATGCGGCAGATCGCTATTGGCGTTCATATTGTCGATCAGCGTGCGCTCGTCGAGATCGAAGCCGGGCAGATGCCCGACGCCGAGCCGTTTCGCCAGCTCGTTGATGACGAAGATGTTGGGACGCGCATCGGCAAGCGGCTCGATCAGCTTCGGACCGAGCACCACATGCTGCTGCCCGCCGCCGCGATAGATATCGTCGTGTTCAAGAAAGGTCGTCGCAGGCAGGACGACATCGGCCATCTTCGCCGTATCGGTCATGAACTGCTCGTGCACGGCGACGAAAAGGTCCTCACGCGCAAAGCCCTTGCGGACAAGGCGCTGCTCCGGGGTGACATTCGCTGGATTGGTGTTCTGAATCAACATGGCCATGACGGGCGGCCCGCCATAAAGCGCTTGCCGGTCGCCGGTCAGGATACGCCCGATCTTCGACTGGTCGAGAAAGCGAATGCCGACATCCTGCATGGCGCGGCCTTCGATTTCGCGCTTGTCCATCTTGAAGATGCCGGAGTTTGAATGGAACGCTCCGCCGCCTTCATGGAGAAACGCGCCCGTCACGCAGGCAATCGAAGCGGCGGCGTGCATGTTCACCGCGCCATTGCGCTGGCGGGTGAAACCATAGCCAAGGCGGAAATAGGTGCGCTTGGTCTTGCCAACGAGATGAGCGAAAGCCTCTATCTCCTCGACGGTCAGGCCGGTGATCGCAGCCGCCCATTCCGGCGTCCGGGTCTGAAGATGCCTTTCAAGCCCCTTCGGATCGTCGGTATAGTGCTCCAGATAATCCCAGTCGGCCAGACCATCGCGGAACAGCACATGCATGACGGCACAGGCAAAGGCGCCATCGGTGCCGGGCTTCAGCACGATGCCCATATCCGCCTGCCGGACGGTCGCATTGGCGTAAACGTCGATGACGACGATCTTCGCGCCACGCTCCTTTCGCGCGCGAACCGCGTGGGTCATCACATTGACCTGCGTGGCAGCGGCATTGGTGCCCCAGATCACCACCACATCGGCTTTGGCCATTTCACGCGGATCAGGACCGGTCAGGCTGCCGGTTCCGGCAAAATAGCCGGTCCAGGCCATGTTGGTGCAGAAACTGTCGAACTGATTGGAATAGCGCTTGGCAAAGCGCAGACGATTGATCGAGTCCCGCTGCACCAGCCCCATCGTGCCCGCATAATAATAGGGCCAGACGCTTTCGCTGCCATAGTCCTGCTCGGCTTTCAAAAAACGCTCTGCGATGAGATCAAGGGCTGCTTCCCATGAAGCCTGCTTCCATTGCCCCTCACCTTTTGCACCGGCGCGAACCAGCGGATGCTTCAGGCGGTCGGGGTGATGCACACGCTCCGCATAGCGCGCGACCTTGGCGCAGATGACGCCAGCCGTGTAGCTGTTGTCCTTTGCGCCGCGCACGCGCCCGATGGTGCGCTCGTCGAGAATTTCCACGTCGAGTGCGCAGGTTGACGGGCAATCATGCGGACAGGCCGAATGACCGATCTTGATATTCGAAATGGGGGCGTGCTGGTTCATAGAAGTTTATTAGCTCAAGCCGTTCTTTGCAGAAACGAAATTCTGCCGGAAGATTGTCGCCGTGACGAAATAAATTTTCAAGATAAGCGCAGCGAAATCGCCCCAAGGACAATAAGAGCCGCTGCTGCGAAGCGCGGCAGGCCGACTTTTTCCTTCAATACCAGTGCGGAGATCAATACGCCGAAGAGGATCGCGGTTTCGCGAAGTGCGGCCACGACAGCAATGGGCGCCATTGTCATTGCCCAGAGCGCGAGACCATAAGAGCCGAGCGTACCGACCCCGCCGATCAAGGCCGGACGCCAGCGATTGCGCAGATATTGGATAAACCGGTCCGGCTCGCGATAGAATGCCCAACCAGCAAGAGGTACGGCATTCATCAGGAAGAGCCATAGCGTATAGGAAAGCGGCTCGCCGGAAACACGGACGCCAAGACCGTCGATAATCGTATAGCTTGCGATGAAGCCGGCATTGGCGAGCGCCAGCAAGGCGGTGCGGCTCGAGGTGCCGCCATTCCTGCGCCGCGCATCCAGCGCCATTGCGAGGACACCGGAACAGATCAGGATGATGCCAAGCCAGCTTTGCCAGCCCATGACCTCGCCGACCAGCGGCGCGCTCACCAAAGCCACCAGCAAGGGCGGCGTGCCGCGCATGATCGGATAGGCCTCGCTCATATCGCCGGATTTATAGGCGGCGGCCACCAGCGACATATAAAATGTCTGCGTGACCGTCGACAGAAGCATGTAGATCCAGCTTGCCGGGTTCGGCAGCGGCAAAAAAGGCAGGACGAGGAGAGCAATCAGCCCGGCAGCACTGGTGACGCTGGCTGCGCCGAAGAACTTGTCTCCGCTCCCCTTGACGATTGCGTTCCAGCTCGCGTGGAGGAACGCGCCAAAAAGGACGATCAGAAGGACGCCACCAGACATTTCGGGACTCGACTCAAAGGTAGGAGCGGAAGTTGAAGGTTGTATGTCATATTTGTGACGGCAGGGATACAGAGGTGTTTTCGCCTTTCCCTATCATCCCTCTTGCCGAAAACAGGCCGACATGAAACAAGCGCTGCCATGAATTATCGTCACGCCTATCACGCCGGAAATTTTGCGGATGTCGTCAAGCATGTCATCCTGACGCGCCTTGTCGAATATCTGAAAAGGAAGGATCAGGCCTTCCGTGTGATCGACACCCATGCAGGCATCGGCCTTTACGACCTGAAAGGCGTCGAGGCGGGCAAGACGGGCGAATGGACAGGCGGCATCGACCGCATCATGGACGCGGTCGAAAAAGGGCAGATCGAACAGCCAACGCTCGAACTGCTGGAGCCCTATCTCGCCGCCGTTCGCGCCGTCAACAAGGGCGAAAAGCTCCGCCATTATCCCGGCTCCCCCCTCCTCGTGCGGCACCTGCTGCGCAAGCAGGACCGTCTGTCCGCGCTGGAACTGCATCCGCGCGATGTGGTGACGCTATCGAAACTGTTTGAGGGCGATTATCAGGTTCGCGTAACCGAGCTCGATGGCTGGCTTGCGCTGGGCGCTCACCTTCCGCCGAAGGAAAAACGCGGCATGGTGCTGGTCGATCCGCCGTTCGAGAAAGAAGGGGAGTTCGACCGGCTTGTGGAGGGGCTCGTCAAGGCGCACAAACGTTTCAGCGGCGGAACGTATGCGCTCTGGTATCCGGTGAAGGACCGGCGGGAAACGGAGCGCTTCACCAGACAATTGCGCGAAACCGGCATTCCCAAGATCTTGCAGGTCGAACTTGCGATTCGCGCACCTTCCGCGGAACCCCGGCTTGACGGCACCGGAATGATTGTGGTCAACCCGCCCTATACACTTGAAAGTGAGATGCAAACCCTGCTTCCCTGCCTTACCAAGCTTCTGGCTGAGGAAAAGGGGAGCAATTTCAGCATCAAGTGGGTGCGCAGCGAAACGGATCGCACTTGACCCGGAGAAATTGCTAGCAGAAACTGCGCCTCAATGAGCTTCGGTCATGACAGAATTCAGCGAGCTGGCTCGCAATTTCGGACAGGATAGAGATATGCAACGAACCCTGGATCGCATCGGACAGTTTTCACGCGCAGCCGCTTTCGCCGCAGCCGTCCTTCCGCTGACGCTGGCTTCTCTGCCAGCGAGCGCCGCAGACTATCTTGCTCCAGCTCCGGCAGGTGTTGCCGATGCGGGCGCGTGCAGCCAGCAGAGCGTCCTGCGCTCCGTGGTTTCCGATTTCGGCTATCAGGTGCGCCACGTCCCGAATTTGCCGCAGGTCGGCATCACGGCCATGAGCGATGTTCAACTGACGCGCTATGAGCCGAAGACCAACCCCGCCCAGATCGAACGCACCTATTGCAAGGCGACCGCCGTCCTGAGCGACGGCCAGTATCGTCCGGTCTGGTATATGGTCGAGGAAGGTCAGGGCTTTGCCTCCATGGGCCGCAATGTCGAGTTCTGCGTCGACGGCTTCGACCGCTGGTATGTGTACGACGCCCGGTGCCGCGTTCTTCGCTAACACTACAGTTGCATTCTTCGTGATGCCGGGCTGCAAAGAGCAATTTGTCTGCGTTCCGGTGCTCATGTACCCAAAAGTACATTGCGCTCCGGTACTCGAAAATCACTCTTTTCGCCACGGCCTGACGAATTTGCAACTGTGTGTCTGTTCCAAAAGTCGCCCTGCCGCTTTTTGATTCAGACACTGAGGCGGGGGAGCGCAACGATTGAGTGGAGGACATATGCTGCGGAATTTTGGTGCGGCGGCGTTAATGTTGCTCGTAGCGGCGCTTGCGAGTGTTTCAGCGGTCGCACCGAGCCGGGCTGACGATACGCCCGGCGATTTCGACTTCTATGTCCTCTCCCTCTCCTGGTCGCCCAGCTATTGCGCCATGGAGGGTTCCCGCGCCGACCGGCAGCAATGCGGGTCAAATCGCCCGCTCGGCTTCGTGGTTCATGGTCTTTGGCCACAGAACGAATGGGGCTATCCGGCGAACTGCCAGCTCGACAACAGCCGCAGCCGTGGCAGCTATGTTCCCCGCCAGATCCTTTCCGGCCTGTCGGATATCATGCCGTCAACCGGCCTCGCCGCCTATCAGTGGCGCAAGCACGGCAGTTGCTCCGGCCTTTCGCAGGATGACTATTTTTCCACGCTGCGCAATGCTTTCGATCGGGTCAACATTCCGCCAAGTCTGCGCAATTTGGGGAGCGGACGGCGTGTCGATCCCGTTCTCGTCGAAAAAGCCTTCGTCGCGGCCAATCCGGGCATGAAGCCCGATGGCATTTCCGTCAGTTGCAAGCGGAACTACCTTCAGGAAGTCCGTATCTGCCTGACGAAAGACCTCCGGTTCCGGGCCTGCGGCGAGGTGGATGCCAATGCCTGCCGCAGCCGCTCCGTCATGATGCCCGCAACACGATGACCCTTCATATCAGGTCCAAATCAGGCCCAGCCAGGAATAAACCATGACCCAGATTCTCTATTCACCCGCTTCGCCCTATAGCGCGAAGGTTCGCATGGCCGCGCATCATGCCGGCCTTCCGTTTGAAAGCGTCGTCGTGAATACCTCGGCGGAACCGGAGAACCTCATTCATGCCAATCCGCTCGGGAAAATTCCCACGCTGATAACGGATGACGGCAAGCCGGTCTTCGACAGCCGCGCCATCGTCCAGTATCTGAACCGGGTTTCAGGCAACAAGCTGTTTCCGCGCAATGCCGAAAAGCGCACCGATGCGGAGCGGTACGAAGCCATTGCCGATGGGCTTTGCGATGTGCTCCTCGCACATGTCTACGAACGGCGTATGCGCCCGGAAGAAAAAATTCACCAGCCCTGGCTCGACCTGCAATGGCGCAAGGCCGAACGCGCGCTCGACCTTCTCAACGAAGCGCCGCCGCGTCTGGCAGGCAGGCTCCATGCCGGTCATATCGCCGTCGCAGCCGCGCTCGGCTATCTGGCGCTGCGCTTTGAAGGCAAATGGGAACGCAACCGTTCCAAGCTCAAGCGCTGGATGAAGCGTTTTCAGGAACTGCATCCCGAACTGACGGAACTGCTGCCGCGCGGCTGATGGTCCGAAACAAATGAAACCCCGGATTTTCCGGGGTTTTCTTTTGCGGTTTACTGTTTCCCGTCGATCGCCTGCAAAATCCGGTAAGCGGCCTTTATACGCTCTTCATTCGGGTAACTCCGGTTCGCGAGCAGAACGATTCCGGTCTTCTTCGCGGGAATGAAGGCCGCATAGGCGCCGAAACCATTGGTCGAGCCGGTCTTGTTGATAAACATGTTCGGCGATGGCGCTTGCGGGGGATCGAACTTCTCGATCCTGTGCGATTTCAAGGCCATATCGGATGAATTGCCGGACAGGAGCGTCTGGAGCGTCACCGGATAGGCATAAAGTTCCCAGCCGAGCCCCTGATTGTTCGGGCCGACATGGTAGTAACCCGTCTGCGTTGCGGCGACGGCCTTCCGGAACTCCGGGGCCAGCGGCGCACTGTCCATATTCAATTCTACGAAGCGAAGGAGATCGGGCGCGGTCGTCTTGATGCCGTAGGCCTCCGTATCGAATGCGCCGCCCGAAACGCGGGTCGGCTTGCCCGACTTGGAATAGCCGTAGGCATAGTTCTTCATCCGGCTTTCCGGCACATGGATGAACGTGTTTTTCAGGCCGAATGCGGGCAGAAGCTTCTGCTTCATCAACACATCGAACGGCTGGCCCATGCTGCGCGCAGCGAGGTAGCCGAACAGCCCGATGCTGGGGTTGGAATACCGGCGCTGCGTGCCTGCCGGATAATCAGGCTGCCAGTTCTTGAAATAGGGCATCACGGATTTGCGGCTGACTACCGTCTCAGGAAACTGCAACGGCAATCCGCCCGGCGTGTAGGTTCCCAGATCGAGCATGGTAATCTTGTCGAAACTGCTCCCTGCCAGTTCGGACGACCATTTCGATGCCGGGTCGGACAGCGAAAACGCACCGGTGGCCAATCCGTAACCGCCAAGCGTCGCGGTAAAGGTCTTGCTGATCGAGCCGATCTCGAAGATCGTGTCTTCATCGACCTTCTGCCCGCTTTCCTTCGATGCCACGCCATAACCGAAGAAGCGGCTCTTGCCGTCGATGGTGATGGCGACGGCCATGCCGGGGATTTTCTGCTCGGCCATGAGCGGACGCACGGTTTCATCGACAATGCGGCGCAGATCGCTATCGCCTGCAGCAAGCGCGCGGCTGTTCGGGATAATCGCGGCCGTCCCGAGGAGACCGATCAAAAGTGTCGTAGATTTTCTCATGACAGATGAATAAACCTCATGATTATGCGTTCGGCTGCGTCCTTATGAAGACATAACCGTCAATGCGCGATCCATTATACGGAAGCCCGTCATGCACGGGATGCAAGCCTTTCAGACCCTGCTGATATACGACGCTTGCGCGGTGGCGACAAACGACGTTATCTAGCATTTGGCATTAGAAAAATTTGGGTCTCCATGGTTCGTCCGCATCTTCCGCTCAATTCGCTGCGCGCCTTTGAAGCGTCGGCGCGTCACCTCAGTTTTACCAAGGCCGCGATTGAACTCTGCGTCACGCAGGCCGCTGTCAGCCATCAGGTGAAGAGCCTTGAGACCCGGCTGAATGTGACGCTGTTCGAGCGCCTGCCTCGCGGGTTGATGCTGACCAGCGAAGGGGAAACGCTGCTACCCACATTGAAGGACGCATTCGACCGCATTGCCGGAACGCTCGAACGTTTCGAGGCGGGGCATTACCGGGAGATATTGCGGGTTGGCGCGGTCGGAACGCTGGCGGTCGGCTGGCTTCTGCCGCGCCTGCGCGATTTTCAGAATCGATACCCATTCATCGATTTGCGGCTTTCGACCAATAATAACCGGGTGGATATTGCGGCGGAGGGGCTGGATTACGCCATCCGGTTTGGCAGCGGCGCCTGGCACGGCATCGATGCAACCAGGCTGCTGGAAGCGCCATTGTCACCGCTTTGCATTCCCGAACTTGCACGCGAATTGCGAACCCCGGCCGATCTTACGCGCCATACGTTGCTGCGCTCCTATCGTGCCGATGAATGGGCGCAGTGGTTTCTGGCGGCGGGCGTCGCGGGCGACATGCCCCTGCCCCGAAGCATCATGTTCGATTCGTCGCTTGCCATGATGGAAGCCGCCATGCAGGGAGCGGGCATTGCGCTTGCGCCGCCACTGATGTTTTCCCGGCAATTGCTGTCGGAAACCATCGTCCAGCCATTCGAAACGACGGTGACGATGGGCAGTTATTGGCTGACAAGGCTGCAATCGCGAGCGGAAACCGAAGCGATGTCGGCTTTTCGCGGCTGGCTGACAGATGCCGCGAACGACTGAACCCAAAAACGGCGCAACAAAAAACCGGGCAGTTGCCTGCCCGGTTTTCCGTGTTCAATTATCAGATAATTAGAACTTGTAGCCAACGCCGACGCGGATGTCGTGGGTGTCGAGCTTGTTACGGACCGTTTCGGTGCCAAGATCATAGGTCTTGTTGCCGAACTGGGTGTAACGGTATTCGACGCGGCCCAGGATGTTGTCCGTGAGCTTGGCTTCCAGACCTGCACCGGCAGTCCAACCAACGCGGAACTTGCTTTCGTCGTCAAAGCCGTTGTCGAGCTTGACCTGCGAACCGGCAACACCGGCGGTGATGTATGGCATGACCGGGTTCAGGTCGTAGCCGAGACGTGCACGCAGCGAGCCTTCGAAGCCCTGCTTGACTTCCAGACCGTCCTTGGACTTCTTGGCCCAGGAGTAGCCGGCGTCACCTTCAACACCGTATACGAACTGATCCTGCTGGAAGTTCCAGCCAGCGTAAGCGCCAGCCTTCATGTCGTCCGGCTTGATGGTGCCAACGGCGTCGGTCTTGGCCTTGTTCCAGCCGTA
The DNA here is from genome assembly GCF_018066705.1 of Ochrobactrum sp. AP1BH01-1. Classification (NCBI taxonomy): domain Bacteria; kingdom Pseudomonadati; phylum Pseudomonadota; class Alphaproteobacteria; order Hyphomicrobiales; family Brucellaceae; genus Ochrobactrum; species Ochrobactrum sp. AP1BH01-1. The sequence goes on along the minus strand of NZ_JAGPOU010000003.1, from coordinate 711,092 downwards.
GCCGAGATACAGACCGGTGTAGCCGCCAGCCCAGGTGTTCTGGGGAGCCATTTCGACCGGAGCCGGAACAGGAGGCTGTTCCTGGATGGCGTCAGCAGCGAAAGCAGTCGCAGAGAACGGCAGCAGCGCAGCCGAGGCGATTACGAGAGACTTAAGAGTGCGCATAGCATTCTCCTTACACAAATTACCTTTAGCGCGGTCCCTTATCGGGCGGGCGACATAGGGAGTAATCGTCCATGCCGCGCTGACAGGACCGACATATCGGCGGTAATTGCGGCACGAAATGCCCGCTTCTGTGGAGAGAACCTGACCAGAACATGGCAAAATTGCGATGTTGCATTATCGCAACGCCGGCAACAGGCACCTATATAGTGGGTGGGGAGCGACCGGGGTGCTGCCTGTCGGTCGGCCAGATGAAACGAAGTCGCTGAAATCCCTACAAATTTGTCAGCTATGAATGTTGCGGGCGCTGTTTTTAGCTGCAATTTTCCGACCGAAGTGGCATGAAATCGATTGAAGAATCTCGATAAGAAAGTGTTTACCGTGTTGAATGATCACGAGCCCAGCCTGCTTGCCAAATGTCCGGTTCTGGTAACCGGCGGCGCACGGCGCATTGGAAAGGCAATCGTCGAAGACCTTGCCGCCCATGGCTTCCCGGTCGCCATACACTGCAATCACTCCGTCGATGAAGGCGCGGCCCTCGCAACGGCCATAAACGAACAGGGCGGGAAAGCCTGTGTCGTGCGCGCGGACCTTTCGTCCGAAGCCGATGTTCGCAATCTTGTGAAGGATGCGTCGAGCCAGATCGGGCCTGTCCGGCTTCTGGTCAACAATGCGTCGCTTTTTGAAGATGACCGCATCGGGCAACTGGACATGGCGCTGTGGGACAAGCACTTTGCCATCCACCTCAAGGCGCCTGTCCTGCTGGCCGAGGAAATGGCGAATGCCCTTCCAGACGGCGAAGACGGGCTCGTCGTGAACGTGATCGACCAGCGTGTTTGGAAGCTCAATCCGAACTTCTTTTCCTATACGCTCTCGAAGACGGCGCTTTGGAATGCCACCCGAACCATGGCGCAGGCGCTCGCGCCGCGAATCCGGGTCAACGCAATTGCCCCCGGCCCCACATTGCCGAGCGAGCGGCAGAAGCCGGGCGATTTCGAGCAACAGGTCGAGAAACTTCTTTTGCAGCGCGCTCCGGAATTGTCGGAATTTGGGCATACTGTTCGTTATTTCTGGGAAAGCCGCTCCGTGACCGGCCAGATGATCGCCCTTGACGGCGGACAGCATCTGGCATGGGAGACCCCGGATATTGCAGGAATCACCGAATGACCGGAAATCGCAAGAACAATGAGGATACTGTCGCCAACCTGCCGCCCGACGACGAGCAGGATGTGGCCGGTATCATCATTGGCGACGCGGAAACCGAAGAGGACGACGAGAGCGACGATATGGTTGAAGCTCCCGCCTCCCCGTCTGCTGCCGATTCCATCCAGTGGGATTCCTCCGACGGCCTGCCGGATATAGAAGGCCTGAGCGGTCAGGATATCATCAATGCTTTCGTGAAGCGCCTGCCCAACAATCCGGGCGTCTATCGCATGTTCAACGCCGATGGCGACGTGCTCTATGTCGGCAAGGCGCGCAATCTCAAGAAGCGCGTGTCCAACTATGCGCGCGGGATTGGCCATTCGAATCGCATAACGCGAATGATCCGCGAGACGGTGACGATGGAATTCGTCGTCACCCGCACGGAAACCGAAGCCCTGTTGCTGGAAGCCAATCTCATCAAGAGATTGCGCCCGCGCTTCAACGTGCTGATGCGCGACGACAAGTCGTTTCCCTATATTCTTTTGACCGGCGACCATCGGGCGCCCGGCATCTTCAAGCATCGCGGCGCGCGATCCCGCAAGGGCGATTATTTCGGCCCATTTGCTTCCGCTGGCGCAGTCGGTCGCACGATCAATGCGCTCCAGCGCGCCTTCCTGCTGCGAACCTGCACGGATTCGGTTTTTGAAACACGAACCCGCCCATGCCTTCTCTATCAGATCAAGCGCTGTTCCGGCCCCTGCACGCATGAAATCAGTGATGAGGACTATGCAGAACTGGTCAGGGAGGCAAAAGCCTTCCTTTCGGGCAAAAGCCAATCGGTAAAGGATCATCTGGCAGCCGCGATGCAGGCCGCATCCGCCGATCTCGACTTTGAACATGCAGCGGTCTACCGCGACCGTCTGGCAGCGCTTTCACACGTCCAGTCGCATCAGGGCATCAATCCGCAAACGGTTGAAGAAGCAGACGTTTTCGCCATCCATCAGGAAGGCGGCATGACCTGCATTCAGGTCTTCTTCTTCCGCACCGGCCAGAACTGGGGCAACCGCGCCTATTTCCCGAAAGCCGACAGTTCGCTTGGGCCTGCGGAAGTTCTCGAAGCCTTCCTGTCGCAATTCTATGACGACAAGCCATGCCCGCGTCTCGTTCTGTTGTCCGAGACGGTGGAAGAACAATCGCTGATCGCCGAAGCGCTTTCGACGCGCGCGGGGCATAAGGTGCAGGTCAACGTTCCGCAGCGCGGCGAGAAGAAGGACCTTGTCGATCACGCGCTCACCAATGCGCGCGAGGCGCTTGGGCGGCGGCTTGCCGAAACATCGTCGCAGGCACGCCTTTTGCAAGGCATGGCCGAAACCTTCGGCCTGTCGCAGCCGCCGCGCCGGATCGAGGTGTATGATAACTCCCACATCATGGGCACGAACGCTGTCGGCGGCATGATCGTCGCCGGGCCGGAAGGCTTCGTCAAAAACCAGTACCGCAAGTTCAACATCCGCTCGACCGACATTACGCCGGGCGACGATTTCGGCATGATGCGCGAGGTCATCGAACGGCGTTTCTCGCGGCTGGTCAAGGAACATGGCACGCCGGAAGCACCTGCCGACGCCGAGGTAACGGATACGTTCCCCGCCTGGCCCGATGTCATCTTGATCGACGGCGGGCAAGGTCAGGTGGGTGCCGTAAGGCAAATTCTCGGCGAGCTTGGCATCAGCCATCTTGTCAATGCCATCGGCATTGCGAAGGGCGTCGACCGTGAAGCGGGACGCGAGCGCTTCTTCGTGGAAGGCAAGCAGCCCTTCACGCTGCCGCCGCGCGATCCCGTGCTCTATTTCATCCAGCGCCTGCGCGATGAAGCGCACCGCTTCGCCATCGGCACGCACCGCGCCCGGCGCAAGAAGGAAATGGTCAAGAACCCGCTCGATGAAATCGCGGGAATCGGCCCGTCGCGCAAGCGTGCGCTCCTGCATCATTTCGGGACGGCAAAGGCTGTTTCACGCGCCGCGGTCGAGGATCTCATGCAGATCGACGGCATTTCGGAAGCCATGGCGCGGACGATCCACGACCATTTCCGGGATCGATGACACAAACTTGTCCGGGTTTCGTCCACAAGCGGCATTAGGTCCCGGCCGAACACGTTTGCGGGAGTTGATTTTATGTCCCATCCCTGTTGATGTGCGGCTGACAAACATGCGGCGGAACGATGCAGAAGAATCATACCCTCTCCCTACCCAATATCCTCACTTATGGCCGGATCATCGCCGTGCCTCTTGTGGTGTTGTGTTTCTTTGTCGAGGGACGGCTGGAATCGAGCGATTTCGCCCGCTGGACGGCTCTTGCACTGTTTGCCATCGCCAGCATCACCGACTTTTTCGACGGCTATCTTGCCCGTATCTGGAAACAGACGTCGACCATCGGCCGCATGCTCGACCCGATTGCCGACAAGCTTCTCGTATCCGCCATCCTGCTGCTGCTTGCCGCTGACGGTACGATTGCGGGCTGGACGCTATGGGCCGCCATCATCATCCTTTGCCGCGAAATTCTGGTTTCGGGCCTGCGCGAATATCTTGCCGAGCTGAAGGTCAGCGTTCCCGTTTCGCGCCTCGCCAAGTGGAAGACAACCGCACAGATGATCGCGCTGGCATTCCTGCTGGCAGGCCCTGCCGGTGACAAAATCATGCCCTATGTAACGGAAACAGGCATTGTCCTGCTTTGGGTATCGGCTCTTCTGACGCTTTACACGGGCTGGGATTATTTCAAGGCGGGCCTGAAACACGTAATGGATTGATCCAGTGGCGGTAAAACTCGTCTATTTTGCATGGGTGCGCGAGAAAATCGGCAAGGGTGAGGAGATCATCGAACTCCCCTCGCCTCAAACAACTGTCGGCGATCTGATCAGCCATCTGAAATCGCTTGGGCCGGAATATGAAGCCGCTTTCGAGCACGAGCATGTCATTCGCGCCGCGATCAATCAGGAACATGCCGAGCATGGCGAACTCGTGAATGACGGCGACGAAGTTGCGCTCTTTCCGCCCATGACGGGAGGGTGAAATGAGCGGGCAGACCGAGTGCCCACTGTTCGTCGGCATAAGAAGCGAAGATTTCGACACGGCGGCGGAACTGCGCAGGCTTGGACAGAGCCGAACGGATATCGGCGCCATCGTCACCTTTACCGGGCTTTGCCGCGATGAAAGCGGCACGCTTTCCGCCCTGGAACTGGAACATTATCCGGGCATGGCCGAAGCGGAAATCACCCGCATCGCCCGGCAGGCCATCGCGCGCTGGCCGATAACCGCGCTTACGATCATTCACCGTTACGGACTTATCAAGCCGGGCGAAAACATCGTTCTGGTGGCTGCGGCGTCATCGCATCGCCATGCGGCTTTCGAGGCCGCCTCCTTCCTGATGGACTACATGAAAACCGACGCTCCGTTCTGGAAAAGGGAGCATCTCGCGGACGGCTCGGTCGGCGGCTGGGTGTCGTCCAAAGAGGAGGATGAGAAGATTCGCGAACGCTGGAAACAGTCCTGATCTTCCGATTGCAGATTTTACTATTGATCTCAATTTTTCATCTTAATTGCGAATTAACTATTTAACCCCCTAGAATAGTGGGTAATTTAGCTGGCGCGTTCTTGCGCCGCCACAATTTTCACACGAAGATTTCGTTATTGTCGGCCTCATGAATCAGATGCCGACAGGCGATGGTAACAGACAGACCGGAAACCGCATCAGCGCCATCTGTCTTGCAACAAACAACGCATGCGGGAACGGAAGTTTCGGGCTTTAACGATGCGAAATGGATTGGCGAAAACCCTTTCAATTGCTGCAGCACTTGTGGCCGGCATTGGCGCGCTCGGCGGCGCTGCCCTGTTCCTGACCACCTCGATGCCGACAAGCAGCCTGGCGGCGGAGAAAACCGTCAACGGCAAGGTCGTCTACCGCGAGCGGATCGCGCTGCCGCCGGAAGCAAGCCTGACGGTTCAGCTTTCCGACGTCTCGCTGGCCGACGCCCCGTCCAAGGTCATTGGCGAAGCACGGATCGAATCCGTTCAGGGCTCGCCGATCCCGTTTGCCATCAATTTCGATACGGACCAGATCCAGCCCGGCCACAGCTATGCCCTGCAGGCGCGTATTTCGGCAGGCGATACGCTGTGGTTCGTCAATGACGAACGCTACGCCATCGATCCGGAGAACCCCGGCGAACCGGCGGAAATCAAGGTCGTGATGGTTCGCAAGAGCGGTGACGAGGGTGCGGCCACCGGCATAGAAGGCAAGGACTGGCTGGCGGAAGACATTCAGGGCGGCGGCGTGATCGACAACGCACAGACGACCCTGACGGTTTCGACCGATGGCGCCGTCAGCGGCTCGGGCGGCTGCAACCGCTATTTCAGCAAGGCGACCGTCACTGGAGAGAATATTGCCTTTGCCGAGATCGGATCGACCTATGTCCAGTGCCCGCCTGCCCTCATGAACCAGGAACGCAAGTTCCTCGACGTGCTCGGCAAAACCAAGTCATACAAGATCGATATGGGCAAGCTCGTTCTCTTCGACGACGAAGGGAAGGAAATGGCGAGGCTCGCGCAGAGCCTTTGAAACTTGTTTCCGCCCAACCAACAAAAAAGCCCGGTCAGACCGGGCTTTTTCTTTATATTCTCATTGGGATCAGCCGACGATTTCGGTGCCCGAGAACCAGTATGCGATTTCTTCGGCAGCGGTTTCCGGAGCATCCGAACCGTGGACGGAGTTTTCGCCGATCGACAGGGCGAATTCCTTGCGGATGGTGCCTTCATCAGCGTTTGCCGGGTTGGTTGCGCCCATGATTTCGCGGTTCTTGGCGATAGCGTTTTCACCTTCCAGAACCTGAACGACCGTCGGGCCGGAAGACATGAATTCCGTCAGTTCGCCGAAGAAAGGGCGATCCTTGTGAACAGCATAGAAGCCTTCAGCTTCACGCAGGCTCATCCAGACGCGCTTCGAAGCGACGACGCGCAGGCCAGCTGCTTCGAGCTTGGCGGTGATTGCGCCGGTCAGGTTGCGGCGGGTCGCATCGGGCTTGATCATGGAGAAGGTACGTTCGATTGCCATTATGACACCTTGTGCTGGAATTTTCAGAAAAGTGAGGCTCTATACCGTCGATAGGCCCGATTGCCAAGAGGCGAACCGATTAGCACCTTGAGACGACAGAAAATTGATTGCATAGATGATGCCGCGCCGATTCAGCCCGCGGAAGCGGTGCGGACGGACGGTCAGGGGGTCTCGTGGAACAGCATTTTCAAATGTTCGCCTATTACAACCGATGGGCAAATGAACTTGTCTATGCTGCCGCAGCGGAACTGAGCGACGAGGAATACAGGCTCGACCTCGGCCTGTTCTTCGGTTCCATCCACCGCACGCTCAATCACATACTGGTCGCCGACCGCATCTGGATGAAGCGCTTCACCACGGAAGGCGACCACCCGAAAACGCTCGATGCGATCATTTCCGACAATTTCATCATGCTGCGCGATCTGCGGCAGGCGGAAGACGCGCGCATATGCCGCTTCGCGGACGGGCTCGACAGCCAGAAACTTGGTGGCCGCTACAGCTACACCGCGCTCAATGAAATGCGCACGATAAGCCAGAGGCTCGCGCCGTCGCTTGCGCATATGTTCAACCACCAGACGCATCATCGCGGACAAATCCATACCGCGTTCACCCGGCTGGGGACGGAAGCGCCGTCGCTCGATCTCATGCATTTCCTGCGAGCGGAAGGCGGACGTCGCTTCGCCTGACTGTTGTTGATACTTGCGGAAACGCTTCAAGCCGTGCAAAAGCGCTTTCATCATGCTTATCCTTGACGATATCTCCGTACGAATTGCCGGACGCCTCCTGATCGACCACGCCAGCGTGACGCTGCCAGCGGGATCGAAGACGGGCTTTGTCGGCCGCAACGGCACCGGAAAATCCACGCTTTTCCGCGTGATTACGGGCGATCTCGCGCCGGAAACCGGCAGCATCTCGCTTCCGAAGAATACCCGTATCGGTCAGGTCGCACAGGAAGCGCCCGGCACCGAAGAAGCGCTGATCGAAATCGTCATGAAGGCGGACAAGGAACGCGCAGCGCTTCTGGAAGAAGCGGCCACAGCGACCGATCCGCATCGCATCGCCGAAATTCACACGCGCCTTGCCGATATCGACGCCCATTCCGCAGAAGCACGCGCAGGCGCCATTCTGTCCGGCCTCGGTTTCAGCGCCGAAGCGCAACGCCAGCCAGCGTCAGCCTTCTCCGGCGGCTGGCGCATGCGCGTCGCGCTGGCTGCGGTCCTCTTTGCAGCGCCAGACCTGTTGCTCCTGGACGAACCGACCAACTATCTCGATCTTGAAGGCGTTCTGTGGCTTGTCGACTATGTGAAGCGCTATCCGCACACGGTCATCATCATCAGCCATGATCGCGATCTCCTGAACTCCGCGACCAGCTCGATCATGCATCTCGACCAAAAGAAGATCAGCTTCTGGCGCGGCAATTACGACCAGTTCGAGCGCCAGCGCCACGAAATGCTGGAATTGCAGCAGAAAGCGCACGCCAAGCAGGAAGCCCACCGCAAGCACATGGAATCCTTCGTGGAACGCTTCCGCGCCAAGGCAACCAAGGCACGGCAGGCGCAATCTCGCCTGAAGGCGCTGCAAAAGCTGAAGCCGATTGAGCTTTATGTCGAAAGCCATGTGCAGCCGTTCCGCTTTCCGGACGCGGAAAAGAAGGCCGCCTCACCGATCATCGCGCTCGACAATGCGGATGTGGGCTACGTGCCGGGCAAGCCGGTGCTGCGCAACGTGACGCTGCGCATCGACAATGACGACCGTATTGCGCTTCTGGGCTCGAACGGTAACGGCAAGTCGACGCTGGCCAAGCTGATTGCCGGTCGCCTGACGCCGGAAAAAGGCACTCTTACGATTTCGCCCAATCTGAAGGTTGCCTTTTTCGCGCAGCATCAGCTTGATGACCTCATACCGGAAGACAATGCCATCGAGCATGTGCGCAAGCTGATGCCGACAGAGCCTGAAGCAAAAGTCCGTGCCCGTGTCGCACAGATGGGCCTTTCGACCGAGAAAATGCTGACGCCTGCCAAGGATCTTTCCGGCGGTGAGAAAGCGCGCCTCCTGATGGGCCTTGCGACCTTTCACGGCCCGAACCTGCTGATCCTCGACGAACCGACCAACCACCTGGACATCGACAGCCGCGAGGAGCTTGTGCATGCGCTCAACGCTTTCAACGGCGCGGTGATCCTTATCGCCCACGACCGCCACTTGATCGAAGCCACGATGGAACGGCTGTGGCTGGTTCGCGAAGGCGGCGTGAAGACGTTTGATGGCGATCTCGATGAATACCGTCAGATCGTTCTGGCCGATGCCAGGGGAGAACCGGCTTCCGACCGCGACGATAACGCCAAGGTCAACAAGGCCGAGCAGCGAAAACTCGCCGCCCAGAAACGCGAAGCCATGGCGCCACTGCAGAAAAAGATCAAGGAAACCGAAGCCTTGATTCAAAAACTGCAGAAACAGATTCAAGGCTTCTCGTCCCAACTGGAAGATCCGGCTCTTTATGAGAAGGAGCCTCAAGAGGCGATCCGCATCAACAAGGACATGAGCGATGCACGCTCTGCCCTTGCGGACGCTGAGGATAAGTGGCTGGAAATGTCGGCCGAATATGAAGAAGCAATGGTGGAATGACGATCCAGAGTGCTGTGGCGAACATCCATCGCACAAGGCCTACGACCCCACCGGCTTGTTGGCGAATTTGACAACACCGTAAAATGTTGGCATACTTGACAACATGAAAGCGCAAAAGCTCACCGAGCATAAGAGCGTCGAGACAGACGGAAGTATTATCCAATTCGTTATCTGGCAGGTTCCGACGCCGGTGCCGCCTGCGTCCCATGGGTTCAAATACCGGATGGTTTATATCCAAAACGGACAACGTGTCGTCGGCTTCGATAATGAGCGTGGAAAGGGCGACCATATGCATTTGGACGGCAAAGAATATCCTTATCAGTTCACAACCCTGGACCAACTCATCGAGGATTTTTTATTGGAAGTAGAGAAACGGAGGCGGTCATGAGAACATTAACGATCACGACGAATCCGAACTGGAAATCAGCATTGCGTACAGCTGGGCAGCGCGCCAAGGCGGGGCTGGCATCTGGTGAATATCAGGGCGAAACGCTCAATTTCGAGACGCCGGCAGCTTTCTTTTCCCAGCTTACCGAACGGCGCTGGCTGTTGCTCAATGAGCTTTTGGGAAGTGGCACAGTAGGTGTGCGGGAACTTGCCCGCCGATTGGGCCGCGATGTTAGGCGTGTCCACGAGGACGCGGCGGCTCTGGTCGAATTGGGCCTGATAGAAAAAGACGAGCGCGGCGCACTCTATTGCCCGTATGGTAATATCCACGTTGACATGGTGATGGCTCCGTCCACAAAAGTGGCGTGATGCAGGGCTGTTCCTGTCGGAAATGCCCTCTAAATCTTTCTATCCGAGGCATAATCTTATCGATCCTGGTTTCACTCCGGTCGGATTATGCCTTAGGCAAACATCAACAAGACCACGATTGCGAGTACTGCCCAGCCAATAATACGGAACGTTTTCGGCAGCGGGCGTGGCGCCAGCTGCACCGCGAACACTGCAAAAATAGCGGTCAGGATCGGAAAAGCCATGAACATGGCCAAATAGCCGCTCGATCCTTCAAAGGACGAGCCGAGCCAGCCGAGTTCCACCATCGGAACGAGCGCAACAAAGGCAGCAAGTGCGGACAGCAGTAACAGTAGAAGACGGTCGAGAATCGCAGCCCGCATCCCTGCGTCCTCAGCTTTGCCGCCGCAACCGCGTACGCATCAGGCCATAGACGCCAAGTACGCCAAGAACGAGACCGATGGTCATATAGGTCTCGTCGGGCGTTTCCGCTCCGCGCCGCAAGACGAGATCGGCTTTTGAAAGCTGAAGCCCATCCGTATTGCCCTGCACGAGCCGGAAAGCATAAGAGCCCGGAATAACCGGATCGATATCACCCGCGCTCTGGCGCAGAACGCTGCCGTCCTGCGGGCGGTCCGTATTGATGGAGCCGGTGGTCGAGGCGAAATCCAGTCCCTGGGAGAGAACCGGCTGACCGTCGCGGCTGACCGCGAGCGTAACCGCCGAACGTCGTTCCGCAGGCACATAGCCCGGCAAAGGCGTCGCATCGATGAACACGCGCACCGGCCCGTCAGCCGTCGATAATCTGACTTCCTGTATCTTGAAGCCGCTCTGCCGATTTTCCAGCATGGTCCAGCGGCCAATCTCGCTTCCGGTGAAATGGCGCATATACCAGGGATAGCCGATACCAAGGCCAAAACCCGCGACGATCATCACAATGAAAAACAACCGCCTCACGCCTTACGCTCCCAGCGGCGATCCGGCGTCTGCTGCCAGTAGGTCAAATCGTGGTTTCCCGCCTTGAAATTTTTCCATTGCCCGCGGGCAATATCGAGCTGCTCCTGATCGTGTCCGTCGAACATGACGACGAGACGCTCATAGGCGTCCGCCTGTTCCAGCCCCGCGCCTTCAACGAGAAAGCGCACCGTCGCTCCATTCGGATTGGCTTCACTCGTGGTCAGCAAGACCGGCTGGTGTTCGGGATGAGGCTCCTTGTCGGTTCCGTGCGCCACGAAAGAAGTGTCGGAGAAAGTCCAGAGCAAACCGTCCAGCGCATCGCGTCTTTCTTCGCTGACGGTCTGGATCGTGACGCGCCAGCCGCGCCCGAGCGAGCGCTCGACCAGGCCGGGCAAGGCCTCATCGAGTGTCGATTCCGTCAGATGATAGAAGAGGATTTCCGCCATGCACTATCCGTTTCACGAAAGGGTGGAGAAACTGATTCCGCTTCTCCACCCATCCCTTTGTTCAGAAAAAGATTTTAGCTTTCAAAATGATCCCGGACAAGGCGGTCCAGCAGGCGAACGCCATAGCCGGAGGCCCAGGTCTGGCTGTATTCGTTAGCGGGCGAGCCCATTGCCGTTCCCGCAACGTCGAGATGCGCCCACGGGGTCTCGCCGACGAAGCGCTTGAGGAACTGTGCCGCCGTAATCGATCCGCCGTAACGGCCAGCGCTGTTCTTCATATCGGCGAACTTCGAATCGATCATCTTGTCGTATTCGGTGCCAAGCGGCAGGCGCCACAGCTTTTCACCCGTCGACTGGCCCGCATCGTAAAGCTGGTCCGCCAGTTCGTCGTCATTGGAGAAGAGACCGGCATGATACTGGCCGAGCGCGACCATGACAGCACCCGTAAGCGTGGCCAGATTGATGATGAAGCGCGGCTTGAAACGGTCGTTCGTATAGTGCAGCGCATCGGCGAGGACGAGACGGCCTTCCGCATCGGTGTTGATGACTTCAATCGTCTGCCCGGACATGGAGGTCACGATGTCGCCCGGACGCTGGGCGTTGCCATCGGGCATGTTTTCCACAAGGCCGATCACGCCGATTGCATTGACCTTCGCCTTGCGGCCAGCCAGAGCGCGCATCAGGCCGGTCACGGCTGCCGCGCCGCCCATGTCGCCCTTCATGTCTTCCATGCCGCCAGCAGGCTTGATGGAAATGCCGCCCGTATCGAACACCACGCCCTTGCCGACGAAGGCCACCGGCTTTTCCTTGCTCTTCGCGCCCTGCCATTCCATGATGACCAGTCGCGGTGGGCGAACGGAACCCTGCGCCACGCCAAGAAGCGCACCCATGCCGAGCTTCTTCATTTCCTTCTCGCCCAGCACCTCGACCTTCACGCCGAGCTTTTCGAGCTTTTCAGCTTCCTGCGCGAACTCGACAGGGCCGAGGATATTCGCAGGCTCATTGACGAGATTGCGCGCCTGGATAACGCCGTCCGCCACCGCTTCGGCGACTTCTAGAGCCCGCTTCGCAGTATGGGCATCCGCGACGCAGATGTTGATCTTCGCGGAGTGTTTCGGATCGCCGTTTTCCTCATCGTTCTTGCGCGTCTTGTAGCGTTCGAACTTGTAGGAGCGCAGAATCATGCCCAGCGCCACATCGGCGGCTTCATCACCGGCGATGGTGGTTTCCGGCAGTGCCAGCGTCACGGTTGCGCGGTCGGCCTTGCCGATTCGTGCAAAAGCCGCCCCGCCGATCTTCAGCCAGTCGTCATTGCCAAGCTTGCCGGGTTCGCCGACACCGACCAGCACGATCTTGTCGACACCGCTGGAAGTTGTCTCGATCGCTTCAGCCGTCTTGCCCAAGGCACCCGTAAACCCGGAAATTTCGGCAATGCGCCTGATCTTTTCCGCACCGCCGGCAGCTGCGGCCGCCTCGTCCGCAAAGCCGCCGCCCTTGGCGACGAGGACGATGGACACGCCTTTTTCCGGTACTGCAAAATCGCTGAAAGAGATCGAAGGACGTTTAGACATGACAACTCCAAACTTGGTGTCGATTTAAGAATGACACGATTGTGTCGCGACTTTTCCCCACTCATGTGAGACGAATATGGCGAAACAGCAAGAGTGGAACCGGGATTGTTCCAGTTTTAGGCCGAGGAAAACCGTGCAAGACACAATTGCGAGCCAGTCTTACCCGCATCATGCAAAAACTGGTTGCCTTGAGCCGACGCATCGCTCATTAACGGGACCCGTTAACAGGAACACGAGAGCTGGCATCTTCGTGATGGTTTTAGTAATCTGTTAACCGCGTTTATTGGGTCAATCTTAGCCAAGCGTCATTAAGTTTAGTCATTGTCACGAGCGCCGCAGCCTTTTTCGGATGCGCGCTCCTTCAACGGAACCGGGATGTAGACTCCACCTATGCGATTGATCGAGTTGTACATCCTGCGCCGGGTGGCGATCATGTTCCTCGCAGTGCTTGGCGCTGCGGTCGGCATCACCTGGACCGTGCAGGTGCTCCAGCGCATCGACTTTCTGACCACAAGCGGCCAGACATTCCAGACCATCGTTCAGTTCAGTTCGCTGTTGATTCCCTCGGCTATTCCGCTCGTGATGCCGTTTGCGCTGATTATTGCCATCACGCAGACGCTGTCCACCATGAACCAGGATTCGGAGCTGGTCGTCATCAATGCATCCGGCGCACCGCGCAGCGCGGTCATGCGCCCGATCCTGATTCTCGCGGCCGTTATCTCCGTCATCTCGTTTCTGGTCGCCAACTATGTCGATCCCTATGCGCGCATGAACATGCGCGCGATGATCGCCAATGCCAGCGCCGACCTCATGAATGTCATCGTTCAGGAAGGCAATTTCCGCAAGCTCGCCGACAATCTCTACATTCAGGTGGCGGAACGGCGCGCCGATGGCAGCATCGGCGGGCTTTTCATTGCCGATTCCCGCGATCCGGCGCTCGACCTCATCTATTATGCAGCCGATGGCGCGATTGCTTCGACGCCGACCGGCGACATGCTTTTGATGCAGAATGGCGAAGTGCAGCGCCGCGATGTGGCGGATGGCACGGTTTCGATCATCAAGTTCAATTCCTATGCGTTCGATCTCAGCCAGTTCGCCTCGGCTGGCGACGATTTCGTCATTTATGCCAAGGACCGTCCTCTTTCCTATCTGCTGAACCCCGACCCGAACGATCCGATCCTGCAGACCCGACCGCTGCGATACAAGGCAGAATTGCACCGGCGGCTGACGCAATGGCTCTATCCTGTGGTCTTTGCGATGATTGCCCTGGCGTTCGCGGGCGATTCCCGCTCGCACCGCGAAGCCCGTGTGTCGGCGTCCTTCTCGGCGATCAGCACCGCCCTTCTCGTCTATTGGGCCGGCTATTTCGCCTCCGACCGGGCCGACAAGGATGCAGGCTATATCATCGTCATGTACCTGGTTCCCGCAGCCGTCATTCTCGTAACAGGCTTCGCGCTCGCCACCGGGCGGCGGATCGGCCTGCCGGACAAATGGAACGACCGCATTCTCGACAGTTTCGACAGTGTGAGAAACAATGTTTTGGCGCTCTATGCGCGCCTCACCGGACGTTCACGCAATAATGCCGGAGGAAAGGCATGATCGGCTGGACGCTTGGGCGCTATTTCTTCATCCGCTATGTGCAGATCACCCTCTATTTTCTGCTCGGCATTTTTGCTTTGTCGCTGCTTCTCGATTTTACCGAGAATGCGAGCAAACTTTCAAACCTGCCGGATTATTCCGTGTGGGCGGCGCTTGGCCTGTCCGCCATGCGCGTTCCCTTCATCATGCAGCAGATGATCCCGTTCGTCGCCCTGTTCTCGGCAATGGCGACACTCATCTCGCTCAACAGAAAATACGAGCTGGTCGTCGCGCGCTCGGTCGGCGTGTCGGCCTGGCAATTCCTTCTGCCCGCCTGTTTCGGCGCCTTCCTGTTTGGTCTGGCTACGATCTTCGTCCTCAATCCGTTTGCCGCCTACGGCTTTGCAAAGGCCGATGAAATCGCATCGACGTGGAAGACCGGCAAGGTTACCGATGTCTCCGCGCTGCGCGATCCGTGGCTGCGTCAGAAGACCGATGAGGGCGAAACGATCATCGGCGCGAAAAGCATACTGGATCAGGGCGCGACGCTGGCTGACGCCACTTTCATCCAGTTCGATGAAAAGAAGAATATCAGGGAACGCTTCGACGCACGCAGGGCGCAGCTCAAGGACGGTTACTGGGAACTGACCGATGTGACGCGATTCGCACGCGGCGAAGAGCCCCAGAAAATGGCGCGTTTCCAGATCGAGACGCAGCTGCGCCCGGAATATGTGGAAGAGAAGCTCGCGACGCCTGACACGATCCCCTTCACGCAGCTGCGCCGCAAGATCGAGGTCGCGCGTTCCTTCGGCTACTCCGCAAACGCGTTTGACATGCAATACCAGTCACTTCTGGCTTTGCCGGCATTGCTGATGGCGATGACTCTCATTGCTGCAACAGTGTCTTTGAAATTTGTGCGATTTGGTCAGTCAGGAGCTATGATTCTGGGTGGCGTTATCGCAGGCTTCATGCTTTATGTCGTTTCGGTGCTGGTGAAGGCATTCGGGAATGCGGGATTCGTCCCGCCATTCGTGGCTGCCTGGGTTCCGGTTATTATCGCGACATTCTTTGGTGTCTCCTTTTTGTTGCATAAGGAGGATGGTTAGTGGGTTTGAGTAACGCCCGCATGGTATTGCCCCATTCGCTCTCGCGCCTGACGCGCGGGACGGCCTTGGCGTGCGTCCTTGCTTTACCTTTCATTTCTGTCGCAGCCCTGCCCTCACCCGCATTGGCTCAAGACGCTCTTGGCGCCAATTACCAAAGCGATCCGAATGCGCGCATGCTCCTGCAAGCCGACGAGCTTATCTATGATCGTGACGTCAATACCGTCACGGCTCAGGGGAAGGTGCGTATCGAGTATGACGGTAATCGCCTTGTCGCTGACAAGGTGACCTATAACCAGCAGACGCGGCGCATGACCGCGACGGGCAATGTCGAGGTCGTCGAACGCGACGGCAACAAGATCTACTCCGACCATATGGATGTCACCGACAGTTTCCGCGACGGCTTCGTAAACGGCCTGCGCGTCGAGACGACGGACAACACCCGGTTTGCGGCTGAAAGCGCCGAACGCAGCAATGGCGAGATCACGACGTTCAATAACGGCGTGTATACGGCCTGCGAACCCTGCGCGAAAAATCCGGACAAGCCTGTTCTCTGGCAGATCAAGGCGCGCAAGATCATCTGGAACAGCACGACCAAGACGGTCCGCTTCGAACATGGCCGCTTCGAATTCTTCGGCATGCCGCTTGCCTATTTCCCGGCGTTCGAGATGGCCGACCCGACGGTGAAGCGGAAGAGCGGCTTCCTGTTTCCGGGTTTCTCCTACAAGGATGACCTCGGCGTCGGCATCAAGAATTCTTATTTCTGGGCGCTCGCCCCGAACTACGATCTGACGCTGTCCACGACGGCCTACACCAAGCAGGGCTTCCTGACCGAAGCCGAATGGCGTCATCGTCTGGAAAACGGCACCTATAATCTTCGCATCGCGGGCATTCACCAGAACAAGCCTGAAGAATTCAGTGCAGTTTCCGTGGATCGTTACGAAGACAATCGCGGCATGGTCGCCTCGAAAGGCGATTTCAATCTCAATTCGCGCTGGCGCTTCGGCTGGGATGTGATGGCACAGACCGACCGCAACTTCAGCCGTACCTACGGTCTTGACGGCTATAGTGCGGAAACCCAGGTCTCGAAGATTTATCTTCAGGGAATTAACAACCGGAATTATTTCGACCTGAACTTCTATCGGTTCAACGTGCAGGAATCCCTTCTGGCGAATGATCCTAACGAGATGCACTCGAAGCAGCCGTGGGTTTTCCCGAGCCTTGATTATTCCTATACCTTGCCGGAACCGGTCTATGGCGGTGAACTGAACTTCAATACCAATCTGCAAGTTCTCTATCGCCAGAATGCGAATTATACGGTGAACCCTAGAAATGGTTTACCGTACTATGCGCGTGTTCCCGGCTTCGACGGAACCAATGCGCGCCTGACCACCGAAGCGGAATGGAAGCGCACGTTCATCACGCCGTCCGGCCTGGTTATCACGCCGTTGCTGGCGCTGCGCGGCGATGCGATTGGCGCGAATACGAACTTCAATCTGGCAGATGCCGGCTATACGGATGCGGTCGTGCGTTCGGAGGCATTGCGCGCCATGGCGACCGCCGGACTTGAACTGCGCTGGCCAATCCTGTTCTCGACCACCAGCTCGACCCACATTATCGAGCCGATCGCGCAGCTGTATATCCGCAACAACGAGCGCTATGCGGGTGAGTTGCCGAATGAAGACGCCCAGAGCTTCGTCTTCGACGCGACCAACCTGTTCTCGCGTGACAAGTTCTCCGGTTATGACCGTGTTGAAGGCGGCACACGCGCCAATCTCGGTCTGCGCTATTCGGGCAACTTCAACAATAGTGACTGGGCTCTTTATGCGCTCGGTGGCCAGTCGTTCCAGCTGGGCGGCGTGAACTCGTATGGCACGAGCGACTTCCTGAATGTCGGTGCAGACTCCGGCCTCCAGGACGCCCGTTCCGACTATGTGGCCATGATCGGCACGTCCAACTCAACGGGTCTTGCGCTCGCTGCTCGCGGACGCTTCGACAAGGACAGCTTCTCGGTTCGTCGCGGCGAGCTTGAAGCGCAGCAGAGCTGGCAGAAGCTGACGGTTTCCGCGCAATATGCCTACATCGCGCCTCAGCCTGCTTACGGATATAACGATCTCCGTCAGGAAGTTACCGGGTCGGCCACGGCACGCATCAATACGAACTGGCGCGTCTTCGGCTCCGGTACCTATGACCTGGTTTCCGAAACGCTGGTCCGCGCATCGTCGGGCCTTGCCTATGACGATGAGTGCTTCACCTACTCCATGGCATACGTCCAGACCCGTAATCCGGGCGACGACAAGCCATCCCATAGCGTCGGCTTCAACATTTCGCTGCGCACATTGGGTGATATAGGCAGCGGTAACCAAACATTCTAAACTTGAGGGACCGGAAGCGTTGAAAATGCTTCCGGTCTTTCCATTTCATTTGATAAAGAAATTTGCGCTTCAGAGCTTAAACCGGCGTCCTTTTTGCAGTATTCAGAGCGAAGCAAGCTTCGCAAAATAACTTTTGGGTCATTGTTTCGCCGCACTAGCTCATCTATACAGGCAGCTTATGATCAGCCGCTGATATGGTTTTTGCTCGGCTGGATAGCGGCAATGACCATGATGGGATATGTCCGGTAAGGATTGTCGTTCGTCGACCGGAAGGAATCGGGAAAGAAAGATGATGATTGCAAGACCTCTCTTCGCCTCCATGCTGAGCGCCGCAGTCTGCCTGACGACGCTTGGGACGGCTGCAGTTCCGGCATTTGCGGCCGGTGCAGGTTCTGAGGTCAAGGTCATCGTCTCCGGCAATGCCATCACCAATAGCGATATTCAGCATCGCATGGCCTTTTTGAAGTTGCAGCGCAAGGGCGGCAATCTCGCCCAGGTCGCAAAGCAAGAGCTGACCGACGAAATGTTGAAGCGCATCGAAATGAAATCGCGCGGCATCAACATTTCGGATCAGCAGGTCGATGAAGCCTATGCCGGGTTTGCCACCCGCAACAAGATGAGCCTGGCGCAGCTGAACCAGTTGATGAACCAGTCAGGTGTTACGCCGGATCATTTCAAGAAGTACATCATGGTCCAGATGGGATGGGGCCGCCTCGTGAGTGCCCGGTTCCGTGCAACCGGCATGATCAGCGAACAGGAAGCCGTTCAGCGCATGTTGAAGGATGGCGGCAAGAAGCCTGTGGCAACCGAATATCGCCTGCAGCAGGTCATTTTCGTGGTGCCGGCCTCCAAGCGCTCTCCCGCCCTGCTCGGCAAGCGCAAGCAGGAAGCCAATGCGCTCCGCTCGCGCTTTCAGAACTGCGACGCCACCCGCCAGCAGGCCAAGGGCATTCTTGACGTGACCGTTCGCGATCTTGGCCGCATCATCGAACAGCAATTGCCAAACGAGTGGGCGAAAGCGGTCAAGTCCACTTCGGTCGGCGGCACCACCCCGCCACAGGAAACCGAAAAGGGTGTTGAATTCCTGGCTGTCTGCTCAACCCGGCAGGTATCCGACGATCGCGTTGCCCAGCTGGTTTTCTCCATGGAAGGGGCGGATTCCGCTGCCGGACAGGAAAAGAAGGCCGAGCAGCTCAGCGAGAAATATCTGGGCGAACTGCGCGAGAAGGCGAAAATCATCAATCGCTGACAGTTAGAGCGCGTTTCGGTCTGATTGAAGCAGGTCGGCGCTTTGTTTTAGGCGTATCTTTTTCCGAGATTGGGTTCCCACGTTTCGGAATACGCTCTGGACGGTTTCATTCCGCATTCATTGGTGTATTGACGCGATGTCCGCTGCTCCTCTTCCCCCTCTCGCCATGAGCATTGGCGACCCCTCCGGCATCGGCCCTGATGTTGCGCTTGCGGCCTGGCTGCGGCGCGACGAGCTTTTGCTGCCGCCCTTCGCCTTGCTGGCAGACCCGCAGCAACTGGCCGCACGCGCGCGACATCTCGGGCTCGAAGTCGAGATTGAGGTCATTCCCTCCATCGCTGCCGCAAACCACGTTTTTGCGCACGCTTTGCCGGTGCTCCCGCTCACCCACAAGCTGACGGACAGCGTGGGCAAGCCTTTGCCGGAAAACGCATCCGGCATTATTGAAGCCATTGAGCGGGCAGTGGAACTCACTTTGAAAGGCGAGGCTTCGGCAGTGGTTACCTGCCCGATTTCCAAGAAGCCGCTTTACGAAGCCGGGTTTCGGCATCCCGGCCATACGGAATTTCTGGCGGAACTTGCCAGCAAGCACACGGGCAATCATCTGGGCAAGCCGGTAACGCCGGTCATGATGCTGGCTGGTCCGCAACTTCGCGCCGTTCCGGTCACCATCCATATCCCGCTTTCAGAAGTGCCTGTTCGGTTGCGCACTGCCGATATTATCGAAGTTTCGCGGATTACCGCCATCGAATTGCGAGAACGCTTCGGCATTCCCGAACCGCGTCTGGCCATATCCGGCCTCAACCCGCATGCGGGCGAAGGCGGAGCCATGGGCAAGGAGGATGAGGCGATCATTCTGCCCGCAATCGAGGCGTTGCGCGAGGAAGGCATAAATGCACGCGGTCCCCTGCCCGCCGATACGATGTTTCATGCACCGGCCCGCGCAACCTATGATGCGGCGGTGTGCATGTATCACGATCAGGCTCTCATCCCTGCCAAGGCGCTCGCATTCGATGAGACCGTGAATGTCACGCTCGGACTGCCCTTCATTCGCACATCGCCAGATCATGGCACAGCATTCGATATTGCGGGCCAGGGCATCGCCCGTCCGGACAGCCTTGTGGCTGCCGTTCGCCTCGCACGGCAATTGGCAGAAAATGCAGCGAACGGAAACGCATGAGCATAGATAACCTTCCTCCGTTGCGTGAAGTGATCGAACGGCACGATCTGATGCCGAAGAAATCACTCGGCCAGAACTTCCTTTTCGACCTCAACCTGACGTCGAAGATCGCCCGTCAGTCGGGTAATCTTGCCGATCAGCCCGTCATTGAAGTCGGCCCCGGCCCCGGCGGGTTGACCCGCGCTCTTCTGGCGCAAGGCGCCTATGTCACCGCAATCGAGCGCGACGAGCGCTGCCTTGATGCTCTGGCCGAAATCGAGGCGCATTATCCGGGCCGCCTGCGCGTCATTTCCGGCGACGCTCTCGAACAGGATTTTCAGGCCTTGTTTCCCGATGGGCCGAAGCCGCGCATCGTCGCAAACCTGCCCTATAATGTCGGCACACAGCTGCTGGTCAACTGGCTGCTCACGGAGCCCTGGCCACCATTCTATTCATCGATGACCCTGATGTTCCAGCGCGAGGTCGCCGAGCGTATCGTGGCTGCGCCCGGCAGCGATCATTACGGACGTCTGGGTGTGCTTGCGGGCTGGAGAACCATGTCGAAGATCAGCTTCGACGTGCCGCCGCAGGCCTTTACGCCGCCGCCGAAGGTCATGTCGTCGGTCGTCCATATCGTTCCGCGCGAAGATCCGCTGCCCTGCGACGCGACTGCCCTCGGGCGGATCACACAGGCTGCTTTCGGGCAGCGCCGCAAGATGTTGCGGCAAAGCCTCAAGCCGGTGGGCGGCGCAGCACTGCTGGAGAAGACCGGCATCGACGGAACGCGGCGCGCGGAAACGCTCAGCGTCGAAGAATTTGTCGCTCTGGCAAATGCCTATCGCCCGATCGGGTAATCAGTGATGGCGGCTGCCCTTCCCGGAAGCCGTTTTCGTGGCTTCGGGCATCTTCGGGATAACCGGCAGCTTCATTTCGTTGACGATCTGGCCGACATGATCGATTTCTTCGCGGAAGCTGCTGAGTGACGAGCCCGTCAGTTTTTCACCCGCGTTGAGCCGAGCCGTCAGCGGATCGACATACTGATCGCCAACCTTGAGCTCATAGTAGAGATGCGGGCCGGTTGAGTAGCCCGTCGAGCCGACATAGGCGATCACCTCTCCCTGTTTGACGTGATCGCCGGCTTTCAAACCTTTTCTGGCCGAAGAGACATGGGCATAGGTCGTGCTGTAACCGCCCTGATGGCGGATGCGGACATATTTTCCGTAGCCTTTCTCGTAGGACACCAGTTCGACCACGCCATCGCCAGCTGCAACGATTGGCGAGCCGATCGGCGCGTCGTAATCGACGCCGTTATGGTGCTTGCGGACATGCAGGACTGGATGGACGCGCCAGCCAAAACCATCATTGAGACGGCCATTCGGCAATGGCTTCTGCATGAGATATTTCGTCATGGACGAACCGTCCTCATTGAAATAGTCCGCACCATTGCCGCCTTCGTGGCGGTACAGGCGGCGGCTTTTTCCGCCGGTCGTGAACTCGACAAAAACCAGTTCGGGTTCTGTCTCGGCGCTCCTGCGGAACAGCAAGTCGATCAGGTCCGGCTTTCTGACGCCGTCCAGCGCAATGCCGTTCTGCGAAGCCAGCTTCTCAACCTCACCAACGATCACTTTCGGCGCGCCTGCCTGCTCCAGTCGCGCCGGAATTGAGCCGCTGTTGCCGAATGCACTTTGCGGGCGATAGGCGGTGAGCATCGCATCCCGCGACAGGCGGGCAAAGAGGCGTTCATCGCCTGTGGCGCGGAACATGCCATCATCGGCGCGGCCATAGATAGCCTTGCTGAAATCGCCGTGTTCGAAGCGCGCAAGCGCTATGTGTTGTTCTCCATCGGGGCGCTGTCTGGATTTATCGACCAGCAGTTCGAGGTTGTCGCCGGGCACGAGTTCCGTGCGCGCCAAGGCTTCTTCAAGACGCTTGCTGTCCTCAACTGCGATACCGGCCGCTTGCAGCAATGCACCCAAGCGCTCACGCGACTGCGGCGCAACGATGATCTCGTGAACCTTCGCCCCAGTAGCGGAAGCCGGTTTGGCGAGGCTGACATTGATGGGAACGCCGCGCTCCAGTTCCTCCTCAGGCCGTTTCGACAGGGATTTCTGTGCCGAAATCCCGCCGCGCAGCGTGTCGTCGGCTCCGGCCCGCTGCGGCTCTTTAAGGTCGAGAACCACATGCTGATAGGTGTAAAGGCGCGCGTCGCCGTCCTCGACGCCCTCAGCGATATCGATACGGCGCGATATGGAGCTGGCCGGGTCGCCGATCACTGCCGGCGCCAGGCGCGCCTCCTTCGGCGCGGCGTGGCTGTGAACCAGCGTTGCAGGATTGACCATGACGGGCTGGGCAGCGTGGCCACGACGCACCAGCCGCCCCGTCGTGAACAGGAGCCCACCACCGGCGATGGCAGTGGCAGCCAACAGCGCCAGACAGAAGCGCATATGCGTATGGAGGGAGAAACGGACCTGCCGGAATGGCTTCAGGCTCTGGGGGGAAAGCGGCTCGCCCTTCAGGGCGGCGCCGAAGGCTGCAAGCTCACGCTCCGCCGTCGCAGCAACCTTTCTCTCGCTTGCTGGCGCTGACCAGAAGACCATACCGAAATTCTCCGTCGCGGATTATCGACGGAAGAAGGGCAAAGACCGCGGCTAAAATATGTCTTCCGGCAGGATATCCACCGGAAGAAAGGCCCATTTACGAATCGTGATGTTCAGCCCTTGGTCCGGCTGCGCCGATGCTCGACCAGCATCGACCAGGTATAGAGCGCCAGCCCCGCCCATATCAGGGCGAAAGCGCCAAGCTGGGCCATTGAAAACGGCTCGTGGAAGATGAAGATCGCAAAGAAAAACAACATCGTCGGCGTCATGTATTGCATGAGGCCCAGCGTCGTATAGCGCAGCAGCTTCGCACCGCCTGCATAAAGGATCAGCGGGATTGCCGTGAAAGGACCGGCCAAAAGCAGCATCGTCACATTGAAGGCCGGACCCGTAGAGAAATGGTCCTGACCATTTGCCGCCAGCCACAGCACATAGCCGAGGGCCGGAATGCACAGGATCAGCACTTCAAGGGTAAAGCCCTGGAGCGGCGCCATCGGCAGCGATTTGCGGAAGAACCCATAGAGACCGAATGTGAGCGGCAAGGCCAGGGAAACCCAGGGCAGACCACCGGCATTGACGGTGAGCAAGAGGACTGCCGCGAAAGCGAAACCGACAGCCACATACTGGACCCTTGTCAGCCGTTCGCCGAGAAACAGGCCGCCCAGAACGACATTGAACAGCGGATTGATATAGTAGCCGAGCGCCGCGCCCATCACCTGGTCGTGCGCGACCGCCCAGACATAAATCGACCAGTTGGCCGTGATGAGGGCGGCTGTCAAGGCAGCCATTGCAAGCATGCGCGGCTGGCGCACCGCGTTGAGAATGTCCCGGAACTGCCCAAGAGCGACCAGCAGGAGCAGCGCAACCGGCACCGACCAGATCACACGATGCGAGACGACTTCCATTGCCGGAATGTGGCCGAGAGCCTTGAGATAGAATGGCAGCGCGCCCCAGAGCCCATAGGCTGCCAGCGCCATCAGAAATCCGCGCGTACCGTCGGAAAGGCGCATATCGGTGATGGTCTGATCGGACATGCCTCTCTCCTCGTAAAAACAAAATGGCCCGCCTGCCGCAATCGGCAGGCGGATCACCATGGAACCGCTATGCGCTCAATGAATCATAAAATCCATTCAATTAAACTGATAAAAGCATCAAATCCCGTGAATAGATAAACTACTCGGCAGCGACCAGCCCGGCCATCGAACGGTTCTTCATCAGCTTGTAATTGACCGAGTCCATCAGCGCCTGGAAAGACGCGTCGATGATGTTGTCCGACACGCCGACCGTGCGCCAGCGGGCGCCGGTCGCATCTCCGGACTCGATCAGGACACGCGTGATAGCCGCCGTACCGCCATTGAGGATACGCACCTTGAAATCGACCAGCTCAAGATCCTCGATCTCGGCCTGAAAGCGCCCTAGATCCTTGCGCAACGCGATATCGAGCGCGTTGACCGGGCCATGCCCTTCCGCCACCGACATGCGAACCTCGCCATCGACCTCAACCTTGACCACGGCCTCGGATACGGTCTTCAACATGCCGTTGGCATCAAAACGCCGCTCGACAAGACAGCGGAAGGATTCGACCTTGAAGAATTCGGCCTGCGGATTGAGCATGTTGCGAGCGAGAAGCTCGAAACTGGCATCAGCGCCTTCATAGGCGTAGCCTTCCGCCTCGCGCTCCTTGACCAGCGCTATCAACGTATCGAGGCGCACATCGTCCTTCGCAACGCGAATACCCCGGCGCTCCAGTTCAGCAATGAAATTGGACTTTCCGCCCTGATCCGACACCATGACCCGGCGGCTGTTGCCGACCGATTCCGGCGGTATATGTTCATAGGTCTGCGGCTCCTTGAGCAGCGCCGACGCATGAATGCCCGCCTTGGTCGCGAAAGCCGAAGTGCCGGTATAAGGGGCCTGCTCCGTCGGCGGGCGGTTCAGTATATCGTCAAAGGCGCGCGAAATGCGCGTGATCCCCTTCAGCGCAGCCGGCTTGATGCCCAGTTCGAAACGCTCGGCCCAATAGGGCTTCAGCGCAAGTGTCGGGATCAGCGAAACGAGATTGGCATTGCCGCAGCGCTCCCCGATGCCGTTGAGCGTGCCCTGCACATGACGCACACCTGCGTCGATTGCGGCCAGCGAGACGGCAACCGCCTGTTCCGTATCGTTGTGCGCATGGATGCCCAGGCTTTCGCCCGGAACGACGGCCTTTACGGCAGCAATGATTTCGGCCACCTCCGATGGCTGCGTGCCGCCATTCGTATCGCACAGCACGATCCAGCGCGCCCCTGCGGAATAGGCTGCTTTGGCACAGGCAAGCGCATATTCGGGATTGGCCTTGTATCCGTCGAAGAAGTGCTCGCAATCGACCAGCGCTTCTCGCCCTGCCATGCGCGCCGCAGTCACCGAGGCCGTGATCGACTCCAGATTTTCTTCATTGGTGCAGCCGAGCGCAAGGCGCACATGATAGTCCCAGCTTTTGGCGACGAAGCAGACGGCATCGGCGGAAGCTTGCAACAGGCTGGAAAGGCCGGGATCATTGGAGGCAGAAACACCCGCACGCTTTGTCATGCCGAAGGCCGCAAATTTAGCACGCGTGGTCTGGCGATGCTTGAAGAAGGCCGTGTCGGTCGGGTTGGCACCCGGATAGCCACCTTCCACATAGTCGACGCCAAGCTCTTCAAGCAGCGCGACGATCGACTTCTTGTCCTCAACGGAAAAGTCGACGCCGGGCGTTTGCTGTCCATCCCGCAAGGTGGTGTCATAGATGTAGATGCGTTCGCGTGCCATTATTCTGCCCCCTGCATTCGGGCTGGACAGCAACCACCCGCTTCAATTTTTGTCCGTCCTCGCACGCTTCGCGGCTGCGGGCGGACGGGTGAGATTTGCTGTCCATCCCGCAAGGTGGTGTCGTAGATGTAGATGCGTTCGCGTGCCATTGTGCCTGCCTGTCGGTGGGTATGCGGTCCGGTCAACCTTGCTGTTGCGGCCAGCTTTCAGTGTCGTAATCGGGGTGCTGGTAGGAAATCATCGTTCTGACAAACTCGATGCTCTCCGGGTCGCGTTCCGTTATATAGCCGGGAAGACTTGCAAGCTTAGGCACATAGGGCAGCTGCTTCTCGATCCCCCATTGAATGGTTGGCTCGATCTCCTCCGGCGCGTCGAAAGCGCCGATGGCAAGCGCGATCCCGTCAGGTGCTTCATAGGTGAGCGGGGTGCCGCATTCAGGACAGAAGCCCCGCTGCACATGATTGGACGAGCGGAAGCGCTTCGGCTCGTTGCGCGTCCATTCCAGTCTGGCATTCCCCACTGAAACAAGCGGTGCATAGAAATTGCCGAAGGCCTTCTGGCACATGCGGCAGTGACAGATCGATGCAGAGCCCATCGCGCCATCGACGCGAAAGCGCACCGCGCCACATTGGCAACCGCCGGTATAGATCGGTTTGTTATCAAGCGTCATGTCGTCCTCCCTGCTTCAAAAGCTTGTTAAGCTACCACATCCCAGCTGGTTATGCGTTCGCCCGTTGCCGGGTCCTTGCCATCCTTGAGCTGAATGCCTTCCTTGAGCAGCTCGTCGCGAATGCGGTCCGCCTCGGCCCAATTCTTCTCATGAATGAAGCGAAGGCGGTCGGCGATACGGGCTTCGATAGCTTCGCTATCCACGTCTGCCTTTGCAAAGACCGGGATGTCTTCAGCCGAAACGAAATGCGGATCGAACAGGCCCAAGAGCGCCATGCCCTCGCCCAAACCCGCAACGTCCTTCGCCTTGAACGCCTTGCGCAAAGCCGTGATCGCCGTCCAGCTGTTCAGGTCGTCGGACAGGGCTTCCACCACCTCGCCAACTGCGGTGAGCGTTTCCGGCAGGGTGAAATTCCTGTCGCGCAGCAGGCCATACCAGCGGTGCAGCTCGTCGGCGGATTCCGCCAGACGCTGCGCCGTCCAGTTGATCGGCTCGCGATAATGCGTCTGCAACATCGACAGGCGCGCCGCCAGGCCCACCCAACGGTCACGCGCATCAACATCATCCCAGACACCCAGTTGCGGTAGCCCTTCGTTCAGCACATCGCGAATGGTGATGAAATTGCCAAGCGATTTCGACATCTTCTGCCCTTCGACTTGCAGGAAGCCGTTATGCATCCAGATGCTTGCCATCCGCTCCGTGCCGAACGCGCAGCATGATTGCGCGATTTCGTTCTCGTGATGCGGAAAGACGAGATCGATGCCGCCGCCATGAATGTCGAACTGGTTCTT
Source organism: Ochrobactrum sp. AP1BH01-1 (assembly GCF_018066705.1). Taxonomy (NCBI): domain Bacteria; kingdom Pseudomonadati; phylum Pseudomonadota; class Alphaproteobacteria; order Hyphomicrobiales; family Brucellaceae; genus Ochrobactrum; species Ochrobactrum sp. AP1BH01-1. The sequence continues at coordinate 684,050 of NZ_JAGPOU010000003.1, read as the reverse complement.
CAGCGGATCGTCGCATTTGAGGCCACCGCCAAACGGCTCAAGCAGCTTTGCCATCGACATGGCCGAGCACTCGATATGCCAGCCCGGACGGCCCAGCACCTCGATCCCTGCTGGCGAAGGCCAACCCGGTTCGCCCTCCTTCGACGGCTTCCACAGGACGAAATCCATTTCGTCGCGCTTGTAGGATGCGACGTCCACGCGGGCGCCCGCCAGCATCTCGTCCAGCGAGCGGTGGGCGAGCGCGCCATAGCGCGGCCCCTTTCGCTCGTTCATGGCGGAAGGAGAGAAGAGAACATGATCCTCGGCCACATAGGCCACACCGAGCTTCACCAGACGATCGATCATGGCGCGCATCTCGTCCATATGCTCGGTCGCCCGCGGCTGAACGCTTGGCGCCAGATTGCCGAGCGCCGTCACATCCGCCTGAAACTGCGCATTGGTGCTTTCCGTCACCCGGCGGATTGCCTCGTTGAACGGCAGATCGGGATAATCACGCGCGGCGCGGGCATTGATCTTGTCATCCACGTCGGTGATGTTGCGCGCATAGGTGACATGATCCGCGCCATAGACATGACGCAGCAGGCGAAACAGCACGTCAAAGACGATCACCGGACGGGCATTGCCGATATGCGCGAAGTCATAAACCGTGGGACCGCAGACATACATGCGCACATTGTCGGCATCGATAGGGGAAAACTCCTCCTTCGTGCGGGTCAGCGTGTTGTACAGACGCAAGTTTGGCGCATGAGCCATCGTAAATATTCCCCAGGAAGACCATTGAAATAAGTGCGCAACTGAGCGCAGCCATCTGGCCGGGGCGTTATCATCCAATTTTTATGAAAGGGAGACGAAAACGGCCGGGCCAGCAAGCTGCTAGCCAATAATAATCGCACAAATACAAATGATCGTGGTCGGCGTTTTCATAGTCGCACTTATCCTCAGCGGGAGTGCTCCCGTCAAGAACTTTCGCCATGTGCCTGAGAGTTTAACCAGATCGCCGGGAATGTTGTATTTTTGCAACCCGCGAACGTCCCTTCCCGCATTAACCGGAAAACCCCAAAACCGGCTCCAAACAGCCTTCATTCGGTCTCAATCAATCACAAAATGGTGATCAGGCATTATGAAAGGAAGGACCAATGTCTAAGAATGAACTGCAACCCCGCCAAGACCGACTCGTTGATAAATACCGCGAGATCGGGCCTGCCGTGCTTGTTGCAGCATTGCTGAACGCAACACGGCGCACGACCGACGGCCGTAACGACAATCGCCGTCGCTCCATTCTCGCCGTCAAGAAGACCGGCTGAACAGTCTGACATCGTTCAGCGCCGAGCTTCACAGGCGCGACGAGAAGAGACAGCGGATTCGTAGAAACCAGCGCCAGTCCGGGAGACTGGCGACACGCTCAGAACATCGAAAGCTGCCCGCCATCACCGTCATCGGATCCGGGCTTGCTTTTCCGCTTCGGCTTTGCATTCTCCGAGGAAACCTGTTCCTCGATACGCTCCTGCAAGTCGGGCGTTGTGTTGGCCACCTTGTTGACCTTGTCCGACACGGGAATGGCTTCAAAGAAATCATCCTGAGCCGGACGCATGATATCCGCCACTTCGCGCGGCGGGAAGCGCTTGCAGTCCAGCCAGCGGGCAAAATCTTCCGGCTGCACGACAACGGGCATTCGTTCATGGATCGGACGCAACAGGCTGTTTGCGCTCGTGGTCAATATGCCGCCGGTATCGATCTGCGACCCGTCCCCACTGCTCCATGTCTCGATCAAGCCGCCGAAAGCCACGATGCCGCCCATGCGCGGGCGCACCCAGTAAGCTTGCGCCTTGTTCTTCCCCTCGCGACGCCATTCGTAGAAACCCGAGGCCGGGATCAAAACACGCCGGTGGTTCAAGGCAGCGCGAAACGAATTTTTCTCGCCAGCCGTTTCGGAGCGGATATTGAACATCAGCGGCCAGTCGTTGGGGTCCTTGACCCATGACGGAACGAACCCCCAACGCACCAGCAGACCGACGCGATCCGGCCTGTTGCTGCCTGGCGGGGGCGTTTCGCCATCCAGAATAGTCAATATGGGCTGCGTCGGCGCGATGTTATATCGTGGAGGAAAGTCCTCTGCGATCAATGCGGCCACGAAGGCTTCCAGCTCTTCCCGGCTTGCAGTCAATGAAAAACGTCCACACATAGTGGGCATGTTCAAGCTTTTTGGTGAGCGGTCAAGGGGCGCTTTGCCATTGCCAACCAGTGTCTGCACGATCATAGCTAGGGCATGATGAAAACAGTTCCCGTATTTCCGATTCCCGCCAAGGTTCATGGTGTGTCGCTGATCTGCCGGCGCGAGAGGCGCTTTCTTCTGGTCGAGCGGGGGAAAGAGCCATGGAAGGGCTGGCTTGCTTTTCCGGGCGGCAGCATTGAACCGGGTGAAACCCCGGAACAGGCCGCGATCCGCGAACTCAAGGAAGAAACGGCGCTCGATGCGCGGGAACTGTCCCACGTCATTACCGTCGATCTCGCCCTCGAAGGCCAGGCATATGACAGAAGCTATTACCTGTCCGTCTTCCGGGCCAAGGTGGTTTCCGGTCGGGAAACAGCCGGAGACGATGCCGCCTCCATTCACTGGCTGACGATAGAAGAAATGACGACCGCAAAAGTGACGGACAGTACGCTCGATGTCGCCCGGTCGGTGGCGGAGGCTGAAGACGAACGCTCGGATATTAATCCTGTTTAGCGATCTGCCTTGAAGAGGCCCCTATTTATAGCAATAGCTCATTTCCAAGTGAGAGGTTTTCGATTGAAAAGCATTCCGTTTTTTCGACCGGCTGCCTGCTTCTCGATTGCTTTATGGGTCGGGGCGGCATTTCCGGCTTTCGCTCAGGACGCGCCCTATGGAGGGAAGATGTTGCGGCTCGCCGAAATTCTCGGCTCGCTTCACTATCTGCGCAATCTGTGCGGTGAGGCGGGCAGCGAATGGCGCGACCGGATGGATGCGATCGTGACGGCGGAAAAGCCTTCCGAAGCCGAAAGGGTACGCCTCATTTCGAGCTTCAACCAGGGCTACCGCGTGTTCAGCGACAACTATACCCGCTGCACCCCTTCGGCGCTTGCGGCGATAGACCGCTACATGAAGGAAGGCGAGGCCTTGTCGAACGAGATCGTCTCGCGCTATGGAAATTAACCAATCATTCACTCTTGTGCGGATTGACAGGATTAGTTCGTTCAAATCCGTGATAATCTGTTAACACTGTCTTAAGAAGGCAGTCACGTTGCCAGGTGGTTGAGCTCCCGCAAAACGGTGAGACACCGACAGAGCAATAGAAAGGCGAAAGCCAGGATGAAGTCTATGGAACATGCACCGGCCGATCTGGACGAAATGATCGCGCGCGAGAAGAAGCTCGTCGCAATCGAATATCATAACGAGGCCTGGGCAGACGGTATCTCTGAAGGTATCGAACCGGAAATCCTTGCCGAAGCAGCCTTTGCAACTGCGCTCACCGAGTTGATCCGTGAAGCAGGCGACGACTGTGCGCTGGAACTGATCGAAAAAATGCGCGAACAGATCGTGGCGGGAACCTTCCTGCCGCAGCGCATTCTTCAATAGCACCGAAAGAACGCCGGTCGCGGGACCAGACCGGCGCAGCAGTTCCCTCCCGGCGTCCCTCTTCTTGCGCCAAATGTCATTCCCGATCAGGAACTCCGCTTCGCCCCGAATTTTATTGGCCGGGATAATCCTTGCCTGTGGCATCGCCTTGCCCGCAACTGCGTCGAACTCTTTTGACGTCGCACTGGTGGATCAGTCGGAATTCCTGCAACGCCCCGGCACCCGCGCGGTTGCCGACGAAAGTGACGGCGCCTCGGCCATTCCCCTCCCCGGTGCGCTTCCGCGTGCGGTGCCAAGGGTATCGCCGGACTACGTGCCTGCCGCAGCTGCCTCCAAGCCTATGCCGGAAATCCACCGGGATTTCGACAAGCTCCCGGAGCCCGTGAAGCTGATGCGGGAGCGCATGTTGCAAGCCGCCCGTTCCGGCGACATCGAGCAATTGCGTCCGCTTCTCGGCGTCGAGGACAAGGCCACCCAACTGTCGCTGGAGGATCACGAGGAAGACGTTATCGATTTCCTCAAATCGCTTTCGGGCGACGAGGCAGGCCGCGAGGTGCTGGCCATCATCGTCGATCTGCTGAACACAGGCTATGTGCATCTGAATGCAGGCAAGGACGATGAAGTCTATGTCTGGCCCTATTTCTACGCCATGCCTCTCGACAGGCTGACGCCGCCGCAGATCGTTGAGCTTTTCCAGATCGTCACCGCGGGTGATTTCGAGGATATGAAGAAAGCTGGCGGCTATATCTTCTACAGCATCGGCATCGGGCCTGATGGGAGCTGGCGTTTTTTCACTGCTGGCGAATAATCAGGCTGGAAGACGAACCCTGCTCGGCGGCTCGTTGTAGATGCGCTGCCAGACCCGGCGAAACTGCCGTGCAGAAGCAAAGCCCGCCTTTGTCGCAACATTCTCAATATCCAGTTCCGAATTGAGAAGTATTTCGCGGGCGAGACTGATCTTGAGCCGGTTGACATAATCCGTCACCGTCATTCCGGCATATTCGTTGAAAAGCCGCGAAAAATTGCGCGGGCTGGCCCCGCCGATATGTGCCAGCCTTTCCACCGACCAATCCGCTGCGGGATCATGCGCGATGGCATCCTGTGCGCGGTGCACGACAGGGTTCAGGTGATTTCGTCCCTCAAGCCAGGGTGATAGCTGCGGGTCGTTGCCGCTGCGCCGCAAGTAAACGACCAGATAGCGCGCGACGGCCAGCGCCGTGGCGTGATCGGTCAGTCCGGCAACTATGTGCAGCATGAGGTCGATGCCTGCGGTGATGCCCGCGCTCGTCAGCCGCTCGCCATCTTCCACGAAGAGCCTGTTTTCATAAACATGTGCTGCCGGGGCCAGCTTCTCAAGCTCACCGATCGTCAGGTGGTGGGTGGTGCAGGAATAACCGTCGAGCAGCCCGGCGCGCGCGGCCAGCAGCGCACCGGAGCAGATCGTTGCCAGCCGCACGCCCGGACGAACAGCGCGGCGAAGCCATAGAACGATCTCATTTTCCAGAGCCGCATCGGCGGATCGATCGATCTCCGCATTTCCGAGCGGAACATCAGCCGCGCCTGAAACAACAAGCAGAGCACCTTTCGGCAGCTCTTCGGGCAAGGGTTCTACCCCAGCCACCGGCAGGCCGATGGAACTGATCGCAGTTGGCGCAGGCCCGACATAGTGAACGTCGAACCGCACCTTGTTCTGTTCAAGATTTGCCTTGCGCAAAACCTCAAGCGGTCCCGCCACGTCGAGCAGAAGCACACGTGGCGGAATGACGACATAAACCGGGATCATCCGGGTAATGTCCGCTTGATTACTCATGCCGCCTTCCGTTCTCGGGGCGCAGCGAGTGCCTGTTCCACGGTTACGATACGGGCAAAGCGATTGGCCAGCACAAGCTCGGTGCGGGCCCTGATTTCAGCAGCGCTCCACTCACGGCCAGTTGCGTCCGTCATCGGGAAGGTCAATGTCGCTTCGCTGACGAAATCGACATCATATCCAAAATCCGATGCCTGCCGCGTTGTGGTCTCGCAGCACTGCTCGGTGCGAATGCCGGAGACCAGAACACGGCGGATGCCATTGGCGACCAGCCAGACGTCAAGCCCGCTTCCGACCAGCGCGCTGTGGCGACGCTTGCGGAAAACCGCATCAGGTTCAATCGATAGCGGCGAAATTGCCTTCACCAGACCCGAGGCTTCCGAGAACGGCCCTTCGTTCTCGACATGAAAAATCTGAACCACCGGAATACCGGCACGTTTAGCACCGGTGATCAGAGCCTGCTGGCGCTCGATATAGGCACCAACCTCTTCGTCCCGGTAATAAGGCCGATGGCGAAACGACTCCTGAGCGTCGATAACCAGCAGAGCTGTATTGTGAGCGGACATTTTTGTTCTCCCTATGAAAAGACTATAGGGAGAGAATATGCCTTGCAACCGGGACCGAAAGTCACCTTGCGGACAAAGAGAGGACAAATCACGCCAATTTTTTCCCGAAGAAAAACCGCCTTTTGACGCTCGCCCAGGAACAAGAAACGGTTTTCGAATAGAGGTGCGTCAGAACAACAGGACAAAGCGCCCATCTGATTTTCGATCAGATGGGCTCGCATTATCCTGTTATTGCCTCATACAGCCTTAAGAATCCACGCCTGAGCATCCGGATGGAGATATGCGGGATGAATAGATTCTGACATCAGGTGCAGGTATAGAGACGTGCCAGTAGCACTGATGTAATACTCGCCATCAACCCCACCTGTAGGCGTGAAAGTGAACATTAGCGGATCTGTTTCGTCCGGAGCTTTAGAAATAACATCCTTAAGACCCTCCGGGTTCTTCCAAGTGCTGGCGTATAGATATACCTCATGCCCCGATATATATGCATGAATCTTACTCTCAAGATAAGGTTCTACCTCGTCTATATCCAGATTCCAAACATCGACCGACGAGGATTTTCCGTAAACAGGAGCGTATAACCCGTCACCAGCATAGGATGATGTCAAATAAAGCCCAAGGCTCGAATTAAATAAGCTATAAGATGCCATTAATTTCTCCCTTAAATGTATAATATCCCTAATTTGAACAACTTAAAAAGTATACCTGACACATATTCCAGGTAACATTGTATATTCAATGCGAAGGGCGGTGGGGGCGATAAGGAGAGCGCAAACGGTAAATAGTTTCGCTTTTCCGAGAGCATTTGCGCTCGTCGAAATGCGGCTTCTGCAAGCGCTCTAGTCCCCGTGCCACGCTATAGCAGATGCAAGCCATCCGCTCTTGGAACGAGGCATCTACTTCGCCGTCTCAATCAGAATCGGTCCACCACAGGGTCAATCCAGACTTTTTCGGGCTCCGGCTCTGCTTTCCTAGAGGAGATCGCCCAACAGTGGAGAAAACTTCGCTGGCGTAAATTCAATGACATCATAAGTCGCCAGTTGATGCCGCCAGAAAGGATCAAGCTCAATTATCGCTTCCAGTTCGCTTCTGCTGACCTTGCCGTTTGCTAAGATCACGCCGCCGTCCCGTGGGTTTTTCGGCCCGGAAGCCAGAAAAACGCCATCCGCATATTGCCGGTCCAGAAACTCCCGATGCGCTTCGAGATGCCTCCCGATTTCTTCAAGAGGCTTGATGTAGGTCAGGTTGACAACAAACATGAGGAGCGGTCCTCAACGATGCGGCAGGGCTTCGAGGAACTCAACCGGCTCGCCCTTGTGGGCGTTCACGATTTCCGCCTCCCACATCACCTTGATACCGCGCACGAAAGTGCCAATCGGCCATCCGGTGACGGTCTTGCCGTGATAGGGCGTCCAGCCAGCTTTCGAACCGGCCTGCTCATGGGTGATCGTTTCGCGGCGCTTCATGTCCACGATGGTTAGGTCGGCATCGTAGCCGACAGCGATGCGTCCCTTGCGGGCCATGCCGAAAATGCGATTCGGGCCGTGGCTGGAAAGATCGACGAAGCGCTCCAGTGTCAGTCTGCCAGCATTGATGTGGTCGAGCATGATCGGCACCAGCGTCTGCACGCCCGTCATGCCCGAAGGGGAAGCCGGATAAGGCTTCTGCTTTTCTTCCAGCGTGTGCGGCGCATGGTCGGAACCGAGCACATCGACAATCCCCTGATCGATCCCTTTCCACACGCCATCGCGGTGGCGTTTGTCGCGGACAGGCGGGTTCATCTGGATGAGATTGCCGAGCGTCTTGTAGTCATCTGCCGACAAGGTGAGATGATGCGGCGTTGCTTCGCACGTCGCGACATCCTTGTGATCCTTCAGAAAGTCGATTTCTTCGGCAGTGGAGATATGCAGCACGTGAATGCGGGCGCCGGTATCGCGCGCGATGCGCACAAGGCGTTCCGTGCACTGAAGTGCTGCGATTTCATCGCGCCAGACCGGGTGGCTCGACGGATCGCCTTCAATACGCAGGCCCTTGCGCTCCTCCAGCCGGAACTCGTCTTCGGAATGGAACGCCGCGCGGCGACGGGTGTTCTTCAGGATTGAACGAACGCCGTCATCGTCCTCGACCAGCAGATCACCGGTTGATGATCCCATGAACACCTTGATGCCGGCAGCGCCCGGCAGGCGCTCCAGTTCGGCAACGTCCTTCGCATTGTCGCGCGTACCGCCGACCCAGAAGGCAAAATCGCAGTGCATGCGATGACGACCGCGACGAATCTTGTCTTCCAACGTCTCGGCGGAAGTGGTGAGCGGCTTGGTGTTCGGCATCTCGAAAACGGAAGTCACCCCGCCCAGAACGGCGGCAAGAGAACCGGTTTCGAGATCTTCCTTATGCTCAAGGCCGGGCTCGCGGAAATGCACCTGGCTGTCGACCACGCCGGGCAGGATATGCAGGCCGGTGCAGTCGATCACCTCGCCCGCCGTGTGGGTAGCAAGAGAGCCTATGGCAGCGATGCGCCCATTGCGAATACCGATGTCGCGCTGGCCTATACCGTCGTGGTTGACGATGGTTGCGCCCTTCAAAATCGTATCGAATGTTTCGGCCATGGTTGTCTCCTGCCAGATTGATGGGACTTGCGAGCCTGTCCATTGGGGCTTACGTAACGAGGGCGCGAAAGGCAAGGACGAAGCGATGACGACGGCAGCTGAAACGGTAAATCTTTCCAACAGGGCATTGGTTCATATCACGGGCGAGGAAGCAGAAAAATTTCTGCAGGCGGTGATTACCACCGATCTCGACAAGCTTGGACCGGACGACCTGAAACCCGGAGCATTGCTCGCTCCGCAAGGGAAAATCCTGTTCGACTTTCTCGTTTCACGCATCGATGGCGGCTTGCGCTTCGATCTCCCGGCAAGCATCGCCGCCGATTTTTGCAAGCGCATCACCCTCTACCGGCTGCGTGCGAAAGCCGAGATAACCCAGCAGCCAGAATCACTTGTCAGTGTTTCCTGGCAAAGTGATCCATCGTCTTCACAGAATGATTCAATCAAGCGCGACAGCCGCTTTCCAGCTGAGCTGAACGTCTATCGAATTTACGGTCGGGCCGGAGGCGTCCCCGACGAGAGCGCATGGACGAAGCTGCGTGCGGAATATGGCATAGCCGAAGGCGAAACGGATTTCGCCTACAATGACGTCTTCCCGCATGACGTCAACTTCGACCAGACCGGCGGTGTGTCCTTCCCGAAAGGTTGCTTCATCGGACAGGAAGTCGTGTCGCGCATGCAGCATCGCGGCACGGCCAGACGGCGCGTTCTGGTGGCGCGTTCCGAAGCCCCTCTTCCGCCAATGGGCACGCCGATTACTGTGGACGGGCGCGAGATCGGCACGATGGGAAGTTCGGCTGAAATGGTCGGCATAGCACTTGTGCGCATTGATCGCGTCAAGGATGCAATGGATGCCAACAGTGCCATTCTCGCCGGCGAGACGCCAATAACGCTTACCTTGCCGCCGCATGTGCGGTTCGGATTTCCGGAAGCCGAAGCGGGTAATGCCTGATGGCAAGCGCCGACCGATCCTCCGGCAAGATGCGTGCCTGGCAGCGCATGTTGTCGGGACGCCGTCTCGACCTGCTCGACCCCTCGCCGCTCGATATTGAAATCGAGGATATTGCCCATGGCCTTGCCCGTGTTGCGCGGTGGAACGGCCAGACTGTCGGCGAACACGCATTTTCGGTTGCGCAGCATTCGCTGCTGGTGGACCAGATATTCACCCGAATGGTGCCTGACGCCAGCATCGAGTGGCAACTCCTTTCGCTTCTGCACGACGCGCCGGAATATGTGATCGGCGACATGATCTCGCCCTTCAAGGCGGTGATGGGCGGCAATTACAAGATGATCGAAACGCGACTGGAAAACGCCATTCACCTGCGCTTCTCACTGCCGGTAACCGTTCCCGCCCAACTCAAGACGCTCATCAAGCGTGCCGATCAGGTGGCCGCATTCTTCGAGGCCACACGACTTGCTGGCTTTACCGAGGCTGAGGCCGTCAAATATTTCGGACGTCCGCGTGGCTTCGATCCGGCGGGGCTGGACATTGCACCGCGCCCCACGCAAGACGTGCAGACGGATTTCCTCGCACGGTTTGCAGCGTTGGAAGAGGCACGGCAGAACCGATGAGCCAGATCGTCGTGACGCCCTTGTCGCAACTGGCGGCGCAACTCGCATTGCATCGGCCAAGCCATGTCGTCACACTTGGAAGCGAGGCCCCGGCGCCCCTGCCTGATGGCTGCGGCGCGACCCGCCTGTCGCTGACATTCAATGATATTGTTGAACCGCGTGAGGGGTTGATTGCCCCCGATGAAAGCCACGTGCAGCAACTTCTGGACTTCGCTAAGGGCTGGCCCATGGCTGCGCCTTTGCTCATCCACTGTTATGCTGGCATTTCCCGTTCCACGGCTGCGGCTTATATCATCGCTTCGGCCTTGAACCCGACGCTTGATGAGAGCGAGCTTGCCCGCATTGTTCGCAGCCTGTCGCCATCGGCAACGCCGAATATCCGGCTGGTGGCGCTCGCGGATGAGATTTTAAATAGACAGGGCCGGATGGTCGCAGCCATACGCGCAATCGGGCGTGGAGCGGATGCCTTCGAAGGCGAAGTTTTCAGCTTGCCTGCGAGAGATTGATCGCCCGCGCGAGGGCGTTCAGGAACCCACCGCGCGCATCAGGTGGTGTGACGGCACGCGGTTCCCAGACGTGCCGCATCAGAAAATATCCGGTCATCGTGAAAGCATGGTCGATGTCGTCATACGACGCGGCGCGAACGGCAGTGTTGTTGACAAAGCCCGGAAGCAGCAGAAGCTTGTCAGCCCAGGGTGCGCCTGCATCGCGGCAGACTGCCCGGCCCGATTTGGGCGAAACATAGATCAGGTCTTCCTTGACCCCGGTCGCCGCGCATTCCTTCAGATCGAGACCGAAGCCCAGTTCTTCGAGCATCATCACTTCAAAACGCAACAGCAGTTCGCCGGAAGCAAGCGGATCGTCAAAATGCTCGATAATGAGCCGCAATGTCTCATAGAGACCGCGGTGTGGGTCACGTTCCGGCAACAGGCGCAGGTGGGAAGCCGCGAGCTGGATACCGTAAAGCGCTACCGGCGTTTCGATGAGACGGGCCGCAGCAAATTCCAGCGGTTCGATGGTAAAGCTGCCCATATGCTCATCCAGCCGCGCCCACCATGTCACATCCACATGATTGCCCGGCTGCAGCAGAGGCTGCATGCGGCGGGAACGCCCGCCGCGCACCATACCCATATGGCGGCCATGCTCACGGGTCATCACTTCCACGATGGCGCTTGTCTCGCCATGGCGTCGTGTCCCGAGAATTATGCCTTCATCGCGCCATTCCATGGTTGCCAGTGTTATAATTTAGGTTGGGAAATCAAGGCCCATCTCGCGATAACGTTCGGGATCGTTGCCCCAGTTCTCGCGCACCTTCACGAAAAGGAAGAGATGCACCGTCTGCTCCAGTATTTCGGAGATTTCCTTGCGCGCCGCCTGCCCGATCGCCTTGATCGTATCGCCCTTGTGACCGAGCACGATCTTCTTCTGGCTTTCACGCTCGACATAGATGACCTGCTCGATGCGAACGGAACCGTCCTTGCGTTCTTCCCAACGCTCCGTTTCCACGGTCGACGCATAAGGCAGTTCTTCATGGAGGCGCAGATAGAGCTTTTCGCGCGTGATTTCAGCTGCAAGCTGGCGCATGGGCATGTCGGAAATCTGGTCTTCCGGATAGTACCACGGGCCATTCGGCACATTGTCGGCCAGATATTTCGCCAGATCCTTGCAACCCGAGCCGTTCAAGGCCGAGACCATAAAAGTCTGGTCGAAAGCGACAAGCTCATTGGCCTTGCGGGCAAGATCCAGCAAAACCGGCGGGTCGATACGGTCGACCTTGTTGAGCACCAGCACCTTCTTCTGGCGCACATCCTTCATGCTCGAAAGCAATGCTTCGGCATTTTCGTTCAAACCGCCTTGCGAGTCGAGAAGCACGAGAATGATGTCGGCATCCTTCGCTCCGCCCCAGGCCGTCGTGACCATGGCGCGGTCGAGCCTGCGCTTCGGGCGGAAAATACCGGGCGTGTCCACGAGAACGATCTGCGCGGGCCCTTCGATAAATATGCCGCGCACCAGCGCGCGCGTCGTCTGCACCTTGTGCGTAACGATCGAAACCTTCGTTCCCACGAGCTGATTGACCAGTGTGGATTTCCCCGCATTCGGCGCCCCTATCAACGCCACGAAGCCGGAACGGGTCTGTCCTGCTTCGTTTTCGCCGTCAGCCGGCGTCGTCCGATTGTTCATTGTTTATCCTTCCAGACGATATTTCCTTGCAGAACGCCGCCATCCTCCTGCACACAACGGCGTTCCGTATACGACAACGCTGCCCACGAAAGCGGCATTATCCGTATCAGACCAATTATAACCGATCACGATTTAAAAAATGCCAATTCTTGCATCAGGCCGAATTGTCACGCTTCCAGACGCCCTCGCGATAGAGCATTGTTTCCGCCGCATTCTGCTCGGCTATCCGTTTCGAGCGCCCTTCGCCCGTTTCCGCAGCAAAGCCCTTGACCGTGACCTCCACCATAAACAGCGGGTCGTGGTCCGGACCAGTGCGGCTGATGATGGAATAAGAGGGGTGGACATTGCCCTGCTGGTGCGCCCATTCCTGCAGTTCCGTCTTGGCATCCCGGCGGGCGGCCCCGGTTTGCAGGGATCGCTTCTTCCAGTAACGCTTGACGAAGGGACGCACGGCGTCCAGTCCGCCATCCAGATAGATCGTGGCGATCAACGCCTCCACGACGTCTGCGCGCACGTTCAAAAGACGCTTGTCATTCAATGATTTAATGTCGGAACCGGTATGGATGAGATCGGCAAGGCCGATCTCGTCGGCAATCGCCGCGCAGGTTTCCGCGTTCACCAGCGCATTGAGACGAACCGACAGTTCGCCTTCGGAGGCTTCCGGAAACTCGTCGAATAGCATTTCCGCGACCGTCAGTCCCAGAACGCGGTCGCCGAGAAATTCGAGACGTTCATAATTCGCCCGCGAGGGCGCTTGCACACTTGAGTGGGTGAGCGCACGATCCAGCCGCTTCAAGTTGAGAAAACGGTGTCCGGTGCGCTCTTCCAGAATTGCTGCTGCCTGATTTGCCGAAGCCATTTCAATTTCCGGTTACGGCTGTATGCGGTGTGCCTGCGACTGAACTGAACAGTCGGCCAAAGCGTACTTCAGTCGGCCATTTCCAGATTTCAAGCGGGCTCGCCTTGTCGGCAATGGAGAAGAAGATGATGTTCGCCCGCCCGACCAGATTTTCAAACGGCACATAGCCAACGCTGAAGCGGCTATCCAGCGAGTTGTCGCGGTTGTCGCCCATCATGAAGTAATGGCCGGCCGGAACCTCGAAGACACGCGTATCGTCACCGATGGAATTCGGCGCGAGATCGAGCGTGTCGTAGGTTACGCCTTCCGGCAAGGTTTCCCGGTAGACATCGACCGGACGGTTCTGTTCGGTCACGTCGGGATTGTCGATCGTGCCGATCCGCTCGCGCTTTACCGCCTGATCGTTGATGTAGAGCACGCCGCCACGCATCTGCACCCGGTCGCCGGGCAGGCCGATCACGCGCTTGATATAATCGACGGACGGGTCGCTTGGCAGCTTGAACACCACCACGTCACCGCGCTTGGGCTCTGCGCTCCAGATACGGCCCGAAAATAGGTCCAGTCCAAACGGCAGCGAATAGCGCGAATAGCCATAGGCATATTTCGACACGAACAGATAATCGCCTTCCAGAAGCGTCGGACGCATGGAGCCGGACGGTATGCTGAAAGGCTGGAAAAGAAGGGTGCGGATGACCAGTGCCAGCAGCAGCGCCTGCACGATAACGCTGATGGTTTCGCCAAGGCCGCCGGTTTTTTTTGTCTCACTCTTGCTGGACACGCTCATTGTATCTCCGCTTCCGATAACGCGATCTAATAACGACTATGAATGCATGACGCAATCAGGCCGCCGGCAGAAGGCCGGTTTATCGCACGATAATGAGCAGGAGTTACCTGCCACAATCACAATTTTTACGTCTCAGGCAAAGCTTCGATGATAACGAACGCCTGCGCGAGAGGAAAATCATCGGTAATTGTCAGATGTATGGCGGCGCGGGTTCCGGCGGGCAAGAGTTTCTGCAACTGTTTCGCCGCACCGCCCGTCAGATGCATCGTGGGCTTTCCGGAAGGAGCGTTGACCACGCCCATATCCCGCCAGAACACGCCCTGGGCTATGCCGGTTCCGAGCGCCTTCGCACAGGCTTCCTTCGCCGCGAAACGCTTCGCATAAGACGCGGCGCGCTGCTTGCGTCCGTCCGATTTCTTCTGCTCGATCTCGGTGAAGACCCGGTTGCGGAAACGGTCGCCATGCCGTTCAAGCGTGCTTTCAACACGACGAATGTCGATGAGGTCGCTGCCAATACCAACGATCATACTTGCTGAGACTCCTGTGCGCGGTGCAGGCGGTGCTTTTCTGCAAGGCGCTCGATACGGCGACGGCGGAAAGCCGAAACCGCAAACCGGGTGACGAAATACACCACCACGGCGAATGCGGCGCCCAGAATGGTGGAACCGAACAGCATCGGCTTCAGGAGCGGGGTCCAGATTTCATCGAAGTGCATGGTTTCCAATGCCCGCCCCAGATGGACCGGCGGCGCGTCATCGATGCTTCCGTTCATGATGAAACGGCCAAGCTCGAACGTGCTTCCCCAGATAAACGGCAGCGTCAGCGGGTTGGCGAGCGTCGTGCCAAGCGCTGCGGCCGCGATATTTCCGGCAAGGACATAAGCCAACACGATTGCAATGATGAGGTGGAAGCCGAAGAAAGGCGTAAAGGCAGAGAACACGCCAACGGCCAGTCCGGCTGCGACCGCATGGGGCGAGGCGGTGATACGCAGAATCCGCTTGCCACCGTACCGGAGGGAACGGGAGAAGGAGCGGCGCGGCCAGACCAGAAGCCTTAGACGCTCTTTTCTGGTCGGTGGGATACGGCGTTGAAACAGCATGTGGCCCTATTAATGCGCTACCATCGCAGAGACAATTGTTATTATTCCGCCGCGACGCTATCGCTGCGTTCAAACGGAACAGTGTCCAGCCGCGGCAAATAAAACCGCGGCGAAACACCGAGCATCCTGCGGAACATCGTCGTGAAAGCGGAAACGCTGTCATAACCCAGATCCAGCGCCACGCTCGTTACCGCCTCCCCTTCCGTGAGGCGCGGAACCGCAGCGAACAGGCATGCCTGCTGGCGCCAGACTGAAAGGCTTACGCCGGTTTCCCGCTGGAAATGCCGGGTGAACGAGCGTCGGCTCATCGCCATCCTGTCCGCCCAGTCGTCGATCGTGGCACGCGAAGAAGGCTTTTTCACGAATTCGCGACACAGTTTCTGCAGGCGTGGATCGGATGGAAAAGGCAGCCCCAGAGAGCGTTGCGGCAATGTGTGAAGGTCCCGCAATATAAGCTCGATCACCAGCGCATCGCGACTGTCAGGTTCCGGCGTGCTGTCTTGCGCCGTTGCATCGGTTATGAGGCACCGCATGAGATCGGTAAGCCCGACCACATGAAGATAATCCGGTACACCAGACACGGCATCGACGCAGATATAGATCGACCGCATGAAGACTTCGCCGAGAATTTCAACCGAATGCTCCACGCCCGCCGGTATCCACATGGCGTGATCGCTCGGAATCATCCAACGTCCGGCATCGGTCGTTACCAGCACCACCCCTTGGGATGCGCACAGAAGCTGCGCCCGGCTGTGACGGTGGCGCGGCACGAAATAGCCGTCGGGATAGCGCGTCGGCAAAGCAATCACCGGCCCGCTCATGTCTTCCAGCATTGCGATGCGCTGCTCGTGGAACTTCTGCAGTTCCTCGCTTCCCGGCAGCAGCAGACCCGGCGGCGACTTCGGTTTCATTGCAATCCTGGCTTCTATTTGGCCCACTCTCAAAACTATTGGACCAAATCACGAAAGCGGGCGAGTGGCAATAGTCCTATTAATAGCGTGCTGAGAATGGGTCGCGACATTCGCTGGCGGAAAGAATTTGACGTTTGAGCAGGGCGCGTGCCTGTTCAGACATCAAATTCGTAAATTTTCGCCGGTTTCTCATCAAAACCCCGCAATTTCCTTGAAGTCACGTTTCCTGTCGTCAGATAGTATCGGCAGGAAATACACCAGAAGACTGGCTTTCATCTTCGGAGTAGCAGTATGAGCATGAGTGCTGCACAGCAGCCATCAAACAGCGGCGCGGACAATACTGTCCTCGCCATTATTCTGGCCACCAGCATGGGCCATTTCCTGAACGACATGATGCAGTCGCTCCTTCCGGCCATCTATCCGATGCTGAAGGATAACTACAGCCTGTCATTCTGGCAGATCGGCCTTCTGACATTCACCTTCCAGATGACGGCATCGATCCTGCAGCCGCTCGTGGGTATCTATACCGACCGCAAGCCGATGCCTTATTCCCTCCCCTTCGGCATGGGTTGCACGCTTGTCGGCCTCGTCTTTCTGGCGACCGCGCACCACTATTCGGTCCTGCTTCTGGGGGCGGCCTTTGTCGGCTTCGGCTCGTCGGTCTTCCATCCGGAAGCGGCGCGCGTGGCGCGGCTTGCCTCCGGCGGACGGCACGGTTTCGCGCAGTCGCTGTTTCAGGTGGGCGGTAATTTCGGTTCGTCGATCGGCCCTCTTCTGGCAGCGTTCATCGTCCTGCCGTTCGGCCAGATCAGCGTGTCGTGGTTCTCTGTCGCCGCGCTCATCGGCATGATGCTGCTCTGGTATGTCAGCAACTGGTACAATCGCTACCGGATTGCCAATGCCAGCAAGGCGAAGCCGGACAAGACCCTTCCGCTGCCGCGCAACAAGGTTCTTGTCTCGGTCGGCGTTCTGGCGATGCTGGTCTTCACCAAGTATATCTACATGGCCAGCCTGACGAGCTATTACACCTTCTACACCATCAGCCACTTCGGCGTGACTGTGCAGACATCGCAACTGCTTTTGTTCCTGTTCCTCGGCGCAGTTGCCGCGGGGACGATCATCGGCGGCCCCATCGGTGACAAGATCGGCGCGCGCAAGGTGATCTGGGCCTCGATCCTTGGCGTCCTGCCGTTCACGCTGGCCCTGCCCTATGCCAACCTCGAAATGACGGCTATCCTGACGGTCATCATCGGCCTGATCCTCGCCTCGGCCTTCCCGGCCATCGTGGTATTCGCGCAGGAGCTGCTGCCGGGACGTGTCGGCATGGTGTCGGGCTTGTTCTTCGGCTTCGCATTCGGCATGGCCGGTATTGCCGCCGCCGTCCTTGGCGTTGTGGCTGACCACAAGGGGATCGAGTATGTTTACAACATCTGCTCGTATCTGCCTCTGCTTGGGCTGCTGACGATTTTCCTGCCCAAGCTGGAAAAGAACCGCAAAGCCTAATCGATATGAAAAATGCACAGCCCGAAAGCCATTCAAGCTTTCGGGCTGTGCTCAAAATAGTGGAGCACCGCACGTCCCCCAACGGCGGTGCTCCCATGCCACTGACCTTTTGACGGCCCGGTGCAGCAGCATTCCCTCGATAGAGCACTTTCGCTCTACCTCTTTGTTCCAACGCAAGTTCACACGGCGAAACTGAAGCCGTGCATCGTCTCCCTGCGAAATTCATCAAAAGCGGCGGCCACGAGACGTATCAGCGGCTTGCCGTCACTTGTCGCACTGATGACCCCGCCACGGACCTCCACCAGTCCATCAGCCACCAGAGGACGCAACAGCGCCAGCTCATCGGAAAATTCCACGCCCGGCGCTGTCATGTTCAGATCAACCCGGAAATTGCACATCAACGCTGTGATGATGCCGGCGCGGATACGGTCGCTCTCGCGCATCGCATAGCCGCGGACCGTTGCAAGTTCGCCCGCTTGAACGCGCTTGGCATATTGCGTCACGTCCGAAATATTCTGGGCATAGCCGCCCGGAAATTGCGAAATCGATGACGGGCCGAGGCCGATCAAGGTCTGGCAGCGATCATCCGTATAGCCCTGAAAATTGCGATGCAGCGTACCGTTGCGCGCGGCAACGGCCAAACTGTCATCTGGCAGCGCATAGTGATCGATCCCCACCGGTTCGTAACCGAAACCGATGAAGCTATCGGCAACGACGCGGGCCTGCGCGAAGCGTTCATCGGCATCCGGCAAGAGGCTCGCATCGATGAGGCGCTGATTGGCGCGGCGCTGCGGAAGATGCGCATAGCCGTAACAGGCAACGCGATCAGGTTTGAGGGCCGCAACCTTTTCGCAGGTCTCGCGCAATGTCTCCACCGTCTGCAACGGCAGGCCATAGATAAGATCGAAGTTGAGGCGATCGATGCCGACTTCGCGCAGAAGGCTCGCGGCCTTGGCAACCGTCTCTATCGGCTGAATGCGGCCGATGGCTTTCTGAACCTCGGCGTCGATATCCTGCACGCCGAGGCTGGCGCGGTTGACGCCCATGAGCGCAAGCATACGGGCGAGCTGTGGCGTGACGGTGCGCGGATCAAGTTCGATGGCATGTTCCATCTCGGGCGAAAAGTCGAACGCAACACGCAGGGCCGCCAGAATGCTGGTAAACTGACGCGGGTCCAAAATGGAAGGCGTTCCCCCGCCCCAATGAAGATGGACCACGTTTGGCCGCGCAGTCAGGCTCTGGCTGACGGTCTCGATTTCGCTGAGCAGAGCAGTACAGAAATTCTCGACCACGTCGTTGCGGACTGCCATTTTTGCATGGCAACCGCAGTAATGGCAGAGCTGCCGGCAATAAGGCACATGGATGTAAAGGGAGACGCTTTCTTCCGGCCCGATCTGGCGCAGCCAGCGATGCGTCGTTTCCACACCGACCGGTATGAAATCCGCAGCCGTTGGAAAGGACGTATATCTGGGGACAGCCAATGCCGCATAGCGTCTTATCGCTTCTTCATGCATAGCGCATCCACCTTGAGTGTTGGGCGCTCCGGCGAGGCCCGGCCAGAGATACGCGCACCCGAACCGGGGCGACATTCTGCGGGACAAGATGGCATGATGCGGCACGGAAGCCCGCATGCATGACAGCCGATATTGCAATTCCCAGCCACAACAGCACCTGTTTTCCCCATTTTGAACGGCGCGATCCTGACGGTCGCGTCAACTTCCATGGTCAGGGATAGGCTGTTCCGCCGGACACTGCATTGATTTGAATCAACGGAAATACGCGCGACGATGGCTCGAAATCAGCGTGTTTTCTAAGCAATTTTGCCGGAAAGCTCTAAAGGCTCTCCGGGTCCATTCCGGCAACGGCCGCCAGCGAACGGCGGGACAGGATTTCCACCGTATTGGCGTCTATCAACTGAATGAGGCCTTGTGTCTTGAGCTTTGTGAAGCTGCGGCTGACAGTTTCGATCGTCAAGCCCAGATAATCGGCAATGTCGGTACGATTCATCGACAGATGAACAGGATTGGGCTTCTCGCCGCGTTTCTCCGCCCGGGCGGAAAGAACCAGAAGGAAGCTCGCGAGCTTTTCCACCGGTGCGAGGCGTCCGAGAACAAGCTGGTTGTCGCGCGCTGTGCGCAGTGCGGCCCGCGTCATTTGATGCAGGCGTTCCTTCAGCTTGGGAAAGCGCTCCATCAGATCGTCCATCTCCCTGGTGGAAAATGCACACAGAACCGAGGGCACGACAGCTTCAACCGACTGGGAGTAAGTCTCGTCGTCAGCCAGACCGAGATAATCGCCGGGGAACAGGAAACCCGCAATCTGCCGCCGCCCGTCTGGAAGAGACGTATAGATGCGCAGCATGCCGGAAGTGAGGCTGAAGACACGGCGCTTCGGCTCGCCCTCTTCCACCAGCTGCTCATTGGCATCAAGCCGCTTGGAGGTCATGATGGCTTCCAGAGCGCCAAGATCGCCGTCGTCCAGGGCAGCGCAAACCGCCATCCGCCGAACATCGCAATCCGCGCATACCCCACATGGCGCACGGTAGGGCGATCTGGGATCGAATATGATAGGCGCTACACTCACGATGGAATCCTGTTTGTGGAAGCGGAAGGACGTCTTTGCGGCATCCCTTAAATAGGTAACTAGAACGCGTCCCGCAAAGCGGAATTTCGCCGCAGGGGTGTATTGCCCCTGCAGCGCATCGAAAGCCGTGGGCTTGCCTTGCTTAAATGTTGCGGCTGCCGGGCTTCACAGCCGGAATTGCAGCAAGCTCCGGCGGCAATTTATCCGCGGGATAGGCTGGAACTTCGTATTCGGCGAGCGAAATCAGCTTCGTGCCGACATCGGCCTTCCCCGCCGAGCGGTCGACGATGCAGGCCGCAGCCACGACTTCGATACCGAGGTCCTTCATGCAGTCGATCGTTTCGCGGATGGAAAGTCCGGTCGTGACGATATCTTCCACGATGACCACGCGCGCGCCTTTCGGCACATCGAAACGCCGCAGGCGGAATACGCCGTTTTCGCGCTCAACCCAAACCGACGGAACGTGCAGATGCCGCGAGGTCTCATAGGAAGGAATCAGCCCGCCAATCGCCGGCCCGACCACGTAATCGATTGTCCCGAGATCTGCCGCCTCGATCTTTTCCGCCAGTGCCTTGCAAAGCTTTTCCGTCTTGTCGGCATGCATGAAAACACGCGCCTTCTGCAGAAAAACGGGGCTGCGCAGGCCTGACGTCAAAATAAAGTGGCCCTCAAGGATCGCTCCCGCTTCGCGGAAGACGGCAAGCACATCTTCAGTGTTCATCTTAGTCCTATCCGTTCACGCGTTTCGCGCCACTGACGCTCGCGCTTTCTTTCAATTGGGAAATGATACGGTTGAGATGCTTGAGGTCCCAAACCTCGACATCGATAATCATCTCGGTGAAGTCCGGTGCGGTGCGCACCATGGAAAGATTGTGAATATTGGCGTCGTTGGCCGCCACGATCTGCGCTATTTCCGCGAGCGAGCCCGGCGAATTGATGGCCGATACGCTGATCCGCGCCGGGAACCGCTCGCTCATCTGCTCGTCGATATCCCAACGCACATCGATCCAGCGTTCGGGCTGATCGTCATAGGCTGTCAGCGCAGGCGACTGGATCGGGTAGATCGTTATACCGGCGCCGGGCTGAAGAATGCCGACAATACGGTCGCCCGGCACGGCACCTTCCGGGGCAAAGCGCACCGGCAGGTCGGAATTGGTGCCGCGAATCGGGAGGGCCTTTTTCCCCGGCTTCGGCGCGGCCTCGGCATCGGACTTTGTCGCGTCTTCGCTGCCCTCAGGAACCTTGAATATCATGCCGGCGGCGTTCTGGATATTGAACCAACCCTTCTCGCCGGTCTTCGCCGGGTTGTTCTGCGAGGTCACGCGTGTATCCTGATAGTCGGGATAAACGGCCTTGACGACATCGGTTGACGGCAGTTCACCGCGTCCGACAGCCGCCAGCACATCCTCCACATCCTTGCGCGCAAGGCGCGGGAGCCCCGGTTTCAGTATATCCTTGCTGAATGGCTTTCCGGCGCGCTCGAAAGCGCGTTCAAGAATGCGCATGCCAAGCCCCGAATATTGCTTGCGGACAGCCGAACGCGTTGCGCGGCGGATGGCGGCGCGTGCCTTGCCGGTTGCGACAAGCGACTCCCAGGCGGCAGGGGGAACCTGCGCCTTGGAACGGATGATATCGACTTCATCGCCGTTCTTCAGTTCAGTCATCAGCGGCATGATGCGGCCATTGACCTTCGCCCCGACGCAGCTGTCACCGATATCGGTGTGAACGGCATATGCGAAATCAATGGGCGTCGCGCCGCGCGGCAAAGCGATCAGTCGGCCTTTCGGCGTGAAGCAGAAGACCTGATCCTGGAAAAGCTCCAGCTTGGTGTGTTCGAGGAACTCTTCCGGATTATCGCCTTCGGAAAGCTGCTCGATGGTCTGGCGCAACCATGCATAGGCATTGGTTTCGGTGGAAATCTTGTGCGGGTTGTTCGCGCTGCCGCGATCCTTGTAGATCGAGTGCGCGGCGACGCCGAACTCGGCAATCTCATCCATTTCGCGGGTGCGTATCTGCAACTCGATGCGCTGGCGCGACGGACCGATGATGGTGGTGTGGATCGACCGGTAGTCGTTCTGCTTGGGCGTGGAAATATAGTCCTTGAACCGGCCCGGAACCATCGACCATGTCGTGTGAATGAGACCAAGCGCGCGATAGCAATCCTGCACCGTATCGACCATGACGCGGAAGCCGAAAATGTCGGAAAGCTGCTCGAACGACAGGCCCTTGGTCTCCATCTTGCGAAAAACGGACCATGGCTTTTTCTGGCGGCTCTTCACACTGGCCTTGATGCCATGCTTCTCGAAAATTTCCGACAGGTCCTTTTCGATCTTCTGCAGCAGGCCACGATTCTTTTCCAGAAGTTCGGCCAGACGATCCGTAACCGCGCGCCACGCATCCGGATTGATATAGCGGAATGCCAGCTCTTCGAGCTCCTCGCGCATATCCTGCATACCCATGCGGCCAGCAAGCGGGGCATAGATATCCATCGTTTCCTCGGCGATGCGCAAGCGTTTGTCTTCCCGCATCACGCCGAGCGTGCGCATATTATGCAGACGGTCCGCCAGCTTGACGAGAAGCACACGGACATCTTCGGAAATCGCCAGAAGCAGCTTGCGAAGGTTTTCCGCCTGCACTGCCTTCTTCGAAACGAGGTCGAGTTTTTTGAGCTTGGTCAGCCCTTCTACGAGCTTGCCGATTTCGGGGCCGAAAAGCTGATCGATTTCCTGCCGGGTGGCCGTCGTGTCTTCAATCGTATCATGCAGGAGCGCGATCGCAATCGTCGCTTCGTCGAGATGCATATCGGTGAGGATCGCGGCGACTTCCAGAGGATGGGAAAAATAGGGATCGCCGGAAGCACGTTTCTGACTGCCATGCTTTTGCATGGCATAGACATATGCCTTGTTTAGAAGCGCCTCATTCACGTCAGGCTTGTATCGCTGTACACGCTCCACAAGCTCATATTGGCGCATCATCTACGAAAACTCCCTTTGGAAACCGATACTTGCTAACATATCGGGCATTGTGACCCAAAATCGCCGAAAATCGAACAGTTCTCGGCATTTAGGCTTAATTTTCTGCCGACAATATTAATTTCCGGCAGAAATGGCTCGTCATTAAAGGGTCGCGCATCCTTTCGGCCCACAAAGGAGGGGCTGGGACCAATGACGCAGGCGTTTCATCAGCGCATAAAAACATGCGCCACGACTGGAAAGTCGCAGCGCATGCAAAAAAAGATAATCCGGACGACGATTAGAAGTCGTCGTTCTTCTCTGGCGCGACGAGGCCTTCGATACCGGCGAGCAGCTCTTCTTCCGACATGCGGTCGAAAGCCACCACATCTTCTTCGGCAGCGTCTGCAATGCCTTCCGCAACGTCTTCCGAAGAAGAGGCGATCTGGGCAGGTGCGGCCGCTTCCGGCTCGTCGACTTCCACATGCTTCTGCAGCGAATGGATGAGATCTTCCTTCAGATCGTCCGGCGACAGGGTTTCGTCGGCGATCTCGCGCAGGGCAACGACGGGATTCTTGTCGTTGTCGCGGTCGATGGTGATCTGTGCACCCTGGGAAATCTGGCGAGCACGGTGACCAGCCAGCAGAACCAGCTCAAAACGGTTCTCGACCTTATCTACGCAGTCCTCAACAGTGACGCGGGCCATGCGCGGTCCCTTTCATTTCTCGAACTTTAATGGATTTTTCCCCACATAACGCTTGTGAAGCCAAATTACAAGCAAAAGCGGAATTGCTCCTGCAGTACCGCGTGAAATCTGGCAAAATAACGTCAAAATTCATGGATTCGCCCCATAAAACACGGCGACGCGTCAAAACGGCACAATATTTTGTAAACGCGACAGGCATTAACGGGACAAGACTCACTTACTGGTAATTTAGTGGGGGCAAATAACAACCAGTGGTTGCTTGTTTTTCTGTGATATGTCCTTAGAAGGCAATAAACGCACTGGTAAATTTCGATACCACCCGCCGTTTAGAAAACAAACTGAATAAGCGGTCGCCGGTCCACTCCCGTCCGGCCGTAGAGTGGATATATTGCACGATGTTCGATTCTCGTGAAAAGATTGCGCTTTTTATTGATGGCGCCAATTTATACGCTGCCTCAAAGACCCTGGGGTTCGATATTGATTATCGGAAGCTTTTGAAGGCATTTCAAAAGCGTGGCTATCTGCTCCGCGCTTATTATTACACCGCCCTCGTCGAAGATCAGGAATATTCCTCGATCCGTCCGCTGATCGACTGGCTGGATTATAACGGCTACAAGGTCGTCACTAAAGCCGCCAAGGAATTCACCGATTCCACCGGACGCCGCAAGGTGAAGGGCAACATGGACATCGAACTGACGGTTGATGCCATGCAACTCACCGATACAGTCGACCATTTCGTGATCTTTTCCGGCGATGGCGATTTCCGCTCGCTGGCGGAAGCTCTTCAGCGCAAGGGCCGCAAGGTTTCGGTCGTCTCGACCCTCACCACGCAGCCTGCCATGATTTCGGATGAATTGCGCCGCCAGGCTGATCATTTCATTGATCTGGTCTCGCTCAAGGCCGAGATTGGCCGCGATCCATCAGAACGTCCGGCACGCCGTCAGGATGATGACCTCGACGACAGCTATTGACGCCATCGTCGAGCCGGTTCATGCAAGGGCATGAATTCCGAACCATCTCCTAACTGTCACATCTGTCCGAGACTGCACGCCTTCCTGCAAGAATGGCGACGCAAGGAGCCGTCATGGCATAATGCCCCGGTTCCTCCGTTCCTGCCGGCGGATGACGCCGATGTCCGGCTCCTGATCGTAGGGCTGGCGCCGGGCCTGCGCGGCGCCAACCGGACCGGACGCCCCTTCACCGGGGATTATGCCGGTGATCTTCTCTATAGCACGCTCTGCGAATTCGGATTTGCCACCGGCAAGTTCGAGGCCCGCCCGGACGATAGCCTGCGCCTGCTGGATGCGAGCATCGTCAATGCGGTCCGCTGTGTCCCGCCGGAGAACAAGCCAATCGGCTCCGAGATCAATAATTGCCGCCAGTTTTTGTCGCCAATGCTGACCCGGTTTCCAAATCTGCAAGCCGTGGTCACCTTGGGAACTATCGCTCACCAATCGACCGTTCGCGCACTGGGGGCGCCGGTGGCGCGACATCCCTTCGGCCACGACAGGGCAAGCGATATCGGCAGCTTGCGTATTTTTTCCAGCTATCACTGCTCACGCTATAATACGAATACCGGGCGGCTGACGGATGCCATGTTCCGCACCGTATTCCGGAACGTGCGCGATTATCTGAATCAAAAGAGCGCCTGAGGCGCTCTTTTTACTTTCCTGTGTTCAACCGCGGTCCCGCAGCAAGCGGGCCTTTTCGCGGTTCCAGTCGCGCTTCTTTTCCGTCTCGCGCTTGTCGTGAGTCTTCTTGCCTCGCGCCAGCGCCAGTTCCAGCTTCGCGCGCCCCCGATCATTGAAGTAGAGCTTCAAGGGGACCACGGTCATCCCGTCGCGGGACACGGAGTTGAACAAGCGGGACATTTCGCGCTTGCTGATGAGCAGCTTGCGCAGACGCCGCGGCTCGTGATTGAAGCGATTGCCCTGCGTATATTCGGGAATATACGAATTGATGAGCCAGAACTCGCCATTTTCAAAGCTCGCATAGCTTTCCGCTATGTTGGACTGATTGGCGCGCAGCGACTTGACCTCGGTGCCTGTCAAAACGAGACCGGCTTCGAGCGTATCAAGAATTTCAAAATTGAAGCGCGCCTTGCGGTTTTCCGCGATGATCTTGCGCACAGGAGAGTTCTTGGGCTTGTTCATGATGGCACCATATAATGTGCAATGCCTGAAATGAAAACGCTCCCGAAGCTACGGGAGCGTAAAAATCAGAGAAAGCGGCAAAGTTTGCAGGTCAGTTGACGAGACCCGCGTGCTTCATGGCCTGATCGATCTTCTCTGCCGTCGCGGCTTCGACCGTCACCATCGGCGAGCGCAGCGCATTTTCCACGCGGCCAAGTCGCGACAGGGCATATTTCGGACCAGAGGGATTCGGCTCGATGAAGAGCGCCTTGTGCAGCGGCATGAGGCGATCCTGTAATTCGAGCGCCCTGGCGAAATCGCCAGCCTGACACGCATCCTGAAATTCGGCGCAAAGGCGCGGCGCGATATTGGACGTCACCGAAATGCACCCTACCCCGCCATGGGCGTTGAAGCCGAGAGCGGTGGCAT
The DNA here is from genome assembly GCF_018066705.1 of Ochrobactrum sp. AP1BH01-1. Lineage (NCBI taxonomy): Bacteria > Pseudomonadati > Pseudomonadota > Alphaproteobacteria > Hyphomicrobiales > Brucellaceae > Ochrobactrum > Ochrobactrum sp. AP1BH01-1. The sequence goes on along the minus strand of NZ_JAGPOU010000003.1, from coordinate 657,766 downwards.
CTTCACCGGAGAGCTGGATGAAGTCCTTGCCGCAGGTAGCACGCTGTTCCGAAACGCGCTCGATCTTGCCGGTGGCATCCTTGACGCCCACGATGTTCTTGTGGTCTCGGACCAGAGCCCCCATCGTTTCCGGCGTCATGTCGATGACCGAACGACCGGGGATATTGTAGATGATGAGCGGGACCGAAATGGAACGGGCCACGCGCGAGAAATGTTCGTAAAGGCCACGCTGGTTCGGCTTGTTGTAATAGGGCGTGACGACGAGAACGGCATCAGCACCGGCCTTTTCGGCATGCTGCGCCAGTTCGATCGCTTCCACCGTATTGTTGGAGCCGGCACCGGCAATCACGGGAACGCGGCCAGCGGCAACCTCGATACAAACCTCAATGACGCGCTTGTGCTCATCATGCGACAGGGTCGGCGTCTCGCCGGTCGTTCCGACGGGAACCAGTCCTTTTGTACCTTCTTCGATCTGCCAGTTTACGAATGCGCGAAAGGCTTTCTCGTCGAACGCTCCTTCGGAATCGAATGGCGTGACAAGCGCGGTAATTGAGCCCTTCAGCATTAGTGAACTCCTGAAAAAAGAAAGATGGGACCTCATTCCCCGATCATCTTGGGCATGCGATCAGGTTGAGGCGTTGCACAATAGTCTTGCCACACGAGCGGAGCAAGCGGGGTATGCTGGCAAAACAAGCGTAATGCGGCACTTTTGCGGCAAAATCTGTTGCTGGTTCCATGTACTGCCGATGATACGCCGAGATTGATTAAAGGAAGATCAAACGTCGCGGAGTGAGTGCGCCCGGCAGAGGTCGAAGATAACGCTTTGTTAAGGATAGATTCATTCCTCAAGCCTAACCTTGCAGGAGAAATCGACAGCCAAAAGCCCGGCTAAGAAAAGCCTGATTTCAACAACATATTGCGCATCAACCAAGTCTTTGTTCTAGTTAGCCAATGTCAAAACAAGCCGTAGCGATATCCTTGAAGAAAAAAGCACTCCTTGCGAGTTGCTTTGTTGCGGCTGCCTTGCAGCCGGTGATTTCGCTCGCGCAATCGTCGCTGCCGTCGGATATTCCAACTCCGCTGGCGCGCCCGTTTGCACCGACCACGACGCATCAGTCGCCAATGAATCTGGTGACGCCGAAGCCGCGTCCGGCTACGCCCGATCCGGTCGTGACTTCTGCGGTCAGCCGTATGGAAAACCCGGCCGCGATCGGCGGAGCGCTGAAAAGCGGACTTGATGCGCTTTCCTCCCGCGACACCGCAAGTGCGATAGCATTTCGCAACGCCATGCCGCATGGCTCTCTCGACCGTCAGATTCTGACCTGGGCAATTGCCACGTCCGGCCTCGACGGTGTGCCAAGCGCAGAAATTGCAACCGCAGCGACGGATCTGCGCGGCTGGCCGGGAATGTCGGTTCTGCGCAGCAATTCGGAACGGGCTCTGTTCAAGGAAAATCCGGCTCCCGCAACGGTAATCGCCACATTCGGCAGCACGCGTCCCCAAACAACACAGGGCATGATCCTTCTCGCCCGCGCCTATGTCGGCACCGGGAACACAGCCAAAGCGCGCGAGTTACTGTCGCCGTGGTGGTCGACGCAGCGCCTTTCCGCCGATGACGAGCAAAAGATTCTGAAAGAGTTCTCGGGTGTCCTGGCGCGTGAGGACCATCAGCGCCGCATTCTGCGTTCTCTTTATAATGACCGCATGCAATCGGCAAAACTGCTTGCGGGTCCGGCGCAGGCACAATCGCTCTACAATGCCTTTGCGGCGGTTGCACAGAAGTCTCCAAACGCGGCCAAGGCGATAGCGGACATCGACCGCACCTGGCAGGGCAATGCCGCCTATCAGTTCCTGAAGATTCGCTATCTGCGGCGCGCCGAGCGCTACAACGAAGCAACGGACCTCATGCTGAAAGCGCCGCGTCAAGCCTCGGCACTGGTCGATCCGGATGCATGGTGGGTTGAACGGCGTATCCTGTCGCGGGAACTGCTTGATCAGGGCAAGCCACAACTCGCCTACAAGCTGGTTTCCGCCCACGCCGCCGAATCCCCCACGATGGCGGCAGAAGCGGAATTCCATGCCGGATGGTATGCGCTCCGCGCTCTGAACCAGCCGAAGATGGCGGCGCCGCATTTTGCGAAGATCGCAGAAATTTCATCGCGGCCGATTTCCGCCTCCCGCGCCTTCTATTGGCTTGGACGGTCGGCTGAAGCAGGTAGCGGCGGCGATGCGCGCGCGTATTATCGTCGTTCCGCTCATTTCGGTACGACCTTCTACGGGCAGCTTTCAGCAGCCAAGCTGGACGAAAAGGCGCCGGAACTCATCTATCCGAAACCAACGGATGCGGATCGCACACGCTTTGCCGGCCGACCTGCCGTGCAGGCTATCAAGCGACTGGAACAGGTCGGCTACAGCAACCGGGCAACCGCGCTCTATAACCAGCTTTCGCAGGAGCTCGACAGTGTAGGCGAGCTGGCCCTGCTGGCGGTTATGGCCGAACGCAACGAGAATCATTACCTGGCGCTGCGCGTCGGCAAAACTGCTGCCCTGCGCGGCCTTGACGTCGGCGCCTTATCACATCCGCTGGGTGCAATTCCTGCCAGCGCGAATATAAACGGGTCGGGCAAGGCTCTCGCCTATGCAATCGCGCGACAGGAAAGCGAATTCAATGTCGGCGCAGTCTCGAAAGCCGGAGCACGCGGTTTGCTGCAATTGATGCCGGCGACTGCGAAAAGCGTGGCAACGCGTAACGGCATGAACTTCTCCGCACCGCGTCTCACGACCGATGCAGGATACAATGCCACGCTGGGCGCCCATTTCCTCGGCGAACAACTCGACCGTTTCAACGGGTCCTACGTCCTCACCTTTGCCGGATACAATGCCGGACCCCGCCGCGCATCGGAATGGGTCGAAAAATACGGCGACCCGCGCGGCAAGCCAATCGATCAGGTCGTGGACTGGATCGAACGTATTCCCTATTCCGAAACACGGAACTACGTTCAGCGCGTGATGGAAAACTACGAGGTATACAAGGCTCGCCTGACCGGCAGCGCCGATATCCAGGCTGACCTGATTTACGGCCGCCGTTAGGCCAAAATATACAAGGCAAAGAAAAAGCAGGCTATTCGCCTGCTTTTTTTGTCCGTCGCGGTTTTGGTTTGGCAGCTGCCTTCCGAGGCTTTTCCGCTCGTTTGGCACTCGCTTTGTTTGCCGCATTCACCAATTTTGCAGCTTGCGCGATCCAGTCCTCACGCTCCACACGGCGCGGAAAACCTATATTACGCTCGATCCAGCGCGATTCTTCATCGTTCCAGCCGGCAATCTGGTCGTAGTGAAACACGCCGATACCGTTGAGCAATTCCTGAACTGCCCTGCCGATACCTTTTATGGCGGTGAGATCATCGGGTTTTCCGAGACGGGCGGCTTCGAGAAGCTCCGGACGGCCCGGGTCGCGAACGAGTTCCGTTTCTGCTGCCGGATCTTCGCCCGGCGAAGGCCAGTTACCAACCACTTCCGCTTCCGGCACGACCTTCACCGGAAGTTTCTCCGGTTCGCCCGGCTGCGGTGAAGCCCTGGGTTTTTCGGTTTCTGCCGGTGCTTCGGCTTCCTTGGGCGGTTCCGGCTTTTCGTCGACAGGCAATGTGGCGTGTGCTGCGGCGATGATTGTGCGCTCGCGATCCGGGATCGCAGCGTTTCTACGCCTTGCGAAGCGGCCTAAAAGGCAGCCTATAACAAAGGCGATGGCAACAAGAACAGCCAGTTGGACAATCAGCAACGGCATATGGTTTCCTCGTACTCCAAATTACTCAAGCCCGGCGAACATTGTCGCCGTCAATTTTCCTCGCCCCAGATTCGCCACCACTACTTCGAACCAGTCAGCCAGCCCACGCCTGCGCCGATCAGAACCGCCATAACGAGAACCGGCCAAAACGATACGGCTAAATATAACATTGTCAGGTCCGCTTTCTGTTCCGGAAACGGAACATATGCTCCGCTATGCCTATTCATAATGAGAAAGGAAAGGCCCGAACAGGCGGGCTGTCAATTCCGAACAGAAAACAGCGGAGATGCAGTCCAAACCGGGCCGGTCTTCGTCACTAAAAGAGCTCGGGCTCGCCAATCTCGACCCGTTCGGCTTTCAAACCGAAAGGAAGCGGAGACTTCAATTGGGATTCGAGCTTTTGATAGCTGGCCCGGTCCGCCGCCCTTCCCTTGATTGAAATATCAAGATCGGAAACCTCGACCTCCCCTTCCCGCAGGCCAGACAGAAGCTGCAAGGCAAATTCCACCGAATCAGCGAAGTTCGCCGGGTTGCCTCGGCCTACCGCCATTTCATCGTCGAGCGGGATGCCCGGAGCCGCATTTTCGGCAGCAGTCATGATTCGATCCCTGATGTCATTATCCGGAACAGAACCGGACAGGATAATTCCGTCAGCGCTCTTCTTTATCTGTAACACATAGGGGGACACGACGGGCAGAACACTCGTCAGATCGGTGATTTCCCGAATCCCCCATACCTTTTCCAGCGCGTCTTTCGCAGCAGACTGCGCCTCTGGATCGGGGGCGATGCCTTTCAGCGTGACATCGCGGCCATCCACATCGAAGCCCGTCCACACGAATGGGGCGAGCGCCTCGCCGGTGCGCGTTGCGATATCCGTCTCGACCCGATCGGCCCCGAACCAGAGCGCAAGCGCTGTCAGCGCTGCGGTCCATGTTAAGCCGGGCCAAAACCATTTGAACATGTCGCCTCCACGCCGGAAATCACGAGAACCCAAGCGGCGAAAACCCGCCGCGTCTTACTCGTACAAAGACGGAGTTTTCGGTGAAAGCAAGATCACAACTGTGAAAAATCGAAAAACAAAAAACCCGGCAGCGATGCTGCCGGGTTCTTTTGAACAATCCCTGAGGGATTAGAACGAGCGCTGGAAGCGAACCATGCCCTGCCAAGCATCCTTGCCGTCGAGGCTGATGTTTTTGTCGTCCCACTTGGTGTAGGAGACTTCAGGCGTGATCGTGAAGCCAGGAACCAGTTCGTAAGCAACGTTTGCGGTTGCTGCGAAGGTCTTGGAGTCGTCGTAAGCGAGCTGCAGGTTGAAGGTAGCCTTGTCGGTTGCCTTGAATGCAGCGCCACCCCAGACAGCCCAATCGCCGCCCCACGTGCCGTAGAAGCTGGTGACCGCACGGTAGGTGTAAAGACCACCGTTACCATCCGACGCAGCGAAATATTCGTCGTCGTTAGACTTGTAAGCGCCCTGTACCCAGACCGAGAAGCGGTCCGTGATGTTGACGTCGCCGCGAACCTTGGCAGCCCACTCTTCGTTACGAGCGTCGTAAGCACCAACAGCTGCGATCGAACCCCAGCCGCCAGCGTACTTCAGGCCGCCAACGATGTGCGGGGTGTAGTCCTTGAGCGTTACGTCAACGTCAGCATCGCCGTTGCCGCCTTCTTCGAGCGACAGGATGGCCGAGAAGCCGTTGCCGCCGGTGAAGGTGTAGCTGATGAGGTTGGTGCGGTAGCCGCCAGCGAGGATCACGTCGTCGTTGATGACGTTGCCGAGGTAACCCGTGAAGGTCACGAATGCCGATTCATCGAGACCAACGCGCAGACCGCCGAGCTGGATGTAAGCATAACGCAGCGAGCTGTTTTCGCTCGAGCCGTATGCATCTTCTTCGCCGTCGCCGCCGCCGTTCCAGTTGTAACGCAGTTCGGTGAAGGTCTTCAGGGTGCCGAGTTCGGTTTCCGAAGCGGTCGAGAAGCGGAGCGTTGCACGAGCAAGCTTGCCCCAGGTGTCACGGTCCAGGTCGCCAGGCGTACGAGCGTAAACGCGGTCACCGCCGGTTGCGTCGTAACGAACATAACCATGGATACGCAGGCAGGTTTCGGTGCCTGGGATGTAGAAGTAGCCGGCGCCGTAAGCATCGCAGACGCGGACATATTCAACGGCTTCTGGCTCTGGCGCGACGATTGCGTCGGCAGCCTGAGCGCCGGAAGCTGCAACCAGAGCTGCAGCGGAGCCAAGGAGAAGGCTCTTGATGTTCATTTCTGACCTCCAGTCAAAGTTAAAAATGGGTCTGGGCATTCTGATTTGGCTGAAGGACAACCTGTCCCCATCCCCTTTTGAAAAAGTCACCCCGAAGCGCTCCTTCTTCTGGATGTGAAGATACTCGCCCGCTTTCTCGTTTCAACATCGAATGCACTCTCCCAACCTTTCTGGTGCTTCTATGAGGGAGCGCTGTTGCAGAAAAGACACGAAATTGCCCGTTTCTGGATGGGAGATTTAGAGTTTATTAACATAAGTAAATTGGAATTAACGGGTCTTAACGCTTGAAAACACGCGATATTTGGCATTGCACCCGACCTGGATAAGCGAATCCATGACTTCCCGCGCTACAGGCAGAGAATATGTCAGACTGTCGTCACAAACCGCCACATTAGCGAGGACCAGCACGAATCTCCCTCCCACAGATCCGCAAAACAACACCTTTGCCCCTTGGTGAAAGCGGCTGATTCCACATAACATTCCGGAGCGCGTATATATAAAGTGCGATAATTCGCAGGAAATTTTACCAGTTGGCGCGCAATTCGCTTGAAATGACAAAGCGTACCGGCTATCTCGCCCTTACCGGAGAGGTGGCCGAGTGGTCGAAGGCGCTCCCCTGCTAAGGGAGTAGACCTCATAAGGGTCTCGTGGGTTCGAATCCCATCCTCTCCGCCAGCTGCTTCAGGCATATTCTTCCGAAAAATCAGATCCCGATGCGCCTCTTGGCGTGCGATTATATGCCATTGTGCACCATATCCGCGACGTCTCCGCCAGGCCCTCCAACTTCCTGTTTTTTGTGTCGCGAATTCCAAAAATCAGCAACTATTTGAATAATATACATTATTCCGCTTGCCTCCGATTCTTGACTGGAGGTCAGAAATGAACATCAAGAGCCTTCTCCTTGGCTCCGCTGCAGCTCTGGTTGCAGCTTCCGGCGCTCAGGCTGCCGACGCAATCGTCGCGCCAGAGCCAGAAGCCGTTGAATATGTCCGCGTCTGCGATGCTTACGGCGCCGGCTACTTCTACATCCCAGGCACCGAAACCTGCCTGCGTATCCATGGTTATGTTCGTTACGACGCAACCGGCGGTGACAATGTTTACGGCCGCGGCTTCACCGATCGTAACGGCGATGTCGATACCGACCGTGACACCTGGTCGAAGCTTGCTCGTTTTGCCCTCAAGGTTTCGACGGCTTCGGAAACCGAACTCGGCACCCTCAAGACTTATTCGGAAATGCGTTTCCAGTGGGCTGACGGCGCTGACTCTAGCTCGACCGGCACCCTGCGCTTCGGTTACATCCAGCTCGGCGGCCTGCGCGTTGGTCTCGACGAATCGGCCTTCGTAACCTTCCCGGGTTACCTCGGCAACGTCATCAACGACGACGTGATCCTCGCTGGCGGCTATCGCACCGGCTTGATCAGCTACACCTTCACCGGCGGCAACGGCTTCTCGGCCATCCTGTCGCTCGAACAGGGTAACACCGTCGATGTTGACACTGGCACGTACCGCGACGTCAACACTGGTGCGGAATACACCATTTCCGGCAAGATCGACGACTACATGCCACATGTAGTGGGTGGTCTGAAGTATGCTGGCGGCTGGGGCTCGATCGTCGGTGTCGCGGCTTACGACGCTTACAACGAAGAATGGGCTGGTAAGATCCGCGCTGACATCAACGTCACTGACCAGTTCTCGGTCTGGGTGATGGGTGGTTATAAGTCCAACGACGACACTTATGAATACGTCTACACCGACGCCAACGGTCGTGATCGCGGTATCCGCCAGATCAACAGCTTCTACGGCACTTGGGGCGGCGATTGGGCTGTTTGGGGTGGCGCTGCTTACAAGGCAACCGAAAAGGCTACCTTCAACCTGCAGCTCGCCTATGACGACTCTGAAACCTTCGCAGCAACCGCGAACGTTGCTTACGAACTGGTTCCTGGCTTCACCATCACGCCAGAAGTTTCCTACACCAAGTGGGAAGACAAGAACTCTGTCCTCAAGGGCGAAGACGCTTGGCAGGGCATGGTCCGCTTCCAGCGCTCGTTCTAATCAGATCGACGCTTAAGCAAAAAGCGCCAACGGGAAACCGTTGGCGCACATTCATTTGAAACGATGCTCACGAATGCGTGCATTTGATCCTTCAGAAATGGGGATTTCGAAAAGGGTCAAAAACCGAGGGGAGTAACGGGGGACGACAGAAAGCTGGGGGCAATTATCGGTCTTTTAGAAGGATCTAAAAATGTCTCCGCATAAAGTTAGCTCACTTATCTTGTGTTCTGAGAATTATTTCATTAATTGTGCGTCTCATAAAGCTATGGGGGGCGTGCAATGATCGTCGTTGGGGAAACGAAGATCGACATGGGCGACAAATTTGCGCCGATAGTCGACTACAACTTAAAATACACATCCAGCAAAAGTCCGAACCATCGGCTTGTCGAACAATTTTCGGTGGCGGAACTGACGGGGAAATATATCAACATCCTGTGGGATGATGGGTCGCACAAGTATAATGTGAAGTCGTTTCTCGGCGAAATTGATGAGATTCTGAAAGGCGAGCGCTTTTCAGGTTTCGATCAGGAAATGCTCGACTCCGTCATCGGTTCGCTCCGTGAGCGCGGCAACAGCAATGCAACCATCAATAGAAAGATGGCTGCGCTGAGCAAGCTGCTGCGAAAGGCGCACAAGATGGGAGATATCTTCAATTTACCGGAATTCATCCGGCAGAAAGAGCGAGTCGGACGTATTCGATTCCTCGAATATGAGGAAGAAAAACGCCTGTTCGCTGCGATCAAGTCGCGCTGCGAAGATAGCTACCGGCTTTCCCTGTTCTTGGTCGACACGGGTTGCCGTCTCGGCGAAGCGATCGGCGTCACCTGGAACGATATTCAGGATCAGCGGGTTACATTCTGGCTCACCAAGTCGAATCGCAGCCGCACTGTTCCCCTCACCCGGCGCGCACGAAAAGCAGCACATATCTCGCGTGAGAAGCTCAAGGGGCCCTTCTCTATGCTCAATCAGGTCCGGTTCCGCCAGATCTGGAATGAAGCAAAGATGGAAGTCGGGCTTGGCACGGACGATCAGGTCGTGCCGCATATTCTGCGCCACACCTGCGCATCTCGCCTGGTTCGAGGCGGAATCGATATCCGTCGTGTGCAGATGTGGCTGGGCCACCAAACCCTGCAAATGACCATGCGTTATGCCCATCTTGCGACACATGACCTCGATTCCTGTGTGAAAGTGCTCGAAGTCCATTAACGCGCATTTCTAAAGCTGCGCAGCGGTTTTCGGACAACATGTCCGGAAGCAGATCAGAACACCCGTCTGATTCAACCAACTCGGACTGTGTTCGTAGCGCATTCGGCATTTTAGGGATTTGAAAGCCAGCTTTAACTGGCGCGGCTGTGGTATTTGCGATTCTTATATTCGGGCTTATGCCGGATCATCCGGCTTGGCCGGATAGATCATTTGCATCAATCGACCGTCAGCCTGATCGTTGGGTCCATTATTCAGCCAACGCAGAATCATTGTGATGGCACCGGCGAATACAAGTTGCTATGCCTTTCTCAGCAGGACAGGTGGAGGTGACTGACAGCTTTAACCAGCCGCCCGACTTGTCCGCATTGTGCCGGACTGAGAATCGACTGGAAATCATCATGGGATCGCCTCGCCTTACACCACTCGTAGCAAGCCTGCCGTCTACCGTACCTTTTACTGGTCCCGAGACGCTGGAATTGCAACGCGGAAAGTCCTTCAAGGCGCGAATCGGCGCGAATGAGAGCAGTTTTGGACCGGCGCCTTCCGTACTTGAAGCTATTCAGGACGAAGCACACGAAATCTGGAAGTATGGCGACCCGGAAAATTATGGATTGCGTCACGCAATTGCAGCACATCACGGTGTAAAGCCAGAAAATATTATGCCGGGAGCGGGCGTCGATGCTCTGCTTGGCCTTGTGGTCAGGCAATATGTTCAGGAGGGCGACAGGGTTATCAACTCGCTCGGTGGCTATCCAACTTTCAACTACCACGTTGCCGGTTATGGCGGCAAACTGGTCACCGTTCCCTATATCGACGATAAATCGGACCTTGGCGGACTTCTCGATGCAGCGCGCAAAGAAAATGCAGCCATCGTTTATCTTGCCAACCCTGATAATCCGATGGGAACCTGGCATGAGGGGACGGATATCCAGTCCTTCATTGAGCGCGTTCCGGAAAACACGCTGCTTATTCTGGATGAGGCCTATTGCGAAACGGGACCCGCATCTGCCTTCCCGCCCTTCGAAACCGACCGCCGGAATATTCTGCGGATGCGTACTTTCTCCAAAGCCTATGGTCTTGCCGGAATCCGGTGCGGCTATGTGGTAGGCGCTGCCGAAGCCATCAAATCTTTCGATAAGATTCGCGATCATTTCGCGGTGAACCGGCTCGCGCAGGCGGCAGCTATAGCGGCTCTCAAGGATCAAGCCTATCTGAACGACGTGGTTGGGAAAATACAGGCTGGTCGGGACCGTATCGCTGCAATCGCCGACGCGAACGGTCTTTCAGCCATTCCATCCGCTACGAATTTCGTCGCCATCGATTGCGGTAGGGATGGAGCGTTCGCCACGACAGTTCTCAACGGGCTGATCGCGCGCGACATTTTCGTCCGTAAACCCGGAGCCCCGGTTCTGGATCGCTGCATTCGCGTGAGTGTGGGCATTGACGAGCAACTTGATCTCTTTGAAGCTGCTCTTCCCGCAGCTTTGGAAGATGCTCGCAAGCATGCAGATATTCGCGAAACTGCCTGAACGGTGGAGCTCCATATGCAGATTCGACCAGATAATCGGCAGCAGAACATTCTTTTCAGTACGCTGGCCGGACTGTGTGGCGCGCTCGCCATTGCAGCTTATGCAGGTGCTGCCCATGGCGGGGAGAACCATCTGGGCAATATTGCTCCATTGCTTCTCGGCCACGCGCCTGCATTTCTGGTGCTGTCCCTCATCGTACCGAGAAGTCGCGCCGCTTATCTGGGCGGGGCATTGCTTGTTATCGGTCTCGCCCTGTTCTGCGGCGATCTCTTCATGCGTGACATGACGGGCGACCGGCTCTTTCCAATGGCCGCACCGACGGGCGGATCATTGATGATTCTCGGCTGGCTTGCCGTCGCGGTCACAGGCTGGTTCTCACGAACCAAATAAAAAGGGGCCGAAAGGCCCCTTTCTGGTTTCCAAATACCGAATAAATCAGGAGTTACCCTTCAGGCGCGCGTTGCAGAGACTGTAATAACCGCCGCCCTTCTGCACCCACTTCAGGCCGCCGAGTGCATTGGCGTCCTTCAGTGCATGGTACTGTTCGAGGCAGGTGTGCATGCGAGCCTTGCCAGCGGATTCGCTGGAGTACTTCGCTGATACGGCGGTCGGGAACTTCACGCCCTTCGGCGCAGCAACCGTGGGGGCTGCGGGTTCGGAATTACCGTCCGTGCTGAGCGCAACCGGATCGGCGCCCGGGCCGCACTCGGCCTTGCGGAAATCGTTCCACTTCGCACCATTGTCCGTGCCGGCATCCTTGGCAGCCTGGTACTTGGCGCTGCACTGCTTCATCGTCAGGCCCTTGGCGCTGTCGTCTGCAGCAGGGGCAGCGGCACTTTTAGCGGCAGGTTTTGCCGGAGCGGCAGGTGCGGGCGCAGCCGGAGCCGCGGCGGCATCCGCGCCGTCACCGCACTGGGCCTTGCGGAAATCATTCCACTTCATGTTGCCAAGCGTACCCGCATCCTTGGCGGACTGATACTTTGCGCTACATTCCTTCATCGTCAACGCATTGGCAGGCGATGAAAAAGCGAACGCAGCGGCACTCATGATAATGGCTGTGCCGGCCATAGCTGTGATGGATCGAATAGACATCTTGTCACTCCTGTCGAATGCAGCTCTCACGATCACCTGGCATATTTCCTGCCTTGCGATCTTGCTAATATAGAAGAACGGTAGGCGTCGCCGTTGTTCTGGCCCGTTCCGCTTATACGTCAACATTGCGCCTCGCAAAGTTGACTGTCAATCATTTGATCAATATTACCCGCAACTCCAATACAAATTTTCTAACCGACTTTCTTTGCTCGTTATGGTCATGCAGGTGCCATGAAGTAAAATTATAGTACTTCACACCTCATGTCCGATTTTTATTCGAACAGAGTTAAAATCCGGAGATATGCGGGTGATAAAGCGGATCATGATCATTGGCGGCGCCGGATCGGGCAAATCAAGCCTCGCGCGTGCGCTTGGCGGCATTACCGGCTTACCCGTCGTTCATATCGATACCCTCTATTGGCAACCGGGCTGGGTGATGCGGCCGCGTGAGAAGATCGGTCGCCTCACCATCCAGGCGGCGGATCAGGACGCATGGATATTCGAAGGCAATCATAGCGAAACTATGAATTATCGAGCCTCGCGAGCGGATATGCTGATTTTCCTCGACATATCGACCGTGAGGCGGCTGTGGCGCGTTCTGAAAAGGACGGTAAAGCACTATGGTCGCTCCCGCCCGGATATGGCGGAAGGTTGCGTAGAACGTTTTGATTGGGACTTCCTGAAATGGGTGGCAGGCTATCGCAAGAATGGTCGTATTCGTGCACTGGCTTTTTTGGAGCAGGCGCCTTCGCATCTCGTCAAGCACCATTTGCGCAGCCCGCATGAGGTCGAACGCTTTCTCGCGCAGATGACACGCGAAATAAAATAAAACAATTCGCCCGCCCCATTGCGATAAATCAACAAAGTCAAACGTGAAATAACAATATTCCAAGCCGTGCGAAGCACCGAAACGGCTGTTATATTAGCCCGTCTCCCAAGACTTTACGCTGCGTGCTCTGGCTCGGCCATCTGCACAGCGCGAATGCATACATGCCGGATTCCTTTCCGGCACCGTAATCTTTTTGCCGGTTTGCCGGCTCCTCGCTGTTCTGGAGTTTACCCGTGGCCGATATCGCTGATAACGCCGCCCCGCTCACCGATGCTTCAAAATCCGCCGCGCTGGACCGTCACCGTCTTTATGAAGACGCGATGGCAATGCTGATCGGCACATCCTTCATCGCGCTCGGCATTACACTCTATAGCCAGGCCATGCTGATGACCGGCAGCACCGCCGGCATTGCCCTGCTCATCCAATATGCGACGGGCACAGAATTCGGATTGCTCTATTTCGTGATCAATCTGCCGTTCTACTACTTCGCCGTACGGCGGATGGGCTGGGCATTCACAATCAGAACATTCGTAGCAGTGGTTATGATGTCAGGCTTTGCGCGACTGATGCCCTTGAGTATCGATTTTTCAAGCGTTCATCCGCTCTTTGCGGCACTCATGGGCGGCACCTTGATGGGCATGGGCGTGCTGGCACTCTTCCGGCATCGCTCCGGTGTCGGCGGCGTCAACATTCTGGCGCTCTATCTACAGGACACTTATGGGGTCAGAGCGGGCTGGTTCCAGCTTGGGCTTGATGGCGTGATCATGCTTGCGTCGCTGTTTTTTATTCCATGGGAAAACATGGTGCTTTCCCTGATCGGCGCGATTGCAATGAATCTCATCATCGCGATCAATCACAAGCCGGGTCGATATCTCGGTATAAGCTGATAAAATAGAAAGCCGCCCGAAAGGCGGCTTTCTTCATACATGAGGAGCTCATCAGTGGGTGGTCATCCACTCGCGCGCGCCACGCAGGGCCGCAGCCAGTTCGCCCTTGCTCATCGTGGCAGCCACCTGATTGCGCATGCGGGCAGCCTTTTCGCTACCGCGGATCGCGGCAATGTTGAGCCATTTGTGGGCTTCCACCACGTCGATCTCGCAATCGCGGCCGATAGCGTATTTCATGCCCATTTCCAGAAGAATGCGATCCTGTGCGATAGCGTTGTTCTTATTCGTAAAGCTCTGAAACTGTGCCATTTTCATTTGTCCCTGTTAAATCCCGAGAACCGTCCGGTCTTTGTTTTCAAAGCCTGATTTCATTGCTTTGAAACTGCCGTCTCTGTCGTTCCGTTCATGCTCTCAAAGCTACGGGAAAGGGTTGAAATGCGCGTTAAACCAGATGCTTAACGAGCAACCAACAAAATCCGAACAAGGGGTAAACTTGGGATTTTGTTAAACATGCAAGTGCCGCCGATTGCTGGATTTTTGCAAAAATTCGATTCAAATCCGCATGATCGAACGAAACCAGTTGCTAACTATAGACAACATTCCAATGCAGCCATGCATATAGAAAGCAGACTGTTTCAGGGGTGGTTTGCAGGCGCAACTATCCTCTTCCGCTTGGTCAAAAACTGTATTACGTTTACGTTTGCGTAAGTTTGACAGGCGGTCGAGGAGGCTTCTGTTTCAAACTTCAGAACGCATCACAGCGGTTTCATCGCTGCGACCGGCAAAGCCGGGACCAGTGGCGATTTGGGAGGAACGAATGATCCGCACACTTATTCTTGGAATGACGCTTGCAGCCACCTTTGCCGCTCCTGCCCTTGCCGAGGAAGGAATTGTCGGCACATGGAAGCGCCCGAATGGTACGATCATCAGTTACGCGGCCTGCGGCGCCAACAAGTTTTGCGGCACGGTGCAGACCGGAGAATACAAGGGAAAGTCGATCGGCACGATGTCGGGCACTGGCGGCAACTACAAGGGTGAAGTCAACAAGCTCGACGAAGGGAAGACCTACACCGGCAAGGCCAGCGTCAAGGGAAACACGCTCTCGCTTTCAGGCTGCGTCATGGGCGGCTTGATCTGCAAGAGCGAGAGCCTGACGCGCCAGTAATATCGACGGCAGGGGAATCGAAAAGGGCGGCCCGAGGCCGCCCTTTCTTATATTCGTCCGCTCAGCGTGCTTTCTGGCCGAAGAGAATTTTCTGGGCTTCCTTGTCTGTTGCCAGATTGGATTTCTCCCGCTCCTCTTTTCCGAGCAGCAGGCCGCGCTGCACTGCCGGGCGAGCGTTCATCGTCGCATGCCAGCGCTTCAGGTTCGGGAAATCATCAAGGTTCTGGTCATAGTTCTTATAAGCGTTGATCCAGCCGATCGAAGCCATATCGGCGATTGAATATTCGCCCGCGATATATTCCTTGCCTTCCAGCTGCCTGTTCAAAACGCCGTAGAGACGGTTAACCTCGTTGGTATAGCGGTCGATGCCGTACTGGACTTTTTCGGGAGCATACATACGGAAATGTCCGGCCTGCCCCGACATCGGGCCGAGACCGCCCATCTGCCACATCAACCACTCATCGACGGCCACGCGCTTGCGCTCGTCGGTCGGATAGAACTTGCCGAATTTGCGCCCGAGATATTGCAGGATTGCGCCAGACTCGAAAACTGAAATCGGTTCGCCGCCCGGACCTTCCGGGTCGATGATGGCGGGCATGCGATTGTTCGGCGCGATCTTCAAAAAATCGGGCTGAAACTGATCACCCTTGCCGATATTGATATATTTAACCTCGTAGGGAACGCCCAGTTCTTCCAGCATGATACTGATCTTGAAGCCGTTCGGCGTCGGCCAATAGTACAATTCGATGGGCTTGATCTGTTGGGCCATGGGCTCTCTCCCGCTGATCCTGACGTTGCGCGGGACACGGTCCCGCATTCCAATGATGGGAAACATAAGACCGTTTCGGGCAGGCACAAGAGCCGCGCGCTGCAATAAACGAAACATCAATATTTTTGAACGCCGCATGAACGACGCCCTCAGGGATGGTTCAGGCGCCATGGCTAAATTGAACAGGGAGAACGGAAATCAGAACGGCTCTGGGGGTTAACCAGTATGCTTCGGCGTTTCACAATTGTCTGTCTGATGATCGCTGGCTTTGCCGCTGTCGCAAGCATTTTCGTCGACCAGAGATATAATGTCTACCGGGACCAGCCGGTGATCGGACCTCTTGCCGCATTTCAGAAGCCTGCCGGAGAGCGGCCATGAGAAGAACCCAAGCCATCGCCGCAATCGCGTTTCGCGTTTTCCTCTTCACAGCCATTTTCACCGGCCCGGCAGCCACCTTCGCCTATACGCAGATAGGCCAGCATTCCCAGATGAGCGGCGCCGGCCTCGTCCTTTATGTGAGCCTGCAGCGCGCCGCATAAACTGGGTCATGCAACGGTCATCGGTTTTGTTATACTAGTGTCCTGATTCTGAAATTTGCATCGGGGCGATATCAAGCGAGATGCAAATTTCAGAATCAAAAGGGCACTAGCAGCTTGTTTTCCTAGTGTCGTTTCGGTCTCGAAGTTCGCTTAAGACTACGATATCGAAACATAGGCGAACTTCGAGATCACGACACTAGGCCATGACACAGCGCATCGAACATCCATTTCTGACCGAGATCAAAACGCCTCCGACGGTTGACCCGGAGATTTTCACCGATGCCGGTGCGGCGGTTGCCGCCCTGCAAAAACTCTATGATCGCAATACAGCCTTCTTGCGCGATGCGTTCGAGAAGGTTGCGCGCGGTCAGGTCCCGCCGCAGCGCTACCGTGCTTATTATCCGGAAATCTGCCTGTCCACATCCAGCTTTGCGCATGTGGACTCGCGCCTGGCCTATGGCCACGTCTCGACGCCCGGCGATTATTCCGCGAACATCACGCGGCCTGATCTGTTCGATCATTATCTGAACGAGCAGATTCGCCTTCTGATGCGCAATCACGGTGTGACGGTGACGGTGAAGGAATCCTCGACGCCGATCCCCATCCATTTTGCTTTCAAGGAAGGCACCTATGTCGAAGCCTCCGTCGCCAGCGCCTTCACGCATCCGCTGCGCGATCTGTTCGACGTGCCGGATCTGGCTGCAACGGACGACAAGATCGTCAATGCCGATTTCGAGCCCGCGCCCGGCGAACCGATGCCGCTTGCGCCCTTCACGGCCCAGCGCGTCGATTATTCGTTGCATCGGCTGGCGCATTACACGGCGACAAGTCCCGCCCATTTCCAAAATTTCGTGCTGTTCACCAACTACCAGTTCTATATGGACGAGTTCTGCGCCTATGCCCGCGAATTGATGGCGGCGGGCGGCGGCGGATATGAACGGTTCGTGGAGCCGGGCAACATCGTTACCCTGGCGGGGGAAACCGCGCCAAGCAACGGCAATCAGTTGCAGCGCCTGCCTCAGATGCCAGCCTATCACCTGCAGCGGTCGGACCATTCGGGCATCACCATGGTCAATATCGGCGTTGGCCCGTCCAATGCCAAAACCATTACCGATCATATTGCGGTGCTTCGCCCTCACGCCTGGCTGATGCTCGGTCACTGCGCGGGCCTGCGCAACAGCCAGCAGCTTGGCGACTACGTTCTGGCACACGCCTATATGCGTGAAGACCATGTTCTGGACGATGATCTGCCGGTCTGGGTGCCACTGCCGGCGCTCGCGGAAATTCAGGTCGCGCTGGAAGAGGCCGTTGAGGAAATCACCGGTCTGCAAGGCTACGATCTCAAACAGATCATGCGCACCGGCACGGTCGCGACCATCGATAATCGCAACTGGGAACTGCGCGACCAGCGCGGTCCGGTGCAGCGGCTCTCGCAGGCGCGCGCCGTCGCGCTGGATATGGAATCCGCCACGATTGCCGCCAATGGTTTTCGTTTCCGTGTGCCTTACGGCACACTGCTCTGTGTTTCCGACAAGCCGCTGCATGGCGAATTGAAACTGCCCGGAATGGCGACCGAGTTCTATAAGCGGCAGGTGGCGCAGCATCTGCGCATCGGTATTCGCGCGATGGAAAAGATCGCCGCCATGCCGGATGAGCGGCTGCATTCCCGCAAGCTTCGCAGCTTCTACGAGACGGCTTTCCAGTAAGGTAAGGGAGTAAGGGAGTAAGGGAGTAAGGGAGTAAGGGAGTAAGGGAGTAAGGGAGTAAGGGAAGAGGATCATTTATTTCTGGGCATGACAAATATTTTGCTTGCCCAACCCCCATCCGCTTCGCACCCTATTCTCCTATTCTCCTATTCTCCTATTCTCCTATTCTCCTATTCCCCTTACTGCCTTCACCTTCATCATCGCGCCGCAATCAACACGTATGGGCAATTTCATGTCGAAAAGCCGTGAAAACCTTTCATTCCTGTTGCTTCTGGCCGCTATCGCTGTGTCGGTCCCGCTCGTGCTTGGATTTCTAGGCCCAGTGCATCCGGCCCTTGATTCCTTTTCGCATTTTCGAGCTCATCTGTCCGTCCTGCTGGCGGTGCTGACCCTTCCGTTGTTTTTCACCAAAATGCGGCGCGAAGCGGCGATGCTTCTGCTTTTTGCCGTCATGTCTCTCAGCACGACTATCGGTGCCGCGCGCGATTTCCTGAGCGGATCAACCGGCGCACAGGCGGATGAACCGGCTGGAGCACGCTACAGCATCGTTCAGATCAATCTGCGCGAAGACAATCCTGAGCCGAAACGGGTTCTTCAAATGATTGCGCGGGAGAAGCCCGACGTAATCACCTACGAGGAAGCGAGCGAACAATGGACCAAGTGGCTTACCATTCTCCAGAGCTCCTACCCCTATCATTTAAATTGTGCAGATGATCCCGACACCTGGGGCGTGGGAATCCTGTCGAAGCGGCCTTTCAGCGAAGATGCACAGACGGCCTGTGTCGGTGACGGCTTGCTGGCAATTGCCCCTATCAATTTTGGCGGAACGACCGTGCACGTCGCGGCGCTGCACTTTTCATGGCCTTGGCCGCGCTGGCAGCCGCATCAACTCCGCTATATCGAACCGGAACTGCAGAAGCTGGGTGGCCCTCTGGTCATCGCCGGGGATTTCAACGCCGCCCCGTGGAGCAATGCGGTTCGTCGTGTCGAACACGCGTCCGGCACCCGCCATCTGACGGGTATCGGCGGCACGTGGATGACACATCTGCTGCCCGTTACGCTGGCGCCTTATCTGGGCCTGCCTATTGACCAGATACTGGTAAGCCCCGAAATCGGAGGGGCGAAAGTTTCGGCGCGTGAAGATGCTGGCTCCGATCATCTGCCGGTGCGGCTTGATTTTTCCGTTCCGCCGCCCGTTCGACCTGATGAGGAAGAACCGGAAACGCAGTCTGTGATGCTGCAATAAAAAAGGCGGTCCCGGACCGCCTTTTTCTTTTACATGTTTACGTAAACAGGCCCTTCGCCGCCTTGTGGCGGAACCCAGTTGATGTTCTGGTTCGGGTCCTTGATGTCGCACGTCTTGCAGTGCACGCAGTTCTGCGCGTTGATGACGAACCGCACGTCCTTTGCCTGCGGATCGGCAGCAGCGTTGCCGTCGGCATCCACCCACTCATAAACGCCCGCGGGGCAGTAACGTGTCGACGGACCGGCGAAAACATCGTGTTCAGAAGCTTTCTGCAGTTCCATGTCGCGGACCTGAAGATGCACCGGCTCATTCTCGTCATGGTTGGTGTTCGACAGAAACACCGACGACAGACGATCGAACGTCAGAACGCCATCGGGCTTCGGATAATCGATCTTTGCATGTTTCGCAGCAGGCTCAAGCGATTGTGCATCGGTCTTGCCGTGCTTCAGCGTTCCAAAGATGGAGAAGCCGAATAGCTGGTTGGTCCACATATCGAGCCCGCCCAGCGCCACACCGGCAATCGTGCCGAACTTCGACCACAGTGGCTTGATGTTGCGCACCCGCTTCAGATCCTTGCCGATCAGGCTTGAACGCCAGCTGTTTTCGATCTCGACCGGCTCGTCATTGGCACGTCCCGCAGCAATCGCCTCGGCGATCTTGTCAGCGGCCAGGATGCCCGACAGAACCGCGTTGTGGCTGCCCTTGATGCGCGGCACGTTGACCAGACCAGCGGAGCAGCCGATGAGCGCTCCACCCGAGAACGAAAGCTTTGGCACCGACTGGAAGCCGCCTTCGGTAATCGCACGTGCACCGTAGGAAAGGCGCTTGCCGCCCTCGAACACCTCGCGAATGGCCGGATGTGTCTTGAAGCGCTGGAATTCCTCAAATGGCGACAGATACGGGTTCTTGTAGTTGAGATGCAGCACGAAGCCGACCGCAACCATATTGTCTTCCAGATGATAAAGGAACGAGCCGCCGCCGGTCTTCATGTCGAGCGGCCAGCCGAAAGAGTGTTGGACCAGACCGGGCTTGTGCTTGGAAGGATCAACCTGCCACAGTTCCTTGAGCCCGATACCGTATTTGGCCGGTTCGCGGCCTTCATCGAGCTTGAACTTCGAGATCAACTGCTTGGCAAGCGAACCGCGCGCGCCTTCACCGACCAGCGTATATTTGCCGAGCAGCGCCATGCCGCGCGTGTAGTTCGGCCCATGCGTTCCGTCGCGCTCAACGCCCATATCGCCCGTGGCGACGCCGATGACCGCGCCGTCGTCATTATAGAGCACTTCAGTTGCCGCAAAGCCCGGGTAGATTTCCACGCCGAGTTCTTCGGCCTTGGTGCCGAGCCAGCGGCAGACATTGCCGAGCGACACGATATAATTGCCGTGATTGTTCATCAAAGGCGGCATGGCGAAATTCGGCAGGCGCACCGAGCCCGCTGGCCCCAGCACGAGGAAATGATCGGCTGTCACCGGCGTCTTGAAGGGGTGCCCCTCCTCCTCGCGCCAACCTGGCAGAAGCTGGTCGATGCCCACCGGATCGACGACAGCGCCGGAAAGAATATGCGCGCCGACTTCCCCGCCCTTTTCGAGAACGACGACCGAAAGCTCAGGATTCGCCTGTTTCAAACGGATTGCCGCAGCAAGGCCCGCAGGGCCTGCGCCGACGATCACAACGTCGAATTCCATGCTTTCGCGTTCGGGAAGCTCCTGATTTGCATATTCTGGGGCTTCAGACATTCATCCCTCCGTCCGGTGTAATATCGTCTTCTCACTATGATAGCCCAGACGACACATCCAATTGTTTTTGTGCATGATCTAATCGCGAATATCCATGAACAAACTGCCCGTCAGCACTGGCGCCCGCGAAAAGACCCTGCCGTTTCCCCGTATTCCGCCTTACCCTGTCGCAGAGTTGAAGACTGTCGCAAATGCGTCCAATTGTCCAAAATGGGCGTCTTACGTCCTCAATCATATTTACCTTAACGTAAACGTCAAATCTATTTCATTCAATAAACTGCGATGAGAATTTGTCCGGGACTGTAGAGGAAGCATAACTTCATGTCATATTGAGGGTGCTCAGGCCCGCGCATGAAACAGGGTACGAACTGGAACTAATGGGCCAAACACCCCCAAAATCTGAACAGACCTATTGCATTCACCTGCAAAATTCGCCACCTCAGAGGTGAGGTATATTAATGGCTGATAATCGCGAAACGCTGGATATTGAAGGTTTGCTCCGCTTCTATGCGGAAGCGGGCGTTGACATGCCGCTTTCCGAAACGCCGATAGACCGGTTTGCAGAACCGCAGCGCCCTGCCCCTTCGCAACCAACGGCGCAAATGTCGAATTCGCCGGAGCGCGCCCGGCAGCAGCAACCACGTCCGGCCCCGACACCTGCCCCCACCAGCAGGCCTATTCAAGCCGCAGCCGACCTTCCCGACACGGCGCAGATTGCGCTCGCACGCGAGGCGGCGGCACAGGCTTCGACGCTGGAGGAATTGCGGGAGAAGCTCGCTGCATTCGACGGCTGCAATCTTAAATTCACGGCGAAGAATCTTTGTTTCGCTGATGGCGATCCCTCATCCGACATCATGTTCATCGGTGAAGCGCCCGGACGGGACGAGGACATGGAAGGGTTGCCGTTTGTCGGAAAATCCGGCCAGCTTCTCAACCGCATGATCGAGTCCATCGGCCTGAAGCGAGAAAGCGTTTATATCGCCAACACGATCCCTTGGCGTCCGCCGGGCAACCGCACTCCGACGCCGCTTGAGACGGAACTTTGCCGGCCTTTTATCGAAAGGCAGATCGAGCTTGCCGCGCCGAAAGTGCTCGTCGCGCTCGGCGGTCCGGCAGGTAAAGCGCTGACCGGCGCGACGGAAGGCATCCTGCGACTGCGCGGTAACTGGAAAATTCATCAAACGCCGTCCGGCCTCGAAATCCCCGTCATGCCGACACTGCATCCGGCCTATCTTCTGCGCACTCCGGCGCAGAAGCGTTTCGCCTGGCGCGATTTTTTGGCTGTGAAGCTGAAATTAGCCGAATTGACTAGTTGATATCCAGACAACTCAGTGGCATCGGCAGGCGGCGCAGGCTGCATTGTCACCAACATGCCGCAAACTTGTTCTATTTCGCCGCTTGCCAAACCGCCTCGCGGCGACATGTACCCTAAATTCTGGTTGATAGAGCGCGATGCGCTCTATCTGTTTGTTTTTACGCATTATCCGACGCAAAACCGCTTCGCACTTTTGCTGGAAATGCTGTAGTGGAGTTTTTCATGGCCGGCCAGCTCCTGCCGATAGCCGCTTTGCTTGCAAGCACTTTTCTCATGCTGCTTGCAGGTGGCCTTGCGGGCATTCTCCTGCCTCTGCGTGGCGGTATGGAAGGCTGGTCGACCACAACCATCGGCTGGATGGGCACCAGTTACTCCTTCGCCTTCACGATCGGCTGCATTGTGGTGCCGCATCTGGTGCGGCGTGTGGGCCATGTGCGCGTCTTCTCTGCATTGCTGACGCTGCTTTCGATGGCGCTTCTCTTGCACGCGCTGCTCGTCAATCCGGTTGCGTGGATGATCTTCCGTGGCGTCGCGGGCTTCTCGCTCGCCGGCAGCTACATGATCATCGAAAGCTGGCTGAACGAGCGCGTGACGAATGAATCGCGCGGCCGCATCTTCTCGATCTATATGATCATCACGATGCTCGGTCTGCTGTGCGGGCAGTATATACTGCCGTTCGGCGATGCGGGAACGCAGACGCTCTTCATCATCTGCGCCATCATCTATGCCAGCGCGCTGCTTCCGACAGCCCTTTCAAGCGCGCAATCGCCCAATCCGCTGACGCAGGTTTCACTGGACCTCAAAGGGCTTTACCGGCGGTCGCCGGCTGCGGCAGTGGGATCGCTGATCGCCGGTGTCGTTGCTGGCACATGGAATTTCCTCGCCGCCATTTACGGTGAGATGAACGGCCTTTCGACCTTCGGCATCGCGACCATGCTTGCCTGCGCGATGATCGGCGGTGCAATCTTCCAATATCCGCTTGGCCGGGGATCAGATTTTGTGGACCGTCGCTATGTGATGGTGATAGCCGGAATCATCGGCTTTGCCCTGTCGATGGTGATGGTGCTGTTCCATCCCACCTCGCCCTCAGCACTTTACATCATGATGTTTCTGTTCGGCTCGGTGATTTACCCGATCTACAGCCTTAACGTCGCCCATGCCAACGACTATGCGGATGCCAGCGAGTTCGTGAAGGTTTCCGGTGGATTGCTCATCATCTATGGTGTCGGCAGTGTCATCGGCCCCGCGCTTTCCGGCCCATTGATGGATCTGATCGGTGCTTCGGGCTTCTTTGTGACCATGGCTATCGCTTACGGCCTCTACGGCCTGCATGCCTTCTGGCGCATTCGTCGCTTTGAGCGTCCGGCCATCAGCGACCAGAAGACCGAGTACAAGTTCCATACGCCGGACGGCCAGTCCACGCCGGAGACCATGCAACTCGATCCTCGCGCAGAAGGCCCACCTGGCCAGAGTTGATTACTGCGTCTGCGGCGCGTTTACCTTGTGCGGTGCGATGGCAAGCTTGTGCTCGCGATAGATGATAAAACCGCCTGCCGCCATGACGACGGCGCTTCCGATAAGCATTTCGAAAGTAGGAATATCGCCGAACAGCAGAAAGCCGATGGCAAGCCCTAGCAGCATCGAGGTGTATTCAAAGGGAGCGATCGTCGACATGGGCGCATGGCGATAGCATTCGGTCAGAAGGATCTGGCCGACACCACCGGCGAAACCTGCGCCTACCAGCATGGCAATCTGCGGCCAGTCCGGCACAATCCAGCCGAACGGAAAGCTGGCCAAGGAGATAACGCTCGCGGATATGGAAAAGTAGATCACGATGGTCGATGTGCGTTCCGTCTGCACGAGACGGCGCACAAGCATCATGGCAACTGCCGACATAATGGCCGCACCGAGAGCTGCAAGAGCGCCTGTGGCCTCTTCATGCCCCATGCCGCCGCCTGAAAACACGGTGAGCCTTGGCCAGATGATGACCATTACCCCGCCAAGGCCGATGAGAACCGCGCTCCAGCGGTAAAACCGCACGACTTCATGCAGAATGACCGCGCCAAGAATGACGGTAATCAGCGGCGAAGCATAATTGATTGCGATTGCTTCGGGCAGCGGCAGCTTGGTGAGAGCGAAAAAGCTCATCGACATGGAACAGACGCCCACGAGCCCGCGCCAGAAATGGCTGAACCCGTTCCGGGTTCGAAACACGCCAGAAAGCTGCCCACGCCAAGCGAGGTAAAGCAATATCGCGAATATTGCGAAAAATGACCGGAAGAAGATCAGCTGTCCGACCGGCACCCCGTCAGCCGCCTTCAGAAGGGTGGACATTGCGACAAAAACGGCAACAGAAGCGATTTTAAGACCAATGCCGAGCATCGGATTCGATTCAAGGTGGGCAGCCTCGACAGGCGCGCTCATGTGAGCGTTCACGACGCAATTCCTTAAAAACATACTGCGCAGGTTCGCCCAAAGTATTCGGACGCCTGTTTTTCTTATTCCTGTTTGTCACGCAGCACCAGTAGCCCAAAGGTCAACTTGAAAATTATTTGGCGAGGAACACCGGCAAGCCACAAAAGGCCGGTTGGTTGTTCTGGAAATGAGTTTCCCTTGGCAACAATTCCGGTTACGAATCCCGCATGATGAGTTCAACGTGAGTTCAGGGAGAAAGTTTCGCTATGCGTACTGAAACCGGCCAGACATTCCGTCTCGAAGATTACCGTCCGACCCCTTACGCCATACCCGAGACGAAACTGGACTTCTCACTGGAGCCGGAAAAAACCCTTATCCGTGCGACGCTGACGATTGAGCGCCGTGACGACACTCCGGCGGATACGCCGTTGGTTCTCGATGGCGACGAACTGAAACTCGTCAGCATCGCCATTGACGGCAAGCCGCTGGCCGACAACAGCTATGCCGCAACGCCCGACCAGCTTGAAATCAGCGACCTGCCGGAAGGAAAGCGCTTCACGCTTGAAATCGTGACGGAAATCAATCCGACGACAAATCGCCAGCTGTCGGGCCTTTATCGCTCAAGCAACGTCTACTGCACGCAGTGCGAGGCCGAGGGCTTCCGCCGCATCACCTATTATTATGACCGCCCGGATGTTCTGTCGGTCTATACGGTTCGGATTGATGCCGACAGGCAAGCTGCCCCCATTCTTCTGTCCAACGGCAACCCCGTCGACAGCGGACCGGTCGAAGGCAAGCCGGACCGGCATTTCGCTATCTGGCACGATCCGCATCCAAAACCGTCCTATCTCTTTGCGCTCGTTGCCGGGTCGCTCGGCGTCGTGAAGGATCACTTCACCACGCAGTCAGGAAAACCGGTCGATCTGGCGATCTATGTCGAACATGGCAAGGAAAGCCGTGCAGTCTATGCGATGGATGCATTGAAACGCTCCATGCGCTGGGATGAGGAGAAGTTCGGTCGCGAATATGATCTCGACGTCTTCAATATCGTTGCCGTGTCTGATTTCAACATGGGCGCGATGGAGAACAAGGGACTTAACGTCTTCAACGACAAATATGTGCTGGCCGATCCCGAGACCGCAACCGATGTCGACTATGCGGGCATCGAGGCGGTGATCGCGCACGAATATTTCCATAACTGGACCGGCAATCGCATCACCTGCCGTGACTGGTTCCAGCTCTGCCTCAAGGAAGGTCTGACGGTCTATCGCGATCACGAATTTTCCGCCGATGAGCGTTCGCGCCCGGTCAAGCGCATCGCGGAAGTAAAGATTTTGAAAGCGCAGCAATTCCCCGAAGATGCGGGCCCGCTCGCCCATCCGGTGCGCCCCCGCGAGTATCGCGAAATCAACAATTTCTATACGGCGACCGTCTACGAGAAAGGCTCGGAAGTCGTACGCATGATCCGCACGATCATCGGCCCTGATCTGTTCCGCAAGGGGATGGACCTCTATTTCGAGCGCCATGACGGAGACGCCGCAACCATCGAAGATTTCGTCAAGGTTTTTGCCGATATTTCCGGCCAAGACTTTTCGCAATTCGCACTCTGGTACGATCAGGCGGGAACGCCGAAGGTAGAAGCCGCTTTCACCTACGATGCGGCCAGTGAGAGCTATACGATAGAATTCTCGCAGTCGCTTGGAGCGACGCCAGGGCAATCGGTCAAAAAACCGATGCATATCCCGATTGCCTTCGGTCTTATCGGGCCTGACGGCAAGGATATGGCTCCAGCCTCTGTCGAAGGCGGAGATGTGCGCGGCGATGTCATCCATCTGCACCATTCATCTGAAACGATCGTCTTTCATGGCATCAAGGAACGCCCTGTGCCGTCGCTGCTGCGCGGCTTCTCGGCTCCCGTCAATCTGACGGCGCCTCTATCGGACGATGATCGCGCATTCCTTGCCCTGAACGACAGCGACCCGGTGGCGCGTTGGCAGGCGTTGAACGGAATTTTCAGCCAGGTCCTGCTCGAAGGCGCCAAGCGCATTCGCGGCGGTCATGCCCCGGCATTTGACGACAAAATCATCGAACTCGCCGGAAACGTCGCTTCCGATGAAACACTTGATCCGGCTTTCCGCGCGCTCTGCCTCACGCTGCCGAGCGAAAGCGACATCGCCCGCGAAATGGGCAGCAATGTCGACCCGGATGCGATTCTCGCCAGCCGAAACCATTTCGTCGATGCCATCGCCGCCCGCTATGCTGGCGACTTCGCAAAGCTCTATGATGCCCTGAAGCAGGATGGTGCTTTCTCGCCGGATGCAGCGGCAGCCGGCAAACGTGCCTTGCGGAACGTGCTGCTCGATTATCTGTGCCGCCACGAGAAAAGCCAGCAACGCGCCGCCCACCAGTTCGCCAATGCGGACAACATGACGGATCGCTTCGCGGCATTGGCTGTGCTGGTGCACCGGTTTGGTGACACGAACGAGGCGAAGGATGCCCTGGCAAGTTTCGAACGCCAGTTCGGCAAGGATGGTCTTGTGATGGACAAGTGGTTCAGCGTGCAGGCGAGCCGTCCCGGCGAGGAAGCCCTGCAGGCCGTGCACGATCTTACGAAACACGCCCTCTTCTCGCTCGACAACCCGAACCGCGTTCGTTCCTTGATCGGTTCGTTCTCCGCATCCAACCCGACCGGCTTCAACCGCAAGGACGGTGCGGCTTACGAGTTCTTCGCGGAAACGATCCTGTCCATCGACCCCGAAAACCCGCAACTGGCGGCGCGGCTTCTGACTGCGCTGCGTTCGTGGCGCTCGCTTGAAGATGCCCGCCGCGAACATGCACGGGCAGCGCTGGCACGCATTTCAGGCGCGGGCAAACTGTCGACGGATCTGCGCGATATCGTGGACCGCACTCTCGCCTGATTCGCGATCTATCCTGATTGCCGTAATGAGTCGCCCGTTCCGGTTGTTCCATCGACAATCTGAACGGGCTTTTTCAGGTCGGCGGGCGCCGAGGCGGGGACAGCCAGCTTTCATGAGTCTTTTCATAACTTTAGCCGAATCACCTGCTATACAGATTCCACTTAAGCGCTTGAGATTCATGTATAAACTGGCTGATGAAACTCCCGATTTTTACGCCTCGTTAACGAATTCGCTGGACAGCGCGAATCACTTTTGATTCATTGACGTTATTCGGAGGTGGCGTATTCCGAATCACTTCACTCGCAGGGAATTCACGAGGGACCATTATATGGCGAGCACCGACGCGTATGGCGCGCCGGCGGGGACGCATTGCGAATCCGGTCGGAAAAGAAGAAAGGGCAAGCTTTCGGGCCATGTCAGTCTTCTTGCCGGCCCGGCCTATGGCAAATTCGTCTCGATCGAGCCTGTCCTGCGACGCCTCGTTCCGGCACTCATTATCATTTTCCTGATTATTCTCGGCGTTGCGCGCGTGTTTTCGATGCTGGCATGGCGTGAGGATATCGAGCAGCAGCACAAGGCATTCCTGTCAGCAGCGACCGTCAATCTTGCGCAAATGATCGAGCGTGTCGCCAATGGGACCGACGCCGGAGCACAATTATCCGCGAAGGACATGCAGGACACGATGGCGGAGTTTCGCTCTCGCGGATTGTCATCCTCGGGCATGACGCTTGCCGTTATTGATGCGCAATCGTCCGTGGTGGCGGCATCCGGTCCGGTATCCGATATTTCCGGCAAACCGCTCGATACGATCCTCTCGGATGCGCAGCCGCTGTTCCTGTTTGCGGAGCGTGCAGGCGTGCTGAAAGTCGCTCTGCAGGATGAGCCCGCTTTCGGCGCCCTGTCGAAGCCGATGACCCTTCCCTATTCCATTATCGCCGTGGAACCGGAAAGCACGATCTTTGCGGAATGGCGCCGGGCTGTTTCACTCAATGTGACGCTTTTTGCCGGTACGACCGGCGTGATGTTCGCCATCCTTTACGCCTATTTCAGCCAGGCGGCGAGAGCCCGCGAGGCGGACGATCTTTCCGGACAGATTCAGCGGCGTATTGATCTGGCGTTGGGGCGCGGGCGCTGCGGCCTGTGGGATTGGGACATGGCGCGCGGGCGCATCTACTGGTCGCGTTCCATGTACGAAATGCTGGGTTATGAAGCGCAGGACGCGGTACTGCCGTTCGGCGATGTGGCCGCGATCATCAACACGGAAGACGGCGATCTCTATTCCATCGCAGAACAGGCGGCGGCAGGTGATATTTCGCACGTCGACCGTGTCTTCCGCATGCGCCATGCCGATGGTTCGTGGGTGTGGATGCGTGTCCGCGCAGAAATTGCCAGCGAGGGCGATCTTCATCTCGTCGGCATTGCTTTCGACGTCAGCGAACAGCACCGTTTTGCGCAGCAGACGGCGGAAGCCGATATGCGCATTCGCGAAGCCATCGAGAATATTTCGGAAGCCTTCATTCTGTGGGATTCCAACAATCGCCTCGTCATGGCGAATTCCAAGTTCAGCGAGTATGCTGGCCTTCCGGTCTGGACTTTGAAACCCGGCGTGCCGCGCAATGAAGTCGACGCCCATACGCGCCCCTTCACTTTTGAGCGCCGTATGGCCAATGAGCATAACCGCGCCGGTGGCCAGACCTTCGAGCGGCAGTTGAGCGACGGGCGCTGGCTTCAGGTCAATGAGCGCCGCACGCAGGATGGCGGTCTTGTCTCCATCGGTACGGACATTACCCAGCTCAAGCTGCATCAGGAACGTCTTGTCGACAGCGAACGCCGCCTGATGGCGACCATTCATGACCTGTCGATTGCGCGCAAGGGCGAGCGGGATCGCGTGCGCGAGCTATCCGAGCTTGCGCGCAAATACGGTCAGGAAAAGGAACGCGCCGAGGCGGCGAACCGCGCCAAGTCCGAATTTCTCGCCAATATGTCCCATGAGCTACGCACGCCGCTCAATGCGATCATCGGTTTCTCGGAAATGATACAGGCGGGGACGTTCGGTCCGCTCGGCTCTGATCGCTATGAAGAATATATCAACGACATTCATACGAGCGGTAACTTCCTTCTCAACGTCATCAACGATATTCTCGACATGTCGAAGATCGAAGCCGGACATTTCTCGCTGGACCGTGAGGAAATCGATCTCTGCCCGCTCATCAACGAAACGGTGCGCATGATCTCGCTGCAGGCGGATGAGAAAAATATTGCAGTCAATACGCGCATCGAAGAGGCAATGCAGCTTTATGCCGACCGCCGCGCCATCAAGCAAGTGCTGATCAATCTTCTCTCCAATGCGGTGAAATTCACGTCCTACGGCGGACAGATCACCGTGCGGGCGCGCAAAACTGGATCAGCCCTTTTCATGACCATTCAGGATACCGGCGTCGGCATTCCGAAATCGGCGATCAAGAAGATCGGCCAGCCCTTCGAACAGGTGGAAAACCAGTTCACCAAGACCCATACCGGCTCCGGCCTCGGGCTTGCCATCACCCGCTCGCTGGCTGAGCTTCACGGCGGCTGGCTTCGCATTCGCTCGACCGAAGGCGTCGGTACGGTGGTGTCAGTCTGCATTCCCGACCGCAAGCGCGGTCAGGCCGGAAATGGTGCAGAAACCCACGCGGCTTGATTAATTACGCGCCCAGCAGCCTCTCAAAACTCGACCGCACGTCGATGGCCACTTCCGCCAGATGATGCTCCACGCGTTTGATATCCGGCATGTCCGCTGCACGGCATAGCAAGTCAATCATGCCGGGTATGAACTCTTCACGTTTGGCATCGCTTCCAAGGCACAGCCGGATCGTCTGGCTCAAATTGGTATAGAGGCGGTGCGCACTCACGAGATTGTCGGCGAGCGCCGGATCGGCAAAGGACGGGTCGAGCGCTGAAAGGATTTCTTCGGTTCCCAAAGGCCGCGGTTTACGGTCGACCTTGTTTGCCAGCACGGCAAATTGCGCAATGAATTCCAGATCGACAATGCCACCGGGTTTGAGCTTGAAATCCCAATCGTCAGCAGGCGGCTTTTCCTGATAGATGAGGTCGCGCATCTCGCGCACATCCTTGGCGATCTTCTTCACATCGCGCGGCGCGGAAAGCACTTCGTCGATCTCGCTTCTGATGTGATCCATGAAGGTCTCATCGCCATGGATCGGGCGCGCGCGGGTCAGGGCCATGTGTTCCCATGTCCAGGCTTCGCTGCGCTGATATTTGCCGAAGGATTCGATATGGGTCGCAACCGGCCCCTTGTTGCCGGAAGGACGCAGCCGCATGTCGACTTCATAAAGCACACCTTCCGCCGTCGGCGCGGAAAGAGCCGCGATGAGCCGCTGCGTCAGCCGGATATAATATTGCGACGGTGCCAGCGGCTTTTCGCCGTCGGATTCATCCGTTTCCTCGTCATGTTCGTAAAGCAGGATAAGATCGACATCGGAACCAGCGGTGAGTTCGCGACTGCCGAGCTTGCCCATGGCCAGAAGAGCGACCTTGGCACCCTTAACTCTGCCGTGGCGCCGCTCCAGTTCTGCCTCCACGACCTCGAAAGCCTTGCCGATCATGAGTTCGGCCAGATCGGAAAAAGCGCGGCCAGCCCGCACGCCATCAATGGCGCTTGTCAGCAAACGGATACCGATCAGGAAACGATGCTCGGCAGCGAATATGCGCAACCGGTCCAGCACTTCCTCATAATCGGTCGCGGGCCCCAGAAAGACGCGCAGCCGCTCTTCCAGATAGGCGCGCGTCGGCATTTCGGAGAAAATCGCCGGATCAAGTAAACCGTCGAATACATGCGGGTTGCGGGTGATGATTTCAGCAAGCCGGGGCGCAGCGCTCATGATCATCACGAGCAGGTTCAGGAGACGCGGATTGGATTGCAGCAGGCTGAAAAGCTGGATGCCCGCAGGCAGTCCTTTCAGAAAACCGTCAAAACGCAAGAGCGCCTCGTCCGCACGCTTGGTTTCGGCAAAAGCCTTGAGCAGAGCGGGCGTCAGTTCGGTCAGGCGCTCGCGCGCTTCCGCCGATTGCGTGGCGCGATACCGCCCGAAGTGCCATGTGCGGATCACCCGGCATATATCGCTCGGACGCTCATAGCCCATGGCGGCGAGCGTTTCCAGCGTATCCGGATCGTCCACATCGCCGGTAAAGACCAGATTGCCCGATGCGCTTCCAAGCTCGGGAGCCTGCTCGAACAGGGCCGCATAATGTTTTTCCACGACCTTCAGCGCGTCGAGAAAGGCAGCGGAAAAAGCCGCTGTATCGGCATACCCCATCATATGGGCAACACGGGCAAAGCCTTCATCGTCCTCCGGCAAGATATGTGTCTGTTCGTCGGCGATCATCTGGATGCGATGCTCTACATCGCGCAGGAAATAATATTCCTTCGCCAAGGCATCGCGGGCCTTCTCGGTGATCCAGCCCCGTTCTGCCAGTCGCGCAAGCATCGGCACCGTCTGGTTGCCGCGCAATTCTGGAAAGCGCCCGCCAGCGATCAGCTGTTGCGTCTGGACAAAAAATTCGATTTCGCGGATGCCGCCACGCCCCAGTTTTACGTTATGGCCGCGCACGGCAATATCGCCGTGACCCTTATGGGCGTGAATCTGCCGCTTGATCGAGTGCACATCGGCAATGGCCGCATAGTCGAGATATTTGCGCCAGACATAGGGCGACAATTCCGCCAGCACCTGCTTGCCGGACTCGCGGTCGCCCGCGACAGGGCGCGCCTTGATCATGGCTGCGCGTTCCCAGTTCTGGCCGCGTCCTTCGTAATAATGAAGGGCAGCACCAACCGGAATGGCCAGCGGTGTCGAGCCCGGGTCCGGGCGCAGGCGAAGATCGACGCGGAAGACATAGCCGTCGCCGGTACGGTCCTGCAAAATGCGGACAAGGCGGCGCGTCAACCGTGAAAAGGTTTCGACGCATTCATAAGGATCGCCAATGGCCGGTCTGGTTTCATCAATGAAAACTATGAGATCGATATCGGATGAGTAATTGAGTTCGCGCGCGCCGAACTTGCCCATGCCGAGAACGATCCAGCCGCTGTCCTTGTCTGGATGGTTGCGGTCGGGAAGTTCGATCTTGCCCGCACGATCCGCGTCAAGCAGGAGAAACCGGACAGCAGTACCCGTGCAGGCCTCGGCCAGATCGGTGAGCCAGCCTGTCGTTGCTTGCGTATCGAAAATCCCGGCGAGATCGCAAAGGGCGATCAGGACATGCGCCTCGCGTTTAAAAACGCGCAGGCTGGTCATAAGCGAGGCTTCCGTCACGTGTTCGCTTGCGGCACTGGCCGAGATTTCGGCCAGAATATCCTCCAACGCCACCTCCGGCGGTTTGGCGGCGATGCGATCAAGAATACGCGGATGGCGTGTCAAGGCTTCGCGAATGAATGGAGAAAGATCGAGAACGGCAGAGAAGAAGCGCGCGGTTCCTGCCTTCTTCAACAGGGCAACAACGCCTGTCAGCTCCTCTTCCCCGGCGCGTGCCGCAAGATCGGCCAGGAAAGTCTCCGCCCTTGCCGGATCAAGCGGCGTCAAAGCACGAATCTCTCTCTCGAAGAATAGTGCCTTTGCGTTTTCTGCCGCCATGATTCCCTCTTATGTCACGCCATTACAGCAGGCCGCTAAGATGCTAACGCTATCCAAGCCCTGCAAATGCTCAATCGCCGCACGGGCTTATACCCAAGTCTCGATGAGTCAAACTCAACGAGACTTGGTATTATTCGACCTTGTCCGATCGCAACGGGAACTCCAGGACAGCGCGCAGGCCGGGATTATTGCCTTCAAGACGAAGTGCGCCACCGTGCAATTTCATCACCGCCTTGGCAAGACTTAAACCGAGTCCAGAGCCGGGCTGTGTGCGGCTTTCCTCAAGGCGAACAAAGCGTTCCGTCGCCTGTTCGCGTTTTTCCTCAGGAATGCCGGGGCCGTTATCGGCAACGATAATTCGGACCCAGTTCGGGTCTCGCTCCATCGAAAGACTGACGGTCGCGGTCCGTCCATCACCGCCCGCATATTTGATTGCGTTGTCGACGAGATTGGAGATCGTCTGCCCGACCAGCTCGCGATTGATATGGAGCGCAACTTCGTCCAGATCGCCAAGTGTGAGATTCACACACGCATCTTCGGCAACGGGCTCATACATTTCGGCCACGTCCCGAAGAATAGGCGCTACCGGCATGTTTTCCAGACTCTCCGATGAATAGCCTGCTTCGAGACGCGAAATCATCAGGATCGCGTTGAAGGTTCGGATCAGTTGATCCGACTCGCCAATGATATCTTCAAGCGCCTCGCGGTATTCGGGTCCGGCCTTCTTGCCGGAAAGAGCTTCTTCCGCGCGGTTGCGCAGCCGTGTCAACGGTGTCTTGAGATCATGCGCGATATTGTCGGAGACCTGTTTCAGCCCCTCGTTCAACTCCAGAATTCTGCCAAGCATGACGTTGAGATTGCCCGACAGGCGGTCAAATTCATCGCCCGAGCCGTTGACGGGAAGCCTGCCTGTCAGATCCCCATCCATGATGCGCTGCG
Organism: Ochrobactrum sp. AP1BH01-1; assembly: GCF_018066705.1. NCBI lineage: Bacteria > Pseudomonadati > Pseudomonadota > Alphaproteobacteria > Hyphomicrobiales > Brucellaceae > Ochrobactrum > Ochrobactrum sp. AP1BH01-1. The sequence goes on along the minus strand of NZ_JAGPOU010000003.1, from coordinate 623,755 downwards.
AAGCCTTCGATACTTCATCTATGCGCTTCAAGGCACGGCGTCCGACAAAAAACCAGATCAGGACCGCTCCAAGACCCATGATGCCGAGAGCCAGCATCAGCGACCGGCGAACGACATCACGGAACCGCTCGGGTTCACCCAGATCACGACCGACAAGAAGCCGCATGCCGTTCGGCAATGCGATCACGACGGCAATGGCGCGATGTTCCGTCTCTGTGCCCTGCTCGCCATAACGGCGATATCTGAAACCGCGCTCGATGATGCCGTCCGTATCCAGAACACCCGGTTCCACGCTTTCCACGTTGCCCGCAAGGATGCGACCTGTCGGGTCGGCGACCAGATAGAGATAGGCGCCGGGCTGGCGCGAACGATAGTCGATGGTGCGCACAAGCTGCGGAATGCCGCCGCGCGCATAGCTTTTGCCGATGCTGGCGATTTCCTCGCCCAGCGACTGCTGGGTCTGCGCGGCCAGCATGGAGGCGGACAGATTGGTCATGTAGAAGACCAGCGCCACCGCGCCAACGATGAACAGCAGCAGGTAAAGCGTCGACAGTCGAACAGCGGTTGTGCGCATGAGCGCTGAAAAGCGGCTCATCACTCCACCTTGGCGGCTGTGGATTGCTTGGCCCGCCCTGCCTTCAGCATGTAACCGGCGCCGCGCACCGTATGGAGCAGCGGGCCGTCAAAGCCCTTTTCGATCTTCGAACGCAGGCGCGAAATATGCACGTCGATCACATTGGTCTGCGGATCAAAATGATAATCCCAGACGTTTTCAAGCAGCATGGTGCGCGTGACGACCTGTCCGGCATGGCGCATCAGGTATTCGAGAAGACGGAACTCACGGGGCTGGAGCGTGATATCCACGTCCTGACGGCGCGCGGTGTGCGCCAGCCGGTCGAGCTCCAGGTCGCCGACGCGGTAGATCGTATCCGCCTCACGGGGGCTGGAACGACGCTGCAGCACCTCGACGCGGGCCAGCAGCTCGGAAAATGCATAAGGTTTGGTCAGATAGTCGTCGCCACCAGCACGCAAGCCGGTAACGCGGTCATCCACTTCGCCGAGCGCCGAGAGAATCAAAACCGGCGTTTCCATGCCCTTGGCACGCAAACCGGCCACCACGGACAAGCCGTCCCGTTTCGGCAACATGCGGTCGACAACCAGAACGTCGTAGCTTCCATTCTCGGCCAGCGCATAGCCGGTTTCGCCGTCACCGGCGATATCGGCTGAATGTCCGGCCTCGGTGAAGGCCTTCTCCAGATAGCGGGCCGCTTCGCGGTCATCTTCAATAACGAGAATCTTCATGGCGCTACTATAATAGTGTTTGAGGACAAGGCGATGCCAGGCGGTGCACCGCCTGGCATCGAATTTCTCAGAGCCTTGAGCAGCCGATCATCATCCCTGATCGATCGGCAGGGCCACGAAGCGGCTCTGGTCGTTGCTCTGCAATTGCAGCAGCACTGCCTTGCGACCCGTCTTTTCGGCTTCGCTGATGGCGTTGTTGATGTCCTTGGCGCTCTTCACCGTCTGGTTGTTGACACTGACGATGATGTCGCCAGAACGGATACCGCGGTCGGAGGCATCGCTGTCGGGATCGACATCGGTTACCACCACGCCGTTACCGTCTTCAGATGGCGTCACGGTCAGGCCATAGGAGTCGAGGGTCTCGCTCTGGCCGCCGCCGCCGTTATCGTCCGAAGGGCTGGTCGCCTTGCCGAGATCGCCCGGCATCGCTTCGATGGTGACATTGATTTCCTCGGCCTTGTTCTTGCGCCAGACGGTGAGTGCCGCCTTTTCACCGGGAGCAACGCCAGCGACCTTGCGCGCCAGATCACGCGTATCCTGCACGGTTTCGCCATTGACTGCCGTGATCACGTCGCCGGACTGGATGCCAGCCTTGGCAGCAGGGCCATCCTTCTGCGGCGAAGCGACGAGTGCGCCCTTCTCTTCGGCAAGGCCGAGCGAAGCGGCGATATCCTTCGTCACCGGCTGTATCTGGACGCCGATCCAGCCACGTTCCACCGAGCCCTTCTTGATGAGCTGGTCAACAACCTGCTTTGCGGTCGAGGCCGGAATTGCAAACGCAATGCCCACGCTGCCGCCCGAAGGCGAGAAGATGGCGGTGTTGATGCCGATGACCTGACCCGACAGGTTGAAGGCCGGACCACCGGAGTTGCCCTTGTTCACGGCTGCGTCGATCTGGATGAAGTCATCGTACGGACCGGCGCCGATATCGCGGCCACGAGCCGACACGATGCCGGAAGTCACCGTGCCGCCAAGACCGAACGGATTACCCACAGCCACCACCCAGTCACCGACGCGAATCTTGTTATCGTCGCCGAATGCGACATAGGTGAACTTCTTCTTCGGATCGTTGACCTTGAGTACAGCCAGATCGGTGCGCGGATCGGTGCCGATCAGCTTCGCATCGAGCTCGGTGCCATCGTCCATCACGACGCTGTAAGCATCGCCGTCGGAAACGACGTGATTGTTGGTTACGACATAGCCGTCTTCAGAAATGAAGAAACCTGACCCCTGGGCAACCGGGCGTTCGTGACCCGGACGGGGACCGCGCTTGCCGCGGCGATCCGGGCGCGCGTCGGGACGTGCATCGCCGCGCGGCTCCATGCCAAAATCGCGGAAGAAGCGCTTGAGTGGATGATCGTCCGGAAGCTGATCGAAACCGGGAGGACCGAAGAACTGGCCGCCACCACGGTCGGCGGTTTGCTGCACGTCCTTCTTGACACGGACGCTGACGACAGCCGGACGAACCTTTTCAACGAGATCGGCAAAACCCGCAGCCTGCGGTGGCGGCGTTACCTGCACGGCATCTGCACGGGCGTCATTGAGCGCGCCGATGGGACCGGTCGCGACAAATCCACCGGCGAGAACGGCCGACAATGCAATCGCGGCAACGCCCTTGCGGTAGTTGGAAATCCTGGCTCTGGACATCTATTTCTCCTTACGAGCAGTAATCCGGCCGCGGCCCTGATCATTCAGGAAACGTGGACCTGTGAAACCTTTATAGAGCGTAAGATAGTGAGGGCTACCTTACCGCTCCGTTTCCACCACATGAAAGTTTCGTAAGGTTACGAATAACAAGCGCAGGCGACCAGTGCCTATTTGCCGTCCAGCAGGCGCGAAAGTTCAGCCTTTTCGCTTTCCGTAAGCGGCTTTGGCGCCTCCCCGACCCGCTTGCGGCCGCGAAAGGCAAAAACCAGCGCTACAGCACCGATCAGCAATATGGCGACAGGAAATCCCCACAGCACAACGGTACGCGCACTAAGACGCGGCTTCAAAAGCACGAACTCTCCGTAACGGTCGACGATAAAGTCCATCACCTGTTCGTCACTATCGCCTTCCTTCAGCCGGTCCCGGACAAGAATACGCAGATCGCGGGCGAGCTCGGCATTGGAATCGTCAATGGATTCGTTCTGGCACACCATGCAGCGCAATTCGCCGGAGATGGCACGGGCGCGCTTTTCAAGCACCGGATCGGACAGGACTTCATCCGGATTGACCGCGAGCGCCGCAGTCCCCTGAAAAGCCAGAGCGGTGCCAAGCAGAAGTGCTGCAAATGCCGACCGCTTTTTCATGCTGCGGCCTCCGCTTCTGGTCGAGCCGATTTGCGGCTGCGCGATGGCGCGCCGACCCGGAGACGACGATCCGCCAGGGAGAACAGCGCACCCGCCATCATGACAAGCGCGCCATACCAGATGAGCGTCACATCCGGCTTCCACCATATGCGCACCACGACCGAACCATCGCCCGGTTCATCGCCAAGCGCAACATAGACCTGGCTGAACCACAGTGTCTTGATGCCCGATTCAGTCGTGGGCATCTGGCGCGCCGGGAAGAAACGCTTGGACGGTTCGATCTGTCCAAGGCTGCGCGAGCTGGAATCGAGCAGCGTGAACGTGCCGCGATTTTCGGTGAAATTGGAGCCAGTCAGCGGGCGCAGGCCTTCAAAGCGCAGCGTATAATCCTGCACCTTGGCTGTGTCACCCGGACGCATGATCAGCACATTCTCCGTACCAAACGTCGTCACGCTCACAATGCCGAGCAGTGTCACGCCAAGTCCGATATGGGCAAGTGCCGTGCCGAAGACTGAGCGCGGCAAACCCTTGAAGCGCGCCAACGCCTTGCTTGCGGAGACCTTGCCGATACCAGCCTTGAGAACGAGATCCGTCAGGCTGCCGAAAATCAGCCATGCCGCAAGCCCGATGCCGCAGGCGGCGAGAACCGATTTCGCCGATGTGCTCCACAGGACGATTGCCGCGGCCACAAGGGAGAGAGCGAAAGCCGCCATCAGACGCTGTGACACGCCGTAAAGATCGCCGCGCTTCCAGGCGAGCAGCGGGCCGAAGGGAACCGCAAAAAGAAGCGGGATCATCAGCGGGCCGAACGTCATGTTGAAGAACGGCGCGCCAACGGAAATCTTGTCGCCGGTCATCACTTCCAGCAGCAGCGGGTAAAGCGTGCCGATCAGCACGGTCGCAGCCGCAGTCGTCAGGAACAGATTGTTGAAGACGAGCGCGCCTTCACGCGAAATCGGATGGAAGATGCCGCCTGCCGTCAGGCTCTGCACCCGGAGCGCGAAGAGTGACAGCGACCCGCCAATGAAGATCGCAAGAATTGCCAGAATGAAGAGGCCGCGTCCCGGATCGGTGGCGAAGCTGTGAACCGAGGTCAGAACGCCGGAGCGGACGAGGAAGGTGCCAAGCAACGACAGCGAAAAGGTGAGGATCGCAAGCAATACGGTCCAGATTTTCAGCGCCGAGCGCTTTTCCATCACGAGGGCGGAATGGAGCAGCGCGGTGCCGACCAGCCACGGCATGAAGGATGCGTTTTCAACCGGGTCCCAGAACCACCAGCCGCCCCAGCCAAGCTCGTAATAGGCCCAGTAGGAGCCCATGGCGATGCCGCCGGTCAGGAACATCCATGCGACAAGCGCCCACGGACGCACCCAGCGCGCCCATGCAGCATCGAGACGCCCTTCGATCAACGCCGCCACTGCAAAGGAGAAGCAGACCGAAAAACCGACATAGCCGAGATAAAGCAGGGGCGGGTGGATCGCGAGACCGATATCCTGAAGGATCGGATTGAGGTCGCCGCCCTCCATCGGGGCCGGAAAAATGCGGGTGAACGGATTCGAGGTGAAGATAATGAATGCCAGAAAGGCAACACCGATCCACCCCTGCACCGCAAGCACATTGGCGCGCAACGTTTCCGGCAGATTGCCGGAAAAGACCGCCACCAGTGCGCTGAAGAAGGTGAGAATGAACACCCAAAGCAGCATGGAGCCTTCGTGATTGCCCCAGACGCCGGTGATCTTGTAGAGGAGCGGCTTTTGCGAGTGCGAGTTTTCGACCACATTCAGGACCGAGAAATCCGACACCACATAGGCATGGACAAGCACCGCCGATGCAAGGCAGATCAGCGCGAAGACCGCAATTGCCGTCGGCACGGCGACTGCCATCAGCTGTGTATCACGGCGATGCGCGCCGACCACCGGCACGATCGATTGGACAATCGACAGTGCCAGTGCCAGAACCAGAGCAAAATGGCCGATCTCGACGCTCATTTGCAGTCTCCATCAGGCACGTAACCGGACATCGCCGGTTTGGATGCGCCAATCATTTGTTTTTACGCATTTCCGAACGCAAAACCGTTTCACGCTTTTGCCGGAAATGCTCTTTCCGTTACTTGCCTTCCCAGACGCCCTTTTCCTTCAGGCTGTCGGCAAGGTCCTTGGGGATGTAATTCTCATCGTGTTTCGCCAGCACGTTGTCGGCGCGGAAAACCCCGCCATCTCCGAAACGCCCTTCGGCGACGACGCCCTGCCCTTCGCGGAAGAGATCAGGCGGAATGCCCTCGAAAACGACCTTCACGGTCTTGATCGTATCGGTCACAGTGAAACGCAGTTCGCTGCCCTCGCGGCTCACGGACCCTTCCTCCACGAGACCGCCGAGACGGAATCGGGAGCCGGAGGCCATATCCTGTTCCGTCAGGTCGGCAGGTGTGCGGAAGAAGCGGATATCCTGACTGAAGGCCATCAGCATCAGCCCGACCGCCGCTGCCAGAACAGCCAGCGCACCGCCGATCAGAAACAGGCGCTTGCGCTTTCTCTGGCTTACGGTGCGGGCAAAATGAGCCGCTGGTTTAGTTTTGCCTGCGTTATCGTCTGCGGTCGCGCTCATTTTTGTGCGTTCCCTGCCTTTAGCTCTAGTCCAAGGCCGGCTGCGAAACTCTCAAGGTTCGTCCGGCTCTCGCCTTCGAGGGCTGTCATTCCGCGACTGAGAGCGTCAAGCGCTGCATCGCGGCGGTTGAGGATCATATAGGAGCGCACAAGGCGCTTCCAGCCTTCGACATCACCACTGTTCTGGCGAAGACTTTCATCAAGACGTTGGACCATGCCTTCGATCATCGCCTGGCGGTCTTCGGGGCTGAGCGTCGAAGCGGCATCAACGTCGTCAGCCGTCGGACCTTTCGGCTGCTGCTGACCGGCTGCGGGATCGCGAAGCCGGGCGATAGCCTGTTCGATCTGGCCGCGCCACGGCGCATCGGCAGGCGCTTTGTCAAGGAAAGCCTGCAGGCGATTGGCCGCCAAATCCATGCGACCGTCCTGCATCTCGCCTTGTGCGAGATAGAATTGCGGGCGCACGTCATTCGGTTCGAGATCGGCAGCTTTCTTGAAAAAGCCTTCGGCCTCGGCGGTGACGGTGCCGCCGGAAGCGGTTGCAAGTGCTTCACCCAGCCCCAGAACGCGCGGGAAATTCTCGCCCGCGATACGAATGGAACTGCGATAGGCATTGACGGCATCCGCAGCGCGGCCGAGCCGCAGGTAAATCGGCGCCAGCACATCCCATCCGCGCACATCGTCGGGATTCTGCGCCAGATGCGCTTCGGCGCGCGCCACCAGCTCATCGACAGAGCCACGATCCGCGCTCGCTGAAAGCCGCTCGGCGAGCGGCATGGACGGCATGTCCGGCTTGCCGAATAGCGGATAGATGCCCCAGGCGATCAATGGAACGGCGAGTACGGCCATAAAGGCCAGCAAACGGCCTGGCGCCGCCTTGCCGGCAGCTTCCACCGCCTCCTTGCCTGACTTTTCGGCATTCAAAATGCGACGTGAAATTTCGATGCGGGCCTGCTCGGCGCTCTGCGGATCGATCATGCCTCTTGCTGCGTCAGCCTCGACTTCGCGCAACTGATCCCGATAGACCTCAAGATCGTTTTTTTCCGCAGGCAGGAATGCCTGTTTGCGCCGCGTGAGAGGCAACAAAACAGCCAGAGTGGCTGCCAATGTCAATAGTGCTGCAATAAGCCAGAATCCCATGGCTACGACTTAAGCGCAGCCAAGGGAAAAACCAACCACTACCTGCAGTAAGTTGCCGCCTAGGGCAATTCGCCGCAAAGGTAAGGTTGAGGAATCAGGTCAATGGGGTCCAACTGCCGTCCGGATTGCGACATGCCGTTCCGCGCGCAGTCTGCTGCGATCCGCCGACGGTGAAGCTATGCGAATACTGACGGCAATTCTGGGAGCCGACCTGATAAGGCTGCGCCGCCGTCACATCGCCGGAATTCGATCCGCTGCCGCTCCAGGAAACAACCTTTCCGGCTGGCGAATATTCAAGCGCGCGATATTCCGCCTCCAGCGCCTTCTTGCGGTCGGCTGCATTCAGTTGATTTGCAGAGCCGCCGAGAAGACCATTGCCGAGCGGCGTCAACAGGCTGGTTTCGGGCTTCTGCGCCGCCGAGCCGCCGCCCAGCGAGCCAAGCCCGATTCCCTTGCCGCTGGTCGTGCCGCAAGCTGACAAAGCAAGCGCCACGGCAAACATCGTCGAAGCAACTGAAACCGGGTGAGACAACCTGGATACCATCACCATAACAACCAGCCTTCATAAACAATTAGCATGCACACTATAACGGCATGTGGCTTTTCAATTTATCTTCTAGTTCGCTTTCAGCCAAAAACAACCGTCAATCTTCCGTCAGGGGCAACAGGACCCGGACTTCCAGTCCACCGAACGAACTCTTGCCCAGATTCAAGCCTCCGCCATATTCGCGCACGGTGTCTTGTACGATTGCCAGCCCCAGCCCGGTTCCGGGTTTCGTTTCATCGACGCGACTGCCGCGTTTCAGCGCCGCCTCGATCTTGTCCGACGCCAGCCCCGGCCCGTCGTCTTCTATCACAATTTCGAACTGCCGTTGCTCGCCGGTAACAGGAGCGAGCCTGATATTGATGCGTTTGCGGCCCCATTTACCGGCATTCTCCAGCAGGTTGCCGACGATTTCTTCCAGATCCTCGCGCTCCCCCGCGAAAACCGCATCCGGCAAATCATTTCGGAAGGTAACGCTGAAAGCCGGATTGAGTTTGGCCGTCACCCGCTGCATACGCTCCAGAACGGGCGTTACGGGCGTGCGAAACACAACGCTGTCGCGCTGCGCGGCAATGCGCGCGCGTTGCAGATAATGCTGGATCTGCACCTGCATCGCTTCGCTTTGTTCCTGGACAATGCGCCCATGTTCGCCGCCCATGCTTCGCGCTTCATTGACCAGCACCGAAAGTGGTGTCTTGAGGGAATGGGCGAGATTGCCGACCTGCGTTCGCGACCGCTCCATGATGCGGCGGTTGTTTTCGATCAGCGCATTCATTTCCGTGGCGAGCGGCGCAATCTCGACGGGCAGCGACGCATCGAGCTTTGAGGAGCGCCCCTCGCGAATGTCGGCCAGCGACTGACGCACCTTGTCGAGCGGGCGCAGACCGAACAGGATCACGGCGGCGTTGATAAGAATGCTGCCGATGCCGAAAATCGCCAGATAGATGGCGAGGCGGGTTCTGAAATCGGATATTTCCTTGAGAACTTCGCTGAGATTTCCCATGACGCGAAAACGCGCGACGCGATTGGCGGTATCCAGAACCACTTCCGTTTCAACGATGAAAAGTTCCTCGCCGTTCAGTCCCGGCAAAGTGTAGCTGCGCATGAAGGAACTGTCGAAAGGTGCCTGCGCGACGGGCATTTCGGGCACCAGACGTCCGACGAGAGAAGGCGACTGAAGTTTTCCGGTAAGATTTGGCGTGACGGGATCGACAGACCAGTACCAGCCGGAAAGCGGACTGGAATAACGCAATTCGCCAAGCTCGGGCCGCCCCTGCAGCGTACCGTCACCGGAAATGCTGACGGCACCGACGAGGCTGAAGAGGTGGGCCGTCAGGAGCCGCTCAAAATTGCTGCGCGCCGCTTCGCCGTATAGCGAGCCGATAAAGGTCGCCACCACCACAAGGGCGACGATGACCCAGATCGTTGAGAGGGTGACGACGCGGACCGCGAGCGAACGCAGCGGAGGAAAGACGCGAAGAAGCTTCAGCTGTCGTTGCCTTTCGTTTCGCCCCCGCCTTCCGAACGGATGCGGTAGCCCATGCCGCGCACGGTCTCGATCAGGTCTACGCCCATCTTCTTGCGCAGGCGGCCGACAAAGACTTCGATCGTGTTGGAATCGCGGTCAAAATCCTGATCGTAAAGGTGCTCCACCAGTTCGGTGCGCGACACCACCTCGTCCATGTGGTGCATCAGATAGGACAAAAGCCGGTATTCGTGCGAGGTCAGCTTGAGCGCGACGCCGTTGATGCTGGCTTTCGATGTTTTCGTATCGAGATAGAGCGGCCCGCAGACAAGTTCGGACGATGCATGGCCAGCCGCACGGCGGATCAGCGCACGCAGCCGCGCCAGCACTTCCTCGATATGGAAGGGCTTGGCAACATAATCATCGGCACCCGCATCGATGCCGGCAACCTTGTCGCTCCAGCGATCACGGGCGGTGAGCATAAGAACGGGCATGGCGCGGCCGCTGCGCCGCCAGCGTTCCACAACACTGATGCCGTCCATGCGCGGCAGGCCGATATCAAGTACCACCGCATCGTAAGGCTCGGTATCGCCCAGATGATGGCCTTCTTCGCCGTCATAAGCGCGGTCGACCACGTAACCGGCAGCGGCCATCGCTTCCGCAAGCTGCCGGTTCAGGTCCTTGTCGTCTTCAACGATCAGGATACGCAAGCGGACGTTCTCCCCTCAATAAATGCAGAACAGCAACGAAAACCGTTGTTATTGAGCGGGAACAGCCACTTCAACGCGGCGCGGGCGTTCGCCATCACGGCCCGGCACCAGCACGACGATGACGCACATGGGACGACCATTTTGCGTCGTGGCGGTTGCCTTGGCCAGCTGGCCACCCTGCTGGGCAGCCACCTGTTCGCCGACCGCGGCGCAATCACCGGCGGCAGCGACAATGAGATTGGACTTCTGCGGCACCGTCATCGGCAATGCACCGGCACTGACCGGCAGCAAGCCAATACTAACCGCGAGAAGCGCGAAAACTTTGAGAGCAGGGTTCTGTTTCATCATGCCGCCTTATATAGCGCCCAACAGCTGAATGATGCATGAACAACCAAACCTCTTGCGGGCCCAAAGGAAAAATCAGCCTCTGACTATCACGGTTTGTGTAATTATGAAATGCGCGATGTTGCCCCGATGCGCCCGATAATCGTAACAATTCCGGCAATTGCGGTCGCCAGTTGCAGCAGAACATCCGTTAGCGCGCCTTGATCGATCAGATCGGTTGCCACACCGAAAACACCGGCAAGCGAGAGAAAAGCGCGACGGACCAGCCCAGACCGTGCGCGAAAGATACCATGATTTATCTGCGTTCATGTTTTTTCCTGTCAGTTGATCATTGCCGGAACGTCGAGACACGCAAAATCGCCCGGTCCGCTCTTTGCGCCGATCATTGCAACCCGAAACTGGAAAGCAGCCCCGAATGCCGCATCGCCAAGATCTGCTTGCCTTACCGCCGCGCCGTAAATCCATGAAGGCGCCAATGCCTGGCTGGCTCGCACCAGCGTGTCGTTCCGCCAGATTTCGATGCGGTAGGCCTCGCGTTCTTCGCCAAGCGGAATATCTTCGCCAAACCAGTTATCGGACCAACCGTCGGCATCGATCCGCCCACGCCTGATCCAGTTGAAGGACAGATCGTCATTCGCCAGCCGCTCCACTTTCAAATGGACGGGGCTGAGCGGACGGAAGCGACACGCTTGCTGCGCAAGCCCGCGCAGGTTTCAAACGTGCTGTCATCGCGCCGTCTTGAGCAAGATGTCCTTGCCTCTTTGTGCCGCCATTCAAATCTCCCTGAAATTTAGTCTGCCGGTTCGGTCACGGCGCGATAGCGCATGGTGCCGAGATAGCTGCCGAGCCCATCGGTATTGCGCGCCAGAACCTCGGTCAGCATCAGGTTCACGACACGATGGCCGCTGACCTCAACCGGCTTCGCGATCTTTGCGGCGATGTCCAGCACACGCTTGCGCCCGCTTTCCCTAGCCCAGATCTGGATATTGAAAAAATGCTCACCGCCCTTTTCCGTCGACGTATTCCAATCGAAACCGCAGCAGGATGCGGTGCGTCACCTCGGGTTGCGGGCGCGTGTCGAAATCCTTCTGCGATGCGGAAAGCGGCTCGGTCCGTCCCCAGACCATGCCGACATCGGACCAGTTCTCGCCGTAACCGCCCATGCCGTCCGCCACAGGCTACAGTGCTTCCAGAACCAGTTCGGATGAGCTGGCCGGATCGATGAAAAGCACGTTGTTCATAGGGACACCCGTTTCCAGCTGTCGATCATCTGGCCGATGACCGGCGGGAAAGAACGCTGCGCGGCATCCGCATCAACACCAGCGCACGATTCGTAAAGATGAGCGACAAGCGTCAGGATCGCCTGTTTCAAAGCGTCCGGCACTTCGACGCCGCTTTCCCCGAAACCGGCCACGAAATCGACTTCCAGACCTACAAATTCGGCTGCGTCGGGATACTGTGCCATATAAAGACGCTGCGGCCTGCGGCTATGATGCAGGACAAATTCTTCCGGCGAAAAACTGATCGCGGTTCCGTCCGGCCTGTAGGCCACGACAGTCGTCACCATTTTTACCGGATATTTGAACAGGGCAAGACGCCCCGAGCGCGGCCAGCGGTCAACACGCAGCCGCCAGGTCTGCTCGATCAGCGACAGTGCGGTTTCAGCTTCAATGATTTCGCGGGCTGCGGCAATGAGGCGACGCAGAATATCGTCCTCGCCGTCGGTGGAAACTCGTAAAAATGCGCGCACGTCGGCTACCGTCACCGGCTCCAGCGCCGGTGGCGTGACAAGAAACATTGTCATGGACTTCCCTCTAAATGATAACTTTCAAATCAGATAGTTAAACACGAACTCCACATGGAGCTTCCCTTGCTTTGGAGCGGGAAACTACCTGCCAAAACCGGCAGGGCAGCCCGGTAATCTACTGCAAAAACTGACAGCTTCAGGCTGCCAGTTCCGTCAGACGGTGAATTTCAGGAGCTTAATGGCCTCGAAATCCTGCACGCCGCCGCCGACGCGCTTGGTCATATAGAAGAGCACATAGGGTTTGGCGGAATAAGGATCGCGCAGCACACGCACGCCAATACGATCCACCACCAGATAACCGCGTCCGAAATCGCCGGCAAGCGAACGGGTAAAAGCGCCCGTTCGATCACGTCATTGCCGAGATCGGACAGGCCGGAGATGTTTGCATAGCTGGAAAAGCTGCCGTCCAGCTCCACATCCTCGATGGCAAGCGCGGCTTGTTTCGTTTCCAGTCGCATATCATGCATCGCCATTCTCTCTCCTTTCCTCCGGCAGAATGCCCGGTATCGGAGCCTGTTTCAGCCGCTCGGAAAAGCGCTTGAAGATGCCGAGCGCCGACCAGGCGGCAAGGCTTGCGGCTGCCGATCCCATGAGAATCAGTTCCGCTCGCCCGAGTAATCCGCCGAGAGCCAGGGTTTCGGAAATCTTGACCCCTGCCGCACCGCCGAAAATCATGCCGCAGATGATGCCGACCGCGAAACGGATCGCCGCTTCGCGCTTTCCGTGCGGCATCATATAGGCGAGCGAGACGGCGGAGCCTGCCACCGCGCCCGCCACCTTGGCGAACCAGATCCAGGCCGCTTCCGAAGCGAATACTGCATCGTTGAGGTTGCTCATAACAGTCTCCCTGCTGAATGCGGCTAATAGCCCACTGCATCCCGTTTTTCGTCGGTGAGAAACGATGCCTCGGAAATGCGCCGCCACAGCGATTCCCGCTCGGATGACAGCCCTTCCACGCGGTCGATATCGTGCTCAAGCCGCAGATCGTCGCCGAAATGCGGGCCGCCATCCGGAGAACGCCTTTGCGGTGCGCCCAATCAGCGGCAATACTGTCAGCCGGTAGAAGGCGCGGTTTTCCTCCGCATAATTGGCATAGGTATTATCGCCCGGAATACCGAGCAGCATGGCGGCACACCGAAGGCAAGCGCGATGTCGCGGGCGGCTCCGTTCTTTGCTTCGATGAAATCCACGTCCTGCGGGCTGTAGCCCATCGCCTTCCAGTCCAGGCCGCCTTCCAGAAGCAGCGGACGGCCCGCGCCGGATTGTCGAGAAGCGCCTTGTTCCACGCGCCAGCCGCATTGTGGAGATCGAGCGCCATCAGGGCCGCTTCCAGCGGCGGAAATCCGTAATGATCGTCCAGCAGACGAAACAGCTGGAGCTGCAAGGCAGCCGCGCCGTCACTTCCAAGCGAAAGCCGTCTCGCCGCCTTGCCGGAGCGATAAACCAGCGCCTGCGGCCAGCCATCCGCATCCGTTATGATGCTGACCCGTTCCGGGCGCAAAAGATGCAGTTCCATGCGGCCGCTCGGCAGATCAAGACGTTCGACATAGGCATTGCCGGAAATCAGAAGATGCCCGTATAGCGGCTCGAAAAATGTCGTTCCGTCCAACCCGCATTGAGGGCGGGCAACAGGCTCAAGCAGCGAATGCGTTTCGTGTTCGGTCGCGCCTGCATAAAGCAGCCACGGCACATTGCTTGCCGCTTCCGCAATCATGCGCACGCAGCGATGGGCGACCGGATTGCGCATGAAGCCCTCACGCGCCAGCGAGGTATAATCCCGCGCAATCCACGATGCGCCGTGATCCATATGCAGCGCGACAAATCCGTTCGCCATTTTCGAGCGGGAACCGCCCGGCATGGCGGATGCGGCCCTGCTCGTAGAGCGCAGCCACCGGCTCCGCCCGCAGAAACTTGCCCCGCGAGGCGTGGCGTTTGAGCACCGGCACGCTTGCATCTTCCGCCGCCAGCACCGCCGCCACCATCTCGCCGCCCTGATTGACCTCCGCAATAATCGCATCGGCCTGATGCGCGTGGAAAAGCGCAATGGCCTTCCGCGCCCATTGGTGCGGCTTGGCGGCGTTCATGCTGGCATCGGCAAGCACATGGCCGCTTCCTTCATTGTCGATGCCGGCAACGACAATGCCGCAGGCATCCGACGCCTTGCCGGACGAGGCAGGCGGGTCGATCGCCACAACGATACGAGCCAGTTCCGGGGCTCTCGCCTCGAAACACCGCTCGATGAGGTCGCGCGACCACAGGGCATCGGCGCGTTCCTCGATCAATTCGCCGTCGAGTTCCTGCCGTCCCAAACGCGTCCCGCCATAGCGGTCGTTGATCGCCTGCATGAAGCCTTGCGCCAGATTGTCGGCGTTTTCTTCCGTCCGCATATGGGTCATCGAAACCGAACCATCACGGACCAGAGCTTTCAGGAGCGGAACCGCGCGCGGGGTTGTGGTCACGACCTGTCTCGGAAAAGCGCCAAGACGCAGGCCGAATTGCAGCATGTCCCAGGTTTCCTGCGGGTTTTTCCATTTCGCCAGTTCGTCGCACCATGCAGCATCGAACTGGGGACCGCGCAGGCTGTCGGGATCTTCGGAAGAATAAACCGACGCCACCGCACCGTTCTCCCATAAAAGCCTGCGGCGTGTCGCTTCATAGCGCGGGCGCGCCAGCCGCGACACCGCCAGAATGCCGGACGGCCCGTCCACCATCACCTCGCGTGCATCGCTCAGGGTTTCGCCCACCGGCGCGATGTGCCCGCAGGCTACCTTGGCAAAGGGCGGCAGTCCCAGCGCTATGCCGGACGCCCATTCCGCCCCTGCCCGCGTCTTGCCGGAGCCGCGACCGCCCATGATAAGCCATGTGCGCCATTCGCCATAAGGCGGCAACTGGGCGTCACGCGCCTGAAACAGCCACTCCGCCTCGGCTGCTTCCATTTGCTGCGGCGTCAGGCCTGCCGTCCAAGATCTGCCGCGCCCGACTTTCTGCAAGTTCGTTTATCCTCCTGCTTATACGCGCCAGCGCCCTGCGCGTGTCGCCCAACGAAGCAGCCGCGCGACCGGCGGGCAACGGACCGGCCGGCTTGTCCTCGGCGCTCAGTTCGCCGACAGACCTGACCGCGCGGGCAAGCGCCATCAGCGCTTCCGACTTGCTCTTGTCCGGCAGGTCCTCGCTGTCGAGCAACCGTTTCAGTTCTGCCTGAAGTCGCTCCAGAATTGCATCGCCTGTCTTCATCCGCGAATCCGGCGCTGCGGTTGAACAGGCCAGGTTCAGGCGATGCAGACGGTTGAGATACTGGCTTATCGAAACAGAGAGCAACGCCGCCATATCCGCGGGGTCAATGCCATGTGCAATCTGCAATTGATGCGCCAGACGGATGTGGGCTTCGCCCCGTGACATGTTTTCCACAATTTTAGGATGTATATTCACAATCTTTGCAATTGCTGCAAAAGACATAACCCTGAAAAGCAGCTATGGCTCCTCAGGGTTATGCACACCGGTATCTGCCGGGGGTAATATAGCAAAACCGGCGACGGTCACACTTTGTCGACCGTAGATAAAACCTAACAAAGCACCGTCACGCAGTCAAGGACTATTTTCCTATTATTTGATTTTTTTCCTATAATGAAAAAGCTGCCAGCGCTTTAACCATTTCGCATGAGCTGTGGCTTACTTATCTGCTATGATGGACAGGCAAGCTCCATCTGTCCGCGAAACCAACCGCGCCGAAGTCAGTGAATGCGTAAGACGGCAGAAAAAGATCCCGGAAGCCAAAAGCGCAAGCCGTTCAGGGTTTCGCGCCTGATCGGGCTCGACGCGTGGATCGATTCCACCCTCTACAGCCTGCGCTATAATCTCGGCGAGTGGTGGGAAAACATCACCATCTTCTCCCGGCGTTTTCGCGTGCGGGGTTTCCGGCGTTTCGTCGTCGAGGTTCTCGACGAGGGATTTACGCTCGGGGTTGCCGGAGCGGTGCTGATGCTGGTGCTGGCACTGCCCGCCTTCGAGGAAACCAAGAAGGACTGGCGCGCGCAGGACGACTATGCCGTCACCTTCCTCGATCGCTACGGCAATGAGATCGGCCAGCGCGGCATCCTGCATCGTCAGGCCGTGCCGATCGATGAATTGCCGGATCATGTCATCAAGGCCGTGCTCGGCACGGAGGACCGGCGCTTCTTCGATCATTACGGCATCGACTTCTGGGGCCTGACCCGCGCGTTAAGCCAGAACATGCGCGCCAATGGCGTCGTCCAGGGCGGCTCGACCATCACCCAGCAGCTTGCCAAGAACCTCTTCCTCTCCAACGAGCGCACCATCGAGCGCAAGATCAAGGAAGCCTTCCTCGCGCTCTGGCTGGAAAGCAATCTCAGCAAGAAGGAAATCCTGCAGCTTTACCTCGACCGGGCCTATATGGGCGGCGGAACCTTCGGTATCGCAGCCGCTTCGGAGTTTTATTTCGGCAAGAACATCAAGGATGTCTCGCTGGCGGAAGCCGCGATGCTGGCGGGGCTGTTCAAGGCGCCTGCCAAGTTCGCGCCGCATGTCAACCTGCCCGCAGCGCGTGCGCGCGCCAATGTCGTGCTTTCCAACATGGTTGAAAGCGGTTTCCTGAGCGAGGGACAGATCGCCGTCGCGCGCCGCCATCCGGCAAGCGTCATCGACCGGGCCAAGAATGAGAGTCCCGACTATTTCCTCGACTGGGCGTTCGAGGAAGTGAAGAAGGTCGCTGCCAATATTTCCCAGCACACGCTGATCGTGCGCACGACGCTCGACCGCAATATCCAGAAGGCGGCGGAAGAATCGCTCGAATATCACCTGCGCCAGTTCGGCAAGGATTATAATGTTTCGGAAGCGGCAACCGTAGTGATCGCCAATGACGGCTCGGTCCGCGCACTCGTCGGCGGGCGGGACTATGGCGAAAGCCAGTTCAACCGTGCCACAAAGGCGTTGCGGCAGGCCGGTTCGTCCTTCAAGCCTTACGTCTATGCGGCGGCTATGGAAAAGGGGCTGACGCCTAGCACCATTGTCTCGGACGCGCCGATCAGCTGGGGCAACTGGTCACCGCGCAATTATGGCCGCAGTTTCGCGGGCCGCGTGGACCTGACGACCGCGCTTGTGCGTTCGTTGAACAGCGTGCCGGTACGGCTGGCGCGCGATTATCTGACCACCGCCCCCATCGTCGCGCTGACCAAGGCAATGGGCGTCGAATCACCAATCTCGTCGCACAAGACTATGGTGCTCGGCACTTCGGAAATGACGGTGATGGATCAGGCCACCGGCTTCAACGTGTTTCCGAATGCGGGCATGGCCGGCAATCGCCATGCCTTCACGCAGATCGTTTCGCCGGATGGCAAGGTGTTGTGGGATTTCGGTCGCGATGCGCCGAAGCCGCACAGGGCGCTATCGGAAAAGGCAGCGCTCGAAATGAACTCCATGCTGGTGCAAGTGCCCGAACGGGGCACCGGGCGCCGCGCCGCGCTGCCCATGACGCGGGTTGGCGGCAAGACCGGCACGACGCAGAATTATCGCGATGCATGGTTTGTCGGCTTCACCGGAAATTTCACGGCGGCGGTTTGGTTCGGCAACGACAATTTCACTCCGATGAAGGAAATGACCGGCGGCGTTCTGCCTGCCATGGCCTGGCAGCGGATGATGTCCTACGCGCATCAGAACATCGAACTGAAGCCCATACCGGGCGTGACGCCGCCCTTCCCCGCGCCGCCCAAGAAGAGCGAGCCGCAAGTGGCAAACGCCAAGCCGGAGGAAGCCATGGCCGCGCCGCCGCGCGTGCTCTCGCCCCTGTCGACAAAAGTCATTAAGGAGCTGCATGACCGCTTCCTTGCGGCCCCGCCTCTGCCTAAGATCGCCGGGCGCACAAAAATATCGGTACTCTGAGGGGCGATGTTCAAGACGATATTCAATACGGCGATCGTGCTTGCGCTGGCGCTCGGCGGCGGCATCTGGAGCGTCGACAAGGTGCTCGACCGGTTCGAGGGGTTCGGCGAGCTTCGCGTCGGGACCTGGAGCGCCTATCCGGCGGCGGGTACGCCGGATGCCGATCCCTATTCCAAGGCCCGCGCAGCCCGCAAAGCCTATCTGGCGCTTGGAACCGCCGAGGGCCTGCCCTTCTATGCGCGCACCGACGATAGCGGGCGCACGCTTCGGCGCGGCTGCACCTATCGCCTGAGCGGCATGACCCCGCCCGCCCGTTTCTGGACAGTCTATCCGGCCACGCCCGATCTTGAGCCGATCACGCCGCGCGAGGGATTGCTGCCAGCGCTGCATTCCCGCGAGGTGCTTTATGGCGATGACGGCAGCGTCACGATAACCATCGGCCCGGATGCCGCGCCCGGCAACTGGCTCCCCGTCGAAGGCGGCGGCGATTTCGTTCTCGTCATGACGCTCTACGACACGCCTGCGGCATCATCCTCCGGTCTTTCCGATCTGGTCATGCCGGGGTTGGTGCGCGTTGCCGGCGTAAATCCGGGAGCTTGCCGTGGCTAGAATTTTCCGCCTCGTCCTTCTCGGTATCATCGGCGCGGCGATCGTCCATATCGCGGTCCTGTTCCTCGTTCCCTTCTATTCCGACAAGAATGCCTGGTCGCGGATCGAAACCGGAAGCGAGCCATACCGTTTCCAGCGGCTGGATCATAAGACCGGCCCCGTCAGCGACAGCGACCCGCTCATACAGGAAGCCACCTGCCGCTTCGATCTTGCCGACGGCCCGGTGCACATCACGGCAGACGCAAACGTGCCTTACTGGTCTCTTTCGATCTACGCGCCCAACGGGGACAATCTCTACAGCCTCAACGACAGCGTTTCCAATGAACGCAAGCTCGATCTTATCCTTGCCGATCCCATCGGCATGGCCAGTCTTCGCTCGGATGGCCTTCGCTCCGATGGTTCGCAGGCCGATGCACATTCGATCCTGATCGAGCAGAATATCGGTGAGGGTGTCGCCGTGCTGCGCGCCTTCGTGCCCGATGCGACCTGGAACAGGCAAGTGCAGGGCTTCTTTACCGAAGCGCGGTGCGCGCCGTTTGAGGGACTCTGACCCAGCCGCAACCAAATGCTGTTTCTTTATGGCACGGTTAATGAGTTGCTAAGGCTTCAACGCTACTATCGGGAACACCGACCCATGCGGGGTGCATTTCGTGCAGGCCAGCTGCTGCTGGATGCGTGATCTGCGATTGGGCGGGTGAGTTGGGTGCCTACCGGAGTATTCTGCGTGACAAATGATCAGTTCCGCGCCCTGGAGGATATTTCAGGCCACCGGAGCCCGTCGGATTCAAAAGCGGGGAGAGCCAAGGCGGACGACCTTCTGGCGGCCGCGATTTCGGCATTTGCGGGCATCATGCGTCCCGGACGGCAGGATATGCAGCAGCTCGAAGATCTTGCCATGCCGCTTCTGCAATGCGCTTCCACCCGCGGCAAGCGCCATGCAGCCAATGCGCTGGCCCAACTGGAAGACGCGCCGCGCCGCCTCATTCTCGCGCTCGCCGACCAGCCCGTGGAAATCTCCGCGCCCATTCTCCTGCGCTCGCCCCTTCTGCGCCCTTCCGACCTGATCGAGATCATCGGCAAGAACGGTCTTGCTCATGCGCGCGCCATTGCGCGGCGCCAATCGGGGGATGTGCTTCTGCAAGGCGTGTTGCGCAGTTTCGCCGATCCGGTCATCGACCGCACGCTGGCGCTTCAGGAAAACCTCGCCAATATCGAGGCTGAGCCGCTTGAAAAACCGGATGTGCCAGACCTGTCCACCGCCAAAATACCCCTGATGAAAGAGGGCAGTTCGGAGCGGCTGGCGCGCGCGCTGCAACAGCCTTTCTACGAAACAGGTGCCGCCACCGGCTCGCAGCATCTCATCGATACCGCCCTTCTGATCGACGGCCAGTTCTTTCGCAACGCACTGGCCGATGCGCTCGACCTTTCGTTCGAGCGGGCCGATGCGATTATCGGCCAGTGGCCGGATTCGCACCTGCCGATTGCGCTCAAGGCGCTCGGATTGTCGCCAGCGGAATGCTATCTCACCATGACGGCCATTCTCGGCCCGATCGACACCAATCGCGACAGCCTGCGTGAGTTCGTCCACATCTACCGTTCCATCGACCGCGAAAAGGCGATGGCGCTCGTGCGGCGCTGGAAGGCTGAAGACATGTCGGCCATGCTGCGCGGCAAATTGCGCGAAATGGCGGAAGCAGGGGACGACACCCCGCTTGTGGATGCGGCCAATTCCGATCATCCGTCGCAGCAGCGTTTGGTAAAATAGAACCGTCAGCTAGACGCTTCCCCGTCCTGCGAAATCGAAAAGAACGCCGATGCGTCGGCAATATCTTCCAGTTCGACCAGCCAGAGGTCGGGGTCGAAACGCGTTTCCCGCGCCATGCGGTCACTTGCCGCCAAGTCATCCGCGTCATGAAGAATGCGCAGGAACATGCGCTCTCCATCGTTATCCTCGTCATAGGAGGTTTGCGGCGCAGGCGAATATAAGTCGCATGTGCCGAAGCGCGAGCTTACCTTGATGAAGATCGCACCCGCTTCCGGCGAACCGCGACGGGCGAGATAGGCAAAGCCGCCCTCGCCCTGCACCTTGCGGATCAGGGCGGAAACCCAGAAATCGGATGTCAGGCGCATCGCGAAACCATCAGCTTATCAGGCCGATCTCGCGCATCTTGGCGATGAGCGTTCCATCGATTTCGCCGGTCACGGGCAAGCTGAACAGTTTCTGGAATTCGCGCACGGCTTCCTGCGTCGACTTGCCCGGCTGCCCGTTCACCGGCACCGTGTCATTGCCGAATGCCTTCAGCCCGGCCTGCACGCGGATAATATCCTGCGAACTCACTTTTCCCGATTGTATGGCGGGCGTTGCCGCAACCTGCTTTTTGGCGGCCGGTTTTTCATAGGAAGCAAGGTCAGGCTTCGGCTTTGAAACTGTTTCCGATTTCAAAACGGCAGGCTGCGGACGCGGCGATGGAACCGCGACCTCGATGGCTTTTGCCACCTCATCCTGAACCGGATTGCGCTTCTGCGTGTCAGCCAGCATTTGTGGAGGGATGTTGGCCTCCTGCACGCCGAGCTTTTGCTGCAAGGCGCGCCAGCGTTCCACCGCTTCGCGGGTCTGCGGCCCGGTAAAACCGTCCACCGGCCCCTTGTAAATTCCGAGCGTCGAAAGCCGATGCTGCAGCCGCGCGATCTCCAGATCGGCATTGGGCGCAAGTGCTGGCAGCATATCGTCCACCGATGCGCTCATATTCAGCCGGTCAGCCGACAGGCTGGCGGTTTCAGGCGCCGGTGCGGTCTCGCTTTTCGCGGTTTCAACCGGTTTGGGGGCGTTGTCGCTCGCCGCCGCCGTTCCCGGCAACACCTCGCGCGGGGTTGGCTTGAACACGAAATCCGGCCTGGTGCGGAAGAACACGGCGTTGTGCGCCTCCGGCTGATACCAGAGCGCATTGGCCGAAACGAAACTCATGACCACCAGAAATGCGGTTGCCCCGCCGGTCAGGACGGGGTTGCGCGCAATGAAATCTCCGGCGGCGATTGCAAGCGCCGAGGCCGACGTGAAGAAGAAATGGAGGAGCCGCGATCCGAGACTACGCCGTTTTGCGGGCTTGCGCATTTTTCTGCTCCCGGATTTCGTCGTTCTGCCAGTCATGCTGCCTTTCTCCCTGGTGACGGTGCATGTCGATCACCGTGCCAAGCTCCTGATGTTCGTCTTCTCCCATGACAAATTGCGGCCCCGACACCGGAAGGCGGACCGTGACGATCGTGCCTTCGCCGGGGCAGCTTTTCAGTTGCATCGTTCCCTGATGCAGTTCCACCAACCCCTTGACCACCGAAAGGCCAAGGCCGCTTCCTTCCTGCGCGCGCGCATAATCGTTGTTGGCGCGCACGAATGGCGTGCCGATGCGCTGCATGTCTTCCGGCTCGATGCCGATGCCCGTATCCGACACGCTGAATTCCAGCATTGCACGGCCTTCAGCCATCACGCGCGCCGCATCGATGGTGACGCAGCCGCCGCTTTGCGTGAACTTGACCGCATTTCCGGCGAGGTTGAGCAATATCTGCTGGACGGCGCGGCGGTCGGCCACCAGTTCGCCAACGCCGTTGCCGACGCGGTGGCAGAAGGCGACGCCTTTCTTTTCAGCCAGCGGCAGCATGACGGCGGTGCACATTTCGGCTGCTTCGCGGAAAGCGAGCGTCTGCGGATCAATGCTGTAATTGCCGGTTTCCAGACGCGAATTGTCGAGAACGGCGTTCACAAGCTCCAGCAGATAATGGCCGGACTGGTGGATGAGGCCAGCATATTCGCGCTGCTTTTCATTGGCCAGCTTGCCGCCCATTTCATGCGACAGCATGTCGGAAAAGCCGATGATGGAATTGAGCGGCGTGCGCAGCTCATGGCTGACGGCTGCGAGCAGACGGCCCTTGCCGATGCGCTCCGATTCCAGTTCCGCTTTCAGCGTGGCGATTTCTTCCAGAAGCTTCTGCTCGCCTTCCAGCGAACGGCCGATCAGCGTGATGGCGCGAGCGCTTGCCGCACCTTCGAGCCGATAGGCGCGGAAGACGGTCTCGCCATTTTCGATGGAGCGCAGGCGCACGTCGATCTTGCGCACCGTGGCACCGGCGCGCAGATCGGCCAGAAGCGAAAGATATTCAACGCGGTCGGCCACATGCACGCGGTCGATCAGGGCAGTGCCCTCCAGCATTTTCGGCTGCACGCCCAGAAGCCTCGCAGAGTTCGCATCGACCGAAGACACTACGCCATCCGCATCGAGGCAGAACTGCACGTCACCGGCAGCAACCGCGATCTGCGGTGCGCCGACCTTGATCTCGGCAGGCCGGGCGGCGCTCACAAAGCCACGCGCGACAAGGCTTGCGGCATAAAGGACAAGAACCGCGACAGACACATAGCTGCCGCCGGAAACAGCGCCGCCGCTTGCAGTCGCAAGGAAACCCAGAATGATCGCGGCGAAAGCAGCGCCTGCGGCGGCAGCGCCCGGCTTGCGGGTTGCAAACCAGATCTCAAGCGGCAGAGCTGCCGCCATCAGCCACAGGACCGCATTGCCATGCGAAAAGGCGCCAAGGGCAGCAAGACCCGCGCCATAGGCAGCGAAGTTCAGGCCAGCCAGAACGGGCGCAGCGACGCCCATCAGCGACAGCGCGCACAGGATCATGGCCACGCCTGCAAAGCTGGCGGCGAGAATCGCAAATTCCGTGAATCCCGGCGTCACGCCGGAGCCAAGCACCGCAGCACAAAGCAGGACCGGCACGGTGACGACCGAGCCGATGACACGTATGGAGGCCGCGTCGGGCGTGGATACCCAGCGGCGGCAGAAACGTTCGTAAAAACGGCTGATCGCCTGCACATTCATGCGGACGGATTCGGCTGTTTTCAAAAGAATGGCGTTCAACGTGCCCTACTCACTCAATACTCTTGCATGGTCTGAACCGGAAAACCGTGCGCCGTGGCGACGCTCTTCCAGCCAGCAACAGATTGCAGCCGAGGCTTTAAAGAAACGATAAAGCGGAGCCAACCAAAGCGGATAAGTGAGACGCCGGGTCTGCTTTTCTGTCTATGGTAAACAGAGAGTAGCAATCGACGAGACGCCACTGCCGCCTGCGTGCAATTTAGCGTTCAAACCGGATGGTTACGGAATCTTTTCAAATTCATCCGACATTGACGCGTACATATCGCAACAGAAGCAAGGCAATGATCCGTTTTCTCCTCAAATCCGCATTCTGGCTGACGCTGGCATTCCTTGTCATGCCGCGCATCTTCTCCGCGGATGAGCAGAACAAGCCGCAGGAGAAACCCGCCATCGCCGAAACGAAGCAGGAACCGGATTCCATCGGCCAGCTTCTCGCCAATGGCAAAACCGCCGTGGAGCTGGGCAAGCTTTGCATCGACAACCCGTCTTTTTGCCCGAACGGAACCTCGCTCATTTCCAGCGCCGGAAGCGGACTTCTGGAAGGAAGCCGTGTTGCGCTCGAATATCTGAGCGACCGCTTCGGCACCAAGCCGCAACCGCCCGCGAAAGCGGAACCCGCCGCATCCGAACCCGCGCAGGCCGCAACCGGCATTCCCATCCCGACATCGCGGGAAGAAGCCCTTCGCGCACTGGATCGTCGCGCGACTGGCGCGATTGGGCGTTAGTCATCATGCTCCAGGCTTTTGTTCGAGCATGATTTTATCTGATCGCAGCAGGATCAGAAATCAGTCCAGTGGACTGATTTCCCTGCGTAGGCGGTTCCCACTTTTCGGAATCATGGTTCAGGCTTTTGTTTGAGCATGATTTTACCCGAAAACCGGTTCCCACTTTTCGGAATCATGCTCTGGTTTTCCGTGACCTCGCCACGTTTCATGACTATATAAGCGGCAAGAAACTTCTTTCAGGCGAGTACAATGACCACGACCATCGATAGCATCATGTCCGATTTCGAATTTCTCGACGATTGGGAAGACCGCTATCGCTATGTCATCGATCTCGGCAAGGAACTGCCGCCCTATCCCGACGATGCGCGCGATGCGGAGCACAAGGTGCAGGGCTGTGTCAGCCAGGTCTGGCTGAAGACGCTGCCGCAAGGCGGTAGCGATCCGGTCATCGAGTTTCTCGGCGATTCCGATGCGCATATCGTGCGCGGCCTTGTGGCCATTGTGCTGGCGCTTTATTCGGGCCGCAAGGCTTCGGAAATCCTGACGATAGACCCCGAAGCCATTTTGAAAAAGCTCGGCCTCGACGAGCACCTCACCCCGCAGCGCGCCAATGGCCTGCGTTCCATGGTTGCGCGCATCCGCCGGGAAGCGGAACTGGCGAAAGAATCAGCCTAGCAGTTTTTCCACCGACAAGGCTGCGGCCAGCAGCCTTTTGTCCGTGCTGCCGCGCGCGGTGAGCATGAAGCCGGTCGGCAGCACCATGCCCGGCATGGGCAAGGTGATGCTGCACAGGTCGAACTGGTTGCCGACTTGTGTATCCCGCAAAAGCAGCCCCTCAACTCGATCATACTCGGCCTCGTCATTACTGACCGAGGCAATCGTCGGCGCAACGATGGGCGTAGCGGGCGTCACGAACATGTCGAACCGGCTCAAACGCTCGTCCATTTTCCGCACCAGCGCTGCCCGCGTTTCCATGATCCCGCCATAGGTTTCCATCGGCACCTTGACCCGGACAGAGAGCGGGCGCTTCACGCGGATATCGACATTGGCATCGGGATCACCAAGCCATGTCGACGCATGAACATGGCTTGCCTCAATGCCGGCGATGGAGCCGACGCTGGTTGCCTCACGCAGGCGCTGGATCAGGTCGTCGACTTCCAGATCGGCAATGACAGCGCCCGCTTTTTCAAGAAGCGCGACGGTGGCCGCGAAATGCTTTACCACATCCGGCTCCATATCGGCCAGAAGATAGCCCTTCGGCAGCGCGACGCGCAGACCTTTCAGCGGCAGGGCTTCAGGCAGGACCGGCGTTTCGCCCGCCATGATCGCGTCCGTCAGAATGGCGTCGGCGACGGTTCTGGTCAACGGGCCGACGGAATCAAGCGATGGCGCCAGCGGAAAAGCACCGTCGAGCGGAATGCGCCGGGCTGTCGGCTTGAAGCCGACAAGGCCGTTCAGCGCCGCCGGGATACGCACCGACCCGCCCGTATCCGAACCGATGGCAATCTCGCTCGTGCCTTCCGCAGCCGAGACTGCCGCACCCGAGGACGAGCCGCCCGGAATGCGCGTCGGGTCAATGGCATTGCCCGGCTCGCCATAATGCGGATTGAGGCCGACCGGCGTGAAGGCAAATTCCGTCATATGGGTTTTGCCGACAATGACCGCGCCCGCCTCGCGCAGACGGCGGACAATCGTTGCATCCTGCGTCGCAGGTACCGCATCACGGCGGATAACCGAGCCTGCGAGCGTCGGTTCTCCGGCAACATCGAAGAGATCCTTGATCGAAACGATGCGCCCGTCGAGGGGGCCGATAGTGCGTCCGTCGCGCAGGCGCGCATCGGCCGCATCCGCCTCGGCACGCGCCTGCTGCGTGTAAACCTTGCTGAAAACGCACTCGTTCCCTGCCCGCGCTTCCAGCCGCGACAGGATGCTTTCCAGCCGATCCCGTACCGAATTCATTTGATTTCTCCCCACTTCCCCATCAGGCCTGCCAGGCTTGTTTGGGACACAGGCGATAGACCCGACCCAATGGAGTGTCAATGAGGGAGATGGCTTCACGTCTTCTGCGGCTGCATCCGGGGGCGATAGTCGTCAGTTCCCCAATGCAGGGCAACACCTCCCCGCTTCCTTTCGAGTTGCGGATTATAGTGCCGGTGCAGTGCAGCCAGGCCGGCCTTGAGCAGCATCTTGGCCGAACGCGCGGGCCATTGCCGCTCGCGCTCCACGGTTTCAAGACCTTTCAGGAAGCAGCAGACATCAACCAGAACACCGTTCAGTTCCGGCCCGACCGCCTCCAGCGCCCGCTCGACCCGGACGCGGCTGGCAAGCGCAATATCCGTCAGTTCGGCCATGCCGCCCGGCCCGCTCGCCCTGCTCCTGACGCTTTTGTCCCAACGCATCGTGATGGAAGGCATGAGCGATCCGCGCGTGAAGTCGGCACGCAGCCGCTCGCCTGCAAGAAATTCGTCCTCAGAAATGAAGGAAGAACCGCTCGCGGTCTTGCGCCGGTAGAGCATGGCCAGCGGCGACTCTTCCGGATTGATCTCGACCTTCTCGCCCTGCTCATACTCGACCGTGAGTGTGGCCCTCGCCGGAACGGGCAGCGGCCCGGCGTCCGCCTTCAAGCGTTTGGCAGCCCGCTGCGCGGGCACAAGACGTTCGCCCTCCCACCGCAGCAATCCCCTTTGATGCATGGCCTTCAGTTCGGCCCGGCTAGCCGCGATGGTGCCGTGATCCGCCGCCAGCAATACATGCGTGGCGCGAACCGAATCCTGGACCTCGCAGGCCCCGCCCTTCAAAAAGCGTATGATTCTCGCTTCGGACACTGACAGTTGGGTGGTCATGCCGCCATCCTCCACTCCGCGAAAGCACTTTGCGCAATGCGCTCGAAGGTCGAGACGATTGCATCAAATTCGGTATCGTCGCGCATGTCTTCCACCAGATGGCAGGCGTGCATTACCGTGGTGCGGTCCCGGGCAAAGCCCACGGCCACATCCCGCATGGCGAGGCCGAAAGCCGTATGCGCGACATACATGCCGATCTGCCGCACGCGCGCGACCTCGCGCCTGCAACGCAAGGGAGAGCGCAACTCGGTGCCGGAAACCCCAAACATGGCTACGAGCAAATCAATCAGGGCCTCGCACAGCGCTACATTGCGCCGCTGCCGCAACCGGTCGGACGAGCCCTCCTCCATTGCGAGGCTAAGGTCGCGACCATGCCTTGCTGCCAGCAGCTTCAATGCTTCGAAAGCTTCCGCCCGCGTGTGAATGACATCCGATAGTTCCAAAGACATTCATCTTCCCTCGCCAGAATAGGAATATCTTCTTATACAAAGGAAAATGCAAGAGTGGATAAGTTTTGTAGAATGGATTGCGCTACACGGTTGATACCGACACTTCAAAGATAGGCTAAAGCCTTGTAACCATGGCATTAACGCGCGGCGAAAGAGTGCGGCTGCCAGCTATTTTACAGAAAACTTCGCAAAAATCTAGGAATATTATCCAACGCCATCTTGCAAGGCTCATGCTCGTTCACACCGAGAAATGAGGATTGTGACGATGGAAGCGGATCTCAAGCACGCCCGCAAATTATTCTTTGCCCGACAAAAAGAGAATCAAATGACTGCGGCGCAACGCCTTGCCTTGCAGATCATCGCCGGTATCGATCTGGATGAGGTTCTCAAAGCATCGCAGGAAGAAAAGGAACAGACCAAGCGGCGCCTGACGCGCCTCATGGAAAGGGAACGGCTGAAAGGAATGTGCGGCCACTGGAGTTATGACCTGAACCGGCACATCGCACTGAAACAGGCTTTCGACCGGATTGGCTGATGAAGACGAGCCTTTCGGGAAAAACGGCCACAAGCAAAATGGCCGTTATCGTTAAGCTTTCGCTTCCCGATAACGACCATTTCAACAAATGCTTACGAATAGATGCGGTAAAGCGCAGTGCGCTCTAAAGTCAGAGCGCTCAGGCTTCCTTCGGCTTGCGGCCGAGGCCCATCTTCTTCGCCAGCCGCGAACGGGCAGCAGCGTAGTTAGGAGCGACCATCGGATAGTTCGGGTCGAGATCCCACTTTTCGCGGTACTGTTCCGGCGTCATGTTGTAATGGGTCATGAGGTGACGCTTCAGCGACTTGAACTTCTTGCCGTCTTCGAGGCAGATGATGTAGTCGTCATGAACCGATTTCTTCGGATTGACGGCAGGCTTCGGCTTCTCAACAACGACAGGAGCTTCCTCGCGTTCGACGTGACGCTTGAACGCGGCATGTACTTCGGCGATCAGCAGCGGCAATTCGCCAGCGCGAATCGAATTATTGCCGACATATGCAGCCACAACATCTGCAGTAAGGCTCAGAAGCAGCTCTGCGCTCTCGTCGTGCGTGTCCAGATTTTCCATCATATTTCCTTTTTTACTTCTTATTGTTGCGCAATCGACGACTGGAGATCCCCGCCTTTCATCGCCGTTACGTATTCCAACTCTACCCCATCCATTCCCGACTGCGAATATCAGTTGATAATGTCATTTGCAATAGAATTGTCAAACCACATTACATTAATAACAAGTCATTCTTCTTAATTCGTCAAATACAAAAATTCGGAACCCAACCGCGCCAACCTATGGAAACTTTGAATCACAATGTGTTGGCGTTGCCGCCCCTGTCATTTATTACAGGATTTGGGTGAAGCCGCAGTTCACTGCCGCGCTTCCATTAATTTGCCCAGCTATCGTTAGCAATAGTTTTCTCCCTCAAGTTTTCTTGTACGCGACTCAAGACTAATTGCCTCCCGCAGCGTAGCTTTTGGACGCGGAATCGGGCCTCAAAATGGCATTGTTCAAATATATTTCAACGGATTGAACTCGCTTTCGCCCTTTCGGCCAACTATATAAATATCCCCATCACCCGCTGGTGGTCTGATTCCAACATTTGCATTCCCGGTTCAAGCGCTGAGCAAATGTCGGTATTCAAAAGACCACCAGGAAGTATATGTATCTAGTGGATTTTTCAAATTTGACGTTTGAAACGGCATCTATGCCAGCTGGAATTCAAACGTCAAATTCTATCTACTAGCACGGCTTACCGGCCTTGCAGCAAATCGAAACAGTTTTCATCGGAATTGTGGATGTCTCAAAGCTCCTTGCAACTTCAACCGCCGCACGCAACCAAACATCCGGTCAGCGATACCCGTCACGGCATCACCCGCACCGACGATTATGCTTGGCTGCGCGCAGATAACTGGCAGGAGGTATTCAAGGACCCCTCGGTTCTCTCCGCCGAGATCCGCGCCCATCTGGAAGCGGAAAACGCCTATCAGGCAGCACTGATGAAGGACACGGAAGCGCTGCAAAAAAGCCTGTTTGCCGAAATGCGCGGGCGGATCAAGGAAGACGATTCATCCGTTCCTTCCAAGGATGGCCCTTATGCATATGGCGTGTCCTACCGCACCGGCGGCGAGCAGCCCTATTTCATCCGCACGCCGCGCGACGGGGGAACAGAAACCATCCTTCTCGACGGCGACGCGGAAGGCAAGGACAAGGCATATTTCCGCCTCGCCTCCGCCGACCATGCGCCAGATCACAAGCTTTTGATCTGGGGCTATGACGACAAGGGATCGGAATTCTACAAGCTCAAGGTCCGCGACCTGTCATCGATGAAAGACCTTGAGGACATCGTTACCGATACGAATGGCGGCGGCGCGTGGGATGCGCAAAGCGAAGGCTTCTTCTATACGCGCCTCGATGAAAACCATCGGCCATCCAAGGTCTTCTATCACAAGATCGGCACGGCGCAGTCGGACGACCGCCTGATCTATGAGGAGAAAGACCCGGGCTTTTTCCTTGGCGTCGGCGGTTCGGCGCTGGACGACTATATCTTCATCGATATTCACGACCACGAGACCTCGGAGTGCTGGCTGCTTCCCGCCAGCGACCCGGCGGCAAAGCCGCAGCTCGTCATGAAGCGCAAGACCGGCACGGAATATGACATCGCGCCGGGCGGCGATGTCTTCTACATCCTGACCAATGCCGATGGCGCCAAGGATTTCAAGATCTGCCAGGCGCCCGCCAGCGCTCCGCAGCCGGAAAACTGGGTGGAGGTCGTGGCGGAAAAGCCGGGACGGCTGATCCTGTCGCACTCGGCCTACAGGCATCACCTGGTCTGGCTGGAACGCGACAACGGCCTGCCGCGCATCGTGATCCGCGATCGCGAGACCGGCGAGGAACACGCCATCGCCTTCGACGAGGAAGCCTATTCGCTCGGCCTGCATGGCAGCGCCGAATATGATACGGACGTCATCCGCTTCTCCTATTCGTCCATGACGACGCCGGAACAGCTTTTCGACTACAATATGCGTACGCGCGAGCGGAAGCTGTTGAAGACGCAGGAAGTTCCGTCCGGCCACAATGTGCAGGATTACGTCACGCGCCGCGTCTTCGCGAAGGCATCGGATGGCGAACTGGTGCCGGTCTCGCTACTCTATCACAAGGACACCCGGCTCGACGGCTCTGCGCCGTGCCTGCTTTATGGCTATGGTTCCTACGGCATCACAATTCCGGCAAGCTTCAGCACCTCGCGGCTGTCGCTTGTGGATCGCGGCTTCGTCTATGCCATCGCCCATATCCGCGGCGGCAAGGACAAGGGTTTTGCATGGTACGAAAACGGCAAGCGCGACAAGAAGGTCAACACCTTCACCGATTTCATCGCCGCCGCAAGGCACCTCGTTGCCGAAGGCTTCACCAGCCATGACCGCATCGTCGCCCATGGCGGTTCGGCAGGCGGGATGCTGATGGGTGCGATTGCGAACATGGCCCCCGACGCCTTTGGCGGCATCATTGCCGAGGTGCCGTTTGTCGACGTGCTGAACACGATGCTGGACGACACGCTGCCGCTGACCCCGCCGGAATGGCCCGAATGGGGCAACCCGATCACTTCGGAGGCGGATTACAGGACGATTGCGGGCTATTCGCCCTATGACAATGTCAGCCGTCAGGCCTACCCGGCCATTCTGGCGGTGGCGGGGCTTACCGATCCGCGTGTTACTTATTGGGAGCCCGCCAAATGGGTCGCCCGGCTGCGTGAACTGAAGACCGACGACCATCCGGTCCTGTTCCGCATCAATATGGATGCAGGCCATGCCGGAGCCTCGGGCCGTTTCTCACGGCTGGAAGAAGTTGCCTATACTTACGCTTTCGCGCTCAAGGTGACAGGCAGGGCTTGCGACACGCTCTGATTGCAGATAAGGTATCGCACCCGGGTTTTAAGGGTGCGATACTTCTCAATGGAAGAAATCGCACTATTTTACTTATGAAGTTGTTTTATAGCTGTTCTTTTCATGGAGAATCCGATGTTGCGTCAAGTCATTGCTGTTTGCCTCACTTCCGCATCGCTTGCGGTTCCCGGCCTTGTTGCCCTGCCCATGTCGGCTGAGGCTCAGGTGCGCAAGGATGTGAGCGAATATGCGGGCCAGCGCTGCAGCATGCCAAGACGAGGCAGCGGCATCATCGTCGGCCAGTTCAGCGGCGTGGACGATTCACCCTTCATCACCGGCGGCGACGGACTGGTCTCGATCGACCGTATCCGCTGTTTCAGCAGCATGTCCGAATGCAAGGGGTGGCTCTATACGATGCAGAGCAAATACACCAATGCCGGTGCTGCAACGCTCGTCCGCTGCACGAAACGCTAAAGCGGTTCCTGTTTTACGCAATCGCTGGAACCGCCCTATCTATTTGTTTTTGCCGCATTTGCGAACGCACAACCGTTTCACAATTTTGCTGGAATGCTCTGGAGCCGTGCGTCCTTACGGACGCACAAAGGTCGCTCACCCTATTGCATCCACGCATCATCCTTTGCGAAATTCGATCCCGCTTTTCAGGCCGACGCCGTAGGAACCGTGACGAATTCCGTTCATTCCGCGCTGAAAGAGAAACGTTAAATACTCCTGATATTTTGGCATTCAGCCGCTTGCAAAGCGAAGGCGAGAATGCATATTACGTAAACGTAAGATTTTTGGGAGAATTTCCATGGAAGAACTGATCGCACGCATCACCTCCAAAGTCGGCATCGATGCGGCAACGGCAGAAAAGGCTGTCGGCATGATCCTCGCCTTCCTGCAGAAGGAAGGCCCGGAGGCGGAAGTCCAGAAGCTTTTCGCGGCGTTTCCCGGCGCTGAAGAAGCCATTTCGCAGGTCAAGGGCGGCGGCTTCCTGTCCGGCCTGATGGGCGGTGTGATGGGCCTCGGCTCGCAGCTCATGGGTGCGGGCCTCGGCATGGGCGAGATTTCCGGCGTTGCCAGGGAAACCATCCGCTTCGCCAAGGAAAAAGCGGGCGACGAACCGGTCGACGCCGTGATCGGCGCGATCCCTGGCCTCGGCCAGTTCGTCTGATCGAACGTGCATTTATGAGAAAGGCCCCGGTTTTTTCCGGGGCTTTTTTGCATTGGCCGCCTGAAATCCCGTTTCGCCGCCGAGCTTACAGGCCGGCATAAAACAATATCGTTTAAGTCATGTTTTTCACGATAACGTGAACCCCATGTAATAATCTCACTAAATTAGCGATGATACTTGCAGCATTGGGGATTTAAGCGGATGCAGTGATTGCAATGCCCTCCATTGTATCGGATATTTGAACCAAAGAACGAAATCTGTTCAATTTTTAAATGCGGAGGATCACATGCGTTTGTTTTTCCTGACTATCAGTTCTGCTGCTGTCTTGGTCGCCGGTGTAGCACAGGCTGACGTGACAGCTGATCGTCAGGCGATCATGAAGGACCTTGGCCGTTCGGTCGGCTCTATAGCTCCCATGATCAAGGGCGAGAAGCCTTTCGACGCCGCCGCCGCGCTTGCAGCGCTCGAAAAGATTGACGCAGACGCCAAGAAATTGGACGTGGACGCGCTGTTCCCTGCCGGTTCCGATCAGGGCGACACGGAAGCCTCGCCAAAAATCTGGGAAAACAAGGAAGATTTCGTCAAGCACGTTGAAAAATTCCGCACCGACGCCGCCGCTGCTCTCGCCGCCAAGCCGCAGGATCTGGATGCGCTGAAGCCAGCCTTCCAGCAGGTTGCCGCCAATTGCGGTTCCTGCCATCAGGCCTATCGCGTCAAGAAGGACTGATCTTAACGGTTGATGCCGAGCGTACCGGACCGAAACATTCGGTGCGCAAGAGCATTTCCAGCAAGGTGCGGGGGAACTCCGGAGGCCTTCGCACATTGAAACTGTCGTGCTGAACGACAGCCATAAGAGCGGTCCGCTTCGTCGGAACCGCCAGACGGGAACGGATGAAATGGTCCGAAAACTGGCATATGTCGCGGGTGCCGTGGTCGTCCTTGGAGCCGCGGCTTTCTGGATTCTGACCACGCCGCAGAAGGTCAGCGATGCCGTCCTGGACGCGATGGAACCGGGCGATCCGGTCAAGGGCGAGCAGGTTTTCTGGGCGGGCGGCTGTGCCTCCTGTCACGCCGCGCCCGGCGCAACCGGCGATGCGCGCAAGGTTCTGGCGGGCGGGCATGAACTTGTTTCGGATTTCGGAACATTCATCGTCCCCAATATCTCGCCGTCCGAGCAAGGGATCGGCACGTGGACGATCCAGGATTTCGCCAATGCCATGCTGAAAGGCGTCGGCAGGCAAGGCGAACATCTTTATCCCTCCTTCCCTTACACATCCTATGCGAAAATGCGGCCGCAGGACGTGGCCAATCTGTTCGCCTTCATGAAAACACTGCCGCCATCCGCCAATGTAGCGGCGCCGCACAAGCTTTCCTTCCCGTTCAACATACGGCGCGGGCTGGGCCTCTGGAAACAGCTCTACCTCTCCGACCAGCCTGCGGTGGAAATCGCAAATGCCTCCGATCAGGTGAAGCGCGGCCAATATCTGACCGAAACCCTTGGTCATTGCGGTGAGTGCCACACGCCGCGCAATGTGATCGGCGGGCTGGACAAGAGCCGATGGCTTGCGGGCGCATTATCGCCCGAGACCGGCAGCGACGGGAAAAGAGGCGTCGTGCCGAACATCACCCTGGGCGAAGCAGGCATCGGCGGCTGGAGCGAGAAGGACATCGCCTATGCGCTGCAAAGCGGCTTCACGCCGGATTTCGATTCGCTCGGCGGATCGATGACCGATGTGGTCGCCAACATGGCCCATCTTTCCGAAGCGGATCGCAACGCAATCGCCGCCTATCTGAAAGCCATTCCAGCCCGTCCGAACGGCTATCCGGCGCGCTGAGGTTCAGCCGCAAGCTTCGTTCCCTCGTCTACGGCGTCTCCCGAGGCTTTTTCTTGTCGTGACGATGAGCGACGTTTATACGTTGAAGCGAGATGAACAGAGGGAGCAAACCGCCTGATGACTGCCGAAGACGCTATTTTTCTTGGCGCGAGCCGCAAGCCGGACGACTCCTACCAGCAGCCGGAATATCTAGCGCTGAAATACGGCAACCGCCATGGCCTCGTCACCGGCGCGACCGGCACGGGCAAAACGGTTACATTGCAGGTTCTGGCCGAAAGCTTTTCGGCGGCGGGCGTGCCCGTTTTCTGCGCGGACATCAAAGGCGATCTTTCCGGCATCGGCGCGATCGGCGTTCAAAATGACGGCCTCGTCAAGCGGGCGGACGAGATCAAGCTCGACCCGTATGAAATGCGCGCGGCGCCAGTAATCTTCTGGGATATTTTCGGCGAACAGGGGCATCCCGTCCGCGCAACCATTTCCGAAATGGGGCCGCTGCTGCTGTCGCGCCTGATGAACCTGACCGAGGCGCAGGAAGGCGTGCTGAACATCGCCTTCCGTCTGGCGGACGAAGAAGGCTTGCTGCTTCTGGACCTCAAGGACCTGCAAGCGATCCTTGCTGAAATGGCGGAACGCTCGGCAGAGCTTTCGGGCAAATACGGCAATGTCAACAAGACCTCGGTGGGCGCGATCCAGCGTTCGCTTCTGGTTCTCGACCAGCAGGGCGGCTCGAAATTCTTCGGGGAACCGGCGCTCAAGATTGCCGACCTGATGCGCACCACCACCGATGGGCGCGGCGTGGTGAGCGTGCTGGCCGCCGACAAGCTGATGATGAGCCCGCGGCTTTATTCCACTTTCCTGCTGTGGCTGATGTCGGAATTGTTCGAGGAACTGCCCGAAGTGGGCGATCCGGACAAGCCGCGGCTCGTTTTCTTCTTCGACGAAGCCCATCTTCTGTTCGATGAAGCCCCCAAGGCGCTGATTGACCGCGTGGAGCAGGTCGTGCGCCTGATCCGCTCCAAGGGCGTCGGCGTTTATTTCGTGACGCAGAACCCCCTCGA
Source organism: Ochrobactrum sp. AP1BH01-1 (assembly GCF_018066705.1). Taxonomy (NCBI): domain Bacteria; kingdom Pseudomonadati; phylum Pseudomonadota; class Alphaproteobacteria; order Hyphomicrobiales; family Brucellaceae; genus Ochrobactrum; species Ochrobactrum sp. AP1BH01-1. Next base: position 588,122 of record NZ_JAGPOU010000003.1, on the reverse strand, counting down.
TGTGCCGGAAACGGTTCTGGCGCAGCTTGGCAACCGCGTGCAGCACGCGCTTCGCGCCTATACCCCGCGTGAGACCAACGCGGTGAAGACCGCAGCCGACACTTTCCGCCCCAATCCGGATTTCAACACGTTTCAGGCAATCACCAATCTTGCCACGGGCGAGGCTCTGGTTTCCACGCTTCAGGCCAAGGGCGTCCCCTCCATCGTGCAGCGGACCCTCATTCGCCCGCCCTCTTCCCGCATCGGTCCGCTGACGCCCGACGAGCGCGCCAGGATCATCGCCGCAAGCCCGGTTGCCGGTCAGTACGATCAGGCCGTGGATCGCGATTCCGCTTTCGAAATGCTGGCCCGCAAGGCGCAGAATGCGGCGGCAGCCCAGCAGAAGAGCAAGGAAGAGGAGGAAGGCGGCGGCGGTATCTTTGGCGAGATCGCCGGTACGGTGTTCGGCACGGGCCGCCGCTCCGGTCGCCAGACGGTGGCGGAAGCAGCCATGAAGTCCGTTGTCCGCTCGGTCGGCAATTCACTCGGCCGTGCGCTCGTGCGCGGAATTCTCGGCAGTTTCAAGCGGTGAATTAAGGCAGTAAGGCAGCAAGGCAGCAAGGCAGCAAGGCAGCAAGGCAGCAAGGCAGCAAGTGAAATAGGGCAGAAGGTTTCAGTCAAGCAAACATATTGCCCTACTGCCTTACTGCCCTATTCCCCTAAGCTCACATTACGAGAATTGGCGACTTCGCCGGAACGCGATCGTAGAGATCGATGATGTCCTGGTTCAGGAAGCGCACGCAGCCCGAAGAGACTGCCTTGCCGATGGACCACCATTCCGGATTGCCGTGCAAGCGGTACAGCGTGTCCTTGCCGTCCTGGAAAATGTAGAGCGCGCGGGCGCCCAGCGGGTTCTTGAGGCCCGGAGCCATGCCGCCGTTCTTGGCGCTGTACTGCGTCAGTTCCGGCTGGCGGGCAATCATTTCATCCGGCGGAGTCCAGCGCGGCCACTGGCGCTTGTACTGGATCACGGCGCGGCCCGACCACGCAAAGCCCTCACGACCGATGCCGACGCCGTAGCGCATCGCCTGGCCGCCTTCGAGGACCAGATAGCAGAAGCGGTTGGCCGTATCGATGACGATCGTACCCGGCAGTTCGCCGGTCGGGTCCTGCACCACCTGACGCAGGTAGCGCTTGTCCATCTTCTGGATCGGGATTGCCGGAAGCTGGAAGCCGCCATCCTCGACGGCGGCATACATCTGCGCCCAGCCGCCATAGGAAGAGTCTACATTGGCCTGCGGGGTGCGGTTGATCGGGTTGCCCGACTGATCCACATCGATGATTGGAACATTCTGCCCCAACTGAGCGCAACCGGCCAGGCCGGTGGCCGCTGTTGCTGTCATTGCCGTCAGAAAGGAACGGCGGGTAAGGGTCGTTTGCATATGAAAACCAGTTTAGTGACGGGAGGAGTTACAGATACACATTCAGGGTTAACGAATTGCGACCCAACCAAATTGTGGCAGATGCGCAGTGAACGGTCGAAACGGCCCGAAATGGCTGTTTCCGGTGTTCGATTGCACGGAAAACGCCCGAAAATTGTGGCGTACACCCGTTCTTAATGCGGCCTAAACGTGGCGAAGGCACACCAGCATGGCTCGTGTTGCAGCCGCGACACAATTTTGGGTGCAAGAGGAAGGTTTCAATAAACTGGTCGAGTTCAACTTTTAGTGAGAAGTCAATCCAGCAATTGAAGGCTTGGCAAAATGAGCGCCGGCGCGAACTGCCTGTATTCGTCGGGCTGGTTGGAACGGTTGATCCAGACCCCGCGCATGCCGAACCGCACCGCCCCCGCCACATCCCAGCGGTTTGAAGACTGGAACGAGATCGCTGACGGATAAAGTCGCCAGTGCAGCGTGACAAGTTCATAGACTGCCGGTGCGGTCTTGTACTTCCTGACTTCATCGACGGAAATCACATCGTCCAGCAGAACATCGAGCGCTGCCGACCGGACGGCGGATTCCAGCATTGCGGGCGAGCCGTTGGAGAGAATTGCAAGCCTTGCGCCCTTCTCTTTCAGGCCTTTGAGGGCAGCGGGCACTTCCGGATAGCAATCGAGCTTCCAGTAGGCGTCGAGCAGGTCGCCGCGCAGGGCCGGATCGACGGAAGGGTAGCGCGCGAAGGCGAAATCAAGCGATTCCTCGGTGAGTTTCCAGAAATCGCTATAGGCGCCCATCAGGCTCAGCACCCAGGAATATTCAAGCTGCTTTGCGCGCCACAGCTCGGAAAATGCCCTTCCGTCCGGCCCGGCCTTGTCCGCATGTCGCCGCACCGCCGAATGGACATCGAACAATGTGCCATAAGCGTCGAAGACATAAGAACTGTGGGACACCATTTCCTCCTGTGAGGGTCCGCCGCGGATCGCGAAGCGACAGAGCGCGTTTCGATCTGACTGGATCAGACCGACGCTCCAATCCTTTGTTTTTGACACGCATCTTGTCCGAAAACCGTTTCACACTTTTCCGGATGCGCTCTAAATTCAGAATTACGCCATCCTACTGTGATTTCAATAATAATTCATTGTCTTGAAGCTGAATCGCTCATTGACGCCATTGCCGCCCGCACCGATGCGGCCTATGTAGATTCCGCACGCAAGTTTTGTGGCAGCATCTGCTCGGCCAGCCGCGAGCTGCCCATATAAGCTGAAGAAAAGAGGAGAGTTTCCAATGGCTTTCGAACTGCCCGCCCTGCCGTATGACTATGACGCCCTTACGCCCTACATGTCGCGCGAGACGCTTGAGCTTCATCACGACAAGCACCATCAGGCCTATGTCACCAACGGCAACAAGCTGCTCGAAGGCTCCGGCCTTGAAGGCAAGAGCCTGGAAGAGATCGTCAAGGAAAGCTACGGCAAGAATCAGGGCCTCTTCAACAATGCCGGCCAGCACTACAACCACATCCAGTTCTGGAAGTGGATGAAGAAGGGCGGCGGCGGCAAGAAGCTGCCGGGCAAGCTTGAAAAGGCAATCGAGTCCGATCTTGGCGGCTACGACAAGTTCCGTGAAGATTTCATCGCCGCCGGCGTCGGCCAGTTCGGTTCGGGCTGGGCCTGGCTGTCGGTCAAGAACGGCAAGCTTGAAATTTCCAAGACCCCGAACGGCGAAAACCCGCTCGTTCACGGCGCAACGCCGATCCTCGGTGTCGACGTGTGGGAACACTCCTACTATGTCGATTATCGCAACCTGCGTCCAAAATACCTCGAAGCCTTCGTCGATAACCTCATCAACTGGGAATTCGTCGAGGAACTTTACGAAAAGGCTTGATGCGTTTCGCCTGACGGTAAAGAAAAACCCCGGTTTTGCCGGGGTTTTTTGCTGTTTTATTCGTTTGTCACCCGCACGCCCACATGCCGCGCGCGCCCCGCGCCCCATCCGGCAGTGGCGGCCCCCAGTCCGAGAAGCGCAAAGAACGCGCCGCAAGCCGCAAAGCTGCCCGTCGCGCTGTGGATCATGCCGACGATCAGCGGGCCGATGGCGGCGATGGTGTAGCCGACGCATTGCGCCATGCCGGACAGATGCGCCGCCGTGTGTGAATCCGGCGCACGCAGAACGATCACCATCATCGCAGCCGCGATAAGACCGCCCTGCCCGATGCCCTGAACGACTGCCAGCCCCCAATAGGTCCACTGCGGCAGGTAGAGAAAACCGATTAGCGGCAGGGCAGCACAAGCACACAGAATGACATTGAGCAGGCTCTGGTTTTTCTGGCGAGTGGCTATCGACGGCACCCCAAGACAAGTGACGACCTGCACCATGATCGAGAAAGAGACGAGACCGCCAGCCGCAGCCGGGCTAAGCCCCTGCTCGCGCAGGATCGGCGCCAGCCATCCAAAGACGATATAGGCCGTGGAGGATTGCAGCCCCATGAACAGCGTTACCTGCCAGGCCAGCCTGTCCTTCCAGAGACCGATCACGCGGAAGCCCGAATGCGCCACATTGTGTTTTGCGCGCATGGCCTGCGGCAGCCACAGAAGCAGCACAAGTGCCGCCGGAATGGCCCAGAAGGCCAAAGCAAGGTTCCACGAGCCGCCGAGCAATCCCTTGACAGGAATGGTGAAACCGGCTGCGGATGCAGCGCCGCCGCACAATGCCATCGTATAAAGGCCAGTCATGATGGCCGCTGTCTTCGGAAAATCGCGCTTGACGACACCGGGAAGCAGCACGTTGCCCATGGCAATGGCGGCACCGGCGAGCGTGGCGCCAATATAAAGCGAGGAGAACGAGCCGAAGCCGCGAATGGCCGTGCCGACGGTCAGCACTGCCAGCACGACAAGCAGGACGCGTTCCGCGCCGAAACGCTGTGCCATGCGCGGCGCGAACGGGGCGAAGACACCAAGGCAGACAACCGGCAGCGTGGTCAATATACCGGCCGCAACGGACGACATGCCCGTCGCCTCGATGATTTCCGGCAAGAGGACGGAAACGCTAGAGAATACCGGCCGCAGATTGGCGGCGATGAGCACGAGGCTCAATCCCAGCAAAATGCGCATCGCCTTGCTGGGCGGCTGCTGGACAGACGGCGGCGGAACGCTGTCAGCCTCCGCGTCGACCAGCGCGTCCGGCTGCATCGCCTCATTTTCCGTCGTGTCCGACAGGGCTGTGTTCGTGTGGCTCATGATGCGAGCAACCTTTCAAGTTCTTCAATCAGGGGCGCCATGAAACGGCGAACGGTCGCGCCGGCCTTGTCGGGATCGCCCGAGGCGATGGCTTCGACGATCTGGCGGTGTGCTTCGTCGTTCGGTTCGGGCAGTTCGCCATTGAGCGTGGCTTCTATGGATTCGCGAATGGATGCGGAGAAAAAGGCATAGACCTCGATCAGAGCGCTGTTGCCCGAGGCCGCGACAATGGCCTCATGAAAGGCAAAGTCCCGGGCCACGAAAGTTTCGCGGTCAAGTTCGCCGCGATTGCCACGTTGCACCAGCATTTTCTCAAGATGCGCGAGCCCTTTCCGCGTGATGCGCGAGGCAGCCAGGCGCGCCGCTTCCGTTTCCAGAACCGCCCGGGTCTCAAAACGGTCGCGCAGGCTGGTGTGGCGGATGCGGTCAAGGCTGCGCGCAGTATCCGCCGTCGAGCGGACATAAGTGCCCGAGCCCTGCCGGGTTTCCAGCATTCCCTGCGCCACCAGCGCCCGCACCGCCTCGCGCACCGTGCCGCGACTGACATCGAGCGTTGCGGAAAGTGCCGCCTCGTTCGGTAATTGGTCGCCGACCGACCAGCGCCCCGACATGATTTCCGCACGCAGTGCCTGCGTGGCCGAATCCGTCAGGGTCTTGCGGGATATCGCCTTCATAAGCTCCACCAAAGTCATCTGATGACTTGATGAATTAGACCCACGGAAGGAAGCTGTCAACCGTCATGGAGAAAGCTGATTGCGGACTGGAAACCGCTGCCGCATTCCGTTAACAATTTTCGCGCACAGTGCCCATAATCCCGCTGCCCGACATTCGGGCCAGACTTCAGGTGCCAGTATGATCACACTCTACAGCCTTTCCGGTGACCACCTCGAACAGGTGGAGGTCGAACCGGGTACTCCGTTGCCCGAGAATGTGATCTGGATTGACCTCTTCGCTCCCGGCGTCAACGAGGACAGCATTGTCGAGGCATGGACGGGCATTTCGATCCCGACGCGCGAGGACATGACGGAAATCGAGGAATCGAGCCGGTTTTATATGGAGACCGGCGCGCAATATCTGACGGTCCCGATCCTGCACGCCGTCGATCTCGACCATCGGGAGCTTGCGCCAGTCACCTTCATCCTGCACGGTTCGCGGCTGATAACCGTGCGTTACGCCAATCCGAAATCCTTTACCACCTATGTTCTGCGCTCGACCAAGCCGGGCAATGGCCTCATTTCGGCCAAATGCTCGGGCCTGTCGATCATGCTCGGCATCACGGAAGCCACGACGAACCGGCTCGCGGATATACTGGAGGGCGTTGCGGGCAAGATCGATGCGGCCTCGCACTCCATCTATCGCCGCCAGCCCAAGGCTCGCCCGATGACGACGCAGGATTTCCGGCACATACTGACCCAGATCGGCGGACAGGGAACCTTTCTCTCGCGGATGCGGGAAAGTCTGGCGGGCATCAGCCGCATGCTGGTCTATTTGTCGGCCACCAGCAATCCCGCATCCGGCAAGAAGGAAACGCGAAGCTGGATCAAGTCGCTGGAGCGCGACACGCAATCGCTGACCGCCTATGTGGACTTTCTGTCCAACAAGGTCACGTTCCTGCTCGATACGATCGTCGGGCTGATCTCGGTCGAGCAAAACGCCATCATCAAGATATTTTCGGTCGCGGCCGTCGGCTTCATGCCGCCGACGCTGGTCGCTTCCATCTACGGCATGAACTTTTCCTTCATGCCCGAATTGCACTCGCCTTGGGGCTACCCGATGGCGCTTATTCTGATGGTCGCCTCTGCCCTGCTGCCGCTCTATTATTTCCGCCGCAAGGGCTGGCTGTAGTTTGCAGTGACAAGGGAAGCGCACTATGTTATATCATGCGTTATAACATAGGAGAAAGGCCATGAATGTAACCCTGCGCAAGATCGGCAATTCTGACGGTGTGATCATCCCGAAGGAAATGCTGGAGCAGTTGAACGTGCAGACGGGTGACACCTTGGTCCTGACCGCAGACAAGGACGGGCTGAGACTGACCCGAAGCACCGAAGACCCGGAAATCTTCGAGAAGAAAATGAAGATTGCCCGCGAGCGGATGAAAAAATATGAGACCGCCTATCGCGTGCTCGCTCAATGATAGACTTTCATTCGCGGACCTTCATAGAAGCGCTGCATCAGGAGCAGTTGCGCCTGCATGGTGGCGCGGCAGGAATTCGCGATTCCGGCTTGCTGGATTCCGCGCTGGCGCGACCGCTACAAAAGGAAGCCTATGGCGATCCCGACGTTTTCGATCTGGCGGCGGCCTATCTGTTCGGCATCCTGAAGAACCATCCCTTTGTGGATGGCAACAAGAGAACCGGACTGGCTGCCGCCGATTTGTTTCTTTATTTCAACGGCTACAGTCTTGAAGCCGGACAGGAAGACGTTATCCAGCTTGTCCTGATGGTTTCGACCAGCGAAATCGATGAATCTGGCGCAGCAGCGTTTTTCCGTGACCATACGGTCGCGATAGAAGGTTAACCCCCTTTCAGCGATACGATTTCCCATTCGACATTGTTGATTTTGACAACATCGCCGACCGGCTTGCCGAACAGCAGGATGGCAACAGGCGCGACGTGGGAAATCTTGCCGTTTGACGGGTCGGCCTCGTCCTCGCCCACGATGGTCCAGCGGCGGACCTTGCCGTCGTCCAGATTTTCCAGCTCCACTGTCATGCCGAAACGCACCACATCGCTGTCGGGAGCGGGAATGGAAAGCTCGGCATTTTCACGCCGCGCCGTCCAGTAGCGCAAATCGCGCGAGATGCGCGCAACCGCCGTGCGCTCGCCGGCGACATTGGCATCGGCCAGCTCGCGTTGCAGCCGGGCAATTTCATCATCGATCATCTTCAGACCGGTTGGCGTGACGAGATTGCGATGCGGGCTGACAGGACGCTCCCCGAGGTCGGTCGGCGCATCATCCTGTTCTTTGGTGAAAGCTCTGCTCATTGCCTCAATGTAAGCAAGCATATCCCTGCCGACAAGCCTTCCCCCACCCGCTTCCGCGATGCGTAAACGCATGATTTGCATGACGGGTTTTTATTGATTGATGAGTCAATCAAAGATAGACTACGCCAGAATTAGCCTGAGAACGGACCAAGATTATGCCCAAGATCGGGATGGAGCCCCTGAGACGGCGCGAATTGATCGATGCCGCCATTCGCACCATCGGCCAGCGCGGTTCGCTGGATGTAACCGTTGCGCAGATCGCGCATGAAGCGGGCGTGTCGCCCGCGCTCGCGCATCATTATTTCGGCGGCAAGGACAAGCTCATTCTCGCTACGATGCGGCATCTGCTGCGTGAGCTCGGGCAGGATCTCAAGGCGGCCATCGGACAAGCCGAAACGCCGCGGGCGCGGATCGCGGCAATCATCGCCGTCAATTTTTCCGCCTCACAGTTCACGCAGGAAACGATTGCTGCCTGGCTCACCTTCTATGTTCACGCCCAGCAGTCGAAAGACACAAGGCGGCTGTTGCGCATCTATGCGCGCCGCCTTCATTCCAACCTCGTTTTCGCGCTGGAGCAGCTGACCTCCCGCGAACAGGCGCACCGCATTGCCGAAGGTGCCGGGGCGATGATCGACGGCCTCTATATCCGTCACGCGCTTGGCGCCGACGCGCCGGATGCAGCCCGAGCAACGGCACTGGTTGAAGACTATATCGCGGTTCAGCTTGCGGGGAAGAAATGAGCATGGAAGCGGATTTCGTCATCATCGGCTCGGGCTCCGCCGGATCGGCCATGGCCTATCGCCTGTCGGAAGACGGACGCTATTCGGTGATCGTCATCGAATATGGCGTGCCGGATGTCGGACCGTTGATCCAGATGCCTGCCGCCCTCTCCTTCCCCATGAATATGGAGACCTATGACTGGGGATTCTCTACCGAGCCGGAACCGCATATCGGCGGGCGCAGCCTTGTGACGCCACGCGGCAAGGTGCTGGGCGGATCGTCCTCGATCAACGGCATGGTTTATGTGCGTGGCCACGCCAAGGATTATGATCATTGGTCGGAAAGCGGCGCGCGCGGCTGGGCCTATGCCGATGTGCTGCCCTATTTCAAGCGGATGGAAAATTCGCAGGGCGGACAGGAAGGCTGGCGCGGCACCAGCGGCCCGCTCTATATCCAGCGCGGCAAGCGCGACAATCCGCTGTTTCATGCCTTTGTGGAGGCCGGCCAGCAGGCGGGCTTTGAAGTCACCGAAGATTATAATGGCGAGAAGCAGGAAGGCTTTGGCCCGATGGAGCAGACGATCCACAACGGTCGTCGCTGGTCTGCCGCCAATGCCTATCTGAAGCCTGCGCTGAAGCGCCCGAACGTCAAGCTGGTCAAGGGCCTTGCGCGCAAGATCGTGCTGGAAGGAAAGCGCGCCGTCGGTGTGGAAATCGAGGCGGGCCGCAGCTTTTCGACCATCCGCGCGCGGCGCGAGGTCATCATTGCCGCTTCATCGATCAATTCGCCGAAGCTCTTGATGCTTTCCGGCATCGGCCCGGCTGCGCATCTGAAAGACCACGGCATCGACGTGGTTGCCGACCGCCCCGGCGTCGGCCAGAACCTGCAGGACCATCTGGAAGTCTATATCCAGCAGGAATGCACGCAGCCGATCACGCTCTATTCCAAGCTGAACCTGTTTTCGAAAGCGAAGATCGGCGCGGAATGGCTGTTCTTCAAGACGGGCGACGGCGCGACGAACCATTTCGAATCCGCCGCCTTTGTGCGTTCAAAGGCGGGCGTCGAATATCCCGACATCCAGTATCATTTCCTGCCGGTCGCCATCCGCTATGACGGCAAGGCTGCGGCGCAGTCGCACGGCTTTCAAGCCCATGTCGGCCCGATGCGATCGAAGTCTCGCGGCAGCGTGACGCTTCGCTCGGCCAATCCGCGTGAAAAGCCGGCCATCCGGTTCAATTACATGTCGCATGAAGACGACTGGGCGGACTTCCGCCATTGCGTGCGGCTGACACGGGAAATCTTCGGGCAGGCCGCGTTCAATCCCTATCGGGGAGCGGAAATCCAGCCCGGCGACAAGGTGCAGACAGACGAGGAAATCGATAATTTCATCCGCGAGCATGTCGAAAGCGCCTTCCATCCCTGCGGCACCTGCAAGATGGGGGCGGTTGACGATCCAATGGCCGTGGTCGATGCTGAATGCCGCGTGATTGGCGTCGATGGTTTGCGCGTTGCGGATTCATCCATCTTCCCGCGCATCACCAATGGGAATCTCAACGGCCCGTCGATCATGGTCGGCGAAAAAGCCTCCGACCACATTCTGGGCCGCACGCCGCTCGCCCGCTCCAATCAGGAGCCGTGGATCAATCCGAGGTGGCAGGTTGCAGACCGCTAACGCGGTCAAGGCAATAGGGCAGTAAGGCAGTAGGGGAATATGTCAAGTCGTGTTCCCGGCGCTTAAAAACATACTGCCTTATTGCCTTACTGCCCTACTGCCTTAAACAAGGAAACAACAATGAAAGCACAACCCAAAGCCTCGCATTTCATCGGCGGCGCATTCGTGGAAGACAAGGCCGGAAAGCCCTTGCCTGTTATCTATCCGGCCACCGGCGAGGAGATTGCCAAGCTTCATTCCGCCACGCCCGGCGTGATCGAAGCGGCTTATGCGGCCGCACTGAAAGCGCAAGGCGAATGGGCCGCGCTGAAGCCTGTCGAACGCGGGCGCATCCTGCGCCGCACGGCGGAAATCCTGCGTGAGAAGAACAAGAAACTGTCGAAGCTCGAAACGCTCGATACCGGCAAGGCGCTGCAGGAAACGCTGGTGGCCGATGCGGCGTCAGCCGCCGATGCTCTGGAGTTCTTCGGCGGCATCATTTCCGGTTTCAACGGCGAGTTCGTGGAACTCGGCGGCTCATTCGCCTATACGCGCCGTGAAGCGCTTGGCATCTGCGTCGGCATTGGCGCATGGAACTATCCGATCCAGATCGCCGCGTGGAAATCCGCGCCCGCACTTGCCATGGGCAATGCCTTCATCTTCAAGCCGTCTGAAAACACGCCGCTTTCAGCGCTCGCGCTGGCCGAAGCCTACAAGGAAGCGGGGCTGCCGGATGGCTTGTTCAATGTCGTGCAAGGCTTCGGCGACGTGGGCGCCGCACTCGTCAATCATCGCCTGACGGCAAAGGTTTCCCTGACCGGCTCGGTGCCGACCGGCAAGCGCATCATGGCGCAGGCCGGCGAACATCTGAAGCATGTCACGATGGAACTTGGCGGCAAATCGCCTATCATCGTCTTTGACGATGCGGAACTTGAAAGCGCCATCGGCGGCGCGATGCTCGGCAATTTCTATTCGACGGGACAGGTCTGCTCGAACGGCACCCGCGTATTCGTTCATAAAAACCTGCGTGAACGTTTTGTCGAACGGCTCATCGCGCGTACGCGCAAAATCCGCATTGGCGATCCGCTGGATGAGGCCACCCAGATGGGTCCGCTCGTCAACGCGGCCCAGCGCGAAAAAGTTCTCTCTTATATCGAAAAGGGCAAGGCGGAAGGCGCAACGCTTGCCTATGGCGGCGGCGTGCCGAAACTGCAAGGCTTCGATAAGGGCTACTTCATCGAGCCGACCATCTTCACGGATGTGACCGACAGCATGACCATCGCCCGCGAGGAAATCTTCGGCCCGGTGATGAGCGTGCTGGAATTTTCCGATGAGGACGAGGTGATTGCCCGCGCCAACGATACGGAGTTCGGACTGGCGGCGGGCGTCTTCACCGCCGACATCGCCCGCGCCCATCGCGTGATCGGCCAGATCAAGGCCGGCACATGCTGGATCAATGCCTATAACCTCACTCCGGTGGAAGTGCCGTTCGGCGGTTACAGGCAATCGGGCATCGGGCGCGAAAACGGCATTGCAGCCCTTGCGCATTACAGCCAGATCAAGACCGTTTATGTGGAAATGGGCAAGGTCGACAGCCCTTACTGACCATCGGACCGGTTATATGGAGCCGGGTCCGGCTCCATATAACCGGGACTGCAATCATAACGATAGAGTTGCGGTGACGGCGCAGCCTGCGGATAGACGATAGCGCGCTGCGACCGCGAGCCTGCCGGTCTCGACAGCGGCATCGCCCACGATGGTCTCGCAGCGCCAATTGAAACGCCCGTCCCCTCCATCGGGACAAGACGGCACGCCGTCTTGACATGATCTTTCAGCGCCTCCGCAGAGGCAATATCGGCGCAGCTGATCAGAGCCAGAACCACAAAAGCAAAAAACGGTCTCATCTCGCAACACTTTCAGACACCATAAATATCGGTGCGGATTCGCTTCGGTCCAGCGCCAACCATAAATTTAACGCTGCGGCCTTATTAATGGCAACACCCCCAAGAAGGTCAAATATATTAATGATCTCTAATTCCATTTTGAGATAAATTAATTAATAATCTTATTTTATAGTTATTAATATTGAAAATATTTAAGTTCAATAACGAAAATTTCATAGACAAAATAATTTTGATGCCATATTAATAAGGAAGCAATTTCTTGGTGCCTATAAAAAAATCAGACATATACTTATAGTATCTAATTCTAATTCATGATTAATTCCCTGTCATGTTATGGTATTTGTCCAAGCGGTTTACAATGAGCAACAATTTATCAATTTCGACAGACATGATTGAGGACGGGCTGCGCAACGAATTCTGGCGTGCTGTCATCAAGCCAATGTACGAAATCAAGGCTGAGAACGACGATTATCAGTTGTCGGGATCAATTGTTGTGCGGGCCCTGGGCTCCATTCAAATCGGCATAACCTCGTTCAATTCACAACGCTACACACGAACACGAAAGCTCATCGCCGAGGGCGGACTGGATCACTATGTCCTGCAACTCATCACCGGCGGAAATCTGAACGGCGATTTCAACGGTGTCGATGTCGAAGCGAAACAGGGCGATATCGTTGTCATCGATTTGAGCCAGACGGTGGAGAGCCGCGTGTCGAGCGGCTCGCGCATTACAGTGGTGATTCCGCGCGAGGAACTGGAGAGGACGGTCGGCTGGCGGAACCTGCATGGCCTCGTAATGCCGGCAGATGCCCCCATGACATGCCTGCTTTTCAGCTATCTGCGCAATCTGCAGTCCGTGAGCGGGGTCCTGGACAGGGCGGAGGCACAAGCGGCGCTGGATGCAATGTTCATGCTGCTTGGAGCAGGCATCAATGGCGCGGAAGGTGGCGTGATCGAAAGCCTTCCGGCCAACCTGCCCATACGCAAACGAATCCTTGCCTATATTGATGAGAAGCTTTCCGATCCGCTGCTCGGCCCACATTCAATAACCCAGAATCTGCGCATTTCCCGCTCCGGCCTTTACCGAACGTTTGAGAGGGATGGCGGCGTGGCCAGAATTATTCGCGACAAACGGCTGGATCGCGCCTGTCGCATTCTGGCCGATGAACGGGGGCGGCATATTTCATCCAAGGAAATTGCCTATCGTTGCGGATTTCATGACGGGGCACAGTTTACCAAGGCATTCAAGGCCCGTTTCGGTATGTCGCCCAAAGAGGCCCGAGCATCTGCCACGGCTCTGCTGGCGTCGGATGCTGACGATTTCGGCTGCGCGGCCCGCGGTTCGAGAAATGCCGTCAAGCGCGGCATACTGATGCTCTGATACCTGGCCAAGCTCTTCATGACCAAGCCATTATCATCCCGATGAAAGACGCTTCAGAAAGTCGTCGCACCAGCGGTTGACGTCATGGGTGGTCAGAAAGCGCATCATGCTTTCAAACCGCTCCTTGCGCTCCTCAAGCGGCATGGCCAGCGCGCGGGCCATGGCATAGGCCATCGCCTCTGTGTCATACGGATTGACGAGAAGCGCGCCGTCAAGCTCCTGCGCGGCGCCGGCAAAGCGGGACAGCACCAGCACGCCGGGATTTTCGGGGTTCTGGGCGGCAACATATTCCTTCGCAACAAGGTTCATGCCATCGCGCAGCGGCGTGACCAGACCGACAGCGGCGAGCCGATAGAGACCGGCCAGCACGTCACGATTAAGCGAGCGGTTGATATAACGTATCGGGGTCCAGTCCACCGTGGCATTCGCTCCGTTCACCCGCCCCGCCAGTTCGGCCACCGCGCGCTGCATATCCTTGTATTCCGGCACTTCCGAACGTGATTTCGGCGTAACCTGCAGAAAGGTGACCTTACCGCGATTGCCGGGATCAACCTTCAGGAAATGCTCGAAAGCCTCCATGCGATTGGTGATGCCCTTCGAATAGTCGAGCCTGTCGACACCGATGATGAGGCTGCGATCCAGCATGCTTTCGCGCATGCGCCGCACCGTCGAATGGCCTTCCGCCTTGCCGGCAATCTCCGCAAATGCGGCCGTCTCGATACCAATGCCGAAACGCTCGGCCCGGAACCGGTGCCCGAAAGCCTCAAACAGGCCGTCATCGCTGAGGGGCTTGCCGATTTTCTCACGCCGCAGGCAGCTGATGAAGTTATCGACATCGTTTTCGGTCTGGAAGCCGACGACATCATAGGAAGCGAGGCCACGCATGATGGTTTCGTGCACGGGAAGCGTGAAGACCATGTCTGCGGGCGGCCATGGAATATGCAGGAAGAAGCCGATGCGGTTGGTAATGCCGAGATTGCGCAGTTCAGCAGCAAGCGGGATGAGATGGTAGTCGTGAATCCAGATGAGGTCATCCGGCTCGATCATCGGCAGTAGATGCTTTGCAAACAGGCGATTGACCCGGAAATATCCGGCCATGTCCTTGCGCGTGTAATCAATAAGATCAAGCCGATAGTGGCAGAGCGGCCAGAGCATTCGATTGGCGAAGCCAGCATAATATTCATCGATATCCTTCTTGTGGAGATCGAGCAGCGCATAGCGGATCGGTCCCTCGTCGCGGATCGTCAGTTCCTGCGGCTGACGGGCGGGAAGCGTCTTGCCGGACCAACCGAGCCATATGCCGCCGCGTTCGTTGAGCGCTGCCTGCAACGCAACCGCCAGACCGCCCGCTGGCGCCTTGCCCTGTTCGTCAGGCAGGGGAACACGATTGGAGACCACGATCAGCCGACCCATACACCGAATCCTTTCATTGCTTTTCCTGTCCCTTGTCCTGGAGGCGGGAGAGCCAGAGGCGAAGCTCATCCGGGTTTGCAAAACGCGCAGCCCCCGGACGGTCGATTGCACGCCCGATCACGACGGCTGTTCCTCCCAGTTTTTCCGCCGCCTCGAGCATCGGCAAATCGGTCAGATCGTCACCGAAAGCGATTGGCACCCTGCCCGCGAACGGTTCCTCCCGCATGAAGCGGCGCAAGGCCGCCCCCTTGTCGCTTATCGCGGGCCGCAGCTCGAAAACCATCTTGCCTGCCTGCACGGTCCAGTCCGGACCGGCGAGCTTCAACGCCTTGTCCACGAGCTCATGGGCAAGTTCGGCCTTTTCGGGCGCGGCGCGATAATGAAGGGCGACGGCACTGCCCTTGTCCTCCGCACGAAGGCCGCTGACGCGAAGTGCCGTCTGCCGCAGGAAATCCTTGGCGGTTCGAAAATGCTCGCCGGGCTCGATCAATTCGACCAGCCCTGATGCGTGACGAAACTCGGCACCGTGCAAGGCGGCTATCGGCCCGCGATAGTCAGGAAAGCGTTCCTCAATGAAGGCGATTGCCCGGCCGGTGATCAGCGCCGTTGCCCCCGACAGATGCCCGGAGAGAGCCGAAAGGGACTTTTGCAGGCCGACCGGAACGACCACGCCGTCTGGATCGGCGGCGATATCGAGCAGGGTTCCATCGACGTCGAAAAAAAGTGCGTGTTTCTGAAAATCGATGAACGGCATGCCGATCAGATCGGTCGCCGCCTCTTGTTCATTACCTGGCATATAAGGCAAACATTCGCGACGGCGAATGGTTCCCGAATAAATACCGCGCCCGGAAATTTCCGATTCTTTTTGCCAAGGCGCTGGAATGCCGACACATCACGCCTTGGAAAAATTCAGCCGCTACCGGGCTTGATCAGAGTCCAAAGAGTTACTCAAAGGACCCTGATATTATGTGCGCCCATAGACGTCATCGAAACGCACGATGTCGTCTTCGCCCAGATATTCGCCGCTTTGCACCTCGATGAGCACGAGCGGCAGAATGCCCGGATTTTCCAGCCGGTGCCGGAAGCCACAGGGGATATAGGTCGACTGGTTCGTCGTGAGCAGGATCTCGCGGTCGCCATTGGTCACCTTCGCGGTGCCGGAAACGACGATCCAGTGTTCGGAACGGTGATGATGCGCCTGAAGGCTCAGACGCCGCCCCGGTTTCACTTCGATCCGCTTGATCTTGAAGCCGTCACCTTCCTCAAGCACCGTGTAGGTGCCCCAAGGACGATGGGCAGTGCGGTGAAGCTTGGCCGCTTCATGGCCATCGGCGCGCAGCGTGTTGAAGACCTTGCGCACCTCCTGCGCCTTGTCCCGATGGGCGACCAGCAGCGCATCGGGCGTGTCCACGACAAGAAGGTCGCGAACGCCGACAAGGCTGACGAGCCGGGTTTCAGACAGGACAAAACTGTTGGTCGTGTCTTCGATGACCGTTTCGCCGCGCAGCCGGTTGCCCTCGCTGTCGGGCGTGATGAGATCGGCCATTGCCGCCCAGGAACCAATATCGGACCAGCCGCAGGACACCGGAATGCAGGCAATGTTGTCGGCCTTTTCCATGATCGCATAATCAATGGAAATCGCGGGCGCCGCCGCAAAATCGTCCTTCGCGATCTCAACGGTCTTCGTCTCGCCATTGACGCCGCGCCGGGCATGTTCGAGCGAAGCCTGAGCAACAGCGAAGATTTCAGGCGCATGGCGCTGCATCGCTTCGAGCATGGTTCCGGCGGTGAAACAGAACATGCCGGAATTCCAGAAGTACCGGCCGCTTTCCACATAGGCCTGCGCCGTCGCGGCGTCGGGCTTTTCGACGAAGCGCAGCACGTCGATGCCCTCGGCCTCGATATAGCCGAAGCCGGTTTCCGGATGATCCGGCACAATGCCGAAAGTGACGATGCGGCCCGCTTCAGCGAGCGGCCTCGCCTTTGAAACCGCCTCGGCAAAAGCAGCCTCGTCCTCGATCAGATGATCGGCAGGCATGACCAGCAATGTGGCGTCCGGGCCGTAAGCGGTCGCGGCATGGAGCGCGGCGACGGCAACAGCCGGCGCGGTATCGCGTCCAAGCGGCTCCAGCAGAAATGCGTTATCGACCTTGGGCGCGTTCGCATCGGCATAGGCGTCGAGCGTCAGAAACAGGAAGTCGCGATTGGTGACGGTGAGGATATGGTCCACACCGTCGAGCCTTGCCGCGCGCTTGTAAGTCTTGCCGATCAGGGTGCTGCCATCCGGCAACTCGATAAATGGCTTCGGATGCGCGTCGCGCGAAAGCGGCCATAATCTCGAACCGGAACCGCCGCTGATGATGACAGGAATAAAGCTCATTGCTCAGTTGTCCTTGTTGCGTCGCGGGCGATGGCGAGCCCCGTTTCCAGAAGTGTTTTTGCCTCGCTCTCGCCTGAGGCTTCCACATAGCACCGCAGTTCCGGCGCGTTGCCGGAAGCACGATAGTGGATGGCATTGCCTGAATGGAAGAAGAGTTTCACGCCGTCGATTGCCTCAGACCGGACAATCGGATCGTCCATTTGAAACAGTGCGCCGCGTGCTGCCTCGCTTGTCAGCGAGGATAGAAACGCGAGGCTCTTTTCCTGCGCGACATTCTGGAGCCTGTCGCTCAGCGCAACGCGGAAGTGGAAACCTGATGCTATTTCAGACAATGGCTTGCCTGTTTTCTTAATGGAACCAAGGCACCCCAAAATTGGCAGCAGCGCATCGCGGGTCGAAAGCGCGGTTAGCGCATGTCCGCCACGGCTTATATCCGTGCCCAACAATACACCGCCATTGGCCTCAAACCCGACCACCGACCGTGCGCCTCCGGCGATGGCCCGCTCCATGCCTTCGATGACATAGGGCGATCCCACCCGCGTTCTGATAACGCGATCAAAACGCTCTTCAAGAGCGGAATTGGACGTAACGGGCGTCACGATCATTTCAACGCCAAGCCAGCGCGCGGTGATTGCTCCGACCAGATCGCCCCGGACAAAGCGCCCCTTCTCGTCCGCAACCAACGGACGATCGGCATCCCCGTCCGTGGATACAATCGCGTCGAAGTGGCTTTCCTTCGCCCATCGATCGAGAAGCGCAATATCTTCGGAACGAAGGGCCTCGGTGTCGACCGGCACGAACACATCGGACCGTCCGAGCGGCACAGCCTCGGCACCAAGACCGGTGAGAATCCTGACGATGAGATCCCGCGCGACAGAGGAGTGCTGATAGACGCCAACCCGCAACCCCTCAAGGCTTCCGCGCTCCAAAAACTCGACATAGCGTTGCACATAGAGATCGATTGCATCGCTGCCAAGGGGCACTTCGTGCAAATGGCGAAAGGCAAGATTTGCAGGCAAAGCCGCGTAGGCGGCACTGATGGCACTCTCGTCGCTCTTGTCGATTTCGCCATCAGCGCGATAGAATTTGAGCCCGTTGCGGTCGTCCGGGATATGGCTGCCAGTGACCATGATGCTGGGCGCTTGCTGCGAGATTGCATAATGGCTTAGTGCCGGAGTCGGCAAGACGCCGCAATCGACCGGCTGAAATCCCGCATCCTCGATTGCCGCCATGCAAAGTGCGGCAATGGCAGGACTGGATGGGCGAAGGTCGCGACCGACGAAGACCTTGTCGCCCTTTCGCAGCTTGCCAGCTTCGGACAGCATTCCGACGAAAGCAAGAGAATAGGCATAAGCGGGCAAACCATTCAGTTCATCCGCCAATCCCCTAAGACCGCTGGTGCCAAATTTAAGGGATGTACCGCTCATGCTTTCCGCCAGATCTTTTCGTATCGAAAGGACTACGCCTGCAAGCGCATTCCGGGCTTAAAAGTTTTGTCATCTTATAACGTGAATCCGAAAATCATTATCCCCACAATGGTGCAATCGCATGCACCTTATTGTGGGTCATAATCCGTATAGGCAGGCAATTTCAAATCCTTAACGCAGACTGCGTTAATAATTGCTGTTTGCGCCCTTACTGGCTGTGAAACTAAATCAGCCGGGACACAACGCCCTGCAGTGACGACTGCCAATGCGGGGCCGACCAGTTGAACACCCGCTGGAATTTGGCCGTCGACAGGCGCGAGTTAGCGGGGCGCACGGCCTTGGTTGGATAATCGGCTGTCGTAATATCCGAGACAGTCGCAGTCGGACCTCCAAGCCTGGCGCTTTCACTGAATATAGCGCGCGCAAAGCCGCTCCAGTTCGTGTCACCCGTTCCCGCCAGATGATAAATACCATAAGCTGAAAAGTCCGGCGTGGCCGCCAAATGGTCTGCCACCCGGATAATTGCGTCAGCGATATCGAGTGCGCTGGTCGGGTTGCCCTGCTGATCAGCAACGACCGAGAGAACGTCACGCGTTTCCGCGAGCTTCAGCATCGTCTTGACGAAATTCTTGCCGAAAGGGCTATAGATCCAAGCCGTCCGCACAATGATGTGCCGTGGATTGGCCTGCGCAACCAGACGCTCGCCTTCAAGCTTGGAGCTTCCGTAGACATTGCGAGGGCCGATGGCATCCGTTTCAACATAGGGTTCGTCAGCGTCACCCGCAAAAACATAATCCGTGGACAGGTGGATGATGGGAACGCCACAAGTCTTCGCCGCTTCGGCAACTGCTTGAGCGCCAGTAGCATTCACCGCAAAGGCAAGTTTCTGCTCATCCTCTGCCTGATCCACCGCCGTGTAAGCGGCGGCGGAGACAACGAGATCGGGCTGGATCGCCTCAATGGCACTATGCACTGTTTCCGGCTTTGTCAGATCGAGTTCCGGGCGTCCCAGCGCATTCACTTCCAGATCGGGGCGTTGGGCTGCCTTCTCAATCAGGCTCTGGACAACCTGCCCTTCCCGCCCGGTCACAGCGATCTTCATGCCTTGACCTCTTTCGCTGGCGTGCTGCCCAGACGCTCACCAGCATAGGTACCGCTGCGGATCGGTTCCCACCACCATGTATTTTCGAGATACCATTGAATGGTTTTTTCCAATCCCGTCTCAAAGGTCTCCTGCGGTTTCCAGCCAAGCTCACGCTCAATCTTGGAAGCGTCAATCGCATAGCGGCGATCATGGCCGGGACGATCTGTCACGAAGCTTATCAGATCGGCGTAGCTCTTGCCGTTTGCGCGAGGCCGCTTCTTGTCGAGGATAGCGCAGATCGTTTCCACCACATTCAGATTGGTGCGCTCTGCGCGTCCGCCGATATTGTAGCTTTCGCCGAGCCTGCCAGTTGTCGCGACCAATGCCAGGGCGCGCGCGTGATCCTCGACATAGAGCCAGTCTCGCACATTCGCCCCTGCCCCATAAACCGGCAGCGGCTTTTCATCGAACGCATTGAGAATGACGAGCGGAATCAGCTTCTCCGGAAAATGGAACGGTCCATAATTGTTCGAGCAATTGGTGAGCACCACCGGCAGGCCATAGGTTTCGTGCCAGGCGCGCACAAGATGATCCGAGGCTGCTTTTGAAGCCGAATAGGGCGACGAAGGCTTATAGGGCGTTTCTTCCGTGAAAATGCCGCTGTCGAAAGGCAGATCGCCAAACACTTCATCCGTCGAAATATGATGGAAGCGGAAAGCCGACTTGCGCGGCTCCGGCAGTTCACGCCAATAGGCAAGTGCGGCATTGAGGAGGCGGAAGGTTCCGACGATATTTGTCTCGATGAATGCACCCGGACCATCAATTGAACGGTCGACATGGCTTTCCGCCGCCAGATGCATGACCACATCGATTTCGTGGGCACGCAAAGCTTCCAGAATGGTTGCGTCGTCGCAAATATCGGCCTGAAGAAAGCTGTAATTCGGATGATTTTCAATCTGGCGCAGAGACGCCAGATTGCCCGCATAGGTCAGCTTGTCGAGATTGACGACATTGATCTTGGGATCAGCAGCCAGATGGCGACAGACCGCCGAACCAATGAACCCTGCGCCGCCGGTAACGAGAATATTCATATCATTTCCTCAAGCAAAAACTTCTGCATCAGCCAAAAGCGGGGCCTTCCGATCCTTGTCGGAAAGCTGGACGCCTGAAGAAGAAAGGGGCCAATCGATACCAATGGCCGGGTCATCAAACCGGATCGAGCGGTCATGCTCGGGGGAATAATAATTCGTCACCTTGTAGATAACTTCAGTGTTTTCCACGAGTGTCATGAAGCCATGTGCGAAGCCCTTGGGCACCAGAATCTGGTTCCATTTTTCGGCCGAGACTTCCAACGCGACCCATTTTCCGAAAGTCGGCGAACTTTTGCGAATATCGACCGCAATATCCAGAATTGCACCGCGCGTGACGCGCACTAGCTTGTCCTGCGCGAACGGCGGCAACTGATAATGAAGCCCGCGCACGACACCCTTGGCGGCAGAATAAGAATGATTGTCCTGAACGAAAGTCAGATCAATCCCGGCTTCGGCAAATGATTTCGCATTGTAGGTTTCGGAGAAAAAACCACGGTCATCACCGAATTTGCGCGGGATGATTTCAAAAACACCAGCAAGCTCCAAAGCGTGAACCATCATCTTTCGCTACCGATTTTCTCGACGCGACGACGCAGATAAGCCGCATATTCGGTCTGGCCGAGTTTTTCCGCCCGTTCTAGAACAGTATCACTATCGATCCAGCCTTTTTCAAAGCCGATTTCCTCAGGGCAGGCAATCTTGATGCCTTGCCGTTTCTCAATTGTGCGCACAAAAGACGACGCGTCCTGAAGGCTGTCATGCGTTCCAGTATCGAGCCAGGCATAACCTCGTCCTAACTGCTGGACGGTAAGATCGCCACGCTGAAGATAGATATTGTTAATGGCTGTAATCTCCAGTTCGCCGCGCGCGGAAGGCTTGAGCAAAGCGGCAATATCAACGACTTCATTGTCGTAAAAATACAGCCCAGTGACCGCCCAGGAGGATTTGGGCTTGATCGGCTTTTCCTCAATGGAGATTGCCTTACCGGTTGTCTTATCAAACTCAACCACGCCATAGCGCTGGGGGTCTTCCACTCGATACGCAAATACGGAACCACCCTTATCAAGACGGGCAGCGCTTTCGCACAAATGGGACAGGCCATCGCCGAAATAGATATTATCGCCGAGGATCATCGCCACATTGTCGTTACCGATAAAATGGCGACCGATGATGAATGCTTCCGCCAGACCGTTTGGTTGCGGTTGTTCCGCGAATGAAAAATCCATGCCAAATTCGCTACCATCTCCGAGCAACTTACGGAAAAGTGGTAGATCGTGTGGTGTAGAAATAACCAGAACATCTCTGATCCCCGCCAGCATCAAAACACTCAACGGATAATAGATCATCGGCTTATCATAAATCGGAAGAAGTTGCTTAGAAACTGCAATAGTCAGAGGGAAGAGACGGCTACCGCTACCGCCAGCGAGAATGATCCCTTTCATACAATCTCCGTAATCAGTTTCGTCTACCCGCCCCCCAATACTCCAGTCTATCAACGCATCGCACAACTTCACTCTTTGAAATTAGCAACGACTGACCCCGCGAAATTTTGCGGACTATATCACGAGCACTAAACTTCACCCAGGTCAAATACCTACGGCGCGGACTCATAAACTTTGACACCCTATTCTCGTAGAGACGAGCTTTACGGAAGGGCAACGCAGAGAAGTGCCGGAATGAAATTTTCGTAAGCGCATGCAAAATTTTGAAAGGGCGAGCAACAGGTGCAAGACACATAAAAGTTTCCAGGCAAACGCCTGGATTCCCAGCCAGACCAAATTCCTCAATGATTTCAATAAATCATTTTTTCACATTAGCCAAATGTGTCATAGGTTTGTGCTACAGTTGGCGCACGGCGTCAAGCGCCCGAAAACAGGATGTGACCGGGTCTCAGGTCACACATCATCGGTCTCTCTCACCAACAATTAACGTTCCCAAAGCCCCGTCCGTCGATTGCTGCTATTGACCTACTCTCTCTGAAATGTCCTCGCAATTTGGTTAGTCTGTTTTCCAATACTGCTCTAACAAACCGAACCACTTCTGTGAACACGCATGTACACTGTTGCATCCAGTTTATTTTACAGGCATTAGTCCGTTTTAATCGCTACATGTTCTGATTTAGTTAGGGATATGAATGAGTTCGATCCGTAAAATCCGCAAGGCTGTTTTTCCTGTCGCTGGTCTCGGTACCCGGTTTCTGCCGGCCACCAAGTCCATTCCGAAGGAAATGCTGACCGTCGTCGACAAGCCTGTTATCCAATATGTGGTCGATGAGGCACGCGAAGCGGGCATCGAGCATCTGATCTTCGTGACGGGGCGCAACAAGTCCGTCATCGAGGATTATTTCGATGCACAGGTGGAACTCTATTCGACGCTGGCCGAGCGCGGCAAAATGGCGGAACTGGAGCATCTTCAGGATTTGCAGCCGCAGCCGGGAACGACGAGCTTCACGCGCCAGCAGGTGCCGCTGGGTCTGGGGCACGCCGTCTGGTGCGCACGCGAACTGGTCGGCGATGAGCCTTTTGCACTGCTTTTGCCCGATATGGTGATGCAGTCGAAAAAGGGCTGCCTGAAAGAGATGGTCGAGCTTTATGAAAAGACCGGCAATAATGTCATTGCCGTGCAGGAATGCGACCCGGAAGAGGCGCATAAATATGGCATTGTCGGCAAGGGTAACGCTGTCGGCAACGGTTTCGAGATCACGCAGATGGTCGAAAAGCCGGCCAGAGGCACCGCGCCGTCCAATCTCTATATCAATGGCCGCTATATCCTCCAGCCGGAGATTTTCGAGTTGCTGGGCAGGCAGGAAAAGGGGGCTGGCAACGAAATCCAGCTGACCGACGCCATGCTCAAACTGGCCGCTGCGCAGAAGTTTTACGGTTTCACCTATCAGGGGCGGACCTTCGATTGCGGCTCCAAGGCGGGCTTCATCGAAGCCAATGTCGCTTTCGCCTTGTGGCGTCGCGATATTCGCCCATCAGTGGAGCGGTCTATCGGCGAGCATTTGCGGAATATTATGCCGGAGTAGTGCCAAGCTTATCCAAAAGCCTGAATTTGCAGTCCTTCCGATCCGAGACCGTTAACAATTGGAGACTCGAGGGTTCCCGATTTTCAGTTTCTACGTGCGTAGTCGATCCAGCGAACATCCATTAGGATGCGCCGTCGCCGCCTCATTTCGGATATTTTGCGCGATGATCTTTCTGGCAGAAGGTCTTCGAAAATGTAAACGCGTAAACCGTCCCATGTATCAGTAATCGTTCCGATGGGCGATTTCCGCATGAAACATGCGGAGAGTCCTATGAACGACGATATAAATCATCCCCAGTTATTTGAGATATTGACTGCGGAACCCGTACGTAGCCGACGCAAGCCGTGTGTGCATTTTCCTTGATTGTGAGGTGAACGAGCAGACGTGCGGCTTGCCTCATATATATATAGCCGTTGAAAATGCCACCTCAGCGCGCCACGCGACGGACAATTCAATATGTATGTCTCAGTTTAACGGTATGAAAACGTGAAATCTCGCATTGTCTTTATTGCTCATTGCAATCTAAGGGAGTATCAGCCGAATCGCTTTGCGACATAGGGGGCTAGTAGATGAAATCACACTCACGAAACACAGATATTTTCTTGCTACTCATAGCCACGGCGTCTGCTGCTTTCTGCATATATGCATTCTTCCCAGGATACATATATTCTGATGTCTTCGATCAGTATACGCAGGCTGTCACATCTACATATACTGATTGGCACCCTCCTATGTTGGCATTTTTATGGCGGCTGCAGTATCTATTTTTGGGCAATGGCAATTGGTTCTATTCAATAAATTTTACCGTTGCCGCAATCTCTTTATTTTTTCTCGTAAAACGTTTGCCACTGTATGCATCAGTACCAGTGTTTTTGATAGTTTTTTTCTCGCCATTGTTCATAGGACAACTTGGATTTCCTGTAAAAGATGTTGTTCTATCCGTTCTACTTCTAGCAATAATTGCTCTGATATCTACAACAGACCAAAACGGTGCTTTATTAGATAGAAAATTTGTACTGTTTCTACTCGTTATATTAATTACCATCGCCCTTCTTTCAAGAACAAACGCGCCGTTCATTGTTGCACCCATTATCGTCTACCTAACAATGGGATGGAAATTTTCCATTCGAAGCGTCACTTCTGCGGCTCTCATTACACTGTTGGCCATCGGTATATCTGGGCCGATCAATCATAAGGTCTTTAGGGCAGCGGAAACGAGGCCCATCACATCCCTGCAAATATTTGACCTTGGTGGAATTTCTTACTTCACAGGAAAAAATCACATTCCGGGACAGTGGACAGCCAAAGAGCAAACAGAAATCGAAGACGACTGCTATACCCCCCTGTCTTGGGATAACTATGCGTGGGGTGAATGTGGTTTCGTCAATCAAAAAGTTCGGAAGCAAAACCTAACAACAGCATGGGTTCAAGCGATATATGAAAACCCCATTGCTTACATTAAACACCGCGCAATGTATTTTAATGAGTTTCTTAGATTTGTAGGCGATTTTGAAGCTTTCCGCTACGTTTCGTGGACTGAACCGGGCTATCAGAACGAGAAATTTCCAGGCGATTATATTATTCACAAGAGCTATGTAGAGTTAATGGGGGCACATCCAAGACAGCCATGGCATATGCCGTATATTTGGCTGGCCCTCTCTGCAGGGCTATTAATCGCGAGCGCACCGTGCAGAAATACAAATGCAAAATTGATCAACTGTTTTTCTTTTGCTTCCCTGGTGTACATCGGAGCATACTTACCCGTCGGGGTTGCATCTGATTTCCGCTATGTTTTACCGTCTTCATACCTGATTATTGCATCCCTGCTGTTGTGGTGGGAGCGCAGAGAAGCTATAGGAACCCGAGCTACCGTCATATCTGGTGGCTTTGTATCCACGTCCATTATCGCAGTTGGGGTTCTTCTGTGAAAAATTTCGAAGATGTTGCTGTCATTATACCGTGCTACAATGAAGAAATCACCATTGGAAAGGTTGTTTCTGATGCCAAGAATTATCTTCCCGGCGCCGGAATATTTGTCTATGATAACAACTCGAGCGATAATACCTCAATCGTAGCTGCCACAGCTGGGGCTAATGTTCGGAAGGAGTTGCGGCAAGGAAAGGGCTACGCAATACGTCGAGCTTTTACAGACATTGACGCTGAAATATTTCTGATGGTTGACGGAGATGATACATATGATCTTTCGAAGGCTGCTGAAGCCATAAAGCAGTTTAAAGATGACCACCTCGACTTTCTGAATGTGCGGCGTATCGCGTCTGTATCAGATGCCTACCGCCGAGGCCACGTTTTGGGTAATATGGTGCTGACAGGAGCTATTGGCCTAATATTTGGAAAGCAATTGCACGACATGCTGTCCGGTTACAAAATCCTATCGCGCCGTTTCGTTAAATCTTTTCCAATTTCTTCATCCGGGTTCGAGATTGAAACGGAACTCCTCGTTCATGGGCTGGAGCTTGGCATTCCCGCTACAGAGATATCAGCTCCATATAAAGAGAGGCCCGCAGGTTCAATAAGCAAGCTATCAACATATAAAGATGGCTTTAGAATTTTATTGACGATTATTCGTCTAGTGCAGATTGAAAGGCCTTTACTATTTTTTTCGAGCTTATCTGGCCTGTTCTTACTCATATGTCTTTTTGTAGGCCTGCCCGTTGTGTCTGATTTCTTTGAGACAGGATTGGTTGAACGGTTACCGTCAGCTGTTCTAGCTGGATTCTTAGGATTAATTAGTGTGATCCTCACGGGCGTCGGGTTGACACTAGACCTCGTTCAACGAATGCGGTCCGATCAGAAGAAGCTTGCCTTTTTGGCAATCCCCAAGAAATGAAGGTAATTATTAAGTTTGCATTGGTGGGAGGATTAGGCTTCATAACCGATATAGCCATCCTAACCATCATGTTGCAACTCGGCGCTGGAGCTATTTATGGCCGTGTCATTTCATTTTCCTGCGCCGTTTTACTTACATTCTTTTTGAATAGGCGCATCACGTTCCAATCTATTGGCCCCATACCAAACCAGTTATTTTCATACTTAAGTGCCAGCTTTATAGGGCTTCTTGTAAACTGGTTTGTTTATTACTTTGGATTAAGTTTTACTTCCGCACAGGTATCTTTAGGAATAGCAAGTGCCGTAGCAATGATATTCAATTTCGTTCTTTATCGATATGCCGTATTTAAGACGCCGAAACAGCCGCCCCCCAAGCCATGACATGATGGACTTAACACATAGTGGACTGACTCCAACGTTTGCAACCCACGGCTTCAGGCTGTGATGTCGTCCGTGTTTACTTTCCAGACACACATCAGAGCATAATAAAATGCAGCAAAATTAATACAGATTGACCTAGCCAAAACTTAGGCTAAAAGGGTCATAATATAAAATTTGTAGGGGTTATAAATGCAAAATGTTACTCTATGCATTACTGCAGGGGGACGGCCTGATTTGTTGCGGGAAACACTTACATCGTTGCTTCCATATAATGGTCGCTTCTTCGCAGATATGTTGTTCACAAATGACCGCAATGATGATGAGACAAATGCGGTGATTAGAGAGTTAGCGCCAAAAGGTAGGCTATTCAACCATCAAACCCCGTTCGGACAACACCGTTCTATCGATGAAATGTATGATCATGTTCAAACTGAGTTCATCTTTCACTGCGAGGATGATTGGTTCTTTGATCCCATTCCCTTCATCCCAACTATGCGAAGCGCACTCACCGAGCTCCCTAATGTTAGCTCTGTGAGCGCGCGACAGAGTGGATCACTTCGTTCCCACGATGGGCGATCAAGGAAATTTGGACCTACTGTTCCTATATCCGGTGGATTTGCTCGGAGATTAGAGGAAGAATCTTGGTACGGACATAGCTTTAACCCAGCAATGCTACGAACAAGCCTATGGCGCGATGTAGGACCATTTAGCCGATACATTAACGAATCGCAGGTCAATGCTGCAATACAGGATACCGGATTGTCGCGGGCATTCCTTGTCCCGGGGATATACTATCATATAGGAGATGGGCGGCATATGCCCAACGTTACAAGTCTATCTCCTGCTGAGATGGAACTTTCGTAGAGTTCTGTAATCTATCTGATCGCAGCTCATTGCCGATCCATCATGTCAATTGGATTGCTAGATTGGGCGCACCGGTTTTAGTCAGTGAGCGTTGGTATAAACCAGTCTAGTTACAATATCCCGTAATGACGACTGCCAATGCGGTGCAGACCAGTTGAACACCTGTTGGAATTTGGCGGTCAACAGGCGCGAGTTGGCAGGACGTATCGCTTTGGTCGGATAATCGGCTGCCGCAATATCCGCAACAGTTGCGGTCGGCCCGCCGAGCATGGCGCTTTCACTGAATATTGCGCGCGCAAAGCCACTCCAGTTTGTATCGCCCGTACCAACCAGATGATAAACACCGTAAGCTGAAAACTCTGGCGTAGCCGCCAAATGGTCGGCGACCTGGATAATCGCGTCGGCGATATCAAGAGCACTGGTCGGATTACCCCATTGATCGGAAACAACCGAGAGAGCATCACGTGTCTCCGCAAGCTTCAACATCGTCTTGACGAAATTCTTGCCAAAGGGGCTATAGACCCACGCCGTTCGCATAATGATGTGTTGCGGATTGGATTGTGCAACCAGACGCTCGCCTTCAAGCTTGGAGCTTCCATAAACACCGCGAGGTCCGGTAGCATCCGATTCAATGTACGGTTCGTCAGCGTCGCCCGCAAAAACATAATCAGTCGACAGATGGATGACAGGAGCACCGCAGGCCTTCGCAGCTTCAGCAACTGCTTCAGCGCCAGCGGCATTCGCCGCAAACGCAAGTGCCTTTTCATCCTCGGCCAGATCCACCGCAGTGTATGCAGCGGCCGACACGACGAGATCGGGCTTGATCGCCGCGATGGCACCGTGCACGGTGCCCGGCTTTGCCAGATCCAGTTCCGGACGACCCAACGCAATCACATCCAGATCGGGACGTTGAACCGCCTTCTCAAGAAGGCTCTGAACAACCTGCCCTTCCCGCCCGGTGACAAGGATTTTCATGCCTTGGCCCCTTTTACTGACGTGCTGCCCAGACGTTCACCAGCATATGTACCGCTGCGGATCGGCTCCCACCACCATGCATTATCGAGATACCATTGAATGGTTTTTTCCAATCCCGTCTCGAAACTTTCCTGCGGCTTCCAGCCCAATTCGCGCTCAATCTTCGAAGCGTCAACTGCATAGCGGCGGTCATGGCCGGGTCGATCTATCACGAAGGTTATCAGATCAGCATAGTTCTTGCCGTTTGCGCGAGGCCGCTTCTTATCGAGAATGGAACAGATCGTTTCAACGACACTCAGATTGGTACGCTCCGCACGCCCACCAATATTGTAGCTTTCGCCGATCTTCCCGGTCGTCGCGACCAAAGCCAGTGCGCGGGCGTGATCCTCGACGTAAAGCCAGTCGCGCACATTCGCCCCTGCCCCATAAACTGGTAGCGGCTTTTCATCGAGCGCATTCAAAATGACAAGTGGAATGAGCTTTTCCGGGAAATGGAATGGCCCGTAATTGTTCGAACAGTTCGACAGAACCACCGGCAAACCATAGGTCTCATGCCATGCGTGGACCAGATGATCGGAAGAAGCCTTCGATGCCGAATAGGGCGACGATGGCTTATAGGGCGTTTCTTCCGTGAAAATGCCGCTGTCGAACGGCAAGTCGCCGAACACTTCATCAGTTGAAATATGGTGAAAGCGGAAGTTCGACTTGCGCGACTCCGGCAGTTCTCTCCAATAAGCAAGCGCCGCATTGAGCAAACGGAACGTT
Source organism: Ochrobactrum sp. AP1BH01-1 (assembly GCF_018066705.1). NCBI lineage: Bacteria > Pseudomonadati > Pseudomonadota > Alphaproteobacteria > Hyphomicrobiales > Brucellaceae > Ochrobactrum > Ochrobactrum sp. AP1BH01-1. Next base: position 558,573 of record NZ_JAGPOU010000003.1, on the reverse strand, counting down.
CCCACGATATTCGTCTCGACGAATGCACCCGGGTCATCAATTGAACGGTCTACGTGGCTTTCCGCCGCCAAATTCATGACCACATCGATTTCGTGGGCGCGCAATGCTTCCAGAACGCTCGTGTCGTCGCAGATATCAGCCTGCAGGAAGCTGTAGTTCGAGTGGTTTTCGATCTGACGCAGCGATGCGAGATTGCCCGCATAGGTCAGCTTGTCCAGATTGAGAACATTGACCTTCGGATCAGCGGCAAGATGACGACATACCGCCGAACCGATGAAGCCTGCACCGCCAGTGACGAGAATATTCATATCATTTCCTCAAGCAAAAACTTCTGCGTCAGCAAAAAGCGGGGCCTTCTGATCCTTGTCAGAAAGCTGGACGCCTGAAGAAGAAAGTGGCCATTCAATACCGATAGCCGGATCGTCAAAACGGATCGAGCGATCATGCTCCGGCGAATAGTAATCCGTGACTTTGTAGATAACTTCGGTGTTTTCAACGAGCGTCATGAAACCGTGGGCAAAGCCCTTGGGCACAAGAATCTGGTTCCACTTTTCGGCTGAAACTTCCAGCGCGACCCACTTCCCGAATGTTGGCGAGCTTTTGCGGATATCAACCGCAACATCCAAAATTGCACCACGTGTAACACGCACCAGTTTATCCTGTGCAAATGGCGGCAACTGATAATGAAGCCCACGCACAACGCCCTTGGCGGCCGAATAAGAATGATTGTCCTGAACGAAAGTCAGATCAATCCCAGCTTCAGCGAATGTTTTGGCATTATAGGTCTCGGAAAAAAAACCTCGGTCATCACCAAATTTACGCGGGCTGACCTCGAAAACGCCGTCTAAACCTAATGCACCAACTCGCATCAATCTTTTCCTAATTCTGCAACACGGCGACGAAGATATGCAGCGTATTCAGTTTTACCAAGCTTGGCCGCGCGTTCGAGCACAGCTTCACTGCTCAGCCACCCTTTATCCAAACCGATTTCCTCTGGACAAGCTATTTTAATGCCCTGACGCTTTTCTATAGTCTGAACAAATGACGACGCTTCGTGGAGGCTGTCATGTGTACCCGTATCAAGCCAAGCATAGCCGCGACCAAAGCGCTGAACGTTCAGTTCTCCGCGTTCGAGATACACGTTATTCACCGTGGTGATTTCAAGTTCGCCACGGGCGGACGGCTTAATCGAACGTGCAATATCGACCACCTGATTGTCGTAAAAATAAAGCCCTGTGACTGCCCAATGAGACTTTGGCTTTTCCGGCTTCTCTTCAATCGAGATTGCTTGTCCAGTATTGCTATCAAATTCTACCACACCATAGCGTTTCGGATCATCCACGCGATAAGCAAAAACAGTTCCACCTTTCATTGGCCGGGAGGAAAGTTGTGACAAGTGCGACAGACCATCGCCAAAATAGATGTTGTCGCCAAGGATCATGGCCACGCTGTCGTTGCCAATGAACTCTCTACCGATGATAAAAGCCTCCGCGAGGCCGTTCGGATGCGCTTGTTCAGCATATGTGAAATGCAATCCGAACTCGTGGCCATCACCGAGCAATTTCTGGAAGAGGGGCAAATCGTGCGGAGTCGAAATAATCAGAATATCTTGAATACCCGCAAGCATAAGCACGCTGAGCGGATAATAAATCATCGGCTTATCGTAAATTGGGAGAATCTGTTTGGAAACAGCAATGGTCAACGGATAGAGTCTAGTGCCGCTGCCACCCGCGAGTATAATGCCTTTCATACGATTTCGCTTCCCTGCATCTTACTTCTTGCACTTTTCAGACGAATACATCTGCATTAACACCGTGGCTTCGATTTGGCGACGCACTAAAAAAAGCAGATACCCACAAAGAAAAACGGTATGTAAACCGCACAATGGCATTCGTCGATTTCCAAACAGAAACTCCTATGTTAACCATCGACAAGGTAGAAAAATCAATGAATGAATGCGTCTCAATCAATGATCGGCCGTTGTTAACAATTTCTGTCGTGACGTTTGATCCCAATTTTGTCGAATTGCGCCAAACTCTCGACAGTCTGACAATAGCTCTCAAGAAAATTGAGAAATGCTCCTTTTTATTAACAATCATTGATAATTCTGCTGGTAATTCTGTTTCAATATTTCTAGCGGAAAACTACCGACATCTTCCTATTCGTTTACTCCATGGGCACGGAAATATTGGATTCGGTCGGGCACATAATCTTGCATTAGATACGTTGGGAAAATTTCATCTAATTCTGAATCCGGACATTCAGTTACATCCAGAGGCGCTCGCAAATGCTGTTGCATTTATGAATGCTAACCAGAAGTGCGGATTAATTAGCCCGTATGCTGAGTGGCCAGATGGAGTGCGCCAATATCTATGTAAAAGATACCCATCGGTATTCGATCTTTTCTTAAGAGGATTTGCTCCCAAAATAATCAGAACATTCTTCAAAAAGCGTTTGCAACGTTATGAAATGCAGACAGAGACACAAAATAATGTTTATTGGAACCCCCCGATAGTTAGTGGGTGCCTCATGTTTTTTAGGAGCCAAACAATAATAGAGACCGGGGGGTTCTCGGATTCATATTTTCTCTATTTTGAAGATTTCGATCTATCTCTCAGAGTCCATAGCTTTTCGCAGATCGCTTATGTTCCAGCGGTACGACTAATCCACTCCGGTGGCAATACATCAAAGAAAGGATTTTGGCACATTCGCACTTTCATCCGGTCAGCAATATTATTCTATAAAGATCATGGGTTAAAGATCATATAGATAAAATACATCAGAAATATCAGATCGCCGGACACTCAATAGATACACAAAAATCTGGGCGTTACTTTTAAAATACGGATACTATGAAATATAGAGGCGATTGACTTTAGATCATTGAATAGATGACAACTCCGGCCGGGGCTAGAAAGCCCCGTACTCGGTCGAAATGGCATTCAAAATGTCTTGTCTGGTCGCATGGAACGATACACTCGGAAAGTATTTCTTCAACGAGTGATTATACACCGCCTCGTTCTTATAGTAATTATTCGCAGTCATATAGACATGTTTCCCGAGAAACGATGCCAAAATTGCAACATGTAAGCGGTCCGTAGCAACGACAGCATAGGGCGATAGTGATGCGGCCATAGCTTCCGTACTAGCCTTGCTCAATCGTTCATTTGTCCACCAAGAGCCATTCCAAGAGAGCGAAATATCCTGGTTCCCGTCGACCCAAGTATCCGTATCTCGCTCGTCGTCTTGTCGAAAGCAATAGAATACACCAGTTCCTCGCTGCCAGAAGGATTGAAAATAATTTTTTGGTAGATAAAATGTCATATCGTGAGCAAGTGAAACACCACAGTTTTTCGATGCAGCTTCATACGAGATTGGATCACGAAGAAATATTTCCAAATTATCTTTCTCAAAGAGATCAGAGTAACCTTTTATTGTGTGAGGTAGAATGATCCCACTACTCCCGTCGATGTTCGCCAGAATCGTATCATGAAGGGTTTTGTATTTTCCTTCGATGAGATTCCCACCGCCGCCAAATAGTAGTGTACTCCCCTTAGGAGCTACTTCTTTTGGTCCTAAGCATGTGAAATTTATATTTAAGGCGCGCAATAGCCACATTGTAGCGTAAGCAATGAAGCCATCGCCGCCGTTTCCTGTGTTAGGGAAATAGAAGACGTGCTTATTCCGAAGTTGGTTTAGTCTAACAGTCAACGCATCGTTTATCATAACGAACCACCAATCGACTTTCTGGCCAACCAAGACGTGGCACGATGCATCACACTAATAATCCTTCCAGCGATTGGATGTCTTTCTCTGGCTGCGCGGATGAACTTCCCTCGAAGAATGGCAATCTGATCCTGTTGGCTTAACGAATGCATAGCAACTGTTTCGCCGCTTCCCTCGGCCTGCATTCTAAAGGTCTCCCGTGACGTCATAATTTCTAACATCAGGTCATCTGGTACGCGATTTTGTTTTAAAGCAGACAAAATCCTCTTAGAGAGTAGCTCGGCTGTCAGCGCTGCTTGTCCGCTTGACCAAGGCCACGACATACTGCCGGGCGTGACTCGGTAATGGAAAAGTGCCTGCGGCAACATGGCCGCTTTATAGCCGAGCTCATTAAATCGAAGCCAGAAATCCCAATCATCGGCCTCACCGTGGCGCATCGATGGGCGAAAATTGACAGACCTAAGGGTCGCCGTTTCAATTAGCGATGTCATGCGCAAATCATTCCACAGAAAAAATTCATAATCGTCAATATTGTGATTAATGACAAGATGATTGTTAGTGCCGAAATTCTTTCGCCAAGTCAGTACAGCATTTGCAGAAAAATTATTATAATTGTAAACACTCAGTGTTCTTTCCAAGTACGCGGAATCAATGGTGTCATCATCATCTATAAAGATCGACAAAGGAGATTCACATGCACTGATCAGCTTGCGTCTAGTAGCACAAAGCCCTTCATTGCCGAGAGACTTAATGACTTTAACTTGATCTGAGGCTATTGTGTCGAGCCTATTTAGAGATTCCTGATCATTCGATCCATCGCTGCATATAAGGACTTTGGCGCCTTTTACCGTCTGCCTGTTAATGCTTTCTAATGTCTCATGAATACGAGCATTTGGATTGAATGTTGCCATTAAAAACGTCACATCGTGAGCACGTGCAGGCTGCTTCACTGTTGCGGATACCGTTTGTTTCGGCTTGACCAGATGGGAAACTGCCCGGTCATAGTTCAGGGCGAAAGTTGCCGGATCCGTAACTCTTTTCGAATGGTCGCGGACTTCGGTCCAGAAGTTGTTTCCAAGAGATAGGTATTTGTAGATACTGGGCAATTCACTGAGATCGAAGTCTCTCGGTACGAGATATCTCTGTAGATGATCTGGATAAAATTCGGCCACAGCTGTTCCAGCTAGCCCGAACGGTGTCCATCCAAAATCCAGCATTTCAAGGAATGCAAAATTAAATGTTTCTGGTGGAGAAAAATTAAGAGAGTATCCCTTTTCTTCCGGATCTCTTAAGATAGAGTTTATCTGTCCAGTATCTAGCCGCCCTGTAAATTGTATTTTGTCTCGCAGATTGGACGCGATTTTCTTGAGCACATATTCTTCCGCGTCATTGATTTTGAACGGTATATAATCTTTCTTTCCAACAAGAGTTATCCCACTAACCGGAGCGAAAGAATTAAGCACATTTAGAAAGTGAACGATATGGTCAAGCCCTTTAGAGATACTCAGGCGTCCTAAAAAGGCGAAGCTATCGTCTGGCCTCGTAACTTTTCTATCTGGCGACCCCCAATAGTAGGGTTCTGGAACGACTACTATGTCTGAAAGGTTCCCACACTGCCTGACAATAGTGGACTTTGCGTGGTTAGAAGGTGCAAAAACCATGTCTGCCCATCGCAGCGTGGTGCGCTCGAGTGAAGTGTCTACACGCTCCCATGCGGTCGGAATCGATGCATTCGCTCTGTAAATTTCCCTTTGAAATCCATGATTGTAGACAACAACAGGTTTAACCTGAGTAGGCTTCAATGCCCCGTTCCGTCGACAGTTTTGGTATGCAAATAATGGCCCCAGATAATCAGTTGATTCAATGATATCCGGATTTATCGTGTCTATTACTTCTAGGATATACGGCAACAGGTAATAGCTTAGAGCCTGATTAAAGGGGCCTTGTGGGAACATCTTCCATATTTCGTCCCCATTGATTTTTAGTTCGAAGAATTGTCCATCCGAGGCCAACCTCGTCGGGCCGCCTTCATCAAAGGACCAACTAAAAGAAAATACTTCGTGGCCCGACGAAGAAAGGGCCTGATCAGAGAACTTACTGTATGTCGCTATCCCGCCGCCCCCGTTAAAATGGGTTTCCGGGCTAACAAAAAGAATTCGCATCAGATGTTCCTGTATTTCATTTCAAACAATCGGAGTGGGTTTGACAATGACGCCGACACCACCCCAAAGGTCCATTTGCTTTGTTTCCCAAAGCATGAATCGATGGACGGGTAAATCCATAACAACGGAATAAACAGGTAAAATCCTATCTATCATAAGCGCTGCCTGCGCTTTGCCTTTACCCCACTCATTGCCTTCCCAAAGAATATCATGGATTAGCATGAAGCCTCCTGGCTTCAAAAAAGGCAAATATAGATCTAGTTCTCGCATTATATGCGAATACATATGACTAGAATCAAGGAATATAACGTCCGCCAACTTGCCATCTAGTACGTCATGGAGACCAGAGATAGTACTCTCTCCCACACTATCACCTACGATAGATGTGAATTTCTGTGTTCCCTTAATATAAGTGAGCAGCTTTTCCTCGGCTTGGGCATTTGGCTCGATATCAATGTCAATGAGATGAGCATTATCATCGGCAAGTGTCGAAACCCACGCGACATTGCCTTTGTCTCGAGATCCCACCTCGATATAAGTATGACAACCCCGTGCGACCCTAAACGCCCGAATGATATCGTTCATATAAGCACCAGGGCCACCTTCAGTGAAAAAATCCTCGCGAACACGTTTCGCGTGCGCAAGCTCTTCGTCAGTTGCAAGCGCAATCATAGGACGAAGATATTCAGGCACGGACTGAAGGATAGAAGGGATGCCCGTTGTGTTGAATGGGTTCATTCTATTCGGCCCTAATTATATTGTTGCCGGGCAAACAAAACGGCATGTAGAATGGTCTGCACCTCACATCCATGCCATCACGCTGAGCACCACGAATTAGATAGCCCAAATCGGCTCCTGTCAACCAGTACCTGTCGTTACCGGATCAGCCCCATCAACTGTAGCACGCTAACTTCATGGCCAAGCTTACCGATCGCGCACGCCTAGCATACGCAGCGGCCTAAGTCTCCATAGCAACACTGTAGCTCGGCAACTCCACAAAGAACTGCAGAAGCTTGCCACACGGTAGCTTTCTACCAGAACTGCGCCGCCATCGATTCCAGGCGCATGTACCTGAAACACCCCTATGCAAGGCGTAAACTTACAATGCTATCGAGATGAGAACCTACCCACCACTTATCAGTGAAATCAAGAGGTTAATTACCTTTGGAAGGTTCCATACCCCACTCTCGAATTAAATCTTCAATTTTCTTCTGAGCTGCCGCGATCATTGGGCTATACCGTTCATTTTGAAAGCCCCATAAAGTAGACATCACATCTTCTTTGTGACCGGCTATAAACGGTACTGTCACGACGATCCGCAATGTCTCCTGCCGTTCTAAATACCTATCAATCGTATTCGTGACAGCATCAGTATCAAGCGGATTCCATTGAGAGATCATTTGCAACGCGCTTTTGTTGTATATATTGAAAACGGTGCTTGTCATCTTATCAAGCGTAACATAAGTGCGACCACCAGCTTGGTCTACGGAAATAATTTTTGCATTGGGATGAACATCCGCCATTAGCCCCGAAAATATATCCCAATCGGAACTGCGCGCATCAAGATATTCATTAATCTCTATTAGGACGCTATCGAAGTTGTCGGGCAGCTCCGCATCATCTTCAATGACAGTTAGCCTGTCTATTTTATTCGCAACTGCATAACGTGACAATGCATTGAAACTACTCCCGCAACCAATCCAGCCCAAGCTATGACGAATACCGTCGAATAACTCGCAACCATTCGGCAGCGCGCTGGCTATTGTTCGACGCCTCTCTATCGTCTCCGGCAAGGAAAGAGCAAAAAAATCACTTTTCCGAACCACATGCACTGGACGTTCAATAATATCATTGGGTGGAATAATTCCTATAGCTACCAAAAAACGGTCCATCATAAAATTGAAGCGTGACGCGCTTACTCCCACCGCCGCATCAAGGCGATCATATATATCCTCAAGACCATTCAGCATGTCCTCAGCACAATCCATCATACTATCAAGGGAACCTTCATCAAAGAACTTCACAGCCCCCTCAAGCTCAGGATACTCATCCTTATCAGACGTTCCTTCGGAAAGAACAGGCACACCTAAAGATATACACTCGCATATCCGAGGCATCTCCAACAATGCGCCTTCATAGTAATGAATATTAATTACAGCCCTGGAATCACTTATTGCAGCATAAAGTTCATCACCAAATAAATTTTTACATACTCTTACAGTATACTTTTCTTGTAATTTAGAAATAAATCTACGACGCCTTTCACTGCTTAAAATATCGCCATAAAATAAGAAATCATACTTTTTTGAAGCAACATCATTGTGACGTATTTCGTTCAATACAGCTCCAACAGGGATATAATGAACTTTTGGGTATTTCACTCCATTTTTAGCTAAAAAATCGATATTCGTTAAAGAATAATCAATAACCGCTAATGACTCAGCGATAATTTTCATATATTTTTCTGTAAACCATCTGGAACTAACAGATTGCTCAAGCTGAAATATCACACGTTTATTTGCAGGTGGAAGGCGTTCAAACATTTGAGCACACAGGACGATATAAAAATCATGATAAAAATCCCTCACCGAGGAAGTTAAGATTTCACTCTCAATACCGTGTACCGCCAAACGCTTTGATATCGCCCTTGCTAGAAAAAGGGTGTGCGGCGTACAAATGATCCCCCAAACAATACCGTCTCCCTGCGCAAGCCGTCTTTGTAATTTGGCATGACTATATTCTCGACCATGCCATTTTATTCGGCTGAGCAACCCCATAAAGTCCCCTCGAACCAAATAGCGCAGAGCGTTAATCGATTGCCTTAAACGGCTAGCGAACTTAGGCATTGTTTAACAACCTACAGTTTTTTTGAGCGGCGTGTACAATAAAAAATCAACTTGAAGATCGCTTTCCAAGCTCTTCACCCATCGCGTCTTCAATTTTTGCATTCACTTTGTTCATTCTCCAAAGTAAATAGGAAGTAACTCATCAGGCGAGCCATCCATTTTAACCTTACCATGTTCAAGCCAGATTATTCTGTTGCAGTTTTTCTTCATCAAATCCTTTGAATGACTTGCAAGAATGAGTATCTTTGTTGAATCGACTAATTCACGCATACGTGCATTAGCGCGCTCCTTAAAGTCTTCATCACCTGTCGAAAGCCATTCGTCCATGATCAGAATTTCAGGTCGAACCGCCGTTGAGGTCGCAAAAGCCAGCCTTAATTGCATGCCAGATGAATAAGTACGGAATGGCACATCCAAAAATTCACCTAGGCCGGAAAAATCTGCTATCTGATCAAACTTTTCGGTAATTTCGTCCGGAGACATCCCCATCATTGCAGAGCGCAGGCGAATATTCTCCCGTCCTGTGGCATCTGGATCTATTCCCAGATTGATATTGATCAGAGACACACAATGGCCACTAATCACTGAACTTCCGTGCGTCGGCGTATAAATGCCTGACAAGACACGCAGTAGAGTGGTTTTTCCCGATCCGTTGTGACCGATTAGCCCAATTCGATCTCCATCCTTGAATGTCATAGATACATTATCGAGGCCACGAACTATCACTAGGCGATCACTTCGCCGTTCGATTTTCCCACCGGTAGCGATACTAAGGACCCGGTTTTTGAGAGAACGGCTGGTCGAATTATAAATAGGGAATTCGACGCTCACATTCTGAAGATGAATTAAACTCATTTTCTACAACCAATACGCTACGCGCCAACGATACCGACCGAAAAACACAATTGCTATAATCCAGCCGACTATCGTGCATGCAACCCCAAAGATCCAATCAAGTAAGGATGGCGGAAAGCCGAATAGTGGGGCTCTTACAAGCTCTATAAAGTGATAAAATGGGTTCAACTCAATGAATGCTCGGGAGACATGATCGGGCAGAACCTTAACCATCCACATGATGGGCGTAGCGTAGAACAGAACTTGTAGAATATTTGTTACAACTTGGGTCATATCACGAAATCTAGCGCATAAAGTAGCCAGAATGAGCATCATCCATGATAAATTTAGACACAATAGCAGGAAACCAGGAATTGCCCAAAGTGCATTTAAACTGATCATTCTACCGAAAATAAGAAGAAGAGCAGGAAAAATAACAATATTATGGGCAAATATTATTACATTTCTCCACACCGTGCGCATAACATGGGTAAACAATGGCATTCTAACTTGCAGAATTATTCCGTCTGAAGAAGTAAATGTTGTGCATCCCTCATTCAGACAGGTTGATATAAAGCCCCAAGTAATAACGCCAGCACAAAGATACGGCAGAAACTCACGCATCTCACTTTGAAAAAGCGTTCCAAAAATCAATCCAAGCGCGCCGATAAACACAGCCATATTCAAGGTGAGCCAGAATGCACCGACACGAGACCGACGATAGCGCTGCGCGACATCCTGCCATCCGAAAATCAAAGCCAGACGATATTTGGATAAAGCCTCCGAAATATCTGCAATGGCAACTTTAGCTCCTTTTGTCGGTTCTGTTGCTACAGCGTTATGTGACATGGATATCTTGGAGACCTCAATACTCATGTTTTTCCCAGGTTAATCTGCTGTTTGTCACGACTGCCGCCCTCTCGAATAAATTTAACCAATCCGTTTGAGCGTAATTGAAGAAATCTGGCGGTTAAGTCAACTCTGTCGTCGTCGGCGAATAAGGCGCATTTAGGGCCCGTTCGTTATAGACGAATTTACGAGCCCTCATTTGTCCTTTTCGCCCCTCTCCCTGTTTATTGTTAGGAAGCGCTATTAGACCGCAATCTCGCCATTAGTACTCCATTAGCTATCTGATTTTGTATTCGTCTACCACAAAATCCCACCGAAATCCGTTTCGGCCCTGCTCCCACCTGTAACCGTAAGGATTGCAGACAATACGGCTTCGGCCGATCTGAACGTCAAACGCGTGGTGCGTATGGCCACAGATCCACAAATCAGGAGCTTGGTCGGAATGCAGGATGTCATTGAAAGCCTCTGAGCCAGAGGCAAACAGAAAATTTGCCTCTTGCCCCGTATAGACGGGCGGCGTGCAATCGGGATGCGGCATGTGATGGGTCAACACCACAGTGGGGCCGTCAAAGGATTCTGACAGCTTTTGTCGGATATAAGCTGCATCTGAGCGATGGAGGTTCAGCATGTTTTCAGGCGTAAACCGTTTGCCATCTTGCATGTAGATTGCATGAAAATCGTTGAGTATCTGACGCGCCATCACCAGTCGCTGTCGCAGGTCAGACTTCTTGGCAAGTTTCATCTGAAAATCGACCCATAAGCTTGCGCCAATGAAGCGCGTGTTGTCGATAATCACCGTATCTGCATCGAGACAACAAAACCGCTGCGGCCATTGCAGAGAAAGGGCCTCGATTGTTTTGATCGTCCGCCTGTCGCTTTCAAGCGAACGGGTGCGGTCGTTCATAATCCACTTGTTCTGATAAAATTCGTGATTGCCAGGTACATAGATAATCGGCTTTTCGTAGCGCCTGATCAGGAATTCCAGCGTTATGTGGAGATCTGGCGCCGCATTAAGATCGCCGGCTATCATGATCACATCGCAATCCGGTGCTTCTTCAGGTGGTGGATAGACAACATCCTGCAGTTCATTATGCACGTCGGACCAGATCCAGAGTTTCATGCCATTCTCCCTCTATTCCTATCCGTATTATCGAAGCCGTTTTCGTGTCAGGCTTTTCCAAGACAGGCATCCGCGTCTCTGGCAGACGTGCAGAGACGCGGATACCGGCTGCATGTCGGTTGATATTGTGCTGTCTGATCAGCTTCATTCTGTCTCATTGGCCTATGTCTTTTTGGCCAAGCCGATAAAAGCGACTGAAGGTGCGGGCATAATTTCTGTCGAGATCGAGTAACCAGAGCTCGGACGTGATGCCATTGGGCACGATGTAACCAAGATGAGGATGTTCGAATAATACGCCCTCCAGACACGTTGCCCGCCGCGCGCTCAGCTTCCAGTTGGTGATCGCTGGCGAAATTGTCAGTATCCGCTCATCCGGATAATCACCCTGGAATATCCGCTCGAGATCACCGACCAGAGCTTTCAGCATCCTGATTTCGAGTTCGAGCTGTTCGCGATTGTATTTTCCGTTTTCGATTATGACTGTCATGACGTGTTCCTGATGTATGAAAAAATGAGGGATCGTTCGGGCGCGCAACAACGCGCCCGGGGATTGGCGTTTCCTGATTTCCACGCATTTGATTGTTATCGAGAGCAAAAAGCTGAGCTGTTCAGCGTAACAAAGGCGTCCACCCTGATATCTGGGCAGAAGCTTCTCCGCTGCCTCAGCTATTTTGCTATAGCCCTCGTTCTCATTGGTTGGCCGTTAGTTCACCATTGAGATACCGGATACCCTTGTTGGTCTGCGTCGCGGCAAACGTCCACGCCGTTGCATAACGGATAAGTCCGTGACACGCAGTTTCATTAGTTTCGCGCGAGGCATCGGCTGATTGGCTCACGTCGGCTCAGCGCCACTATCCGGCGTCAAAATCTGAACCTTCGGCACAGGCATCTGGTCGAGCGCTTCGACCGCAATCTTCGCGATCTTTTCATCGATCAGAAGCGCTTGCTCAGCTTCAGTTTCCGCGAAAGTGTCACCAAGCCAAATGATGAGCTCTTCACGAAGCGCTTTTTGCACATCCATTATTTTCTCCGCGATACCCGGTGCGCCGATCAGTCGGTCAAGATCAGACAGCGCCCAGATCCCCGCATCGCGTTGGCTTTCGCTCAGCAGCGGATCGATCAGCGCGAATTCGTAGTGATCAATATCAACGCCATAATATTGTTGCGCAAGCCGCCCCCACAATGCTGAGGTATTCGATGCTTCAATACGCCATTGATCCAGAGCCCTTTTATGGGCGCTGATCCCGTAAATCAGACTGAACACCCGGAGGCGTCTGCGCTCTTGTTCATAGACTATCAATTCGAACGCGTAAGGGTCTGCCGGGAGTTCCAGGGCTCTCCGATTTGTATCGTTTTCGTCTGCGGGGGATTTCGACGCAACAGACTCGATGACGTTATTAAAAGTATCGCGTGTCAGTGGCATAGAATGAGACGAGCGCAAATCCTTAAAGCTGGCTTTCACCACCGCTTCTTCAATAAGGCTGATGATTTTTTCGCCTTTGTTCCAAAGTGCCCAGCGGCAGATCTGCTCTGACAAAGCTCGTTTCTGGCTACTCCTGTCATGAGCGCGGTCAATCATATGAAAACATAACGACAGGTGTAGCGCCGCGTTTAATTCACGTGTGTAGCTGCGCTGCGGAATTTTGTTTTCGATCAAGTCGATGTAGCCGATCACCGTTTCTGCAAACATAGTTTCTCCTTCTCCGGAGCGACTATCGGCCGCCGGAGCTAAATGGTGTGAAAGGTCGGTCGCGCTTGCCCTTGCAAGCGGCACCAGTTTTTAAAGACAGCAAAGACCGTGACGTTGCGCACGAACGCACACGACCAGAGTGTCAAAATGGGAAATTGGGAGTTCAGCTTTAAAAAGCGCCGAACGCGTCAGAAGCGGAAATTACTTCCGCTGAGGAGCCACAAAGCCGATAAGATTATCAGGCCACAGATCTTTTAATCCGGCACGAATGTCGATAATAACCAGCATAGCTTGGCTCCTGTGTTGGCAGGCTAAGTTAGTCTCCATTCCGGTGCTCGAACACCGGAATGGAGATGTCTGATCGATCAGACAAGGTGACTATTGCAGGATCTCAAACGCGCTGCAAGGATCCGGAACAAAAAAAGATCTCCAGACAGCATTTTTATCTAAGCCCCGGATATCACCGGCTTTTTCGGATTCGTCCCAATCGCTACAAAACCCAGTAGCCACAAGGCTTCTGCTTTGGTCGGCGACTGATCCGGGCGGTTGGAAGCAAGATAAAAAGTTATCCACAGGCGAGCCATCAGGCCCATTTTAGCATCCGGCAAGAGTGCTCATCCAACGAAGCACCCTTGCCGGATGTCTCGCCGGAAACAAGGCATGGGTTTAAAAATGCGATACCGAACACATTTCGGCCTTACTTTCAAACGGCGTTTGCCGCTGAATCGGGAAAATTCCCTCGGGTAACGCTCTTCTCGAATTTTGAATCCGATTACTGCAAATTATTTCGATTTGAAACGCGTTACCAACAAATCGAAATGACGTGCCTGCACATTGCGTGGCCCTAGGCGGCGTGGACGAATTGGTTGACGAATTGATCGCAGCTTGATTCAAGACTGCTTTTTGGAGGCAGTCATGAGCCGAGGCGATCTGAGCGAATCCGAATGGCGTGTTCTGAAGGATTTATTGCCGATTGAAGCAGTCAATCGGGGACGCGGTCGTCGTCCGGAGCAAAATCGTGCGATCATCAACGGCATACTTTGGAGACTTCGCTGCGGGACGCCTTGGCGGGATGTCCCACCCAAATACGGCAATTGGAATACGATCTATCGGCGGTTTCGGCGTTGGAGCGAAGCCGGGGTCTGGGAGGCTGTTTCGATCACGCTCGCTGAGATCATGGCTGACAGCGGCCACTACAGCATCGATAGCACCACAGTTCGGGCCCATATTTCGGCAGCGGGCGGAAAGGGGGGATTCATCGACGCGCTCTTGGCCGCTCGCGGGGCGGGTTCACCAGTAAACTTCACTGTCTGGCTGATGCCAGAGGAAGACCGCTTGCCTTCCATCTGACGGTTGGCGAAGCCGCAGATTGCAAGGCTTACGACACTCTGATCAGCTTACCCGAGCAAGCGCCACAGGCGCTTCTTGCTGACAAGGGATATGATGCGGATGCCATTCGTGATGATCTTGCCAGCCGCAATATCAAGCCCGTCATTCCTGGCAGAGCAAACCGCCGCGTGAAGATTGAATATGATCGCACGCTGTATAAACAGCGCAACCTAATCGAACGGATGTTTGGCAGACTGAAAATCAACCGCGCCATTGCTACTCGATACGACCAACTCGCCGAGAGCTTCATCAGCATGGTTCATATTGCTACCGCAAGATACTGGCTCAAATTCGTCCACGCCGCCTAGCCGCCTGCCATTTCTAGCTCGATATTTCCGATTCACCTGCAAACGGCGTTTTATGAAGTAATGGGGGGAGAACAGACAAAAGGGACAAACGCCGTTTGAGCAACGAACCAGTTGAAATCAGGCTGCTACGGTTTTGGAAGCCATCTTCATTGCTCGGGGTCGTCGGCATCTCCAGGAGGCATCAGATGCACTTTGCGTCGGAAATCCCACCCCCTTTTGGTGTATTTGTCGATCAGATCGTCAATGACACCCAACGAAGCATCTTTATCGAAGCCCTGATCTGCCAGCCCGTAATGCAGCAAAACCCGGACGATGTCGTCACGCGTCGGTTAGCGCTCTGCTCTCAAACGATCGCGATAATCTTTCTGCCGCTCGCACTGTTTGCGCAAACGCTCCGACTGCTGCCAGTTCGATGCCATCACTTCTTCAGATTACGTCCCCATAATCAAAGCATGAGCCCGAAAACCGTCGGCGCAAAGCATTTTTCCGCCAAGCCCCGCCCTACCCGTAAACGTCGTTTGCCCCTGAATCGAAAATCTCGTGCTCAGCAACGTTTGCCCGGAACTTTGCAACACTCTTCCCAAGTTTTGAATCGGATTACTGCAAATTATTTCGATTTGAAACGCATTGTCGACAAATCGAAATGACGTGCCCGTACGTTGCGAGGCCCTATTCACCTGCCATTTCTAGCTCGATATTTCCGATTCATCTGCAAACGGCGTTTTGTGAAGTAATGGGGGGAGAACAAACAAAAGGGACAAACGCCGTTTGTGAAACGAGGCCGTTGAAATTAGGCTGCCACGGTTTTGGAAGCCACCTTCATTGTTCGGGGTCGTCGGCATCTCCATGAGGCATCAGATGCACTTTGCGTCGGAAATCCCAGCCCCTTTTGGTGTATCTGTCAATCAGATCATCAATGACATCCATTGAAGCCTCTTTATCGAAGCCCTGATCTGCCAGCCCATCAAGCAGCATATCAATCAGCTTCTCCATCCCGTCTTGATTGCCAGACTTCATCGCTTTGGCAATCATGAAATGCAGGAACACCCGAGCAACGTCGTCGCGCGTCGGTTTGCGCTCTGCTCTCAAACGATCACGATATTCTTTCTGCCGTTCTCGTTGTTTGCGCAAGCGTTCTGCCTGCTGCTTGCTCGATGCCATTTCATCCCCATTGCCCGCTAACAATTAAATTATGAGCTCGAAACCTGTCGGCGCAAAGCGTTTTTCATCATCCCCGCCCGCCTACAACAGCGTTTGCACCTGAATCGGAAATATCGAGTTCAGCAACGTTTACCCCGAACTCTGTAACGCTCTTCCCAAGTTTTGAATCGGATTCTCGATTACGAATTGCGACGCCGGGACGGCTTCTCTTTTTCTTTTCTAAACCAGGGCGCTGGTTCTTTTGCCTCTACATACGACAGCAAGCGTAAGGGCTGTGGTTGCAGATGCCCCGTAATGACCGGATACACGTCAATTGTTTTTTTCATCACCGTCAAGCTGGCAATGTTCGTATAACGTGTCTCTCCCTCCGTTCGGCCCAGATGCCCGGTAATGTCTTCCATGATCGACATTTCTATCCCCTTCTGTTTCAGCGTGTTGCTGAACCCATGGCGCAGGGCATGGATTGCACGACCCCAAAGCTGATCACCAAGCCCCGTTTCCGCTTTCAGCAAAGGGACAAAGCTCTTGTAGAAACGATCACCGGTGTCGTTTTTGCGTCTTGGAGCGACCAATTCCGGAAATAAACATCTGTGTCCGAGTTCCTTCAAACGCTTTGCGTAGTCGATAAAACCCAGTCGGATAAGCTCATCGGGTACGGGGAGATCGCGGACTGATTGGAGGTTCTTCAATCCTCGGAGCTCATTTTTCCGAATTTTGATGGACCACATACCTTCGTCCTTTGCGTAAACCACATCATCAACCATGAGGCCCGTAAATTCGGCGCGTCTTGCGCCCAGATATGCGTAAAGCATTGGCACATAATAAAGGGACGAATGATATACGGTCTGCCCGAACTCCCGCATTTCCTGCGGCATCGGCCCGGCACAACCGGTGAACACCGGAAGCTGGAAGATCGGTTCAACCTCCTCAGGGCCGGGTTTGGCAGTCAGCGCCCGAACAGATGCGAGGCTGCGCTTCTTCGGCTTGATCCCTTTAAACGTAAATGCCCGCAACATGAAACCTGACGCGACAAGATGGTTCAGGAATTGTTCGAGGTTACCAAGATGACGCCTGATTGTTCCACTCGACAAGCCGACCTTGGGTGCTGGCAAATTAAGCTTTTGTGCGCGGATTACTTCCCGTTCTGTCGCCTCACGTAATTGCACGGTCGTCATTGCCACGTAACGCGAACTACTTCCCCATCTGGCAAGGATGTTATTGAAATGCTGGCGCAACGCCGCCAAGTGGGTCTGGTTAATGCCGCTGCTCTTGAGAACATTGTGCTCGTCCAGAATACCGCAGAAAATGCGAACAACTGTCTTGACGTCCTTTGCCGTGTCTTCGTTCCAGTTCTCACGGTTGTTGGCGATCAGAAGGTCGCACTGCTTCATGAATTGCTTCACTGGCAAGTCCTGCCCAGTAAGCCCCAACACGTCAGATGCTGATACAGGAACAGGATTTTCCACAACTGGCTGTGGCTGTGGCTGTGGCTGTGGCTGTGGCTGTGGCTGTGGCTGTGGCTGTGGCTGTGGCTGTGGCTGTGGCTGTGGCTGTGGCTGTGGCTGTGGAATGATATCCGGCACAGGTTCCACGTTTACAACCGAAACAATTGGTGCTGGCTGGATGGGGGCTGGTTCAGCCTGTTCGTCAGGAAAATCGATGAGATAGCGATCCTCGGTGCTAAGCAGCACATCAGCACGCGCTTTAAAATATTCGGCCTTCGCTTTTTCGAAATTCAAGATCGAGTAAGCGAGGCCGTGCTCCTGCATCAGCGCTCTCAGTTCGCGAGCGAAGCGTGATGTTTCTGCGTCTTCTCGCTCTCCGCGATATGTTGTAACGATGCCTTGATACAGGCTCTTTGGCACCTTCGCCTGCTCAAGAAAGCGCCAACCCTGACAACCTCCCTCTTCAAACAGGGCACGGCGAGTACCGAATTTTTCCAGAAGCCTGTAAGCCCATCCGACTTCCAAATCGGCAGTCAGATTATCGATCTGATGGAACCCGGTCGGAGTGCGCTGGCCTGCAAATTGCAGGTTCTCCATATGATCATTCATCCGCGCAATTTCGGACTGGAATAATCCTTCAAGGGCTTCTTTCGACATCAATACACTTCGCGGGTTCTCTGCAATTTCATAAAGCATAAGATTGAGCTTGCGGGCCATGTAGCCTGCTTGTCGATGATCAGATTGTTTGAGGCTGAAAGCAAGGTGACGCGAACCAATATTGCGTCCCAGATGTGCCGGAAGGCGCGCGCGCCAATAAAAAATATTTCCGCGCCTTTGAAGATTCTGAACCTGATGTCTGATTGCCATGATGGACTCGCCGTTTGGAGCCACGAGACAAACCGACCAGGCGAATCGGCATGTGTCATAGCTCTGTGTCACAGTTTTGTGCACAGTCGGCGAAATGGAAAAAAGTTTGAGGATTCCCAGCGGGGGAAACATTAAGTAAAATCAATAAGATATTGATTTTACGCATGATTCATGGCTGGGGCGCCTGGATTCGAACCAGGGAATGGCGGTACCAAAAACCGCTGCCTTACCGCTTGGCTACGCCCCAACAAATCAAACCGAAGCAACCGGTTGCGCGGCCTTATAGCCGCTTCGAAACCGGAGCGCAATCGCCTAATCACGAAATCCCGCCCAAGCTTACAGCCTCCGTGAAGAACGTTTTCAACACCAAAGCAATTCGCGCTTTATCCTATTCAAGTGGCATGCTTCAAACTCCCGTTTTCACGCATGTCTTTATCGCGAAACCGGTTCCCACTTTGGGGAGACATGCTCCAGGACCACTGGCCGTCACATAAAGCGAAACCGTCGATTTGCGTCCCGCTTCAAAGCTGCTACTTCCTATTGAAAACTGTGTTCTCGGTGTTCGCTATGCTGTTTCTGTTGATCTCATTTCTCGTGAGCGCCGCCTTGTGCGGCATCGGTCTCTATCTGCTGAACCGGCTCTTGCCCGAGCGCTTTCTTGCGGCCCGCATGAGTTCGCGCTCCAACCATACCACAGTGGCCCGACAGATCGGCGGGCTGGCGCTCGTTCCCGCAATCATCGCGACGATGCTGATTTTTGCGCCGGATCTGGAAGTCAATGCGCATCTGGCGCTCTGTCTTTCGGGAGCCTCTCTACTCCTCTGGATCGTCGGAGGGCTGGATGATCGTTACGAGCTTTCAGAAATTATTCGGCTGGGGTCGCAGTTCATTGCGGCTGGACTCGTTGTTTACGGTCTGGGACCGGATTTCCGGCTGTTGCCGGAACTATTGCCGCACTGGCTGGAGGCAGCGCTCATAGTCATTGCGCTCATGGTAGCGATAAATGTGACCAATTTCATGGATGGCCTCGACCTGATGACCGCTGCGGGCATCGGGATTCCTTTGGCGGGTATCGGGCTTCTTGCAGCTCTTGGGCTCGCTGGGTTGGAAAGCGGCGGCATCGGGACTATTGCGGCGGGTGGAATTCTCGGTTTCGCGCTGTTCAACCGACCGCCAGCGACAATTTTTCTGGGTGATTCAGGAAGCCTGCCGCTTGGCCTGATCACGGGCACGGCGCTGATCCTGCTGGCACGCGAAACACACATCGTCGTCGCGCTGATCCTGCCGCTCTATTACATTCTCGATGCGGGAACCACCATCGTGATGCGGCTGAGCCAAGGCGAGAATATCCTGAAAGCGCATTCCAAACATGCTTATCAGACGGCGAAGCGCGCGGGCTGGAGCGTACCGAAGGTCGTCAGCCACGTCGCACTTCTGAACCTGATTCTCATCGCCTGCGCCGTTGCGCTGCTTGCTTTGGACCACACAATCACACAGGTCGCATTCCTGCTCGTGGCAGTCGTGGCGACGCTGCTTCTGCTGCTGGATTTCCGCGGCCGGTTCAGGAAGCTATAACGTCGAACAGCACCTTGCGGACTGCATCAACATCGCCGCTTTCCATGGCAATACGCAGGGCTGCAAGGCTGGCCGGAACATCCACAGCTGCCTTGTTGCCTTTCGGCGCGCGCATGATCTTGGGATGGCGCGTCGGCTGCGCCAGCGAAGGATCGTAGAAGAGTTCTTCATACATCTTCTCGCCTTCGCGAATCCCTGTCACCTCGATGGCGATGTCGCCATGCGGATTTTCTTCATTGCGAACGGTCAGCCCTGCCAGCAGAATCATATTCTCTGCCAGATCGCGAATCCTGACCGGCTCGCCCATTTCCAGCAGTACCGTGTCGCCGGATGCGGCAATGCCACCGGACTGCACGATAAGCTCGGCAGCCTCCTTTATCGACATGAAATAGCGGGTCATGTCTTCATGGGTGAGGGTAATGGGACCGCCACTGGCAATCTGCTCACGGAAAAGCGGGACGACCGAACCGTTCGAGCCCAGCACATTGCCGAATCGGACTGAATAGAATGCCTTCTTCTTTCCCGACTCCTCGGCGAGTATACCGGAATAATAGACAACCAGCTCGGCCCAGCGCTTGGTTGCGCCCATGACATTGGTTGGCCGCACTGCCTTGTCGGACGAGATGAGGACCATGCGTTCGACGTCAGTATCAAGAGCCGCCTGCGCCACTTCCAGCGTGCCGAAGACATTGTTGTAGATACCGACCAATGGGTTCTTTTCGACAAGGGGCACGTGTTTGTACGCCGCGCAGTGATAGACCGTATCGACGTTGTGGTCGCGAATGGCCTTCTCGACGCATTTGCGACTGCTGACTGTGCCGAGGATCGGCACGATCTCGCAACCGGCTATTTGCCTCAGTTGCCTGTCGATATTGTAAAGCGCGAACTCGCTTGATTCGAACAGGACAATGGAGGCCGGGTTCCATTGCGCAATGGTACGGCAGAGCTGGCTGCCAATCGATCCACCGGCACCCGTCACCATAATGCGTCGGCCTTCAACCACTTCCCGCAACAAGGCCGCATCCGGCGGCACCGGCGAACGTCCGAGCAGGTCGTCGATTTCAACATTGCGAAGCGAGCTGACCAGATATTTGCCCGCCGTCAGATCGGCAATGGGCGGCAGAATACGCGTATTGACCGGAAGGCGCCCAAGAAGCCGCGCAAAATCCTGACGCTGCTTCTGTTCCAGCCCCGGCTCCGACACGACCACCTGCTTGATGCCGTAGTTTTCGATCAGGGCGGGAATATCTTCCACACCGTAAACACGCAATCCCACGATATCCATGCCAATAAGCTGGCCGTCAGGATCGACAAAGCCGACAACCAATGTGTCGCTGTGGCTGCGAAGCGCGGTTGCGAGCTGGCGGGCGGGTTCGCCCACGCCAATGATCAATGCAGAACTTGTATAGCGTTTGTCCGATTCAGCGCTGCGCAAAAGCCATTTCGCACCGAAACGGCTGGCGGAGATAAAAACGGTGCTCAAAAGCCAGTAGAGCAGCGGGACCGAGCGCGGCAGCCCGGCGCTGCCGTAGAGTTCCATCAGGAACACCAGCGCAACCCAGAACAGGGAGGCAATGGCCGTCGCCTGAAAAATCGGCCAGATTGCACGCTCCGCCAGATAGCGGATGATGGCGCGGTAAAGCCCGAAGCGAATGAAGACCGGAATTGCCAGAACGGGCGCGATGAAAATCAGGAACGTTTGTCCCTCGTTCGGTACGAAAACGAAGCCGAGACGTATGACGAACGCGATATAGGCACTCAGCAACAGCAGAACACAGTCGCTCAGCATCAGAATGATCTGTTTGCTGGCGCGGGGCAAAAGCGCCAGTCTCTGCCATGGATATTTCAAACTCATACGCGTGTAATCCCGCTCCCCGACGGAGAGAAATACCGGAACGATTCCAGCGCCATAAGGCTATTCATACTACTATTTGGGACTAAAACTTAGTCAATCCCTTCGCGGCGTGCCGCACGTCGTAGCTGCGAAGTATTCTAATGTCTCGCCACCGTTATCATGAGTCCACTGACAGGACTATATCAATTGCAGTTTCAGGCGCTTAACAAACATCTTTTGGCTGCGAAGCAGCGCTGCGCCCGCCGCACGGCAAACCCGCCGCGCCTAGTGGATTTGCGAAACCCGACTCACGGGGATCGTGCTTCAGGCAATAACGGCACCGCTGCGAACGCTTCGCCAGTTCACGCCATCCGAATAGAGCATTTCCGCGCCGGACGGACCATCGGTGACGAAAACCATCGCGCCTGAGCCGTTGCTTCCCGCGGAGGGCAGCGCCGCAATGGCATAGGATGCGGGGCGGATCGGGCCATCGACATGAAGCCTGGTCTGCGGCCAGACCGAACCGATGGCGACATTGCCTGTAGCGTGATCGATCTTGATCGCCTCCCGCCATTGTCCTGCATCGCTGCTTACCTTCACGCTGAAATCGTTGCTGCCATTCAGCCCCATTTCGGCAAAACCGGTCCAGTTGGTCTGGTATAGAAGGCTTGCCGTATCAGTGACCGCCTGCTTGTTTACCTTGATCTGGTGCCCTGCCCCGGCATTGTTGAACAGGCTTGCGTCGGACGAGACCGCGAGCCGGTTGACCGCATCGGCTGTTGCCTGCACGCCCAACATGGTCAGGGACAAACTGTCAGGAACTGACGAAACGCCTTTCCAGAGCGCGCCATCGAAAACCAGCAACTGTGCTTCATCCTCGACATAGGCCTGCCAACCGATAGCAGGCGTGACGAACAGCCAACCGCCATCAATGAAGCAGGCAATCGTCCCCTCTTTGCCGGTCCAGTTCCCTGAAGCGGGTGCGGCCACCAGATAGCGGTCTCCGCCTGCAGGGGTTTCCGGTGCGTCAGTTCGGGTTCGCGACCTGACGCTCAGATGCACCACGGCATCCAGCAAGCGCAATGCCTCATTGTGGGTGACATGCTTCTGCGCCTGGCTGGGCAGGATATAGGGCAATTTCAGATTTGGGGTTTGGTCCATGAAGAACTCCTCGCAATGAATGATGCGAGGAGTCTATTTCTCTCAACGGCAGAGGGGATAAGTCCGGTCAACTTCCGCGATAGGTGGAATAGGACCACGGGCTAACGAGCAACGGCACATGGTAGTGCCCCTCGACATCAGCAATTGCGAAGCGGATCGGAATAAGGTCCAGAAACGGCGGATTGGCCAGTTCGGCCCCACGTCCCTCAAAATATTCGGCAACATGAAACTGCAATTCATAAGTGCCGGTCCGCATTTCGTCGCCTAAAAGCAGTGGCGCATCGGTGCGGCCATCCAGATTGGTCACCGTCCGCTTGATGAGTTCGGACCCGCCGTTTGCGACAATCCGATAAAGCTCGATGCGCATCGCGGCGGCGGGACTGCCGTGGGCGGTGTCGAGAACATGTGTGGAAAGTTTACCCATAAGTCTACCTCAATACGCTCAGGCCGGTTTGATCGTTTCGATGCGATAGAGAGCATCGGAGAAGAAAAACTCCTCCAGATTGTCCTCCTTGCCTGCCCTGTCGACAACCAGAAAATCGGATTTCTGCTCGAGCGCCAACAGTGGGTGATGCCATGCATTGCGCAGATAATTGACGCCCTGGTCACCGCGCGCAAGGAAAACACGGGGACGTGCAGGCTTGCCGCCAGCATCTTCGGCAACCACCACGAGGAACGGCCTGCCGTTCAACGGAATGAATGCCTGCGAGCCGAATGGGTGGCGTTCCATCATGGCGATTTCGATGGGCGCCTCGAATGATTGTCCCCGGAAAATATTGACGAGCACCCGGGCCTCGGTGCCAGCGGCTTCAACACGTGCGAGATCGTGATACCGCTCCGTGGTGCCATTGTTGATGAGCCGAAGTTCAGCCCCTTCCGTCTCGATGACATCGCCAAACGGCGCAAAAGCCTCTTTTGTCAGCGGTTCGACCACCAGAGTTTCGACGCGCAAATCATCCTCCCCTTGAAAACAGATCCGTTATAGCGACAAAGCTGGGCTGCAACGCATCTGTCAATTGCGAAGCAGTTTCAACCGAAACACAAAAGCCGGGCGAATCGCCCGGCTCTCATCACGCTTAGAACTGGAAATTTCAACGCTTCAGAAGCGACATCATCGCAGGCACGCCGCAGGCAGCGAGTGCGAGCTTCACAAGGTCGCCCACGATGAATGCGCCGAAGCCGAAGGCAATGGCCTTTTCCAGACCGAAGAGATAGGCCATCCAGCCAGCGCCCATCAATAGAATGATGGCTTCCGCGAGCAGCATGGCACCGCCGAGAGCGAAGGGATTGCGCGCCAGACCCTTGTCGGCGGCGCGTCCGACGATCCAGGCCGCGGCAAGGTAGGAAAGAAGGTAGCCGCCCGTCGGGCCAACCATATAGGCAAGGCCAATGCCTTTTTCCGGCGTTCCGGTGAAGACCGGCATGCCAAGGGCGCCTTCAAGCAGATAAAGCGCGACCGTCGCCACGGCGAGGCGCGATCCGTAAAGGGCCGAAATTGCAAAAAGAGCGAAGGTCTGCATCGTCACATTGACGTAGACGAGATCGACCTTGATCTTGGCGGAAATGGCAAGCACAGCCGTTCCGATCAGCGCAAGACCCACAAACCAGAAAGCACGGGCCAGTTGTCCGGTGGGCAGATACTCCGCAGCCAAAGATGCGACAGCAATGCGAGACTTTGCTCTATGAGACATATCCAACTCCACTTTTGACGCGGCGGCAGATACCGGAATCTGACTCCTGACGCGATTGTCAGCGCGCGCGACTGTTCACGTTTGCAACCCGACTATATAAGGCCTATGCCGTTTCATCAATCAAACCAAAGAAGAATTGGAAGCCGCTTCCATGGCGCTTGTTTTCGACAGCAGTTTCACACCCCAATATGGGGAACCGGTCGAACTGGGTAAAGGCATTTTGCGCCTCACCGTCAATAATCCGAGCGCTTTCACCTTTCACGGCACCAACAGCTATATTATCGGCACCGATACGCTGGCCCTTATCGACCCCGGCCCTGAAGACGAGGCGCACTATCATGCCCTGATCGCGGCTATTGCCGGTCGGCCGGTCAGCCACATTTTCATCAGCCACACCCACCGCGACCACTCGCCGCTGGCGCAACGCCTGAAGGTAACCCTTGGCGCGCGCACGGTCGCCGAGGGGCCGCATCGCCCTGCCCGCCCCTATTATGCGGGCGAAGTAAACATGCTCGAAGCAAGCGCCGATACGGATTTCATTCCGGATATCGTGATGGCAGACGGCAGCACGATCGAAGGCGACGGCTGGGCTCTGGAAGGCATTCATACCCCCGGACATGCCGCCAATCACATGGCGTTCGGCCTGAAGAATACCGGCGTTGTTTTTTCCGCCGACCATGTCATGGCGTGGGCGACATCCATTGTCGCGCCGCCCGACGGCTCCATGAGCGATTATATGGTCTCGCTGGAAAAACTGCTGGCTCGCGATGACAAGGTCTATCTGCCGGGCCATGGCGGGGCCGTCACCAAGCCTGCTGCTTTCGTTCGCGGCCTGCGCGCGCATCGCAAGATGCGCGAACGCGCCATCTTCGAGCGCGTCCTGCAGGGCGACAGGACGATCGGCGACATGGTTAAGGTCATCTACCGCGATACCGATCCACGACTGCATGGTGCGGCTGCGCTATCGGTGCTGGCGCATCTGGAAGATCTGGTCGGACGGGGCGAGGTCAAGGCCGACGGCCATCCGTCGCTCGACAGCATCTATTTTCCGGGCTGATTATTCCACGTCGCGTGGAGCCTTGTTGACCTCACCTTCAAGCGCACCCAGAAATTCGGTGATAAAGCTCGCATTCTGCCCCATATCGCGCCTGCCGTAGCGCGACAGCGAGCGCACATCGACATAGGTCGTCTCGCCCTCGTCAGACAAACGGATGACGATATCGCTCTTGAGGCCCAGAATGAAACTATGCGCGGTTGCGACAAACCGCGTTGCATTCTGCTCCGGCGACGGAGCATCATGCGCGATCACCTGCCATCCGAATGTCTTGAAAACCGTTTTGACACCTTGTGCGACCCGATCGGGGGCGGCTTCATAGCGGCGTCCGACGACATCGGGATAGGCCGTCAATTGGGTCAGCACATCGCCGCTCACCGCAACGGTCAGCGGGTTCATCCATTGCAGACGCGACGGCATGTCAGGTGGAAATTGCGGCGGTGTCTCAAAGTCGGTCGAGAGGTCGTAAAGCGGTGGGGACGTGTACCACAGTGCTGCCACCAGCCCCACCGGCACTAACACGGCAAAAGCGAACAAACCGCCCGAGACGGACCGTGCGCCGCCCTTGTCGCCATTGACCCACAGGTTGCGAAAACCCTTGGCGGCACAGAGCAAGGCCAGAGCCGCGAGAGCGGTACTCAATCCGGCAACCAGTACCAGATCCGGTGTCTCCAGCTTCCAGAAGCGATGCAGCAAAAACGCCAGCGCGAGCAGCAAGGCCGCAAAAATGCCAAGCCGAAGCGCCCAGACCGCAGAGCGCGACTGACGCCGCTGGTAGCGAAGTTTTCTCATGCAGTCTCCGAGAACGTCCCTCTGTTTTCACGGTATGAATAGCAGAGAGATTTTCGCTCGGCAAAACCCCAAAGTGGAAATCAGGCACCCGACCTGTCCTGCGCATGGCCGGGTGCTTTTTCCGGTGGCCCATTCAGTAACGCGCGTCTTTCGGCTTCTTTGTGTTCGGCCAGTCCTTCACCTTGCCGGCGAAATCAGGACGCGGCATGTGAGTGAAATATTCCGATACGTCGACTGCTTCCTGATCGGTCAGAACCCCGCCCTGCCCGATGGGCAGATTGTAGTTCTGGGCAGGCGGCATCGCATATTTGACAAATTGCGCCGCCTTGTAGGTGCGAGCCAGTCCCGCCCCGATGTTGAAGCTTTCATCACCCCAAAGCGGCGGGAAGATATAATCGCCTGCCTGATCTTTCATGCCTTCGCCGCCAGCTCCATGGCAGGTAGAGCATTGTGCAGCGTAGATTTTTGCACCGTTAACCGGATCGGGAACGAGGCTTTCATCGATGGGACCGGCATTGCGTATCGCCACTTTGGTTCCCTTTTTCACATCCTGCCGCAGCCAGTCCATATAGGCGACCATCGCCTTCATATCAGCGCCGTCGGGGGGCAAGGGCTTGCCGTTCATCGAACGCTGGAAACAGCCATTGATGCGCATCACCAGATCGACTTCCTTGCCTGCACGGGGCATGACGGCAGGATAAAAGTTGCTGGTATTGATATAGGGCGCAACGTTATCCATCTTGCCCTGCCCCATGTGGCAGGAATTGCAGTTCAGACCATTGCCGACATAGTCAGGCAGAAGCCGCGCCGTTTCGTTGAGCAACCGCTTTCCATGCATGATCTCGGGCGCGTTCGGCTGTTTTAGAATGTCACGGTCCGGCGGAATGACATAGGTTCCGACCTGTTTCTTATCCTTGTCCAGGACCGCATAGGCCTTGGGAGCCGGAGCATCCAGCGAAGGCCGCAGATGATTGAAAAGGAAAGCGCCGCCCGTTACCGCCACGGCAAAACCGGCACCAAGAACGACAATCGTACTGGTTTTCATTGCTTGTTCTCCGGAACGTACTGGGCAGGCTTGTGAGCGATTTCACGCCGCATGCGGGCGATATCCTGCTCCGTTATGGCTGCGCCGTGGTTGCCCCAGCCGTTGCGAATGAAGTTCAGGATTTCGGCGACCTGCCAGTTCGGAAGATCGGCAAAGCCGGGCATGGTGAAAGCCATCTTGTCCGCTGGCGTTTCGGGCGTTCTGCCCCCGGTCAGCGTAACTTGAATAAGCGAGCTTGGGTCATCGGCAAAGACAATCGAATTGCCTGCAAGTGCAGGATAGATGCGCGGCGCACCCTTACCGTCCATTCGGTGGCAAACCGAACATTGCTCGACATAAGACAGGGCGCCCGGCGCAGTGAAATCCCCAGCCTTGAGGGCGGCAGTCGTCACATCTTCCTTGGGCCGCCATTCGCGCTCCCGCCCTTCACTGGGCGGTAGCGACTTCAGATAGCGGGCAATCGCACGCAGATCATCTTCCGCCAGATACTGAGTCGAGTGCTGCACGACATCGGCCATCGAGCCGAATGCCGCGGTGCGGTCGGTCCGTCCGGTCTTCAGGAAGGTGACGATCTCGTCCTCAGCCCATGTCGAAAGACCGGTGTCCTGATCGCGCAGGTTTTTCGCATACCAGCCTTCCAGAACCGAACCGGACAGGAACTTTCCTTTCGCGTCGTTCTTGATCGCTTTTTCTTCATAGGCGAGACCACGTGGCGTGTGGCACGCGCCGCAATGACCGAGCCCTTCGACCAGATAGGCGCCGCGGGCGATCACCGGATCGGTATCGGCTGCAATCTCGAACGAACGCGAGTTTCCAAAGAAAAGCTGCCAGTAGGCGAGCGGCCAGCGCATATTGGTCGGCCATGGCAAGGTGCTGGGCTGGTTGTCCTGCTTTACCGGCTCCACCTTCGACATGAAGAACGCATAAAGCGCCTTCATGTCCTCATCATTGACGACCGTATAGGAGACAAACGGCATTGCCGGATAAAGATGGACGTTATCCCGGCGCACGCCCTGCCGCACCGCGCGCTCGAAATCGGCATAGCTGTAGCTCCCGATGCCGGCCTCACGATCCGGCGTGATGTTGGTGGAATAGATCGTACCAAGCGGCGTCTGCATGCCGAGCCCGCCTGCAAAAGCCTTGCCACCCGGTGCCGTATGGCAGGCAGCGCAATCGCCCGCATGAGCAATATATTCGCCCTTTTCGATCAAAGCCTTGTCGGTGACATCGACGGCGCTTTCCTGCCGTGTTGTCAGCCAATGGGGTGTTGAAAGCGCAAAGAGCCAGGCTGCGGCCAGCGCACCCGCGCCGCCGACCGCCGCTTTCCAGATCAGTTTCATGTGCCCTCCGACACCATTTCCCTTGTGATGGGGAGAACGTCGGAGATTCGGAATGAAAGAGCATTGACCGCGATCAAGGCTCGTCTGGGTTAACGTTCAGCAGGCGATAAACGCAAAGGCTTATGCACGTTTAGCGTGCTTGATAACCCGGGCAAATCGCTTTACGGGCGGCACCCTATCCGAAACCCTTGCACACTTTTCGAGATGGGCTCTTAGCCTGCAAAGATCACCAGCTTTAAGAATAAGTGAGAAAAAGCTAGGTAAATCAAATAAAAAAGGCATTGCAGCAACCGCTAACAGAAGGCATGATTGCACATATGGGGGCAGGTATTGCAATCGTCGGAGAGGACGGAATGGATCGCGCCCTTCAAAATGGCAGCCCGTTATCGGACGGGACAACTGCAGACGATATGATGACACTTGAAGCCGTCGAACTGGAGTTCGCGCTTGGGGCCATTGACGTACTGATCGAAGGTTTTGACTCCGCTCTCGCCAAGGCCGCCGAACGTGTTGGCGGTGAAGTGCTGTTCAACATGCCGGCGCTGGACACCAGCGAAGCACAACGCATCGGGGCAATTGCCATCGCCGGACAACCGGAAGATCAGGTCATATTCGTCACATTGCGCAATGACGGCACGACGCTGTCCGTCGAGCCGCCAGCGGGCGAGAATGCCGTTTTCGAAAGCCTGGGCCGCAACTATGCCGCAGTGATGAAAAGCCTTTCTCCGAAGGAAAAAGTCAACGGCGCGTGAACTGTCAAACTGGATTATTTCGGCGCTGCGGACTTTGGAACGCCCGCGTGAAGGTTGTGCGGTGCGACCGGGTTGAGCGTCATGGTCGTCTCGACGTCCTTCAGACGGACGAATTTCATTCCCTTCGCTTTCAAGGCCAGCACGCCTTTGACCACGCCCTCGCCCGCCGAGCGTGCCGGCTGGTTGACATGCGAAATGATGACGTCTCCATCCCGGGCGGCGGCGATGCGGCGCTCGACCGCCGGTGCCAGCAGGGAAGCGCCCTGATCGCCGTTCAAGGAATAACCGCCGATCTTGTAGCCCATGCTCGTCGCCAGCTTGACGGCGTCTGTCGAATAACGGGCCGTCGCATCGCGATACCAGACAGGCTTCGGCATTTCGGTATCAGTGATCGCCTTCGTTCCCCCCTCTATTTCCGTACGCACAGCTTCAAGTGAGCCCGCTGTCGTGATGCCGTACATTTTCGGCTGGTTGGTGATAGCCGGAACATGCATCGCACCATGATTCTCGATATCGAAGAGATCGGCATTGGCCTTAAGAACCGCCATGGCGTCCGGATTCTGCTTGATCCACCGACCCGTTACGAAAATCGTTGCCGGAATGCGGTTCTGCACCAGCATGTCGAGTATCCGGTGGTCTGTCTTGCCCATGCAGGCATCAAGCGTCAACGCCACCTGCGGCGACGCCGCGCCGCCGCGCGCAATATGCAATTGCGGCTCGACAATTCTTATCGTGTCGGGGCCGACTTTGTTCTCCGCACGCTCCTGCGGCGAGATATCATAAGCGCTGGCAATGCCGGTCGTAATGAGAAAGGCGGCTCCAGCCGCAGCAATATAACGAAACATGACAAGGTCTTCTAAAAATGTTTTAACCAGCGGCACGTTGCGCCGCCAGTTAAGCCAAACTGTGGCATACTGCCTCAAACCTTGCGTATAGCCGACTGCGCCGCCGCCAGACGGGCAATCGGCACGCGGAACGGCGAGCAGGAAACATAGTCAAGACCGGTCTTCTCGCAGAAGGCGATCGACGCCGGATCACCGCCATGCTCGCCGCAAATGCCAAGCTTGATATTGTTGCGTGTCTTCCGTCCACGTTCGGCGGCGATTTCCACCAGTTCACCGACACCTTCCAGATCGAGCGATACGAACGGGTCCTGTTCGATCACGCCCCGCTGCTGATAGGAGGTGAGGAAGGACGATGCGTCATCGCGTGAAATGCCGAATGTCGTCTGCGTCAGATCGTTGGTGCCAAACGAGAAGAACTCGGCGGTTTCAGCGATTTCGGCGGCGCGCAGTGCGGCACGCGGCAACTCGATCATCGTGCCGACCATATAGTCGATCTTGATACCCGCCTCGGCCATGACGTCCCTTGCAACGGCATCGATACGCGCCTTGACGAAATCGAGTTCAGCTTTCAGACCGACCAGCGGCACCATCACTTCCGGCCCCACAGGCTCGCCGGTTTTCCTGCCAGCCTCGACGGCTGCTTCAAAAATGGCGCGCGCCTGCATTTCCGCGATTTCCGGATAGGATACAGCCAGACGGCAACCGCGATGGCCCAGCATCGGGTTGAACTCATGCAGGCTATCTGCGCGTTCACGCAGTTTTGCCGCATCGACCCCCATCGACCGGGCAACTTCTGCAACTTCCTCATCCGTATGCGGCAGGAACTCATGCAATGGCGGATCGAGCAGACGGATCGTGACGGGCAGTCCCTTCATGATCTCGAAAAGCTCGACAAAATCCGAACGCTGCATGGGCAGAAGCTTTGCCAGCGCCGCGCGTCGGCCTTCTTCATTGTCGGAAAGGATCATCTCGCGCATGGCAACGATGCGGCTTCCATCAAAGAACATATGTTCGGTACGGCAAAGGCCGATACCTTCCGCACCGAACGACCGCGCCGTGCGGGCATCGGCAGGCGTTTCGGCGTTAGCGCGCACCTTCATCCGGCGAGTACGGTCGGCCCATTCCATCAGCTTGCCGAAATCGCCGGAAAGCTCCGGCTGCAGCATGGCGACCGCACCTTTGAGAACCTGCCCGGTGCCGCCGTCGACCGTGACCACGTCGCCCTTCCTGAAGGTCTGGCCAGCCGCCAGCATGACGCCGTTGCGATAATCGACGCGTAGCGATCCCGCGCCGGAAACACAGGGCTTGCCCATGCCGCGGGCAACGACTGCCGCGTGACTGGTCATGCCACCGCGTGTCGTCAGAATGCCTTCCGCCGCGTGCATACCGTGAATATCTTCCGGGCTGGTTTCAATGCGAACGAGGATAACCTTGCGGCCTTCCGATTTTGCCTGTTCGGCATCTTCGGAAGAGAAGACGATTTCGCCCGTCGCAGCCCCCGGCGATGCGGGCAGCCCCTGACCGATCACCTGACGCTCGGCGCGTGGGTCGATGGTTGGGTGCAGCAACTGGTCGAGCGCTGCCGGATCGACGCGCAGAACCGCTTCTTCCTCGGAAATTAGGCCTTCGCCCGCCATTTCGACGGCCATTTTCAACGCGGCCTTTGCGGTGCGCTTGCCAGAGCGGGTCTGGAGCATCCACAATTTGCCGCGCTCGATAGTGAATTCAAGGTCCTGCATATCGCGATAATGCTGTTCGAACCGGTCGGCGACGTTGAGGAATTCAGCAAAAGCTTCCGGCATCACCTTTTCCAGCGACGGCTTGTCGGACCCGGCTGCGATACGCGCTTCCTCGGTAATATTCTGCGGCGTGCGGATACCCGCGACGACGTCTTCGCCCTGCGCATTGACGAGGAACTCGCCGTAGAGTTTCTTCTCGCCTGTCGAAGGATTGCGCGTGAACGCGACGCCCGTGGCAGAGGTTTCACCCATATTGCCAAATACCATGGCCTGCACATTGACGGCCGTGCCCCAGGCCGCCGGAATATTGTGCAGGCGCCGATAGGTGATGGCGCGCGCATTCATCCAGCTTGAGAAGACAGCGCCGATGGCGCCCCAAAGCTGTTCTCGCGGGTCTTGCGGGAAAGGCTGGCCAAGTTCTTCCTCAACCTTGGCCTTGTAAGAGCCGATAACATCCTTCCAGTCCTCCGCTGTCAGCGCCGTATCGACCTCGACGCCGAGGTCGGCCTTCTTGTCTTCGAGAATTTCTTCAAAAAAGCCGTGGTCGACGCCCAGAACGACATCCGAATACATCTGGATGAAGCGGCGGTAGCTGTCATAGGCAAAGCGCTCATCCCCCGCCTCGCGCGCAATGGCCTCCACGGTCTCATCGTTGAGACCAAGATTGAGCACCGTATCCATCATGCCCGGCATGGAAGCCCGGGCGCCGGAGCGCACCGACACCAAAAGCGGCTTTTCGGCATCGCCGAAATTGCGCCCCGTCACTGCCGCAATATGGCTCAAAGCCGCCTGAACCTGATCATTCAGTTCGGTTGGATAGGAACGCTCATGATCGTAATAATAGGTGCAGACTTCGGTCGTAATGGTAAAGCCCGGAGGCACTGGAAGACCAAGGCTGCTCATTTCAGCCAGGTTCGCTCCCTTGCCGCCGAGAAGATTACGGTCGCTTGCCGCACCTTCTGCCTTGCCGTCGCCGAATGTGTACACCCACTTCGCCATCATGGCCTCCCTTGATGCAGGACGGCTCATAAAAGGCTTGCAACAGTTGCAAGCACTCCTTGAACCTGCTCCTGTTGCTTATGCGATCAGCAACACTGCTGCCAACCAAAAAAGCGCGGCCGCGACAATAGAATCGATTAGACTTCAACCTGGAAAGAAGTTTCCTGACTTGCGTGAAAGGGCGCGCTCCGTGAAATTGAGGTCCGGTCGGTAATGCCAATATTATCCCTTCAACACGCAATCAGTTTATCGCTGGTGCAGGGGAAATAACGTCCCGATAGGTTGAAATGTTTCAATATGCCGACATGCCAACGATGGGGCGACTGCGTTTCTGAACAGTTTCCATGTCGTATCGTCTTGACAAGAGTGGGGATTCCCCACCATCGTAAGAACAAATAGAGAACTTTTGGAAGTCGTACCATGCGTATCACAGGAAAACTCGATTATCTGGAAATGCCGGCCGCCAATGGTTCGCTTGACGCGACCAAGAGCTTTTATGCACGGGCCTTCGGGTGGAGTTTTACGGATTACGGTCCCACCTATTCGGCTTTTGCAGAAGGACTGGACGGAGGCTTTGATGCAGATGGCGGCGCAATCGCAAAGCCGCTGCCTGTGCTTTATTCCGCCCAACTGGAAGACACGCTGCAGGCGGTCACGGAAGCGGGCGGAACTATCGTCAAGCCCGTATTTTCCTTTCCCGGCGGACGCCGTTTCCATTTCATCGATCCCGCAGGCAACGAGCTTGCGGTCTGGAGCGACCGATAGATTTTTTCTCGCATCCATTCCGCCGGTTTGTCGCGGAACAGGATGACGGCTCGCCGCAAGCCAAATGCGGCGAGCCGTTCGAATTCAAGAGCGGCTCCTATTTTAACGGAATCGCCGGAACCGCTCTAACTATTTGTTTTATCGCATTTTACGACGCAAAACCGTTTCACACTTTTGCTGGAAATGCTCCGCTTGCCATTACAACTGCAATTGATGGCCTTGGAACCTCAATGAATGCGTACTTTCGGAATACAGCTTTCCGTTTCAGTCTGTAGTGTGGTGTGATGGAGGTCATATTGCTCTTGCAAAACCTGTTCGACAGCACGCCGCACTGTCTCGCCGTCGGCTTTTTCTTCCAGAACGATGTGAGCCGTTAGCGAATGCTGGCCCTTGGTTAGCGACCAGATATGAAGATCATGCACGGAAGCCACGCCGGCAACCCCGGCGATCGATGTCTTGATCTGCGCCACATCGATCCCCGCCGGTACGCCTTCCAGAAGAATGTTGATGCATTCCTTGAGCAGAACCCATGTGCGTGGAAAGACCATGAAGCCTATCCCCACAGCGATAAGGGAATCGATCCATTCCCATCCGGTTAGGTAAATGAGGAGTGCGGCGGTAATCACGCCCACCGAGCCGAGCATATCCGCCCAGACCTCGAGATAAGCGCCCTTCACGTTCAGGCTCTCATCCTTGTGCCCTGCCAGCACCCGCATGGAAATGAAGTTGACGACCAGCCCGACAATGGCTATCGCCATCATGCCTAGCGACTGGACCTCAGCCGGTTTCGACAGGCGTTCGTAAGCCTCGTACAAAATATAGAATGCGACGGCCAGCAGCAGAAGTGCGTTGAACGCCGCTGCCAATATTTCGAAACGTGCATAGCCGTAAGTACGGAAAATATCGGCAGGACGCCGGCCAATATAAATGGCGATTAGCGCCAGCAGAAGCGCAAAGGTGTCCGTCGCCATGTGCGTGGCGTCGGAAAGAAGCGCCAGACTGCCAGTGATGAAACTGCCGACAGCTTCGGCGATCATGAAGGCTCCGGTCAGGCCGAATGCGATCCACAGCCGGGAGATCGGCGTATTCTTTACATCTGCATGATCGTGGCCCGCTTCCATACGTCCTCCCGCACAGAACGCGTTTCGCTCTGATTAATTCAGATCGACGCTCTAACGCCTGTTATCTGAAGTAGAATCCTGCGCTCGTTTCATTCCGGTCGGATTCTGCTCCATATCGAAAATCAGCTTGCCTCGCGCAGCCGCTCCGCAGTCTGCAAGTCCACCGAAACGAGCTGGCTCACGCCCTGCTCGCCCATGGTGACACCGAACAGGCGGTTCATGCGCGCCATGGTGATCGGGTTGTGGGTGATGACTACAAAGCGCGTTTCGGTCGAAGCCGCCATTTCATCCATCAGATTGCAATAGCGCTCGACATTGTGATCGTCGAGCGGCGCGTCCACTTCGTCGAGCACACAGATCGGCGCTGGATTGGTGAGAAACACCGCGAAGATGAGCGCCATGGCAGTCAGTGCCTGTTCACCGCCGGAAAGCAGCGTCATGGTTTGCGGCTTCTTGCCGGGCGGGCGGGCCAGAATCTCCAGCCCGGCCTCAAGCGGATCGTCACTTTCGATCAGTTGCAGTTCCGCCGTGCCGCCACCGAAGAGATGTGTGAACAGCCGCTGGAACTGCACATTCACCACATCGAACGCAGCCAGAAGGCGTTCGCGCCCCTCGCGGTTGAGGCTCTGAATTGCCTGGCGCAGCTTCTTGATCGCCTCGATCACGTCCTCGCGCTCTGAGACGATGGTATCGAGACGTCCGGACAATTCCTGCTGTTCTTCATCGGCACGAAGATTAACCGCACCAAGTCGCTCGCGCTCGATCTTCAGCCGCTCCAATTGTCGTTCCAGCTGGTCTGGATCAGGCAAGGCTTCGTCCGGCTTCAAACCGGCCTGGCGGATAGCCTCATGCGGCGGGCAGTTCAGCGCTTCGGCGATGCGGGCTTCCGCATCCTTGCGCCGCTCTTCGGCTGCGGCAAGACGTTCTTCGGCACGTGCCCGCTGTTCGCGGCTAGCCGCCAGTTGCTGAATCGCAAGGGTTGCGATTCTGTCGAGTTCCGCCTGCGCCGCCTCGGCTTCAGCCAGAATGTCAGCCGCCTGCTTGCGAAGGGCATCTGCCTGAGAAAGCTCGTTCAACAGCGCACGGCGTCTGTTTTCGATCTCGTCAGGTGCCTCGGCCAACGCTTCGGCCTCATCCGCCGTTTCTGCCCGACGATCATTCAATGCCGCTATATGGCGGTCGGCATTTTCGGCGCGCGATTTCCAGTTGCGGCGCTCCAGCGCAATTATTTCCAGCCGTCGCTTGCGGGCATCAGCTTCACGCCGCAGCCCTTCATAGGCAGCGCGCGCCTCAGCTAGCGCCGCGCGATCCGCCATGACCTCGCTGCTCAATGCGGCGAGCCGTTCGCCAATCGCATCGATATCCGGCATTTCGCCGAGCCGATCTTCGGCTTCCGCGACACGCATCTGCGCTTCTTCGAGATTTTCAGTGAGATGCGCCTTGCTGTCTTCAAGACCGGCGCGGCGTGTTGCAAGCTGGCCTGCGGCGCGTTCGGCAGCAGCCAAGGCTTCGCGCGCTTCGTCAAGCTTGCGCTGGTTTGCGCGCCATTGGTCGCGGGCGACGCGCTCCCGCTCGATGGCCTCGCGAACGCCAGCCTCGCTGCGCTGCACGTCCTGCTCTGCCTGTTCGGCACGCTTGCGGGCGGCAACAGCTTCCTGTTCGAGTTCCGCCAGCCGGTTTTTTTGTGCCAGCCGCTGGGCCGCAGGCGTCGGCGCATCGGCGCTCGCCGTATACCCGTCCCAACGCCATAGCGCGCCGGCCTTGCTCACCAGCCGCTGACCCGGTTGCAGCAAGGCTTGGAGGCGCTTGCCGTCGCTGTCCGAAACAACGCCAACCTGTGCCAGCCTGCGGCGCAATTGCTGCGACCCTTCCACCAACCGGTCGAGCGGCGTCGCACCCTCCGGCAAAGCTGGATCGGCGTTGGCGGCAGGATTATAAGCCCAATAGACCGGCGCGCGCTCATCGCTGGCCGCATCGAGGTCTTCGCCAAGTGCGGCCCCGAGCGCGACTTCATAGCCCTTCTCGACGCGCAATTCTTCGACCACCGGCGGGAACTGTCCCATTTCACCGGCATTCAGAATGCGGGCCAGCGTCTGCGCTTCCGTTTCGATACGGTTCAGTTCAGTGCGGGCTTCGCTCAAAGGCTGACGGTTGGCAGCCTCCGCCTCGCGTGCATTCGCGACAAGCTCTTCCGCGCTGGCAACCATTTCCTCGGACGAAGCCAGTGCTTCCGCGCAATGGTCGACCACGATGCGCTTTTCCGCCGGATCGAACAAACCGCCGATCTGCTCCGCAACCGAAGCGATGTCGCGCTCAATTGCTTCCATCTGGACAGCCAAGCGGTCGCGGCGGTCGCGGGCTTCCTTCAATGCCCGCTCAATCTGCGCGCGTTCCGCAGCAGCTTCGGCACGTTCAGCCGTTACGCGGGACAATGCATTCTCGCTGTCCTGCAAGCGAGCTTCCGCTTCCTCGAACAGCGCACGCAATTCCTGATCGCGTTCGCCGGACTCTTCGGCAGAAGCGATCAACTCCTGCTCTTCCTCATCGAGCCGCGCCAGAATGTCAGCGTTCTCGCGCATCATTTCTTCTTCACGCGCGATGTCGGCGGAAAGCTGCTCAAGACGCTTTATCAACTCGGCCCGGCGGACACGGAGGCGCTCGCCTTCCTCGTCCAGCTGGGTCCGTGCAATGGAAAGGCGCTGCAATGCAGCAGCGGCCTTCGCCTCGGCCTCGCGCAGTTCGGGCAGTTTGTGCGCGCCGATTCCTTGCGCCTTGGCGGCGTTCATCTGCGCCTGCGCCATGTCTCCAACAGCAGAGGTTGCCTGCGCCAGTGCGCTTTGCGCCTCGCCTTCCTGCATTTTTGCCTGCGCCCAGCGCAGATGGAGGAGTGCGGCTTCCGCCCGGCGGATATCTGCGGAAAGCGCTTTGAAGCGGTTTGCCTGACGGGCCTGACGCTTCAGGCTTTCGATCTGGCTGCCCAGTTCGCCCACCACGTCATCCAGACGTTCCAGATTGGTTTCGGCGGCACGAAGGCGCAGTTCGGCTTCATGACGGCGCGTATGCAGGCCGGAAATGCCAGCGGCTTCTTCGAGAAGCGCACGGCGCGCCTGCGGCTTTGCCTGAATAAGCTCACCGATACGCCCCTGTCCGACCATAGATGGCGAACGTGCACCGGTCGACTGATCCGCGAAGAGAAGCTGCACATCCTTGGCGCGCGCTTCCTTACCGTTGATGCGGTAGACCGATCCGGATTCGCGTTCGATGCGGCGCGAAACCTGCAACTCGTCAGCATCATTGTAGCTGGGCGGTGCGGTGCGGTCCGAATTGTCGAGGAAGAGCGTGACCTCCGCCGTATTGCGCGCGGGTCGCGTGGCGGAGCCGGAGAAAATCACGTCGTCCATGCCGGAAGCGCGCATGTTCTTGTATGAGTTTTCACCCATCACCCAGCGCAGTGCTTCGACCAGATTGGATTTGCCGCAACCGTTCGGGCCAACGACGCCAGTCAGCCCGCCTTCGATAACGAACTCCATTGGCTCGACGAAGGATTTGAAGCCGACAAGACGCAGCCTGGAAAAGCGCATCAGCGAACGCCTCCCGCTACGGTCTCAGAAACGCAAAAAGCGGGCGCAAAGAAGCGCCCGCTTTTCGATCTGAAAAACGGATCAGAGAAGCTTGTCGATGATTGCCGACATTTCGTCAACCGAAAGCGCTCCAGCGTATTTTTGTCCGTTAATGAAGAAAGTCGGCGTTGCATTCACACCGAAATCCTTCGATCCACGCTCCATCGTAGCTCTCACATCATCGAGAAGTTGCTGGTTCGTCAAGCAAGCCTTGAAGGACTCCTGTGTAAAACCGGCAAGTTTTGCAATTTGCAGGAGAGCGGCTTCGCCGTCTTCGGCAGTCGCCCATTGCTGCTGCTGCTTGAAGAAAACGTCAACCATCGGGAAGTACCGGTCTTCCGGTGCGCAGCGCGCCAGCATGAAAGCGGCAGTTGCGCGCGGATCGAACGGAAATTCACGGAAGATGAGCCGCGCCTTGCCCGTATCGATATATTTTTCCTTGATTTTCGGGAAGGTGTTGATCGTGAAATCGGCGCAATGCGGGCAGGTCAGCGAGGCATATTCAACGATGGTGACCGGCGCGTCCGCCTTGCCGTAGACCATATCCTTCAGCTTGCCAGCTTCGGCAATCTTGGCTGCATCGACTGTGCCTTCCGGACTACGCTGCTGCGCATTCGCGCCACCGGCAAAAGCCAGACCGGCAGCAGCCGCTCCAGCAAGAGAAATAACGTGTCTGCGATTAAACGCTGCAGGCATCCGAATCATCCAGTCCTGTTTCAATAGTTGACTTCGACATACAATCTAAAGCGGCAGATCGCACTTCGCTAGACCCGCAGCGTTCACATGAAAGTCAGCACCTTGCGTTTTTTGTCTTCATATTTGCGACAATTCAATTGGGGTACCGAACTCAAACTGCTGAAAGCTTGCATCAAATTTATGGCAGTTAGCCGAATTCAGCTATCTTTGCGATCTTTTCGGCCCGTCGTCCGCTTCTCCGCAAGAATGTTCTTGCCAAGACGGGCAAGTGCCGCGCGAAGCGCATCGTCTTCTATGGCGTCCGTCGCCTTGTCGATGCGACGCTCGTCCGCTGGCCCGAGGGGCGTCAGCCGCTTCACCCGTCGCTTGACCGGGATGACCGGGGGCTTCTGCTCGATGCGAATGCGCCCCACCGCCGAGAACCCTAGAAACCCGTTGATACGACTGATGATTTCTCCCGTTTCGTGCTGGACCTGAAGCGCTGCAAATCCTTCACAGGCGATGATCAGCGTTGCCGGAGAAAACGGATCGTCCTCATGCAGACGGCGCGGCCAGATAATGCGCAGCGGGCGCGAGGTTGCGCCAATGGCGGGACCGACAATGTCTTCCCAGGATTGAAGCAAAGCGAGATTGATACCGGCGCGTTTCTGCAGCATCGGATCGACCAAACCCGAAGCCATATCTGCGAGCGGCCTGAAGCCACGCTTGGACGTTTTTTCGCTCATCGCGCTCCATTGTAGCCGCGAAACCACTCCACGAACAAAGGAATACCCTGATCGAGCGTGGTTTTCGGACTAAAGCCAAGATCGCGGGCAGCGAGCGTGATGTCGGCATAGGTGCGCGGCACATCGGCGGCGGGCATAGGTTCGAGCTTGCGGATCGCTTCCTTTCCGGTCGCCTTTTCGATTGCGGCGATGAAATCGTTGAGCATCACGGGCCGGTTGTTGCCGAGATTATAGACGGGTGCCGTAACTTCCGGTTTGTCAAGTATACGCCGCACCGCGCCGACCACCCCACTGACGATATCGTCCACGAAGGTAAAATCCCGCTGCATCTCGCCATTGTTGAACACGCGGATCGGCTCGCCCTTAAGGATCGCCGAGGTGAACAGCCACGGCGCCATGTCAGGACGTCCATAGGGACCGTAAACCGTGAAGAAGCGCAAACCGGCGGAGTGGAGCTTATGCACGTGACGGTAGGAGTAAGCCAGCAATTCGCCAGAGCGCTTTGTTGCGGCATAGATCGATACAGGATGATCGACGGGATCGCTTTCGGAAAACGGCACCTTTTCGTTGGCACCATACACCGACGACGAACTGGCATAGACTACAGGCGGCCGCTTCTCCAGTCTCAGCGCGGTTTCGAAAACCGTGACCTGTCCCTGAACATTGGCAGAAATATAGGCCGATGGGTTCTCAATGGAATAACGCACACCTGCCTGTGCAGCGAGATGCACGATGACATCCGCATCACGGTCAGTTCCAATCGCAGCACTGAATGCCTCTGCGTCGGAAATATCTGCCTTCGCGAACCGGAACCCGTCACGCATGTGAAGCTTGGAAAGACGGGTTTCCTTCAACGCGACCGGATAATAATCGTTTACATTGTCGATGCCTACAACCTGCCAGCCCTCGTCCAGCAGTCGTTGCGCGGTATGAAAACCGATGAACCCGGCGGCACCCGTTACAATCGCTTTCATGCAGGTGATTTCTTTCCCAAAACATATGAGGTAAGCCCGGCGCGTCGTGCCGCCATGATGCGCCTTGATGCAGCCGCGTTCAGCGCAGCAAGGAAGAACATGGTCGAGGATATCGTCACTTCGTGCAACAACGGATTATGCAACATGCCATAGCTGCCGCA
This sequence comes from Ochrobactrum sp. AP1BH01-1, assembly GCF_018066705.1. Classification (NCBI taxonomy): domain Bacteria; kingdom Pseudomonadati; phylum Pseudomonadota; class Alphaproteobacteria; order Hyphomicrobiales; family Brucellaceae; genus Ochrobactrum; species Ochrobactrum sp. AP1BH01-1. Next base: position 517,287 of record NZ_JAGPOU010000003.1, on the reverse strand, counting down.
CACGAGGGCGAAGTAGATCAAGGCTCGCCGCATTGCCCAGCTATCGGCGGTTCGCCACAAATAGACGAAGATGGAGATAAAGGCACAGGCCATGAAGGTGAGACCGACAATACCGTCGTTCAGCAACTCGTCGAGTACCGTGTTATGAACGTGGCGGAAGCCATCAAGCATTCCGGCCTTGTCTCCCGCTGCGGCCCTCACATAGTCCATCTTTGAATAGGAACCAACACCCGTCAACGGATGTGCCGCGATAACATCAGACGCACTTCTCCACATGACCTCGCGAATATCGGCGGAAACTTTATCCTCCCAATCAGCGGCGTGCCCCGTATCGTAATATTCGATCATTCCAGAAAAACGTTTGGATATGATACTGCCAACCGGCCCCACCACGACGAGAGCGGCTATTGCTGCAAACAGTACCGCATAAGCGGCTCCCTGCTGCTTGATACTGAAACGCTTCAGGAAGACGAGAATTTCCACGGCTGCGAAAATCGGCAACACCACGATGACTGCCCGGGTTTCCGACGTCAGAACCGCCGCGAACCCCAATACCAACCACTGCGGACCGTTCGGCAAGTAACGCGAAGCGTTACGCAAAGGAATGGCAGCGGATATCGCCGCTACCCCGGCCACGAATGCAAAGACGGCCTGATTGCCACCGACACCTATACGGCCACCATCTGTCACAGAAAGATAGAGCGCGACAATAACGGCGAGCAGTGTTCCAACGCGCGCACCAAGGACATAGGCTCGCAGAGGGTCCCGGACAAGCACCATTCCCGAACCGGCGAAAGCGAAAATCGCGATCAGCAGGGTATAACCGATCTGCCGGTTATCGTTGAAAGGCTCTCCCCGAAACAAGATCAGGCCCAGCGACCAGACAGCATATAAAATTATGAACAAATAGAATTTCTTAGCGAACATGCGTGTAGTCGCATGACGTCCGCAGGCGAGATAAATACCGATGCAAGAAAATACGAAAAGTATCAGTGGTCCAAGGCCGACGCGAATGGGCATGGCCGCCGATGCGACGGCAAGTACCCCAGAATCTATCCGGCGCCGCAGGAGAAAAGACTTCTTAAAAAAACTCAACCGTCTGCCTCTTTCAGCCTCTTCTTTTTTAAAGCGTAAGCGATTCGTCGGACATAGTCAGTTGCTCGAAAGACAAGCGTGCTAATCCTTTTGTATATCGGCAAACGCCTCTCGGCATAAGCCGAACGCCCTTGGGCGATTGTCGACTCCGTGGCAAAAAAAGAGACCAACGGAACATTCGTCGTAAATATCTGGTGTCCTCCTGACCATCCTCGTTCGAGCTCAACATCATACGGCAAGCGCATTGTACGGATAGATTTGCTAAGTCTTCTCGCCGCCTGCTTTGTGACCAGATATGCAGCCGCACTTCCCATCGGTCCATGTAGACTACGACCAACAGTAATTTCATCGTTTACCTGCAAGAATGGACGAAAGGCCGAAAGGCGGTGATTGACCAACTTGATCACATCCCAACCCAAAATACGCGTCAATTGGTTTACGGAGGCAATAAAAGCGGGAGGCAACACTACGTCGTCCTCCACAATTACAGCGAAAGGCTCTGGACCGTCTGCTACGGTTTCCAATGCTCGGATATGACTGAAATAACATCCAATTTCGGCCGGCATTGCGATTTTGCCGTGCCAACGACGGAACCTCGCCTCGTCAAAATCTGCAAGTTCTTCCGGAGACAGCAGCTTACCCTCAACGGCTTCCACGCGGCGCAGTTCGACCGAAAGCGCATCCGCATTCGACTTCAACCTGTCCCAACGATCACGGGATCGCGCAAGATTGATGACATAGACAGGTACGGAATGGTCCACTTATTCTCTTTCCAAGGGAGCAGGTTCTGGAGACTCACGGGCAACTTCTAAATGCTGGCCTTTAATATGCACAGCAATGTTTCTATCAATTGTAAAAATAAGGCATTACCGCGGCTCCAGTTAAAACGGAATCGTGGAACCGTTCTATCTCTTTGCTTTACGCATTATCCGACGCAAAACTGCTTCGCACTTTTGCTGGAAATGCTCTAATCAGAATGTTGCCCAACTGTTAGCCGATGCCATTCTCATGCCGAATTCCGCCATTTCCGATCGAAGCTCGAAGCTTCTAAGCTGGTATGACCGGCATCATCGCGTCTTGCCGTGGCGCGTCAGCCCATCCGAACAGGCCTATGGCGTCAGTCCCGATCCCTATCGCGTCTGGCTGTCCGAGATCATGCTGCAGCAGACAACGGTCGAAGCGGTCAAATCCTATTTCACAAAGTTTGTGGAACGCTGGCCTACCGTCCAAGCCATGGCGCAGGCGAGTGAAGACGATATCCTGCGTGCGTGGGCCGGGCTTGGCTACTATTCGCGGGCTCGCAATCTGAAAAAATGCGCAGACGCCATAGCTGGTGAGCATGATGGGAAGTTTCCGGACAATGCCGAGAAGTTGAAGGAACTGCCGGGTATCGGCGACTACACTTCGGCGGCGATCGCTGCAATTGCCTTTGGCGAAGCGGTCGCGGTTGTCGATGGCAATGTGGAACGTGTGATTTCACGGCTTCATACAATCGATACGCCGCTGCCCGCAGCAAAACCGGAGATCCGCGCACTCATGGGTCAGCTGACTCCCATCGACAGGCCCGGAGACTTTGCGCAGGCCATGATGGATCTGGGAGCGACCATATGCACGCCGTGGCGTCCGGCTTGTGCGATCTGTCCGCTTAATGATGACTGCATGGCACTCAAATCGCGCGACCCGGAGGAGTTTCCGGTAAAGGCGCCCAAAGCCGCCAAGCCAGTTCGCACTGGAGCAGCATTCATCGCCATCGCGGAGGATGGTTCAGTTTTCCTCCGCAAGCGGAAAGATGAAGGCCTGCTAGCCGGGATGACAGAGGTTCCGGGCAGCCCATGGACCGCTCGCATTGATGGCGATACGACTATCGATGCGGCTCCGTTCCCCGCACAGTGGACAGCTTCCGGTTCGATTACGCATGTTTTCACGCATTTCGAACTGCGGCTTTCCGTCTATCGTTCGGAAAATGTCAGCAAGGCTGCGTCTACGGATGGCTGGTGGTCCCGCCCAAACGAGCTTCCGGACGAGGCATTGCCAACAGTCATGAAAAAGGCGATCACCGCTGCCATACCAGAAGCTTTCAAAGGGAAGAGGAAAAACCGTTGAGGAGTTCCGTCAGACACATCGTCTTCGACATCGGCAAGGTTCTCATTCATTACGATCCAGAACTCGCCTATCTCGATATCATTCCCGACCCCTCGGAACGACGTTGGTTTCTGGAGAATGTCTGTACAGGTGCATGGAATATTGAACAGGATCGCGGTCGGACCTGGCAGGAGGCCGAAGCGCTGCTGATCAATGCACATCCTGAGAAAAGCGATCACATTCGTGCTTTTCGGAAAAACTGGAACCGCATGGTGCCGCACGCCTATGAGGATAGTGTCGAAATTCTGCGCGGTCTCATCGCGAACGGCCACGATGTCACCATGCTGACGAATTTTGCTTCAGATACTTTCCGCGAAGCGCAGGGCCGGTTTCCGTTTCTCGCCGAAAGCCGGGGCGTCACCGTATCAGGCGACATCCGCATGCTGAAACCGGACCGGGAGATCTACGATCATCACGTCGCATCGTTTGATCTCGATCCGGCGGCTACGCTTTTCATCGATGACACGATGCACAATGTCGAAGGTGCCAGGCAGGCTGGCTGGCAGGCCGTGCATTTTACGGGTGCGAACAAGCTGGGCGCTGATTTGAAAGCGCTGGATCTCACTTTCTGAGCTTAGCTCCGGACCAAAAACAGCGAGGGCGCCCGAAGCCGATGCTTCGAGCGCCTCACTATCAGACTATGCTGGAGGCCGTCCGATAAAGAATAAGAGCGCCGATCAGCCAGATCGAACCGCGCTCTAAGCGCCTGCTGCTGCCATCTGGTCACGAATGACCTTGCGCAAGGCGTCGATTGGCTTCAGCGTGCCGTTTTCCTCATAGTGCCAGAAAGTCCATCCATTGCAGGCGTCAAAGCCCTGGACTTTTGCACCGATACGATGGATCGAACCGGCTTCACCGTTGGCAGCCAGCGTACCATCGGCGCGAACAATGGCAGCAAAACGGCGACGTTCATCAGAAAGTACCGTGCCAGGGCGAAGAAGACCGGCTTCTATAACGCTGGTGAATGCCACGCGCGGTTCGGCCCGCTTGCCGGTCATTACAGTAAGTTCGGCCTTGCCGAGCGGTTCGACAGCATCGATGCGCGCCGTCGCCGCATCGATATAGCTCTGTTCGCGCTCGATGCCGACGAAATGACGTCCCAGACGCTTTGCAACGGCGCCGGTCGTGCCGGAACCGAAGAATGGATCAAGAATGACATCGCCCGGCTTGCTGGATGCCATCATGATGCGGGCAAGCAGTGCTTCCGGCTTTTGGGTTGGATGAACCTTGTCACCATTCTCGTCCTTGAGGCGCTCTGTGCCGGTGCAGATCGGAAACAGCCAGTCCGAGCGCATCTGCACATCATCATTTGCGGCCTTCATCGCTTCATAGTTGAAAGTATAGCCCTTGCCCTTCTGGTCGCGCGAGGCCCAGATCAGCGTTTCATGGGCGTTCTGGAAGCGACGGCCCCGGAAATTCGGCATGGGATTGGTCTTGCGCCAGATGATGTCGTTCAGGAGCCAGAAACCGAGGTCCTGCAACTGCGAGCCGACGCGGAAAATATTGTGGTAGGAACCGATAACCCAGATGGTGCCATTCGGCTTCAGGACACGACGGCACGCCATAAGCCAGGCGCGTGTGAACGCATCATAAGCCTGGAAACTTTCGAACTGGTCCCAATGATCGTCAACCGCGTTCACCATCGACTGGTCGGGACGATGCAGATCGCCGCCAAGCTGGAGGTTATACGGAGGATCGGCAAAAATCACATCCACGGAATGATCCGGCAGGCGTTCCAGAGCCGCGACGCAATCACCTTTGATGATAGAGTCAAGCCAGGCGGTACGCGGCGCCTCGATAGGCAACTCATGGGCAAGACGTACTAGAGACATGGGATACTCGATTACCTGTGGACGCAAAAAACTTGTCCTTATGGTTACCGGGCAGGGTAAATATGCAGTTAACGCCAAGTGATTGAAATCGTAAATCTTTTCTTAAACGAGAGGGAAAGTCCGCAGTTCCGGGCTTTTCATGCCCTGGCGTCCTTCAACATTTTGCCGTCTGTCATCTTAACGCCGTGATCGCTGTGCAATGCTGGTTTCCGACCGCTTGCCCTTGATAAGGCTTGGTTATTCCTTTTTGCCTATAATCGGCAGTCAATTTCTGAATTTGCGCGGCGGGCATGCGTGCCGCCCGCTTGTCCGGTGTTTGTATGATGAATATCGCTGAACTGCGACATAACCGGTATTTGCGGGTTTTATTTGTACCCTTTCGCATGCGTGCACTGGTTCGCGGCAGCGAAATAGGTCTCGTGATTGCCGGTTCCGTGATCGGCATCATTTCAGGGCTGATGGTTGCCGCCATAGGCAGCATTTCGCAATGGATGCACCAGGCGATCTTCGCTCTTGAGCCCGGTGAGAAACTCAGCTCGGCTGCATCGTTGCAATCGAGTGCCTATATTGCCCCGCTCGCGGGCGGCATTTTGATGGGGATAGTGATATGGGTTCTAGCGCGTTGGCGCAAGCGTCCCATCGTTGACCCCATCGAAGCGAATGCACTCCACGGTGGACGCCTGTCGCTCACGGACAGCTTTATTCTGGTGGGTCAAAATCTGATTTCCAACGGTTTCGGTGCATCGGTCGGGCTGGAAGCAGCTTATACGCAGCTTGCGAGCGGCTTCGCCTCCCGCATAGGCCGGGCGCTCAAGCTTCGCCGCGCGGATCTGCGAACCTTGGTCGGCTGCGGTGCGGCGGCCGCCATCGCCAGTGCCTTCAATGCGCCCCTGACGGGGGCATTTTACGCATTCGAACTCATCATCGGCGTCTATTCGATTGCCACGCTGACGCCCGTCGTTGTGGCGGCGATCATCGGCGCTCTGGTGACACAGGCAATCGGCGGCGCGCCCTTCATCATCGATATTGGCCAGATCGATGATATCACGCCGCGGGATTACGTTCCTGCGCTCGTGCTCGGTTTCTTCTCGGCGGGCATTGCCATCCTCATCATGCGCGGTGTGACCTTTGTGGAAAAAGTCGCCCGGCGTAGCGTGGTGCCCAATGTAATGGCACCGGCAATTGGCGGCGCCGTCGTTGGAATGATTGCATTCTTTTCACCGCAGGTTCTGGCCTCGGGTCATGGAGCGCTCCACCTCGACCTGAATGCGAACATCACCATTCCTGCTCTTCTAGTTCTGATCTTCGCCAAATCACTCGCTTCTGCCGTCTCCATCGGGTCGGGCTTTCGCGGTGGCCTGTTCTTCGCGTCACTGTTTCTCGGCGCGCTGACGGGCAAGCTGTTTGCAGCCACGGCCGGCGCGATGCTGCCAGCCGGTCTGGCACTCGCGCCGGAAGTCTACGCCGTCATCGGCATGAGCTCGCTTGCGGTCGCAGTGGTTGGTGGTCCGATGACCATGACCTTCCTTGCGCTGGAACTTACCGGCGACTTTCCCATTTCCATGTTGGTGCTCGGCGCTGTTGTATCGTCCTCGCTGATGGTGCGGAAGACCTTCGGTTACTCCTTCGCAACGTGGCGTTTCCACTTGCGCGGCGAAGCCATCCGGTCCGCCCATGATATCGGGTGGATACGCGATTTGACCGTCGCCAGGATGATGCGCCACGATGTGCGAACCGTGCCAATCGACACCGACATCGAAACATTCCGCCACGATTTCCCACTCGGATCGACCCAGCGGGTGATTGCTGTGGATGCTGACGGGCGTTATGTCGGTATGATCCCGGTGCCTGAAGTATATGCCGACAGCTTCGACACATCCAACGATGAGCACAGCATCAGCGAACTTCTCAAATATCAGGATCAGTTTCTGCTGCCTCAGATGAACGCCAAGGAAGCCGTTGTCCGTTTCGACAGGGCGGAAAGCGAAGCTCTGGCCGTCGTGAACAACGCCCAGGAGCGCAAAGTGCTCGGCCTTCTGAGTGAAGCACACACCCTGCGCCGCTACAGTGAAGAACTGGACCGGCGCCGCCGCGAAGTGTCCGGCGAGGTCTGAGCCGGACATACCGCGATTTGACGGCTCTTCCATAAAGGTGTAGCTCAACGCCGGTGTTCCGGCTGCTGTCGGCGCCCACTCCTCCCAATAAAGAAGGCTATGATCATGGCGGCACCATCCCTCATCATTTTCGATTGCGATGGCGTTTTGGTAGATTCTGAAATCATCGCAGCCGAAGTCGAATCCACTCTTCTGACCGAAGCTGGCTATCAGATTGCCGCCGATGAGATGGCCGAACGTTTTGCCGGTCTGACGTGGCAGGATATTCTTCTGACTGTAGAGCGCGAAGCGGGTATCCCGCTTTCAGCGTCACTTCTCGATAAGTCCGAAAAGATTCTGGACGAGAAACTGAAAAACGAAGTTCAGGCGGTTGAAGATATCGTGGAGGTGGTATCGGCTCTGAAGCTGCCGAAGTGCATCTGCTCCAATTCGACCAGTCATCGGCTGGAAAGCATGTTGCAGCGTGTTGGTCTTTACGAGTTGTTTGCACCCAACATCTTTTCCGCGAAGGAAGTAGGCACCCAAAAGACCAAGCCCGCGCCAGATGTGTTTCTGTATGCGGCCAAGCAATTCGGCGTTGATCCGAAAGACGTCATCGTGATTGAAGATTCTGCGCATGGCATTCAGGGCGCACGCGCTGCCGGCATGCGTGTGATCGGCTTTACGGGCGGCGCTCACACCTATCCGGGACATGCGGACAAGCTCACCGACGCCGGTGCAGAAACCGTCATCCATCGCCACAAGGATTTGCCGAGCGTCATCGAAGCCCTGTCCATCTGGACCGATGCCTGAATGAAATAATCCGACGCCTGGCTTCTGTCAGGCGGCGGATTGCTTGTTGCGCCCCCGGGGTGGAGCGTTGAGAATTGCCAGAAGCTCTTCAGCCTCGCCCTGAGACAGGCCGATCAGCAAACGGGTTCCCATGATGACGGGTTCGCCCGTGGACGTATCGAAGATTGCCCAGGTGTCCGTCGGTTCAAGAATGCGTTCATATTTCTGTTTCATGAGAACACACTAGCGCAAACCTGTTGCCATTCATTTCACGTAGGCAGTTGCATTTAAGTCGAATTTTATCGATCCGAATTATCCACAGCATCGGCAGAATCAGACCGTTCTATATAAAGCTTTGCTGCGTTTCCGGCCGGTGGCGGGCGAGCCGGTCGTTACCAGCGCTATAGCATCGCGTGGGTTCAGAGGCTTGCCATAGAACCAGCCCTGCGCAGTCATCGGAGTCGACATCCTGCGAAAATAATCAGCCTGGGCTTCGGTCTCTATGCCTTCGACCACGATGCCAAGATTATGCTGCCGTGCCATCGATATGATTTGCGGAACAATCGACACCGTATCTCCGTCGGCGCACACCGTACGCGTGAACGCTTTGTCGATCTTGATGGCATCAATCTGCAGTTCACCAAGATAGGAAAGGCTGGAATAGCCCGTTCCAAAATCGTCAATGTAGACCTTGTGCCCCTGCTCACGAAGCTGCCTTATGCCCTCCGACGCCTTGGCGAAATCCACCGCGGTACGCTCGGTCAGTTCAAAACCAATCTGTCCGGGGCTGATGCGGGCGCTGGTCAATTTCCTTCGAATGTCTTGCTGAAAAGCGGGCGCCTGAACGTCGCTTGCAGTAACGTTGACATTAATCTGGATATTCCGGTTGCGGCGCAATAAGTCCCCCATGTCGTCGATAACCCGATCCGCGACATAGGCCGTTACCCGGCCTGCCATGCCTTTCTCCTCCGCCTCGGCGATAAATACGTCGGGCGGTATCATGTCACCAGTATGCAGCTGCCAGCGCAGGAGTGCCTCAAAACCGGTCAGTTTGGCATCCTCCACATTGACCACCGGCTGATAGACCACTTCAAGCTCTCTGGCGTTCAGCGCCTGACGAAGCATGGAAGCCAAAGGCCGTTCGCGATTGTGGTAGGCGAACCAACCCAGGCCGAGGGTCGCTCCCGCGAACAATCCGAGACTTGTCGCAATAAATGATTTCCACCGGGCGGAAGTGCTGGAACTATCCAGTTGCGCCCTGAGAGCGATGCAAATACCCACTTCGTCGTCGCAACGGTATTCCTTGACGACATCGCTGAACACCTCGTATTCACCCCGGTGATTATTGAAATCCGGAACCGGGAAATCGTCTGACCGATAGGCGTACAGGCGCGCGAAGTGCTTGCGTTGGGCATCCCGCATATAGACGGCAAAGCTGTATTGAGGCGTGTGCAGCAGATCGAATGCAGCCGAACTCAAAACAACGTTCGCCGTGCCCCTGCCTATCACGAAACCTCGGCTTCCTGGCGTAATCAGCGGTCTTTCGCCATATACATAAGTGCCGTCGCTCAAATGAACGTCGGCAGGCGAACGCTTTGAGTGCTCATGAACATCGCTGAGAAGCGTCGAGCACATCAGGCGATCATCACGGAGCCGACCTATATCCTTGACATGATACGCAGAAAAAACCAGTTTGCGCAGATAGGCCATATCTTGCGACGAACACATTTCATAAGGTGAGCGGTTGGCTGCTTCTATTGTTTCGCGGGCCGAAACAGCCAGACGATTTGTATGAAGAAGCAATGCGGACATATAGATGTTCATATGCCGCTCCTCATCCATCATCCGAAATCTGTTTCCTATCCACTGGCCGAAAGCTGCACCCAGAAACAGCAAAATAAGCAAAATAAGCGGAATAGGCTTTACTAATTTACTGCGATCAAATCGCATATGATCCTCGCCCTAAATAAATCGCGGCGTCGTTGAGGAGTTATCACTTCTGTCCGATTACGGCGCGACAAACCCGGATGCCAGAAAACCATAACACGAGACAAACATTTGCATGAATACATGTGAAACTGTCATTAATGACATATTAAAAACAAAACCCATCATGAAACTATCTACAATTAAGCGTGGCCTAAAATAAAAACCCGCGCAATTTACATTAATATATAAAAATTACAGATACCAATCAAATAGCGCGCCGGAATATATTCCGACGCGCCGCTTCAGACAAGTCTTCCATCAGAAACCGTCTGCCGACAGGGCTTTACTTGGTATTGTAGGGCCCCTCGTCAAAACCCACGAAAATCTGGATATTCTTCTGATCCGTCAGCGGTACCGTAATCGCCTTGTCGTTGAACACGAACTGCGTCGCGCTACCTGCATTCGCTATCGTCACCGCTTGCTTGTGCAGCTTGGAATAAATCACCTGATCGCCCTGACGGACGGCCACACGGATCGGCATGGTGATGGTTCCGTTCTTGTATTTTGGTCCGGGAACAACCTTGCCGGCTGCGGCGACATCAATCGTCATTGTCCCGGCGCCATACTGGCAGGCGCGGGTGGCGTCTGTCAGCGCCGCCTGATAGATCACACGTGCCGGGTCCTTATCGCCACCTTTTTCATATGTATTGAAGAAGGCGGTGCCGTCGCGGAGCGTGACCGAGGGACAGAAGGCGCGCAGCTCCGATTCCTTGACACGCTGATCGCCGGAAGCAGCGGGCGCGGTCAGCGATGAGCCTGAAGCTCCGTCGGCGGCCTTGTCAGTGCCACTGGTTGTGCAGCCTGCAAGGGCTGCGAGCAAAACCGTTGCAAAGACTGGAAACAACGATGAACGATTCTGTGGTGCTATTTGCATAAACCGGGCTTCCCTGCACTGATCAACCTGTCTTCTACATCACGCATGCGTGTAGCGCGATGACGTTTTCCCGTTTTTTGCTCCCGAGAGCAACCCCCATCCATGCCAACATGCTTTAAAACCTTGCGGCTTTTTTAGGGAGGCTCTATTGCATTACGCGGCTCAAAACCGCGTCGATCTGAAATGAAGGCCCAAGAAATGAAATATGTAAGCACGCGTGGGGAAGCGCCAGTCCTGGGGTTCAGCGATGCATTGCTCGCCGGCCTTGCCCGGGATGGCGGTCTCTATCTGCCGCAGGATTACCCCCAGTTTTCGCTGGAACAGATCCGCGAACTGCGCGGAAAATCCTATGTGGATATTGCGCTGGCGGTGCTCACTCCGTTTGTCGATGGCGAAATTCCGCATTCGGATTTCCGCCGCATGGTGCATGAAGCCTACGGCACTTTCCGTCACGATGCGGTCTGCCCGCTGGTCCAGACAGGCGCAAATGAATTCGTGCTTGAGCTTTTCCATGGTCCGACGCTCGCCTTCAAGGACGTCGCCATGCAGCTTCTTGCTCGCATGATGGATTATGTTCTGGCGCAGCGCGGCGAGCGTGCAACCATCGTCGGCGCAACATCGGGCGATACGGGCGGCGCGGCAATCGAGGCCTTCGGCGGCCGCGACAACACCGATATCTTTATCCTGTTTCCGAACGGCCGCGTTTCGCCGGTGCAGCAGCGCCAGATGACCTCGTCCGGCTTTTCCAACGTCCATGCTCTTTCCATCGAAGGCAATTTCGACGATTGCCAGAACCTGGTGAAAGGCATGTTCAACGACCTCAAGTTCCGTGATGCACTGTCGCTATCGGGTGTGAACTCGATCAACTGGGCGCGCATCATGCCGCAGGTCGTCTATTATTTTACGGCGGCCCTCAGTCTCGGCGCGCCGGATCGTGCCGTATCCTTTACAGTTCCTACCGGCAACTTCGGTGATATTTTCGCTGGCTACGTGGCCAAGCGCATGGGGTTGCCCATCGACCGGCTGGTTATCGCCACCAACGATAACGACATCCTCTCGCGCACCCTCGAAACCGGTGCTTACGAAATGCGCGGCGTCGCACAGACCACCTCTCCCTCGATGGACATCCAGATTTCCTCAAATTTTGAGCGCCTCCTGTTTGAGGCGCATGGACGCGACGCAGCCGCATTGCGCGGCCTGATGTCGGGCTTGAAACAATCGGGCGGTTTCTCGATTTCCGAAAAGCCGCTGTCGGTGATCCGCGGCGAATTCTCTGCGGGCCGTTCAACTGTCGATGAAACTGCGGAAACCATCAAATCCGTGCTTGAGGCAGACGGCTATCTGCTTGATCCGCACTCGGCAATCGGCCTCAAGGTGGCTCGCGAAAACCAGTCCGGTGCAGCGCCAATGGTTGTCCTTGCGACGGCGCATCCAGCCAAATTCCCCGATGCCGTAAAGGCTGCCAGCGGTGTCGAGCCACAGCTTCCGGCATGGCTTTCGGACTTGATGCAGCGAAAAGAAAGCTTCACGGTTCTTCACAACGACCTGAAAATCGTGGAAGAATACGTTCGTCGCCATTCGAGAGCTTAAAAAAACCGGCTCCGAGACGAGAGCCAGAGCGGGAATGCAGGGAGCAGTTTGCTTATGGGTGTTGAAGTAACGCGTCTTTCCAACGGGTTGACGATAGCCACCGATACGATGTCCCACGTGGAAAGCGTAGCGCTTGGAATCTGGGTCAAGGCTGGCGCACGAAACGAAGCGAATGACAGGCACGGCATTGCTCATCTTCTTGAGCATATGGCGTTCAAGGGAACCGAAAACCGCTCTGCCTGGCAAATTGCATCGGATATCGAAAATGTCGGCGGCGAAATCAACGCTGCCACCAGCGTCGAGACCACCTCCTATTACGCGCGCGTTCTGCGCAATGACATGCCGCTGGCCATCGATATTCTTTCCGATATTCTGACCGCTTCCAAGTTCGATGAAGCTGAACTGGAACGCGAGAAACAGGTCATCATGCAGGAGATCGGCGCGGCGCACGACACACCCGACGATATCGTCTTCGACCGTTTTACAGAAACAGCCTATCGCCATCAGCCGATCGGACGCGCCATTCTCGGCGAGCCCGAAACGGTCATGTCTTTTACCTCCGACGACCTGCGTCAATATATGGACGAGCAGTACAGCGCCGACCGTATGGTGGTGACGGCTGCAGGCGGCGTCGATCACGATGCCTTCGTGAAGGAAGTCGAAAAACGTCTTGGCGGTTTCCGCGCCCACAATACGGCGCCTACGCTCGACCTCGCCCATTATGTGGGCGGCGATTTCCGTGAAAATCGCGAACTGATGGATGCTCAGGTCCTGATAGGCTTCGAGGGACGCGCCTACCATGTGCGCGATTTCTATGCTTCGCAGCTTCTTTCCATGGTTCTTGGCGGCGGCATGTCCTCACGTCTTTTCCAGGAAGTACGCGAAAAGCGCGGGCTCTGCTATTCCGTCTACGCTTTTCATTGGGGCTTTTCGGATACGGGCCTGTTCGGCATTCACGCCGCAACGGGCCGCGACGAACTGGTCGAACTCGTCCCGGTTCTGATCGACGAACTGCACAAGGCTGCCGACTCCATCAGCCTGGAAGAAGTGGACCGCGCCCGCGCGCAGTATCGTGCAAGCCTTCTTATGTCACAGGAAAGTGCTGCAAGCCGTGCCGGACAGATCGCACGCCAGTTCCTTCTCTACGGTCGTCCCGTCGAAAACAGCGAACTGATGGACCGTCTCTCATTGATTACACCTCAACGGCTGACCGATCTGGCCGGACGTCTGTTCCTCGACAGCAAGCCCACCATTGCCGGTGTCGGCCCGGTCGGGCGACTGATGAGCTTTGATCGGCTGTCGGATGCTCTTTCGACGAGCGCTCATGCGAGGAAGATCGCTGTTTAATTAAGGCAATAGGGCATTAGGGGAGTAGGGTAGTATGTTTAGCTCGGCGAATGCGTCCGCTCTTCCCTACTGCCCTACTGCCTTACTGCCGTATTGCCTTGTCCTGTCATGATCGGCCTGCCATTCCGTAGAAGCAATCCGAACATACTGCGTGGGCAGCGCATTTATCTGCGCGAGCCGATGATGAGCGATTTTGCAAGCTGGGCCAATTTGCGCGAGCAAAGCCGTGCCTTTCTTACGCCGTGGGAGCCGACCTGGCCCGATGACGACCTTACCAAGAGTGCCTTTCGCCATCGGATGAAGCGCTTTCAGGAGGAAATCGGAGCCGGAACCGGTTATCCGTTTTTTGTGTTCCGCAACTCCGACAACAAGCTGGTCGGTGGCATTACGCTCGGCAATATCCGGCGTGGCGTCGGACAGAACGGCATGATCGGCTACTGGAGTGGCGCCCCCTATGCGGGCAAAGGCTATATGACCGAAGCCCTATCGCTGGTTATCCCCTTCGCATTCGACCGACTGCGGTTGCACCGGATTGAAGCAGCCTGTATCCCTCATAATGTGCGCTCGATACGGCTTCTCGAAAAAGCCGGATTTGAGAGAGAAGGACTGTTGCGTTCCTATCTCAAGATAAACGGCTTCTGGCAGGATCACCTGCTTTTTGCCCTTTTAGAAAGCGACAAACGTATGACGGATAGCCGCATGATCAATGGCAAGGTTGGACGCTCGTGACGGGTTTTGCGGATAAGTGGTTTGTTGCTGGTGCGCGGTTTCTTGCGCTCATGGTTTTTCTGACCGTCTCGGTCGTCCAGGCATCTGCCATTGAACCGATCAAGATTTCCAAGGAAGATACTGCCCTAGACCTGTCTCGCGCTGTCGAACTTCTGCGCAACAAGGGCGAAAGCGTGCAGGTATCGACCGCCCCCGGTCCCGATGGCATTGTTCGCCGCATCGAAGTGCAGGCCGATCAGAACAGCAAGGCATCCGGTGACTGGGCCGCTTTCTCGATTGCCAACCCCACCGACGAACAGATCGACCGCCTGATTGTGGCCCCGCATTTCCGTCTCGTCGGTTCGGGCGTGATCTGGCCCGATCTTGGTTCCCCGCGCATTGCATCGATCACGCCCAGCGAGGGCTTCACGCTCGACCGCCAGCCAAGTGCCGATGCGGATGTTTTCCGCATCACGCTCAATCCGGGCAGCGTCGTGACCTTCGTAGCCGAACTGTCCTCGCACAACCTGCCCCAGCTCTATCTGTGGGAGCCGGAAGCCTACAAGGATGCGGTTAACTCCTACACGCTCTATCGCGGTATCCTGCTTGGTATTTCCGGCCTGCTGGCGCTGTTTCTGACCATCCTTTTCGTCGTCAAGGGCACTTCACTATTTCCAGCCACCGCCGCTCTTGCGTGGGCGGTTCTGGCCTATATCTGCGTCGACTTCGGCTTCTGGAACAAGCTGATGGAGATAACGCCCGGCAATGAGCAAATCTGGCGCGCGGGGACCGAGGTGGCGCTTGCTGCCTCGCTTGTGATTTTCCTGTTTACCTATCTCAATCTCAACCGTTGGCACGATCATTTCAGCTATGGCGCCGTAACCTGGGTATTGGGCCTGCTGGCTCTGGCGGGGGTTGCCGTTTTCGATCCGCCAGTGGCTTCCGGTATTGCGCGCATCTCGCTGGCGCTTACCGTTCTGTCCGGCGTCGCTATCATCGGCTATCTCGCGGTCAAAGGATATGATCGTGCGGTCATGCTGATACCGGCCTGGCTTCTTACCCTCATATGGTTGCTGGGTGCCTGGATGACGGTTTCCGGCAGACTCGATAATGATATCGTTCAGCCCGCTCTTGGTGGCGGTCTTGTCCTTATCGTTCTTCTGATCGGCTTTACCGTCATGCAGCATGCCTTTGCTGGCGGCGCGCTGCAACAGGGGCTTCTGTCCGATATGGAACGGCAGGCTCTCGCCGTCATCGGTGCGGGGGACATCGTATGGGATTGGGACGTGCCGCGTGATCGTGTGGTGACTACGCCCGACATTGCCAATTATCTTGGCAATACGGCCAGCAGCCTGCAAGGCCCCGTGCGCAACTGGCTCCCTGTCATGCATGCCGATGACCGCGACCGCTTCCGTTCCACACTTGATGCCATTCTGGAAAACCGGCGCGGGCGGATCGGCCAGATCTTTCGGCTGCGTGCCAATGACGGCCACTATCACTGGTACGCGCTGCGCGCGCGCCCGGTCATCGGTTCCGATGGCGAAGTGGTGCGCTGTGTTGGTACGCTCGTCAATGTGACGGAGCAGAAAAAGGCAGAAGAGCGCCTGCTGCACGATGCCGTGCACGACAATCTGACCGGCCTTCCAAACCGTGAGTTGTTCCTCGACCGTCTCAGCAATGTCATGAACATGGCCCGCGGCGAAAGCAACCTGCACCCGACGGTGTTCATCATCGACATTGACCGTTTCAAGCAGGTCAACGACAGCCTTGGCATGTCGGCAGGCGACACGATTCTCCTGACGATCTCGCGTCGTCTGGCGCGCCTCATGAAGCCGCAGGATACGCTCTCGCGCCTCTCGTCCGACCAGTTCGGCCTGCTGCTTGCGTCTGAAAGTGACCCGGGGCGCATCGCTTCCTTCGCCGAGGCTCTGCGTCAGGCCGTGCGGGCTCCGATTGCCTATGCAAAGCGCGAAATCGTTCTGACGTCATCCGTGGGCCTGATTACATGGACTAAAACGGCCACAACGGCCGAGGACTTCGTGAAGGATGCCGAACTTGCCATGTATCAGGCAAAGCGTTTTGGCGGTGATCGGATCGAACCATTCCGTCCGGCATTCAGAGCCATCGGCAGCGACAAGTTGCAGCTGGAATCCGATCTGCGGCGTGCGCTTGAACGCGACGAAATCAGCCTTGTCTACCAGCCTATCGTCAAGCTTGATGAAGGTACCATTGCCGGTTTTGAAGCCCTTATGCGCTGGGAACATCCGCGGCGCGGCGCCATTTCACCATCCGAGTTCATTCCGATTGCCGAGAATTCCGGCCTTATCATCCAGCTTGGCCTGTTTGCGATGCAACGGGCTGCGGAAGATCTGTTCGCGTGGCAGGAGCTGTTCCCGAAACTCGACCTTTTCGTTTCGGTCAATCTGTCATCAACGCAACTCATCCGTCAGGATCTCATCAATGATGTTCGCTCGGTGCTTTCCCGCATTCACCTCAATCCGGGCAGCCTCAAGCTCGAACTGACCGAATCCGTCCTCATGGAAAATCCGGAACAGTCCACGCATGTCCTTGCCCGCCTGAAGGCGATGGGCATCGGCTTGTCGCTTGACGATTTCGGAACCGGCTATTCCTCGCTCGCCTATCTGACGCGCTTCCCGTTCGATATCATCAAGATCGACCGGTCCTTCGTAAAAGGGGACCAGCCGCAGAAAGCCACGCTGCTACGCTCGATTGTGAGCATGGCGCATGATCTCGGCCTCGCTGTCGTGACCGAAGGTGTGGAAAGCGAAAGCGACGCGCTTCAACTTCGCCAGATGGGTTGTGAATATGTGCAGAGCTTCATGTTCGGCCAGCCCACGAGCCGGGATGAGGCGACCCGCATGATCCGCGAACAGCTGGACGCGGCAGCGGCTTGATTAAGGCAGTAAGGCAGTAAGGCAGTAAGGGTATGATTGTCGCCTTCATTCGCAATCAAACATATTCCCCTACTCCCCTAAATCACGCATGTCCCGCGTCGGAAACCAGCCGCGCCATATCGATGCCCATATGGAGCATGAGACGCGAATACTTGCCTTCGATATCGCTGTCGAAGAGCATATCGACCGGCGCATCGCAGGTTAGCCAGCCATTTTCAGCAAGTTCCACCTCGATCTGGCCCGGCGCCCAGCCGGAATAACCAAGCGCCATCAGTGCTCGTGATGGCCCCCCGCCTCCGTAAATGGCGCGCAGAATATCGACTGTTGCCGTGAGGCAGACATCCTCCGAAACAGGCATGGTGGAATCGACCATGTAATCGTCGGAGTGCAGCACGAAACCCCGCGTACGGTCCACCGGACCGCCATTGCGCACCATCATATGCTGCGCGCGGTCAGGCAGAATAATCAGTTCATCCTCTTCTATGACCCCGATCTGTCGCAGAAGGTCAGGAAATTCGACCGGCTGAAGCTGGTTGATGATGAAACCCATCGCGCCCTCGTCGGAATGGGCACAGATATAGACCACCGATCGGGCAAAACGCTCGTCGCTCATTCCAGGCATGGCAAGCAGGAATTGCCCGTTCAGAAAACCCTGCTCCTTGTTCGGCGTCTTGAAAATTGTCATGAACATGAAGGTAGCAAGACTGCGTAAAATAACAATGGCCATTTATTTCGTACCCTGGATTGGGAGTCGGGGGCCACAGGGACGAGCCACCGCGACGCAACCAGCCAACCGGTCCAACGGACTCGGCAATATTGGACTTGAAGCGACCATGGTTTCATTCCATCTTTGGTCCATGAACATCCGCACTCTCGCCCTCGCACCGCTTCTGCTGAGCTCGCTGGCGCTTCCGGCACCGGCTTCCACGTCCGACTGGACCGAGACGCCCGGCGGGCGCGTGCGTGTCATCATCGAAGATAAAGGCACCGGCAACGCGACCGGCGAAGAGCGGCGCGGCGCCCTGCAGATTGAGTTGCAGCCTGGCTGGAAAACCTACTGGCGTAATCCCGGCGATGCGGGCGTTCCGCCCCAGATCAACATTGACGGCGACACAAAAGCGCAGATCGATTTCCCTGCACCGGTCCGGTTCGGTGGCGAGGATGAAGGCGGTATCGGATATAAACAGCCCGTTTCGCTGCCGATCATGTTTCACTTGGGCCCCGCCGACACGCGGTTGAAAGGTCATGTTTTTCTCGGTGTTTGCGAGAAAATCTGCATTCCGGTGCAGGCTACCTTCGACTTTCCTCTTGATGAAAACGGAGAACAGGCATCGCCCCAAGCGATAGCTGCCCGCACGATAATTGAGACCGCATTCGACCGGCTGCCTAAACCGGCAACAGCCGTGTTCGGCATAAGCGATGCAAAGCGTGAAGGCGACAAAGCCATCTTTCATCTCACCGTTCCCGACCCCACCGCGCCTGCCGAACTGTTTGTTGCCAGCGATAAGATCAGGCTTTCCGAGCCCGTTGCATTGGAAAAAGGCCGCTTCGCAGCAAAGGTGCATGGGAAGGCAGACAATGCCGCCATCGACTACACCATTGTGCAGAATGGAAGAGCCGTTTCGGGTCAGGTGACGCTGGATTAGCTCTTTGCTCCGGTTTTGAAATTGTCCGGCGATCTGTTATCGGTTTAATTATGCGCCCGCCCTTTCGCGGAGAAGCTTAGAATCTGACAATAGGCAGCGGAACAAACGCCCCTGCCCCGAGGAGAGATTAAATGACGATCAAAGTTGGCGACAAGCTGCCCACAGCGACTTTCAAGGTAAAGACCGCAGATGGCGTCAAGGAAATGACGACCGATGAGGTCTTCAAGGGCAAGAAAGTCGTTCTCTTTGCCGTTCCCGGTGCCTTCACGCCGACCTGCAGCCTCAACCATCTGCCTGGCTATCTCGATAACCGCGACGCGATCCTCGCCAAGGGCGTCGATCAGATCGCTGTTGTTGCCGTGAACGACGCCTTCGTCATGGGCGCATGGGCGCAGAGCACGGGCGGCGAAGGCAAAATCCTTTATCTGGCCGACGGTTCTGCGACTTTCACTAAGGCAGCAGGTCTTGAGCTCGACGCCACTGCTGGCGGGCTCGGCATTCGATCCAAGCGTTATTCAGCAATTGTGGAAGACGGTGTCGTCAAGACCCTCAACATCGAAGAACAGGCTGGCCAAGCTGTAACATCAGCTGCATCGGCCATTCTCGAACAGCTTTGATCTGGAGCATCGGCTCGAAAACCTTAATAAATTTCGGGCCGATGCAAATACTTAATGAGCTACAGTCTATAAATATTACTTTAAGTTATTTTATTCACACATGTATTTAAATAGGAATAATCATGATGATTGCATTTCGTCATGCATTAACCGCAATAACGATCCTTATAAATACGTCAACTATATTTGCCGCGGATACTTTCAACGGCGGCTCGGTACAGCGTGAGACCATCGATTCTATATGCTCGATCCTGCGGACGGAATATTTTGATCCGGAAATGGCCGGGCTCGATTGGGACAAGGTGTGCCAGGAAGCCAACGTTAAAGCGCGAAATGCCAAAGATGAGAAAGAATTTCGGGCCATCGCAGCGAGCCTTCCCGCGGCGCTGAAAACATCCCACACCGCTTACTACGCACAGAACGAATCCAATTTCGCTATCCTCTATTCGGTGTACGGCAATCTCGATCGCTTCAAGAAGGTCACTGCACAGCACGGTGGACCACCGCTCCTGCGCGGAGCAGGCATTTTCGCAAAGGAGATAGACGGCCGCATATTCATCGACAATATCCTTAACGGCAGCCCGGCAGAGAATGCAGGGCTCAAGGAAGGCGACGAGCTTTTAGGGCCAAGTGACGCTATATTTGCGGCCCGCTGGCCGGATAACAAGACTGTAGATGAGGCAAACACAGCGATTGTGCGGTACCGCCGGACGCCCAGTGGGCCCGTCGAAAGCCGCATGGTGGAACTGGTCAGTGGCGATGCCCTGCGCATTTTGAACACTGCCACCGGAAAAAGCTTGCGAGTTATTGAACGCAATGGTGTCAAGATCGGCTATTTGCGTGGCTGGGCCATGCTGACACGTAATGCGACCGGTGGGCCGGCAGATGTCTTGAGATCGGCTTTGAATGGTGAGTTCGGGGACGTCAGCGCAGTTGTTTTCGATGCGCGGGGACGCGTCGGCGGAGGCGGCCTCGATATTCTCGAAACCTATTATGGACCGCGTGTAGCCGTCAGCTTCAAAGGACAAAAGAACCAGCGGTGGACTGACCAACCGGTCATGCGGGCTCGCACGCCGCTTATCATCGTCGTTGACGAGCATACGCGAAGTGCAGCAGAGATCATGGCCTACGTCGCCAAACGGGATAAATTGGCATTGCTGGTGGGAAGCCGGACGGCCGGGGCGGTAGCTGGCGGATCGCTCTTTCCGCTTCCAGACGGGGGCGGTCTCTATGTCGCTGTTGAGGCACTCCGCGTCGACGGGCATGTTTTGGAAGGGCAAGGCGTCATGCCCGACGTGGTAGTCGAGCGTTCTCTGCCCTATGCCAATGGAGTTGATCCGCAGTTGGACCGGGCACTCGACGAAGCGGAGAGAAAAGCACGGGAGCGGTGATCGGATCGAGGCGCGGGGCGCTGGAGCGGCTCCGCTTAAAACGGAGTCGCCGGAACCGCTCTATCCATTTGTTTTTCCGCGCATCTTGTTCCCAAAACCGCTTCGCACTTTTCTGGATGCGCTCTAGACGGCCCTGCGTAAATTTACTGCACTTTCAGCGATTTATGTCCGGCATATTTGAATGGTTCCATGCCTGCCCTGGCAAGTTCGTCAGCGCGTTCGTTTTCCGGATGCCCGGCGTGCCCCTTGATCCAATGCCAGTTGACCTTGTGCGGCTTGCGCGCTTCATCAAGCGCCTGCCACAGTTCGGCATTCTTGACCGGCTTCTTGGCTGCGGTTTTCCAGCCATTGCGCTTCCAGCCCTCGATCCAGCCGGAAATGCCGTCGCGCACATAGACGGAGTCCGTATAGAGATCGACTTCACACGGTTCCTTCAGTGCCGAAAGCGCCGAGATGGCCGCCATCAGTTCCATGCGGTTGTTGGTCGTGTCGGCTTCGCCGCCCTTCAGTTCCTTGACATTGCCATTCCAGCGCAGGATTGCACCCCAGCCGCCGGGGCCAGGATTGCCGGAGCACGCACCGTCCGTAAAAGCCTCAATCCGCTTCACGCCGCGGCTCCCTGTTGTTCAAGGCCATATTCAGCGGCGGTCTCGATCTGCCGGTGGAAGCGCATCTTACGCACGTATTCCATCGGGTCCTTCTTGACCACGAAGCTGCCTTCAGGAACGTTCAGCCAATCGTAAAGCCGGGTGAGCATGAAACGAATAGCCGCGCCGCGTGCCAGGACCGGCAGCGCATTAGCTTCCGGCACAGAAAGTGGCCGAACGGCATTGTAGCCACGCAGAAGTGCCGCGCCCTTGGTGCGATTATAGGAAAAATCCTTCTCAAAGCACCATGCGTTCAGACAGACGGCGACGTCATAAGCCAGAATATCGGTGCAGGCGAAATAGAAGTCGATAAATCCAGAAAGCCTGTCGCCCAGGAAAAAGACATTATCCGGGAAAAGATCGGCATGGATCACGCCCTGCGGCAGATCGGCTGGCCAGTTCTTCTCCAGAAAATCCAGATCAGCTTCCGCCTCGCGAACAAGGCCGGGCTCCACCGTATCCGCGCGTTCACACGAGAGGCTCCACAAAGGACGCCAATCCGAAAGCGTCAGGCCATTGCGGCGGCGCAGTGAAAAATCAGCACCCGCCAGATGCATATGAGCCAGTCCTTCGCCAACCGCTTCGCAATGCTCGACCGTTGGGCGGCGCATCCACATGCCTTCAAGGAAAGTAACGATCGCAGCAGGCCGTCCGGCGAGTTCGCCGATGGTCGAGCCGTCGCGACGGACCACCGGCTGCGGACATTCAAGGCCGCGGCTTGCCAGATGCTGC
The DNA here is from genome assembly GCF_018066705.1 of Ochrobactrum sp. AP1BH01-1. Lineage (NCBI taxonomy): Bacteria > Pseudomonadati > Pseudomonadota > Alphaproteobacteria > Hyphomicrobiales > Brucellaceae > Ochrobactrum > Ochrobactrum sp. AP1BH01-1. Next base: position 494,877 of record NZ_JAGPOU010000003.1, on the reverse strand, counting down.
ATCAAGCCGAGAAAGAACGGCAGGTCTTCCCGATTGGTGCGCTTTTCATAAAGCGTCAGGATGAACGAACCTGAAGAGGTGTGCAGAAGATAGTTGGAGTTCTCCACCCCTTCCGCAATGCCTTTGTAAGATGTCAGTGTGCCAATATCGTACTGCTGCAGGAAGGCGCCGAGTTCGATTTCATTGATATCCGTATAGACGGCCATGCCGCTTATTTTCCTTATATGTCCTTGGGCATCAATTTCGGAATGCCGGCCACCCGATGTTCCCCGTTGACGAATGCCATATCCTGCACCGTCAGCTCTACATCGCGAATTTCGCGATTGACGAGAAAGTTCTCCGTTTCGACCGTGGTTTCAGCCAATTCGATCTTCACATCGTAGCGGGCCTTGAAGGCATCGATAATTTCATCGACGATGATTTCAGGTGCAGAAGCCCCCGCCGACAGTCCCACGACCGACACATTGCCGATCCGGTCCCATTCGATGTCGGCCGCGCGCTGGACAAGCATCGACATATGCGCCCCAGCCTTCTCCGCAACTTCAACCAGACGCTTGGAATTGGAAGAGTTCGGCGCGCCGACGATCAGAAACAGATCACAACCCGGAGCTGCAGACCGCACCGCATCCTGCCGGTTGGTCGTGGCATAACAGATCGATTCCGCCGCGGGAGCCGAAAGGTTCGGAAAGCGCGCCTGCAATTCCTCAATAATGCCTGCCGTATCATCCACCGAAAGCGTCGTCTGCGTCACGAAACCGAGATTGTCCTCGTCATCGAAATGACAGTTCCGCGCATCCTCGACCGTTTCAATGAGTGTTACCGCACCGTCCGGCAATTGCCCCATGGTGCCGATCACTTCCGGGTGGCCGGAATGTCCGATCAAAATGACATGGCGGCCAAGGCGCTGATGACGCATGGCCTGTTTGTGCACCTTGGAAACCAGAGGACAGGTAGCGTCGAGATAAAAAAGGTTCTTGGCCTCGGCATCGGCGGGCACCGATTTCGGCACGCCATGAGCGGAAAATACAACAGGCTGGTCGCGGTGTTCTGCGGGAATCTCGTCCAACTCCTCGACAAAGATTGCGCCGCGAGACTGCAAGCCCTCGACCACATAGCGGTTATGTACGATTTCATGGCGCACATAGACCGGAGCGCCATATTTCTTCAGCGCCAGCACGACGATCTGGATTGCCCGATCCACACCGGCGCAAAAGCCGCGTGGGCCGCAAAGGCGGATTTCCAGTGGTGGTCGCTGATCGGTCATGAAGTATGCTCGCTAGGTTCGGCGTGGCTTAACATCTAGTCTCGGAGTTGGGCTGCAACGAGGCCAATGTCAACCCCTGCTGGACTTTCGATAACGCCACAGCCACGTCCCGACAACCCCTATCAGGGCCAGGGCAAGACCGTACCATGTCGCGGCATATTGCAGATGGTTGTTGGGAAAATCGATGATCGTCACACCGCCGATCGGCAGTCCACCCGGATTGGGCTTGCTGTCGGCGTCGATAAAGAAAGGCACGACCTCGTCCAGATTTGGCAGGTCTGCGCTTTCCGCCATGGCTCCCCAATCTTTCCAGTAGAAAATATTCTTGGACGGATCATTGTCGGGAAGAAAGAAGCCGGGCTTCGCCGACAAGGGATCGCGCGCCAGCCCGGTCACATTTACCGGACCGTCAACCTGTCCCTCGGCACGCGTCGACGGGTCTTTCTTCTCATAGGGAACGAAGCCGCGATTGACGAGAACGAAACGCCCGTCTTCCAGCATCAGCGGCGTATAGACATTATAGCCCGCAGCCCCCTCATATGTTGCCAGAAAATGCCGTTCGCCCTGATGCATGAAAGTGCCGGAGACCGTTACCGGACGATATTCGACAGAACCTTCCTGCTTGTAGACCTTTTCCATCTCCGACAACGGCAATGGCGGCTCATGAATGCGCTGCTCGGTCGATGCAATCAGTGCTTCCTTCCACTGCAAACGCTCTACCTGCCATGTGCCGAGCGCCAGCAGAATGACGAGCGCTATGGCGGATGCAATCACTACACCCCAGGGAAAGCGGCGTGACTGTTGTACTGTCGTCATTTGCCGTCATCCTGTCGGCTGTCTATGCGGCCCGGAGCTGCCTTGTTGCGGTATTGCATGTTGATAAGGATACCCTTCGCCCATCGCATGGCGACAAGGCTGAGAATGATCGCAAGCGGCACCCACAGAACGAAATGCACCCAGAGCGGCGGTCCAAAGTTGACTTCCATCCATAGTGCAAGACCGACGACGATGAAGCCGATGATGAGAATCACGAAGGCCGCCGGGCCGTCGCCGGAATCGGCAAAAGAATAATCCAGCCCACAACTCGAGCAGCGCGGAGCCACTTTCAGGAAACCGTCGAAAAGCTTCCCCTCGCCGCAACGCGGGCAGCGGCCCGCGATACCGCTCTTTATGGGATCGACCATAGGATAAGCATTCTGGTCCGGCATCCGATTTCCCCCTGCTTCATTCGATAAACAAAAGGCGGCCATGTTGCCAGGGCCGCCTCCAAAACAGATGAATCCTACGGATTAACCGCCGTGCATCGGCGCGCCCCAGCCACCCCATACGTAGATGGCAAAGAACAGGAACAGCCAGACTACGTCAACGAAGTGCCAGTACCAGGCAGCAGCCTCAAAACCGAAATGCTGCTTCGGCGTGAAGTCACCCCCGATAGCGCGGAAAAGGCAGACCAGAAGGAAGATCGTGCCGATGATAACGTGGAAACCGTGGAAACCAGTCGCCATGAAGAACGTCGCGCCGTAGATCGAGTCCTTGAACGCAAACGGTGCGTGAATGTACTCATATGCCTGCACGAAGGAGAACAAGACACCGAGAGCAACAGTAATCGCCAGACCGGTAATCATGCCCTTGCGATCGTTGTGCAGCAGCGCATGATGCGCCCAGGTCAAGGTCGTGCCCGACAGAAGCAGGATCACGGTGTTATACAGCGGCAGATGGAGCGGATCGAGAACTTCGATGCCCTTCGGAGGCCAGACGCCGCCGGTGAAGGTGGCGCGGGCAACCTGATGTACTTCGTTCGGGAAGAGGCTCGCATCGAAGAATGCCCAGAACCAGGCGACGAAGAACATGACTTCCGAAGCGATGAACATGATCATGCCGTAACGCAGATGCAGCGACACGACACGGGTATGGTGCCCCTCATGCCCTTCCTTGATCGTATCGGACCACCAGCCATACATGCAGTAAAGCACGATCGCGAGCCCGATGAAGAAAATCCATGGCGTCACCACGTTGAGGCCAAAGAATGGCAGCTCGCCGGCATTGATGTAACGCATCCAGGCAATACCGCCGACGGCAAGCACGAATGCACCCACGGAGCTCAGGAACGGCCAAGGGCTGGGCGCGATGATATGATAGTCGTGATTTTTCTGATGAACGTCGGCCATGTCTCTCCCCGTAAATCCCCTTAGGGGCTCCTCTCTCGTACCTTCATGCTTAAACCCCTAAAGAGGTGTCATGCAAGTCTGTCTGCCACAAGCGGTATCTCGTATCAGAATAAAACCGCTTCATCCTTTTGTCTTTGCGGCATTGTGTGCCGCCAGAGCATCGTATTCATGCATGTCTTTATCCCGAAACCGGCATCCACTTTCGGGAGACATGCGCTAGGCTTCAGCTTCCGTTGGTTGGCGTCTCGGCCTTGGCATTCGCCACCGGCTTCGGCTTCTCGATCGGAAAAAATGTATAGGACAGCGTGATCGTCTTCACGTCTTTCAGATCGGGATCATTGACGATCTCGGGATCGACAAAGAACACCACCGGCATTTCCATATCCTCGCCCGGCTTCAGGGTCGTGTCGGTAAAGCAGAAGCATTCAACCTTATTGAAATATGCACCTGCCCGGCCCGGCGCGACGTTGAAGCTTGCGCGGCCATAGGTTGGCTCATCGAACAGGTTGCGTGCTTCATACTTGATCATCGTCGTTTCGCCGATGCGAACCGTGACCTCGCGCTGCACGGGCTTGAAATCCCATGGCAACCCGTTGGCCGTATTCGCGTCGAAACGCACCTTGATGGTCTTATCGAGAATAGTATCGGAGTATTGTTCGACGCGCTGTGTCGTTCCGCCATAGCCTGTCACCTGACAGAAAATGCGGTATAGCGGCACGGAGGCGTAGGCTGCACCGATCATACAGACAAAGAAAGACAGACAAGCAAAAGCAATCGTCGCGTTCGAACGCTGTTGCTTTCTCAACTTTTGATCCTTCTGATGCAGATCAGCCATTTTCTCCTCCAATTCCCTCCCCGGAACAGCTTCAGATGGGCCGTACCAGAATATTGGCACCCAGTTTCGCAATCGTGCCCACATAAACAAGGAGCACGAACAGCGCCAACGCGATGGCCAGCCCCCATGAGCGATTGCGCTGGGCTTTTTTTTGCTGTTCCGTGGGAACGACCAGTTCCAATTCGCTGTTCACAGGCTTCTGTACGGCTTTATCCATTAGAGCACTCCAAAGGCGGCCAGCGCCTTCATGGCCAGTGTTTCAACAAGCAGCACCGCAAACAGTCCCGACAGGTAAAGCAGCGAGAAGCGAAACAGCTTGCGGGCGGCCGCCAGCATTGCGGTCTGCGATCCCGCAGCCCACAAGCGCCATGCGTAATAAACGAAAGCCAGGCCCAGCAGCGTGGAAACCGCACCGTAGACAGGACCGGCGAAGCCAAGCACCCAGGGAAGAACGCCGACGGGAGCCATGATGACCGAATAGAACAGCGCCTGACGGCGGGTCGAAAGTTCACCCCTGACGTTCGGCATCATTGGAATGCGTGCCGCTTCATAATCGTTGGCTGAGAACAGTGAAAGCGCCCAGAAATGCGGCGGCGTCCACAGGAAGATAATCATGAACAGAACGGCACTGTCCAAAGTGATTTCGCCCGTCGCGGCGGCCCAGCCGATCATTGGAGGAAATGCGCCGGCGGCACCGCCAATTACGATGTTCTGCGGCGTCGAGCGTTTCAACCACATCGTGTAGATGACAGCATAGAAGAAGATCGTGAACGCCAGCAATGCAGCTGCCAGCCAGTTGACCATGAGGCCGAGCGTAATGACGGAGAATGCGGACAGCGTGAGGCCAAATGCCAGCACCTGATTGGGTGCAATAACGCCCGCCGGAATAGGCCGGTTGCGGGTACGCTTCATCACCGCATCGATATCGGCGTCGTACCACATGTTCAGCGCACCGGACGCACCGGCACCGACCGCGATGCACAGGATGCTGATGGCCGCAAGGACAGGATTCATATGTCCCGGCGCGACCACAAGACCGACCAGCCCGGTGAAGACCACGAGGGACATCACGCGGGGTTTCAAAAGAACAAGGTAATCGCGCGCTGTCGCTTCAGAGAGAGCGAGTGCGTCATCGGTACCTGCGTTTTTTTCCACCAGAGACATTTTAACTTCAAAAACCTCGAGTTCACCGGTCCGAAACCCGCGCCCCTACAGCGCAGATCCGCACCATCACAACAATGTCCTCCCGGAAACCGATCTGTTCCCGCCGGAATGCCTTGCTTGACGGCCGACTTTTTCAGCTACCGGCGACGGGCGGAACAGAATGCCGCCCGCCCATAGCACATTTTGTAAAGAAGGGCGAAGTCTTTTCCCGACCCCGCCCATCGCACGATTACTTGATGCGCGGCAATTGCTCCCACTGGTGGAACGGAGGCGGCGAAGACAGCTGCCATTCCAGCGTGGTTGCACCCTCGCCCCACGGATTCGCACCTGCTTCCCGCTTCTTCGCGAACGCCTCGAAGACATTGTAGAGGAAGATCAGGACCGCAAAGCCCGAAATATAAGAGCCGTAGGATGAGACCATGTTCCAGCCTGCATAGGCATCCGGATAGTCGATATAACGACGCGGCATGCCAGCAAGACCAAGGAAGTGCTGCGGGAAGAAGACCAGATTCACACCAACGAAGGTGACCCAGAAATGCAGCTTCGCGGTGAACTCGTTGTACATGTAGCCGCTCATCTTCGGGAACCAGTAGTACCAGCCCGCGAAGATCGCAAACACCGCACCCAGCGACAGCACGTAATGGAAGTGAGCCACGACGTAGTAGGTATCATGCAGCGCGCGGTCGAGACCGGCATTGGCGAGCTGAACGCCCGTCACACCACCGACCGTGAACAGGAAGATGAAGCCGATCGCCCACAGCATCGGCGCGCGGAAGGTGATCGAGCCACCCCACATCGTCGCGATCCAGGAGAAGATCTTGATACCTGTCGGGACCGCGATGACCATCGTAGCGAACACGAAGTAACGCTGCGTGTCGAGCGAAAGGCCGACCGTATACATGTGGTGCGCCCACACAACGAAGCCGACGACACCGATGGCGACCATGGCATAGGCCATGCCGAGGTAACCGAAGATCGGCTTGCGCGAGAAGGTCGATACGATGTGGCTGACGATGCCGAAGCCCGGCAGGATCAGAATGTATACTTCCGGATGACCAAAGAACCAGAACAGGTGCTGGTAGAGGATCGGATCACCGCCGCCATCAGGCGTGAAGAAGGTCGTTCCGAAGTTGCGGTCGGTCAGCAGCATGGTGATGCCACCCGCCAGAACCGGCAGCGAAAGCAGAAGCAGGAACGCCGTCACCAGCACAGCCCATGCAAAGAGCGGCATCTTGTGCAGCGTCATGCCCGGAGCGCGCATGTTGAGGATCGTGGTGATGAAATTGATCGCGCCAAGGATCGAGGATGCACCGGAGATGTGGATTGCCAAAATGGCGAAGTCCACAGCCGGTCCGGGCTGGCCGGAAGTCGACAGAGGCGGATAGAGCGTCCAGCCGCCGCCAGGACCCCAACCGCCTGCCGGACCCGGCATGAAGAGCGAGATCAGGAGCAAGAGCAGCGCAGGCGGCAGCAGCCAGAACGAAATATTGTTCATGCGCGGGAAAGCCATGTCCGGCGCGCCGATCATCAGCGGCACCATCCAGTTGGCGAAACCGCCGATCAGCGCAGGCATGACCATGAAGAAGATCATGACCAGGGCGTGCGCCGAGGTGAACACGTTGAACATGTGCTTGCCAGCGTCGAGGGCTGCATCACCTTCAACGCCGTAAACCATCTGCGCCAGACCATGGAAAATCTGGATGCCCGGCTCCTGGAGTTCGGCGCGCATCGCGATGGAGAGCGCGCCGCCGATGATGCCGGCGATGATTGCAAAAATCAGGTACAGGGTACCGATGTCTTTATGATTGGTCGAGTATACCCAACGAACCCAGCCGTGCGGCTTGTGGTCGTCGTGGGCACCATGCTCGTGAGCTGCTGTGCCAGCCATGGAATTCGCTCCCGTTTTTCAACAGTCTTGGCGTTCGGGATCTTAAAGACCCGCCGCAGCCACCTTATCGTTTGCGCCACCTTCAATAGCGGCCTGAAGCGCCTTGTTCGCGCCGTTCAGATCCGATCCCGCAGCGGCGATCCAGGTCTGATACTGCTCCTTGGAGACAACGCGCACGGCGATCGGCATGAAGCCGTGATCCTTGCCGCAGAGCTCCGAGCACTGACCGTAGTAAAGGCCTTCCTTGTCCGCTTTGAACCAAGCTTCGTTGATACGGCCCGGAACCGCGTCCATCTTCACGCCGAAAGCCGGGATCGTCCACGAATGGATGACGTCGGCAGCGGTAACGAGAAGGCGTACCGTTTCGCCGACCGGAACCACGACTTCATTATCGACCGCGAGAAGACGCGGATAGCGGGCCTTGTCTTCCTTGCCGGCAGCGGCGCGATCACCATCCTTCAGAAGAAGGGAATCAAAGCTCACCGGATTATCGACCTGATACTCGTAGCCCCAATACCACTGGTAACCCGTTGCCTTGACCGTCAGCGTTGGATCTTCCGGCGAATATTGCGCCGTCAGCAGCTGGAAGGACGGAACCGCAAGGAACAGAAGAATGATCACAGGCCCGATGGTCCAGATCACTTCAATAGCGGTGTTGTGGCTGGTTTTGGACGGCTCAGGATTTGCGCTTGCGCGAAAGCGAAGCACAACCCAGACCAGCAAAAACAGAACCAGCAGGGTAATTGGAATAATGAACCAGAGCGTATAACGCTCAAACCAATGAATCTGTTCGGCAATTCCAGTCGCTGCGTCCTGAAATCTCCATTCCCAGGGACGGGGCTGATCCGCAAAAGCGGCACCAGTCGTCCACAGCACTGCAAGAGCGCCGCCGAAGGCGCCCTTCGTTGTGGCAACAATCTTATCCACCAGAACTCTCTCCCTTTTCGCCCTTTCGAGCTGGACGCCGGACGTTAAAGACGGCCGCATCCCCCGTCGGCGTTCAAACCACACCTTAGCGCACACCGCAAGGAAGGCGAATATGTTCCTGTGCGGCATTTTTGCGCGCAGCCGCGCTAAGAAGTGCGAACGTCCCGGATTATTCGGCATGGTGGAGTTGTTCGCCTCCACCACGAAAACTTTGGAAAACCGTACGAAACCCTTAATGAAGCCATGATTTGACAAGACGTTTCTTTTAACGTGCCGCGTGACAATCGATGCAACAGACGGTATCACCGTTGCTATGATGGCCAGGATAAAGAAACGCCGGTCGCGGCGCTTTTCATGGCCAATGCAGCGCGTTAACGTCCCGGTGATTCGATCTGGAGATTTCATGACTTTTCGCATGCTTGCCCGCCGCACGATCAGCCAACGCCTCGCAACACTAGCAACGGGCGCCTGCATGGCGCTTGCCATTGCTACGCTTCCTTCGCTTGCGCAGCAGGCACCGGCGCAGCTACCAACCCCACAAGAGGCGCCGGCTGCGCAGTCGCAGGCGGCTCCGGCCAGCCCGCAGCAGAGCGGCAAGCTCAAGTCGCAGCACGGCGCTTGGTCCGTCCTCTGTGACACGCCTGCTGGCGCAAAGACGGAGCAGTGCGCGCTGATCCAGAACGTGGTTGCCGCAAAGCGCCCTGAACTCGGCCTTTCGGTTGTCGTTCTCAAGACGGCAGACAACAAGGCCCGCATTCTTCGTGTTCTGGCGCCGCTTGGTGTCCTGCTTCCCAACGGCCTTGGCCTCAATGTCGACGGCAAGGATATTGGCCGCGCCTATTTCGTCCGCTGCTTCGAAGATGGCTGCTACGCCGAAGTGATCCTCGAGGACGATCTTCTGAAGACATTGCGTTCCGGAAAGGCTGCCACCTTCATCGTCTTCCAGACACCGGAAGAGGGCGTCGGCATCCCCGTTGACCTGAAGGGGTTTGGTGAAGGCTTCGACGCCCTGCCGTGATGCACGCTTAGTGGCCCGCAAATGGCGTTTTTCTGTGCTGCCGTTGCTTACGTACATTTAGGTACGCTGCGCTCCGGTTCTCGAAAACCACCATTTTCGGCTCACTATAGCCTGAATCTCCCAGCTCACCGCTGACACGTGGTTGTTCTTAACCGCTTTAAGGCTTACATCCTGCAGCAAACAATGCTGCGGGATTTATTTTTATGAAAAGCCTGATCGACAGTTTCGACGCCAGCCGCGACAGTATCGAACGCCTTGTCGCTGCCAGCCTCAAGGGCAGCGACGATGGCGAACTCTTCGTGGAATACCGCGAAGCTGAAGCGCTCGTTTTCGATAATGGTCGTCTCAAGACCGGCTCTTTCAATCAGGATCAGGGATTCGGGTTGCGATCAGTCGCAGGGGAAGCCATCGGTTACGCCCATGCAGGCGATCTGTCGATGGCCGCGCTGAAGCGCGCCTCCGATGCAGTTTCCGCAACTATCAAGGGCTACGGCGGTACATATGCTGCCGCGCCTGCGGGCACCAATCGTCATCTTTACACGGACGAAAACCCGATCGGCTCCCCGACCTTCGATGCAAAAGTTCAGCTTTTGCAGCAGATCGATGGTTATCTGCGCGCCAAGGACCCGAAAGTCCGTCAGGTTTCCGTTTCGCTCGCCGGTTCCTGGCAGCAGGTCGAAATCCTGCGCGCCGACGGGCATTTCGTCCGCGATATTCGCCCCATGGTGCGGCTCACCGTTTCGGCCGTGGCAGGCAGCGGCGACCGGCAGGAATCCGGCTCGCATACGTTGGGCGGGCGAAAGGGTTTTGGTGAGTTTATTACTGTTGAAAGCTGGCAGCACGCGGCCGATGAGGCTTTGCGGCAAGCCCTGGTCAATCTGGAAGCCATCCCTGCGCCGGCAGGCACGTTCGACATTGTTCTGGCCAATGGCTGGCCGGGCGTCATGCTGCATGAAGCGGTCGGGCACGGGCTTGAAGGCGACTTCAACCGCAAGAAAACCTCTGCCTTTGCCGGGCTTCTCGGCCAGCAGGTGGCATCCAAGGGCGTGACGGTGGTGGATGACGGCACGATCGCCGAGCGTCGCGGCTCGCTGACCATCGATGACGAAGGCACGCCGACCAATCGCACAGTGCTGATCGACGACGGCAAGCTGGTCAATTATATGCAGGACCGCCAGAATGCGCGCCTGATGGGCATGGAGGCGACAGGGAATGGACGGCGCGAATCCTATGCCCATGCACCCATGCCACGCATGACCAACACCTACATGCTTTCGGGCGACAAGACGCCGGAAGAGATCATCGCGTCCATGAAAAAAGGCATCTACGCTGTTTCCTTCGGGGGCGGTCAGGTGGACATTACATCCGGGAAGTTCGTGTTCGGCTGTACGGAGGCCTATATGATCGAAGACGGCAAGATCGCCGCGCCGATCAAGGGCGCGATGCTGATCGGCAACGGACCGGATGCCATGCAGCGCATCGCGATGATCGGCAATGACATGAAGCTCGATACCGGCAGCGGCAATTGCGGCAAGGGCGGCCAGTGGGTTCCCGTCGGCGTCGGCCAGCCGCATCTGCGTATGAATCAGGTAACGGTGGGCGGCACGGCTGTATAGCCCTGCCGTCACGGACACCTCGGCGGATGTGCATTTATCAGCTCCATCTTACTTGCAGATAAAGGCGGTAAAGTGCAGGTTACGGACATGGCTGCTTGGCAACTTTCAATGCAGCGCCGACCTGGAGAGAAAAATGCCCCAATCGCCCTACGACTGGACGGGCAAGCAAACGCAAAAGCGTGACCGGCAAAGGCGTATGCTGGTCCTGACGGCCATCACCATGGGTGCGCTCATTCTCGCCCTTGGCATGGTGGACGGCCTGCTGATCCTGCTAGGCTGATATGCTGCCGGTCTACAAAATTGATTGCACAGGAATAGAGAGCACTGACGAGCTTTGGCGGCGTTATCTTTCCGCTGTTCCTGCGGAAGATCCTGAAGCCTTCGGCTATACACTCGACTCGTTCTGGGACGCAGTGCAATGGCAAGGTCCCGGCTGGCCCGGAGAATGCGAACTCGTTTTCCAGAATGTCGATGCGCTCGCCAAGTTGAAAACACGCGGCGGCCAACCGTTTCTCGAAGCGTTCAAACGGCTTGCAAGCGAAACGGACAGAATAACCATCAGATTTTCGTAAAAGCCGGATCGCGTCTTACACGCCCGGCTCTTCTTCCAGCAAACCGGTCACGAAATCGAAGAGGCCCGGGCGGCGGTCGCGGCGTAGACGCTCGGCCTCGATGATCGACTTGATCGCGGCAAAGGAGCGGTCAAGGTCCTCATTGATGACGATGTAATCGTATTTCACCCATTTCTGGATCTCAAAGCGGGCATTCTGCAAACGCGTCTCGATGACATCCGCCGTGTCTTCCGCGCGGCGGTTCAAGCGCTGCTGCAATTCGCGCATCGTCGGCGGCAGGATGAAGATCGAGACCACATCGGCGGGCATCTTGGCCTGCAGCTGGTCTGCGCCCTGCCAGTCGATGTCGAAGAGCATGTCCTGGCCGTCGGCCAGCGCAATCTCAGCGGTTTCACGGAGCGTACCGTAGAAATTGCCGTGAACTTCGGCCCATTCGATCAGTTCGTCATTGTCACGCAGACGCTCGAATTCCCGGATCGTCTTGAAATGATAATGGACCCCTTCAATCTCGCTCGGGCGGCGCTGACGCGTCGTCACGCTGATCGAAAGCGAGAGATTCATCTTCTTGTCTTCCAGCAACAGCCGGGCAATCGTTGACTTTCCGGCCCCGGATGGCGACGAGATCACCACCATCAAGCCTCTGCGCGCGACGCCATTTTCAACCGAAGAGATGGCCATGATACCTTTTACTCCAGATTTTGTACTTGCTCGCGAAACTGATCCACGACCGCCTTCAGTTCCAGACCGATGGCTGTGATCGACGCCGCATTCGATTTGGAACACAATGTATTGGCTTCACGATTAAATTCCTGTGAAAGAAAATCGAGCTTGCGTCCCACGGGCCCACCATCCGCCAGTAGCTTGCGGGCGGATGCCACATGGGTCTCCAGCCGGTCAAGCTCTTCCTGAATATCGGCCTTGGTCGCCAGAAAAGCCGCTTCCTGATAGAGCCGCGCTTCATCGAGTTCACGTGCGGCATTCAACAGCAGAGCCACCTGCCCGGCGAGACGGGCCTTGATCGCATCGGTACTGCGCGACGGGTCGCGGCGGGCACTCTCGGTCAGGCGTTCGATGGTATCGACATGCGCGGCCAGAATGGTGAAAAGAGCCTTGCCTTCCTGCTTTCGGGCACCGGCAATGGCCTTGAGCGCCTCCTCAAAGCTTGAGACGATGGCAGCTTCCAGCCCGCCGCGTTCATCTTCGTTGTCAGCCACCTGCGCCTGATCGATAATGCCGCGCAGCGAAAGAATGCCGTCAACACTCGCAGGCGCGAGACCGTGCCTGGCCTGCAAATCCGCGCCGAGTTTCAGCACTTCGGCGAGCATGGCCTGATTGATGCTGAAACCGGCCTGCGCTTCATTGCGTTCCACGCTGAGGCTCGCCTGAAAATTCCCGCGCGAAAAATGGCGCGCCAGCATCGACCGCACCGGATGTTCGGTCGCTTCTAGACCTTGCGGCAATCGCAGTCGAAGATCGAGCCCCTTGCCGTTGACAGAACGCACTTCCCAGACAATGCGTACTTCTCCGCCATCAACGGCGTGTTGCACGGCATGGCGTGCAAATCCGGTCATGCTTTGGAGCGCCATGCGTTCCATCCCCTCAATTCTTATCCGCAGAAGCGCGGACTTACTCTAAAAACCGAACCGAAGCCGGCGACAAACACTGGCTTCGGTTACATAGTCTCCAGCTCATCAAAAGTCATAGCGAAGCGTTATTGGCCTGCGCTCTGCCCCTTGGTTTGGTTCGCATCGCCGCTATTATTCTGTTGCTCGATATTCTTCTGCTGTTCCACGGAACGCCACTTGCGAACATTGGCATTGTGCTCCTGCAGCGTCTTTGAAAACACATGGCCACCAGTACCATCGGCAACAAAGTAAAGGTCCTCCGTATCCAGAGGGTTGGCGACAGCTTCAAGTGCCGCCTTGCCCGGATTGGCAATCGGCGTCGGTGGCAGACCGTTGATCACATAAGTGTTGTAGGGTGTTGGCTTTTCGATGTCCGACTTGAAGATCGGGCGATCAGAAGGTTTGCCAGCCCCACCGAACAGTCCATAGATAATGGTTGGATCGGACTGAATGCGCATGCCCTTCTTCAAGCGGTTGACGAAGACCGACGCCACATGCGGGCGCTCGGAGGCGATACCGGTTTCCTTTTCCACGATGGAAGCCAGCGTCACGAATTCGTTCTTGTCCTTGACCGGCAGATCGGGATTACGCTTTGCCCAGGCTTCGTCCACGAGCTTCTTCTGCGAGGCAACCATGCGATCGATGATTTCCGCACGCGTCGTTCCACGCGTGAAATTCAGCGTATCGGTGAAGAGCGAGCCTTCCGGGGGCATATCCTTCGGCATATCACCGACAAGAATCGGATCAACCGAAATACGGTCGAAAATCTGCTTCACCGTCAGACCTTCGGGAATGGTCAGCGGATACATGATGGACTTGCCGCTGATGAGAATATTCATCACATCGCGCATCGTCGCGCCGGCAGGGATGGCGTATTCGCCTGCCTTCAAATCGTTTTCATGTCCAAGCGTGCGCATACCATAGCGGAAGATGCGCGCATCGCTGACGATCTCGCGGTTTTCCAGGCTGTTAGAGACCTCGGCGATACCTGCGCCGCGCTTGACGAGAAATGTCGTTTCGGCCGTGAGCGGGCCCGGAGCATCGAACTGCATCTTGCCGAAATAGAACAAGGCGGAAGCGCCGAGCAGAACCAGCACCACAAGCGACAGCATGAAGTTCATGAAAACCACGATCTGGCTGCGCGCATGGCGTGAACGCTTGCGCGGCGGCGGCGTTCCCGGCTCGGGGCGCAGAGCTTCAGACGCAGATTTCGGCACGAACGGCTTTGACGTCGCGGTCGTTTCCTGCGTCGCGTCCGTGGGCTGCTCGTCTGCAAGGGGTGTTCCGGATGGTGCCTCTGAATTCACTCAATCACCTCGGTCCAGAGCTTTGCATAGTTAAGCTAACCATACGAAAAGCTCCGTCTATCTATTTTTGGCGCAGCTCCCGACATCCGCGTCGAATGCCCGCCCAGAACGGCTTATGCACTTATTTTCGTCAGAGCGGATAAAACTCTTCGGAGTTGCGACTACACTAACCGCTGTTCACGATTTTAAACATCGCATCCGGTTATATTTTGGCAAAAACGCGGAGAAATCCCCGCGTTTTTTAAATCCGAGATTTTATTTCAGCGATACCGATCAGGAATATCGGCGCAGGATCAGCGAAGCGTTGGTTCCGCCGAACCCAAAGGAGTTCGACAGGGCCACATCGATCTTGCGTTCACGGGCCTTGTGCGGAACCAGATCGATCTTCGTGGAGACCGCAGGATTGTCGAGATTGAGCGTCGCAGGCGCGATGTTATCGCGGATGGCAAGCGTCGAGAAAATGGCTTCGGCGGCACCGGCGGCACCCAGCAGGTGACCGATGGACGACTTGGTCGAGGACATGGAAACCTTCGATGCGGCATCGCCGACCACGCGCTCGACAGCGCCCAGTTCGATGGTGTCAGCCATGGTCGATGTGCCATGCGCATTGATGTAGTCGATCTGTTCCGGCGTGATGCCGGCGCGCTTGATGGCCATTTCCATGCAGCGCTGGGCGCCCTCGCCGTTCTCACTTGGAGCGGTGATGTGATAGGCATCGCCGGAAAGACCATAACCGATGACTTCGGCATAGATCTTCGCGCCACGCGCCAATGCGTGTTCGAGTTCCTCAAGAACCACGACGCCCGCGCCTTCGCCCATGACAAAGCCGTCGCGGTCTTCATCATATGGACGGGATGCTGCGGTCGGGTCATCATTGCGCTTCGTGGAGAGCGCCTTGCAGGCGGCAAAACCTGCAAGCGAAATGCGGCTGACCGGGGATTCCGTACCACCCGCGACCATCACATCCGCGTCGCCGAAAGCGATCAGGCGGGCAGCATCGCCAATGGCGTGTGCGCCGGTCGAGCAGGCGGTGACGACCGCATGGTTCGGACCGCGCAACTTGTGCTTGATCGACACATGTCCGGAAGCCAGATTGATCAGGCGACCCGGAATGAAGAAGGGAGAGATGCGGCGTGGGCCCTTGTCGCGTAGCGTATAGCCTGCCTCGACAATGCCCTCGATACCGCCGATGCCCGAACCGATCAGAACGCCGGTGCGAATTTGATCTTCGTCGCTTTCGGGATGCCAGTCGGCATCGTCCAGCGCCTGATCGGCAGCGCCGACGGCGTAAACGATGAAAGGATCAACCTTGCGCTGTTCCTTGGGCTCCATATGGAGGTCGGCGTTGAATGTGCCATTGGTGCCGTCACCGACGGGAACGCGGCAGGCAATCTGGCAGGCCAGATCGTCAACTTCAAATTCCGTGATGCGGCGAGCACCGCTTTCACCGGCAATAAGACGCTTCCAGGTCTCTTCGACACCGCTGGCAAGCGGCGACACCAGACCAAGACCGGTGATGACGACACGCCTCATATCCACCCCTTAAAACTCTGTTATGTCCCGAGCACCGCGCCCCGCAGGCTTTAACCGGCAGAACATATGTCCGGGCCTGACTGGAAGGGATGATGCTCCAATTGTTAAAACCGGAGCCTGCCACATTGAACGGATTGTCCGATCAGCGTTCCGGCAGATGCAGGCCGTTGAAGGGCCTTCATTCATGTGCGTCCCGATCGTGAAGACGA
Source organism: Ochrobactrum sp. AP1BH01-1 (assembly GCF_018066705.1). Classification (NCBI taxonomy): domain Bacteria; kingdom Pseudomonadati; phylum Pseudomonadota; class Alphaproteobacteria; order Hyphomicrobiales; family Brucellaceae; genus Ochrobactrum; species Ochrobactrum sp. AP1BH01-1. The sequence goes on along the minus strand of NZ_JAGPOU010000003.1, from coordinate 478,751 downwards.
AAGGCACGACCAAAGACAAGCAGGGCCGGGATTCGCGAGAACCCCAGCCCAATGCTCAAGTTCAAATTAGGCGGAAGCCTTGTCGATGAACTTCACAGCGTCGCCGACCGTGAGGATCGTTTCGGCAGCGTCGTCAGGAATTTCAACGCCGAATTCTTCTTCGAAAGCCATGACCAGCTCGACCGTGTCGAGGCTGTCTGCGCCGAGGTCATCGATGAAGCTTGCGCCTTCCGTGACCTTGTCGGCATCTACGCCCAGATGTTCAACAACGATTTTCTTGACGCGCTCTGCGGTATCGCTCATGTCGGAACCTCGACCTGTGTGTTTGTTGCTCTGCCTTGGTTAGCGGCATGCAGGATTGTAATCAAGTTATAAGATGTCTGCCAAGTTTCGAGCGATGCCGCCCGGACAGTCATCCTGTGGATATTCCTTTCGGAACAGGATCGCAGCGCTTCTGCTCAGAATGCCGCAATTCTCGATGGGCGCATTACCACGCTTCTTGAGCAAGGCAAAGCGCCTTTTCCTTCTCCACCCCCCGTATTAAGGCATTTTATACCATAATTGAGGGGAGAAGGAGGGTTAGATCATGGCCATGCCGCCATTAATGTGCAGGGTCTGGCCGGTCACATAAGCTGCCTCATCGCTTGCCAGATAGACCACCGCCGCAGCAATATCACCGCCAACGCCCATGCGCTTCATGGGGATATTGCTCATGATCGCATCCTTCTGCTTTTCGTTCAGCTTGTCGGTCATGGCCGATTCGATGAAGCCCGGAGCGATGCAGTTCACGGTCACATTGCGGCTGGCGATTTCCTGCGCCAGCGACTTGGAAAAGCCGATCAGCCCCGCCTTGGAAGCGCAGTAATTCGCCTGCCCCGGATTGCCGGTCACGCCCACGATGGAGGTGATATTGATGATACGGCCATTGCGGCGGCGCATCATCGGATGGGTCAACTCACGCGTGAGGTTGAAAACCGAGGTGAGATTGACGTTGAGAACGGCATCCCAGTCTTCGTCGCTCATGCGCACAAACAGGCCGTCGCGGGTGATGCCGGCATTGTTGACCAGAATATCGACGCCGCCCATTTCCTCTTCCGCCTTCTGGCCGAGCGCCTTGACGGCTTCACGGTCCGACAGGTTGGCCGGGAAGATGAAAGTACGGTCGCCGAGTTCGGCAGCCAGTTCCTTCAGCTTTTCTTCGCGCGTGCCGTGCAGGCCGACATTGGCGCCCTGTGCATGAAGTGCGCGGGCAATCGCTTCACCCAGACCGCCGGTCGCACCGGTTACGAGAGCCTTGCGGCCAGTCAGATCAAACATATCGGATCCTTTTAGCTAATGAGCTTTTATGCCAGCGCTGCAAGCGCAGCTTCGATTTCTTCGGCCGAACCGACGGATGCGCCCGACACATCCTTGGAGATGCGCCGCGCCAGACCGGTCAGAACCTTGCCCGAACCTACTTCATAAAGCGAAGTCACGCCATTGGCCGCAAACCATTCCACGGTTTCGCGCCAGCGCACCTGACCCGTCACCTGCTCGACCAGCAGATCGGTGATTTCATTAGCGTCCGTCACGGGCGCTGCGCGCACATTGGCGATGAGCGGCACCACCGGGCTGTGCTTTTCGACAGAGGCAAGCGCTTCGCGCATTGCATCGGCGGCAGGAGCCATCAAGGTCGAATGGAAGGGAGCGGAAACCGGCAGCATGATCGCGCGCTTGGCGCCCTTTTCCGAAGCAAGCTTCGCCGCCAGCTCAACCGCCGCCTTCGAGCCGGAAATCACCAGCTGACCGCCGCCATTGTCATTGGCGACCTGGACCGCACCGGAAGCCCTTGCTTCCGCGCAGACCGCTTCCACATCGCCATGCTCAAGGCCGATGATTGCAGCCATCGCCCCTTCACCCACCGGAACGGCTTTCTGCATAGCGTTGCCGCGAATGCGCAGGAGTCGTGCCGTATCGGCAAGCGAGAACGTGCCGGCAGCACAAAGGGCCGAATATTCGCCCAGCGAATGTCCGGCAACGTAGGAAACCTTGTCCTTCAACGAGAAGCCGCGCGCCTCCATGACGCGCAGGACGGCCATCGACACGGCCATCAGCGCAGGCTGCGCATTGGCAGTGAGCGTCAGAACGTCTTCCGGGCCTTCGAACATGGTGGCGGACAGCTTTTCGCCGAGCGCTGCGTCCACTTCGTCAAAGACGGCGCGGGCTTCCGCGAACTGTTCGGCCAGGGCCTTGCCCATGCCTACCGCCTGGCTGCCCTGTCCGGGAAAGGTAAATGCTACCGCCATTGATGCCTCGTTCTGGTTCTATGCATATGATAATGGTGAAACCGGTATCCATTTTCACCGCCATACCTGCAATGAAATGCACAATTTGGCGCGATGTGCCTTAGCCTTGGGCGAAAAGTCAAGCATTTGTCGGTTTTTCGGGGATATCGCGCTTGCAAACAAGGGGAAAAACACGTAATAGCCGCCCGTTCATTGTTTGGCACCAGCTGGGGGCTGAACGGAGGGCCGTGTCGTTAACTAGTTATTCAGTTAGAAATACGTTGGAAGTCATAAGCGCTTCTGCCTCCCGTGTCTCCGCTCTCGACCGTCTCAAATACGCGTCCTTTCTTCACCGGTTTCCGGCAAAAGAGAAGTCGCAGGGGCTTAGCCGCTGGTGTCGGCGTGATATAACGAAGAAAGGCAAAGCCAATGGCTCTTTATGAACATGTGCTTCTTGCCCGCCAGGACATTTCCCAGCAGCAGGTCGACGCTCTCGTCGAACAGTACAAGGGTGTCCTCGAAGCTAATGGCGGCAAGGTCGGTAAGGTCGAAAGCTGGGGTCTGCGTCCCCTCACCTACCGTATCAAGAAGAATCGCAAGGCGTATTACACGCTCGTAAACATTGACGCTCCGGCTGCAGCCGTTGCCGAAATGGAACGCCAGATGCGCATCAACGAAGACGTTCTTCGTTTCCTCACCGTTCGCGTTGAAGAACACGAAGAAGGCCAGTCGGCCATGCTCACCCGCCGTGACGACCGTCGCGAACGCGATGGTGATGATCGTCCGCGCCGCCGTGAAGGCGGTTTCGATCGTGGTGATCGCGGCGACCGTGGTGATCGCGGTCCGCGCCGTCCGCGCGACAACGAAGCTGGTGAAGGAGCATAATCATGGTTGATATCAATCAGATCCCGACCCGCCGTCCTTTCCATCGCCGTCGCAAGACGTGCCCGTTCTCCGGCGCAAACGCGCCGAAGATCGACTACAAGGACATCAAGCTTCTGCAGCGTTACATTTCCGAACGCGGCAAGATCGTTCCTTCCCGTATTACGGCTGTCAGCCAGAAGAAGCAGCGTGAACTCGCCAAGGCGATCAAGCGCGCCCGTTTCCTCGGCCTGCTGCCTTACGTTGTGAAGTAAGAACTAAAATTCGGGAGGTGGTTCGCTACCTCCCGTATTCTCCGTTGCGATGGGCGTAGCGGACGTACCAAAAACCCAAGTTGGGGCAGAGTCCTCTAACTGCACGAACCGGCAAGACCGGAGCAGGACAGCGAAACTGATGAAATTCAATGGAACCATTATAGGTATCGGCATATTGGCGGGGCTTGCCTCGGCCTTGATGTCGTCCGGCGTCATCGTCCAGGATGGCGCGATGGCCGCTATGGCCATGGTTCTCTATTTCCTGACACCGCTTCCAATCTTCGTTGTCGCCCTTGGCTGGGGTTCAAGCGCCGGCATCATTGCCGCTGCCACAGCCACGGTTGCCGTCGGCGTTGTCGCCGTCCCGCTTGCAGCCCTCCTGATGGCGTTGACGAGCTTCGTTCCTGCAGCGACAGGCGCTTATCTTTCCGGCCTCGCGCGGCCAGCCGAAGAACTCGGCGGACCGAAGGATATACTGGTCTGGTACCCGCTGTCGGACATCGTCTTCCGACTGGCCCTGATGGTGACGCTCAGCTTCATCGTCATTGGCGCAATTCTCGGTTTCGGCCCGGACATGGCGCGTGAACTCGCAACTACGCTTATCGAGCGAGTTGCAGAAGCCGACCCCCAGTTCACAGCCAGCGACGACATTCGCGACAATGTGACCTCGCTGCTGATGGTCGCCTTGCCCGCAATCCAGCCGGCAACCTGCCTCGCTATACTGGTAGGCAATCTTTATCTGGCACAGCGCCTGATCTCGATGTCGGGTCGCCTGCGCCGTCCGCGCGACGACTGGCCCGCGACGCTGCGTATGCCACGCCCGGCCCTGCTTGTCTTCGCGGTCGCTCTTGCGGTTGCCTTTCTTCCCGGCGGCGCCGGATTGATCGCAACCGTCGTGGCTGGCGCTCTCAGCGCAGGCTTCATGATGTCAGGCCTTGCCATCATGCATTTCCGCACACGCGGCAAGGTTTGGCGCCCGGTGGCGCTCTGGCTCGCCTACTTTGCGATCATACTCTTCGCATTCCTGCTTTTCATCTTCATGGTTCTTGGACTTTTCGACACTTCGCGCGGCGCGCCGGTTTCGAAAATGCCGGGCACCGACAGTCAATAACCAAATCAGAAACTTGAAAGGAAACTCCAATGGAAGTCATTCTTCTGGAACGCATTGGCCGCCTCGGCCAGATGGGCGAAACCGTCAAGGTCAAGGACGGCTATGCCCGTAACTTCCTGCTCCCGCAGGGCAAGGCTCTTCGTGCCAACGAAGCCAACAAGAAGAAGTTCGAAGGCCAGCGCGCCCAGCTCGAAGCCCAGAACCTGGAACGCAAGAACGAAGCCAGCGCCGTTGCTGAAAAGCTCAATGGCGAAAGCTTCATCGTCGTGCGTTCGGCTGGTGAAACCGGCCAGCTCTACGGTTCCGTTTCGACCCGTGACATCGCCGAAATCATTTCCGCCAACGGCTTCACCCTGCACCGCAACCAGGTTGAACTGAACCACCCGATCAAGACGATCGGCCTGCACGAAGTCTCGATTTCGCTGCATCCGGAAGTTCAGGTTCAGGTCACCGTCAACATCGCCCGTTCGACCGAAGAAGCCGAACGCCAGGCAAAGGGTGAAGACCTGACCTCGATCGAAGCCATCTACGGCATCGAAGAACAGCCTCTGTCGGAAGAAGTTTTCGACGACGAAGACAAAGCTGAAGATCAGGCTTAATTAGCCACCTATTATCCGTGGGAATGCCCGGCCAACCGGCGCTCATTCCCATCGTGGTAAACTTTATATGATCGTGCCCGGCGGCCTCCGCCGGGCATTTTCTCTTTTCAGATCGATAAAACTCCCTATTCTGTTCATTAGTATTGGATTGCAGAGGGTGCCGACGGAAACGTCTGCGTTGCTCGGGCGCTCCCAAGGCCGATTGACCGAGTGGGATATTGCCTGAAATCTGATGACAGAGCGGCTCTGATGTCATGCACCGCCGCCTGCCATGCAAACGCATGGACGTGCACTCGCTTCGATCCTGGAGAGGAGATGGGGCCGATGTATGGAATGATGCGTACTGTTCTTTCGCATATGATTAAAACCGGAGACCTGACCGTCACCGATTCTAGTGGTGCGCGTTCGCGGTATGGCGACAAGACCGGAGTGCCGGTTCATATACACTTCAAGACAAAACACGCCGAGCGCGCCGTAGCGCTCGACCCCGAATTGAAACTCGCCGAATGTTTCATGGACGGCGAGATCGATTTTCTGGACGGGGATATCTACACGCTGCTTCAGATCGTATTCGAAAACACCGGACCGACAGCTGCGACAGAACCGTGGATGAAGGCGCTGGCAAAGCTGCGCATTTTGTTCCGCCGCTTCCAGCAGATGAACACGATTTCGCGGTCATCGAGCAATATCAAAAGTCATTATGATCTCTCTGGCGAGCTTTACGACCTGTTTCTCGATCCCGACAAGCAGTATTCCTGCGCCTATTTCGATCCGCCGAACGCCACACTTGCCGAGGCACAGCTTGCCAAGAAACGCCACATCGCCGCCAAGATGCTGGTGAAGGAAGGTGACAAGGTGCTCGATATCGGCTGCGGCTGGGGGGGCATGGGGCTTTATCTTGCCCGCCACCTCAAGGCCAATGTCACCGGCGTAACCTTATCCGAAGAGCAGCACGCTATCGCCAACCAGCGCGCCGCCGACGAGGGGCTTTCGGATCGCGCCAAGTTCGAGCTGACGGATTACCGCAATATCGACGACAAGTTCGACCGGCTGGTTTCGGTCGGCATGTTCGAGCATGTCGGCGTCGGCCATTTTGCGGAATATTTCCAGCATGTGGCGCGACTGATGAAGCCGGACGGCGTTTTCCTGCTCCATGCCATCGGCCGGTCCGACGGGCCGGGCGCAACCAATCCGTTCATCCGCAAGTATATCTTCCCGGGCGGCTACATCCCGGCCCTGTCGGAAGTGCTGCCGCATATCGAAAAGGCCGGACTTTATGTCACCGACATAGAAATCCTGCGGCTGCATTATGCGGAAACGCTGAAAGCGTGGCGCCAAGCATTTATGGCCAACCGCGACAAGGCCAAGGCGCTTTATGACGAACGCTTCTGCCGCATGTGGGAATTTTATCTGGCCGCATCGGAAAGCGCGTTCCGCTGGCAGAACATGATGGTGTTCCACATCCAGATCGCCCACAAGCAGGAATCCGTTCCGCTTACCCGCAACTATATCGAGGCCGAGGAAAAGCGTCTCAAACGTCTCGACAGTGCACCAAAAGGGGCCAATAGCGAGGTGCGGGCAGTCAAGAAAAGCATGAACGCTTGAGATAAAGCCGTTTGCCTTGAATAAGCGGGCTGCTCCGATGGAGCAGCCCGCTTATTCTGATCTTATTGCGACTTGGGGACGCCATCCTTCCACTTGTCCCAATGGGTAACGATGTCGCTCACGACCGGAGCACCGACAAGATAAATGTTCTCGACCGTTTCAGCGAACCCGCCAGCCGTTTCCCCTGGCGCCGGATCCAGATGCTGCAGCGTGGTTTCATTGGGATTTCCCTGATCGAAGTTCACGGAGCCGCGCAGGCTGAGGACACGGTCTGTGCCATGCTGACGCTTGATAACGAGCGCAAGCGCCGCAGCTTCCATCTCGGTGGCGAGATAGTCGTCGGCCCCGTAGAGCTTGGCAATATACTGAGCCTCTTTCGACAGTCCCGGACCGTGGAAGAATGTATCTCCGGTCATATGCGTGCCCGTCTTCAAGGCTGGCTTGGCTTGTGCGGCCGCGTCCGGATAGCGCTTGCGATAAGCCTGGGCCTCCGGCGAATCGCGAAGTTCCACAGCGGAGCCCAGACGAACCGCTGCGGCGACCAGTTCAGGATTGAGCTTGAAAACGCGATATTCCTCATAGCCCTTCCGCGGCATGAATACCGGCTCACCGGGCTTGCCTTCCTCCGGCGCCCAACGATGGCCCAGATCGTAATCGACGAGCCACGTGGCCCAGCTCACGTCGCCGATCGTGCCGCGAGAAGGCGGTGTTCCGGCGACACCCGAGAGGATGTAGTAGGCTTTGGAAAAGTCGAAAGCGGGGTCGAGCAAAATAGCCTGCATACTGGCTGAGGAGTTCACCTTCCCCATACCGAGAACGGAGCCGCAGACGCCATTTTCGTTGCAATAGACGGGCTTCAAGGCGCCCTTCACCTCAATGGGTTTGGCATCCTTCCAATAATGCTCATACCACTGTTGAAACTCACCGGCACGATCGCCGCTATTCTGCCCGATCTCGAACATGGCGGCGATGAACACTTTGACCTCGATCGGTTCCGACGCGGCCAGCGAAACGGCTGGTGAAGAAAAGAGCGCCAGCGCTGTCAGAAGCCAGGCTGCAATGGTGCGGTGTCGCATGAATATTCCTCGTGAATGTAAGCCGGGCTTTGCGATAGTGCCCGCACAGGTCATAGATTATCGGGTCGGGAGAAGATTAGTATCGCCGATCGCTCACCACAATCTCCGTCAACAGGAAGTGCAAAAAGGCGACGCCTGAACTGTGGATCAGTGTGAATCATGGTATAGCTTTTCTCTTCCAGCAGGAATCATCCGAAGCCTCGTTGCGTTTGGCATCGCTTGAGGGCTAGCTGGTTGCATCAGGGACAGGAATTGGAATCATGGCGGAAGCGGCGGTACGCAAACTCGACGACGCGCGAGAGCAGAAAGACGCGCTCTATCGCGAAGCACCCCACAATATTGAGGCGGAACAGGCGCTACTCGGCGCCATTCTGATCAATAACGATGCGTTTTACCGGGTATCGGACTTCCTCAAGCCTACCCATTTCTTCGAGCCGCTGCATCGCCGCATCTACGAGATCACCACCGACCTCATCCGCGTCGGCAAGATGGCCAATCCGGTGACGATGAAGACCTTCCTGCCCACCGAAGGCAAGGTGGGCGATCTCACCATCTTCCAGTATGTGACACGCCTCGCTACCGAAGCCGTCACCATCATCAACGCCGAAGATTACGGCCGTGCCATCTACGATCTTGCGACACGTCGCGCTTTGATCGGCATCGGCGAAGACATGGTGAATGTTGCCTATGACGCGCCTGTCGACATGGCGCCGCAGGAACAGATTGAGGATGCCGAACGCCGCCTGTTCGAGCTGGCTGAAACCGGCCGTTACGATGGCGGCTTCCTGCCATTCAAGGATGCCGTCACCACCGCCGTGGACATGGCCAATGCGGCTTTCATGCGCGATGGCCATCTTTCCGGCATTTCGACCGGCATCCATTCGCTGGATGCCAAGATGGGTGGCTTGCAGCCTTCCGACTTGATCATCCTTGCCGGCCGTCCCGGTATGGGCAAGACCTCGCTTGCCACCAATATCGCCTTCAACATCGCCAACGCCTATGAAGGCGAACAGCAGGCCGATGGATCGATGAAGGCGGTCAATGGCGGCGTCGTCGGGTTCTTCTCGCTCGAAATGTCGGCGGAACAGCTCGCAACCCGTATCATTTCCGAGCAGACGGAAGTTTCCTCGTCAAAAATTCGCCGCGGTGACATCACCGAGACCGACTTTGAGAAGCTCGTCGCCTGCTCGCAGGTTATGCAGAAAATCCCGCTCTATATCGACCAGACCGGTGGTATCTCCATTGCGCAGCTCGCCGCTCGTGCCCGTCGCCTCAAGCGCCAGCGCGGCCTCGACGTTCTCGTCATCGACTACGTACAGCTGATGACCGGCTCATCGAAAGCCTCTGCACAGAACCGCGTGCAGGAAATCACCGAAATCACCACCGGCCTCAAGGCGCTCGGCAAGGAACTCAACGTTCCCATCATTGCGCTTTCACAGCTCTCCCGTCAGGTGGAAAGCCGCGACGACAAGCGCCCGCAGCTCTCCGACCTTCGCGAATCGGGCTCCATCGAGCAGGATGCCGACGTCGTGCTCTTCGTGTTCCGCGAGGAATATTACGTGAAGAATCTCGAGCCACGTGATGAGTTCGATCCGAAATACGAGGAATGGAAACAGCATTTTGAAAAAGTCCGCGGCACTGCCGATGTCATCATCGCCAAACAGCGTCACGGGCCTACCGGGACCGTCAAGCTCGCCTTCCAGTCTGAGTTCACGCGATTTGCAGATCTGGCCGAAGGTTCCTATCTCCCGGAACAGTATGAATAGTTTTTCCGATCTTAAAGGGCGCGTCTGATGGCCAAGGCGCGCGTTCAGTTCGTCTGTCAGAATTGCGGCACGATTCATTCGCGCTGGGCGGGCAAGTGCGACTCCTGCGGCGAGTGGAACACGCTTGTCGAGGAAGGCACCAATAGCGGCATCGGCTCCGGCCCCGGTGCCATGCTGTCCAAGCGCAAGGGGCGCGCCGTCGCCCTCACCTCGCTCTCCGGCGACATAGAGGATGCGCCTCGTATCATTTCCGGCATCAGCGAGCTTGACCGCGTGACTGGCGGCGGTTTCGTGCGCGGTTCCGCGCTTCTCATCGGCGGCGATCCGGGTATCGGCAAATCCACGCTTTTGACACAGGCAGCGGCAGCCCTTTCCAATCGCGGCCATCGCATCGTCTATGTTTCGGGCGAAGAAGCCGTCGCACAGATCCGGCTGCGCGCGCAGCGCCTGGGTGTGGCGTCGTCAGCGGTGGAGCTTGCCGCCGAAACCAATGTCGAAGACATTATCGCCACTATTTCAGACGCCAAACGGCCCGATCTTGTCATCATCGATTCGATCCAGACGCTGTGGACCGATATGGCGGATTCGGCACCGGGAACCGTGACACAGGTTCGATCTTCCGCGCAGGCGTTGATCCGCTATGCCAAGCAGACCGGCGCCGCTGTGGTGCTTGTCGGCCATGTCACCAAGGAAGGTCAGATTGCTGGCCCCCGCGTGGTCGAACACATGGTTGACGGCGTTCTCTATTTCGAGGGCGAAGGCGGACACCATTATCGCATCCTGCGTACCGTGAAGAACCGTTTCGGTCCGACTGACGAGATCGGCGTCTTCGAAATGTCCGACGGCGGCCTGCGCGAGGTTTCAAATCCGTCCGAGCTTTTCCTTGGTGAGCGCAATGCCAAGGCTCCCGGCGCCGCCGTCTTCGCCGGCATGGAAGGCACGCGCCCTGTTCTGGTAGAAATACAGGCGCTCGTCGCGCCCTCCTCGCTCGGCACGCCGCGTCGTGCGGTGGTCGGCTGGGACGGCGGACGGCTTGCGATGATCCTCGCCGTTCTCGAATCGCATTGCGGCGTTCGTTTCGGCCAGCACGATGTCTATCTGAATGTTGCAGGCGGTTATCGCATCAGCGAGCCTGCTGCCGATATAGCTGTGGCTGCCGCACTGGTTTCATCCATGGCCGGTATTGCCCTTCCGCCAGATTGTGTTTATTTCGGCGAAATCAGCCTTTCCGGTGCTGTTCGTGCGGTAACGCATGCGGTACAGAGGCTCAAGGAAGCGGAGAAACTCGGCTTCCGGCAGGCAGAAGTGCCCGGCGGCAGTGGCGAACTCTGGAAAGATCGCAGCTTCCGTTTGATGGAAACTTCGGCTCTGCCCGATCTGGTGGCACGCATCGCGGCTTCGGGCTCCGGAAAGAAGCAATAAATCTGGAAATTGCTCACTGGAAGAATCTGTCAACCTTCCGGTGATAAGCTCCAGCATCTTTGACTGCCCTGCGCACTGAAATGATTGCGCAAAATAACTGAGGACAGGCCAGAATGCCGATAACCATGCTTGATGGAATTCTACTCGGGATAACGCTGGTTTCAGCCGTTCTGGCGATGGTTCGCGGGTTCTCCCGCGAAGTGCTGTCGCTGGTATCATGGGCTGCAGCTGCCGCTGCAGCGGTACTTTTTTATAAGCCGGTACTGCCTTTTTTGAAGCCCTACATCAGCAATGAGACCATTGCGATGATAGCAGCGATGGCTGCTGTATTCCTTGTCGTATTGATTGTCGTTTCGCTAATTACCATGAAGATCGCCGACTTCATCATCGATAGCCGTATCGGTGCGCTCGACCGAACGCTCGGCTTCCTCTTCGGGGCCGCGCGCGGCGTTCTTATCGTGGTCGTGTCCATGTTGATTGTGAACTGGCTCGTGCCAAGCAACCAGCCTACTTGGATAACAAACGCGAAGTCGAAGCCAATGCTCGATTCCTTTGGTGTAGAAATCATGGGAATTGCGGAGAAACTTGCTTCCCTCATGCCCAATGATCCGGGCGCGGTGGTAGATCGATTCAAATCTCAACAGACTGCTCCCGCTTCGGGTGAGCAGGAAGAAGCGCCGGTTCCGGACGATACGCCTGCGCAGCAGTAAGCCGTTTCGAACATCGGGAAGCCGTCAGCCTTGCTGGCGGCTTTTCCAATTCTGGAAGCGAAGACGGACCCGCGAAAAATAGCCAAATTGACGGCCAGACATTGAGGTTCCGGTTCCGCGATCATATTTCTGGCTGGAATTTGCGAGATTATTCGTGGGCATCGTGCGATACTGGTGTTCACGGGACTATATCGACGCAGCGGTGAACTCTTCGCTTTTAACAAAAAGCCATCTTGTGATAGAGAGGCGCTTTAGTTGCCTCTGCAATCGAAAGGCCTTGCGGCAATGACCAGCCATTCTTCTGAAAATGCCTCCTTTATGCTGGATGAAGACACCCTGCATGAAGAGTGCGGCGTATTTGGCATACTTGGCCATGAAGACGCCGCCGCACTGACAGCATTGGGCCTGCATGCCCTTCAGCATCGCGGGCAGGAGGCCGCCGGCATTGTTTCCTACCATAATCGCCGTTTCCATTCCGAACGCCATATGGGCCTCGTCGGTGACCATTTCACCGATGCGGCGACGCTGAACCGTCTGCCGGGCGACCGCGCCATCGGCCATGTGCGCTACTCCACCACCGGCGAGACGATCCTGCGAAACGTGCAGCCTTTGTTCGCGGAACTGGAAGTCGGCGGCATCGCCATTGCCCACAACGGCAACTTCACCAACGGCATCACGCTGCGCAAGCAACTCATTGCTTCGGGCGCGATCTTTCAGGCGACATCCGACACGGAAGTCGTGCTGCATATGATTGCCCGCTCGCGCCACTCGTCCTCTTCCGACCGTTTCGTCGATGCCATCCGGCAGGTCGAAGGCGGCTATGCCATGCTGGCGCTGACCCGCACGAAACTGATCGCTGCGCGCGATCCTATCGGCATCCGTCCGCTCGTCATGGGCGAGCTGGACGGCAAGCCAATCTTCTGCTCGGAAACTTGCGCCCTCGACATTATCGGCGCGAAATATATTCGCGATGTTGAAAACGGCGAAGTTGTTATCTGCGAGATCCAGAAAGACGGCTCCATCACCACCGAATCCATCAAGGCTGAAAATCCGCAGCCGGAACGGCTCTGCCTGTTTGAATATGTCTATTTCGCCCGTCCCGACTCCGTCGTCGGCGGTCGCAGCGTCTATGTCGCGCGCAAGAATATGGGCGTGGAGCTTGCCAAGGAAGCCGGTATCGAAGCCGATGTTATCGTGCCCGTACCCGATGGCGGCACGCCTGCCGCTCTCGGCTTCGCGCAGGCCAGCGGCATTCCGTTTGAATATGGCATCATCCGTAATCACTATGTCGGTCGCACCTTCATCGAGCCCACGCAGCAAATTCGCGCGCTTGGGGTCAAGCTGAAGCATTCAGCCAATCGCGCCATGATCGAAGGCAAGCGCGTGGTGCTGGTTGACGATTCCATCGTGCGCGGCACCACTTCCGTCAAGATCGTGCAAATGATCCGCGATGCAGGCGCAAAGGAAGTGCATATTCGTGTGGCAAGTCCAATGATTTATCACCCGGATTTTTATGGCATCGACACCCCCCATGCCGATAAGCTGCTGGCAAACCAGCATGAAGACCTCGAATCCATGTGCCGCTATATCGGCGCGGATTCACTGGCGTTCCTGTCCATCGACGGGCTGTACAAGGCTGTCGGCGGAAAACCACGTGATCCGAAAGCACCGGCTTTCACCGATCACTACTTCACGGGCGAGTATCCGACTCGTCTTCTCGATCAGGAAGGCGAGAGCAACGTGCATACGCTGTCGCTGCTCGCCAGCAACGGCTGATCGCCCAAATCCTTAACGCAGGCGGCCCCAAAAGGCCGCCTGTTTCTTGTGTTTGAATGACATATGGGGACTAGATGAGCATCGACCTTACGGGCCGCATCGCACTGGTAACAGGCGCATCGCGTGGTATTGGCTATTTTCTTTCGCTTGAACTGGCAAAACGCGGCGCGCATGTCATCGCTGTCGCACGCACGGTCGGCGGACTGGAAGAGCTGGACGACGATATCCGCAAACTCGGTGGCAGCGCCACGCTGGTCCCTCTCGACATTACCGACATGGAAGCGATCGATCGCCTGGGCGGCTCCATTCATGAGCGCTGGGGCAAACTCGACATCATGGTCGCCAATGCGGGCGTTCTCGGCACGATATCGCCCATCGGCCATGTCGAAGCCAAGACCTTCGAAAAAGTCATGAACGTCAACGTCACCAGCGTCTGGCGCCTCATCCGTTCCACCGATCCCCTTCTGCGCGCTTCCGACGCCGGACGTGCGATTCTGCTCTCTTCCGGTGTGGCGCATACGTGCCGGGCTTTCTGGGGGCCTTATGCTGCCTCGAAAGCTGCCGTCGAGGTCATGGCTCGCAGCTGGGCGGAAGAAACGAAGCAGATGAAGCTGAAGATCAACTCGGTCAACCCGGGAGCAACCCGCACGGCAATGCGCGCGCAGGCCATGCCGGGTGAAGATCCGGAAACGTTGCCGAAGCCGCAGTCGGTCGCGGAAAAGATCGTCAAACTTGCAGATCCGAAACTTGAAGTTAGCGGCAAGCTCTTCGACGTCCGACAAGACCGCTTCCTCGACTATCATCTGCCGAGCTGATTTTTTTCTTCCGGCCTTGCCTGTAAGCAAGGCCGGTTCTATTTATTGAACTATCTTCCGCCCCTTGCCGTCCGACGGCTCTTTTTTCAGCGGACATTTCTCCCCTCTCAGACCCTTCATCACGTGCTGCCAGTTTGGTGCGCGTTCCCTTTGCTATTGGAGGACTTATGATCAAAGATCGCCAACGTTTCATCGTCATCAGCGGCGGGCCAGGATCAGGCAAAAGCACACTGATCGACGCGCTTGAAAAGAACGGCTTTACCCGTACCGTTGAAGCCGGACGCGCCATTATTCAGGATCAGGTCGCTATTGGCGGCAACGCCCTGCCATGGAAGGACCGCGCGCTTTTTGCGGAGCTGATGCTTTGCTGGGAAATGCGCTCGCACGCCATGGCACAACACCAGCCAGGCACTGTTTTCTTCGACCGCGGCGTTCCCGATGTGATCGGCTATCTGACGCTATGCGGCCTGCCCGTCCGGCGGCATATGGAAGAAGCTGCGCGGCAGATCGGATATAACAGAATGGTCTTCCTGGCGCCGCCATGGGCGGAAATCTTCGGGCAGGATGCCGAGCGCAAGCAGAACTTCAATGAAGCCGTGCGCACATTCGAAGCGATGGACAAAACCTACAGGCGGCTCGGATATGAAATCGCGCTCCTGCCGAAATCTTCGGTCGAGGAGCGCGTCCGTTTCATCAGACAGGCGTTGCCTTCAGTTTTCGTCTGACGGCGCAGTTTCTTCGCTGTTGGTTTCTTTTTCCGCCTTTCGATCGGCGGCTTCGCGCCGGTTCCAGGCGGCGAGGCTGAACGGAAGAAATGCGAGATAAGCGAGCGCTGTGAGGCTCAATGTCTGCCAGGTGAAGCTCATCAGGAACGCGACGTAAACCACCACGAACAGGATCAACGGCATGACAATATCGCGCCGGACAAGGCTGCCTGCCGATTTGCCGTTATAGACCGGCAGGCGGCTTACCAGCAGAAACGCTATCGCCACAGTATAGACCGCCACACCGAAAGCGAGCGCCCGCGTCGGGGTCAGGCCGAGAAAACCAAGATAGACCGGCAGCAGGACGAGCATCGCACCGGCGGGTGCAGGCACGCCGATGAAATAATTGCTTTGCCATGCCGGGCGGTTCGGGTCTTCCAGCATGACATTGAAACGTGCCAGACGCAGGCAGCAGGCAATGGCATAGAGCAGTGCCGCGATCCAGCCGAAGGAACGTGCCTGATCCAGCATGAAGGCATAGAGCACCAAGGCAGGCGCAACGCCGAAATTGACGATATCGGCGAGCGAATCCATCTGGGCGCCGAACTTCGACGATCCCTTCATCATGCGTGCGACACGCCCATCAATGCCGTCCAGAAAGGCAGCGACAAGCACCATCACAACGGCGAGCTCGAAACGGTTTTCAAAAGCCAAGCGGATACCGGTGAGGCCGGCACAGATGGCGAGAACCGTTATGACGTTAGGAACGACGATACGCAGGGGTATCTGTGACAGCTTCGGGCCGCGCGATGAATCCACGCGGCCGTTAGGCTCAAAAGGCGGAAAAGGCGTTTCCATCGGCTCAGCCGATCCGCACCACTGGTTCGCCGCGCCCGCTGCCATAATCGGCCAGCACGGTTTCACCGGCGATTGCTGTCTGGCCAACCGCCACACGAACGGTGGCATCTGCGGGCAGATAGACGTCAACACGCGATCCGAAACGGATCAGGCCGAACCGCTCACCCACGGACAGATCGTCATCCTCGTTGGACCAGCAGACGATGCGGCGAGCTACCAGACCGGCGATCTGAACGACGCCGATCTTCCCGTGCGGGCTTTCGATCAGGACGCCGTTGCGTTCATTTTCCGTGCTGGCCTTGTCCAGTTCGGCATTCAGGAATTTGCCCGGACGATGCACCACCTTTTCGATCTTGCCCCGCACAGGGGAGCGGTTGATGTGGACCGAGAAGACATTCATGAAGACCGATACACGCATGCGCGGCTCTGCACCAAGATCCAGCTCGGCTGGAGGTACAGCCGGACCGACGAAGGAAACCTTGCCATCAGCGGGACTGATGACCAGATCGTCGTCCATCGGTGTCACACGCTCCGGATCGCGATAGAAATAGATGCACCAGATGGTCAGTACCAAGCCGATCCAGAACAGCGGGTCCCACAGCCAGCCCAGAATGAGCGAAACCACGAAAAAGCCCGCGATAAACGGATAGCCTTCCCGATGGATCGGCACGAAAGTATTGCGGATGGTGTCAGTAAGGCTCATCGCTCTTCCTTTGAGTTTGGCCGTTATTTACCTCATCCTGTTCAGAATCAAAATCCATTTCGCAAATTATTCACGGCTGTTAGGGCACGTGATCGTACCCTAATATAACCAGCCGCCGATAAACCGGCTATTCCGCCGCCGGAACGCCGCGCGTGACGATCCCAAGTTCGTCGCTTTCGCGCACCTGACGCAGACGCTCTTCGGCCTCGTCAGCCTCGCGCTGGCGGGCCCACATGGATGCATAAAGCCCCTTGTGCTTGAGCAGCATGCGGTGCGTGCCTCTTTCGGCAATCAGACCATCCTTCAGGACAATGATTTCGTCTGCACCGATAACGGTCGACAGACGATGCGCGATGACAAGCGTCGTGCGACCCCGGCTGACGACATCGAGCGCCGATTGGATTTCCTGCTCGGTGGCCGTATCGAGCGCCGAGGTCGCCTCATCAAGAATGAGGATCGGCGGAGCCTTGAGAATGGTGCGGGCAATGGCCACGCGCTGCTTCTCGCCGCCCGAAAGCTTCAGACCGCGTTCGCCAACCATGGACTGGTAGCCCTCCGGCAGATGCTGGATGAAGCCGGCAATCTGCGCCAGCTCGGCAGCCTTCTGCACCTCTTCCTCGGTCGCATCGGTGCGACCGTAGCGAATATTATAGGCAATCGTATCGTTGAACAGCACCGTGTCCTGCGGAACCATGCCGATGACCTTGCGCAGGCTTTCCTGCGTGACATCGCGCACATCCTGCCCGTCAATCGTCACGGAACCGGACTGTATGTCGTAGAAACGGAACAAAAGACGCGAAATAGTGGACTTGCCCGCGCCCGAAGGCCCGACGATCGCCACGGTCTTGCCCGCCGGTACCTCGAAGCTGATCCCCTTGAGGATCGGACGGTTGGCATCATAAGCGAAATGCACATCCTCGAAGCGGATCGCACCCTTGTCGACCTTCAGTGCATGAGCGCCTGGCTTGTCGCTTACTTCCTGCTTCACATCCAGAAGGTCGAACATCTGTTCGATATCGGTCAGCCCCTGCCGGATTTCGCGATAGATGAAGCCGATGAAGTTGAGCGGGATCGAAAGCTGCATCAGCATGGCGTTGATGAAGACGAAATCACCGATGGACTGCGTGCCGGCCTGCACTTCCAGTGCTGACATGACCATGACGATTGCCATGCCGACACCGAAAATCACGGCCTGACCGAAGTTCAGCCAGCCAAGCGAGGTCCAGGTTTGTGTCGCAGCCTTCTCATAGCGAGCCATGGAAGCATCGAAGCGCTTCGCCTCCATCGCCTCATTGCCGAAATATTTGACCGTCTCAAAATTCAGAAGCGAGTCGATAGCCTTGGTATTGGCGTCGGTATCGGAATCGTTCATCTCGCGGCGAATGCTGATGCGCCAGTCGCTCGCCTTGATCGTGAACCACGTGTAGAGCCACACCGTCGCGGCGACCACCGCCAAATAAGAAAATCCGTAGGCGACAGCAAAGATCACCGCAGTCAGCGCGAATTCCAGGATCGTCGGCAGCGTGTTCAGGATCGTGAAACGAACGATCGTTTCGATGCCTTTGGTGCCGCGTTCGATGACGCGGGAAAGCCCGCCCGTGCGCCGTTCCAGATGAAAGCGCAGCGAAAGCTGATGCATATGGACGAAAGTCCGATAAGCAAGCTGACGAACCGCATATTGGCCGACGCTGGCAAAAAGTGCATCGCGAAGCTGATTGAGACCGGCCTGCACGATCTTGGCAGCGTTATAGGCCAGCACCAGCATGACCGCGCCGACCAGAAAGAGCGGAATATAGTCCGGTGCCTTAAGTTGCCCGTTGAGTGCGTTCGTCACCCATTTGAAGAAATAGGGGACAAGGATGAGTACGATCTTGGAAATCACCAGATAGAACGTGGCCCAGACCACACGCATTCGCAGGTCTGGCCGATCGGACGGCCACATATAGGGCCAGAGATTTCGCAGTGTCTTGAACGTCTCGCCGGAATCGGCGGAAACCGTTTTGGGGGAACTCATGGTGCGTTCTTTCAGGTCGGTGGGCTCAAGCGATTTCGTACGAGTTAAACTCAGTCACCGCTTTGTATGTTCTATTCATGCGCATCTTTTCCGAAGCTTGCCGGATGCGCCCCAGCATTTGTTTCATCGCGCCACCCTGCGCAAAACCGCTCCGCTCTTTTGCCGGAAATGTTCCAGAATCGAAATCTAGCCGCAGCATCCGCCCTGGAAGGAAGCAAAATGCGTGCGGACAGCGTTCAGTTGCTGCCAGTTGACGCTGTAACGCGACGATTGGCGCTCAGGCTGATAATCGATAAGACCGGCCTGCACGAGAACCTTCAGATGTTGTGAGACCGTCGATTGAGCAAGGTCGAGCTTGCCGACAATATCCTTGCAGCAGCAGGCATCCTCCATCATCAACTGCCGGATAATGCGGATACGGACAGGATGGCCCAGCGCAGCGCAAAGGCGCGCTGCCGCTTCATCGTCAATCCCGAGTTGCCCGAGATCAGGAACAGCTTCAGGTGAGTTTTTGTCCAGAATCATATTCATCGTATATCGACGATATACGATTATGCTCCGGAGTTCAAGTTTTCGAGACGTTCTTTCTCCAAAAGCATGGCAACATGGAAACACACTATCGTGAGTGTCGCTCGCCGAAAATGCTCGTCAGTTGGCGTGATCTTCCAACTGGCGCTTCACCTCGTCGTCGCCCAAAGGCTCCTTCGGCATATTGAACACCTGACCGGGCCAGATCAGGTCCGGATTGCGGATCTGATCGCGATTGGCGAGATAGATGGTCGTATAGCGCGTCCCTTTGCCATAGGTGCGCTTGGATATCGTCCAGAGATTGTCCCCCCGCCGGATGATGACGGAGCCTTCCACTTTCTGCAGCGGAGCCGCACCTTCACCATGCACTTCCGAAGGCGCAGCCGTCTGACCTTCCGTATCGGAAGCAACTGCGGAGATATTCTCCCCAGCTTCGCGGCGGAACGGAACACGTGCCGTCGCCAGAACGCGGTTGGCGTTATCGAGCAAATCGGCGCGAATGATATAGTCCCCGACGCCGAGCGGCTGTTTGCTCTGTACGAGGAAACGGCCATCGGGCGAAATGAGGCTTGCGCCAAGCAAAGTATCGTTGGCATGGACGATAACGCGGTTGCCGCCATCGGCTTTACCTGCCACGAAAACCGACTGACCTTCGATTTCCACCGCCTCGATTGCAATCGGCAGAGCCTGCGCGGGCTTGGCTGCCGGCTTGTCGGTCTTGGCGGCAGCTTCGGGTGCGGCTTCCGTATTGTCCTGCGGCTTCGGCGTAGTTTCCGGCTTCGTAATCAGGCGGCTCGCCTGCCCCGGCTCCTCAACCAGCGCCAGCACTTGGCCCGACCTGGTTTCGGGCACAGAGACAATGGCGGTCTGCGTGGAGGTGGCGACATTGTTGTCTGCGCCGGTCGAACGCAGGACGAGTTGATGATCTCCCGCCTTCAGAGGCTCATCCAGAACAATGGCGAAATCGCCGCTGGCTCCTACCTTGGCTTTGCCCACAACAGTAGCGCCTGCCACGACCTCGACATCGGCATTGGGCAGCGCCTTGCCTGCGATCACGACCGAACCGTCAGGCTCGACACGAAGGAGATCGAAAACCGGCGTCTTGTTCTGCTGTTCTGCAGGAGCGGCATTTGCCTGCACGGCAGGCTCTTCGGTTGGCGCAGCCTGAGGCTTGGTATCGCTTGTCGCAACGTCGCCTGCTGGCTTCGCCGCCGCGGATGTCTGTTCCTCTGGTGCTTTCGTCTCGGATGGTGCTGCTTGTGGTTCGGCTGGCGCATTGCTCGACGCTGGCGCGGCGACATCGGATTGCGGTGTCTCAACGCGGGATCGTGTCGCATTCCAATAAAGGCCAAGCCCGACGACAATCGCGACGAAGCCGGTACCGAGCAATCCTAAACTGTTCTTTTGCATTTCGTTTCGAAACCCACGCCAGAGACTATAATGACGGGTTTATAGCTTTTGGCTTCCCCCCACAAGAAATCTGCACCGAAACAGCAAAAGGTACGAGGCTTTTTATTAGCAGGGTTATTGTTCTACACAGTTTGTCGGCTTCGACTGGTCCGGATCGTCCATAAGGTTATAAAGATCGGCCGTTTCGCCCTTGGTCCACCAGATATAGACGCCGCCGGCATATTTCGCTCCAGAGCCGGAGATAACGTTGGAGGCGACGATGGTTTCGTCTTCCAGCTCCAGTTCGGCAAGCGAAATATCACCGGCATTGTAGTAGGTTACCGAGACATTTTTCTCGCCACATTTGTAAAGAACGGAGTTGGTCGTCACTTCAGTGTCGTCCGGCAGTTTGATATTGATCTCGCCAGCCGATGCGGATGATGCGGCAAAGGTGAGCCCGAGAAACACAACCCAGTTCTTCATATCCAATCCACTTCTCAATCCAGAGTACATACCGATTGAGATATAACAATCGCCGCAAATGTCCAACAGTGACCTGGCTCACTGTCAGCAATCTTCTCCGCAAAATGAAATCGCAGGCGCTTGACGCTGAAAGGTCAAAAGCGCACAAGAAATCATGTCTGAGATTCGATCCATCTGTGTTTATTGCGGCTCATCTACGGGCCTGAATCCCATCTATCGCGAAGCGGGCGTTACGCTTGGCCGATCCATTGCCGAACACGGCCTGCGCCTTGTTTATGGCGGTGGCACGCGCGGCATCATGGGCGCGGTTGCTCAAGGCGTCATGGAAGCTGGCGGCGAGGTTACCGGCATCATCCCGACCTTCCTGCTCGACAAGGAAGCAAGCCTCGAAAAGGCCGAACAGCTGACCGAACTCATCGTCGTCGGCGACATGCATGAGCGCAAGCACCTCATGTTCCAGAAGTCCGATGCTTTCGTGACGCTTCCCGGCGGCATCGGCACGGTTGAGGAAATCGTGGAAATGATGACCTGGGCGCAGCTCGGCAAGCATCGCAAGCCGATGGTGTTCGCAAACATCAACAATTTCTGGCAGCCTATGCTCTCGCTTCTCGAGCATATGACGGCGGAAGGCTTCCTGCACACCGCGCATCAGGTGAAGCCCTTGGTCATAGACAAGGCGAAAGACATCGTTCCCGCCATCATCGCCGCCAATGGCAAGGCATCTGAAGGCGACCAGAAGATCATCGAAAAGATGTGAGTTTAGGGCAGTAGGGCAGTAGAAAGTTACAGCCGTCGCGGCCATCTACAACCTAAACATACTGCCTTATTCCCTTACTGCCCTACTGCCTTACCTCTTCACCAGCGTCGCCACGGCTTCGACATGTGGCGACCAGAGGAACTGGTCAATCGGTGTGACACGCATGACGCGATAGCCGCCCTTCACCAGAATCGCGAGGTCACGGGCGAGCGTCACCGGATTGCACGAAACCGCGACCACCTTCTCCACCTTGGATTTTGCCAGCTCAAGCGCCTGTTCTTCCGCACCTGCACGCGGTGGATCGAAAACCACAGCGTTATAGGGCAGCAGTTCCTTCGGCATCAAAGGACGGCGGAACAAGTCGCGGCGTTCGACCGAGACGGGCTTCAAGCCCTGCACGTGGCGGATACCGCGATCGAGAGCCGCAAGTGCCAGCGCGTCGTTTTCTACGGCATGAACTGCGCTCTTTTCAGCAATCCTCAGTGCAAATGTGCCGACACCGCAAAACAGGTCCGCGACGCGCTTGGCCTTGCCGACATGATCCAGCACGAGCTGCACCATCGCCTCTTCGGCATCCTCTGTTGCCTGCAAAAAGCAGCCGGGCGGCACCGGAACCGGCACCTTGCCGAAATGGATGAGCGGCTTTTTCGGTTCGACGATGATTTCACCTTCATGCGAAAGGCGCGCAAAGCCCTTTTTCATGACAAGCGCGGTCAGCGCGCGCCGTTGATCGTCGCTCAGTTTGCCGCAGCCGCTCGCCGCGAGATCAAGGCCGGATGCTGTCAGCGTTACCGCCAGCTTGAACGGCTTGGAACCGGGTGCAATCAAGGCACCGACCTCACGCAGATCATCAAGCCGTGCAATGATTTCCGGGACCGTTACCGCACATTCGACGATGTCGATAATTTCGTGACTCAAGTGACGGTTGAAGCCGAGCAGCACGCCCTTCTCCGTCTTGCGCGCCGCAAAAACAGCGCGACGACGTGTGCGCGGCTGGCAAGCCACCAGAGGCGCAACCTCCGTGTCGATCCCTCGGCCCTTCAGCGCGGAGACAACCAGTTCGCGCTTCCAGAGGCGATAGGGTTCTGCCTGCCAATGCTGCAACGCACAGCCGCCGCAATCCTCGAAATGCTGGCAGGCCGGCTCCTGTCGCTCCGGCGATGTTTCGAGAAGCGCCATAACCGTCGCGCGGTTTTTGTCGCGCGCGACGTTAGCCACTTCGCCCGGCAGCGTGAAAGGCACATAAATCTGGCCATCAGGAACATTGGCAACGCCATCGCCGCCCGCGCCAATCGAGCGGATAGTAATTTGCCCCGTGTTTGGCGTCGTCATTGGTCTTTCTTTCCTGCCAGGAGATATTCACGATTGCCATCGCCGCCCTCAATGGGTGACGGGCAAAGGCCGAGCGCGCGCCACCCGGCTTGCGTCTCCAGCCATAATCTCAGTTCTTCTGCTATGCGTTCGCCTTCTTTCGGGTCACGCAGAATGCCGCCCTTGCCGATAGCCTCGCGGCCCGCTTCAAATTGCGGCTTTACGAGAAGCGCGCAGATAGCATCTTTCTGTGCAAAGGCCAATGCCGCAGGCAAGGCGAGTTTCAGCGAGATGAAGCTCACATCCGAGACCACGCAATCGATTTCGCGTCCGTCCAGATGGGAAAATTCCAGCGCACGGGCGTTGATCCCCTCCTTGTTGGTAACGCGAGGGTCGGCACGCAATATCTCATGCAACTGGTCATGGCCAACATCGATGGCGACGACGTGGTTCGCTCCGCGCTCCAGTAGGACCTGCGTGAAGCCGCCTGTCGAGGCACCAATGTCAAGCGCAGTTCGCCCTGCCATATCAAGATCGAAATGATCGAGTGCGGCGATCAGCTTCAGGGCAGCACGGGAAACATAGGCGCTCGCCGGATCATCAACGGCGATATTTGCCGTGCGCAAAACCGTCTGTCCCGGCTTGGTGGCGGGCTTGCCGTCCACCTTGACCGTGCCGCGCTGGATCGCATCACGCGCCCGCGAACGTGTTGCAAAAAGCCCCAGCTCCACCAGCAGCTGGTCGAGCCGCAGGTTCTTGTCGCACGCCTCTCCGCTCATCGGTCAGGCGCGAAATGGCGCTGCGATAGCCTCGCGGCCAAGGGCAGCAAACACCGCCTGCACGATGCCTGCACGGTCAAGACCGGCCTCGGCATACATGGCATCCGGCTTGCCGTGATCCTGGTAGGTGTCCGGCAAGGTCAGGGCACGCACCTTGAGGCCACGATCCAGAAGTCCGTCCGCGGCGAGGAATTGCAGCACATGGGAAGCAAAACCGCCGACAGCCCCCTCTTCCACCATCACCAGCACTTCATGCTCGCGTGCCAGACGACGGATCAGATCATGATCGAGCGGCTTGGCAAAGCGCGCATCGGCCACCGTCGTGGAAAGACCGGCAGCGCCTAGTTCATCGGCGGCGGCAAGGCATTCCTGCAAGCGTGTTCCGAAAGACAGCAGCGCCACCTTCGTACCTTCACGCACGATGCGTCCCTTGCCAATTTCAAGCACCGAACCACGCTCCGGCAGGTCGACGCCGACGCCATCGCCACGCGGATAGCGGAAGGAAATCGGGCCTTCGTCATATTCGGCAGCGGTCCGCACCATATGGCGCAGTTCGGCCTCGTCGGAAGCGGCCATCACCACGAAACCGGGAAGAGCTGCGAGAAAGCCCGTATCGAAAGAACCCGCATGGGTGGGGCCGTCGGCACCGACCAGCCCCGCGCGGTCGATGGGAAAGCGCACCGGCAGATTCTGGATCGACACATCATGCACGACCTGATCGTAGCCACGCTGCAAAAAGGTCGAATAGATGGCGCAGAATGGTTTGAAACCTTCGCTGGCAAGTCCGGCAGCGAAAGTCACCGCATGCTGTTCAGCGATGCCGACATCAAACGTGCGCTGCGGGAACACTTCGCCGAAAAGATCAAGCCCGGTGCCGGACGGCATGGCAGCAGTGATCGCCACAATCTTGTCGTCGTGACGGGCTTCCTCAATCAAGCTCGTGCCGAAAATCTTGGTATAGCTCGGCGCATTTGCAGGCGGCTTCGACTGCTTGCCTGTAATGACGTCGAACTTGTTGACGCCGTGGTATTTGTCGGCGGCAGCTTCCGCCGGCGCATAGCCCTTGCCCTTCTGCGTCACCACATGGATCAGCACAGGCCCTTCCGGCGTGTCGCGTACGTTTTTCAGGATCGGCAGCAGATGGTCGAGATTATGGCCATCGATAGGGCCGACATAATAGAAGCCCAGTTCCTCGAAAAGCGTGCCGCCGGTAAAGAAGGCGCGCGCATATTCTTCCGACTTGCGGGCCTTATCCTGCAAAAATTTCGGCAGTTTCCTGGCAACCTGCTTCGCTGCCTCGCGCACGCTGCGGTAGGTTTTGCCCGAAACGAGGCGCGCCAGATAAGCGCTCATCGCGCCGGTTGGCGGCGCAATCGACATATCGTTGTCATTCAAAATGACAATGAGACGCGCATCAAGCGCACCGGCATTGTTCATCGCCTCATAGGCCATGCCCGCCGACATGGAGCCATCGCCGATAACCGCGATAACATTGCGCTTTTCGCCGGAAAGTTCCGACGCTACAGCCATGCCCAAACCAGCCGAAATCGAGGTCGAGGAATGGGCGGCGCCGAACGGATCATATTCGCTTTCGGCGCGCTTGGTGAAACCGGAAAGCCCGCCTTCCTGACGAAGCGTGCGGATGCGGTCGCGACGCCCGGTCAGTATCTTGTGCGGATAGGCCTGATGTCCCACATCCCAGATGATGCGATCGTGCGGCGTGTCGAAGACATGGTGCAGTGCTACCGTAAGCTCCACCACGCCCAGCCCCGCGCCGAGATGCCCGCCCGTGGTGGACACGGCGTCGATCAGCTCTTCGCGCAATTCCTGCGCGAGCTGCGGCAGATCGGATTCCGGCAATGCGCGCAGGGCTTCCGGGGTCGGCGCCTTGTCAAGCAATGGGGTCAGGGGTCGGGACATTAAAACAACCTGTTTCTGGTTCGGTTTTGTTGTCGGTATAGCAGCTACGCGACGGGATCAAGCAGGGAGACATCGTGTCCCAAAACCCAACTCAATTCACGTCATTCGGGCAAAGGTATGAAATCCTGCTCATCACCGGGTACAATATCGAAACGCCCGCTGCGCCATTCTTCCTTGGCCTGCTCTATCCTCTCCCGGGAAGAAGATACGAAGTTCCACCATACATAGCGCTTGGAACCGAGCGTTGCACCGCCAAAAAGCATGATATGCGCGCCTTCCGGCCCGGCCTGCACGACAATATCGTCGCCGGGGCGAAATGCCAGCAAGCGATCCGGCGGAAAAACTTCGCCGCCAATACCGACATTGCCCTGCAACGTATAAATCGCGCGCTCTTCGGCGACGGGCGGGATCGGGAAACGCCCATTCGGCTCTATCCGAATATCCGCATAGAGCGTATCGGCGTGCTGGATTACCGGTGACTTCAAGCCAAGCATGGACCCCATGATCAGCCGCCCGGAGAAATCTTTGTCCTCCATCACCGGCAGCTCGGGTGCATTGGTGTGAAAAAACTCCGGGCTTATTTCTTCCAGTGCGTCGGGCAGAGCGAGCCAAGTTTGAATACCAGAGATGGATAACGGTCCATTGCGTTCTTCTTCGGGCGAACGTTCCGAGTGCACAATGCCCCGGCCCGCGGTCATCAGGTTCACATCGCCGGGACGGATGACCATTTCGGTACCAAGACTGTCCCTGTGCCGAATATGCCCGTCGAACAGGTAGGTCACCGTAGAAAGGCCTATATGTGGATGCGGACGCACGTCCAGCGCATCGCCATCACGCAGAACAGCCGGTCCCATGCGATCAAAGAAAATGAAGGGTCCCACCAGACGGCGACGCACTGTCGGCAAGGCCCGTCGCACTTCCAGTCCACCAATGTCACTTGTACGCGGAATGACCAGCGTTTCGATGCTGTCTACCGAAGTCTTGTCGCCAAGGACCGGATCAGGACACGGGAAGAAACTCATGAAACGCTACTCCGGATGTTTGTCTTGACGCGCATCTTACCTGATCGAAGCAGGATCAGAATCAGTCCAGTGATTGATTTCCCTGCATCGGTCGTTCCCGCTTTTCGGGATGCGCTTTTATATAGGCGCCGTTCTTATTTATCGCATGGGCCTTCAAAACAAAACCGCACCGCCAAGCGGTGCGGTTCGATCACGATTTATACCAAAGCGCAGAGACGCTAACGTGCCACGCCTTAGTAATCAGCGGCCCTGTAACAGTTTTGAAAGCGAGCTGGCGTCCGGAACCTGTCCGTTTGTCGTCAGCTTGTCGACAAGGCCGGGCAGAACCTGCGAAAGCTGGTTCAGAAGCTCTTGCTGGTCGATCCCGGCATGCTCCGCGATTTCGCTCAACGTTTTCTGACCGATTGCGTCGCCGAGCTGCCCCGGCTCGATTGGATGGTTGGAACCCTGACCGACCCAGGAATCCACCTTGTCGCCAAGGCCCGCCTGTTTCAGTTGATCCAGGAGACCGCCAAGCCCGCCGCCGAGGGGTCCCGGAGCCGAGGGAGCCGCAGAAGCATTTCCGGCAGCCGCACCGCCGAGCAGACCACCAAGCCCGCCAAGGATACCGCCCAGCAAGCCACCGCCTGCCTGCGATTGATCCGGCACGGGCACGGGCTGGGCTGGAGCGTCCGCCGTATCGTCGCTATGGCCCTTCAGCATCTTGCCGATCAGCAGGGCGCCGAGCGCAATCAGAACCGGCTTCGCCAGGCTTCCGCCGGGGATAGGCGAATTGCCCGAGTTGTCGTCATAACTTCCCATCACACGATACTCCCTGTTATCCGATGCCAATTGTGCATTCGGTAAGATAAAGGTAAATGGGTTTCCCATTTTGACAAGCATTATACCTTGCAAATTTTGTAGCAGTGTGAAAATTTCCCAAGTGTGCGATACAAAAGTGTATTTGCGCATCGGGAGATATTAGATGTCTGTTATAAGCTGGATAATACTAGGCTTGATTGCCGGCTTCATCGGCAGCAAGATCGTCAATAAAAGTGGCCAGGGCCTTTTCCTGGATATTGCTCTCGGCATTGTCGGCGCCATCATCGGCGGCGTCATCTTCACTTTCTTCGGCGCACAGGGCGTCACCGGCCTCAACATATATAGCCTGATCGTTTCCATCATCGGCGCCATCGTGGTGTTGTGGGTCTACCACGCCATCTCGGGAAAGCGCTCCATCGGCTGATATCATATCATGCAATTCAGGCTCCGGCTCGTCCGGAGCCTTTTTAGTTTCGCTTGCCGAAAGTGCTTCCAATCAATGAGCTTTCTGGAACCCTATATTACCGCCTATGGAGCGTTTGCGCTTTTCGTGATCGTATATTTTGAATCTTTCGGCGCCCCTATGCCCGGTGAGAGCGCGCTCATAGCAAGCTCGCTGCTCGCCCTGCATGGAACGCTGAACATCGAGACCGTGCTTCTCGCAGTATTCACAGGCGCGGTGCTTGGTGATTGTACGGGCTACCTGATTGGGCGCTTTGGCGGCCGCCAGCTAATTCTGAGATACGGACACCTTGTAAAGCTCACGCCGGAACGGTTGGAGCAGTTCGAGAAACTTTTCGAAAGCAAGGGAATTTATGTGGTGGCGACCGCCCGCTTCGTCGTGCTTCTGCGACAGTTGAACGGCATCGTCGCAGGTTCGATGAAAATGGACCCGCTACATTTTCTGGCAGCGAACATTGTCGGCGCGGTAGCATGGACGCTCGCCTGGGGACTTGGCCCCTATCTGCTGAGCGGCGTTCTGGCGCCTTATGTCGCCCAGCTCAAAACGCTATTCTGACCGGATTGACCCGGTCAGTTTAATTCAAGTTAATTCAAGTCGATTTATTCGGGGTCGAGAGGCTCGGTGCCCACCGGCTGCCCATCGCGGCCAATGCGGATTTTCTCCACTTTGTCCTCGGCAGATTTCAGAAGCGTGTCGCAATGCTTCTTCAGGGCTTCGCCGCGTTCGTAGATGCGGATGGACTCTTCCAGCGGCACGTCGCCCCGCTCCAGATCGTCGACGATCTTCTCAAGCTGCTTCAGCGCATCCTCGAAGCTCATTACCGCAATGTCGGCGTTGGACGGTTCGGTTACCATGATTCATCCTTTCAACAGCCGCGTAATATGCGCAGACGCGGACTGCGACAAGCCCTCTAGATCATATCCACCCTCAAGCACACTCACTAGCCGGTGATCGCAGAACCTTTCTGCCCGCTCCATGAGTTTGCCTGTCGCCCAATCGAAATCCGCTTCGTCGAGGTTGAGCTCGGCCAGCGGATCACGAAAATGGGCATCGAAGCCCGCCGAAATAAGGATCAAATCTGGCCGGAAATTGTCCAAGGCAGGCAATACACGACTATTAAATGCCTCGCGGAATTCACGGCTTCCTGTATCGGGAGACAGTGGCGCGTTGAAGATATTGCCGACGCCGGTTTCATCCTTTGCCCCCGTGCCGGGATATAGCGGAAACTGATGCGTCGAACAGAACAGGACGCTCGGATCGTCCTTGAAAATATCCTGTGTCCCGTTGCCGTGGTGGACATCCCAATCGACGATGGCGACGCGCTCGGCCCCGTGCCGGCGCTGCGCATGACGGGCGGCAATCGCAATATTGTTGAAAAGGCAAAAGCCCATCGCGGTGGAACGTTCGGCATGATGTCCGGGCGGGCGGGCTGCGACGAACACATTATTCGCTGCGCCGGAAAATACATCATCGACCGCAGCCGTCGCTGCGCCGATGGCAGTCAGCGCTGCATCAAGACTTTTGGGACTGACATAGGTGTCGCCATCGAGCCTCACCACGGGCGCAGGTGCTTCCTCGTCCGAAGCCGGCTCCGGTATTCCGGCGCGAATGGCTTCCAAATGCTCTTCCGGATGCGCAAGCAGCACTGCCGCCTCATCGCCGCGCGGTGCCTCCACGCGGTCGAGCCGGTAGAAATCCGGTCCTTCCAGCTCACTCATCAGTGCCCGGATACGATCCGGGCGCTCGGGATGGCCGGGCGGGGTCAGGTGGTCGAGATAGATCGGATGCCAGTAAAGCCGTGTCGTCATAGTTTCACTATAGCATCTCACAGGCACATGACCATGACGGCCATGCGCCTGATCTGTCTGAGAGGTCAGATGATTTCGGTTCGCGCGATGTGGATGCCGAAACCTTCAAGGCCGACATAATGACGCTCACGCGACGCCAGAAGCACAATCGACGTGATGCCGAGATCCTTCAATATCTGCGCACCAAGGCCGATCTGACGCCACTCTTCCTCGCGGGCAACCGCTTCGGCATGGCTTTCATGGTCATTCGGAATCGCATCGCGGGCGCGGGTATCGTGGTGATCGGAACGCACGCCGACAGAACCTTCGCGCAGATATACCAGTACGCCGCGGCCTTCCTTGCCCATCTTTTCCATGATGGCATCGAGATTGCTGCCACCCTTCCCGAACACATCGTTCAGCACATCTTCGCGGTGCAGGCGGACCGGCACTTCCTCGCCGTCACGAATATCGCCAAACACGACAGCCACATGCTGCATGGGTTCCCATGGCAGTTCATAGGTATAAGCATGAGCTGCACCTGCGCAGGTCTTGACCGGTGCATCGCCAACGCGTTTGACCAGTGTTTCCTTACGCTGGCGATAGGCTATGAGGTCGGCAACGGTGACCCGGTGCAGCGCGTGTTTTTCGGCGAAAGCCTTTACGTCAGGGCCGCGCATGACGGAACCGTCATCATTGACCAGTTCGCAGATCACGCCGATGGGCGGGAGATTTGCAAGCTTGCAGAGGTCGACGGCGGCTTCCGTATGGCCGGACCGCATGAGGACACCGCCTTCGCGGGCAACCAGCGGGAAAATATGGCCGGGACGCACAAAATCCGAAGCGCCAGCGTTCGGGTTTGCCAGATTGCGAACAGTCAGCGTGCGATCTTCCGCGGAAATACCGGTCGTCGTGCCATGGCGGTAATCGACGGTCACGGTGAAGGCAGTGGTGTGGGCCGATTCGTTTTCGGCAACCATTGGCGCAAGATTGAGGCGCTTGGCTTCCTCGCGGGTCATCGGCGTGCAGACGATGCCGGATGTATGGCGGACGATGAAAGCCATTTTCTCGGGCGTACAATGCACGGCGGCGACAATCAGGTCGCCTTCGTTTTCGCGCCCGTCATCATCCATGACCACAACGATTTCGCCACGTTCAAAAGCACGAAGCGCATCGACGACTTGTTTCTGATTATAGCTCATTTCGACCTCTATATGTCAGACAACCGACGGGCCCAATCGTCGGCCAGATATGGCCAGTCTGGCCAAAATTGTTCAGACGCGGCCAGTCTGGCCCCAAGTTGTTTAGACGCGGCCAGTCTGGCCGCGGTGACGCAGATAATGATCGGCAATGGCGCAAGCCACCATCGCCTCGCCGATCGGCACGGCGCGAATGCCCACGCACGGATCGTGACGGCCCTTTGTCATCACATCCACTTCCTTGCCATCCTTGTCGACAGAGCGGCGCGGGGTCAGGATCGATGAGGTGGGCTTGACCGCGAAACGCGCCACAACCGGCGCGCCGGTCGCGATACCGCCCAGAATGCCGCCTGCATGATTGGACAGGAACAGCGGCTTGCCGTCATTGCCCATGCGCATTTCGTCTGCATTTTCTTCGCCGGTAAGACGGGCGGCCTCGAATCCGTTGCCAATTTCCACACCCTTCACGGCGTTGATGGACATCAGCAGGCTGGCGATATCCTGATCGAGCTTGCCGTAGATCGGCGCTCCGATGCCAGCAGGCACGCCTTCAGCAACAATCTCGATCACCGCGCCGACCGACGATCCGCTCTTGCGAATGCCATCGAGATAATCCGCAAACAATTCGACGGAACCGGCATCCGGAGAGAAGAAAGGATTATTATCCACTTCCGCCCAGTTCCAGCGGCGGTGGTCGATGCCGTGCACGCCCATGGCGACCAGTGCGCCCTTGACTTCGAGCCCCGGCACAATCTTGCGGGCGATGGCGCCCGCCGCCACACGCGCTGCCGTTTCGCGCGCCGATGAACGTCCGCCGCCACGGTAGTCACGAATGCCGTATTTGACGTCATAGGTGTAATCGGCATGCCCCGGACGGTACTGGCGGGCGATCTCGCCATAATCCTTCGAGCGCTGATCGGTGTTCTCGATCATCATTGAAATCGGTGTGCCGGTCGTCGTCATCGTCACGCCGTCGTCGCCCAGAAGAACACCGGAAAGCACCCGCACCTGGTCAGGTTCGCGGCGCTGCGTCGTATATTTGGACTGGCCGGGTTTGCGCTTGTCGAGATAGGCCTGAATTTCAGCTTCCGTGAAAGTGATACCGGGCGGACAGCCGTCAACAACGCAACCGAGCGCCAGACCGTGGCTTTCGCCCCAGGTGGTTACGCGGAACAGATGGCCGAAACTATTGTGAGACATGCGCGACGCCTGAATAAATTGTCCTTGTCCGGAGCAGGCCAAGGAGAGAGCAGCTACTTTACGCGCCGGTTTTATTGAGCTTTTTGACGCCGGTCAAATCAAGCTCCCCAGCGACGCAAAATTTCCTTCTGGAGATCGATATCCGGCATTTTTTTTGACACATTCCACACGCTACATTGTGGGATCGACGGCGCGGGGCGCCAAAACACCAAATAGCGACAATCGTGTCGAATCGGTCAGGCGACAACCCAATCCGAGGCACAACCAAAGGAACGGACGTCATGCATTATCTGGTCGGATTAATCCTCATCGTTGCTTCGCTTTTCTCCACGGTAGCGATGGCGGACGATGCCGAAGGCAAGATCACCGGTATCAACAAGGACAGCGAAACCATAACGCTGGATGACGGCGAGACATACAAGCTGCCTGGCGAGTTCGACTACAGCGCGATCAACAAGGGCATGAAGGTACTCATCATTTATGATGTGGTCGACAGCACGCGCTTCATCACCGATATTCAGGAAGCGCCGTAAACGGCAGTGATCTCTTGCACGAAAATCGCGCACGCCGAATGATCGATTAAAGAGTTACCTGTCCATCCACACAGGTAACGACATTCCCACCGATCCATATCCCATCGGCCTCGCGCCGAACGTGAATGCGCCCTGCTCGCCCAAGAGCAGTGCCCTGGCTGGCAACATAAGATGCTCGCGCTATTCCACTGCCAATCAACCATTGGGCTATGCCCGCGTTTAGACTTCCCGTAACCGGGTCCTCAAAGCCAGCGGCGGTAAAAGCCCGGACTTCAAAATCGGCAGCGTCGCCGTCGTCGGCTTGGTTCCAAGGCGCGACGACGCCAACCCGGAGGCCAGAGATCGCAGCGAAATCTGGACGAAGGGCCAGAACATCCTCCCTTTTTTGTAAAAGGACAGCCAGCCAGCCTGGACCATTGTCGACCCAGCGTGCATCAACAATAGTGTCCATGCTGATATGCAAGGCTCCTGCGATGCGTTGCAGCAATTGCGGTTCAAGGGTCTCACTTCTGATCAGCTCGGGTGCAGCAAAGGAAAGCATGTCGCCGTCCCTGCGTATGCGGATCAAACCAGCCTCGCATTCCTGCACGACTTCCCCGCCATTGGTTCTCCCATTCGAGGCGAGCCAGACATGACAGCTGCCCAAAGTCGGGTGTCCCGCAAAAGGTAATTCACGCGACGGGGTAAAAATCCGGACGCGATAGTCTGCCCCGATTTTTGTCGGCTTTAGCAGAAAAGTGGTCTCGCTAAGATTCGTCCAATTCGCAAACGCAGCCATTCTGGCGTCGTCCAAGCTATCTGCATCGACAACAACTGCCAGCGGATTACCGCCCAACGGCCGGGAAGCGAAGACATCGACCTGCTGAAATTTGAACGTAAAGCCTTTAGAATCCAGCATCATCCCCCCGAAATGCGGCTTTCAATATTTGATCGCTTCAGTCTTCGACCGCCCTCGTCTCAAACCCACTCGAGCTTGCCGTTTTCGAACTTCAGAATCTTGTCCTGCGGTATGGAGAGATTTGCGGCGGCGTGACCGTCCATGTCGCCGTAAAGGTAAAACAGCGTGCGAATGCAGCCGCCATGCGTGACGCAGACGGTCGGCCATTCCACGGCCTCCACCCAGCGCCCGATACGGCGCGACAGGCCCATATAGCTTTCAGCGGTCGCGCCCGGCGGCACAAAATTCCACTTGTCGCGGGCGCGCGCTTCCAGAAGGTCCTCGCGTTCCTTGGCAATGTCTTCCATCATGAAGCCCTGCCAATCACCGAAATTGACTTCCATCAGTTGCGGATCGGTGCGGTAATCATAAGGGTCGAGCCCCATGCGCAGGCGGATGCGCTCCATCGTTTCGCGGGTGCGGCGCAGAGGGCTTGCCACGAAATCGAAGCCCGCGCCGTCGCCGATCAGCGATTTCAGCATGTCTCCATTGCGGTCGGCCTGGCTGCGCCCATTATCGTTGATGTCGATATCAAGCTGTCCCTGAATGCGCTGCGAAACATTCCAGTCCGTCTCGCCGTGACGTGAAAAGTAGATGATTTCCCGAGCCACAGCTCCACCCCAATATGCCGTCAGTCAATGTCTGGATAGCTTTCCCGCACCGGGAAAGAAAAAGAAAAATCCCGAGAAGCGGTCACCTTTTCGGGATTTCGTATTCGCTGCTTCAGTCTTTCACGACCGAAATATCCGGCGCGTCTACCGCTTTCATGCCGATGACATGATAGCCGCTATCCGCGTGATGGACTTCACCCGTCACCGAACGGGACAGGTCAGAAAGGAAATAGAGGCCCACATCGCCCACTTCCTCAATGGTGACAGTACGGCGCAGCGGCGCGTTATATTCATTCCACTTGAGGATATAGCGGAAGTCACCGATGCCCGAAGCGGCGAGCGTCTTGATCGGGCCGGCAGAAATCGCATTGACGCGAATGTTCTGCGGACCGAGATCGACGGCCAGATATTTCACGCTTGCTTCAAGAGCAGCCTTGGCGACGCCCATGACGTTGTAGTTCGGCATGACCTTTTCGGCACCGTAATAGGTCAGCGTCAGGATCGAGCCGCCGTCACTCATCAGCTTTTCCGCCCGGCGGGAAATCGCCGTCAGCGAATAGACCGAGATCAGCATCGTGTTGGTGAAATTGGCTTCCGACGTATCGACATAACGGCCCGTCAGCTCATCCTTGTCGGAAAAGCCGATGGCGTGCACGACGAAGTCGAGCTTGCCCCACTTCTTTTCAAGCTTCTCGAAAACGGCATCGATGCTGGCAGCATCCGCCACATCGCAATGTCCGGCAATGAATGCGCCAAGCTCTTCAGCCAGAGGCTCGACACGCTTCTTCAATGCATCGCCCTGATAGGTGAATGCGAGCTCTGCGCCTGCATCACGAGCGGCCTTCGCAATACCCCATGCGATGGAGCGGTTGTTGGCGACGCCCAGAATCAATCCACGCTTGCCCTGCAACAAACCTGACTGTGCGGTCATTAGGGGTCCTCATTGAAAACAATTAACTTGTTGCCCTATCGCACAGCCTCGGCTCTCCTTCAAGCAATTGCAGTGAAAAAGCCGGGCATTGTCACTTTACTGCCGCAAAGAGACAACACCCGGCTTTAAACGATTGAAGACGTGCTCAGGCTTGTTTGCGTTTTTGCAGGAATTCTTCCAGCTCCCTGTCGCCACCTTCCGGCAGCATGATCCGCACATGTACGTAAAGATCGCCCCGTCCGGCAGCTTTGAGCGGAAGGCCCTTTTCTTTCAGGCGCAGCACACGATCAGAGCTCGACCATGCCGGTATTTTCACGGCAATCCGCCCGTCCAGCGTTTCGACCTCCTGCTTGCCGCCGAGAACGGCGTCGGCAAGTTCGACCGGCAGGTCCACATGGACGTCGCGGCCTTCCAGGCGAAACCGCGGATGCGCCTTGAAGTGGATCGTGACCAGCGCATCGCCGGCCGTTCCGCCCATCAAGGTCTCGCCCTGCCCTTTCAGGCGAATGGTCTGACCGTCTTCGACATATTTGGGCAGCTTGATCTTGAGATGCTTGCCGTTCGGGAAGATCGCTTCAACCTTTTCAGCGCCGGCAGCCTGTTCCAGCGTGATATCGATAGATGCGGAAAGATCGGCTCCCTTCGCCGGGCCGCGCTGACGCGTTCCGCCCGCGCGGGCACCGCCACCGAAAGCGCCGCCAAAAAGATCGTTCAGAATGTCTTCCGCGCCACCGAAGCCGCCGCCCTGCTGAAAGCCGCCGGGACCGGAACGAAATTCAAAGTGGCTGTTGCCACCCCCGCCCTGCCGGAAACCGGCGAACGGGTCGCCATGGGGGCCGCCGAAACCCTGTCCGCCTGTGAAGCCCTGGAAAGCGGGCTTGCCCTCGGCATCGATCTCGCCACGGTCGAATTGCCCGCGCTTGTCCTTGTCGCCCAGAATTTCGTAAGCCTGGTTCAGTTCTGCAAAGCGCTCCTGCGCCTTCGGATCATCCTTGTTCTGATCAGGATGGTGCTTTTTGGCCAGTTTGCGGAAAGCCGATTTTATTTCTTCGGGCTTCGCCGTTTTGGCGACGCCCAGCACGCTATAGGGATCGCGCATATAGTTCCTCTTTCAGGAAATACTGTGAGATAAACAAGATTCGTTGCCCACAATATGCGCATCTGACCGGCAAAGTTCCAGTCAGGTCAGGCTTTTCTTTTCAGATCGGCGCGAAAGAAGTCACCGTCCATTGACCGCCGCGCTCCATGCAGGTTTCGCCACGGTAGATGGAAACACCGTCAAAAGCTTCGCGCGAGGTTTCGAACTGGCGGCAAAGCTGATTGTTCCTGTTGTTCTCGGCAATCGTCGTGATGGTGCCCTGGCTGCCCGTATCGGGATTGGCCCACGGAACGGGCTTCTTACCCCATTGGGTGAAGTTGAGCGCGGAAACGACGTTCTTTATGGCAGACTGATCGGAAAGCCTGCCAGTATCGGTCTCGACCGGCTGCGGCTGCTTCACGGAGCCGGTAATCGTGGAAGAATCAGGCACAGCCTTTTCAATGCTCACGCCACCCATCGCGCAACCGGCAAGCGAGAAGAGGCATATGCCAATCGCAGCCTTGCGCAGCACATTTGCGCCCCGGCACAGGCTCCAGAGATTGGTTTCGTGGCGAAGCGTCTCGACGGACAACGCTATTCCCTTATTCTACACGCTAAAGATGCAGGGATTATGGGTGAGCTTGGGTTAACAAGCGGTGTGCCGGAAAGGTAAACAAATCGGAATCGGAGCACAACGCCCAACTCGATACTTTGTTCAGCCGTCAAAGGATGTTCCCCACTATCCTGTCGGCCAGAGGCCGCCTCACTCCCCAACCCGCCTTATTTCAGCGAAAGAAGCGTGTCGGATGTTTACTTTAGCCGCGCTGGTTGCATAACCGTTCCGGCCTGCCTGTTTCACTTTATAAAGTGCCAGATCTGCCCGCGCAAAGACGTCGAGGTCATCCGTTTCCTTGCCGCGCTCCTCGCTGGCAATGCCGATGCTGACCGTCATGGCGAGCTTCTGTCCACGAAAAACAAGCGGTGCACCGTTGATCGCGTCGACGATTTCGCGCGCGATTTCCATTGCTTCCCCTTCATGCATCTTGGGGAGCAGAATTGAGAATTCGTCGCCACCCAGCCGCGCCAGCACACCACGCCGATCAAGGATGTCGACCCCAACATCGGCAAAATGTACAAGCGCCTGATCGCCCAGCGCATGGCCGTATGTGTCGTTCCATTGCTTGAAATTGTCGATATCGATCAGCAGGACGCTATAAGCCACACCGTCTTCGCTGAATGCGAGCTCCGCCCTCGTCAGCCTTTTCATGAAATGGCGGCGGTTCGGGAGCCCGGTCAGTTCGTCTGTCTCAGCGACCCTGGCCATATCGCCGTGCAGGCGATTCATCGCCATCACGATGAAGCCGAAATTCCAGATCACACCGCTATATATCACGCAGACCAGCGCATAGCTTTCGATGGAAAAATAGAGCGACTGGTCGAATTCTCCCGCCCATGCGGCGATATTGAGCGACGTCTCGATGGCATGTCCAATGATGCCGAGCAAAAAGGCCGTGATCGCGATCTGGCCGCCAAGACCGAGGTTCTTTTGCCGCACCAGATAGAAAACTGTCATCGCCATCGGCACCGACTGGCCCACCGCATAGGCGATATTCCGCCCCTGCCAGCTCGCATGAAACGCGGCCATGACGACAAAACTTGCGAGCGATATTCCCGCCGCGATCCGCCAGCCGCCTTTCTGGCCGTAGAAATATCGTGCACCGACAAAGGCAAGGCAGAAGCCATAGATGATGATGGTGTTGCCGATGACAGCAGGCCAGAACGCGCCGTCATTGCCCTGCAACGAAAGAACGAAGCCTCCAACCAGCAGGAGCGTCGTCGAAAGCAGCCAGATCCTGGCTGGCTTGAATTTGCGATAAGAGAAGGCGATAGCGGACCAGATGATGCAGACCGTCAGCGAATTTAAGAAAATTACGATATAAAGCGTCAGGAAATCGAGTTTTGGCATAGCCCCTACCTTGAACGGGCGGCCCTACTAGAAGTTGCCCGCCAAGTAAAGTGAAGTCGGTACCTGCGACGACACATCCGGGCAAGGCCATGGACAAAATGACGGTTATCGAAGAAGCTCCCTCCCGACCCGCACCATTGGGTGTCTCTGGCGGGGATTCCCTTGCAGGATGATCCGCGAATTTCCGACAGGCTGTTGAAAATCCAAAATGACAAACGCAAGTGACGACTTCACCGAATCCTCCCAGCCGTTCAAGCTCTTTGCCGACTGGCTGACCGATGCCAAAGCGAGCGAACCGAACGATCCCAATGCGGTGGCGCTGGCGACGGTTGACCCGGATGGCCTGCCCAATGTGCGCATGGTGCTGCTGAAGGATTTTGACGAACAGGGTTTCGTCTTCTACACCAATTATGAAAGCACCAAGGGCAAAGAGATCCTGTCAGCCGAAAAAGCCGCCATGTGCTTCCATTGGAAGACGCTGCGCCGTCAGGTGCGCGTGCGTGGCGCGGTAGAGAAAGTCAGCGACGCCGAAGCCGATGCCTATTACGCTTCGCGTCCGCGCGGCAGCCGCATCGGTGCATGGGCATCCAAGCAGTCACGCCCGCTCGAAAGCCGTTTCGCATTGGAAAAGGCGGTTGCGGAATATACGGCGAAATATGCCATCGGCGATATTCCGCGCCCGCCCTACTGGTCGGGCTTCCGTATCCGCCCGGTCTCGATCGAGTTCTGGCATGACCGGCCCTTCCGCCTGCATGACCGCGTTCTGTTTACGCGCCCGACAGCGGAGGGCGACTGGAACAAGGACAGGCTTTATCCGTAACCTGATAACAAGAAGGCCACCGGAAACGGTGGCCTTCTTGTTTATACCAGTGGCTTGACCGCCACCCAGAGGCTTCCGAGAACAAGCCCGAGGAAAATCAGCCAGCCGACAATATTGTTCGACTTGAACAGTTTCAGACACTGGTCCGGGTTGTCGATATCGAGCACGATGATCTGGCGATAGAGATGCACGCCTGCTGCAAGCAATCCGGCCAGTGCTGGCATCGGCACTTGCGCCACGGCGAAAGCCGCCGCGAAGAAGCCGATCGCACCACCATAAAGCACCATCAGCGCCGTCTTGGTATGCTTGCCGAACAGACGCGCCGTGGAACGCACGCCCACCAGCGCATCATCTTCCTTGTCCTGATGCGCGTAGATCGTGTCATAACCGATCGTCCACAGGATCGCGCCGATATAGAGAAGCACCGGTGCAAGGCTCAGCGAGCCTTCGACCGCAGCCCAGCCCATGAGTGCGCCCCATGAGAAGGCAAGGCCAAGCACGAATTGCGGCCAGTCGGTAATGCGCTTCATGAAAGGATAAGCGGCAACGATCAGCAGCGAGAAAATGCCAAGACCGATGGAAAACCAGTTGAACTGCAGAACGACTACGAGGCCGACCAGTGCCTGCAAAACCAGAAACAGTTTGGCCTGCCCGCGTGTTACCTGCCCGGATGGCAGTGGGCGCGAGCGCGTGCGATCCACCTTGTCGTCAATGTCCTGATCGACAAGATCGTTATAAGTGCAGCCGGAACCGCGCATGGCGATGGCGCCGACCAGAAACAGAAACAGATGCCAGAAAGACGGCATTACGGCCCAGGCACCGTCGCCGGGCTTGGCGCCCGCGCCCGCCACGAGCGCTGCCGACCACCAGCATGGCCAGAGCAGGAGCTGCCACCCGATGGGACGATCCCAGCGGGCAAGCTGCGCATAGGGCCACAGCCAATGCGGCAGGACACGATAAACCCAATGGCCGGAAGGAGCGTCCTTCACCCGCCCGCGCGCATCGCGGGACTGGATGCCAGAATTGACCTGTGGGTTGGTTTGCGGATGCTGCATGGTCGTCTGCTTTCTCGAAACTGAACGACTCTACCCGCTTTTTCTGGAAAAATCGCGAGCCTGCCCTTGCCCGCGTGTGCGATGGGCAATAGAGAGCCGGGTTAGTTAAGTGTTTACTTACCTCAAGCGCAGGGAGCAAGGCATGAAAGTTCTGTTGATCGGTTCCGGTGGTCGCGAGCACGCCTTGGCATGGAAACTTGCCGCCTCTCCTTTGCTCGAAAAGCTCTATTGCGCGCCCGGCAATCCTGGCATTGCGACAGTCGCGGAGCTGGTCGACATCAGCGCCGATGACCACAAGGCGCTGATTGCCTTTGCCAAGGACAAGCAGATCGATCTCGTGGTGGTCGGGCCGGAAGCGCCGCTTGTGGCGGGCCTTTCCGACGAAATGCGCGCCGAGGGTATCCGTGTGTTCGGCCCCTCCAAGGCTGCGGCACAGCTTGAAGGCTCGAAGGGCTTCACCAAGGATCTCTGCGCGCGCTTCGACATTCCGACGGGCGCTTACGGTCGCTTCAACAATGCGCCCAAGGCCAAGGCCTATATCCGCCTAAAGGGTGCGCCCATCGTCGTGAAGGCCGACGGGCTTGCCGCAGGCAAGGGCGTGGTTGTAGCAATGACACTCGATGAAGCGCTTGACGCGGTGGACGCCTGCTTCGAGGGCGCATTCGGCTCCGCCGGTGCCGAGGTGGTGGTCGAGGAATTTCTGGACGGCGAAGAAGCAAGCTTCTTCTGCATCTGCGACGGCAAGACGGCATTGCCGCTTGGCTCGGCGCAGGATCACAAGCGCGTCGGCGACGGCGACACCGGCCCGAACACAGGCGGCATGGGTGCCTATGCCCCTGCCCCGGTCATGACCCCGGAAATCGTTGAACGCACGATGCGTGAACTGATCGAACCGACCATGCGCGGCATGGCGGAAATCGGCGCGCGGTTCTCCGGCATCCTGTTCCTCGGCCTGATGATCGGCAAGGACGGCCCGAAGCTGATCGAGTACAACACCCGTTTCGGTGATCCGGAATGCCAGGTGCTGATGATGCGCCTCAACAGCGACCTTCTCGCGCTCATCAATGCTGCCGTGGACGGCAAGCTGGATGAAGTTTCACTCGACTGGAAGGATCAGCCAGCGCTGACGGTGGTGATGGCTGCGGAAGGCTATCCGTCCAATGTGAAGAAGGGCAGCGTCATCCGCGATCTCGGCAAGCTCGAAGGTATCGATGGCGTCAAGGTCTTCCACGCCGGAACGGCAGAGAAGGATGGCAACATCGTTGCCAATGGCGGGCGCGTGCTCAATGTCACCGCCATTGCCGATACGGTCGCAGAAGCGCAAGCCAAGGCCTATGAAGCGGTGAAGCGCATCGACTGGCCGGAAGGTTTCTACCGCTCCGATATCGGCTGGCGTGCGGTGGAGCGCGAGAAGCAGTCCTGACGTCACCGACGGGACTGCTTACGGCACAATAATTCTTCCCTTTCTACGCGCTTTTGTCCTCGCGACGATGGACCGTCGCGTGTGGATGGCCGTCCGCCATTCCATCACGATGACGTGTATCGAAAACATTGACGTTTACGTAATAAGCCGATAGCTCTTATGTCGGATAGCCGTTTGGCGCCTGCCGGAATGCGAACAGCGCCGATGCAGGAGGCTTCTGAGGAGAGGCCGACAAACTATATTGGAGGAAAGATGTATCGCGCGCCGGTTTCTGAAATTTCCCATACGCTGATGAAAGTCGCAGGGCTGGAGAAAGCTCTTGGCGACAACCGCTTCCCTGATTTTTCCG
Source organism: Ochrobactrum sp. AP1BH01-1 (assembly GCF_018066705.1). NCBI lineage: Bacteria > Pseudomonadati > Pseudomonadota > Alphaproteobacteria > Hyphomicrobiales > Brucellaceae > Ochrobactrum > Ochrobactrum sp. AP1BH01-1. The sequence continues at coordinate 436,850 of NZ_JAGPOU010000003.1, read as the reverse complement.
CTGATCTTGCCGCCGCCATTCTGGAAGAAGCGGGCAAGTTTGCCTCTGAGCGCGTCGAGCCTCTGCGCATAACCGGCGACAAGCATGGCGCGACCGTCAAGGACGGCGTCGTCACGACTGCGCCGGGCTGGAAGGAGCTTTACCGCAACTGGATCGAAGGCGGCTGGAACTCGCTTACCGGCACACCGGAATATGGCGGTCAGGGCCTGCCGACCTTGATGTCGGTGGCTGTCAGCGAAATGTGGAATTCCGGCACGCTGGCATTCGCCATCGCCCCGACACTGACCATGGGCGCGGTCGAGGCGCTTGAAAAGCACGCCTCGAAAGAGTTGAAGGACGTCTATCTCGAAAAGCTCATCAGCGGCGAGTGGATGGGCACGATGAACCTCACCGAACCGCAGGCAGGCTCCGATCTCGGCGCGCTCCGCACCCGTGCGGAACGTGGCGACGATGGCACCTACCGCATTTTCGGCCAGAAGATTTTCATCACCTATGGCGAGCATGACCTGACCGACAATATCGTGCATCTGGTGTTGGCGCGCCTGCCCGATGCCCCTCCCGGCACCAAGGGCATTTCGCTTTTCCTCGTGCCGAAATTCCTCGTCAACGAAGACGGTTCGCTCGGACGCCGCAACGATCTGTTCTGTTCCGGTCTTGAGCACAAGATGGGCATTCACGCCTCGCCAACCTGCACCATGATTTATGGGGACGGCTTTGTTAAGGGCGAGGAACAGGGTGCGGTCGGCTATCTGATCGGCGAGGAAAACCGTGGTCTGGCCTGCATGTTCACCATGATGAACAATGCCCGCCTTCTGGTCGGCATTCAGGGTGTTGGCGTGGCGGAAGCGGCCTATCAGCAGGCGCTCAGCTATGCCAAGGAGCGCAAGCAGGGCCGCGCCATCGGTGCCGACCCGAAAGACGGCATGAGCCCGATCATTGAGCATCCCGATGTTCAGCGCATGTTGCTGACCATGAAGGCGCTGACCCAGATTGCCCGTTCGATCACTTATTCCTGCGCCCATGCCATCGACATGAGCCATGTGAGCGAAGGTGCGGACAGGGAGTTCTGGTCGGATCGCGCCGGTTTGCTGACGCCGCTCGCCAAGAGCTTTGCGACCGATGCGGGCGTGGATGTCGCTTCGCTGGGCGTCCAGATTCACGGCGGCATGGGTTTCATCGAAGAAACCGGTGCTGCACAATTGCTGCGCGATGCCCGCATCACCCCGATTTATGAAGGCACCAACGGCATTCAGGCCATTGATCTCGTGGCGCGCAAGCTGCCTCTCGGCAACGGCGAGCACGTCAAGGGCTTCCTTGCCGAATTGCAGGCAGATGCGGATAAGGCCAGTGCATCCAATCGTCCGGAACTGGGCGAGACCGGTGCGCGGCTTTCCGCGGCCATCGCACAAGCCCGCGAGGCCACCGAATGGCTGCAAAAGGCAGTTGCGGAAGGACAGCTTGAGGCGGCCCTTGCCGGGGCCACGCCCTACCAGCGGCTTTTGTCGCTCGTTGCAGGCGGTGCCTATCTCGCGCGCGCTGCACTTGCCGGTGACGATAATGGGCGCGCCGTGCTGAGCCGCTTCTTCGCGGAAAACATGCTTGCCGAAGTATTGTCCCTGAAGGACACAGTCATCACCGGCGCTGCCAGCCTTGCCGCCGCCAAATCTGCGCTGGAGGCATAAGCATGAGCGAACATATCCTGATCGAGCGCAAAGGCGCGATCCAGATCATCCGCCTCAACCGAGCCGACAAGAAGAACGCCATCACCCGGGCCATGTATGCCTCCATGACGAAGGCGCTCAAGGATGGCGATGCCGACGACGCGGTGCGCGTGCACGTATTCCTTGGAGTCCCGGGGGCATTTTCATCGGGCAACGACATGCAGGATTTCATGGTCGCGGCTTCCGGCGGCGGTCTCGGCAACGAGGTTCTGGATTTTCTGGGCGCTCTTTCCAGTGCCCGGAAACCCATCGTTTCGGGCATCGACGGGCTTGCCATCGGCATCGGCACAACCATCCACCTGCATTGCGACCTGACATTTGCTACGTCGCGCGCCTTGTTCCGCACGCCATTTGTCGATCTCGGCCTTGTGCCCGAAGCCGCTTCCAGCCTGCTGGCGCCATCGCTGATGGGGCATCAAAAGGCATTTGCGCTCCTGGCGCTTGGCCACGGATTTACAGCGGAAGCCGCACAGGAAGCCGGTATCGTTTACCAGATCGTTGCCGACGATGCGCTGGAAATGGAAATGATGAAGGCGGCGGAAGAAATCGCCGCCAAGCCGCCGCAGGCCATGCAGATTGCCCGTGCGCTGATGCGCATGCCTGCTGAAACGGTTTCCGAGCGCATTGCGCGCGAGGCCAAACATTTTTCCGAACGGCTTACGTCGGATGAGGCCCGTGAAGCGGTGATGGCATTCCTCAGCCGCAAAAAATAAACCCGAACGCTGTGAACGTTCGGGGGGCTTTTTGGGAGGTCAGCCAAAGTTATTAGCTTGCCGCATTATCCTACGCAAAACCGCTTCGCACTTTTGCTGGAAATGCTCTATTTCAGTTCCGGGCAATGATTTCCTTGCCGGAGATCACGAGACGGACGCCAAGCGTGCCGGTCTTGCGGCGGGCGAGAAAACGTGGACGGCGGCGGCGCGGCTCCTGTCCCTGACGGCGAGCCTGCGGCTGGCTGGTGCGCATAGCGCCGGTGCTTTCGTAAAGCGGGCGGGCAACGCCATCTTCCTCAACCAGCATCATCGGCAGATTGAAGCTAGCAGCCCATGCGCGCCAGTCGGCTGCAACGTCGGTCAGATCATGTGCGACGAGCAGGGGAACGGAAAGCTGCGGATCTTCATGCATCAACTCCAGCGTCACTGTGATTTCGCCGAACTCATCCTCCACCGCACGGGCTGCAACACCCAAAAATGCATTGGCCGGAAGAGCGATGGACATAGGCAGACCGCTTGAAGGCAGAACCTGCCGGATCACTGCGCCACGCTCGTTGATGGTGAAGGTGACATCGGTGCTTCCGTCGCGGGTCGCATAGCTCACCACCTGCGGAAAGTGAAACGGATCGAGCCGCAATTCCCGGCCTGCCCAATCGGGCTTCAGTCCCTTGCTCATCATATTCAACGCCTCTGTCTCTCTGTCTCTTTTGTCTCAGGAGCCGGTTATCCCGACTTCCCTCGTTGAGCTTTTGCTCTTTGTTGAGATGGAGAATAGGCGCTGATCCTTACCGGCGAGCTTAATGAGTTGGGTTAACTTTTTCCTGCCTTTTCCTTTGGTTAGCAGAATGCAACCAGGTGTAAGAATTCGGAAATTCTTCTGAAGAAGCGTTTACCAAAATTCGCCCCTCCTCATTGCCGCCAATTCCCTCCAGCAATTGACGAAACGCCCATCTCGGACTACTCCGTATTACAAACAAAGGGAAAAACTATGAAAAATCAATCTCTGTCTGATCCGATCACTATGCGCATTCCGCGCGATGTATTGGCGGAGATCGAAGAAATCGCGAGCATCTCGGAGCGAAGCAGAAGCTGGGTGATCGTCCGGGCAATGAAAGCCTATCTCGCATCGGAAGGCAAAGAGATCAGGGATATCACCAAGGCCCGCCGCGCCATCGAAAATGGCCAAGGCTCTGATCTTGATGCCGTCATTGAGGAAGTTGATACAATCATCAAGGGCGCGGTTGCGTGAAGGTTATCGTTTCTCCAGCTGCGCGAGACTATATCAAATCTGAAATCACCTGTCTGAAGCTGCGCAGCCCACGCGCGGCCCCTGCAATTGCGCGAAGATTTGAAACGGCTGACACGCGATCTTGGCCACTTTTCGCAGATGGGACATTTTACCGAAGAACTGCCCATTCCCGGCGTCCGCCGACCTTGCCGCTGGATGACGATTTCGATTTCGAACGGTCATAAAGAAAAGCCCTTCCAGCAGGAAGGGCTTTTTCCTTACAGGACCTTGCCGGGGTTCATGATGCCCGCCGGATCGAAGGCCGACTTGATGCGGCGCATCAGGTCGAGCGCAACGTCCTGTTTGAAGAAGGCGAGTTCCTCGCGCTTGAGCTGACCAATGCCGTGTTCAGCCGAGATCGAACCCGTATAGCTCGCAACAATCGTGTGGATGCGGTGGTTCAATTCGTGCCAGCGCGCAAGGAAAGCTTCCTTGTCGGCGCCGACAGGCTGCGAAACATTATAATGCAGGTTGCCGTCGCCGATATGGCCGAAGCAGACGATGCGTGCGCCGGGGATCATTTCCAGCGTGGCGGCATTGGCTTCGTGGATGAAAGCGGGGATGGAAGCGACCGGCACGGAAACATCGTGCTTGATCGAGCCGCCCTCCGGCTTCTGCGCCCAGGACATTTCCTCGCGCATCTTCCAGAAGGACTGCGCCTGCGCCACGCTTTCGGCAATGGCAGCATCCTGAATGATGTCGTTCTCAAAAGCTTCGGTGAGGATCGTTTCCAGCGTCGTGCGCGCATCCTCTTCCGAGCGGGACGAGGAGATATCGATCAGCACATACCAGTCATGCGGGCTTTCCAGCGGGTCGCGTACGCCGTCGACATGACGCACGGTAAACTCCACGCCAACGCGCGGCATCAGTTCGAAACCGGTCAGCGATGGGCCAGCATGTTCGGTCGCAAGCTGGAACAGGCGCAGAACGTCTTCCGGGCTGCGCAAGCCCGCATAGGCCACGCCCTTCCCCTTCGGCTGCGGGAAGATTTTCAGAACCGCCGCCGTAATGACGCCGAGCGTGCCTTCCGAGCCGACGAAGAGGTCTTTCAGGTCGTAGCCGGTATTGTCCTTCTTCACGTAGCGAAGATCGTTCAGAATCTCGCCGGTTGGCAGCACGACTTCGAGACCGAGGCAAAGCTCGCGCATATTGCCATAGGCGAGCACTGCCGTGCCGCCCGCATTGGAGCCAAGATTGCCGCCAATCTGGCAAGAGCCTTCGGCACCCAGCGACAGCGGAAACAGGCGTCCGGCTTTTTCAACGGCGTCCTGAAGGTTCTTCAGGATCACGCCCGCTTCGAGCGTTATCAGATTGCCGACCGTATCGAGATTGCGGATGCGGTTCATCCGGCCCAGCGACAAAATGATGGCCGTGCCGCTTTCGTCCGGCTGCTGTCCGCCGACGAGGCCGGTATTGCCGCCCTGCGGCACCACCGGCGTTTTCGTTTCGCTGGCAAGCTTCATGATGGCCGCGACTTCTTCCGTCGAACCGGGGCGAAGTACCAGCGGCGTGCGCCCGTGATACAGATCGCGCTGCTCGACGAGATAAGCGGCGAGGTCTTCCGGCGCGGTCAGCGCGTTCTTTTCACCCACGATGGCGGAGAAGCGTTCGATCAGAGCGGTGTCCAGCATAGTCTGTCTCTTGAATTCAAAGGGAGGATTGGCGCGGGGCCGCCGCGCGTTTCAAACGGTCGTTGATGGCCTCGCCGAGACCGTCAAAAGGGATGGGTTCGACGGCGATGGTAGCGGCACCCGTTGCATCGAGCCTGCGCATGAAATCGAACAGATTGGCTGCTGCTTCACGCAAATTGCCATCGGCGCTCAGGTTCATGATCGTTGCCGCGCCTTCTGCACCGGTGACGCGGCGGGGGCCAAAGGCAAGCAGCGCCTCACCCGGTTGCACCGAGCCGACATTGAGCCGCATCCTCGCATCAGGCGCATAATGCGAAGCCATCATGCCCGGCGCTTGAATTGCGGAAGTGTGGTCGGCGCGCACCAGCTTTTCGCCAATGACGGCCTCGATTTCTTCCGCAGCCAGCCCGCCGGGGCGCAGAAGATGCACTCTATCGCCGTCAACCTTGACGATGGTGGATTCGACGCCGACGCCGCACGGACCGGCATCGAGGATCAGGTCAAGCTTCTCGCCGAGATCACCCGCAACGGCAGAAGCACTCGTCGGGCTGATGCGCCCGGACGTGTTAGCGCTTGGCGCCGCCACCGGGCTATCGAGCCTTTTGATGATTTCCTGCACGCGGCCAAGCGGCATGCGGATGGCAAGCGTTTGCAGCCCTGCGGTCACGAGAGGATGGATGGGACGATCGGTATCCTGCTTGTCCTTCAACGGCAGAACGATGGTCAGCGGGCCGGGCCAGAATGTTTCCGCGAGCCTGCGCGACAGGGCGTCAAAAGTGGCATAACGCTCGGCCATGGCGATGCCGCTTACATGGGCAATCAGCGGATTGAATTGCGGACGTCCCTTGGCCGCGAAGATGCCCGCCACGCCTTCACCGTTGGAAGCGTCGGCAGCAAGGCCATAGACGGTTTCGGTCGGAATGGCGACAAGGCCGCCGCGCCGCAGCACTTCCACTGCGCGCAGGACCGCCTCATCATCGAATTTGACTATATCGGACACTGGTTTTCCGCCTCGCGGGCGTCCCAAGTTAAGCCCGTTCTGCCTACACAAGCTCCGGCCCCTGTGCAAGCAAGCTCGGCTTCTATCCGCCCACAATCGCGGCGAAACGATCATGATTGCGCGTGAAAAATTGCGTTTTGTTAGGTTTTTCAGGTCATGGTGATTTTAATCATGCGTGAGGTGAATAATGTTATCGCGATTTATCGCTATTTCGCTGACGGCCATCGGACTGCCCGCCATTGCTTTCGCAAGCGGAAGTGAAGCCGCGCCATCAACCTATCAGGTCGGCTCCATCGATTATATCGGCTATGACAAGATCGGCGCCAACGGCCTGCCGGTCTGCGGCCCTTGCGCGGAGAAGCAGGCCGCGGAACTCGACGCACAAAAGGCAATCGAAGCCCGCCGCAAGCGCGCCCGGGCCTATATGGCGCGCATGCAGGGCCAGCCCGTCCCTGACGACCTGCTTGAACCCGCCGTCACGCCAGCGAAGGATTTCGATCCCGCCAAGCCAGTGCGGGTGGTTGGCGATACCTGGGCGGTGGCATCCGGCGAAACCGACCTCGGTTCCCTCGAACTCAGGCCCAGCTTGAAATAAACAAAAATGGCGCCAACCGCTTACCCCTCATCCTGAGGAGGCCCGCAGGGCCGTCTCGAAGGATTGAGAAGCCAAAATAGAAAGGCGCGAAAAGCGCTGTGCGTTTTCCCTCAGCCCTTCGAGACGCCTCCCCTCGACAAGCTCGGGGAGGCTCCTGAGGATGAGGGAAAACGAAGCCCCGCGTGGCTGATTATCAGCCTGCGATTTTCGAGAAATCCGCCACCTTGCCGGTGGCCGTGCGGATCAGGTCGAGCAATGCCAAGCGATTGGCGCGGACATTCTCGTCCTCGTCATTGACCAGCACCTTTTCAAAGAACGTATCGACAGGGCCGCGCAGCTTGGCAAGCGCCAGCATCGCGCCGTTGAAATCCTCGCGGGCGATGGCAGCTTCTGCCTCGGTTGACGCCAGAGTAACAGCTTCAAACAATGCCTTTTCTTCCGCCTCGCGAAGAAGGGAAGCATCGACCTTATCGGCGACCTTCGTGCCCTTCTTTTCCTCGGCGGCGAGAATGTTGGCGGCGCGCTTGGTGCCTGCCAGCAGGTTCTTGCCGTCTTCCTCGTTGATGAAGACGATCAGCGCTTCCAGACGGCGGGCGACCAGCAGAAGATTGTCGGCTTCCGGCGTCAGCACGGCATCGATGGCGTCGTAACGTGCGCCCTCTTCCTTCAGATGCACCTTGAAACGGTCATGGAGGAAGGACAAAAGATCGGCCAGCACCGGCTCCGCACTGCGGTCGGCTTCGGCACGAACTTCAGTCTCGTAGTTGCGCAGCGCGTTGTCGATATCCTGCTCGCCATCGACATCACCGGAATTTTCCGCAGCAAGTTTGGCTTCGAACTCCCGCAGCTTGCGCTGGACCTGACCTTCTTTCAGCGCGGCAAAGGCCGAACGGAAGAGCGGCAGCAGCGCGAACTTCCATTCCTGCGACAGCAGGAGACGGATCACGCCGAGCGCGGCACGACGCAGCGCGTAAGGGTCCTTCGAGCCGGTCGGCTTTTCGTCGATCGCCCAGAAGCCGACCAGCGTGTCGAGCTTGTCGGCGAGCGCGACGGCAACCGAAACCGGGTTCTTCGGCACCACATCGGACGGGCCTTGCGGCTTGTAATGTTCTTCCAGAGCTGCGGCGACGGCCTCGTCTTCGCCCTGAAGCAACGCATATTTGCGGCCCATCGCACCCTGAAGTTCAGGGAACTCGCCGACAACTTCTGTCTGGAGATCAGCCTTCGCGAGCACGGCTGCACGGGTGGCAAGCTTCGGATCGGCACCGACCAGCGGCGCAATCTGCGCAGCCAGTTCGCGAATGCGTTCAACGCGCTGCCCCTGCGTGCCGAGTTTGGCGTGGAAGGTGACATTGAGCGCGTCCAGACGCGCCATGCGCTGATCAAGCGGCTTCTTCAGGTCGAGACCGAATTTTGCCGCCGATGCCGCCAGCTTATCGAGATCAGGCAGATCATGCTGGTCGGTGTGCCAGAAATAGAGCGCATCCGACAGGCGTGCGCGCACCACCTTGCCATTGCCATAGGCGATTTCCGCGCCGCCATCGCGGGCAGCGATATTCGACACCAGAATGAACTTGTTGGAAAGTGCTTCCGTTTCGCCCTGCTTGCGGGTGACAAAACACTTCTGGTTGGCGCGGATGGTGAGGCGGATGACTTCCGGCGGAATGGCCAGGAATTCTTCCTCAAACTCACCCATCAGCACGACCGGCCATTCGACCAGGCCGGAGACTTCTTCCAGAAGCCCCTCGTCCTCAACCAGCTCAAGACCGGACACGAAGGCAAGATTGTGCGCGTCCTGGGAAATGATTTCCTTGCGGCGCTCTGCGTCGAGCACCACGAAAGCCTTTTCGAGCTTTTCGACATAATCGTCGAAACGGCGCACCTTGATTGCCTGACCGTTGCTCAGGAAACGGTGGCCATAGGTGACATTGCCGGACTTGATGCCGTCTACGTCGAAATCGATAACCACGGTTTCCTCGGTTTCAGGACCGAAGGTGCAGAGGATCGACTGCAACGGACGCACCCACCGAAGCGAACCGGGCTTTGCCGAAGCAGCGCCCCAGCGCATGGATTTCGGCCATGGGAAATTGCGGATTGTCTGCGGTACCAGTTCAGCGATGATTTCTTCCGCGGCGCGGCCCGGCTTCGTCAGATGGGCGACGTAGAAATCACCCTTCTTCGGATCGGAATGCACATGCGCCTGCGATACATCCGTCAGCCCCGCCTTGCGCAGAAAGCCCTGAATTGCCTGTTCCGGTGCTGTAACCGAAGGGCCCTTGACGTCCTCATGCACGTCCTTGGAACGCACCGTAAGCCCGCGAATGTCGAGCGCCAGACGGCGCGGGGTCCAATAGGCGGTCGCGGCTTCATAAGTAAGACCGGCCTCGACCAGACCATCGGTGATCATCTTTTTCAGATCGCCGGCAGCCTTGCGCTGCATGCGGGCGGGAATCTCTTCCGAAAAAAGCTCAAGAAGTAGGTCAGGCATTACTCGCCCTCACGCTTGAAATTGAAACCACCGGCATCCGTCAGAAGGAATGCCTCGCCGCACTGACGCGCAAGATTGCGCACGCGCAGAATATAGCTCTGGCGCTCGGTGACCGAGATCACGCCGCGCGCATCCATCAGATTGAAGACGTGGGATGCCTTGATGCACTGGTCATAGGCCGGGAAAACGCTCTTATGCATTTTATGATTGGCGTCAGGAGCAGGTGCACCAGCTTTCAGAATGGCCTCGCATTCGCGCTCGGCATCAATGAAATGCTGATGCAAAGCTTCGGTATTGGCCATTTCAAAGTTGTAGCGGGAATATTCCTGCTCGGCTTGCAGGAACACCTCGCCATAGGTGACCTTCTCGTCGCCTTCGAGGCCGTTGAAGTTGAGGTCGTAGACATTGTCCACGCCCTGCACATACATGGCGAGGCGTTCGAGACCGTAGGTGAGTTCACCAGAAACCGGCGAGCATTCAATGCCGCAGACCTGCTGGAAATAGGTAAACTGCGATACTTCCATGCCGTCGCACCAGCATTCCCAACCGAGGCCCCATGCCCCGAGCGTCGGGCTTTCCCAGTCATCTTCCACGAAGCGCACGTCGTGCAGCGTCGGATCGAGACCGATGGCGCGCAGCGAACCGAGATAGAGATCCTGAAGGTTCGGCGGCGATGGCTTGATGATGACCTGATACTGATAATAGTGCTGGAGACGGTTCGGGTTTTCGCCATAGCGGCCATCCTTGGGACGGCGCGACGGCTGCACATAGGCAGCTTTCCACGGCTTCGGCCCGAGCGAACGCAGCGTCGTTGCCGGGTGGAACGTACCTGCACCAACTTCCATGTCGTAGGGTTGCAGGATGGCGCAACCGTGCTCCGCCCAATAGTTATGGAGCGTCAGGATCAAACCCTGAAAGGAACGGGTGGGATGCATATGTGCTGGCAACGTACTGGACACGGGGTCGGGCCTCGTAATTGAAATGATGGCCCGGTCTAATTTGTCAGCACGGCAGGGTCAAGCACAGGCTGCCGGTTTCGGTGTCACACCACCCTGAAACCGGCAGCCTGAAACCATCAGTCCGTTGTCGGCTTTTCAGGAGCCGTGTCGGAAGGTGCAGCAGGCGCATTCGATGGCGCGGGGGCTTCCGGCTTCTGCTCAGCAGGCTTGTTCTCAGCAGGCTTTACCGCATTGGCGGAAGACTGTCCCGGAATATCCGGGAGCCCTTTCTTCAGCTTTTCCTCGATCTTGGCCAGATCTTCCGGCTCGGGCTTGCCGGCAATGGCATGGTTCCACTGGAACGTTGCTTCCAGAAGGCGCCCGACGCGCCAATAGGCATCGCCCATATGATCGTTGATCGTCGGATCTTCCGGACGAAGCTTCACCGCCTTTTCCAGCTCGACCACCGCTTCCGGATAGCGGCCCAGCATGTAATAGGCCCAGCCAAGCGAGTCGACGATATAACCGTCCTGCGGGCGCAGCTCGACCGCCTTCTTGATCATGCCCAGCGCTTCATCGAGATTCTCGCCGCGGTCGACCCAGGAATAACCAAGATAGTTCAGCACCTGCGGCTGGTCGGGATAAAGCTCCAGCGCCTTGCGGAAATTGGGTTCCGCCTTGTCCCATTCCTTCAGGCGCTCATAGGCAATGCCGCGCTGATAAAAGACCGGCCAGTCCTTGCGCTCCGGCGTCTTTATCTGTTCGACGGCAGCATCATAAATCGTCGCCGCATCGGCGAAATTCTTGTCCTGCGCATAGACGCCACCGAGCGCCAGATAGGTGCGCATATCGGCCTTGTCGCGATCCAGCAGGATTTTGAGCTGCTTGATGGCTTCCGCCGACTGGTCGTTTTCCGCCAGATTGAGCGCGCGCTGCATTTCGGCATCACGGCGATAGGGCGACTTCTCCGGCACGCGACCATAATATTCGATGGCCTTTTCCGGCTGGCGCAATTTCGCGGAAATATCACCGAGCTGATAAAGCGTCGCGTCATTGTCCGGGCGCAGTGGCAGCGACATCTGCAGATAAAGCTTTGCAAAGGCTTCCGCGCCGCTGCGGTTGATCGCGGTTCCAAGCGTATAGAGCGCCTCGGCGGCACCTTCCTGCGCGGTCTTGATCAGGCGACCGTATTTCTCGCCCGCCTCAATCTTTTCGCGCATTTCGGTGATCGTCATGCGGCCGTTGAGAAGCTCCTCGGCATCTTTCAAAATCTTGATCGCGCCTTCCTTGTCGCCCTGGCGAAGCTTGAAGGAGGCATAGGCCATCACAATGCGCTCATACGTATCGGGCGCGGCACTTCCGCCCGGCCGGTCATCGAGGGCCTGCTGATAGAAATCACGCGCCTCCTGCTTCTGGCCGGCAAGATCGGCTATCAGTGCGGAATTATAGGTGCGGAACAAGCCGTACCATTCCGGGCCCTGCATCTTTTGGATGTCGGCGAGCGCCTGTTTCGGGTTGCCCTGCCCGACCTTGACCCAAGCGCTCATGAAGCCTGTCGCAAGGCGATCCATATCGGATTGCAGCGACAGCATCAGAAGCGGGCCGACCTTGCGATATTGCTTGCGGTTGATGGCATCGATGGCCAGCGCCACGCGGGAAAAACGCTCGATGTCCGGTATATTCTTCAGTTCTTCCGCCAGAGGCAGCGCGTCATTGAAACGGCCCTCGGTCAGCAGAACCAGCAGCAGGTCCTGCTTGATCTGCGCGTTGCCCGGATCGAAGGCCATGGCCTGACGGTAGAAATCCACGGCAGCGGCGAGATTGTTGTCGGATTCGGCTGTGCGCGCCGCCAGATATGCCCCGGCGAATGAGCCTGCCCGGACAGGAGGCGATACAGGATCGGTAGTCGCCTTGGCCAAAGCACCGCTTGCCGGAATCGCTATTCCCGCCAGAAGCGAGAGCAGCAAACCGTAAAGCGGGCGGTATTTCGATCCTTGCCGCATAAAGCCCTATCCTCTTCTCAAATCCCTGTGACAGATACCGGAAAGCAAACCACAAGAGCTCCGAAGTGCCGGGCACGCTGTCTCTTTACCGGAAAAGGCACCCCAAGCATGGCCTTTTTGGGATGGCGGGGCAAGAAAAGCATCCGTGATAAGGTGCTTTTCCCGAGTATTCCTGGCCCCCAAAAAGCGCTGGCCGGAGTTTTACAGCTGCTGCCGGTCAGTTCACGCGGCTGATGCAAAAATCGATGACTTCGATCAGCGCGTCCTTTTGCGGCGTGGCTTTCAAAGGCGCCAGAGCATCGCGGGCAATTTCGCCGAAATGCCGCGCGCGCTGCACCGTGTCGGAAATCGCGCCGTGCTTCGTCATCAGGCCGATGGCCTTTTGCAGCGAAGCATCGTCGCTGGCGCCTTCTTCGATCGCGTGCTTCCAGAAAGCACGCTCATCGTCGGAGCCCCGGCGATAGCTCAGAATCACCGGAAGGGTGATCTTGCCTTCGCGGAAATCGTCGCCGGTATTCTTGCCGAGATCGACTGCCGAGCCGCCATAATCGAGCGCGTCATCAACAAGCTGGAAGGCAAGGCCGAGATTGAGGCCGTAGTCGCGCAGGGCTGCGCGATCCGCCGGCCGCGCACCCGCGATGATCGGGCCGACTTCGCCGGCAGCCGAGAACAGCGCCGCGGTCTTGGCCTTGATGACCGCCAGATATTCGTCTTCGGTGGTTTCCATATTCTTGGCAGCGGCAAGCTGCATCACTTCGCCTTCCGCGATCACCGAAGCGGAGGTGGCCAGGACGTCCAGCGCATCGAGCGAACCGACATCGACCATCATCTTGAAGGCCTGCCCAAGAAGGAAATCGCCGACGAGGACGCTCGCCTGATTGCCCCAGATCATGCGCGCTGTGCTTTTGCCGCGGCGCAGATCGCTTTCATCGACCACGTCATCATGCAGAAGCGTCGCGGTGTGCATGAATTCCACCGCGGTCGCGAGGCGCACATGGCCGTCGCCCTCGTAGCCGAACATGCGAGCGGCTGCGAGCGTCATCATGGGACGCAGGCGCTTGCCGCCGGAGGAAATCAGATGATTGGCAACTTCCGGTATCATTTCGACATCGGACCCGGCCCGGGAAAGGATCATCTCGTTCACCCGCGCCATATCGGCTTTTGTCAGATCGACAAGCGGCTGAACCGATCCTTCCTGTTTCTTTTTACCGTCCAGATTCAGAACCAAACCCAATGCCATTTCTCCTAGCTGCCCGGCCACATTATTGAAACGGACCGGATTGCTCAAGTCGCAACTGCCTCCAAAGCGCCTCCAAAGCACCGTCTATGCGCTCCCGGGCGTTACTTTTCCGACGCCTGTTCACCATTGAAGGAAGCTGTTGTCAATGCGGTGCATTCGCTACAAAGTGTTCACATGATCGAACTTATCCGCACGAATGATTCCGTTCTGCTGTCCTTTGCCGAAGCCTTGATGAAAGAGGCCGGGATCGCTTATTTCATTGCCGACACGAATATGAGCATCATCGAAGGGTCTCTTGGCGTCTTGCCGCGCCGCCTGCTCGTCAGCGAAGACCAGCTTGAAGAAGCGCGGCAAATCCTGATCGATGCCAAGATTGAACACGAACTGCGCGATCAATGAATCTGGAAAACGAAAATGAGGCCGGAGAAACCCTCGATGTGTTCCATCGTGGGGCATTTCACCTCGTTCAGCCCGCATTGAAAGGTCATCGCTCGGGTGTGGATGCGATGATTCTGGCAAGTGCCGTTCCGAACGGATTTGCCGGGCGCGTTGCCGATCTCGGCAGCGGTGCCGGTGCCGCAGGACTTGCCGTCGCCTCCCGTTGCGCTGACGCCACCGTCACTCTTGTCGAACGTTCGGCCTTCATGGCCGGGTTTGCCCGCAAGAGCGTCGCGCATCCGCTGAATGCCGGTCTGGCGGACCGCATCAGCGTGATCGAAGCCGACGTGTCCCTCAAAGGCAAGGCGCGCATCGCCGCCGGACTTGCCGACAACAGCTTCGATTTCGCCATCATGAACCCGCCCTTCAACGAAGCGCGGGATCGCAGCACGCCCGATCCCTTGAAAGCGGAAGCGCATGTCATGCCGGAAGGCATGTTCGAACAATGGGTGCGCACTGCGGCAGCAATTGTGAAGCCCGGCGGCGGCGTTGCCATCATCGCCCGGCCCGGCTCCATTTCTGCCATTCTCGAAGCACTTTCAGGACGGTTCGGCGGGCTGAAGATCGTTCCCATCCAACCTCGCCCGGATGCGGCAGCGATCCGCATCGTCGTGACAGGAATACGCGGAAGCCGCGCCGGTCTCTGGCTGATGCCCGCGCTTGTTCTCCATGGCAGCGAGGGACATGGTTTCACGCCGCGCGCCGACGGCATCAATAACGGGCTCGACGCCCTCTTTTAGAATCTAGCTTCGCGGCTGTGCCAGCACGACCAGATTGCGGTCCGGGTCGCGCAATCTCAGAATCATCATATAGTCGGCGGTCTCGATATTGCCGGGGCGAATCCCGTCGAATGAAAGACGCGCGTGTTCGGCCCGCACATCACGGACGATGAGCGTCAGCGTGCCGTGCCCGGCGTCAGCCGGATTCTGGTAAAGCTGAAAGCCTGCGGAGGGGCCGTGATGCCATTCAGCCAGCCCCTGCATTGGCCGCGCATCCGGATTGCGGTCGAAGATCGTGGCAAACCAGTCCGTACTGCGTTCGAGTTCGGAACAACTAAGTTGGGCGACAATAGTTGTGAGCACCATCGTGGTCTCCTCCCGGACCGGATAACACGGCAGCATTTCATAAGTTCCAACGACCCAGAACTTGCCTATTTCAATCCAGGCAGGTGATTTTGATTGAAACCCTATATTCGAGCCAATATTCCTAAACCGCAATTTTCGTTCTGCGGCTCCCCGCCGCCCTTTTCCGAAAAAGCGCAAACAACAAAACGACAAGAACAGGCAACGGGAACCAATGAACCATAGCCCAAACAAAAGCCGTCCCGTATCGATCATGCGGCGTTTCCTGGATAGCGAATCCGCTGGCGGCATAAGTCTCATGGCGGCGGCAGCGCTCGCGCTGATCGTGGCGAACTCTCCGTTTTCGCACGCCTATTTCGAGGCGCTGCATCTCTATGTCGGGCCGCTCAGCCTTTCTCACTGGATCAATGACGCCTTGATGGCAGTGTTTTTCCTGCTCGTGGGACTGGAAATCAAACGCGAATTTCTCGACGGACAACTGGCCAGCTGGCCAAACCGCATGTTGCCCGGCATTGCCGCGGCTGGCGGCGTCATCCTGCCCGCCATCATCTTCACCGCGTTCAATTGGCACGATCCCGCCAAGGTGCGCGGCTGGGCTGTGCCATCCGCAACAGACATTGCCTTTGCGCTCGGCGTGCTGTCGCTGCTGGGGTCGCGGGTTCCCTCGAGCCTCAAGGTGTTTCTGGCGACACTTGCAATTCTTGACGATCTCGCGGCCGTCGTGATCATCGCCATTTTCTACACCGCCGAAATCTCCATGCCCTATCTCGGCGGCGCTTTCGCCGCCGCTATCGTACTGCTCATCATGAACCGGATGGGCGTGATGAAGCTCCTGCCCTACCTGATCGGCGGCGCAGTGCTCTGGTTCTTCGTGCTCAATTCCGGCGTTCATGCAACCGTTGCCGGCGTCGTGACTGCGCTGATGATTCCGCTAAAGCCCGCGCCCGGCAGGCCTGACGACATGACCTCCCCGCTGCATGTGCTCGAACATGCGCTGGCCAGGCCCGTCGCTTTCATCATCGTGCCGATTTTCGGTTTCGCCAATGCGGGCATATCATTTGCCGGTCTCGACGCCTCGGTGATGCGGGACACCCTCACGCTTGGCATCATGCTCGGCCTCTTCGTGGGCAAGCAGCTCGGCGTTTTCGGCGCGGCCTGGCTCGCCATCAAGACGGGCCTTGCGCAGAAGCCGCTCGGCGCCACATGGATACAGCTTTACGGCGTGGCGGTCCTCTGCGGCATCGGATTTACGATGAGCATCTTCATCGGCCTCCTTTCCTTCCCGTCCGAACTCATGCAGGCGGAAACCAAGATCGGCGTGCTGGCCGGTTCGGGCCTGTCGGCGATTTGCGGCTATATCCTGCTGCGGCTGGTCACAAAGCCGAAAAACGCCTGACGAACAAATACCGCCGCCCGGAAACAAATTTCCGGGCGGTTTTCTTTGTGTTTCCGATATTTCTTCCTACATTTGCCGCTGAGAGTTTTTCGTAGGAGTTTACCTTGCCCGGTTTATTGACGCGCCTTGTTCCGCGCCGCTTCCGTCCGGTTTCCATCGAGATACCAGTCGTGCGACTGCATGGCGCCATCATGTCTGGAGGATCTGCCTTTCGTCCGATGCTTTCATTGGCTTCGACGGCAGCGGTTCTTGAAAAGGCGTTCGCCGACAAGGAAGCGCCCGCCGTCGCAATTTCGCTCAATTCCCCCGGCGGCTCGCCGGTGCAATCCCGCCTGATCTACCGGCGTATCCGTGATCTCGCGGCAGAACACCAGAAAAAGGTTTTCATCTTCGTCGAGGATGTCGCCGCCTCGGGCGGCTATATGATCGCGCTGGCCGGCGATGAGATCATCGCCGATCCGTCATCAATCGTCGGCTCTATCGGCGTCGTATCGGCCTCATTCGGTTTCCCTGAACTTTTGAAGAAGATCGGCGTGGAGCGCCGCGTCTATACGGCAGGCTCCAACAAGGTGACGCTCGATCCCTTCCAGCCGGAGAAGAAAGCCGATATCGAACGGCTGAAATCCTTGCAGCTCGAAATCCACGAAACCTTCATCGACATGGTCAAGGAGCGTCGCGGCGCCAAGCTTGCGGAGGACGACGACCTGTTCACGGGGCTGTTCTGGACCGGCATCCGGGCTCACCAGCTTGGCCTGATTGACGGGCTCGGCGATATGCGCAGCTTCCTGCGCAAGACCTATGGCGACAAGGTCAAGCTCAAGCTGGTTGAACAGAAGCGCAGCCTTCTGGGGCGCAAGATGCCCGGCGTTGACATGGCCCTTAACGGGGTGTTGGGAAATCTTGAACCGGCTGCCGTTGCCGCCCATCTCGGCGACGGCCTGCTTTCGGTCGCAGAGGAAAAGGCGCTTTGGGCGCGTTATGGCCTTTGAAAAATAACGCGAAAAATAAAGCGCGGGCGAAAAACACCGCCGATTTTCCAACCAATGCTTTGAATTCCTTCGTTTCACCATGATATGGTGTCAGAAAGCGGGGCGGGCCGGTTCCCGCCCTTCCATGAATATCCGGGAACATCCGGCGTTTCGGCCTTCGCGATCCGGCGATCCGATGCGCAACCCTAAGGACTTGAGGCCATGCCCCAGCTCATCTTTCTGCTGCTGATCATCGCCGCCGCCTGGTACGGCTACCGCTCGTTCAAGCGCGAGGCCTCGCGCGTGTCCCAGCGTGTGCGTCAGGCGGAAAAGGAAACGCAGAACCGGGCTCACGGCACGTTGGTGCAGGATCCTAAAACCGGCGAATATTACGTCAAGAAGGATTGACCTTCCTTCACGAGCAACCGCCGATGAAGCGGCGTGATCGCCATGTTTTCCCATGTCCCGGTCCGTAATCAGAAATGACTGTTTCCCTGAAAGCCAAAACGCCTGTGAATGCCGGGGCTGCGCGTGCGGTTACGCGTCTGGCTCCCGCCAAGATCAATCTCGCGCTGCATGTGACGGGGCGTCGCGACGATGGCTATCATCTGCTCGACATGCTGGTGGTCTTTGCGCGCTATGGCGACATCATCCGTATCGAACCTGCCGAAGTGGACAGCTTTACGGTTGGCGGCCCCTTCGCAACCGGCATCCCGCTCGACGGCGGCAATCTGGTTCTCAAGGCGCGCGAAGCGCTGCGCGAGGAAACGCAGCGGTCTTTGCCGCCTGTCGCAATTCATCTGGAAAAGAACCTTCCGATTGCTTCCGGCATAGGCGGCGGATCGAGCGATGCCGCTGCAACCTTGCTCGCGCTTGATGCGTTGTGGGGGCTCGACCTGGGTTTCGAGCGGCTCGCCGCGATTGGCCTCGGTCTTGGCGCCGATCTGCCCATGTGCCTCCATGGCGCAGCGAAGGGCACCCCGCTTGCCGCACGCGGAATAGGTGAAGAGCTGACGCCGGTCAGCGGATTGCCCGCCTTGCCGATGCTGCTCGTCAATGATGGAACCGCTGTGGCAACGCCCGATGTCTTTCGCGCACTTGAAAAGCGCGACCATCCGGCACTGCAACTTGCGTCCCATGCAGATATCGCCTCTCTTTGCGCCTATCTGCGGACAACCCGCAACGACCTCCTGCCCCCGGCGCTGAAACTTGCACCACGGATCGGCGACAAGCTCGGCCTGCTTCGCGCAAGCGGATCGCTCTACGCACAGATGTCCGGTTCCGGCGCGACGTGCTATGCGATCTACGAAGATATGGCGGCCACCGAACGGGCAGCGACACGCTTCTCAGCCGAAAGACCTGATTGGTTCGTAATCGCGACCCAAAGTGTCCCTTCCTGAAAATAATTTCTGAACGGCTTCCCCACCGAAACTCCGCAAAACCGCGCTATTGTTCACTCTCATTGGACAATATATTGGGACAGACTGTTCGCGCTTTTTGAACAAAAACCCTTCTACAACAGTTTTGTGAAGACTGAGATACAGTTCAACACACTGAATTTATTATATTATTCTAAAATTATTATTTACGTCTTGTAAAATTGGCTGCACGAATGTGTGATCAAGAAAACATTTTCGTGACTGGAACTTTTGCTCACTGTCACCCATTTCAGGTGCATCGGAACGACGAACAAAACGCCGCTCCAGTTTCCAAGGAGATAGGAAAATGAAAAAGATTGTTCTTGCTGCCGCTGCCCTCGCTCTTAGCGCCGGAGCTGCCTTTGCTGAAAACCCGCGCGTTGGCGAACCTGCCGATCTTTACGCAAACGACCGCACCCCGGTCGCTTCCCAGAAGGTCGACTACACCGCTCCCGCCTCGATCGGCCAGTCCTCTTTCCAGGACGGTTCGGCTCATCGCTTCGGTGACGCATCGCCTTCGAGCTACCAGAACTAAGTCTTTTCCGAAGACTTGACGCAGGGCGTCGTCAGTGGCCTCCCAGCCGATGACGCCCGGTGAATTCCGGAGCTGGAAATTCCTCCCAATCATCCAGCTTCGCCCAGTTATCTCCCCGATGGATGGCATGGTTGCCACCCGGGAGCCCCGGAAAGGCTTCTATGCCATCCGAAGGGGCGGTTTGTTTCACTGCATTTGTGCGAAGCCGAATGTGTCCATTTGACCGCAAAATGCTCGATAAGGATTATGAAAATGAAGAAGTTTGCTCTTGCCGCCGTTGCCGTTGCCCTTAGCGCCGGTGCTGCTTTCGCTGAAAACCCGCATGTCGGCGAACCTGCCGATCTCTATGCAAATGACCGCACGCCCGTTGCAACGCAGAGCCAGAAGCTCGACTACACGGCTCCTGCCTCGATCAACAAGGCTCCGGTCTATCAGAACGGTTCGGCTCATCGCTTCGGCGACGCTTCGCCGTCCAGCTACGAGAACTAATCCAGACAGCATGTCTGTTGAAAAAAGGCGAAGCTTCGGCTTCGCCTTTTTGTTTGTTCAGCCTTCGGCGGGCGGCAGGATGGCGTGCTTGAGCCGGACAGGCTTCAAACGCTGCGGAAGCTCATCGAACGACACGCCGTCGAGCAGCAGCGGCTTCACCACATCGAGCTGAACCAGAAGCCCGGCATCAAGCGTCGCCTTGTGACCGAAGAGGTTGCGGACTGCTCCGAGCCCGCTATCTTCGGGCAATGAAAAGCGCGCGGTAGCGCCGCCATGTTCCATGTGTCGGCGCAGAGCTTCCTCCCAACCCTCTTGCGGGATAGCGCCCGGTCTCAACAGCAGCACCCACGGCGTGCGGATTTCATCGAGCGCTGTCTTGATATCCTTTTCGGCATGGAACGCGCAGCCCGCACCCAACGTCACCAGAGCGGTCTCATCCGACGAGCCCCTGTCGATGACCGACACGCGTCGCAGCAAACCCTCCACCACCGCTGGCACCAAAGCCGAAAGCGTGTGGGCCAGCGCTTTTTCTGAATTCAGGGTTTCGAGCACGACGGACAACATGGGCGCTTCATATATCAATAACACGTGAGCGGAAAGCCGGCGCGGATATGTTCTTGATTTGTTCTATAACTTGCGATAGGAATAGATTCATCAGAACAGAGTCGCATGGCAGCACGGCACGCGCCACAGAACAGTTCCCGCTTTTGAAAGGCACTGTTCCCCGGTCAGGTTTCGCCGTGGCTGTGAGTGGCCAGATGTTTCCATGCAGGGAGACGACGATGGAAGTGATCCACCAGGCAGACATCATCAAGCAGGCCGACAGGGCTGCCTTCGGTAGCGGGCGGGCGGATCACGCCAATGCGGTGATTGGCGAGGCCGGATTGCGCATCGATCACGCCCGGCGGCGTGGACGCGGAGCGGGTATCAATCCGACCGGGCGCTTCGAGCCGACGACGCGCCAGGATTTCGACGATGGCTGGACCACGCTGGAAGAACTGCCGCCGTTCAAGACCGATGTGCAGATCGAGAAGCCGCGGACGATCATCACCCGCAATGATTCCCCCGACATCAGCTTCGACCGTTCGATCAATCCCTATCGCGGTTGCGAGCATGGCTGCATCTATTGCTTTGCCCGGCCCACGCATAGCTACATGGGGCTCTCTGCCGGTCTCGATTTCGAATCCCGGCTCTTTGCCAAGCCGGATGCCCCGCGCCTTCTGGAACGTGAGCTGGCCAAGCCCAGCTATCAGCCGAAGACCATCGCCATCGGCACCAATACCGATCCCTATCAGCCGGTCGAAAAGAAGTGGCGCATCATGCGCGAAATTCTTGAAGTGCTGGAAGCGGCCAATCATCCGGTCGGCATCGTGACGAAATCGGCTTTGGTCGTGCGTGACATCGATATTTTGAGCCGCATGGCCGAGAAGGGGCTGGCCAAGGTCGCCCTGTCGGTCACGACGCTCGATGCCCATCTGTCCCGCACGATGGAACCGCGCGCCTCCACGCCGACGCTGCGGCTGCAGGCCATCCGCAAACTGGCCGATGCGGGCATTCCCGCCTCGGTCATGATGGGGCCGGTCATCCCCGGCATCAACGATCATGAGATCGAACGCATTCTGGATGCCGCCTATGCGCAAGGCGCGCGCGAGGCGGGTTATGTCCTGCTGCGCCTGCCGCTGGAAGTCGCGCCCTTGTTCAAGGACTGGCTGCTGCGCAATTATCCGGATCGCTATCGGCATGTCATGTCGCTGGTGCGTTCCATGCGCGACGGGAAGGATTATGACGCCGAATGGGGCAAGCGCATGCGTGGCACCGGCCCCTATGCATGGCAGATCGGCCGCCGTTTTGAAATCACCGCGCGCAAGCTCGGCTTCAATGCACGCCGTCTTCAGTTGCGCACCGATCTGTTCGAACCGGTCGAAAAGGGAGGCAAGCAGCTTTCGTTGTTCTAGAGAGGACCAAGGTGAAGCTTACCTTTGGCCCGCGCCGCTTTTCAAACTGCATGACCTGTCAGTTGTCTGTTCAATTTCCGTCTGATTGTCCTACAGACGGAGGGGCTGCCTGCTTTCACGCCACCATCCTCGAGCAGGGCCCTTGCGGAGAATCGGAAGCAATGCGAGCATTGCCGCCAAATGAAACGCTCGGCTTCTGATTCTCCGCTCCTTTTCGAGATCCCGCTCGCGCCTGATTTCTCTCAGGAGAAAAGGCTGCTTTCGCGTGGATTGAAGCATATCGTCGGCATAGACGAGGCGGGACGCGGGCCATTGGCCGGTCCGGTGGTTGCCGCCGCCGTCGTTCTGGATGCCGACAATCTCCCGGACGGGCTCGACGATTCCAAACGCCTCACGGCTGCGAAACGCGAGGTGCTCTACGAGATCATTCTCGCAAAAGCCATCACCGTTTCGGTTGCAAGCCTCAGCGCCCGCAGCATCGACGGAAGCGATATCAGGAAGGCGGCGCTTGAAGCCATGCGGCGCGCATCCATCGGGCTGACCCTGCGTCCATGTCACGCGCTGATCGATGGCCGCGATGTTCCGCCGGGGTTGCTTTGCCCGGGTTCAGCTCTGGTCAAAGGGGATCAGCGCTCCATTTCGATCGCTGCGGCTTCCATCGTCGCCAAGGTGACGCGAGACCGCATGATGATCCGGGCCGGTGCGGCGCATCCACCCTACGGGTTGGAAATTCATGCGGGCTATGCGACGGAAAGGCACCGCGCTGCCATAGAGACGGCGGGGCCCGTGCCCGGCATCCACCGCTACACCTTCGCCCCCATCAAAGATCGCTTCGGCGTTTAAACCGTCGCCAGCTTGGCAGCAAAGCCGAACAGCAGCGCTGCAAAACCCCAGCGCTGGACGGACTGTATGGCCGGATAACGCTTGAACAGGGTTCCGAGCGACGAGCCTGTAAAGGCATAGAGCGTATCGAACAACAAGCCGACCGTCGTCAGGATGCCGCCCAGAACCGCGAATTGCAGCGCGATGCTGCCATTTCCGGGATGGACGAATTGCGGCAGCAGGACGGAGCAGAAAAGCAGCGCTTTCGGGTTGAGCAGATTGGTGAGGAGACCCTTGCGGGCCGAAGCCAGATAGGATCGCCGTTCACGCACGCCGCCAACTGCATCGACTGTCGGCAAAGGGTGGCGCAGGATCCCAATCGCAAGCCAGACCAGATAACCGGCGCTTACGATCCGCACGCAATGAAACGCGACAGGAAAGGCATGCAGAAGCGCTGCCAGACCAATTGCGGCGAGAGCCACATGGCACGTGCGCGCGATGGCGAGGCCAGCGGCAGCGGCCAGCGCGTGCGCCCTGCCCTGCGCGGCGCCGGTCTGCAGCAGCAGAAGCATGTCCGGCCCCGGAATAAGAAATGCTGCGGCCAGTGCGCCCGCGTATAACCACATCTCGCTCATCGCTATCGCCCGTAAAATTCTTGCCAAGCTGACCGCGGCGCGAACATTCCTCAAAACGGTGCCGGTCGCGAAGCAGTTACAGGTCCAAGATTATCCGGTGACGACGGCGCATGTCCTTGCGATTTGTGGCGCGTGGCCCTGCATTTGTGATATAATCGGCCAATAATTTCACTTAGATTATCAGATCATGCCAAAACTTAAGTTAGACGCTATCGACCGCAGAATCCTGTCGGCACTTCAGGAAGACGCCCGGCTTTCCAATGTCCAGCTGGCGGAGAAGATCGGCCTTTCGCCCTCTCCCTGCCTGCGGCGCGTCAAGATGCTCGAAAAGGCGGGGGTCATTCAAGGCTATCACGCGGCCCTGGATCGCAATGCGGTCGGGCTGGGGCTGACCGTCTTCGTCGGCATAAGGGTGGAGCGCCATCACGAGGAAACGGCAACCGCGTTCCGCACTTCCGTGCAAAATCTGCCGGAGGTGTTTTCCTGTCACCTCGTATCCGGGGAATCCGATTTTCTGCTGCAGGTCGTAGTGGCCGACCTTGCCGCCTATGAACGGTTCTTATCCGGCACGCTGCTGCGCCTTCCCGGTGTGATCGACATTCGCAGCAACTTCGCTATCCAGACAGTCAAATCGCAAGGGGAACTGCCGCTTGCGCATCTGACCGAAAGCGAAAACTGACTGCACTTCAAACCATCGGAGCCCGTCATGCCAGACATCGTCAATGCGGTTCTCCTCGGCTCTCAGGGTATTCTTCTGGGCCGCCGCAGCCCGGATCGTCGGGCCTATCCGAACCGGTGGAGTTTTCCGGGCGGGCATGTCGAGGCAGGCGAGAGCTTTGAAAGCGCGCTCCAGCGAGAAATCCGGGAGGAACTTGGGCTGACGCTTCGCTCGTTTTCGTTCCTCGCCAGCATAGAGGTGGAAAATCCCGCAGCGTCATTTCATCTCTATACCGTCACCGCATGGGACGGACAGCCTGCCATCCGCGACCGGGAACACACGGAACTGCGATGGTTCACGCTACAGCAAGCCCATGCTTTGGATGATCTTGCCTTGGAGGCATATCGGCCACTGTTGCGAGCGCTGGCAGAATAGAAACCAGCTTCCACGCAGCGCGGCACTGAAATCAGTTGCTATGAAGCCAAAAACAAAAACGCCGCCCATTCGAGGCGGCGTTTTTTGAAAACTTTGTTTTTGCAGCATTTCCGAACGCAAAACCGTTTCACACTTTTGCTGGAAATGCTCCAGGATCAGTTCAGGTTCGTCTTGACCTGAGACAGGGCATCCTTGAACAGATTGCCTGCCACCTTCGCATCGACCTTTTCGGCAACGACCTTGCCGGCTGCGGCGACTGCGAGGTCGACTGCCGAAGCGCGAACCGCGTTGATGGCATCGACTTCAGCCGTTGCGATCTTCTGCTCGGCAAGCTTGTTGCGGCGTACAACATACTCTTCCGTCGCGCGCTTGGCATCTTCGAGAAGCGCCTTGGCTTCACGCTCGGCGGAAGCAACGATGTCGCTTGCTTCCTTTTCGGCTTCCTTGCGCTTGCGATGATATTCGGCCAGCAGCTGCTGAGCTTCTTCGCGAAGCGTGCGGGCTTCTTCCAGCTCGTTCTTGATACGATCAGCGCGCTCGTCGAGCGAACGACCGACCATGCCCGGAACCTTCAGGTAAGCCAGGATTGCCAAGAAGATAATGAGGCCAACCAGTGCCCAGAATGTAGCGTCCATTGTCCTCTCCTCAGGCGTTCGAAGCCTTGACGGCTGCTGTTACCGAAGCCTTGTCGGCCTTGGTGCCCAGAAGCTGTTCGACGATCTCTGCCGTGGTTTCCTCGGCAATGTTGCCGACGTCGCTCATGGCCTTGGCCTTGATCGCGGCGATACGTTCTTCGGCTTCCTTGAGCTTGCCTTCAAGCGCTGCTTCAGCGGAAGCGCGCTCTGCGTCGGCTTCGCCCTTGCCCTTTTCGCGGGCGGCTTCTGCAATCGAAGCAGCCTTGGTGCGGGCCTGGGCCAGTTCCTGCTCATAGGCAGCAATAGCGTTGTCGGCATCCTGCTTGAGGCGGGCGGCCTGCTCGAGATCCTGAGCGATGCGGTCGCGACGGGTTTCGATCACGCCGCCGATGCGCGGCAGAACCACGCGCGACATGAACAGATAGAAAAGCCCGAAGGTGATCGCCAGCCACAGGAGCTGCGAAGCGTAATGGGTGGAATCAAACGGCGGGAATACGCCGCTGCCGTGTCCGGCATCGTGAGCGACCCCGGTTTCGGTGTGCACAGCATCGGCTGCGCCGTGCTCGCCAGCAGCAGGTGCCGGTTGCGATTCGGTGGCGGTTTGGGCAAACGCCGTGGACACGAACATCCAGATTTCCCCTTTAATCCAGCACGATCCGTTCCCGATGGAGAGAGACCATGCCTTACTCAGACGACATATGCAAAGGCCAGCCGCGTCTGCATCTTCCGACGGAACACGGCCTTAAAGGCCATGTTCCAAAAGCTGCTTCGCGGCCAGCCCGTTTCTTGCGACCGTTGATTAGACGGCGAAGAGGAGCAGAAGCGCGATGAGCAGCGAGAAGATGCCCAGAGCTTCCGTAACGGCGAAACCGAACACCAGACGGCCGAACTGGCTGTCAGCAGCGGACGGGTTGCGCAGAGCGCCGGAGAGGTAGTTGCCGAAGATATTGCCGAGGCCGAGAGCCGTACCGGCCATACCGAAACAGGCGAGACCGGCGCCGATGTACTTTGCTGCTTCCGCTTCCATGTTAAGCTCCTTCTGGATTGAATATAAGCGCGGATTTCAGTTCTGGCGGTCGCCCGCCGGCTTGAACTCAGTGTCCCGGATGTACAGCGTCGTTGATGTACATGCAGGTGAGAACGGTAAACACGTAGGCCTGCAAGAAGGCTACGAGGAATTCGAGTGCGGTGATCGCGACCGTCATGATCAGTGGCAGGACAGCGCCGCCGATGCCGATCGGGCCGAGGGCTGCCAGCGAGACGACGAAGCCCGCAAAAACCTTGAGCGTGATGTGACCGGCAAGCATGTTCGCAAAGAGACGAACCGAGAGGCTGATCGGACGCGACAGGAACGAAATGATTTCAATGGCGACAACCAGCGGCACGATGATGCCGGGAACGCCGCTCGGCACGAACAGCTTGAGGAAGCCGAAACCGTGCTTGAAGAAACCGTAGATGATGACCGTGCCGATAACCAGAACGGCAAGCGCGAAGGTCACGATGATCTGGCTCGTAACCGTATAGAAATACGGGAAGAGGCCAAGGAAATTTGCGACCAAAACGAACATGAACAGCGAGAAAACGAAGGGGAAGAACTTCATGCCCTTCGACCCTGCCGAATCCCGCAGGCTGGTGGCCACGAATTCGTAGGCCATTTCCGACACCGACTGAAGACGGGTCGGGATCAGGCCGCGACCCGAGGACGTCAGATAAAGGAAGCCCGAAGCGACCACGACGGTTGCGACCATGAAGGCCGAAACATTCGTGAACGAAAGGTCCACACCGCCTACGTCGATGGGAATCCACCGGGAAACCTGGAACTGATGGATCGGATCGTTCGCCACCTTAACCTCGTCTGTCTTCCCTGCCCGAAGGCAATTTGGCCTGCCCTAAGACAAGTTTGCTTGCCCAAGGCGTTTCAGTCTCGGGCACAAGGCCCACTTGTTCACTTACACTTGAACGAACTTTACCGTGAAGCCCGCCAAGCCCTATTTCTTGTCGTTCTTTTCCGCGCTAGACTTGATGCCGCCCTGTTCGGCAACATATCCAGCGGAACGAAGCACGTTGAGGACGCCCGCACCGAAGCCCAGAAGGAGAAATACGATCAATCCCCAGGGCGACGTACCGGCGGCGCGATCGATGAACCAGCCAATCAGCGCACCGACCACAACCCCTGCGATGAACTCGCTGGAAATCTTCATGGCCTGCGCGACCGAGCTTGCCGTCGCCGATCGCTCCTCCTCGGAAGCCGGTTGCTTGAACATACCCTTTTTGGCCAGCTCGGCCTCCAGGCGGTTCAAGCGCTGATCCAGCTCCCCGGAACCGGGTTCATTCTTCGCATTCTTGATCGCACCGGATGGCTTTCCGGGTTCAGTCCCGCGCGCCATTGGCAGCTCCCTTTTTCAAGAAATACGAGGATTTCAATCCCATTTCCAAGTTGCGCGCAACATATTGACACGCCGCTCGCTAGTCAAGGCGCTGCAGGCATTGCTCCAAAAGGTTTTTTATCGAGCAATTTCAAATTGTTAGCCGCTGGTGCGACTCATTTTCCGACCAAAGGACCAGATTGGCCACATTATTGGCTAAAAAAACGGAATCGATTTTAGACAGCCGCGCCGTATTCGGTGCAGGACGAAGGCCGGTCTTATGCGCCTGTTCGACCCTTTAGTCCGCTAACAAAAACGTGACTTGAAACGCGTCGATCCGTCCGTGGCGCGGAGAGGATGCTCAACTCCATCCGCCGCCATAGGTCCGGTAGAAGACATGGAGACCGATCTTGGTGACCTTCTTCATGGTCGGCGCCCAGAACGGGCGGACATAGGTCGCGTGGTAATGGGTGGCGGAACCGACTTCCGGCAGCCATATCTGACCGGCGGAGACCGTCTTTGCCACCTGCTGCGCCATGCGCCATTGCGGCATTTCGGTCACGCGGTGCTTCTGGCCGTCGCAGGCAAAGGAAAACTGGCAGGCATTGAGCCAGTCGCGGTTCTGGTAGACCACGCCGCAGATCGTTCCCGGATAGGCGGGATTGCGCACGCGGTTGAGGACGACCTGGGCGACGGCGACCTGCCCCTTTACCGTTTCGCCGCGCGCTTCATAATAGACAGCTTCGGCGAGGCACTTCTGTTCGCTCTTGCTGAATGCGGCGGGCGGCAGCGGCGTTGCGGCCCATTCGTGATCCTGCTCGCTGATCGGCGGCACGAAGCGGCCTTCATCCGGCTGCGGCTTCAAGATGCTTTCGAAAGGCGATGTCTTGCCATAGTCCGGCGACGCAGGCGCATAACCAAGGGCCAACACATCCGGCTGGTCATTGGTAATGAGCTTGGCAAGCTGGGTTGGCATCTCGGCGCGCGGCTTCGGCGGCTGGACCGCGTGGAACGCCATGGTGATGGCGACTTCCTTGCCCTCCAGCTTGCTGGAGAAGGCCATTTTCGCGTCCGTCTTTTCCGGCGGACGCGTGATCATGCTGATCTTTTCAAACATGCTGCCGGCGGTGAAGGCCTTGGCTGGCGCCTTCGGCTTCACCGAAACAAGACGGCCCGTCTTGTCGGCGCGGTGGATGCGGTTTTCGTCCGGGTTGGGATCGTCCGGGCCGAGCTTTGCCGTCTTGCGTCCACCGGAGAGCGCAACGCGGCCTATCCCCGGCACTTCGATGCCGTTGGTGGCGATGCTGCCGGTCACGGTCGTTGCATCGACGAACGGCATTTCGGCCTGATGGACGGAGCCGACCGGCGCCTTGGCGACAAAGGCTGTCCAGCGATGCGTTCCCATGTCTGCCGACGGCACGAGGCTCGCCATGTCCTGTAAGGCAATCGCATTGGAATTGAAGAGATAGGTTATGGCCGCAAGAACCAGCGGCACCACACGGTGCGGCTTATGAACTGTCTGGCGGGGCTTTGCACGGACGGCGTAATAGCGCCCCTCCTCCGGGCAATAGCCCGTGACAGGGTAATGCCACACCGGCTCGGCAACGGCCTTCCTTCGACCAAACAGCGCTCGTAAAGATACAAGACGCACCGCACACTCCACTCACACTGACTAAACTGATGCGGTGATAACGGAGTATTAACCTTGTCCGATGGGTTGAGGACACGCTTGCAGCTCTGGCTAATACAGTCATTATCAGCAGCGCGTTAACCATGAACGAATATGGTTAATGCGGGGTTTAAGCAGTTTCAGCTTTGCGAAAACCGGATTGCTGTGGTGAGGAGGTGCATCATGGATAAGGTCACGGGCGGCTGCCTGTGCGGCAATGTACGCTTTGAAGCGGCGGGACGACCATACCGGGTCGGCATCTGCCATTGCCTCGACTGTCGCAAGCACCATGGCGCGCTGTTTCACGCGTCCGCGATATTTCCCGAAGCAGCGGTTACGGTCGAAGGAGAAACCCGCGACTATGCGGGACGCCATTTTTGTCCGCGTTGCGGATCGCCGGTTTTCGGGCGCAGCGGCGATGAAATCGAAGTCAATCTCGGTTCCCTCGATGCACCGGATCAGTTCAGGCCGACCTATGAGCTCTGGACCATCCGCCGCGAAACCTGGCTGCCGCCTTTCCGGGACATACGCGGCTATGAACGCGACCGCGACGGATCGAGCCGCTTTGAAGATTAGGCCCCCTCTTTTCTTTAATGACAGCCGTTCTATTTGCGATAATGATATTGTTCTTCAAAACTTCGGGAGGGATTTTATGCGGGGGTTGAAGGTCGGAATTATCGGCTTGGTTTTCGGTTCTCTTGGGGTCATTTCCACGGCGCAGGCCGATGACTGCCAGAACGCCAGCTCGCAGGCCGCGCTCAATGAATGTTATGGTAAAGCCTACAAGAAATCGGATGCCGAGCTGAACAAGATCTTCAAGACCCTCCAGCGCCGTGCCGACGATGCGGACTTGAAGAAAAAGCTGGTCCAGTCGCAACGGACATGGATCGCCTTTCGCGATGCCGAATGCGGCATGCAGACATATGGCGGCGGCAGCATTTCCGGCATGGCCTATTCGATCTGCCTGTCCGACCTGACGACGGAACGTGTCAACGATCTGAAGAAGTACCTCAAATGCGAGGAAGGCGACAGCAACTGCCCCTTCCCCGCCGCCAGCGACTAATCCGCTCTAATCAGTTCCGTCCTTCATAAGCGGAATCGAAGAACGCATTTTCCAGCTCGACCGCCCGCCGGAAGAACTGTCGGCAGTGTTCTGCCGCCAAGGGTCCGACCCGGTCGAGCTCCGAACGCAGGAAGCCCACGAACTCCACGAAGTATGGATTGTCGTGCAGCACGATCCATTCAGAAAAAATGAAATCGTCGGGCAGAGGCTTTGGCGCTTTTTCAGCCCAGTCGAGATAAAGCCATTCAGCCACCGTCAAGACCGACAGACACGCCGCATAGGAACCGGATCGCGCAGCCTCCAGCATCAGTTGCTTGAATGCGGCGGTAGGAGACGCATCGGGTGTGTCAAAACGCTCGGCGTCAGTGACTTCGAGTTTTGCGAAAGCCCGTTCGAAATAGGAATTCTCGTCGCTGCTGATCATGCCGACGAAACGGCCCAATGTCAGCTTGGCTTCCATCCTGTCGCAATTGACGAGCGTGCCGCCCAGAAGCGACAGAAAACTGTCGATAAAGCGATGGTCCTGCACCAGATAGCGCGTCATGACCTCGGTTGCGACTGTGCCTGCATAGATTTCGCCAACAAGGCGATGGCCTACGGCCTGCGACCAGAATGGTTCGGTGCTTTGCCGCAGGCGTTCAGAGAAGGCTTCGACGCTGTTGTCTGACATGATGATCTCCAGTTCTTTGAACGGAAACCTACTCAGGCAATGCTTACAATTCTACTGACCAGCGTTCGATATCCGCGCTCTGGCCGATCAATGCGAGGCCGTTGGCGATGGAATCGAACTGGTTGGAGCTCGTCACCACGGCATCGGGGAAGCGGCTTTCAAACACGGTGCGGATGACCGGCACGAAAGACGTGCCGCCGGTCAGGAAAACGCGGTCGATGGACGACGTTTCCAGTTCCGCTTTCTCCACGGCCTGCTGCACCGATTGCTCAATCTGTCGCACATCGTCGGCGATCCAGTTTTCAAAATCGTTGCGCGTGATGTCGGAGCGGATTTCAAAATCGTCGGCCTTGAAGTGCAGTTCCGACATGCGCTGCGAGGAAAGGCGCACCTTGAGGTCCGAAACGGCGCGATAGATTTCATAGCCGTAATCGTTCTCGATCAGGTTGATGAAATGTTCGAGCGGCTTCGGGTCGACCGCTTGCCGCGCCAGTTCATCCAGATCGCGGATAGTCGCCGGAGAGTTCATCAGGAACAGCGTGTTCCAGCGCGCAAAGTTCGCATAATAATGGTTCGGCACAGTCAGCCTTTTGCCGAAGGACTGATATTCAGTACCCTTGCCCAAAAGCGGCGACACGGCATTGTCGATGATGCGATAATCGAACGTATCGCCTGCAATGCCGACACCTGTCTGGCTGAGCGGCGTGAAGCTCAGGCCCTGCTTGCCCACTTCAAACCGCACGATGGAAAAGTCGCTCGTACCGCCGCCGAAATCGGCCACCAGAACGGTGGATGCGGCTTTCAGTTCCTGCGCATAAAAGTAAGCTGCGGCTACAGGCTCGTAGACATAATGAATGTCGGTGAAGCCGAACGCCCGGAACGCCTTTTCATAGCGCTGCATGGCCAGCGCCTCGTCCGGCGAGGCGCCCGCAAAGATCACAGGCCTGCCGATGACCACACGGTTGCCCTTTGGCGGCAGACGGTCGCCCAGCCTTGCTGCGACCGTTTCGAGAAAAGTCGTCAGAATGTCCTCGAACTTGAAGCGCTTGCCGAAAACCGGCGTGTCGGTGAAGGATTTCGATGCCGCGAATGTCTTGAAGGATTGCAGCATGCGCGTGGAGTGCGGCGCGTTGACGAAAACATCCATCGCCCATGGCCCGCTTTCAACCGTGCGCTCGCCCGTTTCGCGATCCTGCCAGAAACACAGAACCGAACGGTAACCGGTAATGTCGATCCCATCCTTTGGTACGCTCAGAACCGCCGTCGTACCATCCTGTGCGGCAACGGAAAGAACCGTGTTGGTCGTGCCAAAATCGATGCCCAACGTCACGCCGTCGAAACGGCTCTCATCAGCCTTCGTCATCACTGCACCTTTTTTGGAGGAAACGGAGAGCGGGCGAATAGCAGCCGCGGAAGCCAAGCTCAACCCGAAAGTGCCATTTTAAACATTTGCTGCGATCACGATCTCGATTGTCCTGTCCAGATGAGAAGAATTTCCGGTCGCGCAAATGTTAATGCGTGTTTTTAAAGTTTACATGACCTCTTTCTTCTGCCTGTTAGGTTTCTGCGCCGCAACTGGAGTAGTTCGTCTTTCATTCACATCCCCTGAACTGCTCCGCTTATTTGTTTTCACTGCCTTCACGTAACGCCAGATATTTTCCATCTGGCTTCGCTATGCTCAAGGTTATCCAACAAATGAAAGCGATACTCATGGCGTTTCTCTCACGTACGGTTCTTGCCACAGTTCTCTTGTCGGCCGGTGCGCTTCCCCACGTCGCAAATGCTCAGGATACGGCCAGTCAGCCCTTAGCAACCGGCTACCACAGCAGCGGTCAGGCCACCGCGGAAGTGAGTGGTGTCGTGGCAGATGGCGACAAGCTGACCGTCAAGGTCCGCTTCATCAATGCCAAGGAAGGCGGAAGCGTTTCGACGCCGCTTTACCTCTCTCTGTCGGACGAGGACTACGAGAATGATTATTATCTTCTCGCAGGCGACAAGAAATATCTTCTGCTGAAAGACTCCGAAGGCAAGCCGCTTGCTCCGGCGTCTGTTTCCCTGTTCGGCACGGGTCATGTCGTCGGTATCTGGCACGGCGTCTTTCCTGCTCCACCGAAGGGCCAGAAGGTGACGCTCTATATCAAGGGGGTCGAGCCGCTCGGACCGTTCGCAGTTCCCGCCGAATAGGGGCTGGCCATGACCAATCAGATCAAAGGCTGCATTGCTTTAGGGCTTGCCGTGCTCTACCTGCCGTCCATTGCGGCAGCGCAGACTGCAAGCACCGACAACAGCGCTTATATTCGCGACCTCGTGCCCGAAATCCGTGATCTGGTTTCGGCATCGGGCAGCACCGATGGCAAGGCGCGTGGCCTGTCCGGTGCGGCACAGGAGATTATCGAGAAGAGCGGCAGTATAACCATGCACGAAACCGATGACAGCATCGTCCTTTCCGTGACGAGCGATATTCTGTTCGATTTCGATAGCGTCAAACTGACTGGCAAAGCCAAGGCAACGCTGACCGATATTGCCAGAATATTGGAAAGCATGCCGGATTCCGCCGTTCGTGTTGTGGGTCATACGGATTCCAAGGGGTCCGACAGCTACAACGACAAACTGTCGAAAAACCGCGCCGATGCGGTTATCAAATTTCTCGCCGGCAATGGCGTCCCATCTGCGCGGATGAAGCCGGAAGGACGTGGCGAAAGCGAACCTGTCGCGCCCAACGAGATCAAGGGCAAGGACAATCCCGATGGTCGGGCGCAAAACCGGCGTGTTGAATTTGTGCTGCCGAAGGCGTGATGCCGTCTCATCCCTTCAAAAAAAGCCCGGAGCGATCCGGGCTTTTTCTCTCTATGGCGTTTATTTCTTTTTCTTCGCGCGGCCTGCGAACGGATTGTCCGAGGTGCGCAACGAAAGCCGGATCGGCACGCCCGGCATGTCGAAGGTTTCGCGCAGGCCGTTGATGAGGTAGCGCACATAGGATTGCGGCATCGCATCGGGGCGCGAGCAGGAAACGACGAAGCCCGGCGGGCGGGTCTTTACCTGCGTCATATATTTGACCTTGAGGCGGCGTCCCGAAACTGCCGGCGGCGGCTGATGCGCAATGACGCCCGCCAGCCAGCGGTTGAGACGACCGGTCGAAACCCGGCGGTTCCAGATTTCGTGGGTCTTGACGACATTCTCCATGAGCTTGTCGATGCCCTGCCCGCGCTCGCCTGAAATCGGCACGGCGCGAAGCCCGCGCACCTGCGGCAGCAGACGGGCCGTCTTTTCGTAAAGATCGGCCAGGACCATCTGGCGGTCCTCGATCAGATCCCATTTGTTGAATGCGATGATCGGTGCCCGGCCTTCGCGGATGATGAGATCGGCGATTTGCAGGTCCTGCTTTTCAAACGGGATCGTCGCATCGAGGACGATGATGACGACTTCCGCGAAACGGATGGCGCGCAGGCCGTCGGCAACCGACAGCTTTTCGAGCTTTTCCTGCACACGCGACTTGCGGCGCAGGCCAGCCGTATCGAACAGCTTGATCTTGCGGCCGCGCCATTCCCAATCCACCGAGATCGAGTCGCGCGTGATGCCTGCTTCCGGCCCGGTCAGCAGGCGATCTTCACCGAGCATCGTATTGATCAGCGTGGACTTGCCCGCATTGGGCCGTCCGACGATGGCGATGCGCATCGGCTTGGTCGCATCATAGGCCGGGATTTCTTCTTCATCCGGGTCCTCGATGTCGTCGCCGATCAGTTCGCCGACAGCCTTCGGCGTGAAAACCTCGTCCGCGGCTTCCTCTTCCTTCTCGTCGGCAAAGACGCGTTCTTCGCCCAGGAGCTCGACAATCGCATCGCGCAGGTCGGGCATGCCCTGGCCGTGTTCGGCAGAGATCGGGCACGGTTCGCCAAGGCCAAGCTGGAAGGCGTCGTACATGCCGGATTGCGCGCCGCGCGCTTCCGCCTTGTTGGCAACAAGCACGACCGGCTTGCCCGAGCGCCGCACGACTTCGGCAAAGGTGCTGTCGGTCGGCGTGATCCCGGCCTTGGCGTCGATGACGAACAGGATAACGTCGGCTTCTTGAATAGCGGCCTCGGTCTGGGCGCGCATGCGCGCTTCCAGGCTGTCATTGGCAGCCTCTTCGAGACCGGCCGTATCGATCACCTGAAACTTCAGATCGTAGAGCTTGGCATCGTGGATGCGCCGGTCGCGCGTAACGCCCGGCAGGTCATCGACCAGCGCCAGCTTGCGGCCGACGAGGCGATTGAACAGCGTGGACTTGCCGACATTGGGACGCCCGACGATGGCGACTGTGAAACCCATGGGAGAAGATGACTCCAGAAACCAGAGCGGTTCCGATTTCTATCGAAACGTGGAACCGCCATATTCATTTATCTTGACGCGCATCTTATCCGAAAAACGCTTCGCACTTTTCGGGATGCGCTCGTTCTATTATGTGCTTTGCGCGTCAGGCACCTTGACGCCTGCGCTGCGCATCAGATCGAGCATCGTATTGGAACGCTGGCGGATATTGGCCGGGGCCAGACTGTCATTGGCAATCTGCTGGAACAGCTTGACCGCATCATCGAAACGTTCACCCTTCCATGCAGCCAGACCCAGGGCTTCCCGCGCGCTGGAGCGCATCGGATTGCCGTCTGCGGAAAGCGTTTCAACGCGCTTTGCCACATCGTCATAGGAACCGCTGTCGACCAGCAGATAACCGGCGCGCAGGCGTGCGACATCGCGCAGCGGCGCGGGCACGGCGTTATCGGCAGCGATATCATCGAAAGCCTTGACGGCACCGGCGGCGTCGCCCTTGTCCGCGATGACCGATGCAGCGCGAAGACGCGCCAGCACCGGATAGGAGCCGTAGCCGGTCTTTTCCAGATCGTCGAGCGCGGCGAGCGCTTCGTCGTTCTTGCCTTCCGAGGCGAGATCCAGTGCGGCAAGGAACTTGTCACCGGAAGCGGAAGCCTTGCTGTCGGTCCAGTGCTGATAGCCGACCCAGCCAGCCGTTCCCAGAACGATGGCCACGGCGGCACCGATCACCAGCGGGCCGAAATTCCGCCAGACCTGCTTTGCCCGTTCCGAACGGATTTCCTCGTTTACCTCGCGAATGAAACTGTCGTCTGCCATGGACCTGCCACTAAAGCCAAATTGATGTTCGTATTTGTACGTTCTGGCGCTTTTAGTCGGAATTCGCGCCATATGTAAGACCCGTCTGCGAAATAAGCGGAAACAAGTGTCACAAAGCGCATTTCGGTCCGAGAATAGCCTTATTCAAGAACTAGCCACGAAATCTCTGGAACTGTTCCTCCCCCGCTTCGTTTCGTGATTCATGCGCTTTCTGTCCCCCCGCCCTGTTCTTCTGTCCGCTTTGGCTCTCTCCACCTGCACCGCGCAGGCAGAACCGGTGTCCGCAAAGCCGCAATATGTGCTGATTTCCTTCGATGGCGCGCATGACAATGCGCTGTGGACCCGCTCGCGCGAACTGGCGAAGAAGAACAACGCCCATTTCACCTATTTCCTTTCCTGCGTCTTCCTGATGACCAGGCAGGACCGGCGCGATTACCAGCCGCCCCGCAAGCGGGCCGGTTCGTCCAATGTCGGCTTTGCATTGAGCCGCGACGAGGTGGTCGCCCGCCTCGGCAATGTCTGGCAGGCGCATCTGGAAGGAAACGAAATTGCCAGCCATGGCTGCGGCCATTTTGATGGCACCGACTGGTCGACCGCCGACTGGGACAAGGAGATCAAGGAATTTCGCCGCATTACCGCCGACGCCTACCGGAATAACGGCATCGATGGAGAGCCGGAAGGCTGGCGCGATCTTGCAATGACGGGCATAAGCGGGTTCCGCGCGCCCTATCTCGCCGCATCAAAGCCGGTACAGGATGCACTCAGGGCGAACGGCTTTCGCTATCAGGCATCCTCCGTCACGCGCGGTCCGGAAGAGCCGATCCTTGCCGGTCAATTCGCTTCATTCGGATTGCCGCTTGTACCGGAAGGCCCGTCGCAGCGCCCCATCGTGGCGATGGACTATAATCTCTATGTCCGCCACTCGAAGGGCAAGGAAGCGCCCCAGCAATCGGCGGCTTTCGAGGAGCGGGCCTACAAGGCTTTCCGGGCGGCGTTCGACAAGCAATATGCGGGCGAACGCATTCCGCTACAGCTTGGCTTCCATTTCGTACTGATGAATGACGGCGCCTATTGGCGCGCCATGGAACGGCTGGTGACGGAAGTCTGCACCAAGCCGGACGTCAAATGCACAACCTACAGCGATTATCTGGATAGTCTCGACAAGGACGCTATCCATGCCGGTGAGAACAGGTCCTGACTTCCCCTATGCCGACGGCGCCGTTTCCAGATTTTCGCGATCCAGCGAAGGCAGCGGCTCGTCGCGGATAGTCGCCTCGAAAGCTCTCAGACGCTTGTAGATCGACAGCAGTTCGATGATCGTCGTCCATGAGTTGACGAGATACTGGAACGATCCCTGCACCTGCGAGAAGACATTTGTGATCTGGCTCATCAGGCCGAGCGTCAGCTTGCCCGCCACGATGGACGGTATGAGGATCACGGTCGGGAAAACATTGTCCGCCTGCAGATATATAATTCGGGCGACGTTGAAATAGACATAGTGGAAATAGAGCCGGAAATAATTGCGCCGAACGTTGCCGAACAATTCAGTCATTGTGACCGGCCCGGCGCGATCTTCATGGTCCTCGCCATAGACGAGTTCCTTGCGGTAAGCCGCTTCCACCCGCTGATTGTTGAACTCCAGCCCCGGCAGCTTGATGCCGACCAGCGCCAGCAAACCGGTGCCGAAAGCGGCCCAGAAAAGAGCCGCCCACACAAGCGCATGCGGGATTACGCCGATAATCGGCAACTCATTGATTTTCTCGGAAAAGCTGAACAGGACCGGCAGAAAGGCGATCAGCGTCATGACAGCTTTCACCAGATTGACGCCCAGCTGCTCCAGCGTGGTGGAAAAGCGCATCGTGTCTTCCTGCACACGCTGGGCCGCTCCTTCGATATGACGCAGTTGCGGCCAATATGCCATGTAATAGTCGTTCATCGCCGTGCGCCAGCGGAAGATATAGTGGCTGACGAAGAAAAGGCTCAGAACACTGACCGTGACTGCGACGAAGGCGATACCCAGAAAATCGACCGTGCCCCAATAGAAATCACTGGCCGTTACAGCGCCGGGCGTCGAAAGCGCCTTCTGTATCATGTCGTAGAACGGCCCATACCAGGCATTGACCGCCACACTGGCCTGCACACCGAAATAGGTGGTGAACAGGATCAGGGCCGATCCGAGTATCGACCAGCGCTGCCACGGGTGCGGAGAGAACCACGCCCAGAACAGATAGAATGCGATCACCGCCACCGCGAAATAGATGTAGAACCAGAGAAACGGCGCCGACCAGAAGATGCTTGCACCGATGATCGGCGCGGCATCGTGCGCCAGCGGCGGCAGGCCGAATGTCGCGCCCAGCCTTTCCCCTCCCTCATACCAGCCGATTATCGCCAGCAGGCTCCAGACCAGGGCGGACCAGAAGAACAGTTTCGGGCGGGGAAAGAACGACACAAACACCGAATGACATCCAACTCGTGAGGAACTGTCCTCATAAGAAGCCGGTCCTTGCGTCTTTTCCAGTTAAATTCCTGTAAGGTTTTCAGCCCGTTGCTCTGGCAGCGCGTCCCGCCATGATGCCGAGCACCGCAACGACCACCAGCGAGAGCGCTGCGGCGAGGCTTGCCGCAGTGAACGAACCGGAACGCTGCGCCATGAAGCCTGCCACCAGCGGGCCGACGATCTGGCCGATGCTGAAGCAGACGGTCATCCGCGCCAGAGCGCGTTTCGGTGAAGACGGTGCGAGCGTGCGGGCAATCTGCAATCCAAACGCCGTCAATGCCATGAAGGTCATGCCCAGAAGCGCACCGCCCACAAGAGGCCCAAGCGGCGGCGCCAGAACAACGCTTGCGGCAACGCCGACCGCTTCGAGAACAGCCGTCAGGGCAAAAGCGTTGAAGAGGCCGAACTTTCTGGCAGCCGGCGCCCACAGCCAGATCGACGGGGCGGCCGCCAGACCGGCCACCACCCACACCGCCGCTTCCATCAGCGGGCCGCCATCGGTCGCGCGCACGATCGCAATCAGGAATGTTGCGGTGATCACATAGCCGAAGCCGAAAATGCCATAGGCCAGCGCCAGCGCGTTGAAGGCAAAGCCTTTCGGGAGCGGCGGCTCGCGCGTGCCGCTGTTTCCGCCGACCGGCCCTTCCCTGACGAATGCGGCAACCAGAACAGCCATCACGATAGTCAGGACGGCAGCGCCGATCCAGTCGGCCCGCCAGTCGAGCCCGGCAAAGCGGATCAGCGCCACCAGAACGGCAGAAAGCGCAATGCCGCTGCCGACACCGCCGAAATGCAGAGCTCCAAGCCCCGCCCTTTCCGCCGCCGTGACATGGCTGAGCACGATTGCCGTGCACAGGATCATCGTCACCGCACTGATGAAACCTGCCGCAAAGCGGATGGCGGAAAACACCCATACACCATCGACGAGCGCCATGGCGGCGCAGAGCAATCCGCTGATTATCAGGCCCGCAATCACGCTGGCGCGTTCGATGCCCGCAGACCAGCCGTAACCGGCAACGACTGCCCCCAGCAGATAGCCGATATAGTTTGCCGACGCGATGAAGCCGGCATCGGCGGCAGTGAAGCCGATATCGGCCATCATTCCCGGCAGGATCGGCGTATAGATGAAACGCCCGATGCCCATGGCGGCAGCCATGGCAAGGAAACCGCCGAAAGCATAGCGAACGGCAGTGCGATGTTGCGAGGACAGGGGATTGGTCATTTGCAGGGAGGTCTCGGTCATTGGCGGGAAAATAAACCTCAATCGCACGACGACAATTGAATTTTTCTGATCGGATCGATCACCCGGATTGAGGTGAAACCGTTCCCGATCTTCTAACCATAACAACAGAGTTGGATTTGAAGTCCGCCGAAGCAGACCTACAATAGAGTTACTACACTTTCTTGATGGAGGATCAGGATGAAGGGGCGCAAACTATCCGCATGTCTGCTGGCCGCCGTGACGATCGCGACCGCCGGGGCAGTCAACGCGCAGGAACTCAAAACGATGGACGACGTCGGCAGCGCGTTGAACGCCTGCTGGTCCGCGCCTGCGGGCAGCAAGAATTCAGCCGTCACGCTGAGCTTCAGCTTCAAACGCGACGGAAGCCTTATGGGGCCGCCCCGGGCCAGCGCGATCAACGTTCAGGGCGATGATGAGGCCCGAAAGGCCTTTGTGAATGCCGCAATAGCGGCGGTGGAAAAATGCACGCCGCTGAAGCTCGGTCCCTCACTGGCAAAGGGTATAGGCGGAAAGGTCTTCACCATGCAGTTTCATTCGCCGGATTGACAATGCTGGAAGAGAAACCGATGCCTGATAAACAGGCTCTAAGACGCCTGCTGGAAGATCACATCGCATCCTACCAGGACCCCGTCGCCTTTACACAAGGGCAGGCTCTATCCTTGACCGGGAAAGCTGAAATCTGGGATGGCTACCGGTGGCTATGGGCCGTCGGTCCGGATGGTCGCGCAGGATGGATTCCTGATGACAGTGTGATCGTCAGGGATGGCGGGGTTATCGCCCTTCGCGACTATTCGGCGATGGAACTGACCTGCGATAAGGGTGCCATCCTCCTCGTCATCGAAGAAACGCATGGGTGGGCCTGGTGCAGCGCGCCGGATGGGCTTGCGGGCTGGGTGCCAGCGAACAAGCTCGGCTGACACGCATTGTCCTCGATATCTGCATAACTTTCTCTTGCGAATCGCATAAGTGCGTGCTTATGTGTCCGCATGAACGAGAATGAAACATTCAACGATATATTCCGGGCGCTTGCCGACCCGACCCGCCGCACGATTTTCGAGAAGCTGGCATCGGGCAGCCTGAATGCCAGTGCGTTGCGCGAGGGCATGGAGATCAGCCAGCCCGCCATGTCGCAGCATCTGGCGGTGTTGCGCGGCGCGGGACTGGTGCGCGAGGAACGTGAGGGGCGCTTCGTCAATTATGAAGTCGATCCGAACGGGCTGACACTCATTGCCAACTGGCTTGCCAAATACCGCGCTTACTGGCCGGAACGTATCGATGCTCTCAAAACCTTGCTGAAGGATATGGACCAATGACCGACCGGCAGGAAGAACACCGCGAAGAAGCAATAGAGCTGGAATATGAGCTGGATGCCGCACCCCAGAAGGTCTGGCGCGCGATCAGCATTCCGGAGTTTCGCGAAAACTGGCTTCCGTCCGAGGCATTGGCCGATCCGGAACCCGCTTCCTGCAAGCCCGGCGAGGAGATCAGCTACCGGATGCGGGAAAGCGAACCGCCCTTTCTGGAAAGCATGGTGACGTTCCGCATCGTGCCAGGCATTTCCGGCGGCACCAGCCTGCGCGTCATCCACAAGCTGAACGACACGCGCCTGAAGCGCGTTGCAGCGGCTGCCGCCAACAGCAACCGGGCGCCGGTGATGCGCGCCGCCTAAAACACTCACATCCTGATTTTGGAAGAGAGGAGTTCGCCGATGCGCGAAACGATGCAACTCGTCCCTATGGTTGTCGAACAGTCGAGCCGTGGCGAAAGGTCGTTCGATATCTATTCGCGGCTGCTGCGCGAGCGGATCATCTTTCTCAATGGCGAAGTGAACGACACCGTATCCGCGCTGATCTGCGCGCAACTGCTGTTTCTGGAAGCGGAAAATTCCAAACAGCCGATCAATCTCTATATCAACTCGCCGGGCGGCGTCGTGACCAGCGGCCTCGCGATCTATGACACGATGCGCTATGTCCGCGCGCCGGTGCACACGCTTTGCATGGGCACGGCCCGCTCGATGGGTTCCTTCCTGCTGATGGCGGGCGAGCCCGGCCATCGCGCCGCCCTTCCCAATGCGAACCTGCTTGTGCACCAGCCCTCCGGCGGCTTTCAGGGGCAGGCATCGGACATTTTCATCCATGCCGAGGAAGCGCAGCGAACCAAGCGGCTGATGACGCGGCTTTATGCCGAACATTGCGGCCGCACCTATGAAGAGGTGGAACGCGCGCTTGACCGCGACAACTTCATGACCGCCGAACAGGGGCTCGAATGGGGATTGATCGACCGCATTCTTGAGCACCGATCTGAGTGAATCGGATCGGTGCTCAAGTTATTATCTTAAAGCGCATCTTGTCCGAAAACCGCTTTGCACTTTTCGGGATGCGCCTTGGAACGGCAAGAAGTTGCTGCTGCCTGAAAAAGCGACGGCCTTCTGTCGTCGGCTGCCGTTGTATATGTCCGCCGGGGTCAGTATCAACGAACGATGGACAGAAAACATGCAGCAATTCCCGAAGAAGCGGCAAAGGCCCTGATCGTCCTGCAGGAATGTCTGGGACCTTCCTTGCAGGCCGTGTATCTGCATGGCTCCGCCGTGAAAGGCGGCCTTCGCCCCAACAGCGATGTCGATCTCCTGGCAGTCAGCGATCAGCCACTGACGCCTGAAACCGGCGCGGGTCCCGTTGATCGGCTGCTACAGATATCGGG
This sequence comes from Ochrobactrum sp. AP1BH01-1, assembly GCF_018066705.1. Lineage (NCBI taxonomy): Bacteria > Pseudomonadati > Pseudomonadota > Alphaproteobacteria > Hyphomicrobiales > Brucellaceae > Ochrobactrum > Ochrobactrum sp. AP1BH01-1. The sequence continues at coordinate 394,438 of NZ_JAGPOU010000003.1, read as the reverse complement.
TCGGTATCCGGTCAAGCCCGGAACACCCCGGTGTCTGGAAGTGATGATCTTTTTGCGGCAGGACCTCGCCGCCCTCCACTATCCCGCGCGTTGCGCCTTCATCTATGGGGAATGGCTGCGCGACGAATTCGAGGCGGGAACCGTGCCGCAGCCGCATGCCGATCCCGAATATACATTGGTGCTCGCGCAAGCCGCTCAGGAAGCCATAAGCCTCGTCGGTCCGATGCGCGAGCATCTTCTGCCAACCGTGCCGAATGAAGACGTGCGGCGGGCAATTGCCGATGCGCTGCCCGCATTGCTCGGCAACCTTGCAGGCGACGAGCGCAATGTCCTGCTGACGCTTGCGCGCATGTGGTACACGCTCGAAACCGGAAAATTCGCGCCGAAGGACGCCGCCGCCGAATGGGCGCTGCCGCTTGTCTCACCCGAGACCGCCGCAGTCCTTAAGCTCGCGCAGTCGGCCTATCGCGGCGCGGCTGTTGACGACTGGCAAAGCCATCCCCTGCTCGCAGGGCAGGCGGCGGACGAACTGGCGCATCATGTGCGGGCGCTTCTCTGAAGCTCTTCAGGCCGCGGCTTCATCCTGCTTTTGCCGCTGTGTTGGTACGGGAACGCTGTCGGGAATATCCGAATGCAGGAAGTGCAGAAGCGTGTCCTGGACCGACGACAGCCGGTGCGCGCAATCGCGCCAGCCGAACGGAATATCCTTCGGCATGGACGGAATCCGGCGTGGCTCCTGCCCTTCCTCCAGCTCGCAATTGGCGACAACCACCTGCAATGCTTCCATCAGCCACGGCGGCGGCGGCGCTTCCTTCTTGCGCAGCGCATTGCCCAGCGCTTCCCCGAACAATAGCGCCGATGCATAAAGACGGATGCCGCGCCGATCATAGCGCCCGGCCATTTCCGTAACCTCGCGCGCCACCAGCCGTCCGCGCAGCGACCAGCGCGCATTGCTGCGGGCCAGTGCGATGCCGTCGCCCAATGCGATCACCGCCCGGTGCGCCGACGTGAACTGGTTGATCGCGCTTTGCGCCCGCACCGGGTCCTGCTTTTCCAGCGCCACGGCCGATTGTTTCAGGCCCTTTGCCAGCCGGTCGAGCAGGCCGCGCGCGGCCTTGTCGATCAGAAGCAGCGGGCTCGGCGTCATCAATATCTGGCTGAACAGCAGGCCCACGCCCGCGCCGACCAGCACATCCACCAGCCGCGTCACGCCCGCAACCTGCGGCCCCATGGCGAGAACCAGAATCGCCGAAACGCCCGACTGGATGGCGATTGCCGGCGCCATGCCGAACGAGGTCGCCAGCACCATGGCAATGAAAGTCACGATGCTCGTGTGGAAGACCGGAACGGTTTCCGGCAAGAGCAGCGAAAGTTCCCCGACCAGCACGCCGGTGGTGACGCCCACCATCACGCCGATTGCCTGCTTGCCATGGTTGGGAAGGTTCGGCGCCAGGCAGATCACAGCCGTGACCATGGCGAAAACGGGTTTCGGCTGGTTCAGAAGCAACTGGCAGATCAGCCAGGCGACCCCGCCCGCGAAGGACGCGATCAGGGAATCGCGCCAGCTCGCGGACCATTGCTGGACAACCTTGTTCGCGCGCTGCCGCATCGATCTCTCCATCCAGCACATCCCGAAAAGTGTGAAGCCGTTTTCGGGATGTGCTTAAAAACAAATAATAGAGCACCGGACTGTTTCAATCGGATCGAAACGTGCTCTGTTACCGGCAGCTATCTATAGCAGCGTTTTCCCGCCTCAAGGCTTGAAGAAGTTTTCGTACTGGTCCGGCTTGAAACCCACCGTCAGCTTTCCGTCTTGATCGAGAACCGGACGCTTGACCATGGATGGCTGTGCCAGCATCAGCGCCCGCGCCCTGGCGGCATCGACGTTCTGGCGTTCTTCGTCCGGCAGTTTGCGAAACGTCGTTCCGGCCCGGTTGAGCAGCTGCTCCCACGGAATATCCTTCAGGAAACGGTCGAGCGTTTCGCCGTCCAGCCCTTCCTTCTTGTAATCATGAAACGCGTAGTCGATGCCATGGTCTTCAAGCCAGGTGCGCGCCTTCTTCATGGTGTCGCAGTTCTTGATACCGTAGATGGTCACGCTCATATCCGACTCCTTCGATCATTTTGTTGCGATCAAAGGCCATCGAAACCCCGGTTTCAACCTCTATCTGGAATCGTGAAAGATTATGCCCAGCGTATGCCGCTGGCCGGACCGGATGCGGCTGACGCCGTGCCGCATCCTGACGCGATAATCGCCGCGCGTTCCTAGCATCGGACGGTCATTGACCGCGAAAACCACACCATCGCCCTGCCGGAGCGGTACAACTTCCGCCCTGCTCTGCATCCGCGGACGCTGTTCGGTCAGGACAAACTCCCCACCCGTAAAATCCCGCTCCGGCTCGGACAGCAGAATCGCCACCTGCAACGGAAAGGCGATATCGCCGTAAATATCTTGATGCAGGCAATTATAGTCGCCCTCGACATATTGCAGGATGAGCGGCGTCGGACGCGTCTGCCCCGCCGCGTGGCAGCGTTCCAGAAAGGCGTCATGGGTCGGCGGAAAACGGATGTCCGATCCCAGCCGTTCACTCCACCGATTGGCGATGGGAGCAAGCTTCGGATAGAGCTTCTGGCGCAGATTCCAAATTAAGGCAGGAATGGGATTTGCGTAATATTTGTATTCTCCGCGTCCAAAACCGTGTTTTCGCATCGAAATCACCGTCCGAAATGCGGCGAAATTGTAATAACCTGCGGCAAGCTCGCGGCAAACCTGTGGCGAAATTATGTTCTTGAGGATTGCGGCACCGAACTCGTCCAGTTCGGCACCGATTTTTTGCCAGTCATAGGTGGGGATATTTTCCGCCTGCAAGGGTTCGTTTCTGTTCATGCCTGGCTCTCCCGCTTCAGGAGATCGCGCTTGCGCTCCACGCCCCAGCGATAGCCGGAGAGACCGCCATCGTTGCGCACGACCCGATGGCACGGGACCGCGACCGCGATCTTGTTGGCCGCGCAGGCCTGCGCCACCGCGCGCACCGATTTCGGCGCGCCTATGCGCTCGGCAATCTCGGTGTAACTTACTGTTTTACCGACGGGAATTTCCCGCAAGGCCTGCCAGACGCGCTGCTGGAAGGCAGTTCCCTGCAGGTCGAGCGGCAGGTCGAGCCCGATGCGCGGCGCTTCGACGAAACCAACCACCTCGGCGACCATATCCTCGAAATCACGGTCTGCGCCGATGAGATTTGCCTGCGGAAAACGCTTTTCGAGATCGCGGATCAGTTCTTCCGGGTCGTCGCCCATCAAAATGGCGCAGACGCCCTTTTCGCTTGCCGCGACCAGCACGGCGCCCAGCGTCGACTGGCCGATGGCGAAACGGATATCCGCATTCTTGCCGCCCTGCCTGTAAGCCTTTGGAGTCATTCCCAAAATCCCGTCCGAAGCCTCATAGAAGCGGCTGCTGGAATTGTAACCGGCATCATAGATGGCGTCGGTTACGCGGATCTCCGGCGCATCGAGCGCTGCCCGCATCTTTTTCGCGCGATGCGCATCGGCGTAGGCTTTTGGGGTCAGCCCCGTGAACTCCTTGAATATGCGGTGAAAATGCGCAGGGCTTGCCTTCACGGAAGCTGCTATTTCTTCGAGCGAAGGCACTTCTTCCGCCGTTTCGATGAAGCGGCAGGCGCTCGCCACCATCTCGGCATAGCGGGTGCTGTTCTGTGTCGCCAGCGTTTCGGAAAGATGCGGCTTGCAGCGCATGCAGGGCCGGAAGCTGGCGCGTTCGGCATCCTCGCAATGGTCGAAAAACTGCACATTTTCGCGCTTTCCGCGCCGCGACGGGCATGACGGGCGGCAATAGACGCCGGTGGTGCGGACAGCATAGACAAAAGCCCCGTCCGACGCCTTGTCGCGGTCGAGCACCTTCTGCCAGCGATTTTCATCGGGATCGTGGGTCTTCATGGTCATAAGGTTCATGTCCGTAATCCTTCAATATGAGCATGAAGGAAGGCTAATGCCACCGCGTCGAGGCTACACTCCGCTGCTTGCTTTCAAATTCGAGACAGCGCCGTTGCACAGTCTGTTCACAAATAAGGAACATGCAAGTTTCCAGCTTTTATACCATGATATGAAAGGCAAACAGGGAGAAGATCATGACGACAATCGGCTTCATCATCGACGGCAAGGAAGCGGTATCCGCGTCCGGCAAGACATTCGACCGCAAGGACCCGGTCACCGGAAAAGTCGCCACCACAGCGCCTGCGGCCGGCCTTGCCGATGTCGATGCGGTTGCAAAATCTGCCGCGAAAGCCTTTGAAAGCTGGTCGGAAACCGGGCCGAACGAGCGTCGTTCGCTTCTGAACAAGGCCGCCGACCTCATGGAAAGCCGCGCCGATGAATTCACCCGCCTGATGCTGGAGGAGACCGGCGCGACCGCCCCATGGTCGGGCTTCAATGTGCATCTTGGGGCCGGTGTGCTGCGCGAGGCCGCAGCGCTCACCACCCAGATCACCGGCGAGATCATCCCGTCCGACAAGCCCGGCATCGTTTCCATGGCCGTGCGCCAGCCGGTCGGCGTGGTGCTTGGCATGGCGCCGTGGAATGCGCCCATCATTCTGGGCGTGCGCGCTATTGCAGCCGCGCTTGCCTGCGGCAACACGGTTATCCTGCGTTCGTCCGAATCCTGTCCGGGCGTTCACCACCTGATCGTCAAGACGCTCAACGATGCGGGCTTCCCGGCAGGCGTGGTCAATGTCATTTCCAATGCTCCGGAAGACGCGCCGGAAATCGTCGCGGCCCTTGTCGCCCATCCGTCCATCCGCCGCATCAATTTCACCGGCTCCACCCATGTCGGCAAGATCATCGCGAAACAGGCCGCGGAACATCTGAAGCCGGTGCTGCTGGAACTCGGCGGCAAGGCACCGTTCATCGTGCTGGAGGATGCCGATCTCGATCAAGCTGTCGATGCCGCTGCCTTTGGCGCGTTCATGAATCAGGGCCAGATCTGCATGTCCACGGAACGCTTCATCGTGCATGAGAAGGTGGCGGATGCCTTTGCGGAAAAGCTTGCCGCCAAGGCAAGATCCCTGCCCGCCGGCGACCCGCGCGGCAATGTCGTGCTCGGTTCACTGGTCGACCTCAAATCCGCCGAGCGCATGGACGCTCTTATCAAGGATGCCGTGTCGAAAGGCGGCAAGGTTCTGGCAGGCGGCAAGCGCAATGGTTCCATCGTCGAGGCGACGATCATCGATCACGTGACGCCGGATATGAACATCTATGCGCAGGAATCCTTCGGGCCGGTAAAACCCATCATCCGCGTCAAGGATGCCGACGAGGCGATCCGCGTGGCAAACGACACCGAATATGGTCTCTCATCGGCGATCTTCAGCCAGGATGTGAAACGCGCCCTGGCGCTTTCGAAAAAGCTTGAAACCGGCATCTGCCATATCAATGGCCCGACGGTGGCGGACGAAGCGCAAATGCCATTCGGGGGCGTGAAGTCTTCCGGTTATGGCCGCTTCGGTGGAAAGGCCGTCATCAATGAGTTCACCGACCTGCGCTGGATCACCATCGAAGGCCCGCAGTATTATCCGTTTTGAATCAGAAAGGGCGGAGCTTTCAACTCCGCCCTTTTATCATCGGTATCTGTTCAAGACTTCCGCGCTTCCTTGATCGCCTCGATCAGCTCCGGCTCCTTCATGACACCGCCGTAAAGCTTGGTGCCGATGACGAAGGAAGGCGTGCCGCCGAAATTGAAGGCTTCACCCTGATCCATATTGCGCTCAAGAATGGCATTGATGCGCTTGGAATCGGCCTTATAGGCCGCATCGAGCTTTGCCGGATCGAGGCCGCCCTTTTTCAATGCCGCATCCACCTGTTCCGGTGTGAGGCGACCGGGCGTCGCCATCAGCGCTTCCATTGCCTTCACATAGTTGCCGGATTTTTCCGCCGCCAGAACGAGGCGTGCGGCATAGGCTGACGTGTCGCCGAAGATGATCCAGTCCTTCATGACGAGGCGGACATTGCCGTCATTCTTGACCACGCGCATCAACTCGCCATGCCCCTTCTTGCAGTAGGGGCATTGATAGTCGAAATATTCCACGATGGTCACATTGCCGTTCGGGTTGCCCAGAACCGGAATTTCCTTGTCGTAAAGGACTTCCGCAACCGTCGGCACGCGTTGCGCAAGGCTCTCGCCGCCCGAAATGGCAATCGTTGCGGCGCCTGCCGCCGTTGCGGCCAGTATCTGACGGCGGTTCATCATGAGCTTGCTCCTTTGCCCGATTGGGATTTATCCAACACGACGACACGCGCACCGGAATTGGCGCGCTTGTAGAGATCAAGGATGTCCTGATTATAGAGGCGGATGCAGCCGGACGACGCCGCCTTGCCGACAGACCATGGCTCGTTGGTCCCATGGATGCGGTAGAGCGTATCCTTGCCATCGCGATAGAGATAGAGCGCACGGGCACCGAGCGGATTGCGGATGCCGCCTTCCAGGCCGTTTGCGTATTTTGCGTAGTGCTCGGGATTGCGCTTGATCATGTTGGCGGTCGGCGTCCAGCGCGGCCATTGCGACTTGTAGGCAACCTTCGCATCGCCCGAGAAGGTGAGACCGGCGCGACCGACGCCTACCGAATAGCGGATCGCCTTGCCGCCCGGCTGCACGAGATAGAGATAGCGCGCATAGGGATCGACCACGATGGTGCCAACCGGCTCGTTCGTGGCATAGTCGACTTCGCGGCGCAGATTGCGCTCCGCGATCTTGTTGACATCAAGTGCGGGAATGAGATTGCCGCGGTCGTTCACCGCGCCATACATGGTCTCATATTCGCTTCTGGCCGTTTGCACTTCCGGCGCTGGCTGGCTCACCGGCTCTGCTGCAACAGGTTCGGGCGTGAAGGCCACCGGCTGCGGCATGGTGACGGCAATCGGCCGGTCCGCGGACGCGGTCGTGCAGGCTGCAGCAACAAAAGGCAGACATGCAATCGCGGCCACCCGGAACAGCGACTTCCATGTGTCCGGCTTCTCATTCAATATAGTCAATTTCTTTGCCCCCGGGCCAATTTCAATACATTTGCTCATTGTTTCCGGCCCGCACTCACAAGGCTGACCGAACGTTCGATAGAGGCGGCTGTGACATCGCCCACCAATCTGGTCCCCTCCGCTTCCTTGCTGATGCGATTGAAGAAGATCATCGTCGGCGGACCGGCCACACCAAGCTTTGCCATAAGATCGGCGTTCCCTGCTGTAAGCTCGGAAATATCCGCCTTGACAAGCTGATAGCCTTCCAGCGCCTTCTTCACGCCAGCATCGGGCAAAACCCGGCGCTCCACGGTGGAGCAGCTTACGCACCAGTCCGCCGTGAAATAGACAAGCGTCGGCTTGTCGCCGCGCGCCCTGCCAAGTTTCTCCTGAAGGGAAGAAACCGTCTCGACCGGCGCAAATTGCAGCGCGGCCAGATTCTGGTTGCCGCCACGGTTACCGAATGCGGCCAGCGGTTGCAACGGGTCTTTTCCGCCCGAAGCCACGCCGAGCATCAAAATGACGCCGTAAACGAAAGCCGCCGTGCCGATGGTGCGGGCGACAACGCTGCGCCCCGGAATTTTGAGGAATGCAAAACTTGCAGCCCCGAAAAGCAGGAGCGCCCACGCCACCATGTCGACGCCGGGAGGCAGGAGGGGAGCCGCCATGAAAATTGCGGTCGCCAGAAAACCGAAGCCGAAAACCTGCTTCACTGTTTCCATCCATGCGCCTGCGCGTGGAAGCGTGCCTGCGCCAAGCGTGGCGAAAGCAACGAGCGGCAATCCCTTGCCGATGCCGAGCGCAAAGAGCGCGGAAGCGCCGAGCGCGACATTGGCCGTTTGCGCGATATAGAGCAGCGCGCCTGCAAGCGGCGCCGTCACGCAGGGGCCGACGATCAGCACGGATGAGAAACCGAGAATGGCGGCAGAACGTTTGGAACCTGTGCGCTGACCGGTCCGCGAAGAAATAGCGCTGACCCATGAATTTGGCAGCTGGATCTGGAACAGGCCGAACATGGAGAGCGCCAGAAGTGTGAATATTCCGGCGAGCGCAAGCGCTGTCCATTTCGATTGCAGCACCATTTGCAGGTTCTGGCCCGACCAGCCTGCTATCGCGCCCACCACTGCGAAGCCGAGCGCCAGGCTGACAACATAGACAGACGAAAGCACGAAGCCGCGCTTTGCCGTCAACTTCTCCCCTTCCCGCGCCAGCGTTCCGGCAAGGATAGGGTAGATGGGAAAGACGCAAGGCGTGAAGGCAAGCAACACGCCGAAAGCCAGAAATGCCGCGATCACCAGCCCGGTGCCGCCCTGATCGAGCAACCCCTCGACCATGCCCTTTTCAGGCGCGAGGGCAAATGCCGCACCTTGCGGAGCGGCTGGCACCGCAGCCGGTGCGAATGCCGATGCCCGCGTCAGCAGCTTGGCTTTCTGGCCCTTCTCGCTCGATATGGCGAGCGTGACCGGATCGACCGTCCTGGTTTCCGGACGATAGCAGATGCCGTCTTCCTGACAGCCCTGATAGGTGAGTTCAAGCGGCTCTGTACCCGCTCTCACGCTTGCGGTGGCATGGGTGTAATAAACTTCAAGCCGCCCGAAATTCGGATCGTCCTTTGGCTGGCCGGGCTGCGTATCGACGGCAAGCGCGTTTCCCTGCCCGTCCTTCGCCTCGATATGGTCGCGATAAAGATAGTAACCGTCGGCGATCTGCCAGTTGAGCACCAGCCGGCCATCCGTATCCTTCAAAACGCTCAGGCGGAAAGCCTGATCGACCGGCAGCGGGCTGGAGGCCGCAGCGGGACCGGCCGCCAGAAGCAGGGCGAGGAGGAGGATTGTAAGGCTCGCAAAAAGACGTGTCACGGTTTTCCGCATAAATTCGATTCGGATAAATTGGATCATGTTGCAAAAAGCGAATGTGCCCGCCACCTTAAGGCAGCCTTAAGCTGGCGCGGTGAAAAAGCCAGGCGGGCTTAAACATCAATCAAGGCAGAAACAGGAATTCATGCGCATACTCGTGGTGGAAGACGACACGATCCTTCTCGACGGACTGACCGTAGGGCTTGGGCTTGCCGGTTTCACCGTGGACGCCGTTTCGAGTTGCGGCGATGCGGAAGCCGCCCTTGCGGCGCAGAATTACAACGCGGTCGTGCTCGACCTGATGCTGCCCGATGGCTCGGGCCTCGACATTCTGAAAACCATGCGGCGCGGCCGCGACGAGACACCGGTTCTTCTGCTGACTGCGCGCGATCAGGTGCCCGAGCGCATCGCGGGCCTTGATGCAGGCGCAGACGATTATGTCGGCAAACCCTTCGATCTGCACGAGCTTGCGGCCCGCGTGCGCGCCATCGCCCGCCGGGGTGCCGGACGCGCCAATGCGCTGCTTGAATGGCGCGGCGTGGAACTCGATCCGGCGGAGATGTCGGTGCGGTTTCATGGCGAGCCCGTCCGCCTGACGCGGCGGGAATTCTCCATTCTGCGCGCCTTGATGGAGCGTCCGACCGCCACCTTCTCCAAATCCTCGCTGGAGGAAGCGCTTTATGGGTGGCAGGAGGAAGTGGAAAGCAACGCGGTGGAAGTGCATATCCACCATCTGCGGGCGAAGCTCGGTTCGGATTATATCGAAACAGTGCGCGGGGTTGGCTATCGGCTGGCGGGAGCAAAGGCATGAATTCCATTCGCAGCCGCCTCACCGGCATCCTCATCGGCGTTACCTGCCTTGTCTGGCTGTTCGCCGTGGTGTGGATTCACATCAGCACCCAGTCGCAGCTTGAAAAGGTGCTGGATGCGCGCCTGATGGAAGCCGCGCGCATGGTCAATTCGCTTCTGACCGAGCATCGCGTCGAGGTGGGGCCGGACGGCGATGGCGGGCAGCTTTCCCTGAAACCGCTTCCCGATTTTCCGATCTACGACCGGCAGCTTTTCTGCCAGATATGGGCGCTCGACGGCAAGCTTGTGGGCCGGTCGGAAAGCGCGCCCGGCGTGCGGCTGACCACGGTTGCCAACGGCTTTTCCGATACGGAGGTGGCGGGCGACCGCTGGCGCGTCTTCGCGGTGGAAAATACGCAGCTCGGCCTGCGCGTCATGGTGGGCGACAGCTTGAGCGTGCGCGACAGGCTGGTGCAGAATGTCGTGACCGGACTTGTGCTGCCGGCCTTGCTGATGCTGCCGGTCCTGGCGCTGATGATCTGGCTGTGCGTGCGGCGCGGCCTCGATCCGCTGAGCCGCCTTGCGTCGGTGCTTTCCAAGCGGCGGGCGGAAGATTTGCACCCGCTGCCTGAACAGAATTTGCCAAGCGAAATTGCGCCTGCCGTCACCGCGCTGAACGGGCTTTTCCACCGTGTCGAGGAAGCCCGCGAGCGTGAACGCAATTTCGCGATCTTTGCCGCGCATGAGCTGAAGACGCCGCTGGCGGGGCTGAAAACGCAGGCGCAGATTGCCGAAAGCGCAAAGGACGAAAACATGCGCGCCAATGCGGTGCGCCAGATCGCGGCGGGCGTCGACCGCACCAGCCGCCTTACCAACCAGCTTCTCGATCTCGCCGCACTCGAAACCAGCGACGAAATGACGACGCCTGCCTGCGAACCGGCGTGCCAGCTTCTGGTGGCTGTTTCCACCGACATGCGGATGCTTGCGGCACAGCGCGGCGTTTCCATCGAACTGCCGGGCAACATGCCGTTGGTGCAAATGCCCTCCCCGCATCTCTTCACGCTTGCCGCACGCAATCTGATCGAAAACGCCGTCAACCACTCCCCGAAAGGCGGAACCGTGCGCTGCCGCCTCGAAGCCGCAGCGGACCAGCTCAAGCTGATCGTCGAAGATGACGGCCCCGGCATTCCCGAAAGCGAAATGCCGCACGTGACCGAACGTTTCTTCCGCGGCACCCACCGCAACGAAACCGGCAGCGGCCTTGGGCTTGCCATCGTGAAAATGGCAGTGGAGCGGATGGACGGCGAATTGCAGCTGCAAAACCGCCCGCAAGGAGGCTTGACCGCATCGATCATCGTGCCCGGCACCATCATCGGATGATATAACACCGGTCTCCTGTCATTTCCGTTGACGAACCGGATTTCAGCTATATTATGCAATTGCAAATCATTTGCAATTATGGGAACGGATTGCTTTTCCCGGCGATCCGGCGGGTTTGCATTTTCGGATCTTCGCCGCGAAAGGCACTTCGTCCGCTTAAAAGTACGGCGGCTTTCGCTGCCTCCAGCACATTTTCATTCCGCCAGACAGATCATTGAGGCTAGACATGCTGTTCAAACCGCAACCCGCACGAAACGGCAGAGGCTCCCGGAAGCAACTTGCCTCTAAGGTCAGATCAATCCTCAAGCGGGCTGGCCTTCGCCCCACGCGCCAGCGCATGGCGCTTGGTCAATTGCTGTTTCTGGACAAACATCGGCATGTCACGCCGGACGTGCTTTATGAAGAGGCACGGCTGGCGGGAGAAATGCTTTCGGTGGCAACTGTCTACAACACGCTGAACCAGTTTGCTGAAGCGGGCCTGATCCGCAAGATATCCTTCAATGGCGAACGGACCTATTTCGACACCGATACGGGCGACCACACGCATTTCTATATCGCAGCCGAAGATCGCATCATCGATATCCCGTCGGAATCGATAAGCGTCGGCCCGCTTCCCGCCCCGCCTGCCGGACACACGATCAGGAAGGTCGATATCATGATCCAGCTGGAACCGCTTCACGACGAAACCTGATCAGGCTTTCTCCCCTGTCTTTCCGGGGCTTCAGCAATGTCTTTGATTTAGATCAATGACACCCGGACGCCGAGCGCAGATAGCGAACTTATCGCTATTGCTGTCTCACCCGAGACGGCTCTTGTCATGCGCTGCGAGGGGATTTCATGAACTACGCCGCTGGAACAGTCCTTTCCGGTCTGGGGGCACTTTTTGCTGTGCTTCTGGCCGGATTTTCCCATGATGAGCTGTTCAGAACCCACATGTGGATTCTGTTCGCTACACTGGCCATCTTCACCATTCTTCTGATGCGGAACGCCGATTACGGCCTGACGCCGAAAAAGGTCGACCAGTCCACCTATATGGACGGCCCGATCCGTTACGGTGTCATCGCGACGGTTTTATGGGGCGTGGCCGGATTTCTGGTCGGCGTCATCATCGCCGCGCAGCTTGCCTTTCCCGATCTCAATCTGGAACCCTATCTGAACTTCGGCCGCCTGCGCCCGCTGCATACCTCGGCGGTGATTTTCGCATTCGGCGGCAATGCGCTGATCTGCTCGTCCTTCTATGTCGTGCAGCGCACCTGCCGCGCCCGCCTCATCGGCGGCGACCTCGCATGGTTCGTGTTCTGGGGCTACCAGCTCTTCATCGTGATGGCCGCGACCGGCTATCTGCTCGGCATCACCCAGAGCCGTGAATATGCGGAACCGGAATGGTATGTAGACATCTGGCTCACCATCGTCTGGGTCGCCTATCTGGTCGTCTTCCTCGGCACGATCCTGAAGCGCAAGGAGCCGCACATCTATGTGGCGAACTGGTTCTACCTGTCCTTCATCATCACCATCGCCATGCTGCATATCGTCAACAACCTGGCGATCCCTGTCTCGTTCCTCGGCGTGAAGAGCTATTCCGCCTTCGCGGGCGTGCAGGATGCGGTGACGCAATGGTGGTATGGCCACAACGCCGTCGCCTTCTTCCTGACCGTGCCGTTTCTGGCCATGATGTATTATTTCGTGCCAAAGCAGGCAGAGCGTCCGATCTATTCCTACCGCCTGTCGATCGTGCACTTCTGGTCGATCATCTTTCTCTATATCTGGGCCGGTCCGCACCATCTGCACTACACCGCCGTTCCCGACTGGGCGCAGACGCTCGGCATGGTCTTCTCCATCATGCTGTGGATGCCGTCCTGGGGCGGCATGATCAACGGCCTGATGACGCTTTCGGGCGCATGGGACAAGGTCCGCACCGATCCGATCATCCGCCTGATGGTTGCCGCCATCGCCTTCTACGGCATGGCGACCTTTGAAGGCCCGATGCTGTCGATCAAGGCCGTCAATTCGCTGTCGCACTATACGGACTGGACCATTGGTCACGTTCATGCGGGCGCGCTCGGCTGGAACGGCATGATCTCGTTTGCCGCCGTCTATTATCTCGCGCCGAAGCTGTGGAACCGCCAGCGGCTCTATTCGATCCGCATGGTCAACTGGCACTTCTGGCTGGCGACGCTCGGCATCGTTCTCTATGCGGCTGCCATGTGGGTCGCCGGCATCCAGCAGGGCCTGATGTGGCGCGAATACGACGATCAGGGCTTCCTCGTCTATTCGTTCGCGGAAACCGTGCTCGCCATGTTCCCCTACTACGTCATCCGTACGCTTGGCGGCGTGCTCTACCTCGCCGGTGGCTTCGTGATGGCCTGGAACGTCTATCAGACCATTCGCGGCAATCTGCGCAACGAAGCCCCGATGGGCGGTGCGCAGCCTGCAACCGGCGCCACCATGCAGCCTGCCGAATAAGGAGCGTGTGATTTATGTCGATACTAAAGAACCACTCCAAGCTGGAGAAAAATGCAACGCTGCTGCTGATCGCATCGCTCGCCGTGGTCACGGTCGGCGGCATCGTTGAAATCGCACCGCTCTTCTATCTCGAAAACACCATCGAGAAGGTGGAAGGCATGCGCCCCTATTCGCCGCTGGAGCTCGCGGGCCGCGACGTCTATGTGCGTGAGGGCTGCTATCTCTGCCACAGCCAGATGATCCGCCCGTTCCGCGACGAGGTGGAGCGCTACGGCCATTACAGCCTCGCCGCGGAATCCATGTACGACCATTCGTTCCAGTGGGGATCGAAGCGCACGGGGCCTGACCTCGCGCGCGTCGGTGGCCGCTATTCCAACGAATGGCACGTGCAGCACCTGATCCGTCCGCGTGACGTGGTGCCGGAATCGGTCATGCCAAGCTATGCCTTCCTGAAGGACCGTCCGCTGGAGGCTTCCAACATTGCGGCCAATCTGAAGGCCAACGTGGCGGTTGGCGTGCCCTACAGCCAGGAAATGATCGACAACGCGCTTGACGATCTGAAGGCACAGGCCACGCCGGATGCCGACACGACCGGCGTCGAGGCACGCTATCCCAAGGCCAAGGTCGGCGATTTCGACGGCAACCCGCAGATGATCTCGGAGATGGATGCACTCATCGCCTATCTCCAGATGCTCGGCACGCTGGTCGATTTCTCGACCTACGACCAGTCCCCCAAAGCGAGATAAAGCGGAGATTCAGCGATGGATTACAACACCATGCGCACTTTCGCCGATAGCTGGGGTCTGCTCGGCATGGCGCTCTTTTTTCTCTTCGTCGTCTTCTACGCCTTCCGGCCAGGCAGCAAGCAGATAGCCGACCACGCGAAGGACATTCCTTTCAAGGATGACGCAAATGACTGACAAGCAAATCGACGAAGTAACCGGCGTAGCGACCACCGGCCACGAATGGGACGGCATCAAGGAACTCGACAATCCAATGCCCCGCTGGTGGCTGTGGACATTCTACGCAACGATCTTCTGGGCGCTCGCCTATGTGATCGCCTATCCGGCCTGGCCGCTGATTTCCAGTTCCACCGGCGGCATGCTCGGCTGGTCGAGCCGCGGCGCATTCTGGGAAGAAACCGCACGCATCGACAGCGAGCGGCAGGGCATCATCGACCAGATCAAGGCCAAGGACGTGCACGAGATTCTGGCGGATGAAAACCTGCGCCAGTATGCGATTGCCGGTGGCGCCGCTGCCTTCCGCGTCAATTGCGTGCAGTGCCACGGCTCTGGCGCGCAAGGTGCGCCCGGCTATCCGAACCTCAACGACGATGACTGGCTGTGGGGCGGTTCGATCGACGACATCCTGACGACCATCCGTCATGGCGTGCGCTCAAAGGACGATGCCGACACCCGCATTTCCGAAATGCCTGCCTTTGTCGACGTGCTGGAACCGCAGCAGATCCGCGATGTCGCCGCCTATGTGGTGAGCCTCTCCGGCACACCGCACAACCCCGCCATGGTGCCGGAAGGACAGAAGGTTTTCGCCGAGAACTGCGCCGTCTGCCATGGCGCGGATGCCAAGGGCCTGCGCGAGTTCGGTGCACCGGACCTGACAGACGCCATCTGGTTTTACGGTTCCGGCGAAGACGCCATCGTGCGCCAGGTCTCGCATCCCAAGCACGGCGTCATGCCCGCATGGGAGACGCGCCTTGGCGATGCCACCGTCAAGCAGCTTGCCATCTTCGTCCATTCGTTGGGCGGCGGCGAGTAGTCAGGCCGCGCGGCCTGACTACAGGGCAGTAAGGCAATAGGGCAGTAAGGCAGTAGGGAAAATAAGGAATTAGGGACTGTATTGATCGCGGCCATCACATACTGCCCTACTGCCTTACTGCCCTATTGCCCTGCTCCAAAGGAGCAAAAAATGTCAGACGATGTCGAACGCATTGACGTTCAGGCAGTCAATTCCCCCAAGACCCGCCAATCCCTCTATGCGGCGCGGGTGAAAGTGTTTCCGAAGCGTGTGCAGGGCGAGTTCCGGCGCTTCAAGTGGATTGTCATGCTCATTACGCTGGGCATCTACTATCTGACGCCATGGCTGCGCTGGGATCGTGGTCCCTATGCGCCCGATCAGGCAGTGCTGATCGATCTTGCCAATCGCCGCTTCTATTTCTTCTTCATCGAAATCTGGCCGCAGGAATTCTACTACGTCGCCGGCCTGCTCATCATGGCAGGCCTCGGACTGTTTCTCGTGACCTCCGTCGCGGGCCGCGCCTGGTGCGGCTATACCTGCCCGCAAACCGTATGGGTCGATCTTTATCTCGTCGTCGAGCGCGCCATCGAGGGCGATCGCAATGCCCGCATGAAGCTCGACAAGGCGCCATGGACCTTCGACAAGCTCTGGAAGCGTGTGAGCAAACATTCCATCTGGTTGCTGATCGGCGTGCTGACCGGCGGCGCATGGATCTTCTATTTTGCCGACGCGCCGAAGCTGCTCATGGATTTTGTGACCGGTCAGGCAGCGCCCGTCGCCTATTTCACCGTCGCCATCCTTACCGCCACCACCTATGTTTTCGGCGGGCTGATGCGTGAACAGGTCTGTACCTATATGTGCCCGTGGCCGCGTATTCAGGCCGCGATGCTCGACGAAAATTCGCTGACCGTCACCTATAATGACTGGCGCGGAGAACCGCGTTCGCGCCATTCCAAGAAGGCGATTGCCGCTGGTGAAACCGTGGGCGATTGCGTGGATTGCAATGCCTGTGTCGCCGCCTGCCCGATGGGTATCGACATTCGCGACGGCCAGCAGCTTGAATGCATCACCTGCGCGCTGTGCATCGACGCCTGCAATTCGGTGATGGACAAGATCGACAAGCCGCGCGGCCTCATCTCCTATGCGACGCTTGCCGATTACAATGCCAACATGGCGCTTGCGACCAATAACGGCACGGCGCCTATCGATCCGGCCCGCGTCTACAAGGCGCAGAACAGCTTCTCGGACAAGGTGCAGAACCTGTCGTGGAAGAAGGTGCTGCGTCCGCGCAGCATGTTCTACTTCGCCGTATGGGCGCTGATAGGCCTGACGCTCGTCATCTCGCTTTCGACGCGCCAGCGCATCGGCATCAACGTGCTGCACGACCGCAATCCGCAATATGTGCTTCTGTCGGACGGCTCCATCCGCAATGGCTATACGGTCAAGCTTCTGAACATGATCCCGACGCCACGCACTTTCCGCCTTTCCATCGAGGGACTGCCGGGGGCCACGCTGACGGTTCAGGACGAAACGGCGGATGCGGACGGCAATTACGATGTGCCGGTGGAACCGGACCGTCTGAAGACATTGCGCGTCTTCGTCACCATGCCGCACGACGCGATTACCGATCACCGCAAGGACTATGAGATCGAAGTGCGCGACGCGGACGGCGCGGAACACGCACGCTACAAGGCAACTTTCATGGCACCGGAGGGCCGATAATGTCGATCAAGTCGAAAACCGCAGGCACGTTTACCGGCTGGCATATGCTGGGCATCATGGTCGCCTTTTTCGGCGTCATCATCGCCGTCAACCTGACCATGGCCTATAACGCCATCCATAGCTGGAGCGGTCTGGTGGTGCAGAACACCTATGTCGCCAGCCAGGAATTCAACGACAAGGCTGAGACCGGCAAGGAGCAGGCCGCGCTGAACTGGCAATCGAAGCCTTCTTATGAAAACGGCGTCTTCACCTGGCAACTGGCCGACCGGGACGGCAAGGCCGTCGCCATGACCGGCGGCACGGTGGAGTTCAAGCGCCCCGTGGGCGACGAGCACGACACCAAGGTCACGCTCAGCGTCCGCGAACCCGGCATACTGACCGGACCGCTGGAACTTGGCGAAGGGGCCTGGATCATGGAGGTGAATGCCGATGCGGGTCTTGAAGACCCTTATCGTCATATCATCCGCGTTCTCGTCAAGGACGGGAGAATGCTATGAGCTGCTGCGTCGAGAATGCGCGAGTGATGACCGTCGTTCAGGCCGTCTCTGCAGATGAAATGCAGGTCGCAAGCCGCGCGCTTGGAGACGGCCTGCGCCAGCTCGACCTGTCGGTTCCCGGCGTTCACTGCGGCCTGTGCATCAAGAATATCGAGGAGACGCTCGGGAAGATTTCGGGCGTTGCCTATGTCCGCGTCAACCTGACGGCGCGCCGTGTGACCGTGCGCTGGAAGGATGGCGAGACACCGCCCGATGTCGTCGATCCGCTGCGCAGGCTCGGATACGAGGCGCATATTTTCGACATGGCGCAGGAGAAAGACCCGACCTTCACGCGGCTTCTGATCGCGCTTGGCGTCGCGGCCTTCGCTTCCAGCAATGTGATGCTGTTGTCGGTCGCGGTCTGGTCGGGGGCGGACGCGGCGACACGCGATATGTTCCACTGGATTTCCGGCCTCATCGCCTTGCCGACGCTGATCTATTCGGGCCGGATTTTCTATGTTTCCGCATGGAATGCGTTGCGTGCGCGGCGCGTCAACATGGATGTGCCGATTGCGCTTGCCATCACGCTGGCCTTTGGCATGAGTGTCTATGAAACCCTGCATCACGGCCAGCACGCCTATTTCGATGCATCGGTGACCTTGCTGTTCTTCCTGTTGATCGGCCGCACGCTCGACTACATGATGCGCGCCCGTGCACGCTCGGCTGTGCGCGGTCTGGCGCAGTTGGGCTCACGCGGCGCGGTGGTGATCGGCGAGAATGACGAACGCAATTACCTGCCAGTCAACGAAATCCGCCCCGGCATGCGCATCATCCTCGCAGCGGGCGAGCGTGTCCCCGTTGATGCCAAGGTGGAAGAAGGCCGTTCGGAACTCGATTGCGCCATTGCATCGGGTGAAAGCGATGCCGTGCCTGTCGGTCCCGGCTCCGACATTCGCGCCGGCACGCTCAACCTTTCCACGCCGCTCGTCATTCGCGCGACGGCGGAAGCCAAGGATTCCTTCCTCGCTGAAATGGTGCGGCTGATGGATGTCGCAGAAGGCGGGCGTGCCTATTACCGTCGTCTTGCCGACCGCGCTTCCGAACTCTATGTGCCGATGGTCCACACCATCGCCTTTCTCGCCTTCGTCGGCTGGATGTTCTACACCGGCGGCGACTGGTATCGCTCGATCTATATTGCCATCTGCACCCTCATCATCACCTGTCCTTGCGCGCTCGCCCTTGCGGTGCCGATCGTGCAGGTGGTCGCGGCGCGCCGCCTGTTCGAAAACGGCATCATGATCAAGGACGGTTCCGCCATGGAGAGGATGGCCGAGGTGGACACCGCGATTTTCGACAAGACCGGTACGCTGACCCTCGGTCAGCCAAGATTGATCGATGTCGACGCCATCGATCCCAACAATCTGGAGATCGCCGCCGAACTGTCGCTTTATTCGCGCCATCCGCTGTCGCGGGCGCTGGCGCTGTTCTCGGGCGCAAAGCCGATGACGGCCTTTACCCGCATTGAGGAAGTGCCGGGCGCAGGCATCGAAGCTGAGCTTAACGGTTCCATCTATCGGCTTGGCAAGCGGGACTGGGCGGACGACAGCGCCGCCCTGCCTCATGCCGATGGTCCTGAAACCTGTCTTTCCATCGACGGCAAGCTGGTTGAAACCTTCCGCTTTGAAGATAGTCCGCGTGAGGACGCTGCCGGAGCCATTGCCACACTGAAGCGCAACGGACTGAAGCTTGGCATCATTTCCGGTGACAGGCTGCCCGCCGTGCAAAAGCTTGCGGGTTATCTCGGCGTCGACAATTTTCAAGCCGAAGTGCTGCCCGCCGACAAGTCGGAACTGGTACAGCAGTTAAGCCGCCAAGGCCAAAAGGTGCTGATGGTGGGAGACGGATTGAACGACGCCCCGGCTCTCGTCGCCGCCCACGTTTCCATGGCACCGGCGACCGCCGCCGACATTGGCCGCAATGCAGCCGATTTCGTCTTCCTGCGGGCAAGCCTCTCCGCCGTGCCGCTTGCCTTTGCCGTATCGAAGGAAGCGGGCCGCTTGATCAGACAGAATTTCGCGCTTTCCATCGGCTATAATATCATCGCCGTGCCGATTGCGATTTTCGGCTATGTCACCCCGCTGGTGGCGGCACTTTCGATGTCGCTGTCGTCCATCGTGGTGGTCAGCAACGCATTGCGGTTGCGGACCGGAAAACAAAAGCAACAGACGCAGAAAGCAATCGCGCCTGTTGCGGTCATCAAGGAAGCGCACAAATGAGCGGGCTTCTCTTTCTCATTCCCATTGCGCTGTTTCTGGGCCTGCTCGGCCTTGTCGCCTTTCTCTGGTCGTTGAAAAACGGCCAGTATGAGGACCTCGACGGGGCCGCAAATCGTATCCTGCTGGACGACGAAACTAGTCCGTTATCAAAATAGCGCGCAGATCATTGACGTTCGTGCCGGTTGGTCCCGGTACGAACAGATCGCCGATGGCGTCGAATGCCGTCCATGCGTCGTTGTTGGCGAGACGCGCCGCGCCATCCTCGCCCGCTTTCTGCAGGCGCGACACAGTGGAACCATCGGCAAATGCACCGGCATTGTCTTCCGAGCCATCGATGCCGTCGGTGTCGGCGGCAAGCGCATGGATATTGTCATAGCCATCGATATCAAGTGCGAAAGACAGCAGGAACTCGCTGTTACGCCCTCCCTTGCCGCCCTTGCCCCGAATGGTGACGGTCGTTTCACCGCCAGACAGAATGACCACGGGTTTCTTGAACGGGCGGTCGCGGTCGGCCACTTCGCGGGCAATCGCCGCATGAACATGCGCCACCTCCCGCGCTTCGCCTTCCATCGCATCGGAGAGGATCACCGCTTCAACGCCGTGACGCTGAGCCTCCTTCACCGCCGCTTCCAGCGAGACGGCAGCGGAAGCGATGACGCGCACCTCATTGCCGGCAAATACCTTGTCGCCCGGCTTCGGTGCGTGAGCGGCTTCACTCCTGATGTGATCAAGTGCTGCCTGTGGCAGTTCCAGCCGGTAGCGTTCGATGATCTTCAAAGCCTCATCACGGCTAGTCTCATCCGGGACGGTCGGGCCGGAAGCCACAAAGGCCGGGTTGTCGCCCGGAATATCCGAGACAACGAGCGAGAACACTTTTGCCGGATGCGCTGCGGCGGCAAGCCTGCCGCCCTTGATGGTCGACAGGTGCTTGCGCACCGCATTCATGGCCGAAATCGGCGCGCCGGACGCGAGCAATGCCTTGTTGACGGCGATTTCGTCCTCAAGCGTCAGCCCGTCAGGCGGCGACGGCAACAGGGCGGAACCGCCACCGGAAATGAGGGCGACCACGAGGTCATCTTCCGTGAGGCCGGACACGGCATCGAACAGCCGCTTGGAGGCTTGGAGCCCGGCTTCGTCCGGGACCGGATGCGCCGCCTCGATGATCTCGATGCGTTCGCAAGGCGTGCCATAGCCATAGCGCGTGACCACCACGCCTTCCAATGGAGCGTCCCACGCCCGCTCGAAAGCTGCCGCCATCTGCGCCGAGCCCTTGCCCGCGCCGATGACAATCGTGCGCCCTTTCGTTTTTGCCGGAAGATTGGCGCGGATCACCAGTTCAGGATCGGCAGCCGCAACCGCGGCATCGAAAAGGCTGGTCAGAAACGTCTTCGGATCGGTGATGGCTGTCATGAGAGTCCCGATGTGATTTGCAGCTTGGCAAGACTATTCCGCGTCGCATGAATAAAATCAACGGAGCCGGCCATCTCCTCCAGACAGCCAGCTCCACCCTCTCTCCCTCCAGAGAGTTCGCCTCCAGCGTTAAGCTACGTCGTGGTTCGCCATCCTCTCCAGAGCGCGCACGAGACCCGAATGGTCGAGACCATCATCGCCATGCGCCGCGCAGGAATTGAACAGCTCCTGTGCCGTGGCCGTGTTCGGCAGCGAAACACCGAGCGCCTTTGCGCCTTGCAATGCAAGGTTCAGGTCCTTCTGGTGCAGCGAAATGCGGAAACCCGGATCGAAAGTGCGCTTGATCATGCGTTCGCCATGCACTTCGAGAATGCGCGACGATGCAAAGCCGCCCATCAGGGCTTCGCGCACCTTTGCCGGGTCCGCGCCCGCCTTCGAAGCGAAGACCAGCGCTTCGGCGACTGCCTCGATATTGAGCGCGACGATAATCTGGTTTGCGACCTTGGTCGTCTGGCCATCGCCGCAATCGCCGACGAGGGTGATGTTCTTGCCCATGAGCTTCAGAAGCGGCAGCGCGCGATCGAAGGATTCCTGCGAACCGCCCGCCATGATGGAGAGGCTGGCGTTCTTCGCGCCGACCTCGCCGCCAGAAACCGGCGCATCGATATATTCAGCACCCGTTGCACGGACCTTCTTCGCAAATTCCTTTGTCTCGATGGGGGAAATCGAGCTCATATCGATGACCAGCTTGCCCTTGCCAAGTCCGCCGATTGCGCCGCCTTCACCGAAGATGACTTCGGCCACCTGCGGGGTATCGGGAAGCATGAGAATAACGGTGTCGCATTCTTCGGCAACGGCTTTCGGCGTATCCACGATTTGCAGACCGTTATCAATCAGCTCCTGACGTGGGGGAGGATTGAACCGCGAGGTGACGATCTGATGTCCGGCATCCTGCAAATGGCGCGCCATCGGCGTACCCATGATCCCCAGTCCGATGAAGCCTATCTTGGCCATGTCGTTTACTCCCTAATCAAAATTATGCAGTCAGCCGTTCGGCTTCATGGTTCTTGAACCAGCCCAGGCCCTCTTCGGTGGTGGTCTTCGGCTTGTACTCGCAACCGATCCAGCCCTTGTATCCGGCGTTTTTCAGCGCTTCGAACACGTTGGGATAGTTGATCTCACCGGTGCCCGGCTCATTGCGGCCCGGATTGTCGGCAAGCTGGATATGGGCAATCAGCGGCTTGTAACGCTCATAAGTCGCGACCAGTTCGCCGCGTGTCCGCTGCTGGTGGTAGAGGTCGTACTGAATGAACAGGTTGTTGCTGCCCACTTCGTCGATGATCGAAACCGCCTGCTCCACCGTGTTGAGATAGAAGCCCGGAATGTCATAGTGGTTGATGGGTTCAATCAGCAGGCGGATGCCGTGCTTGCCCAGTTCCCTTGCGGCCAGACGCAGATTGCTGACGAAAGTGGCGCGCAGGACGTCCGGATCAACACCCTGCGGGGCAATGCCGGAAAGGCAGTTGACCTGCGAACAGTTGAGCGTCGTGGCATAGTCGATGGCGTCGGCCACGCCGCGACGGAAATCGTCCACACGGTCCGGCAGAACCGCAATGCCGCGCTCGCCGCCAGCCCAGTTGCCCGCAGGCAGATTGTGCAGGACTTGCGCCAGATTGTGTTTCGCAAGCGCCGCCTTCAGCTCGTGCCGGTTGAACTCATAGGGGAAAAGATATTCCACCCCGGTGAACCCGGCCTTTGCGGCCAGCGCGAAGCGGTCCATGAAAGGCACTTCATTGAAAAGCATGGTGAGATTGGCTGCAAATCTCGGCATTTCCGCCTCCTTATAATTCTCTATTTGCGCAATTGCGGACAAAACCGGGAATTGCTCTTAATCCAACAACGCTGCGATAGCTGTCGGCGCATCTTCGCCACGTTCGGCCAGTTCCTCGAATTCGACAACCTGATCGATGTCGACACCCATGGAAATATTGGTAACGCGTTCCAGGATGAATTCTAGAACCACCGGCACCTGATGCTCGGCCATGAGCGCTTTTGCCTGCTCGAAACTTTCTGCAAACTGGTTGGGACTGCGGACCCGGATCGCCTTGCAGCCGAGGCCTTCCGCAACTGCCACATGGTCGACGCCGTACCCCTTCTCCGCATCGCCGGACGCATTGATGTTGTCGAAGGCAAGGCTGACCTCGAAATCCATGTTGAAGCCGCGCTGCGCCTGACGGATCAGGCCAAGATAGGAATTGTTCACGACGACATGGATGTAAGGCAGTTTGTGCTGCGCGCCGACCGCCAGTTCCTCGATCATGAACTGGAAGTCATAGTCGCCCGAAAGCGCCACGATGGGCCGGTCAGGATCGGCGGCGCGGACGCCCAGAGCCGCAGGCAGGGTCCATCCGAGCGGGCCAGCCTGTCCGCAATTTATCCAGTTGCGCGGGCGATAGACATGCAGAAACTGCGCGCCCGCAATCTGGCTGAGGCCGATGGTGGTGACATAGCAGGTGTCGCGACCGAAAGCCTTGTTCATCTCCTCATAGACCCGCTGGGGTTTCAGCGGCGTCTGGTCGAAATGGGTCTTGCGCAGCATGGTGCGCTTGCGCTCGCCGCATTCTCTCGCCCATCCCGACCAGTCGCGCAGCTTGCCCGCCGACTTCCATTCGGTCGCGACGTCCAGCAGCAGCTTCAGCGCCTTGCCTGCATCCGAAACAATGCCGAAGTCCGGCGCGAAGACGCGACCGATCTGCGTCGGCTCTATGTCGATATGGATAAACTTGCGGTCCTTCCGGTAGGTGTCGACATTACCCGTATGACGGTTCGCCCAGCGGTTGCCGATGCCGATGACGACATCGGAAGCCAGCAGATTGGCATTGCCATAGCGGTGCGAGGTCTGGAGACCGCACATGCCCGCCATGAGGCGATGGTCGTCAGGGATGACGCCCCAGCCCATCAGGGTCGGGATGACCGGAATGCCGGTGATCTCGGCAAATTCGACCAGAAGATCGGACGCATCGGCATTGATGATGCCGCCGCCAGCAACGATCAGCGGACGTTCCGCCTCGTTCAGCATGGCGAGTGCCTTTTCGGCCTGCGCCCGCGTCGCAGCAGGCTTGTAGGCCTCCATCGGCTGGTAAGTGTCGATGTCGAATTCGATTTCGGCAAGCTGCACATCAATCGGCAGGTCGATCAGGACCGGACCGGGACGACCCGACTTCATGATGTGGAACGCCTTCTGGAAGACATAAGGCACCAATGCCGGTTCCATGACCGTGACCGCCCACTTGGTGACAGGGGCTGCGATCTTGGCGATATCGACTGCCTGAAAGTCTTCCTTGTCGAGGCGCGCACGTGGCGCCTGCCCCGTGATGCAAAGGATCGGAATGGAATCGGCCGAAGCCGAATAGAGACCCGTGATCATGTCCGTCCCCGCCGGGCCGGACGTACCGATGCACAGGCCGATATTACCATGCTTGGCACGGGTATAGCCTTCGGCCATATGCGAAGCGCCTTCGACATGACGCGCCAGTATGTGGCGGATCGAGCCGCGCGCTTTCATCGCCGAATAAAATGGATTGATCGCTGCGCCCGGCACACCGAAAGCACAATTGATCCCTTCTCTTTCCAGCACAAGCACGGCTGCATCGACTGCACGCATTCTGGCCATGACGGCTCCTCCTATGGAATCTATCTCCATTTACGAACTTTATTACTATAAAATGGAAATGCATACCATTATATGGAAATAAGGATTTTCAACGAAATGGAGATAATCCGCCCGTATCTTTCCGAGCAGCGACGGATGCGATAGTGATATTCGTGCGTTTAGAGCGTGGTTCGATCCGATTGAACCAGATCACGCTCTAACTGTTTGTTTTGACGCGCATCTTGTCCGAAAACCGTTTCACACTTTTCGGGATGCGCTCTAAGGCGGGATTCGGAGACGGTAATGGAACAGCCAAAGGTAAAGCGGGGCCGCAAGGCGGCGGAAAACGCGGCGCCCTCGTCTGTGCAGGTTCTCGACCGAAGCCTGAAGCTGCTGGCCCTGATTGCCGAAAATGACGGCTCCACGCTGACCGATCTCGCCGATGAGAGCGGTATGGCGCCTTCAACCGTGCACCGGTTGCTATCCTCGCTCGCCAATCACGGCATGGTTTCCCACGATCTGGAAACGGGCGACTGGGTGATCGGCGTCAAGGCTTTCGAAATCGGCAATGCCTTTCGCCGGTTCCGCAAGCTCGGCATTCTGGCGCGCCCCTATCTCAAAACATTGATGGAAACGAGTGGCGAGACGGCCAATATCGGCGTCGAAGACGGCGGCGATGTGGTGTTTATCTCGCAGATTGAAAGCCATGCGCCGATGCGCGCCTTTTTCCGGCCCGGACGACGCGGGCCGATCCATGCATCCGGGATCGGCAAGGCTATATTGTCCACCTGGTCGGACAAGGAAATCGCGCATGCGCTATCGGGGCGCGCGCTGGAACATTTTACGCAGCGCACGCTCGACAGTCTGCCTGCGCTGTTGAAAGACATTCAGGCCACCCGGACGCGCGGCTGGTCGATCGACGATGAAGAGCACACGCTCGGCATGTGCTGCATCGCCGCTCCCATCTTCAATGAATATGGAGAGGCGATTGCGGGCATTTCCGTTTCCGGCCCTGCCGTACGCCTGCCGAAAAAGAAGCTTGAGGAATTCGGGCCGCTGATCCGCGCAACCGCCGACGAACTCACCAGAGCTATCGGCGGCAAGCGCCCGGAAGAGTTTTAACGCACAGTGAATTTGGGCTAATCAACGCTCTGCGCCCCTCTTTCCCTCATCCTGAGGAGCTTCCCCGAGCTTGTCGAAGGGGAGCGTCTCGAAGGGCTGGAGGAAACCGCGCTGCGCGTGCCCTCGTCCTTCGAGGCTTCGCTTCGCTCCGCACCTCAGGATGAGGGAGCGGCGCAGCGATGAAGCTTTATAGTTCAGCCTTGAGCGGCTTTCCCGCCACATAGGTTTCGACGACGGCGCGGTCATCGCCCAACGTCTGCAACAGGAACAATTCCTGCTCCAGCGTCGCGCCAGCCGCCATGCGCAGCCGCATCGGTGACGTGGCGGATGAATCCAGTACAACGATATCGGCTTCCGTGCCTTCATCCAGCGTGCCGATCCTGTCTTCCATGGAGAGCGCGCGGGCATTGCCGAGCGTCATCATGTAGAAAGACTGGAACGGATTGAGGCGCTGTTCGCGCAATTGCAGGACCTTGTAGCCCTCATCCATGGTGCGCAGCATGGAGAAACTGGTGCCGCCGCCGACATCGGTCGCCACCGCCATGCGCACGCCCGATGCTTTCAGGCGATCACGGTCGAAGAGGCCCGAGCCGAGGAACAGGTTCGAGGTCGGGCAGAAGACGGCAATCGAGCCGGTTTCCGCCATGACGCGCACTTCGCGTTCTTCGAGATGGATCGAATGGCCAAGCAAGGTCTTGTCACCCAGAAGGCCGTAATGCTCGTAAATGCCGAGATAGTCCGGCGCATCCGGGTAGAGCGACTTGGTGAAGGTGAGTTCGTCGTGGTTTTCAGACAAATGCGTCTGGATGTAGCTGCCGGGGTGCTCACGGACGAGCGCCTGGCTTGCCTCAAGCTGTTCCGGCGTGGAGGTGATGGCGAAGCGCGGCGTTATCACATAATCGAGGCGGCCCTTGCCCTGCCAGCGCGCGATCAGCGCCTTCGTATCGTCATAGCCGGACTGTGCCGTGTCGCAGAGTGCAGGCGGCGCGTTGCGGTCCATCATTACCTTGCCGCCGAGCATGCGCATGTTGCGATGCTGCGAGGCGCGAAAATAGGCATCCACGCTCTGCGGATGCACGGAGCAATAGGCGACCGCCGTCGTCGTGCCGTGGCGGATCAGCTCGTCAAGAAAGCGCTCCGCGATAAATTCGGCATGCTGCTCGTCGGCAAATTTCTGCTCAGCGACGAATGTATAGGTGTTGAGCCACTCAAGCAGATTGGCCGCGTAGGATGCAACGACCTGCGTCTGCGGATAATGGATATGCGTATCGATGAAACCGGGAAGGATCAGATGCGGGCGATGGTCGGCGACATTGACGTCGCTGCCTGCCTCGCGACTTACCTCGGCGTAATCTCCAAGGCGCAGGATACGGCCATCTTCGACCAGAACGGCGCCGTCTTCGATATAACGGTAAGCGGCGTTGTCATCGAGGCTTTGCGGCTCGTCACGAAAGGTCAGCACGCGGCCGCGGATCAGAAGCTTGGTCATTTTGGTCTTGGTCCTCATTTCTGGCCTTGCGTGGCGGACTGGTACCAGGAGGCCAGAAGCTGGCGCTCTTCAGCGCTCACGCCGGTCACATTGGCGGGCGGCATGGCATGGGAGCGCCCGGCCTGTAAATAGATTTCACGCGCATGGGCTGCGATATCCCGGTCGGTATCGAGTACCACGCCCTTCGGCGGCGCAATGATGCCTTCCCAGCCCGGCTCCTTCGCGTGGCACATGGCGCAGCGCCCCAGAACGGTATCCCGCACTTTTTCAAAGTGCGGGTCCGAGATGAACGATTGCTGCAATGCCGAGATTTTCTGTTCCTCCGGTTCGCCGGTCAGAACCTTCGGCACCGTCGAAAGCCAGATGATGACGATGAACAGGATGACCGTTACCAGCCAGGTCCAGGTCGGGCTGCCCTTGCGGGCATGCTGCGTGTTGAACCAGTGACGGATGGTGACGCCCATCAGGAACACCAGCGAGGCGATGATCCAGTTGAACTCGGTCCCGAACGCCAGCGGATAGTGGTTCGACAGCATCAGGAACAGAACCGGCAGCGTCAGATAGTTGTTATGCGTGGAACGCTGCTTGGCGATCTTGCCGTATTTCGGGTCCGGCTTGCGGCCTGCGATCAGATCCGCCACCACGATCTTCTGGTTCGGAATGATGATCATGAACACGTTGGCCGACATGATCGTCGCGGTGAATGCCCCCAGATGCAGGAAGGCTGCGCGTCCGGTGAACAGATGCGTATATCCCCAGGCCACCAACACAAGGATAACGTAAAGGAGCACCATCAGAAGCGTGTCGCTCTTGCCGAGCATGAGCTTGCAGATCGTGTTGTAGGCGATCCAGCCGAAGGCCAGCGAAGCGATCGAAATGCCGATAGCGACAGGGCGCGAGACATCAAGGACGTTCGGATCGATCAGGTAGAGATCAGCACCGGCATAGTAGACGATGCAGAGCAGCGTGAAACCCGACAGCCAGGTGGCATAGGATTCCCATTTGAACCAGGTCAGGTGCTCCGGCATTTGCGCTGGCGCAACCAGATATTTCTGGATGTGGTAGAAGCCGCCACCGTGGACCTGCCATTCCTCGCCATGCGCACCTTCCGGCAAGCCGGGGCGCTGGCGCAAGCCCAGATCGAGGGCGATGAAGTAAAAGGACGAGCCGATCCACGCAATCGCGGTAATCACGTGCAGCCACCGCGCTGCGAAGCCCAGCCAGTCCCAGGCTACGGCGAAATCATACATCAGGGACTCCCATTTCTTAGCCCGTTTCTTGGGCCAATGCTTAGCCCATTGTTCGTTGTTGCATTATGTGCCAAAGGAATCAGGTTCAGGGAACGTCACATCACGACCAGCACTTTCAAAAAAATCTAGACAATCATTGAGGCCTCGTGATCAGTTATGCTTCGGAGCGAGGTATGAGGGCAAATCGTCTGGTTACAGGAGCGAAACCGAAAATGGAGTAAATCTCCATCGAGATTTCGCGATGCGGAAATGGGCGATTGGCGCCATATCCCTTTGAGGACGTGGCGAATTTTCCCTCTGAATACGTCGGCTAGCCCTTGTGGAGATACACTCCACGGCGGTCTACCCTCCTGTTCAGAAGCAAAATTCGACGCACGCCTCGCCCGAACCATAATTGATCAAGAGGCCTGGGGGACGTATGTCATATCTTGATAATCTGCGCGTTTTTGTGCGCGTTGTCGAATTGGGAAATCTATCCGCGGCAGGGCGCGATCAGCGCGCATCGCCCGCCGTTGCAAGCAATCGAATCAAGGAGTTGGAGAAGCATCTGGGAGTGAGGCTCTTCAACCGGACGACGCGCAAGCTCACGCCGACCGAACATGGCCGCGTATTCTATGACGGCGCATTGAAAATCCTCGAAGCCGTGGATGAAGCGGAAGCGGCCGTGGCGGAACTGGCGAAAAATCCGAAAGGATCGATTCGCATTACCGCCCCGCTTGGCTTCGGCAGACGGCTGATCGCATCCGGCATTCCAGAGTTTCACGATAAATATCCCGATATCGAGGTCCGCCTTCGCCTCTCCGATCATGAAGTCGATATCATGAGCGAAGGGGTGGACGTCGCTTTCAAGCTCGGTGTTCTGGAAAATTCCAACCTGCGCATGCGCGGGATCATGAATTGCGAACGCGTGATCTGTGCTGCACCCGCATATCTTGAGAAACACGGCGTTCCGCAGTCACCGGACGAGCTGCTGGGCGACAAGCATGACTGTCTTCTGCTGCGCTTTCCAGGTTCGAAGGAATATTACTGGTCGCTGCAGACGGCGGAAGGCTTGCGCAAGTTTGAAGTCACCGGACCATATGACTCGGATGACGGTGACGTATTGACGCAATGGGCGCTCGGTGGACGCGGCATCATCAATAAACCGCTGTTTGAAGTGAAGGAATATATTCGCGACGGGCGGCTGGTCCCCATCCTCGAAAGCACGCCGCCTGCGCCGATCCAGCTTGCTGCGATCTACCCGCACAAGCGCTTTCAGGACCCGAAAGTGCGTCTCATCATCGATTTCATGACAGAGCGGTGCCAGCGGCTGATCCGTGAGGCTTTGGCATAGGGCGGTTCAAACCGCTCTATGCTTTTCAACACCATCGGACAAAAAGAAAGCCCGCCGGATCAGGCGGGCTGCGAGATACGTGCGGAGGTCAGAACCGCCGTCAGGACTTCGGCTGCGGCCAATGCTGCAATGACTTCCGGCCTTTTATCCTTCACGACCGCACCGCCGACCGGACAGACGAGATTTTCAAATAAATCTTCGCGTGCGACCTCGCGTTTCAACCAATTTTTGAAAGTGGCCTTCTTGGTCTTGGAACCGATCATGCCGACATAGACGGCATCGCGCCGCTGCAATGCTTCGGCGGCGATCAGGAAATCCAGCGCATGGTCGTGGGTGAGGATTATGAAGGCGCTGCCCGGCGGCGCGGAACGCACCACCTGTTCCGGCATCGCCGAGAGACAGGTTTCGACCCCCGGCACATCGCAGGCCATATCTTTCCCATGCAATCCCGGACGGAAAACCGGTCCCCACTTTTCCTGGAATTGCATAAGCTCCGCTTCCCGCGTATCGACCAGAACGACCCGGACAGGCGTGAGCGAGAGGGCACTTGCCAATGCATCGCCAACATGGCCAGCACCGAAAATGTAAACATGCGGACGCGTGGCTATTTCCGTATCGACCTTGCTGACAAGCTCGTCGGCCAGCCCGCGGTTCACCCGCCTGAAGCTCAGGCCCACCCGTCCGCCGCAGCACTGGCCGATTTCTGGGCCGAGTGGCACATCCATGGGGGTGTCCTTGCCGCCAGCCAAGATTTTCCGGGCATGGTCGATAGCCATATATTCGAGCTGACCGCCGCCGATGGTCCGGAAGATCATATCGCGGGCCACCAGCATCCATGCCCCTGCATTGCGGGGCGCGGAACCTTTCACATCGGTGACTTCAACCAGCACACTATCGGGACGCCGGTTGAGAAAAGCCCGGATATCGTCACGTGCGCCCGGCATCTTTCTAGCCCTTTTGCTTGCGAAGCCGCTCTATGGCCATCAGCACGCGTTCCGGGGTTGCAGGTGCATCAAGACGCGGGCAGACCTTGTGATCGGCAACGCTGGCGACGGCATCGGCCAAAGCATGCAAGACCGACAGGCCGAGCGGCAGCGGCGGTTCGCCAACCGCCTTGGAGCGGTGGATCGTCGGCTCATAAGCCTCCGACCAGTCGGTCAGCGCGACATTGAATATCTTGGGCCGGTCGGAAGCCAGCGGAATCTTGTAGGTGGAAGGCGCATGGGTGCGAAGCCGCCCCTTGTCGTCCCACACAAGTTCCTCGGTCGTCAGCCAGCCCATGCCCTGCACGAAGCCACCTTCAACCTGACCGATATCGATGGCGCGGTTCAGGGAACGCCCGGTATCATGCAGAATATCGGTGCGCTCCACCACATATTCGCCAGTCAGAGTGTCGACGGAAACTTCGGAACAGGCCGCTCCGTAAGCATAGTAGTAGAATGCGTGGCCCCGCCCCTTGGCGCGGTCCCAATGGATTTTCGGGGTCTTGTAGTGACCTGCCGCCGAAAGCTGCACGCGACCGATAAAAGCCTGCTTTACGAGATCGTTGAAGCTGATTTCCTGATTGCCGATGCGAACCCGGTTGGGAAGAAACAGGACCTGATCTTCCGGCACCTGATATTGCTGTGCCGCAAAATGGATGAGGCGTTTCTTGATCTGGCGGGCAGCGTCCTGCGCTGCCATGCCGTTGAGATCGGCACCGGAAGAAGCCGCCGTCGGCGCTGTGTTCGGAACCTTGGCGGTGGTTGTCGCGGTGATCTTTACCCGGTCGATGTCGATCTGGAATTCCTCGGCCACGACCTGCGCCACCTTCATATGGAGCCCTTGCCCCATTTCCGTGCCGCCATGGTTCATGTGCACCGAACCGTCATTATAGACATGCACCAGAGCACCCGCCTGATTGGACTCCGTCTTGGTGAAGGAAATGCCGAATTTCACCGGCGTCAGCGCGATGCCGCGTTTCACATAGCGGCTTTTCGCGTTGAATTCGCAGATCGCCTCGCGGCGCTTTGCGTAATCGGAGCTTTCCTCCAGTTCCGCAACGATGCGCTGGATGATGCAATCTTCGACCTTCTGGTGATAAGGCGTGACATTGCGCGTGCCGTCCTTGCCCATCTCGTCATAGAAGTTGCGCTTGCGGATTTCGAGCGGGTCCTTGCCGACGGCGAAAGCCACTTCATCGATCACGCGTTCCGCGCCGACCATGCCTTGCGGCCCGCCAAAGCCGCGAAACGCGGTGTTCGACACGGTGTTGGTATAAAGCGGCGCCGACTGCGCATGAACGGCCGGGAAGAAATAAGCATTGTCACAGTGGAACAAGGCGCGGTCGCCGACCGGACCGGAAAGGTCGGCGGAGAAACCGGCATTGAGCGCGAAGAGATAATCGACGCCCAGAATATTGCCTTCATCGTCGAAGCCGACTTCATAATCGATGACGAAGCCGTGCCGCTTGCCGGTCGAGGTCATGTCCTCGTCGCGGTCGAGCCTGATCTTCACGGCGCGCTTGTGCTTCTTTGCGGCAATCGCCGCAATCGCCGCCCACTGGTTGGCCTGCGTTTCCTTGCCGCCGAAGCCGCCGCCCATGCGGCGCACTTCCACGGTCACGGAATGGCTCGGAACGCCCAGAGCGTGTGCTACCAGATGCTGCGTTTCGCTCGGCCCCTGCGTGGAGCAATAAACGGTGACGTCCTCATCCTCGCCGGGGACAGCCAGCGAAACCTGGCCCTCAAGATAGAAATGGTCCTGCCCGCCGAGATACATGCGGTTCTTGATGCGGTGCGGCGCGGCGTCGATGGCCGCACGCGCATCGCCGCGCTTCAGCGTCAATGGCGTGGTGACAAGCCGGTCCTTCAGACCGTCCAGCGCATCGATGGAATAAACGCCCGCTGCTTCCTCATATTCGATCTTCGCCAGACGGGCAGCACGGCGCGCCTGATCGCGGGTTTTGGCGATAACCGCAAAGATCGGCTGGCCGTGAAACTCGACCTTGTCCACAGCGAAGATCGGATCGTCATGCATGCCCGATGGCGAAACATCGTTTTCGCCGGGCACGTCCTTATAGGTCAGCACGTCGACCACACCCGGTGCGGCGCGAACGGCCGACAGATCAATCGACTTGAATGAACCATGCGCGACGGAAGAATAGCCGACGCCGATATGCAATGTGCCTTCGGGCTCCGGAATATCGTCGATATAAACAGCCGTTCCCGTCACATGCTTATGCGCGGAATCGTGCTTCTGATCGGTCGCGACACCGCCCACAATGCGGGCGGCTTTCAGTGCGCTTGCAGGATGCTTGTTCATGATTGCCTCCTCACGCCGCAGCGATTTCCGCCGCGCGCAACGGCGTGTAACTGCCTTCCGTCTCGGCGAAGAAACGCCGCAACAGATTGCGCGCCGCGAGCAGCCGGTAATCCGCTGTCGCCCGCATATCGCTCAAAGGCGTATAATCTTGCGAATAGGCTTCCAATGCCGCTTCAATCGTCGCCTCGGTCCATGGTTTGCCTATGAGTGCAGCTTCCACCGCGCCGGCGCGCTTCGGCGTTGCGGCCATGCCGCCATAGGCGATGCGAACCGTCTCCACATTGCCTGCCGCGTCGAGCGTCAGATGGAAGCTGCCCAGCGTCGCCGTGATGTCTTCCTCAAAGCGCTTCGACACTTTGTAAATGGCAAAATGGCTGCCCACTGCCGGAACAGGCACATGCACGGCCTCGACAAACTCGCCGGGCTGACGATCCTGCTTGCCATAGGCGATGAAGAACTCTTCCAGCGGGATGGTGCGGCGCTCCGCCCCTTTGCGCAGGGTCAGCTTTGCATCAAGCGCGATCAGCGGCGGCGGGGTGTCGCCAATCGGCGACCCATTGGCGATATTGCCGCCAATAGTGCCCATATTGCGCACCTGCTCGCCGCCAATGCGATTGATGAGCTGGCCGAGCTGCGGGATGCGCTTTGCAAGGAAGCCGAACGCCTCGGTGTAGGTCACGCCTGCGCCGATGGTGATGACGCCGTTTTCCTCGCGGATGGAGCGCAATTCCTCCAAATGCCCAATGAAGACAACCGGCGAAATATCGCGCATCATCTTGGTGACCCAGAGCCCCACATCGGTGGAACCGGCAACGATGGTCGCCTTCGGTTCCGCCGCCAGAACGGTGGCAAAGTCGTCGAGATCGGCAGGCACGATCAACCGGTCCTTGCCTTCGCCCACTTCCACCCGCACGCCGTCGCGCATCGTCGACAGTTGCTCCAGAACCAGGGCACGCTCGGCTGCGAGCGGGTCTTGCGTCACGTTGCCATAATCGGAAATGACCCGTGCAGCGCGCATGATCGCCTCATAGCCCGTGCAGCGGCAAAGATTGCCCTGCAAGGCCTTTTCAATCTCGGCATCGGCGGGCATCGGTTCGCGCATCCACAAGGCATAGAGCGACATGACGAAACCCGGCGTACAGAAGCCGCATTGCGAGCCATGGAATTCGATCATCGCCTTTTGTACCGGATGCAGGCCACCATCGCTGCCGCGCAGATGTTCGATCGTCACGACATGGCAGCCATCCAGCGAACCCATGAAGCGAATGCAGGCATTGACGCTTTCATAAACGAGCTTGCCACCGGAAATCTTGCCGACCAGCACCGTGCATGCGCCGCAATCGCCTTCGCCGCAGCCTTCCTTGGTGCCGCGCAGCTTGGCGGACAGGCGCAGATAATCCAGCAGCGTTTCGGTCGGGGAAACACGGTCGAGTTCAATCTTTTCACCGTTCAGAAGAAAGCGGATCGTGTGTCGCACGGACTGGTGCACAGATTGGTTCATGGCGCTTAGCTCCCGCGATAGGTGGAATAGGAAAAGGGCGAAACGAGAAGCGGTACATGATAATGCGCTTTTTCGTCTGAAATGCCAAAGCGCAAAGGAACGACATCAAGGAACGGTACGGTATCTTCGGTCTTGCCGAAATATTCGCCGACATGAAACAGAAGCTCGTAAGATCCCGCCCGCAAGTTCCCGCCCGACAGCAGCGGCTCATTGCAGCGGCCATCGTCATTGGTGCGGATTTCCCGGATCGGCTCGGCCTGCTGATTCTGAATGCGGCGCAATTCGATGCGCAGATTTGCAGCGGGCTTGCCGCTTACCGTATCGAGGACATGCGTCGTCAACCGGCCATCACCGCTCTTTTCCTGACCCATTTGCACTCCTGCAGCTCTTCGATTCTCCTGTCACGCAGACTGGAGCCCCTACAAGCTTTTGATTTCCGGTGGTTATTTTCGGCCCGGCATTGCTACCTGCTTTGGGGCCGCAACCACACCATGTTCCCAGCATTCAGTATTTCGCGATCCTTCTCATTGCGAAAGATGGTTATCGTTGGATGTCTTTCAAATTTTTGGAGGGGAATAATAGCGATAAATCTTTATTATCATGGATAAAACGAACGACAATGAGGGAAGACCCGCAATGAAATATCCGCGCAATCTTGTCGGCTATGGACGCAACACGCCAGATCCGCGCTGGCCGGGAGGGGCGAACATCGCCGTGCAGTTCGTCGTCAACTACGAGGAAGGCGGTGAATGCTGCATTCTCGACGGCGATCCGGCATCCGAATGCCTCCTTTCCGAGATTGTCGGGGCTCAAGCCTGGCAGGGCCAGCGCAACCTCAATATGGAATCCATCTACGAATATGGCGCACGCTCCGGTTTCTGGCGCCTGTGGCGCGCCTTCACCCGCCGCGACATGCCTGTTACCGTTTATGGCGTGACGCTTGCCATGGCGCGCAATCCTGAAGCCGTCGCCGCCATGAAGGAAGCGGATTGGGAAATCGCCAGCCACGGATTGCGTTGGTGGGAGTATAAGGACGTTCCCGAGGAGATCGAGCGCGAACATATCCGCGAGGCCGTCCGCCTTCATACGGAACTTACCGGTTCGCGCCCGCTCGGCATCTATCAGGGCAAGCCGTCCGACAACACGCTGAAGCTGGTGATGGAAGAAGGCGGCTTCCTCTATTCCGCCGATTCTTACGCCGATGAACTGCCCTATTGGGTGCAGGGACCAAAGGGGCCGCATCTGATCGTGCCCTACACGCTCGATGCAAATGACATGCGCTTCGCCACGCCGCAGGGTTTCAATTCCGGCGACCAGTTCTTCACCTATCTGAAGGACACGTTCGACGTGCTCTATCGCGAAGGCGCCGAAGGCGCGCCAAAGATGATGTCCGTCGGGCTGCATTGCCGCCTTGTCGGCCGTCCCGGCCGTATGGCCGCGCTGGAGCACTTTCTCGATTACGTGCAGAGCCACGACAAGGTATGGGTCGCCAAGCGCGCCGATATTGCCCGCCACTGGCATGAAAACTACAAGCCGGCCGTGGCCGATGTCATGCCTTCCAGCGCGGAAAAATATGCGTTCGTCGCACGCTATGGCAGCATTTTCGAGCATTCGCCCTGGATCGCGGAACGCGCCTACGACGCGGGCTTTACCGTTGAGGAAGATACCGCTTCGGGTCTCGCCGCAGCCATGACCAAGGTGTTCCGCGCCGCCACGCCTGAAGAACGGCTGGCCGTGCTGAAAGCGCACCCCGACCTTGCAGGCAAGCTGGCGCAGGCAAAGCGCCTGACCGCGGAATCCACCGCCGAACAGGCCGGCGCCGGCCTTGACGCGCTGACCGACGCGGAGAAGAAAGCATTCACCGAACTGAACGACGCCTATACCGCGAAATTCGGCTTTCCCTTCATTATCGCCGTAAGGGGGCGCAACAAGAAGGAAATCCTTGCGGCTTTCCAGCGCCGCGTTTCCAATGATCGCGATACGGAATTTGAAACCGCTTGCGCGCAGGTGGAGCGCATCGCCCTCTTGCGCCTCAAGGATATTCTGCCGGAAGCGCTCTATTGATCCCTGCCCAGCCCGAAAGGTTCGCTTCCGGGCACTTCATTTTACGATTTCATGGCGGGCCGTTTTAACTCGTTGTGAATGCAGCTTCTCACATAAGGAATTCGCACATGGGCAACGACAAGAACAATCGCACCTATTATGCACCGACCGGCGGGCTGCCGCCGCAGACCCAGCTTCTCACCGATCGCGCCATGTTCACCGAAGCCTATGCGGTGATACCAAAGGGCACATTCAGCGACATCGTGACGAGCTTCCTGCCCTTCTGGGACAAGACGCGGCTCTGGGTGATCGCACGGCCCCTCTCCGGCTTTGCCGAGACCTTCTCGCAATACATTATGGAGGTGCAACCGGGCGGCGGCAGCGATAGGGCCGAACTGGACGAAAGTGCGGAAGGCGTGTTGTTCGTGGTCGAAGGAGAGATCGCAGTGACCGTGGCGGGCAAGACCCACACGCTGACCGAAGGGGGCTACGCCTATCTGCCGCCGAAGAGCGGCTGGCGGCTGCGCAACAACGGCGCGGCAACCGCCCGCTTCCACTGGGTTCGGAAGGCTTATGAATATGTCGACGGACTCGACGTTCCCGAACCGCTGTTTCTCAACGAGAAGGACATCGCCCCCAACCCCATGCCGGACACCAATGGCGCCTGGGCGACGACGCGCTTCGTCGACCCGAGCGATCTGCGTCACGACATGCATGTAACCATCGTCACGCTCGAACCCGGGGGCGTCATTCCATTTGCCGAAACCCACGTGATGGAACACGGGCTTTACGTGCTGGAAGGCAAGGCCGTCTATCGGCTCAACCAGGACTGGGTGGAAGTGGAAGCCGGCGATTTCATGTGGCTGCGCGCCTTCTGCCCGCAGGCCTGTTACGCAGGCGGTCCCGGCAAGTTCCGCTACCTGCTCTACAAGGACGTCAACCGGCATATGAAGCTTTCACGATAGGACATGCCTGTCGACCTGTTCGGGTCTTCAATGCACCGACACAACGAAAAGGCCGGATCAGTCCGGCCTTTTCCATTTCTCGCGGGACGATGCGCCGGAAACAGAAACGGCGAGCCGAAGCTCGCCGTACCATTCTTCCGACTGGAGATCAGATTTGAGAACAACGCAGTCCTTCTACGTTATCGAATGGTTCCTTAAACATAGGACAAGAATACAGAAATTCAAATTACAATTTTGTTATACCTATGCACCGATCAATCATATGCATCTGATGCCTGAACAATATTCGTTGAATTTCATAAAATATTGCAATAATAATACTTAAATGAACTGGCGCCCGTTACACCGGAGTGAACGGTTAGATATGCTCTGGGGTGGAATGGGAGGCCGGAAACCGGCCTCCCTTCACAATTTTGCTGGCGACGCTTTAGAACGTACGCTGGAAGCGGACCATGCCCTGAACGGCGTCCTTGCCCTTGAGGTAAGACTTGTCGTCCTGCCACTTGGTGTAGGAAACTTCAGGCGTAACCGTGAAGCCCGGAACCATTTCATAGGCTACGTTGGCAGTGGCTGCGAAAGTCTTGCTGCCATCATAAGCTGCCTGCGCATTGAAGGTGGCCTTATCGGTAACCTTGAATGCCGCGCCGCCCCAGACCGCCCAATCGCCGCCCCAGGTGCCGTAGAAGCTGCTGATTGCACGAACGGAACCAAGCACGTTGCCGTTGCCATCGGTCTGCGTGATATATTCATCCTTGTTGGACTTGTAGCCGCCCATCGCCCAGACCGAGAAACGATCCGTGATGTTCACGTCGGCGCGAACCTTGCCGGCCCACTCTTCGTTGCGTGCATCATAGGCGGCGACGCCTGCGATCTTGCCCCAGCCGCCTTGATACTTCAGGCCGCCGACAACATGCGGCGCATAGTCCTTGATGACACCATCATAGCCGTACTTGCTGTCCGTATTCTCATTGTTGCCCTGTTCGAGCGACAGGATGGCGGAGAAGCCGTTGCCAGCCGTGAAGGTATAGCTGATCAGGCCCGTGCGATAGCCACCGGCAAGGATCACGTCATCGTTGATGACATTGCCGAGATAACCCGGAAAGGTGACGAAGGCCGATTCATCGAGACCGACACGCAGACCGCCAAGCTGGATATAAGCGTAACGCAGCGAACCGGACGCACCCTCAACACCATTGCCCCAATCGTAGCGGGTTTCGGCAAAGGTCTTCAGAGTCCCCAGTTCGGTTTCCGAAGCAGTGGACAGGTCCAGCGTGAAGCGGGCCTTGTTATCCCAGGTATCGCGGCGGGTATCGACCTTGCCGTTACCATCGACAAAACCGCGACCGTAGACGTTGTTGCCGCCAGTGGCGTCGTAACGAACATAGCCGGAAATGCGCAGGCAGGTTTCGGTACCCGGAATATAGAAATATCCCGCACCATAGGCATCGCAAACGCGAACATATTCAACGGACTCAGGCTCGGGCGCTACAATAGCATCCGCAGCATATGCCCCGGTGGTTGCAGCCAGCGCTGCAGTCGAGCCAAACAACAAGCTCTTGATTTTCATTTCACTGTCTCCAGAATTTTTCAGACGAGACCTGATAGAATGAATTAAGCAAACACATCAATTCCAACTTTAAAACAATACAGAATTATCAAAGCACATGTGTCAATTATAGCACTAATTATAAACGTCTTTACTTAGTAACAATAAACAATTTAAAATATATACCTAAAGTAAACTTTCTAGTTCATTCAAGTTAGCAACTTTTATGTAGTTTATTTATGCTATTTTACGCATAAGAAACGAAAACGGGGCCCGAAGGCCCCGTTTACAAGCGTTTCGCATCCCGAGCGCGTTTCAATCCGGTTGAACCGGACCGGCGTCCTAACCCTGCCGGTGGCTACTTGCCCGCCGCCTGCTGCGCGTAGACGTAGCTGTCATAGGTGTATTCCGCGACGCGGAACCATTCGAAGCCCTCGTCACGGAATTTCTTCCACGACGGATAGATCTTCGCCCAGGCCGGATTCTTCTCGTTGTATTCCGCATAAAGTTCGAACGTGACCTTGTAGGCAGCATCGAGAACGTCACGCGGCAACGGCTGAAGCTTCACGCCCTTGGATACCAGAGAGCGAATCGCAGCGGTGTTCTTCACATCGTAAAGCGAGATCATATTCTGGGTCGCGGCTTCTGCGGCCGTATTGAGCGCAACCTTGTACGCTTCCGGCAGGCCTTCATACTGCTGCTTGTTGATGAAGAAGTGCACCGAGGCACCGCCTTCCCAGAAGGCCGGGTAATAGTAATAGGGCGCGATCTGATAGAAGCCGAGCTTTTCGTCATCATAAGGACCGACCCATTCAGCGGCATCGATCGTGCCGCGCTCCAGCGACGGATAGATGTCGCCGCCTGGAAGCTGCTGCGGAACGACGCCAAGACGCGACATGACTTCGCCGGCAACCCCGGCGATGCGCATCTTCAAGCCCTTGAGGTCCTCAAGGCTCTTGATTTCCTTGCGATACCAGCCGCCCATCTGGGCAGCGGTGTTGCCGCCGACAATGCCGACAATGCCGTAATCGGCGAGGAACGCGTTATAAAGCTCGTTGCCGCCGCCGTGATAGAGCCATGCATTCTGCAGACGGGTGTTCATACCGAAAGGAATGGCCGTACCGATGGCAAAGGCCGGGTTCTTGCCGGTGAAATAATAGCCGCAGGTATGCGCCATTTCGACGGTATTGGCCTGAACCGCGTCGATGGCCTGCGGGCCCGGCACGATTTCACCGGCCTGAAAGACCTGAATTTGGAACTTGCCCTCGGTCATCTTCGACACGGCATCGGCCATGAAGACTGCGCCGCCATAGATGGTATCCAGGTTGTTCGGAAAGCCCGAAGTCAGACGCCAGCGCAGTGTGGGCAATTCCTGCGCGATTGCGGGAGTTGCAAGTGCTGCTCCGCTTGTAGCGGCGGCGGCGCCGATTGCTGCCCCCTTGGTCAGAAATGTGCGACGGCTCAAATCCTGT
The DNA here is from genome assembly GCF_018066705.1 of Ochrobactrum sp. AP1BH01-1. Classification (NCBI taxonomy): domain Bacteria; kingdom Pseudomonadati; phylum Pseudomonadota; class Alphaproteobacteria; order Hyphomicrobiales; family Brucellaceae; genus Ochrobactrum; species Ochrobactrum sp. AP1BH01-1. Next base: position 353,618 of record NZ_JAGPOU010000003.1, on the reverse strand, counting down.
TTCATGTGTCTCCTCCTAAGATTGTTCCGGTTTTATCAGGGCCTGCGCAATGCTCGTCTCCCCCTATTGCGCAGGTTTTTGCTGTTGGTCCTTGTCCTGTCCGAAGCTTGGCTGCGGTGAACCGAAGGACGGTGCAGGCAAGGGTTCGCTCGACGGCGACGGCGCTCCAAAAGGTGCCGGTGCCGCGCCGAACGGGTTGCCGCCGCCCGCATCAGGCATCGGCACATTGATCTGGATAGAGGCCGGATCTGCCTGCGGATGCCCGCTCTTGTAGTGGGTCACGATGCCGGGGAAGGTGATGATGATGCCAACCATGACCAGCTGGATTAACAGGAACGGGATCGACCCCAAGTAAATCTGGCTCGACGTCACTGGCTGGATGGTCGCGCCCGTCACCTTGTCCTTGTAAGGCCGGGACGGCGCCACCGACCGCAGATAGAAAAGCGAGAAGCCGAACGGCGGATGCATGAACGATGTCTGCATGTTGACGGCCAGCATGACGCCGAACCAGACGAGATCGATACCGAGACTGTCGGCCACCGGCGCCAGAAGCGGGATAATGATGAAGGCCAGCTCGAAATAATCGAGAAAGAAGGCCAGAAAGAACACCAGAATATTGGCGACGATCAGGAACCCGACCTCGCCGCCGGGAATGGAGGTCATCAGATGCTCGACCCAGACGTGTCCGTTGACGCCATAGAAGGTAAGCGAGAACACACGGGCGCCGAGCAGAATAAAGATGACGAAGGACGACAGTTTCGCCGTGGCATAAAGCGCTGAAGTCAGCATCGTCATGTTGAGGCGGCGATTGATGATGGCAAGAAGCAGGGCACCGACCGCGCCCATGGCCCCGCCTTCCGTCGGCGTTGCAACGCCGAGAAAGATCGTTCCCAGCACGAGGAAGATCAGCACAAGCGGCGGCACGAGCGAGATCACCACACGCTGCAGCAGCTTCCAGCCTCTCAAGGTGCGTGCCTGCGGCGGCAGCGCGGGCACCGAGTCGGGCCGCAGGATCGCCATGCCGATGATGAAGGCGCAGTAAAAGCCCACGAGCAGCAGTCCGGGCACCAGTGCGCCCTTATACATATCGCCCACCGAACGGCCCAGCTGATCGGCAAGCACGATCAGAACGAGGCTTGGCGGAATGATCTGTGCCAGCGTGCCGGAGGCGGCAATCGTGCCGCTCGCCACTTTACGATCATAGCCATAGCGCAGCATGATCGGGAGCGAGATCAGTCCCATCGAAATGACGGATGCGGCGACAACACCTGTCGTAGCCGCGAGAAGCGCGCCGACGATGATAACGGCAAAGGCGAGGCCGCCGCGCACTGGTCCGAAAAGCTGTCCGATCGTATCGAGCAGGTCTTCCGCCATGCCGCTTCGCTCCAGTATCAACCCCATGAAGGTGAAGAACGGAATGGCGAGCAATGTCTCATTCGACATTTGGCCGAAGATGCGGTCCGGTATCGCCCCAAACAGATTGACGGGCAAAAGCCCCATTTCGATGCCGACGAAACCGAAGGCAAAGCCGACAAAGGCAAGCGCAAAAGCCACCGGATAGCCGAGCAAAAGCACGACGATCAGCGAGAGGAACATCAGCGGCGCGAGATTTTCCGCGATAAAAGCAACCATATCCGTTCCCCCTCAGAGCGCCTTGGCTTCAGCATCTTCAATCGCGACCATGTCCGGTATGCGGCCTTGAAGAATGGCGATGCGCTTGATGAGTTCGGAAATGCCCTGCAAGGCGAGCAGTCCGAAGCCGATGGGTATCAGCGCCCAGACCGGCCAGAGAACCAGCCCGCCGGTATTGTTGGAGGTTTCACCGCTGGCAATCTTGGCTTCCACGATGGGCCAGGAGAGATAGATGGTGATGAGGCAGAAAGGCAGGAGGAAAAAGATCGTGCCGAATATTTCGACGAGGAGCTGGGTCCTTCGCGAATAGCGGCTATAGAGAAGGTCGACCTTCACATGTTCGCTGTGCAGCAGCGTATATCCGGCTGCGATCAGAAAGACCGCCGAGAACAGATACCATTGCGCTTCCAGCCATGCATTCGAGCTGACATTGAACAGCTTGCGCGAAATCGCGTTGATGGCGCTGATGAGCACGGCTACCAATATCAGCCACGATACGGATTTTCCGATGAAATTATTGGCCGCGTCGATAGCGCGCGACAACGCCAGCAAGACTGACATCGCTCCTCCCCTTGTGTTCCGCCTCCTCAAGCGGTTTTGGAGCGAATGATAAGACTGGCGAATCCGCGTCGCAAGCGGACGAAAGTTCTAAGGAACAAAGAGCTACCCATTAGTGGGTAAGAAAAATCAGGAGCCGTGGCCTGATGCGGGTTACTGCGACGACAGGCGCAACCGGTTTTCTATGGCGTAACGCGTAAGCCCGGCAGTGCTGGCAATTCCAAGTTTCTTCTTGATGTTCTTGCGGTGGGTTTCGACGGTCGCTTCCGAAATGCCGAGCGTGGAAGCAATCTCGCGGTTGCTGCCGCCCTCGGCCACCAGCACCAGCACATCGTTTTCGCGAACGGACAAACCTTCCGACTTCCTCTCGCCACTGTCGAGCAGTGCTTCCGAAACGCCGGAAGAGAAATACGTCCCGCCTGACGCAACCGCATGAATTGCTGCAACGATTTCTGCCGTGGACACATCCTTCAAAACATAGCCGGAAGCGCCGCGCATGATCGATGTCGAGATATATTCCCGGCTGTCATGCATGGACAGCATGAGGATACGAATGCCGGGAAACTGCTTCTTGAACAGCTCGATGGCGTCTATGCCGTTGAGAAGCGGCATATTGATATCCATCAGGACCACATCGGGATTGACGGCAAGCGCCAGCTCGAGAGCGGCCCGCGCATTGGAAGCAGCCCCTGCGACATCAATATCGTCATAGGTTTCGAGTACGGCCCGCAGACCATCCAGCACCAGCGGATGATTGTCCACGAGCAATACGCGAATCTTGCATTCTTTCGTCATGCGACTTCCGGTTCCCGCTTTCTTTCTGTTGCCGACTTTGGCAGGCGCGCGGTGAGTTGCGTACCATCTGCGCTGGTTTCAACCAAGAGCACCCCGCCGAAATGTGCCATCCGTTCCTGCATATTTCGCAGGCCAAGCCCGGAAAGCGGGTCCTTCAAATCACGCGCGGTAAAACCGTTGCCGTCATCGGCAACCGTCATCGTAACCTTGCCATTGGCGCCCCATAGACGGATGTTCACATGGCTCGCACCGGAATGACGCTCGACATTGGTGAGCGCTTCCTGCACGACGCGATAAAGCGCGGTGCTCGCTTCCGGCTTCAGCGTCTCGCTCAATCCGCTTGCTTCCAGCCGCGTTTCAATGCCGGTCCGTTCCGAAAAATGCTCGCACAGCGCCTTGAGCGCAACCGTCAGACCAAGGTCGTCGAGAATGCGCGGACGCAAATCGTGCGAAAGCCGCCGCACTTCCTTGATCGCACCATTGAGCGCATCGGACGCTTTCTCGATGGCAAGCGGCGCGCCTCCACTACCCATTCTCACCTGACGGCTCGCCAGGTCGATGGCATAGCGGACGCCGACAAGGTTTTGGGAAATGCCGTCGTGAAGCTCCCGCGCCAGCCGCGCCCGTTCCTCCTCCTGCGTATCGATGATGCGCTGCGCCAGTTCCTTGAGCTTGTTATCGGCCATGCGCCGCTCACGCAGATTGAGCAGCATACAGGTTGCGAAGACGAGCATCACAGCCGGCACGGCGATCAGACTGACAATGAGGAAGGTCGTGCGGATGTTTGCGCGGAAATCGGCGTTGGCGGCAGCGGTCTGTGCGTAGACATCATCGAGATAGACACCCGTACCGAGCATCCATTTCCATTTATCGAGACCGACCGCGAAGGAAAGCTTGTCAGCCATTTCGCCGCTTGACGGTTTCTCCCATTTATACTGATGCAGCCCTCCACCTTCCTTGGCCTTGTCTATGAGGTTGGCGATAACGCGGTCACCATCGGGATCGACGAGATCGAGCCAGTTGCGGCCCGGCCGAAAGGTCTGGCGCGGATGAACGACATTGTTGCCATCATAATCGTAGACGAAGAAATAGCCGTCACGGCCATAGTCCAGAGACGTCAGTATCTCCCTCACCTTTTCCATCGCGGCCGTATCGTCAGGCGCGGCCTCCTCATAGATTTTCTGAATGGAGGAAAGAGCGAGATTTGTCAGATTGAGCAACTCCGTTTCCTTCGCCTTGAGCATGTTCTTCTCGAAGGTGGCGATGCTGCTCTGCACGAGATTGGCAGACTGCCAGGTAATGAAGGCCGTGACCGTCAGAATGGCCACGATAAGCGGCACAATTGCCAGTGCGACGATCTGATAGCGTAGCGTCAAGTCCCAACCTCCAGCCTCCAACTATGCCGGTGACTTTAACGCGCAAGCCAAAAAGTGCGAAACGGTTTTCGGATGGAGGCAGGCAGCCATGCATAATACAAACCGGGACCCGAATTGTTGGGAGTATTCACACCGCAAGATTCCATATACTTAAGTAATAGCGGCCTACTGGTGCGCGTTTTATATTCATAATTTGCAGGACATTTAAGAATGACGCATGATAATTCCAAAAACCGGGCTTTCTCGATGAATAGTTTCACCAAGATTGCTTGCCTGGCATCGGCAGTGACATTGCTCTCTCTCCCGTTGCAAGCAAAAGAACCTAATTCCGGCAAAGCCGCCACCGTGACCCCCATTTTGAAGACCGACCGCACCTTTAGCGGCACCAAGATTTCCCTGCCGCAAGGAGATGTTGAAGTCGTGGTTTCTCAGTACGAAATCGCACCGGGAGCAAGTCTGCCGATCCACAAGCATCCTTATCCCAGATATGCTTATGTATTTTCCGGCACGTTGGAAGTATTCAACGAAGTGACGGGGAAAACCACGACGCTTAAGGCCGGCGACTTTGGTGTTGAATCCATCAATCAATGGCACAAGGGCACCAATACAGGTTCAGAGCCTTTAAAACTGCTCGTCATTGACCAGGTCAAGAAGGGCGAGAATAACGTCATATTGAAGAAATAGAGCATGGTCTGACCGGAATGAAACGGGAGGCGACAAGAAGATGCTTCCGATAAGCAGGCATGACACCAATATCGGAGCCAGCGGGTTAAGGCGGGCGACCGAGGGGCATTCCGGTCAGAATTACTCGTTTCATAATATTTTATATTTATAGAATATTCTTAATAAACTCGATAAAATAATGATATTGATTTCAAAAATAAATTTCTCTAAGAAAACGTATTACATATAGAATAAATGCAATAGTTTTAGAGAGAACTTATTTATGAAGACTCACCGCGCAATCGGCCTCGCCTTCACCTTTGCCTCCATTTTCAGCGTACCGGCGCTCGCCGCGCCGCTTCCCGGAGGGGCGAGCACGTTGCAGGAAACCTATCAGGACTGGACTGTTTCGTGCCAGACCCAGAAGGAAGCGACCATCTGCGCAATCCGGCAGGAACAAAGCAGTTCTCAGACTGGCCAGCGCGTGCTGACGGCAGAGCTTCGCAATGTGGCAGGAAAGGTCGACGGCGTATTGCTGATGCCATTCGGTCTCGATCTCGCCAAAGGCGCTTCGCTCAAGATCGATGAGGCTGCCGGCCCCAATCTTGCTTTTTCGACCTGCCTTCCGCAGGGATGCCTGGCACCGGTAAGCTTCGATGCGAAGCAGGTTGCAGCCCTCAAGGCGGGTACCAATATCAACATCACCACGACGGCATTGAGCCCGAGCCAGCCCGTCGCCTTCAAGATTTCCCTGAAGGGTTTCGGCGCCGCTCTCGACCGCATTTCCGCGCTGACGAAGTGATCGACACCTAATCTGAGTGCCTGAGTCGAAGAACGCTAATCCGCGGCGGAATGGTGTTTCTCGAGAGTCGGAACGCTGTGCCCTTTGCAAACCGGCACGGCGATTTCCGGAACAGGTGCGAATGACGGCCTTTATTACCTGAGTTTTCCTAGCCACCCTACCTTCCCTACGCCATATCGATCGCCTTTATAATAATTATTAATATTAACTGAGCTTGATATAAATATTATCAATTTACTTCTTACAATAATTATACATTGGAATATGGATTGACTTAAATTCAATAAAGTCTAACGACCTTCCACAATCCAAGACATGTCTGCATTTGCGTTTAATGTATCTATATACAAACATAGATACATTTAGCGTGCGAGTATTTATGTATATTTTTGAAAGAATATTTATGGCCCGCATCCCTAGATCAATACTACTTATAGGCGATAGTACAAATAAAACACTCGATTCCTTGACCCGTTTATTCCAAGGGGCCGGTTATCGTGTCGTTCGCTATCATTTTCCATCAAGAGACGGCGATACTCTCACCCCAAAAGCCAGCCTGTTGCGGAGTGGATTAAAGGGCATAGGGGGACTACGTAATATTATCAACATTGCTGGTCCTTTTGACTTTGTAGTCAATTGCCTCGAAATGCCGGAAGCCCAAAGAACCGGCAATTCGGATACGTTAACACTCTACTTTGATACCGTTATCCGCTTCGGTCGTATTGTGCAGATGATCGCCCCCTCTATGATAGGTGGAGAGGGAAAAAAGATTATAACGCTCTGCACGGAGCCATACGAATTCGAACGGGTCTCGGAAATTCAGGACAGTTTCATCGCTGCAGTGGCAGGCTCTGTTCTATTCGCGTCAAATTTGCTTCAACGCGAAGGCCTGGACTTCTACGGTGTGTTGCCATTGAGGGAGAATAGCAACAACCTGAATCGCCTGTCGGTGCTGCTCCTTATGCTTTTAGGTGATGAGCTGGAGCTTTCAGAGCCTGAGGTAATACTTGATGAATATGGCGTTCCCCATGAGCTCGCCAATCGTATCGCCAAGCTCTCTCTCGACGTCAGCATTTTCAACACGTTCCTCGACGAGTTGAAAGCACAACGGTTAAGATTCAAAGGCTTTCCAACAATACGTCAGACATGGGCGGTCGAAAACTGCCGCAAGGAACTTTGATGCACGACGATACACCGAAAGGGCAAGCCGGGTCTCGTCCGATAGTGTCAATACAGTCAGAGTGGACTGACACCAGCCTTATGATGCGCTTGGTTGAATTGGAGAGTAGTCTTCGACATAAACTCGATATAAACATAGAATTATTTATAGACAGGCAATCAAGCCATCGCATCCTTATAGATGATATTTCTTATATTGACATTAGTCCACTTACTTACAATTATCGATTTCACCATTACCATCGTATAATTGGTTATTATACTGGAATTGAAACGCGATTATTTAATATAATTTCAGATTATGCTGTTCAATATGTAGAACGAATGACGTGCAGTGCTAAGCAGCCTATAGCGCATTGTGAACACGACTTGGATAGCTTACCCCTCGGTCAATCCATTAATTGGCTTGGCCCTCTTTTTTGGTTCGTGTTGATATCGCTGGCTTCGTTCATTTTTTTGATAGGAATACCTCTCTGAACCGCTACGGCAAGCGTCCCGCGCATTCAGCGGCCAATCCGCCGGGTCCACTTCGCCATACTTTGATACAAGACGGACGACTACGCCATTTCCAGGCCGGCATGGTGACTTTTGATGCTGGCACTGAAAGTCATGCGATCACATGATCGCATGACTTTGTTTAGAGCGCGTTCCGATCTGATACAATCGGATCTGCGCTCTAACTCTTTGTTTTATCGTGCATCCTTTCCGAGAACTGTTTCACACTTTTCGGGATGCGCTCTATTCAGGCCGGATGCAGGGCCGAAATATGCGCCAGATGCTTGCGCCAGCGCAGGGTCATCAGCACCGCAACGATACCAAGCCCAGCCGCGAGGCCAAGCCAGATACCCTGACCGCCCATTCCAAATTTGAACGCAAGCAAGGCACCCAGCGGCAGGCCGACGCCCCAGTAACCGAGCAGGGCAAGATACATGGGGATACGCGTGTCGCGCAAACCACGCAACATACCCGCAGCGACAGCCTGGGCACCGTCGACTGTCTGGAACAAAGCTGCCAGTGCAAGGAAGCTGACCGCCAGTTCCATCACAGGCAGGTTCTGCGGATCATGCAGGTCCAGGAAAACGCCAATGAACAGGCGTGGTATGAGAATCATCAAAAGCCCCATCACCGCCATGAAGCCAACGCCCAGCGCATAGGCGCTCCAGCCCGCATAGCCGATCGCCCTGGCATTTCCCGCTCCGTAGGCACGCCCCACGCGCACGGTCGCCACCTGCCCGAAACCGAGCGGTACCATGAAGCTGAGCGAGGCAATCTGGATCGCAACGGCGTGGGCGGCCATGGCGGTCGGGCCGATCCGCCCCATCATCACCACGGCGGCGTAGAAGATGGAGGTTTCGAAGACGAAGGTTAGCGCCATCGGAAAACCGATGCGCCATAGTTCGCGCAGGCGCGGCCAGTCCGGACGCCAGAAGCGCCCGAACAGACGATAGCGGCGAAAACGGCGATGCCGCAATGTGATCACCGCAAGGCCGAGGAACATCATTGTGCTCGACAGGGTCGTGGCGATACCAGCGCCGTGCAGTTCCATGCGCGGAAAGCCGAAATGGCCGAAAATGAGCGTCCATCCGGCAAGCGCGTTGAAACCGATGGCAAGAGCTGCCACCAGCAAGGTCCACATCGGCTTTTCCATCGCCGCGAAGAAGGATCGCAGGATGATGTAGAAAAGGTATGGCAAAAGCGCCCATTGCAGCGTGTGCATGAAATCGGTCGAGCGGGCGGAAATATCAGGCCGTTGACCGAGGAAAAGGAAAATTTCCTCGCAATGCCAAAGCACGATCCAGACCGGAATCGAGATCATGATTGCTGTCCAGAATCCCTGACGCACGGTGCGACGCACATCGCGCACCGAATGACGGTTCTTGCCGAGCGCGATAGCGATCATCGGCATGACGGCCGAGACAAGCCCCATCGAAAAGATCATCAGCGTATGATAGAAGCTCGTCGCGAGCAAAGCGGAGGCAAGCGTATCGGCTCCGAGACGGCCGATGAAAATAACATCGGTTGCCGTCAATGCCGCCTGCGAGAGATTGGTGAAGATCAGCGGCCAACCGAGTTTCAGCGCCGCCGACATCTCCCTGCCCCAGCGCTGCGCGCCGGTTTCGTGGGGCTCAAGAAAGCCCGCATCGATTGTCCTGTCCATAACTCGCTCCCAAACATCCCGGCCCGCCGGCCCGTCAGATGCTCCATGTGGTTGAGGCCACGTCCCGGAACATCAGAGACCATGTCAATCTGAGAGGAGACGTAGGATACGATCATCGACCGTCCCATGCCGGCTAAGAGCATTCATCGTTCCGAGAACGAAAACGCCCCAACTTTTCGGGTTGCTCAATTCCTATCGGGAACGTTGTGTATGTTCCAGGAATTGATCCGGAGCCAAGCGGGCTGCGCATCGATTTGCACAAAATTCGAGCACAATGGATACCAGACTTGTTGAAAGAAGCAACACACGGCGAAAGGGATTTTTCATCTCCCGACACGAGGAGAAATGAAATTCTCCTTCTGGCGCGAAAGCGCAAATCGCCGTCCGATAAAGGATTGACGATGACACCCTAACCGATAGGAATGAGTGCGTTAGAGCGCGTTTCGGTCTGATTGGATCAGATCGGCCCTCTATCGCTTTGTTTCGACGCGCATCTTTTCCGCGAACCGTTTCACACCTTTCGGGATGCGCTCTAATTGCAGGAGGCGTCATGCGCAGCACCAAGATCATTCATATTGTCGGCTGTCATGCGGAAGGCGAAGTCGGGGACGTCATAGTCGGCGGTGTCGCACCGCCTCCGGGCGAAACAGTATGGGAACAGTCGCGCTTCATCGCCAGCGATGAAACCTTGCGCAATTTCGTGCTAAACGAGCCGCGCGGCGGTGTGTTCCGTCATGTCAATCTGCTGGTGCCGCCGAAAGACCCGCGCGCGCAGATGGGCTTCATCATCATGGAGCCTGCCGATACGCCGCCTATGTCGGGTTCCAATTCGATCTGCGTCTCCACCGTTTTGCTGGATAGCGGCATCATCCCGATGCAGGAACCGGTGACGCGCATGGTGCTGGAAGCCCCTGGCGGGCTTATCGAAGTGGAAGCCGAGTGCCGCAACGGCAAGGCCGAGCGTATCAGCGTGCGCAATGTGCCGTCTTTCGCGGACCGGCTGGATGCATCGTTGGAAGTGGAAGGGCTTGGGACCATTACGGTCGATACCGCCTATGGCGGCGACAGTTTTGTGATTGTCGATGCGGCTGAGATCGGCATGAAGATCGAACCGGGTCAGGCGCGCGAACTGGCGGAGATTGGCGTGAAGATCACCAAGGCCGCCAATGAGCAGCTTGGCTTCCACCATCCGGAAAAAGACTGGAACCACATTTCTTTCTGCCAGATTACCGAGCCGGTGACACGCGAAGGCGATGTGCTGACCGGCGTGAATACGGTTGCCATTCGTCCCGCTAAGCTGGATCGCTCGCCCACCGGCACCGGCTGTTCGGCGCGCATGGCCGTGCTGCACGCCAAGGGCCAGATGAAGGCGGGCGAGCGCTATATCGGCAAGTCCGTGCTTGGCACCGAATTTCATTGTCAGCTCGACAAGGTTCTCGACCTCGGCGGCAAGCCCGCGATCAGCCCGATCATTTCGGGTCGCGCATGGGTGACGGGAACCTCTCAGCTTATGCTCGATCCGAGCGATCCGTTTCCCGGGGGATATCGATTGTCGGATACTTGGCCAAATATGCCTGAATAGCCACCCCCTCACCCTGAGGTGCGAAGCGAAGCGCAGCCTCGAAGGGCGAGATCCAGATGGAACTGGAAACGCAACGCTGGTCTCCCACCGTCATTCTTCGCCCCGCCCCCCGCTCCTCGATCCTTCGATCCTTCGAGACGGCCCTGCGGGCCTCCTCAGGATGAGGATCGAGAAAATAAAAAACCCCGCCGAAGCGGGGTCTTTCGATAGCTTAAAGCTATAATCTTACGCGAAATCAAGCGGACGGTCGCCGTTCTCATCCTTGATGCGCGATGGCAGGCCGATCTGGTTCAGGATGTGGAGGAAAGGCTTTGGATTAAGCTCTTCCACATTGACCATCTTCTTCACGTCCCATTCACCTGACGCGATCAGGATTGCAGCTGCAACCGGCGGAACGCCAGCCGTGTAGGAAATGCCCTGCGAACCCACTTCGTTGTAAGCGTCCTTATGGTCGGCAACGTTGTAGATGAAGACTTCCTTCTCCTTGCCGTCTCTGGTGCCCTTGACGAAATCGCCGATGCAGGTCTTGCCGGTGTAATCAGGCGCCAGTGACGATGGATCAGGCAACACGGCCTTGACCACTTTCAGCGGCACGACTTCCAGCCCCTCAGCAGTCTTGACCGGCTGTTCTGACAGGAGGCCCAGATTGTTCAGCACCGTGAAGACATTGATGTAGTGATCGCCGAAGCCCATCCAGAAGCGGACATCCGCATTCGGATAGTTCTTGGAGAGCGAGTGCACTTCGTCATGGCCGGTCATGTAGGCCTTGCTCGGGCCGACCACAGGCAGGTCGAACGTGTGGCCGACTTCGAACATCTTGTTCGACTGCCAAGCGCCATTTTGCCAGGAATAGACCGTGCCGGTGAACTCACGGAAATTGATTTCCGGGTCGAAATTGGTCGAGAACCAGCGGCCATGCGAACCGGCATTGATGTCGACAATGTCGATGGATTTGACTTCATCCAGATAATCGTCGGCTGCCAGACGCGCATAGGCATTGACCACGCCCGGATCGAAGCCGATGCCGAGAATGGCGGTGATGCCCTTCTCTTCGCATTCCTTGAGATGCTTCCATTCGTAATTGCCATACCATGGTGGCGTCTCGCAGATCTTCTTCGGATCTTCATGGATCGCGGTGTCCATGTAAGCCACGCCCGTATCGATACAGGCGCGAAGGACCGACATATTGAGGAAGGCCGAGCCGACATTGATGACGATCTGAACGCCCGTCTTCTGGATCAGAGCCTTGGTGGCCTCAATATCCATTGCGTCCAGCGCATGCGCTTCCAGCTTCACCTCCGTCTTGAGGCTCTTCTTTTCATGCACGCTATCGATAATCTTGCGGCATTTCTCAACCGTGCGGGACGCAATATGGATATCGCCCAATATGTCAGAGTTTTGCGCACATTTATGTGCAACAACCTGTGCCACGCCCCCGGCGCCGATAATGAGAACGTTCTTCTTCATTTTCTGTCGATGCTTCCTCTTCCAGCGGTTTCCCGCCATCTGTTTCTCGTCCCCCGGCGCTCTCAGCCGCGGAACCCGTTTAAGCTTTACGCCGCTGAGTAATACCGCGACGCAGGGTTCAGGAGAGCGAACCCTCGAAGTCCGCATAATCAAATTCGCGGACAATTTTGACCGTACCGTCCAGTTCACGCACGGCAATGGCTGGCATTTTCACGCCATTAAACCAGTTCTTCTTGACCATGGTATAACCGGCCGCATCTTCAAATGAGAGACGGTCGCCGATGGCGAGCGGCTTGTCGAAAGTAAATTCGCCGAAAATATCGCCAGCAAGGCAGGACTTGCCGCAAACCATATAGCTGTGCTCGCCATTGTTCGGCGCCATCTTCGCCTTTTCGCGATAGATGAGCAGATCGAGCATATGCGCTTCGATCGAGCTGTCGACAATGGCGAGGTTCTTGCCGTTGAACAGCGTATCGAGCACTGTCACTTCCAGCGTCGTGGTCCTGGTGATGGAGGCTTCGCCCGGCTCCAGATACACCTGCACGCCAAACTTTTCCGAGAAGGCTTTGAGACGCGCGCAGAACTCATCGACCGGATAATCATCGCCGGTAAAATGAATACCACCGCCAAGGCTGACCCATTCGACGCGATGCAGAAGCGAGCCGAACTTTTCCTCGATGTCGGTCAGCATCCGGTCGAAAAGACCGAAATCGGAATTTTCGCAATTGTTATGGATCATGAAGCCGGTCACGCGATCCATCACCTTTTCGACCTTCGCCACGTCCCACTCGCCAAGGCGGCTGAACGGTCGCGCCGGATCGGCGAGATCGAAGCTCGAAGATGACACGCCCGGATTGAGGCGCAGGCCACGCTTGATATGCGCCGCCTTGTCGGCAAAGCGCTCCAGTTGGCCTATCGAATTGAAGATGATCTTGTCGGCATGGCTGATAACTTCATCAATTTCGTTATCGGCATAGGCCACGCTATAGGCATGGGTTTCACCGCCAAATCTCTCGTGACCAAGGCGCACTTCATTGAGCGAGGATGATGTGGTGCCGTCCATGTATTCGCTCATCAGATCGAATACGGACCAGGTGGCGAAGCATTTCAGCGCCAGCAGCGCCTTGGCGCCAGAATTCTCGCGCACATAGGCAACCTTTTCCATGTTGCGCTTCAGCTTGGTCTTGTCGATCAGGTAATAAGGCGTCTGGATCATGGCAGTCCCGGGTCGTCCAATGGGGAAATCTGGCCTGGCCAGCAAGGCTGGTTTGCCAAGTTGAGGAAACATACAAGTAGTTTCCCAGATTGTTCGAAGGCTTATAGGAAGCTTGTGACAGAAACACAAATCCGCCACAGCATTATCGGGAAAAAATTTCCCCACGAGCTGTCGCGGATTACGTCTCCGCCTTCAGCGGATGAGCTTCATATAGAGATTTTTGTGAGGATTTGAACCCCTTCCCTCTCGCTCCCGCCTGCCCGTCGTTTTCATTGAAAGTCTTTGCCCGGACAAATGGCTTCCGACCGACAAGACAGGTTGCTACGCTTTCCGACGTATCATCAATTTAATTAAACAAGCATTTGCTTGACAAATTATTGGCGCGGGCGTAGCCATCATTTCCATGCTCTGGGCGAACCCTTTCAGGCATTCGCCCGCACATTGACAGTCAAAGGAAAATGAAATGCAGGATCATAAGCCGACCGCCGGTTGGGGAGACCTGTTCGCAGGCAGGAACGCCATCGTATCGCTGACGCTTGTCGGCGGCGTCGCGCTTCATGCCATCAACGTGTTCATCGCCACAACCATTCTGCCAACGGTCGTCGCCGACATTGGCGGCATGGATTACTATGCGTGGAACACGGCGCTGTTCGTGACTGCATCCATTCTCGGCTCGGCGCTCGTGCCGCGCCTTCTTTCCCAGGCAGGCCCGCGCAGCGCCTATCTGATCGCGGCGGTTATCTTCGCTGCCGGAACGCTGACTTGCGGCCTCGCTCCATCCATGCCGGTCATGCTCGCCGGGCGAGCCATCCAAGGTCTCGGCGGCGGTATGATGCTTGCCCTGTCCTATTCGATGATCCGCATCGTCTTTGATGAATCGCTGTGGCCCCGCGCTATCGGTCTCGTTTCCGGCATGTGGGGCGTGGCCACGCTCGTCGGCCCGGCGATTGGCGGGGTTTTTGCGGAACTTGGCATCTGGCGCGCAGCCTTCTGGTCGCTTGCGCCGGTGATTGCCGCGTTCACCGTCATGGCCATGACGGTGCTCCCGCGCGAATCCGGCTCCGCCGCCAGCAATGACCGGCTAGCATGGCCGCAGCTCATCCTTTTGACTTCCGCCGTCCTTGCCGTTTCTGCCGGAAGTATTTCACCGGAACTGGCATGGAACGCCGGTGGCGTTGCGCTTGCCATTGTCCTGCTGCTTCTCCTCGCTGCCGTGGAAAAGAAAGCCAGCCGACGTATCCTTCCCAAAGGTTCGTTCAGTATAAAGAAACTCGGCGCACTTTATCTGACGCTCTCCTTCCTCAGCGCGTCCGTCACCAGTTCCGAAGTCTTCGTGCCGCTGTTCTTTCAGGTTCTGCATAACCAGTCACCGCTCGTTGCGGGCTATCTGGCAGCAATCATGGGCGGCAGCTGGACACTCGGTTCCATCGGGTCGTCGGGGATTGCCGCCGGGCGCACCGACCGCGTTATTCTCGCCGCCCCCGTCATGGGCGTTGCAGGCATGGTAACGCTCGCCGTTCTCATTCCGGCAGGCAGCGCGGGCCATTGGTACGATCTGCTGCCGATATGCATCGCGCTGGCCGTCATCGGTTTTGGCGTCGGCCTGACATGGCCGCACCTGCTGACCCGCATTTTCAAGCGTGCCGACGCAGAGGATCAGAATCTGGCTTCCGCCTCCGTGACCATGGTGCAGCTGTTCACGACCGCCCTTGGTGCAGCACTTGCCGGAATGGTCGCCAATATGGCCGGGCTAACCAATCCCGGCGGCTTTGCAGGCACCGCACATGCCGCGCTCTGGCTCTTTTCCGGCTTCGCCATTCTGTCCGCACTGGCGTTCGTGTCGGCGCTCGCTCTCGTCCGCAGCGCAAGACAGCCGCAAACCGCACAATGCTGAGAATTATCAGGCGGCGGGCGCAATAACGTAGGCGCAGCGCCGCGCACCGGCCAGAATATGTTCGGTTCGGTTTACAGAAACATCAGGGCCAAGCACGGCCCTGAACACCTGAAGCTCCGCACGGCAGAAGCCCTGGCAGGCGTCCGCGGCAGCGCATATCGGGCAATGGTTTTCGATGAAAAGCCAGGAACCGTCTTCCTGCTTTTCGGCATCGGCCATATAACCTTCCGCCGAGCGGATCGCGGCCAGTTCTTTCACCCGCTCGCCCAACGGCAGATCGTTGAGGCGCGCCTGATACTGACGACGGGTCTCCGTTTCTCGGTGCGCAATCAGAGTATCCAGTGCATCTTCACCCAGAATGGTGCGAACGGAATGCAGAAGCTGAACCGTCAAATCGGCATGCGTATCGGGGAAGCGCTTGTTGCCGGTTTCGGTCAGATCCCAGAATTGCGACGGGCGGCCAACGCCCTGCGACACGGAATGCGGAGCAACGAGACCTTCTTCAGCCAGCCGCACGAGCTGCTGGCGGACAGCTTCGCCGGTCGTTCCCAGATGCTCGCCGATTGCAGCTGCAGTCTGTGCACCCCGCATCTTCAGTGCCAGCATTACACGCTCAGCGGGCGAACGTGCTCCGGAAGCGTCCGTATTTAGAAAGTCATTCCTTGACATATTGCCTGTTTTCGATTTAAAGAAGCATTATCTTGTTAAATTATGCGAACCTCTCGAGATTATCAAGATCGTTCTATATCAAGGAGTCTAAAATGAGCTTTACCCTGCCTCCGCTTCCCTATGCGACCAACGCTCTTGAAGGCGTCGGTATGGGTACCGAAACGCTTGAGCTGCATCATGGCAAGCACCATCAGGCCTATGTTACCGCGCTCAACGGCTTCGTTGAAAAGAACGATGCGCTCAAGGGCAAGTCGCTTGAAGAAATCGTCCTCTTTGCCAAGGATAAGGCCGACCTCGCTCCGGTGTTCAACAATGCCGGCCAGCACTGGAACCATAATCTGTTCTGGCAGAACCTGTCAGCGACGGGCGGTCGCTTGCCCGGCGCGCTGGAAAAGAAGATTGTCGAGGATTTCGGCAGCGTTGACCAGTTCAAGGAAGCCTTCAAGACTGCAGCCGTCGGCCAGTTCGGTTCGGGCTGGGCATGGCTGGTTCTGGCCGACGATGGCAAGCTCAACGTCACCAAGACACCGAACGGCTCCAATCCGCTGGCAACCGGCGAAGGCAAGGCGCTATTAGGACTTGATGTCTGGGAGCATAGCTATTATCTCGATTTCCGTAATCGTCGGCCTGACTATGTAACGAACTTCCTCGACAAGCTGGCCAATTACGAATTCGCGGAAGCCACCCTGAAGGCAGCATGACGCGCCTATATTGATTGCGATCAAGGCGTTTTGCCTGCGGGAAATGCAGACTCCACGGAGTTGCATGACTGCGGGCAAAATGCAGCAATGACAAACAACCGACCATCCATAGGCGCCGTCCTCCCAAGCGGTGCAGGAGCAAGACAGAGACAGTTCCGAAAATGAGCAGCAACTTCAATCAGGAAACCGTCACCGACATCCATCACTGGACCGACACGCTGTTTTCCTTCCGCACAACGCGCGACCCCGGTTTCCGCTTCCAGAGCGGCCAGTTCATCATGATGGGCCTCGAAGTGAACGGCAAGCCGCTCACGCGCGCCTATTCCATCGCCTCTAGTCTTTATGAAGACGGTCTGGAATTCTTCTCTATCAAGGTGCCAAACGGTCCTTTGACATCAAAGCTCCAGCATCTGAAGGTTGGCGACCAGATCATCCTTTCCAAGAAGCCGGTCGGCACGCTGCTCTACGACAATCTGAAGCCCGGCAAGAATCTCTGGCTGCTTTCGACCGGCACCGGCCTCGCGCCGTTTCTGTCGATCATTCGCGATCTGGAAGCCTATGAACGTTTCGAGAAGATCATTCTCGTTCATGGCGTGCGTCAGGTGGCGGAACTCGCCTATACGGATTTCATTTCCAACGAGCTTCCGCAGGATGAATTCCTCGGCGAAATGGTCAAGAAGCAGCTCATCTACTATCCGACCGTCACGCGTGAGCCCTACAGGAATCGTGGCCGCCTGACCGACCTTATTCGTTCAGGACAGCTGTTCAGCGATGTCGGCCTGCCGGAGTTCAATCACGACGACGACCGCATGATGCTCTGTGGCAGCCCGGAAATGCTGGCCGAGACCAAGCAGATTCTGGAAGAACGCGGTTTCAAGGAAGGCAGCCAGAGCGAAGCCGGACATTACGTCATCGAGAAGGCTTTCGTGGAGAAATAGAGCATGTCTCCCGAGAGTGGGAACCGGTTTCGGGATAAGACATGCGTAAAAACAAACAGACAGCGAGCTTCCCGGGATTCAATCAAACAGGAAATGCTCCAGGTCTGGCTCCAGTTGAAAAGCGAATAAAGGGAGGCATCCGCCTCCCTTTTTCTTTGACTAGGTTATTGAGAGCGCACTGCCTGCAGGAAAAATGCCTTTACGCCCGCGACCATTTCGGTGCGATCCATCATGTCCGGGTCGGAGATGATTTCATCGACCGCACCGTGCAGCGCATTGAAAAGGAGCACAGCCGTCAAACGCGTATTGGCGATTTTCCAAGCGCCTGCGGCGTGCCCCCCGGTCAATAACGCATCGAGCCGGACGATTGCCGGATTTTCCTGTTTCATGCGGCGCATGGGCGGATGAAAATCATGAAACACCATGTCGTGGAGCTTGTAATTGTCCAGATAGCCGGCAATGCCTGTCTCTGCCCAGGCTACCAGCCTGCCCTGCCAGTCATCGGCTGGAAGCAGATCCAGCTGGCGCTCCAATCCTTCGCAAAACCCGTCGATAAATCGCTCCCGCAAGGCAAGCAGGATGTCGTCCTTACTGCGGAAGTGCAGATAAAATGTACCTTTGGCGACATCGGCCAGACGCACGATTTCATCCACGCTTGTCGCCGCGAAGCCCTTTTCGAGGAAGAGGGCCTCGGCTGCAGCCATCAGTTCATCGCGACGTATTTCAGCTGGTTTGGTGCGGGGCTTGGGCTTGGCAGTCGGCGGCAAATCAATCTCCGGAATTTCACGATGTCGCCAATTTACCCCGGATCGCCGCCCTGTCAAAAACAAGCCTGTTTGGTCGAACCACGCGATCCTCCAGCCAGTGCAACGCCGCATCTATATGGGAAAAAGTACCAGCCGGAACGCCAAACAGTTTTTCTGCATCCATGCGGCTCGCCTGTTCATAAACTGATTCCGGCACGATGTTCACCATGGCCAGCACCTGTTCGCGGATGCGCGGCGCATTTTGCTGGAACCATTGCTTCACTTCACGCGCCGAACCTTCGGGATGAGCCAGAGCATCCTCATCCAAAAAGCGGCGGATCGTGACAAAGGGTTTTCCGTGATCGAGCCAGCGGCTCCAGACTTCAAGGAATTCACGCGTTTCTTCCATTGTCGACGCACCCTTCGACAGGGTGACGATATATGGCCAGTTTTCTACATGGTGAAGCATTACGCTCCCCTCCTCATCGATATTCGTGAGAAATCGCAGCACGAATGCCGCTTAGAGCCGAACGACGGTGCGTCAACCAGCACGCACACAAACAGGTTTCCGAACCGCCGTCCGACTCATGACTGACTATCAGTCAGTCGATTTCTGCCACATAAACATGAATAATTCAATCATGTTTATGTGGCATGTTTATCGCCGCAGTTTGGAGAAGGTTTTCGCCACGAATGCGTAAAACCCGGACCCCTTTGCGGGACCAGGTTTTGCAACAAAAAGCAGTTGAATGTTGGCTATACGGGAAGCTGCCGTCCGCTTAAAGCTTGTAGCCTTACCCATTCAGCTCAAAATCGAGCCCGATATCGAGGTTTGGCGCGCTGTGCGTGGTCCAGCCGACCGAAATCAGATCGACCCCGCTGGCCGCAACTGCCGCAACCGTTTCCGGTGTGATGCCGCCGGAAGCTTCCGAAATGGCGCGCCCATCGATCACCGACACCGCATCGCGCAATTGCGCGGGCGACATATTGTCGAGCAGCACCGCGTCGACGCCGACAGCCATCGCCTCATCGAGTTGTTCAAGTGTGTCGACTTCCACCTCGATCTTGACCATGTGACCTGCCCCGGCCTTGGCGCGCTCGATGGCCTCGCGGACGCCGCCAGCGACCGCGATGTGATTGTCCTTGATCAGCACCGCATCATAGAGCGCGAAACGGTGGTTCATGCCGCCGCCTGCCCTGACCGCATATTTCTGCAAGGCGCGCAGTCCCGGCATCGTCTTGCGGGTGCAGACGATGGCGGCCTTTGTGCCCTGAACCGCTCTGACCAGATTCGCCGTGGCGGTGGCGATACCGGACAGGTGGCAGAGAAAATTGAGCGCGGTGCGCTCCCCCGCCAGAATGGAGCGGGAGGAGCCGGAAACGCGGGCGACATCGGCCCCTTTCTCAAGAGACTGACCGTCCCGCGCCAGACGTTCGAATGTGACATCCGGATCAACCAGACGAAACGCCATTTCGGCCACATCCAGCCCGGCGATAACGCCCGGCTGGCGCAAGCTGAACAGCATGGCCGAGCGGTGATCCTCCGGCACCACCGCATTGCTGGTAATATCACCAGCAAGCCCCAGATCTTCCAGAAGTGCGGCGCGCACCAGCGGTTCGACGACAAGCGGAGACAAGCGCGGCAAGTTCATCATGCAGTCCTTGTAACAGGGTGAGGCGCGGCGATTTCGCGTGCCAGTGCGAAAGCTGCCGGAAAGGTGAAAAAGCTGCGGGCTGAAGCAGCCCGTTTTGCTGGATAGTCGGTGCGGGCATGGCTGCCGCGCGACTCGCATCGGTCAAATGCCGCAACCGCAGCGACCAGCGCCACGGCTGCGGCATCGTCGGTCTCCGCAAGGGGGAGAAGGGTGGCGATTGCAGAGCGCAAACCTTCTTCACCACGCAGCAGGCCAAGATGGCTGGAAACAATGCACCGTACCGGTTCGGGATCGGAACTCTGCGGCAGGCTGACCGGCACGGGATGCCGCACGGCAACCGCTTCTTCACAGCCAAGCGCGCGGGCGGCGCGCAGGCCCATGGCGGCGGCTTCAAGCAGCGAATTGCTGGCAAGCCGGTTGGCGCCATGCAGGCCGGTGCAGGCCGCTTCGCCCACAGCCCAGAGGCCCGGCAGACTGCTGCGCCCGTCGGCGTCGGTTTTGATCCCGCCCATATGGTAATGCGTGGCCGGTCTGACCGGGATCAGATCATAGGCCGGATCGATGCCATGCTGTTTGCAAAGCGCATCGATACCGGGAAACCGGGTTGCAAAACGCGCAACCAGAGCTGTGCGCGCATCGAGATAGACCTTGCGTCCTTGCGCGATCTGGTTGCCGATGGCACGCGCCACCACATCGCGGGGTGCAAGTTCGCGGCCCGGAACATCCGCCATGAAGCGCTCGCCGCGATCATTGACAAGTTGAGCGCCCTCCCCGCGCACGGCCTCGCTGACCAGCGGCAGACGCGGCGCAGAAACGGCAAGCGCGGTTGGGTGGAATTGCACGAATTCCATATCGGCAAGCTCAGCGCCTGCGCGGCCTGCCAGAGCGGCCCCTTGGCCGAGATTGCCGAGCGGCGTGGTCGTTGCGTTATAAAGCCCACCGATCCCGCCCGTCGCCAGAACCACGGCGGTTGCTGCAACCGGACCGACATTTTCAAGACAGGCACCGACGACACGGCCATCCTGCCGGATGAGCCGCAGGGCGCGGGTGTTTTCCATGACGGTGATCGAAGGCGTCGCCAGCACTTTCGCGATCAAGGCGCGCATGATGCCCGCGCCGGTCGCATCGCCATCAACATGCACGATGCGGTGGCGACTATGAGCGGCTTCCAGACCGAGCGAAAACGAACCGTCCGCTTTACGGTCGAAGCGCACGCCATGCGCTTCCAGCGCGGCAACCACGTCCGCGCCTGCTGCGATGATTTCCGCCGCCACGCCTGCGTCACACAGGCCGTCGCCCGCGGCAATCGTATCGGCCAGATGCAGCGCTGCACTGTCATCTGCACCAACACTTGCGGCAATGCCGCCTTGCGCCAGCGTGCTGGAACCGGACAGGCCGAGGCTTCCCGCTGTCACCAGCAGAACCGGTCGCGGCGACAGCGTCAGCGCCGTCATCAGCCCGGCAAGGCCGCTGCCAATGACCAGAACCGGAGCCGTGTTCATACCATCAACATCCGCTCGACGGCGCGCCGGGCATGCTCCATCAGTGCGGTATCGACGGTTACTTCATGGCGGTTGTTTTCCAGCGCATCGCGGATATTGGCAAGCGTGATCCGCTTCATATGCGGGCAAAGATTGCACGGGCGGATGAACTCGACATCCGGGTGATCAACGGCAACATTGTCACTCATCGAGCATTCGGTCAGAAGCACGACACGCTGCGGCTTCTTCTCGCCGACATAGTCCGACATGACCGCCGTGGAACCGGCGAAATCGGCGGCTTCCACCACTTCAGGCGGGCATTCGGGATGGGCCAGAACCACCACGCCGGGATGGCTTTCGCGCAATTCGCGGATATCGTCTGGAGTGAACCGCTCATGCACCTCGCAATGGCCATGCCAGGCGAGAATTTCGACATTGGTTTCGCGCGCCACATTCTGCGCCAGAAACTCGTCGGGGATCATCAGCACGCGCGGCACACCAAGCGACTCCACCACCTTTTTGGCATTGCCGGAAGTGCAGCAAATGTCGGATGCCGCCTTCACAGCAGCGGATGTGTTGACATAGGTGATGATCGGCACGCCGGGATGCGCCTCGCGCAGAAGCGCCACATCTTCCGGCGTGATGCTGTCGGCCAGCGAACAGCCCGCCGCCATATCGGGGATCAGCACCGTCTTGCCTGGATTGAGCAGCTTGGCCGTCTCGGCCATGAAATGCACACCCGCCAGCACGATCACATCGGCGTCGACCTCCGCAGCCTTGCGCGCCAGCGCCAGACTGTCGCCAACAATATCGGCCACGCAATGGAAGATTTCCGGCGTCTGGTAATTATGCGCAAGGATCACCGCATTGCGCTTTTTCTTCAACTCGAGAATGGCCGCGACATCGTCTTCGAAGCCCAGCCACTCCGCCTTTGGCAGCACCTTGGCCACGCGGTCATAGAGTTGCGAAACGGAAACATGATCATTCATGTGCGAGCCTCCCAGCTCATCGACCGCCATTCACGCATCAGCTTCACGCGAAAGCGTAACGCTGAAAATGCGCCGGCATACCGAATTATACTCAACATGAGTATTTCATATTTACGAACTTATACTCGATTGGAGTATATTGTCAATCGCGGGAAATTGGCAGCTTGGCTCCGGCCAGATGGCGCTCGGAAAGGGCGCGTTCCTCGACAATCGAGTAGCGGAAACGGAACAGTTTTGCCGGACGACCGCCGGTTTCGCTGTCGCTTTCGCCGGTTTCCTCGACGAGATCCTGCTGCTCGATCAGGCGGCGGAAATTCTGTTTGTGCAGGCGCAAACCCGCCAGCGCTTCGACAGTCCGTTGGAGTTGCAGAAGCGTAAAACTGTCCGGCATCAATTCGAACACCACCGGGCGATATTTGATCTTGGCGCGCAGCCGCGCAATCGCCGTGGCGAGGATGCGGCGATGATCGGCGAACATGGAACGGCCATTCTCATCTTCCCTCATTCCGGCTTCTGCTACCAGCCCGGCCTCGTAAAGAAGCTCATAGCGCTGCAACACGAGGTCTTCGTTCCAGCGCCCGCCCCACTCGCCGTTTTCGAAGCCAAAGGTGAAGGCGATGCGCCGCATGCGCTGCGCCGTCAGTTCCGGCGTTTCGGCCCGATAGGCCCAGACAAGGAGCGCATTGTTGAGATGCTCCATGATGGCCGGTTCGCCCTGACGGTGATCTTCCCACGGCAGATAATCATACCAGCCGCGCCAGCCCGCCTGCCCCGCCGCCGCATCGCTTTCGCGCACGAGGCCGAGATAGCTGATCGAGATGATGCGTTCGCCCTGCGCGTGACGGTCACGGTCGGCAAAGGTATAGAGCTGCTCCAGATAACCGACCGGATGCGCGGTTTCCGACTGCACCCAGGCGCGCAGACCCGATTGCAACGAACGATGCTCGCTCTCGAACGGGCCGGACGGTAAAGCCTGTCCCTGCCGCACGGTCATGACGCGCGGCTGTTCGCTGGTCACGGCGGCCAGCACGGCAATCAGTTCGGTATGGGCAATATCGTCGGTCACGGCAACTCCGGAAAACAGTTCCGACATTGAACGCGATTGACGAATAATTACAAGGCGCTACCGCCATACGGCACAGAATTTAGGGGTTAAGTTTTCGGTTTCGCTCCGAAAACATGCTCCGGCCCCGGGAATGTTCGCGCTCGCACCTCCTCGGCATAGGCTTTCGCCGCATCGGACACCTGTGGCGCCAATTGCGCAAAACGCTTCACGAAGCGCGGCGTGAAATCCTGAAACAGCCCCAGCATATCGTCCGAGACCAGTATCTGCCCGTCGCAGGCAGCCGAAGCCCCGATGCCGACCGTTGGAACGGAGAGCGATGCAGTGATCTCGCGCGCCAGCGGCTCAACCGTGCCTTCAATGACCAGCGCAAACACACCGGCATCGGCGATGGCCTTAGCATCGCGGCGAATCCGGTCGGCTTCCTCGTCGCCGCGTCCGAGCGAGCGGAAACCGCCAACCGTGTTGACCTGTTGCGGCATCAGCCCGACATGGCCGAACACCGGAATGCCGCGGCGCACCAGAAAATCGACCGTTTCGGCCATTTCCTCGCCGCCTTCAAGCTTGACGCCATCACAGCCGGTTTCCTGCATCACGCGGGCGGCGTTGCGGAACGCCTGTTCCTTCGATTCCTGATAGGAACCAAACGGCATATCGACGATGACGCAGGCCGTCCCCGCCCCGCGCATCACTGCCTGCCCATGGGCGATCATCATGTCGAGCGTCACGGCAAGGGTGGAATCCATGCCGTAAAGCACCATCCCGAGCGAATCCCCCACCAGCAGCAGGTCGCAATGCGGATCGAGCAGCCGCGCAATCGGCGTCGTATAGGCGGTGAGGCTGACAATCGGGCGTTCGCCCTTCAGGGCTGAAATGGCCTTGGGCGTCAGTCGCTTCTGTTTGACGGGTGCGCTCATCTCAGGCCGCCTGTTCCTGCGCGACATGCGCAATGACGCGGTTATCGAGAAGCCGCGTCGTACCAAGCCGCACGAACAGCGCAATCAGCACGGGGCGACCCTGCACCGCCGTCAGGCGTTCCAGCGTTTCGGGGTCACGCAGCGCGACAACTTCGGGGGTTGCGAGCGGTTCCGCGGCGATAAAGGCGCGAATGGCCGCTTCCAGCGTATCGGGATCATCCACACCGGAGCGATAAAGCCGCTCGGCCTCATCCAGCGCCTTCGGCACGATGATGGCGGCAGCGCGCTGTTCCGCCGACAGATAGACATTGCGCGACGAACAGGCGAGCCCGTCATCCTCCCGTACCGTCTCAACACCAACCACGCGCACCGGAATGGCCATGTCCTCCACCATGCGGCGGATGATGACGAGCTGCTGAAAATCCTTCTCGCCGAAATAGGCGGCATCGGGGCCAACGATATTGAAGAGCTTGCTGACCACCGTCGCAACGCCCGCGAAGTGGCCCGGACGCGCCTCGCCTTCCATCTGGTTGCCAAGGGTGGGCACATCCACCACCGTCTGCATCGGGCGCGGATACATGTCGCTGACGGCTGGCGCGAAGAGGTAATCGACCTCTGCCCCGCGCAACAGAGCCGCATCGCGCTCCAGATCACGCGGATATTTATCGAGATCTTCATTGGCGCCAAATTGCAGCGGATTGACGAAAATCGACACAACGGTCACGTCATTGTCGGCGCGCGACCGATGAACGAGTTCCAGATGGCCTTTGTGAAGGTAGCCCATGGTCGGCACGAAGCCGATACGCTTGCCCGTCCGCCTTGCGGGCATCAAAGCCTGGCGCAATTCCTCAATGGTGCGGATGATCTGCATGAGGTCCTCCTCGCGGCCCGAATTTGTTGGCCGCGAGTCCTACAGCGTCAGCTCAAATATGACAACCGCCTTCCCGGTCCGCTTACTGCGTGGGAGTCGTCACCGCACCAACCGTATTGCCCACAGCACGACCGAACCGGTCGATCTGCTCGTCATAGGTTTTGCGCGTATTTGGATCGAACACGGCAATCGGGGCCGTGACCACCAGCGAAGCTGCCGTGCCGACGCCCTGCGCAGTACCGATCGCCACCGCACCCAGACGGTCACCGAGACCAACCTGCGAATCCGTGATGGTCTGCCCGGCAACGAGACGCTGACCTATCAACTGCACGACTTCCGGGCTTGCAGCGAACTTGCCATGGTTGAGACGGTCGCCCGCCTTCAATTGCGTCAGGTCGATGACGGTGATGCCTGCTTTTTCCAGCTCGGAACGGTAAGGCTCGATTGACGGGTCGATCTGGCCGAGGCGGTCGATATTACCCGAAATGCGCCGCGACAATGCTAGCGCCTTGTCATCCCGCGAGGTGAACAATGTGAAGCGCGGATGCGGCTTGCCCATTGCAAGAAACTGCTTCGAAAACACATCGACGTCGAGATCGGGAGACGCCAGAATGACGTCTGTAATCTTGGCGTTCACACGACCGTCGCGGATCGCCATCTGCCGCAGAGCCTCAACCGTCAGCCAACTGCCCATCGAATGGGCCATGACAGTGATATCCTTGACCTCGGGCTCACGCACAATCGCGCGCAGAATCTGCTCCAGCGCATCGCGGGAATAGTTGGTGCTTTCCTTGTCGTAATTATAGTCGAATACGCTGGCGCGCGATGGCCAGGTGAAGATCACCGGCGCAACGTCCGCGCCCGAATCATGCACGATCTGCGCAAAACGATAGACGGAATCCTCAAACGTGTTGTTGAAGCCATGCACGAAGACCATGACCCGACGGCTCTTGGTGAGATGCGGGCGTACCCAGCCCGCCATTTCGACATCGGTCTTGAGCGGCGTCACGCTTACCGTGGCGAAATCCGTCTGAGGATTGGGCGGGAGCTTCTTCGGCCATTGCACCTCGCCCACCTTGCGGTTCTTCTCGGGGGGAATGGACACGACGATATCGTTGAGCGACACGAGCTTGTCGCGCTCGCCGGAGAAAAGAATGCCGGGATTGTCAGACGGGCGGCGCGTGGTTGCAACGACGAGCTTGACCTTGCTTATGCCGGGAGAAGCAACTTCGCCTACCGGCACAAGCACGCCCTCAGGCCGGCTGGCACAACCCGCCAGAAGGGAAAACAGGACGAGCAACGCAGGCGTTGTCCAAGAAAAAATGCGCTGCAAAACCAGACTCCCCTCAACGCCACGCCAGCACGCCTATTACACCGGAACTTTGGAGGTTAATATATTCTTTACGCATGACGTTCTGCCAAGCCACAATTATCCACCACTTGTCGAACGCGATCCAATTGCGGCTTATCGGTTACACACTGTTCAGCAAGCTGATCTTTCCGTCCTCGCCCCTATAGCCAATATAAGTCCCAACACAAACCCAACGCAGAATTTGCGAAGGAGGCACAATCATGGCTTTGGAACTGACCGGGCTGCATCATCTGACAGCCATTACCGCCGACGCGCCCGGCAACCGGCGCTTTTATACCGATACGCTTGGGCTGAGGCTGGTCAAGAAGACCGTCAATCAGGACGATACGAGCGCATATCACCTCTTCTATGCGGACGGACTTGCCTCGCCCGGCACCGACATAACCTTTTTCGACTGGCCGGTGCAGCGTGAACAGCGCGGCACGAACAGCGTCGCCCGAACGGGCCTGCGCGTCAACGGCGTCGAGAGCCTGGAATGGTGGCGGAACCATCTGCAGGAAAAGGGCGTCGAGACGAGCGATATTTTCGAGGTAGCCGGACGTGCTGTCATCGATCTGGAAGACCCTGAAGGCCAGCGTCTTCGACTGACCGATGATGGTGGCGCGGGCGACGCCCACAGCTGGGACAAGAGCCCCGTTCCGGCGGAACGGCAGATACGCGGGCTCGGCCCGATCACGCTCAGCGTTCCTGAACTGGCCCCGACCCAGATCGTGCTGGAGAAGGTTATGAACATGCGTCAGACCGGCGACTATGTTTCCCCCGATGGCGAAGGACATGTCCATGTCTTATCGATGGGGCCGGGCGGCGCTGCAGCGGAACTGCATGTCGCCGTGCAGCCGAAACTGCCCACGGCCTGGCAGGGAGCGGGTGCGGTGCATCACGTCGCCTTCCGCACCCCGGACCAGAAAAGCATGGAGGAATGGGTAGACCGCCTGCGGTCGGTTCGTATGCCTTCGAGCGGTGAAGTCGAGCGCTACTATTTCCGCTCGCTTTATTTCCGCGAGCCGAACGGCATCCTGTTCGAGATCGCGACAGACGGTCCGGGCTTTGCCGTCGACGAACCGCTTGAAAGCCTCGGCGAGCGCCTGTCGCTTCCGCCTTTCCTCGAAGGCAAGCGCGAGGCCATCGAGCGAAACCTGAAACCACTTGATTAATGCAACAAGGGCTGCGGATTTTTCCGCAGCCCTTGTCATTTACATCTTACCCCGAAGCCAGTCGCTCGCGACGCGAATATCTTCATCGATGAGCGCGTGCCCGGCTGCTACCGTGCTGATGGTGAGAGCTGCCCCTTCTTCTCTCAGTGCATTCTCCAGTTTGCCAGCCTCATCGCCAAAAGGATCGGAAGCTCCATTCATCAGGAGGATCGAAGCATCCGATAAATCCGCCCCATCGGGCTGTTCTTCGAGAACTTCCTGACCGCGCAGAAGAACCGCCGTGCGGACCACATGGGGGTGGAGGCGCATGAAAGCCGCCAGCAGATTGGCACCATTGGAATTTCCTATGAAGGCCGTCCGATTCAGGTCGATGCCATAGGCAGCTACAGCACCGTCCACGAAAGCCTTGAATGCTTCCGCTTCAAACCGGATGTCGGACTGATCAAACCGCTTCAGGTCAAAGCGGCGGAACCAGCGCTGGATGCCTTCTTCCGTACTGCGTCCACGCACGCCCAGAAGGATTGCGCGTGGAGCGGCCTTGCGGGCAAAGGGCATGAGGTCGTTCTCGTTTCCGCCGGTACCGTGCAGGAGCACCAGTGCGCTGCCATCGGCATCTTCGGGCTGGTGTATCCGGTGAACGAAAGGCAGGTCGCGATAGATGACACGCTCCTCGCCCGGCAGGGCAAATTGCGGCATCCGTACCCGGATAGCATCCGCCTTTTCCTCATTGCCTGGCGGCACGAACAGGAACTGGCCCAGTTTCTCGACGGGCTCATCTATTGTGAAGCCCGGCGCGTCGGTTGCAAATTCGAAAAGCGTTCCGCCCGGTTCGCGCACATAGAGCGAAGTGAAATATTTGCGGTCATGCACATTGACGGCACTCGAGTTGAGCTTCGAAAGCTCTTTCTCGGCCTTTTCCACTTCACCAGTATCGGCAGCACGAAAGGCGACATGATCGGCAATGCCCGTACCCGGAATGCCCGGCCAGAAGCCGCCTGCATCGCGTACATCGATGGCATCGCCGGAATCGGACAGAAGACGCTCTATCGTGCCTTCTTTCGCGGCAGGCCGGAAACCGAAATAGCGTGCGATAAAGCCTGCGGTCTGTTCCGGTGCTTCGGACAGAATGGTTGCAGCTCGCAAACGCCTGACCGCGAGAGCGGCGGGAATGCCTTCGCTTTCCCATACGTCGTTGGCGGCGAGATCGCAGCCGACCAGCTTGACGATCACGCCGTCGGGATCGCGCAGGCGCAGGACCGGTTCGCCAAACTCCTGTACCGGCCCTTCAGACGATACATGATAGCGCAGCGCGCGTTCCAGCCAGAAACCGATAGCAGTTCGATCTATAGCCAGCGCGATTTCGCTGACCTGCCCGTGGCCGACGCGCCCCTTGGAGCCATCCTCCCAAACCAGAAACGTGACCAGCGATCCGGGTGTGCCGGTGCGATCTCCGTAGAACAGATGAAGCTGCTCGGCGTCCTCGAACCCACCCGTCTGCTTGACGATACGCAGCCCCAGAAAGCCGACATAGAAATCGACATTCGCCTGCACTTTTCTGGTGATGAGGGTGATGTGGTGGATGCCGCTTGTCATGGACGCTTCTCCCCGATTTCAAAACTCGAACCAGAAATAGTGTAGATGCCGCAGCTTGCCTATGGGCTGGTGCGGTTACGCATTGTCAACGCAACAAATGCAATTGAAACAAATTATGGGAGGCTGGAAAAAGAAAAAGGCCGCGCGGGAGGAGGATGCGCGGCCTGATCTTGAATACGGCTTGGGAGGAGGAGTGCCGTATTCCTTATCGAGTTCTGGGAGGAGGAGTGAACTCGATGAAGAGATATTTACCCGGCCCCTCTCTCCACAGCAACGACCATTAATGCATATCAGTTATGCAAAGACGCGGGCGCTCAAGAAAAAGGCAGTTTCACTGACCCCTGAAAACACCCCAAAACCGGGCGTTTTGGAGAATTCTCTGTAGAATTAGGCTCTTAGAGAAAGTGAGTAATCAGAGGAGCGGCAAGCACATTCACCAGCCCAACCAGCACCATGACCAGCCCGGCAATCGAACCCTCCTCACTGCCGATCTGGTGAGCTTTGGCGACGCCGGCGCCATGGGCGCCCATGCCAAAAAGGGCGCCGCGTGCCAGCGCCGAGCGGATCGGCAGCCAGTTGAGCATGACTTCGCCAAGAGCCGCGCCGAATACGCCGGTGAGAACCACAAAGATCGCAGTCAGGTCAGGCGTGCCGCCAATGTCGCCAGAAACCGTCATCGCAAATGGCGTGCTCATCGAGCGCGGCATGAGGCTCAGGCTGATTGCTTCATTGAGGCCCAGCAGATGGGCAAGTCCCCATGCCGACAGCATGGCGGAAGAACTCCCGACCACGACACCGGCCAGAAGCACCGGCCAATAGCGACGGATCGTGGAGCGCTGCTGATAGATCGGAATTGCAAAAGCCACGGTAGCAGGTCCGAGCAGCGCAACCAGCCAATGGGTAGCGCTGAAATAGCCGCGATAGTTTTGGTTGAGCCCGATAACCAGTGCCATCAACAACAAGGGCGTGACTGCGAGCGGCGTCAACCACCACATGGGAAAGCGGCGATAAACGCGCTTGGCGGCAAGATAAAGCAGGATCGTTGCGGCGGACCAGAAAAGTGTCGCTACCAGCGGGTTACTTAACGACATAACGCAGGCTCCAGCGGTAGCAAAGATCAACCGTCAATGCGGTAACACTCATCACCGTCAAAGTGCCCAGTAAAATCACAGCCATGATCTTGAGACCGAGCAGACCGATAAGCTCTTGATGTTCGAGAATTGCCAGCACGGCCGGAACGAAGAACAGAAGCATTTCCGCCAGAAACCATTCCGCACCGCGCTTCATGCTGAACAGGCTGATACGATCGCTCAGAAGCAAGGCCAGCACCAGCGCCATGCCGACAATGCCGCCGGGAAGAGGCAGGCCAACCACACGCACGAAGAGCTCGCCAGCCAGCCAGAAACCAACCAGCGTCGCAATCTGCATCAGACGGCTGTGATGCAGTGCGTAACGAAACCGGATCAGGAGGCTGTGGGCGTTCATCTGCTTTCCAATGGAGACTGATGCATTTTCACCGATGAATATAGGTGCTTGCGCTGTATTCTAGAAATGAATTGATTTCATTGCAGCTATTCCGTAATAGAATGGCTCATGAACTTGCGCAGCTTCCAGGCCTTTGTCGAAGTGGTGCGGCAAGGTGGTTTTTCCGCCGCCGCCAAAACCATCAACGCGACCCAGTCGACCGTCAGCAAGGCGGTCAGGCAGCTTGAAGATGAATTGGGCCTGGTTCTGTTGGATCGTGAAATTTCGCCCTCGCGGCTCACCACGGCAGGCGAGATCGTCTTCCGCCGCGCGCTGGCCATGCTGGCGGAAAAGGACGACATGCTTGCCGAGTTGGACGAACTGCGCGGCCTCAAGCGCGGCCTCCTGAAACTCGGTCTGCCGCCCATCGGGTCCAGCGTGCTTTTCGCCCCCGTTTTTGCAGCCTATACGAAGCTCTATCCCCAGATCGACATTCAGCTGGTCGAGCACGGCAGCAGAAGGCTTGAGGAACTGCTGCTGGCGGGCGACGTGGAACTCGCCGCTTCGCTTCTGCCGGTCGGAGACAGTTTCGAATGGCAGGACGTGCGATGCGAACCGGTTGTGGCGTTGCTGCCGACCGACAATGCGAAGGCGCAGGGCGACGGCGTTTCGCTGCAAGATATTGCCGGCTTGCCGTTCATTCTTTTTGAGAGCGGTTTTGCTCTCAACCATATCATCCTCGATGCATGCCGTTCGCATGGTTTTTCTCCCAACGTTGCTGTCCGCTCCAGTCAGATTGACTTCATCGTCGAGCTGGTAGCAGCGGGCATGGGGATCGGATTTTTGCCAAAAATGATCGCCGAACAGCGGCATCACCCCGGTGTGCGCATCCACAAGATCAAGGGTGCCGACGTGAACTGGCATCTGGCGTTGATCTGGCGAAAAGGCGCTTTCCTGTCTCACGCCGCTCGTGCGTGGCTCAAGCTGAGCAAGACCGGAACCGGCACCGGCTCGACTTGAAACACCTGTCGCGCCGCCTATCTCCATCAGGTATACTGACCGGACAGGCGCCCTTGGCACCTCTGTGGCCACAGGCCCGTATGTAGAACTGCTCTACCCGATCGTTTCAAAAGCGCATGAGGCCTGAAACATCGACGGATTCTGCCCTGCGCTTCATCACATGGAGGCTATGATGGAAGGACAGGTTATATTCTACAAGGACGACAGGATCCTCTACCGGCACCATATCGACGTGCAGGAAGATGATTATTCAAAAGGCGTCAACGACGCGCTCATTGCCTTTCAGCGCAACTACGCAGGTTTTGATCTCGCGGGTGACAACATTCACATCCGTTTCAAAAAACCGGGTGAGGTGTAAGTTTTCCAAGGCTTGCGGATCGAAGGGCCGGGTGCCGAAATGGGCAAACGGCCCTCACTGCTGGCTCAGGCAAAGGCCGCTTCGCGGGCGACGCGATAAATGTCGGCGCGTGAAAGTCCGAGATCTGAAAGCTCGCGGTCTGTGCATCCGCTCAGTTCGCGAATATTTTCGCGATACTGCATCCAGCGATGGAAATGGGTACGAAGATTCATGGTGGTATTCCCCTTTTTATCTTCCTCCCGAATGTGAGCTTCGGCTCTTCTGTGCCCTTTGAGAAGTGCATTTCCTGCATGGCTGCCGTGACTGCCGCGAAATCCTAGCATTTCCCCCGGATTTCCATTTTCCCAAGAAACAACCCCTATTATTATAATCATGACGCAATTCTAATTTAGATGGACCCTACTATGGCGAAAGCGTCCTTGGTTCATTCTAATTTGAGTTGGCATGCATGAAAAAGGCATTGGTCATCGTCGGTAACGCGCCTTTGCAACGCGATCTTTCCGCCGAAGTGGATGCTGCGGATTTTGTCGTCCGTTTCAATGAGCCAAAACAATCGATCGGCATGAGCGGCACCCGCACCGATCTCCTGATGCTGGCAACCTCCAGCAAGCCCATGCAACGGCGGCTGCGCGATCCGGGCTTCGTACAGACACCGACTTTCAAGGCGGCCAAGCAAGTGATGCTTGCCTATCATCCAAGCATCATTCGCAAATATCACCCGCGTCCGAATTTCCTTTCCCGGCTCAAGGGACGGCGTGGCGACTGGACCATGCAAACCATCGAGATCATTGGTTCAGCCGGCAAGGAGATCCGGATCATGCCACCTCAATTCTATCTGGCCGGATGCAAAGAACTGGGCATAACCGAAGAGAACATGAGCAAAATTTTTCCAAGTACTGGTTTTTTTGGCATCTGGTACATGCTCGAAAGGTGCCCGCAGGAAAGCTGGGACGTGAAAATATGCGGCTTTACCTGGGAAGGATGGAAACGCCATACCTGGGGGGACGAACGCAACTGGGTTGAACAGAAAGTGCAATCAGGACGTATCAGTATTATCCAGTGACCCTCCACCATAACTATAATTTTCCGCAGAAAGCATGTGAACGATCAAGCCGCAGGACCTTGTCGGCCAAGGGGTCTACACGCCGGAAGTCGATCCGCTGGCGTAGACGGAGTTTACCTATTCGCGGTTTTTCACCCCATGGCTTGCCGGTTATAAAGGGTGGGCACTTTTCTGCGATTGCGACTTCCTTTTTCTAGGCGATATTGCGGGCCTTCGATCCTTTAACGATCCTTCAAAGGCCGTTTATCGCGTTCAGCACGATTATCAACCCAGGGAACAGTGTGAAGATGGATGGGAAGGTTCAGACCAGCTATCCGCGCAAGAACTGGTCTTCCTGCATGCTGTTCAACCGCGAGCGCAAACTGACGCCGGAATTAATCAATCGCCAGACCGGAACCTGCGCCGATTTGTGGCGGACAGAAGCCGATAGAGTTGAGCCAAGCTGGAAGCCCATCTGATCTGCAAAATTCCTGGAGCTTTTTCATGCGTTCCAAGGTAGATAGGGACCATGAGCGAAACGCATCCTGACATCGCGGCAAATGACGGTCCACGCGGGGCCGTCAAAGCTTTCATCATCCACCTGGAGCGCGCAACCGACCGCCAGCCCCAGGTCCAAGAACTTATTCGAGAGCTGCCAATTGAAACAGAGATCGTGAACGCGATCGACGGACGCACGCTCGACACGCAAACGATCAACCGCGTTTATCGAAGGTCGGCGCATAGCCCTCGCTATCCGTTTGCACTTAGCACCAACGAAATCGCCTGCTTTCTTTCACACCGCAAAGCCTGGCAGGCAATTGTCGATCAGCGACTGGATGCCGGTCTCGTGCTGGAAGACGATGTGGAACTGACGCCGGAATTTGCCGCCGCCTATTCGATGGCTTGCCGGGTTCTCAAGGCCGACAGCTTCATCCGCTTTCCCTTCCGTGAACGGGAAAGCGGGCGCGTGGTGCTTACCACCGAAACGACGCGGATCATTGAACCGGTGCCGGTCGGCCTTGGCATGGTGGCGCAACTTATCGGACAGGAGGCCGCGCAGCGATTGCTGTCTGCAACCGAAGTTTTCGACCGCCCGGTCGATACCACAGCACAGATGAGCTGGGTCACCGGGCTTAAACCGCTGTCTGTCCTTCCCGGCGGCGTGAAGGAAATCTCGGTACAGCTGGGTGGAAGCACGATCCAGAAATCGCGTTCCTTGCCGGACAAGCTGAAGCGCGAAATCTTGCGCCCGCTTTATCGCTGGAAGATAAAATCGCGCTCGCGCGCCGCTGTTTGAGGTTCCTGTGCCTGTTCCTATTCTCCTTTACCACCAGATTGATGTGCCTCCGGCGCATCGCGCGCCCTTTCGCAGCATGACTGTTCATCCGGCCCGGTTTCGCCAGCAGATGACGTGGCTGAAAAGACTGGGCTATCGCGGCGTGTCAGTACGTGACGCAATGCCTTACATCTACGGCGGAAAGCAGGGCAAAGTCGCCGTCATCACCTTTGACGACGGTTTCGAGAACGTCTTCCGCAATGCCCTGCCCGTGTTGCAGGAGTTCGGCTTCACCGCCACAAACTATTTCGTGGCCAACCAGATCGGTGGTTTCAATCTCTGGGATCAAAAGATCGGCGTTGCACGCGCCAACTGCATGAGCGTTGCCGAAATGCGCGAATGGACAGATCTTGGTCACGAAGCAGGTTCGCATACGCTCGACCACATCTTCCTTCCCGAGGCCAGCGAACGGGACGCCATATCGCAAATCCACCAATCACGAACAAAACTGGAGGACCTGCTCGGCAGCGAAGTCACGTCTTTCGCCTATCCTTACGGCGGAGAAAATGCAGCGACACGCAAGATCGTCGAATCGGCAGGGTATACGAACGCGACGACGACGGAAAAGCGTCGTGCGCGACCAGCGGACGATCCGTTCGGCATTCCGCGCCTTACGATCAGGCGCAATGACATATTGCTGCAATTCCTGCGGAAGACGTTTACGCGCTGAGTCAACACTGCGCCTTATGCTCTATGTCGCGCAAATCAGCCATGAAGCCCGATGTTGCGATACGGTTCGTGATGAAAAAAGGACACCGTTATTTCGAGGTATTGAGGCTACTTACTTGATTTCAATCAATGCTGCTTCACACAAACGTGGCAAATTGCCCATGAATGCGCCATGGACGGCAAGTGCCAAAAGCGCTAGTTAGGGCACAGACCAAGGAGCGCATTATGGACTATCGCCGTTTTTTCGAAGAAGCGATCGACCAGTTGCACGCCGAGAAGCGTTACCGCGTTTTTGCAGATCTTGAACGTATTGTCGGACGTTTCCCCCGAGCTATCTGGCGTAACAATGGCACTGCCCGTGAGATCACCGTCTGGTGTTCCAATGATTATCTTGGCATGGGTCACCACGCCGATGTCATCAAGGCTATGTGTGATACGGCGGGCAATGCCGGCTCAGGTTCCGGCGGAACGCGCAATATTTCCGGCAATAATCACCCGCTCGTCGAACTGGAAAACGAACTCGCTGATTTGCACGGCAAGGAAGCCGGACTCGTTTTCACATCGGGCTTTGTCTCCAACGAAGCCTCGATTTCCACGATTGCCCGCTTGCTGCCGAACTGTCTCATCCTTTCCGATGAGTTGAACCATGCCTCGATGATCGAAGGCGTGCGTCGTTCGGGCGCAGAGAAGAAGATCTTCCGTCACAATGACGTCGAGCATCTGGAACAGCTTCTGAAGGCCGCCGACCCGGCGCGCGCGAAGCTGATCGTGTTCGAATCCGTCTACTCGATGGACGGTGATATCGCACCAATCGAAAAGATTGCCGATCTGGCCGACAAATATAACGCCATGACCTATATCGATGAGGTACATGCGGTTGGCATGTATGGCGCGCGTGGCGGCGGCATTACCGAACGTGATGGCCTTGCACATCGCATCGATATTATCGAAGGCACGCTGGCGAAGGCTTTCGGCGCGCTCGGCGGCTACATTACCGGCTCGC
This sequence comes from Ochrobactrum sp. AP1BH01-1, assembly GCF_018066705.1. Lineage (NCBI taxonomy): Bacteria > Pseudomonadati > Pseudomonadota > Alphaproteobacteria > Hyphomicrobiales > Brucellaceae > Ochrobactrum > Ochrobactrum sp. AP1BH01-1. The sequence goes on along the minus strand of NZ_JAGPOU010000003.1, from coordinate 317,255 downwards.
GTGCGATTGTGGATGCCGTACGGTCCTACGCACCGGGTTTCATCTTTACGACTTCCCTGCCTCCGGCAGTCGCTGCAGCCGCGACAGCCGCCATCCGTCATCTGAAGACTTCACAGGTGGAGCGCGACGGCCAACAGCGCCAAGCACAGCGTGCAAAGGATGTGCTTTCCGCCGCAGGCCTGCCCGTCATGGCGTCGGAAACTCACATCGTGCCCATTCTGGTCGGCGATCCCGAGCTTTGCAAGAAGGCCAGCGACCGCTTGCTTGAAGTGCATGGCATTTATATCCAGCCGATCAACTATCCGACCGTTCCGCGCGGCACTGAAAGACTGCGCATCACACCGTCACCTCTGCATGACGACGCTTTGATTGACGGTCTCAAGGATGCGCTTCTGGAAGTGTGGAATACACTCGGTATTCCTTATGCTGAGCCTACGGTCTCGCAGCCAGCGAGCTCCGAGCGGATCATCCCGCTGATGGTCTCCAAGGCTGGCGGCTGACAAGCAGGATCATTCAAGTAAAAGGCCGGTTCAACCGGCCTTTTTTGTTCCTTCAGATGATGAGCTTCGCCGCGAGAGCAGCAAGATACAACCCAGCTCCGAACCACAGATGCGTCACGATACTCCATCCTCTGGCGACCCAGGGTTTGGGCGTCTTTCGTGCGGCGATTCCCGCCCCCATACCTGGCTGCATGACGAAAAATGGAGCCGCAACGGTTAACAATCCGAAGGCGAGCGCTGGCAGGAGCTTCGGCGATTCCGTCCACTCAAATCCGCAAGCACCAACCAGCATAGCTGCAAACAGCACTCCGATAGCGTAGTGAAGGCCCCAGCCCAGAAGTTTCTCTCCCCTAATTGACGGGCTGGCCGTCATCCGCTCATGTACGAAGCGCCCTCGCAGCATATGACCGAACCAGCGTCCCACCAGCCCGTAGTCCAGGTTCGCGACGCCGAATAGCCGCGCTCTGGCAACAGCCCAGACATCCGTGACGAGGGTTGCTCCCACACCGATGAAAACGATCTGAAAAACAAGCATTTACCTTTCCTTTCCACTTGCGCGGATCGTTGAAAAGGCGGACCATACAAGTTAAAGCCGACTTGAGGTCAATATGAAAGATCTGGACATTGCGGAAGTTGCAAAAGCAACGGGCATTCCCGCATCAACACTGCGATACTATGAAGAAAGGGGGCTGATCGCGTCCCACAGCCGACGGGGCTTACGCCGCGTTTTTGATCCTGGCGTGATGACCAAGCTGTCCCTGATCGCTCTCGGACAGGCGGCCGGTTTTTCGCTCGATGATATTGCGGGCATGTTCGGGCCAGGCGGCGAAGTCTCGATCAGCCGCGAAACCTTGTCGGCCAAAGCCGATGATCTCGACCGCACAATCGTGCACCTGACAGCACTGCGAGACGGGCTGCGTCACGCAGCAACCTGTCCCGCTCAGAGCCATATGGAGTGCCCGACCTTCCAGCGTCTGATGAAGGTTGCAGCAAGCCGCAGTCCCCGCGCCTCAGCCGGGAAGAGATGAGTTCAACGCTTTCCAATCCAGTGCACAAGCCGCCTTGCGGCCTCATCCACCTGTTCTGGATCGCGGCAGAAGCAAAGGCGGAAGAACCCTTCGCCACCAAGGCCAAACGCGCTGCCCGGCGCCAGGCCGACATTGGCGTTGTCCACCATATCGATAGCTGCCTTGACCGAATCCTCAACGCCATCCACGCCGAAGAACAGATAAAATGCGCCCTGTGGTGGAGTAAGGCTGACCTTGCCAGTCGCCAATAACGCGGCGCACAGGCTGTCGCGTGTGGAACGGGCGCGCTCGACCTGCATCGAAATGAAGGCGTCACCCTCGTCAAGAGCTGCAACAGCACCACGCTGCATAAATTGCGCAACGCCCGAATTCGAATACTGGATCAGGTTTTCTATAACCGGTCCGAGCGACGGGTGCACGGTCATCCAGCCAATACGCCAGCCCGTCATGGCCCAGTTTTTGGAAAAGGAATTGACGAAGATGATGCGGTCATCCGGCTCCATAATATCCATGAAGGAGGGAGCGCGACCGCCGCCATAATAAAAGTGGGTATATATCTCGTCGGCAATGATCCAGAGACCGTGCTTGCGCGCAAGATCAAGTATGAATTGCAATGTTTCCCGATCCGCCGTCCAGCCGGTGGGATTGGATGGCGTATTGATGAAAAGCGCTTTCGTGCGGGGTGTGATGGCCGCTGCAATCTTCTCCGGATCGAGCATCCAGCCATTGGCCCCGAATTCCAATTCGACCGGAACCGGTGTAACGCCTGCCAGACCAGCCGCGCCAACAAAATTGGGCCAGGCCGGGGAAAGATAAATTGCTTCTTCGCCTGCGCCCACGGTTGCTGTCAGCGCCATTTCAATGGCGTGCATACCCGAACCGGTGACATAGAAGTTCTCTGGTTTCAGAGGCAACGGAAAATGACGCGCATGATAGCGAGCCAGTGCTTCCCGCAACTCCGGGATGCCTGCCTGCCAAGTATAAAAGGTCTCTCCGTCGGAAATACCTTTTTGAGCTGCGGCGCGAATGAAATCGGGCGTGGAAAGATCGCCCTCACCGACCCAGAGCGGAATAAGCCCTTCGCGTCCGCGCCCGTGATTGGCGACCGCAACAATCCCGCTTTCCGGTGACTGTGCTGCTTCCCGACGAAGATTGGCGATGAGCGTCATGATTTCCCCGCGTTGAAGTTCGATTTTGATTTTGTGCTTATCAAGGCCCGTTAGCGAAATCACGTGGCTTTTTGTGATGGTCCGATCAAACGCATTTATGGATCAAAAGAAAACGGGGCCACAAGGCCCCGCTTCATTCATCAGTTCTCGATCGCTCAGGCTTTCTGCTTTGCCAGAAGATCGCGGATTTCGGTCAGCAGAACTTCTTCGCGTGGCGCTTCCGGTTCCGGCTTCGCCTCTTCCTTCTTCTTCATGCGGTTCATTCCTTTCACCACAAGGAACAATACCCATGCGATGATCAGGAAGTTGATGAGAAGCGTGATGAAGTTGCCGTAAGCGATGGTTGCGCCGGCGTCACGCGCAGCTGCCAGCGTGGTCTTGGGTTCACCTGCCAGCTGTATGAACATGTTTGAAAAGTCCACGCCATTCGTCAGCAGACCGATGATCGGCATGATGATGTCATTGACGATAGAATTGACGAGGCCGCCGAACGCCCCGCCGATGATAACACCGATGGCCAGATCGACCATATTGCCCTTCAGGGCGAATTCCTTGAATTCCTTTAGCATTAGCCTGTCTCCCTCACGAACGCAAACCGCGTGGGCCGTCCTGCTGCGGTGGCGTTCGCCAAATCAACCTGGGCACCAGTTAAACTGGCGATGGATGGTAAAGCCGTTTTCCAAAAGAGGAACCCAAAAGCGCTTTGCCGTTTCAAACGCAGTCCTGAAAGGGCCCTGCACTTTTCAGGACTACACCGACAGTGTGTAGATGAAAATTACCAAAGAAAAGATAAAGCGGCGAAAACGCACTGTTTTTCATCAACAACGGTCCTGCTTTGCCTTAGGCGGAGCTGCTCCGCACTGGCAGGGTGCGCTTTAATCTTGCGCGAACGCGCCGAAAGTGCTTGCGTCAAATCGTGATTGAGGAGTGAGGGAACAAGCCGGCTATGCATGGCTGGGGTATTATCGGCGCCGCCTTTTTGTATCTGCTGCTGCTTTTTGCAGTGGCCAGCATCGGTGACCGGCGCACATCGCGCTGGAACAGTGCCCCGCGCCCTTACATCTACGCGCTCAGCCTGGCCGTTTACTGCACGTCCTGGACGTTTTTCGGTTCTGTCGGCTTATCGGCACAGCGCGGCCTTGAGTTCCTCGGGATTTACATCGGTCCCATTCTCGTCTTCACGCTCGGCAACCGGCTGCTACGGCATATTGTTAGACTGGCGAAATCCGAACACATCACCTCAATCGCCGATTTTCTCGCGGCTCGCTACGGCAAGAGTTTTGGTGTCGCGTCTCTTGCGACCTGCATCGCAGCCGTCGGTTCGATTCCCTACATTGCGCTGCAGCTCAAAGCCGTTTCCGGAAGTGTCGGGCTCGTCATGGAACACTACGGATCGGCAGTCGATCCGTCCGCGTTTGTTTTCGGCGACATCTCCCTGCCCGTCGCCGCTGTACTTGCCGTCTTTGCGATCCTTTTCGGCACGCGCCATACCGACGCCACCGAGCATCAGAACGGCCTCATTCTGGCTGTTGCCCTGGAATCGGTCATCAAGCTTTGCGCTTTCCTGACCGTTGGCTTTGCCTGCACTTTCTTTCTGTTCGGCGCTCCATCGCAGTTGATCAATCAGATATCGCAATCGCCTGAGGCGCTGGAAGCATTTCACTATCAGACGTCCATCGGCACATGGATCGTGCAAAGCGCGCTCAGCGCCGCGGCCATCATCATGCTGCCGCGCCAGTTCCATGTGACGGTGGTGGAAAGCCGGAGCGAAAAGGAACTGCGAACCGCCTCATGGCTCTTCCCGGTGTATCTGGTGCTCATCAATATCTTCGTGTTTCCGATCGCGCTGATCGGTGTGATGACACTCGGAGGCAATGTCAGCGGGGATTTGTATGTCCTGGCCCTGCCGCTGGCCGCTGGTGCCCACTGGCTCGCACTCGTAGCCTTTCTCGGCGGGTTGTCGGCGGCAACCGCGATGGTCATTGTCGCCTGCGTCGCGCTTTCGATCATGATCTCCAACCATCTGGTACTGCCGCTCTTCATACGGCGGCTGGCCAAGCAGCAGGCAGCAGAACAGCGCGACCTTACCAAAATCATTCTGAACACACGCCGCCTGACCATCATCGGCATCCTGGCATTCGCGTTCGCCTATTATCGGTTTACCTCCAACAATATCCATCTGGCTTCGATCGGCTTCGTCTCCTTTGCCGCAATTGCCCAATTCGTGCCGGCCTTCATCGGAGGCTTGTTCTGGCGCAATGCGAATGGACGCGGCGCCATGCTGGGTCTTTCGGCAGGGTTTCTGGTTTGGGCCTACACATTGCTGCTGCCAACCATGGCGCCGGAAAATGCCGCCATCTTGCGCGATGGCTTTCTCGGCTTTACGGCACTGCGTCCAGAAGCGCTGTTTGGAACCAATGCCCTTCCCCTCACCAATGGCGTGGTGTGGAGCCTCGCGGCCAATACACTCTTCTACGTTCTCGGTTCGCTCTCGCGCGCCTCGACGCCGCTGGAGCGTATTCAGGCCAGCATCTTCCTGCCGCGTTATGTTATCGGCACGCCGACGCTCAAACGCTTCCGTACAACTGTCACTGTCGCCGAGCTGAAAGCCACGATGGCACGCTATCTTGGCGCGGAACGCGTGGAACGCGCTTTTCTTCGTTTTGAAGGAAGGGAACAGCGGCGTCTCGATCCCGGCATGACTGTCGATACACCCTTGATACGCCATGCGGAGCAACTTCTCGGCACGGCAGTCGGCTCTGCATCGGCTCGCCTTGTTTTGTCGCTGCTGTTGCAAAAGGGCGATGCATCGGGTCGCGATGCGCGACAGCTCCTGGACGACGCTTCAACAGCTTTGCAGCAAAACCGCGACCTGCTGCAAACCGCCCTTGATCAGATGGAACAGGGCATCACCGTTTTCGACAAGGACTTGAGGCTCACATGCTGGAACCGGCAATTCCGCAAGCTTTTCGACCTTCCCGATGAGGTGATGCAGGTTGGGATACCCGTTTCGGAAATCGTGGAACAGCTGCACCGTCGCGGCGATATATCGTTTAACGCTCAAAACGGGGTCATCCGCTCGCTGGCTGCTGTACGTCAGCCGTGGCGCATCAATATGAAATCGACCGGCAAGGTGCTGGAAATTCAATCCAATCCCATGCCGGATGGCGGCATTGTCGCGACATATACCGACATCACCGCGGCGGTCGAAGCCGATGTCACGCGCCAGAAAGCGGCTGAAATGCTGGAGCAGCGCGTAGCGGATCGCACGGCGGAACTCACCCGCGTCAACCAGCAACTCGCCAAGGCGCAAGCCGCAGCAGAACAGGCCAATCAGGGAAAGACCCGCTTTCTGGCGGCGGCTGGCCATGACATTCTGCAACCGCTCAATGCGGCAAGACTGTACAGCACCGCGCTTGCCGAAAAACTGGGACGTTCCGAAACCAGCGAATTCGCGCGCAATATCGATTCCTCTCTGGAAGCCGTGGAAGCTATTCTCGGCATGGTGCTGGATATTTCCCGGCTCGACACCGGATCACTCAAACCCGAACTCTCGGTGTTTCGTCTCGATAAGTTGATGAGCCAGATTGCAACCGACTTCACCCCTCTTGCTGTCGCCAAGGGGCTGAAACTGCGCGTTGTGCCGTCGAGTATAGTTGTCAAAACCGACCGCAACATGCTGCGGCGCCTGATCCAGAACCTCGTTTCCAATTCGATCAAATATAGCCGCAAAGGCGGCATTTTGCTGGGGGTCCGGCGTCGCGGCTCCTTCGTCGAATTGCAGGTGCTCGATACCGGGATCGGCATTCCTCCGCAAAAGCTGAAGCTCGTTTTCCGGGAATTCACACGGCTGGATGAAGGAATGCGGGAAGCGGAAGGACTGGGCCTCGGCCTTTCAATCGTCGACCGTATCGCGCGGCTGCTATCGCTGCCGTTGTCGCTTTCATCGACACCGGACAAAGGGACGATGTTCACCCTGCGCATTCCTGTGTCTCAGGAAAAAGTACCCGTAGATGAAGTGAAGAGCCGTCGGGGGTTACAACGTGCTCTGGAACTGACCGGGTTGAATGTTCTCTGCATCGACAATGATGCCAGCATCCTGTCGGGGATGGAAACGCTGCTTCATGGATGGGGATGTCAGGTCACGACGCTACGCAGCGGAACGGCGTTGAAGTCATACTGCTCCGCCCACTCCGCCCCGCCCGACGTGATCGTCGCAGATTATCATCTGCTGAACGAAAACGGTCTCGATATGATCGGTTTTGCCCGCGAAACTTTTCAGACGGAGATACCGGCTATCCTGCTGACAGCGGATCGCTCCAAGGAAGTACGCCAGCGCGCGGAGGATGAAAACGTCACGGTTTTGCACAAGCCGCTTCGCCCCGCGGCGCTCCGCTCCCTGTTATCGCATTTTCATCACGCGAGGCAGGACAATGCATCGGCGCAAAATGCCGCCCAGTAAGAGGGTATATGGAGCATTTCCTTCCCACTTTCGGCAGACATGCTCAATCGGTGTTCAGCGCATCATTGCCGATGCGCGATAGAAGAATGACCGCCTGGGTGCGGCTGTCGACTCCCAGTTTCTGCAGCACCGCTGAAACATGCGCCTTGACGGTGGCTTCCGACACGCCAAGCTCATAGGCGATCTGCTTGTTCAGCAACCCTTCCGCCAACATGGTCAGCACGCGCGTCTGCTGCGGTGTCAATGTGCGCAACCGCGCGATGAGCGTCTCGATTTCCGGGTCGTGCGCATGATCCAGTTCAATGTCGGTCGGTGTCCAGATATCGCCTGCCAGAACGGTGCGGACAGCCTCGCCAATGGTTTCCATGCTGGCGGATTTCGATATGAAGCCGGAAGCGCCGAGTTCGACAGCATGGCGGATCGTCGCCGCATCATCAGTTGCCGAAACGATGATGATTGGAAGGGCGGGTTGCAGGGCCTTCAACGTCACCAGACCGGAAAGCCCGGTTCCACCCGGCATCGTCAGATCCAACAATAGAAGATCCATATCCTCCCGCTCGCCGACCAGTTTCTTGACCGCGTCGAAATCGCCAACTTCGATAATTTCCACACTTTGTGACTGTCCAGAAAGGACCTGTCTCAGTGCTCCCCGGAAAAGCGGATGATCGTCAGCGATAATAAATTGCATGTGCCTCGCGCGCCATTGTTTCAGGTCTCCTCCCCTCGCGGTGCAGGCCAATCAGCCAATCACTCCGTTTTATGCCGTTTTTTGGCTCGGGCAACCAAAATTCACGTTGCTAAACCCTTTTCGCGTTACTCATTGCCGCCATCTGGCCGCAATGTATGTTAGGTTGCGCGTTGAAAGTAACACAGGAGCGGCCCGACCAGCCAAATGGGAGGGGACCAAAAGGCATTTCATGACGCGCAATACGCTTTATCCCGAAATCCAACCGTTCAAGGAAGAGATGCTTCAGGTTTCTCCGCTGCATCGAATCCATGTCGAGCAATGCGGCAACCCGGACGGCAAACCTGTCATCATGATCCATGGCGGCCCCGGCGGCGGAATCACGCCGACGATGCGCCGCCTGCACGACCCGGAGCGCTATCGCATCATCCTGTTTGACCAGCGCGGATGCGGCCGTTCGACCCCGCACGCGGAACTGCGTGAAAACACGACCTGGGATCTCGTGGCGGATATGGAGCATATTCGCGCGCATCTCGGCATCGACAAGTGGCAGGTCTTCGGCGGCTCCTGGGGATCTACCCTCGGCCTTGCTTATGCGCAATCCCACCCGGACCGCGTGACGGAGCTTGTCCTGCGCGGCATTTTCATGATCCGCCGCTTTGAAGTCGACTGGATGTACTCCAACGGAGCGAGCATCCTCTTTCCGGACCATTTCGAGGCTTATCAGGAGCATATACCGGAAGCCGAGCGCGGCGACATGATCGCTGCCTATTACAAGCGCCTCACCGATCGTGACCCTCAGGTACAGCTCGAAGCAGCACGCCGTTGGGCGCGTTGGGAAGGCTCGGTCATTTCGCTTCTGCCCGATCCGGCTCGCGTCGACGCCTTTGGCGAAGACCAGTACGCCATCGCCTTTGCGCGTATCGAATGCCACTATTTCCAGAACCGCGGCTTCCTCGATTCCGACGATCAGCTACTGCGAAATGTGGATCGCATCCGGCATATTCCAGGCGTGATCGTCCATGGCCGCTATGATGTCTGCACGCCCTTCATCAATGCCTGGCAGTTGAAGAAGATGTGGCCTGAAGCCGATCTCAAAATCGTCGAGGATGCAGGGCACGCCGTTACTGAACCCGGCATTACCCACGAATTGATAGAGGCGACCAAGCGTTTCGCGCAATAGGGCGAAACGCACTCACATTTGCTGGAAATGCTCAATGAAAAGGCGCCGCGCGGCGCCTTTTTTCCTTGCTGTCAGGTTCGTCCGCCCGGAAGGGTTCCGTTGTCCGGCTTTTCCGGCTCGCTGTCGAAGCTCTTCGCTATATCCATGAAGCGTCGCATGAAGCGTTCCATATAGCTCATGGACTGCTCGAACTCCTGCTCGGTCGGCAAGCCCGAAGCGGCACTCCCGCCCTTCCCTTCGAGGGCAGTAACCTTGTCCTCCAGCTTCTTCACGCGATCCTGCAGGTCGGCGATGTCGTTCTCATAAGCCTCGCGATCTTCGGTCGCCATCTTGCAAACGAGCTGTCCCTGCTGCTCCGTGCAGGTGGAGAGTGCGCCGGTTCGGGTGTCCAGCCGGACATAGCCTGTCTCCGTGCCTTCGAGCCGATAGCGCCCGTTTTCCTGCGCAAGCGCGTTGGCCGGGGCGAGCGCTGAACCGAGAAGAGCAACAGCAGCCAGATTGCGAACTATCAGTGTCTTTTTGTTCGACATAATGCAATTCCCTTCAGCTTCTCTTTCGGATGTCCCCATCATATGGGACGTTTACGACGAAAATCGAACAGGCGGGACTTTGATTTCCGAAGAATTTCGGTCTAGAGAGCAGCCATGACAATTCAGATCATCTATAAGATCGCTCCGCGCGACCTTTGGGCACAAGCAGAACAGGCTGGTAGTTTTGCCGGGGCTCCAGTTGATATTGCCGATGGTTATATCCATTTCTCCACTGCAGCACAGGTGCGGGAAACGGCTGCCAAGCATTTTGCAGGCCAGCAGGATCTGCTTCTGATCAGTGTGAGTGCTTCTGCGCTTGGCGCAGCATTGAAGTTTGAAGTTTCACGCGGTGGGGCTCTATTTCCGCATCTGTATGGCAAGCTGCCGCTTGCAGCGGTTTCAAAGGTTGAACCCTTGCTGCTGGGCGATGATGGTCTTCACATTTTTCCGGAGCTGGAAGATTAATGAGCGGGCTTTTTGAAACTCTCGGGCGACGCGCCCTTTTTGCCTTCGATGCGGAACAGGCACATGGCCTTTCCATCGCCGGCCTGAAGATGGGCCTTGTGACCTGCGGCGCGCCAAACGATCCGGCTCTCTCCGTCAAGGTTGCCGGGCTGCAGTTTCCAAATCCGCTCGGCATGGCAGCGGGTTACGACAAGAATGCTGAAGTGCCTGATGCGCTGTTGAAGCTGGGCTTCGGCTTTACCGAAATCGGGACCATCACCCCTCGTCCGCAGAGCGGCAATCCGCGCCCGCGCATTTTCCGCCTCGTGGATGACAGAGCCGTCATCAATCGTCTGGGCTTCAACAATGAAGGCCATGATGCTGCGTTTAAACGCCTGTCGCAACGCGCAGGCAAAAGCGGCATTGTGGGGGTCAATATCGGCGCCAATAAGGATGCCGAAGACCGCATTGCCGATTATGTTGCCGGTATCCGTCGCTTCTATCAGCTGGCGCGATATTTCACCGTCAATATTTCTTCGCCCAACACGCCGGGACTGCGCAACCTTCAGGCCCGCGACAGTCTGCGTGAATTGTTGAGCCGCGTATTGGAAGCCCGCAACGAAGAAGGCAAGATGTGCACGCTGAAACGTCCGGTTTTCCTCAAGATCGCGCCCGATCTGGCGGATGAAGAACTGGACGATATTGCTGCTGAGGCAACTGAGCAGAAACTGGACGGCATCATCGTATCCAACACGACGCTTTCACGCGCTGGACTGAAATGCGCAGAAAACCGCGATGAAACCGGCGGGCTTTCCGGCGCACCGCTTTTAGACCGCTCCACCATCGTCCTCGCCCGGATGCGGGAGCGCGTCGGCCCTGACATGCCGCTGATCGGCGTTGGCGGCGTGGATAGCGCTGAAACAGCACTGACAAAGATCAAGGCGGGCGCTGATCTCGTCCAGCTTTATACGGGCCTGATCTATCGGGGACCGAACCTGCCCGCCGAAATCGTGCGTGGCCTGTCGGCGGCAGTGAAACGCGAAGGCGTTGCCAACATCGCCGCACTGCGCGACCGGGACACGAGCGACTGGGCGAAGCGTGACCTGCCCGCCTGAGAGCCGGGTCACATAATGAATTCTGTACGATAACGGCGCGGCAGGATCGCCAGAAGCAAAACTCCGCGAATTGACAGAAACAGGTTGAGAGCCAGCCAAAGCCCGTGATTGCCGATCACGGGCTTTGCCGCATAAAGAACTGCCAGAAAGAAGCCAAGCGACAGGAACATCATGTTGCGCATGTCGCGCGACCATGTAGCACCGATATAAACCCCGTCCATATGGAAGGCCAGCAGCCCCGTCATCCCTGTCAGCGCCGCCCAGGGCAGATATTTCAGGGCTTCAGCGTGGACATCTTCCGCCTTGGACAGAAGCCCGATGATTGCATCGCCGAACACCAGCAGGAAAAAGGCGATCAAACTCGCCATGACCAGCCCCCAGACGAAAGTGAGCTTGGCTCCGCGCACGAACGCGGGACTGTAACGCGCCCCGATAGACCGTCCGACAATCTGTTCGGCCGCCGCCGCCATGCCGTCCAGAAAAAAACCGGCAATGAGGAAGAAGTTCATCAAGACGGCATTGGCCGCAAGTGTGACCGGGCCAAGATCAGACCCCGCCCGCGTAAAGAACGCGAAGGCTGTGAGAAGCAGGAAGGAGCGGATCATGATGTCGCGATTGACCGCGAACATGCGCAATATCCCTTGTTTCTGGAATATCCGCGCCCGATCCGGACGCAGTGACGCATCCTTGCGGAAGTGCCGCAGCACGATGAACATGCCGACGAGAGCGGCAACTGTTTCGCCAGTCACGGTCGCCCAGGCGACACCAGTGACCCCCCAGCCCCATTCCAGCCCGAGGATAATGCAGAGCACGATATTGATGCCGTTGAGGAGCACCTGAAGGCCGAGGCCGACAATGCCCTGTCCTCGTCCGAGAACCAGCCCCAGGATTGAATAGTTGATGAGCGCAACCGGCGCCGACAACATGCGGATCGACACATAGGTCGCCATGGCTTCCTGTGTGGCAGAGGTCGGGTGCATGAAGGTGGACGAGATAGCAATGATGATCGGCAAGCACAGGATCATCAGGCCGCCGGCAATCACCGCGATGATGATGGCGCGCCAGAAGATGGCCTGTTCTTCCACGGCGTCTTCTGCACCCAAGGCCTGCGCGACAAGTCCGGTCGTGCCGGAACGCAGGAAATTGAATATAGACAGCAGGAAATCAAAGACGAGCGCGCCAATTGCCAGACCGCCGATCAGCTCGGCCTGCCCCATCTGGCCGACAACACCCATATCGACGAGACCCAGAAGCGGCGTGGTGATCGCAGCAAGCGTCATGGGGATGGCGATCAACATCACCATCCTGTGTGTTACTTCGAACGGCCTTGTTACGCCACCACGCTGCAGCGACTGATCCATGATGCTTGTCCCGAATATTCCCCTCAGATCAAAACGATCTACTCTGGAATCAATCGAAACTACAGATAATTCGGCCACCGCATTGTCGCAGTTCCTGACAGCCGACTGTCAGGAGAAATGAGCCATTAGAGTCCGAGCATCATGGCCCAGTATATATAAGCTGGTTTGTTTTCAGGCGTGGCCCAGGCAAGACCATAATGCTCGAAGGTCGGATCGAGCATGTTCTTGCGGTGTCCGGGCGATTTCATCCAGGCATCGAAGACGGCCTGTGTGTTGCGCTGTCCCGATGCGACATTCTCTGCCGCCGGCCCACGGATACCGGCCTGCCGCAGCCGCGCGACGAAACCATTGCCCCAACCGACACTATGGCCGATCTTTCCATAACTCGCCATGCGCCTGGCCTGGTAAAGTGCGGCTTGCTCAAGCTTTGAATCCGTCGCCATCAAAGGCAGTCCGTTTGCCTTGCGAATAGCGTTGAAAATCGCGGTGGGATCGTCATCGGCTGCTGCCAATGCCGCTTTGAACGGCATTGCCGACACCGCCAACGCTCCCCCGGCGAGGGTCAGAAAGCCGCGCCGGTTCAGTGTTAATCCTTGTTTCTGCTGCATGCCTGTCTGAGCTATCCAGTTACCGAATTGATTTCATTTCCGGTAGCTGAGGATACGGAGCAAAATAAAGGCAGGAATGACGACTGCCGCGCCAAGGATGAGATAATCGACAAAGCCTGCAATTGCCGAAAAGCCCATATTCCAGAGGCGGAGGAAGAAATCGCGGATTCCGTACAAGATGTCATAGGGCGTCCAGTGAAACGCGCTCATGACCACGCCAACCACCAGCGAAATCAGCACCAGCTTGATCAGAACGCGGGCCGGGGTATCGCCAAGAAAACGGTTTACACCATCCGACATGCAAATCTCCTGTGCGGTTATTGGTCAAAGCGACAGATTCTTCGCGCAAGAAATAGGCGCTCCATTCATCCAGCGCAAGTTCCGCCCTCGCTCACCGCTGTTTGCGGTACTCGCGCGGGGCTTTCTGCTTCTGGCGCGAGAACGAGCGGTTCATGCTGCGTGTATCAGTAAAGCCGCTTGCAACAGCCACTTCCAGCAAAGACAGGCTTGTTTCGGATAAAAGTTCCTTGGCCTTCTTAACCCGAAGCTCCTCGCGAACCTCGAACGCCGTTCGCTCAAGGGCGAGCTTGAAGCCACGCTCCATCTGGCGGACGGAAATTCCCAGTCGGCGCGCCACGTCGATCATCGGCACCGGATCTTCCAGCGTTTCCTCGAAAATGCGGATTGCCTTGCGGATCATTGGCGAACGCACCCCGTTGAAGCTCAGCGCCGGTTGTTCGGAACGCACAAGTTCATAGGGGATCATGAGAATGGACGCACTCTTGCGCGCCAGTTCCTCCGAAATCTCGTTCTGTATGATTGAAAGCGCCAGCGACGCAGTGCCAAGCCCGCCCGCGCAGGTGAAGTGCCTTCCGCTGCGATGAAACAGGCTCGTCGTATCGGCTGTATATCCGTCGAAAAGCTCCAGAAAATCGTCGCGATGGAACCAGCTGACGCAGCAATTGCGGTCCGGCAAAAGGTCGGCTTCCGCCAGCAGAAAGGCAGCTGTGCAAAGGCCAACCACGGTCTTGCCGCGCCGGTCCGCACGCTTGATGAGATCGACCAGCGCCTGCTGTCTGGGCCGATACTGCGCAAGCAAACCACCGACGACTGCCACATAATCGCAATCGTCGAGCTCGCCGATAGGCGCGGTCGGCTCGATCACCATGCCCGAACTGGAGGTAACGGGATCTCCTGAAAGCGTGCAGATTTTCCATGCGCAGCGTATCTGGCGGCTCTTGTCGCGATCATCGGCAGCAAGCCGGAAGGGATCGAGGAAAAGGCTGAGCGCACTGAGTGTAAAACCAGGCAGCGCAACAATGCCGACTGACAGCCTGCGTTGCGGGGCATCTGTTACAGCCTGAGGCTTTTTGTCCTGATCCCGTTCAGTTCCATTCGTCACGTCGACCTTGCTCCTCCACCATAATTATATTTGCTTGGAGGAGGCTCTTATAGTCAACGAAAATGCTTGGAAAGCTTCAACTGCTGCGCCTGATAGTTGGAGCCGAGATCGACACCATAAAGCGCAGAAGGACGATGCAGCATGTGCTCATACACCAGACGCCCCACGATCTGCCCGTGCTCAAGAATAAAGGGGACTTCATGGCTGCGAACTTCCAGAACCGCGCGACTGCCGGTTCCCCCCGCCGCGCTGTGGCCGAAGCCCGGATCGAAGAAGCCTGCGTAATGAACGCGGAATTCACCGACCAGCGGATCGAACGGGGTCATTTCCGCCGCATAAAGCGGTGGAACATGGACGGCCTCGCGCGAAACGAGAATATAGAATTCGTCCGGGTCGAGCACCAGTTCACGCGCGCCCCGATCATAGATCGGCTCCCAGAAATCAAGAATGTCGTGCGCGGCGCGCTTGTCCACATCCACCACCGCCGTATGGTGCTTGCCGCGATAGCCAATCAGCCGGTCGGGACCGCCCGAAAGGTCAACCGACAGCGCAATACCGCCTCCGGAAATATTTGGCATTTCAGCAGCGACCAGCGTTTCGGCCTTATGCAATGCAGCAAGTTCAGCCTCATCAAGCTGCGCCCGCCCCTTGCGGAAGCGTATCTGCGAAAGGCGGGAACCTGTACGCACGACGATAGGGAATGTGCGCGGGCTGACTTCCAGATAAAGCGGGCCATTATATCCGGCAGGCACTTTATCGAATTCCTGCGCTCCATCGGCAATGACGCGGGTGAAGATATCCAGACGGCCCGTTGAACTCTTCGGATTTGCCGACGCCGAAAGGTCCGGCGACAGCACCAGGCTTTCGAGAAGCGGAACAATGTAAACGCAGCCCGTCTCCAGAACGGCTCCTGCGGTCAGGTCGATCTCGTGCAGTTTCAGTCGTTCAAGCTTTTCGATGACCGGCGTGCCCGGACCCGGCATGAAAGAGGCACGAACGCGATAGGCTTTTGCGCCAAGCCTCAGATCCAGGCTCGCAGGCTGTATCTGATCGGCATCGAGAGGGCGTGGGGACGCCAGCAAACCGCTTTCAAACAGCGCGGAAATATCCGCATCCGCCAGAATTCCAGCATCTTTCTGCATCATTAACCCGATACTCCGTAGCCTAAAGCTTGTCGTACTTTATCGTATCCAAGCGACATGCTTTAATCTCTTGTTTTCACGCATGTCTTATCCCGAAACCGGTTCCCACTTTCGGGAGACATGCTCCAGGCATTGCTTGAAAAGACCATTGACTGCTCGGGGCCTCAATGCCAACCCTTCGAACCGCTAGAAACCGGGTTTTCCGCAGGAATCAGAGTATTTCCGCAGCGCTCCGGATGCGCTTTTCGGGAAATGAGGCGGTTTCGGCATTGACGGCTCCACTCAACAGGCATAATGGAAAACTGTTCCGTGGTGATTTGGCCGGCCGGCTTGCAGCCACGTTAAAGAATTCGCTAAAAAAGGCCGCGGTTCGTTACCGGCCTTTTGCGTTTTCGCAAGGCCGGTTTTTTTATTGGCCGCCGAGGCTCGTGCCCCGGCCGACCAGCTTTCGACAGGTTGGAAAAATGACGACTGAGAATACCCGCAAATTTCGCCCTGCAACCGAACTCGTGCATGCCGGATCGCTTCGCTCCGGATTTGCCGAAATGTCGGAAGCGATGTTTCTGACGCAGGGCTTCCTTTATCCCAATGCTGAAGCCGCTGAAGCGCGCTTCAAGGGTGAGGATCCGGGTTTCATCTATTCGCGCTATGCCAACCCAACCACCGACATGTTTGAAAAGCGCATGTGTGCGCTGGAAGGCGCCGAAGATGCGCGCGCTACCGCATCCGGCATGGCGGCGGTGGCAGCCGCCATTCTGTGTCAGGTGCAGGCCGGCGACCACGTGATTTCGGCTCGCGCCGTCTTCGGCTCCTGTCGTTACATCGTTGAAACGATCTTGCCGAAATATGGCGTCGAAATCTCGATCATTGACGGTTCCGATATTGAAAACTGGAAAGCGGCTGTTCGCCCGAACACCAAAGTGATGTTCCTTGAAAGCCCATCCAATCCAACGCTCGAAATCATCGACATTGCAGCCGTCGCGCAGGTCGCCAATGAAGCAGGCGCGAAGCTCATCGTCGACAATGTTTTCGCAACCCCGCTTTTCCAGAAGCCGCTGGAGCTCGGTGCGCATATCGTCGTTTATTCGGCAACCAAGCATATTGATGGCCAAGGGCGCTGCCTTGGCGGCGTGGTCCTTTCCGACCGCGAATGGATTGAAAATACCCTGCAGGATTATTTCCGTCATACGGGTCCGGGTCTCAGCCCGTTCAATGCGTGGATCATGCTGAAGGGCCTTGAAACGCTGTCCGTGCGCGTACGCCAGCAGACGCTGTCGGCGGCTGCGGTGGCCGACTTCCTCGCGGGCAAGCCGGGCGTGAAGCGCGTGATCTATCCTGGCCGGGCGGACCATCCGCAAGCCGATATCATCGCCAAGCAGATGACGGGCGGATCGACCCTCATCGCCCTGGAGCTGGAAGGCGGCAAGGAGGCTGCGTTCAAGTTCCAGAACGCTTTGCAGGTCTTCAGCATCTCCAACAACCTTGGTGACGCGAAAAGCCTTATCACCCACCCGGCAACCACAACGCACAAGAACCTTAGCGACGAGGCGAAGGTCGAACTCGGCATCTCCGATGGCTTGCTGCGGATATCGCTCGGCCTTGAAGATACCGACGACCTCGTGGAAGACGTGGAAGCGGCGCTGAAGGTCGCTCGCTGAACCGGTGTATCTCGATATTGTGGCTTTTAGGCTGCAAATAGAGGCTGAAACAACGCAATTGCCGGAATATTTCGGCAATTGCGGTATATTTACCGCTCCGAATTGTTGACCTCCCCCGCAACTTTGGCGATAGGAGAGGCGAATGACGGCGTCCGTAAACTGAACCGGCGAACCGTTGAGTAGACACGCATCATTGCGATCCAGGTTGCAGGATGCCGGGGTCGATGCGAATGTAGGGCGGGTGCGCATGTATAGAGCGGTAACGCGCGGAATCGAAGTTTCGGTCGAACCTTTCTATCTGGAAGACCAGTCCGACCCCGCCGAGAACCGCTATGTGTGGGGCTATCGTATAACGATCGCCAACAATTCTGCGGAAACCGTGCAACTCCGTTCGCGTTACTGGCAGATTACCGACGCAAATGGGCGTGTCGAGGAAGTGCGCGGAGCTGGCGTTGTTGGCGAACAACCAACCCTTGAGCCGGGCGATTCATTTCAATATTCCTCCGGCTGCCCGTTGACCACTACGTCAGGCGTCATGGTGGGGCGCTACCAAATGCAGGGCAACGGCGGCAGCATGTTCGAAGTCGACATTCCTGCCTTCTCGCTTGACATGCCGGACCTGCGACGCACCTTGAATTGAAAACCTCCCCACATTTTCCGAGGGATAGTATGGCGAACAGAATATAACTCTGTTCCTTGGCTCTTTCGCACGTCGCCACCAGGCTCGGAGAAAAGCGCCTGGATATTCAACAGGGCGCGCAATCCGGCGCCCGATGAGATTTTAAATGCGTTCGATCAGGAAATAGGTCGTTGGTCCGGGCGGGTTCGGCAGAACAGAAACATTGTTCCACAGCTCGACATTGAGCCCATCCGATCCGTTACCCGTAATCGCCGGAGGCTGCACCACGCCATCCAGTCCGACCGGGGATATGCGCCACGCCGTGTTGATCGGCATCTTGAACCAGACATACCCAACCTTGATCTGCACCGGCAGGGTGCCAAAGTTGCTGACCGTCTTTTCTTCGCTGTCGGCAAAGACCATGTCGGTATTGCGTACATCCGTGGTGAAGATCAGCAATAGCTTACTGCTATTTGCTACCGTCTGGCCGTCGAGGGAAGAAACCGCCAGCATACCCGCGCCGGAAGCCGAACCGAGCCAAAGCTGCCCGAGTTGTACCGGCTGGGTGATCAATGAGAATGCAAGCGCTTCCGTATGCGGCGTGACGACCCGCATTTGTTTCGCCGCAATATCAAGCCGGATCTCTCCGGTATCGCTGACATATGTCCCCGAGGCTGCATCGCTTGGATTTGTTGCAGCCAAAACTCCATTGCTACGAAGGAATGCGATTGCGTCCGCACGGGTGCTGATCTGGCGAGGGGAACCGACCGACACAGCGTCTGGTGCGAGCGGAGCATCGCCTTGTGCGAACCGCGACATCAGTGACATGATCGTCGCCGCATCCGGTTCCTCCATGTCCAGCCCGACCAGATTTCCGATATCCTGTATCTGCGCCACCACGCGATGCAACGCCTTTGCAACGTCTCCGCGGCGGAAAAGCAGCGCTGACAGCGTTTCGCCGGCACGGGCAACGGGATCAAGTGCCGTTCGGTAAGGACGGATATACTGTTCGTTAAAGTCGCTACCGCCATAGCCAAGGACAAGTGCTCCATTGCTGTGTCGGCACAGAATATTCCAGTCCTGCAGCGCGGCATAAGCCGGCATTGCCAGCCCCGCCTCGTAGCGATGCCTGTTCCAGAAAACGTGATCATACTCCGTCATCACAAATGGCTTGCCGGCCAGACGTGTCGAAGCCGCATTGCGGACGTAAGCCACCGCACCCTCAAACGAACTGGTCTGGAGTATCGGCCCTGTCATACTGTCGTTGGGATCGTGATAGGTATTCATCGCCACCGCCTGTTGATTGCGGCGTGTAAGCGTAGTCTGGATACCATACCCGTTATTATACGGTGCTACGATGCCCTTGAAGCCCATCGCATAAATACAGTCGCTCATTTTCTTCGCCGTCTCGGTTTCAACCGACACGCAGAAACGGGCAAAATCGCTCAGCCGTTTGGACGCGGCGTAACGGTCCGAAGGTAGCGAAACTGTCCCGTTTTCAATTTGCTCGCTCACCAGCAACTCACCGCCCCAGGCAGCCTGCAAAGCAGCTGTGGTACCATATTGCTCCTTCAGCCAAGCATTGAACGGCCGCTTCAATTCCGGCAGCGCCTGGAGGTCGCCGTTGGCATAGACCCACGAATTGAACGCCAGTCCATTTTCGTTGAACGGCACAACAACCGCCATTGCCGGGTCTTCGAAAGGCACAAGCCCGGTATAGGGATTGACCGTCCCGAATATGTCCACCTGAAAGCGCAGCCAATGGCCGAAAGCCGCATTTTCAACATGCGTCATGAGCTTCAGCCTGCCTTCCGTTCCCCAGCGGTCCGTTACACCGCCCAACGCGCCGCCATTGGATGTCAGGCCATCTACGATCCAGTAGATGCCGTTTTGCTTCAATGCGGCCATGTAGTAGCGAAACCGATCAAGAATGTCCTGTCGGTATTCGAAATCCTGAAGCTGCCCCTCCATCAAAGCAATGTCGAGAAAATGGAACCGTACGCAATTATATCCATGGCGGCGCAGCTGAACGGCCATCCTGTCCGCTGTCACATGGTCGGGAATAGTTGCAATGGCTCCGCACAGCAGCCGATATGGAACGGCCGGATTGCTCTGCAATACGATCTGACCATCCGAATTGACGATGAGCCGTCGCTCCTCGGTAATCGGTGGGTTCAATAGGAATGTCGAAAAATCGAGCGGACTGTCAGCATCAATCTCGAGGTTCTGCTGAGTAACTGGTAACCAAATGTCGGTCATATCGTATCTCCACTGTTGACCAGTGGGAGATAACAGCCTGCCTGGGCATGGGGATAAATTCCTACTGAAATTTATTCCGTGCGGTTCCGGTTTAAATTAAGTCGCCGGAACCGCTCTATCCATTGTCTTTACGCGCATCTTGGTTCCGAAAGCCGCTTCGCACTTTTCGGGATGCACTTCAGAGCGTCAGTTTTCGAACTCCGCCGCATCAAACTCATAGAGTTTGGAACAGAACTCACAAGTCACGGATATCTTGCCGTTATCCGCGCTTTCTGCAATTTCCTCGGCTGTAAAGCCTGACAGCACGCCGGAAATCTTCTCTCGCGAGCACGAGCACTCATCCAGCACAGGCACAGAGTCGAACACACGCACGCCGCGTTCGTGAAACAGCCGATAAAGCAGCCGCTCCGAGCCAACTTGCGGGTCTGTCAGTTCCGAACTTTCAATCGTGCCGACCAGCGAGCGAGCCTCGTCCCAAGCGTCATCTTCCGGATGGAAGGCGGCTTCGGCGTCATCCTCATCGCCACCCGGCAGATCGGGAATGCGCGCGCGCAACTCGGATTCCGGCAGGAACTGAATAATCAACCCGCCAGCACGCCACTGTTCGACAGGCTTTCCATCGACGCCCCGCTCGACAAGCTTGGCGACGCTCAGCTTGAGGTCAGTCGGAATCTGTTCCGACTGACGGAAATAGGTCGTAGCGATTTCTTCCAGCGTCGAGCCATCAAGCGCAACGATACCTTGATAACGCTGGGTATAGGCGCCCTGATCGACAGTGAAGGCAAGCGTGCCGCGCCCCAGCAGCTCCTCCGGCTTCGTCTTGTTTGCGGCGATCGCCTCCTTCAGCCGCTCCGCGTCAAAACGTGCGTAGGCACGGACTGAACGTGGAGTACGGAAATCGACCACCAGCATGTCGACCGGGCCGTCGGACTGCGTCTGGAAGATGAACTTGCCTTCGAATTTGAGCGAAGTGCCGAGCAATACGGTCAGAACCGTTGCTTCTCCCAGCAGGCGAGCCACTTCTTCAGGATAGTCATGGCGTTTCAGAATGCCGTCGATGCTCGGGCCAAGCTGAACCGCGCGGCCACGCACGTCGAGCCCTTCCACCTGAAAAGGAACGACGGCGTCATCGCCTGCGAAGTCCAAATCGCCCAGATTGACCGGGATGTTTCCGACTTCGGTATGCTCGTTGCTGGTCTTATCAGCCAAATTATGCTCCTTGCAGGCACCACGCCAGAATGGCTTTCTGGGCATGGAGCCTGTTTTCCGCTTCGTCGAATACGACCGATTGCGGTCCATCGATCACTTCATCCGTCACTTCCTCACCGCGATGGGCGGGCAGGCAGTGCATGAAAAGCGCCTTTGGATCAGCTTTTGCCATCAGTCGCGCATTGACCTGATAGGGCATGAAAACGTTGTGGCCGCGGGCATGATCTTCCTGTCCCATCGAAACCCAGGTATCGGTCACGATGCAATCCGCACCGTTCGCCGCCCGTTCCGGATCGGTGGTGGACATGATGCTCGCGCCGTTCGCTTTCGCCCAATCGACATACTGCGACTTGGGTTCGCTGCCTTCCGGCGTTGCGATATTGACGTTGAAATCAAAACGCGCCGCAGCTTCAACCAGCGAGTGGAGGACGTTGTTTCCGTCCCCCATCCAAGCAAAAGTCTTGCCTTTGATCGGGCCGCGATGTTCCTCATATGTAAGAACGTCAGCCATGATTTGACAAGGGTGCGTATCATCCGTCAGTGCGTTGATAACCGGCACAGTTGCATATTCAGCAAGTTCCAGCATCCGGTCATGCGAAGTGGTGCGGATCATGATTGCATCGACGTAGCGCGAGAGAACCTTCGCCGTGTCGGCGATGGTTTCGCTGCGTCCGAGCTGCATTTCCGAGCCGGTCAGCATGATTGTCTCACCGCCCAACTGGCGCATGCCGACATCGAAGGACACGCGCGTACGGGTGGAGGGCTTTTCGAAGATCATTGCAAGCACCTTGCCTGCGAATGGTCTTTCCGTCTCTCCTGCCTTCAGGCGCGCCTTGCGTGCCTTGGCGTCTTCCATGATCGCACGAAGCTCCGAAGCAGGCACAGCGGAGAGGTCGATAAAGTGTTTGATTCCGTTATCGGTAGCCATGATATCACGCTGTCTTACTGGTCGGATTTGCAATTGCGAGCCGTTCGACTGCCGTTTCGATGCGCTTCAGTGCTTCGCGCGCTTCTTCGGGCGTCGTGATCAACGGCGGAAGCAGACGAACAACATTGTCGCCGGCCCCCACACTCAGGAAATGCTCGTCGCGAAGAGCCTGAATGAGACTGGTATTCGGCACCACACACTTGATGCCGATCAGCAGACCACGACCACGCACTTCCGAAACGACGTCCGGGTAGCGGTCGATGATGGAGGCGAGCCCCTGTTTCATAACCAGAGCGGTAGCCTGGACATTTTCGAGGAAGCCATCGGCCAGAACAACATCAAGAACCGCATTGCCGACAGCCATGGCCAGCGGATTACCGCCATAGGTCGTACCGTGAACGCCCGCCGTCATGCCCTTGGCAGCTTCGGCAGTCGCGAGACAGGCCCCCATCGGGAAACCACCACCAATGCCCTTGGCGACCGCCATGATGTCCGGCTTGATGCCAGCCCACTCATGCGCGAACAGCTTGCCGGTGCGACCGACGCCTGTCTGCACTTCATCGAGAATCAGCAAAAGGCCCTTCTCGTCGCAGATCTGGCGCAGCATGCGCATGAATTCCTCGAGGAAACCGCGCAGACCGCCTTCGCCCTGAACGGGTTCCAACAGGATGCCCGCGGTCTCGTCGGTGATAGCTGCACGCAATGCCGCCTCATCGCCGAACGGCACCTGATCGAAACCATCAACTTTTGGTCCAAAACCTTCGAGATATTTCGCCTGACCGCCAGCGGCAATTGTGGCCAGCGTGCGGCCATGGAAGGCGCCCTCAAAGGTGACAATGCGGAAACGTTCCGGATGACCACTTACATAATGATAGCGGCGTGCGGTCTTGATGGCGCACTCAAGTGCTTCAGCACCGGAATTGGTGAAGAAGACCTTGTCGGCGAAAGTGCTCTCGACAAGACGCCGCCCGAGCTTTTCCTGCGCTGGGATTTCGTAAACGTTGGACAGATGCCA
This sequence comes from Ochrobactrum sp. AP1BH01-1, assembly GCF_018066705.1. Taxonomy (NCBI): domain Bacteria; kingdom Pseudomonadati; phylum Pseudomonadota; class Alphaproteobacteria; order Hyphomicrobiales; family Brucellaceae; genus Ochrobactrum; species Ochrobactrum sp. AP1BH01-1. The sequence continues at coordinate 293,938 of NZ_JAGPOU010000003.1, read as the reverse complement.
CAGCTTGTCCGCCTGCGCCTTCAGCGTTTCCACCAGATGCGGATGCGAATGACCAAGCGAGTTCACAGCAATACCAGCCGCGAAATCGAGATAACGTTCACCGCTTTCGGTAATAAGCCAGATGCCCTCACCTCGCTCGAAGCGCAGAGCCGCACGATTGTAGGTGTCGTAAAGCGGTTGCACGGTCGTAGCGTCGGTCATAGCGTCAGGCCTCCAAAGCCCATATTGGCAGCTTGCCCGGCTGCACCGGCAAAGCTGTGTTTTCCCATAGACAGTCCTCAGGCACTCGAAACGGTTCCCACCTTTCGACGAGCGCCCAACACTCCACTCCAAACCGTCACGAAACCACAACAGGACATGAGAGGAATGGTCCTGATGACTCCAGCTCCTCGCCTGAGCCACCGGCAGAAATAAAAAACCGCCCTCAGGGCGGCATGTTTATCTCGCGCGTATATTGGCGTTCATGGAAAAAATGTCAATCAAAGCAAGCGAGGTTTAAAGGCATCTTTCGGCATGAGTTCATGCATTTTCGCGCTCTTGCAACATTCCGGCAAGGAAGGTGGCTTTACGCGGACATTGACACTATATAGAGAAGGATCTTTCCACGGCTGAGACTGCCAGACGGCATGTTCGTCCCGCAAGTCCGCGATGTTCTATCCTGAAACAATCCGGGTTTCAGTTCAGAAGAAATCGCGCGCGAAATTTCTGCGCGATCAAATAAAAACCGCGTTTGGCACCCAAGTTGGGGAAAACTGTAAAAATGGAATCTGCCTGACAAGGCTATCCCTTGTCATGGAGTCGTTGGATATTGTAGTTTCTTTTTAGAGATTAAAGCTACATTTCGTGCGGCGGACCTAGTCACCCGGATAGATATGGTGTTTGCGCTTGGAGCGATCCGAGAACACTGGTGGATTCCGGATAACGAAAATGATTGGAGCCCAGGGCGATGAACTGGACAGACGAACGCGTCGAACTACTGAAGAAACTGTGGAGCGAAGGCTTGAGCGCAAGCCAGATCGCAGCGCAGCTTGGCGGCGTCAGCCGTAACGCAGTGATCGGCAAAGTGCACCGTTTGAAGCTTTCGGGCCGTGGCAAAACCACGACCGCTGCTCCGCGCAGCAAGAAAGTCAATACGGTTGCCGCAGCGCCACGTCCTGCAGCACAACACTCAACCGGCGTGCATACAACGACGATGCGCACGGCCACGGTCACCAAGACGGTCGGCGCCACCGCCCTTCAGATGGACTACGCCGTGGACGTCGTTGCGGAAACCGTGGTCAAGCCTGCTTCCGACGTGGTGGTCCCCATTTCGCGCCGTCTCTCGCTGCTGCAGTTGAGCGAACGCACCTGCAAATGGCCGATCGGTGACCCGCTGAACGAAGATTTCCATTTCTGTGGCCATGAGTCCGGTGAATCGAGCCCATATTGCAGCTACCATTCACGTTTGGCTTTCCAGCCGACCGCGGAGCGTCGTCGGGCGCGCTGATTTAAAGGAATAGGTGAGTAAGGGAATAAGGGAGTATGTCGACCATGTGCGACATCTCCCTTTTTCTATTCCCGCACTTCCTCAGAACCTGAACCAAAAAAGCGGCATATATATGCGAAAGGGCGACTTTCGAGTACGGGCGCACAAATCAATTTGCCGCCACACCGGCCACTTTTGGGAACAGGTTCATCCTTCCATATTCCCCTACTCCCCTACTCCCTTATTCCCTTCTTCATAGACCTTCAGCGTGCGGTCAGCGATCCCGCTCCAGCTGTAATCCCGTGCGATCCAGTCGATCATTTCCTGCGACTGCTCGCCGGTCAAAGGCTTATCGATTTTCCGGCGCAGCGCATCCTTCAGTGCATCTACGTCGCCAAGTGGAAAGTAGCTGTCCTTCGAAAGTCCGACTTCCACATTCGCAGTGATATCGCTTGCAAGCACGTCCAAGCCATATCCCATGGCCTCCAGAAGCGCGATCGGCATGCCCTCATGACTGGATGGCAAGACGAATAATGCGGCCTGACTGAACAAGGCTGACAGTTCTTCCCCGCGGAGCGCGCCCGTCAACACGACACCGGGCACGGTCGCTGCCCTCGCTCGGACGGTCCCGGCATATTCAGCCGTATATTCCGCCGACCCGATCAGGGCCAGTTTCAAGGAAGGATCGGCAAGTTTTGCAAAGGCTTCGATAAGATCAAGCTGACGTTTCTCCGGAACGATCCGCGCAACAAGCGCGATGTAGCGTTTTGGAGAGAGGCCGTGCTTCTCCAGCCAGGTCGTGTCTTTGCAGGCCGGACGAAGCGTAACGCCGTTGGGGATGAAAGCGACAGGCACGTGATAGTGCTGTTGCATCGTTTGAGCGATATCGTTGGACACCGCGATGCGCGCATTTGCAAAGCGCATCCCGCACCATTCGCCAAGCTTCAGCATGGTCCGCGCAAGACGTCCCCACTTCTGACGATTATAATCAAAACCGTGATGCGTTACGACCGTGCGCAATCCGAACAGGCGTGCCAGCGGGACGGCTAGAGCAGGGCCGATTGCGTGAATGTGCAAGATATCCGGACGGCTGAAACCTGCCCGCAATACGCCCAACACCGTGTGCACAATTGCCTCAAACTTCATGGAGGTCGGCGCCCAGCTTGGCGTTACCTGTACGCCCTCCCATACATAGGGCTGCTTCTTTTCGAGATAAGGACGACGCCCGATAACCTCGACACCCCAGCCCTTCGTCACATAGATCCGGGCGAGTTCCTCGACATGCTTTTCCACTCCCCCCTGCACATTTGGGATGCCACGCAGGCCCAGCATCATGACGCGAGGTCTTTTGTCGCTTCGGACCATCAAAATGCTCCCAACTCGGCGTAGAGCTCAAGCGTCCGGTTTCTGTACGCCTGCGGCGAGAATTCGTTACCGGCCCAGACCCGGCCTGCATTTCCCATCTTGCGCCGCGCCTGCGGAGCCAATCTGTCAAAATCGCCCAGAACGCGGGCGAGATCATCAACGTCGCCCGCACGCGAAACCATGCCGGTCTCACCTGCGATAATCATTTCCGGAATTCCACCGATATCAGCGCCGATCACAGGAACCCCAAGTGCGTAGGCTTCCAGAATGCTGATCGGGGCGTTCTCATACCATTCTGACGGCAGAACGAGCGCTTTCGCCTCGCCGATAAGCTGATGCAGCCGTTCGCCCGAGACATAGCCTGCAAAAGTAACGTCCCCGCCCGCCTCAGCCGCAAGCGCCTTCAATGACTGTTCTTCGGGCCCTGTACCCGCAATGACAAGTTTCTGCCCCGCGAAAGCCGCAGCACGGATGAGCGTAGCGATCCCCTTTTCCGGCGCCAGTCTTCCGACATAGGCGAAATAATCACCCTCATCGGCATAGGGCTTCAGATCATCCGTATGGGCAAAGTTGGGAATGTAGACCAGCTTCTCTTTCGGCCAGCCCCATTCGGCAAGTTTCGCGATATAGAAGCGGCTCGGCACAACGATACGGTCAAGCGTATTGCGATAAAGGCCAAGCATGCGATGAATTGCCGTCTCAACGAAAACCAGTCCGCTCAGTGCCGTGGAATCCTTGATGCATTTATGAAGCGCTACATTATAAACGCGTCCGCCTTTGCATCGTTCGCAGATTTGATTGTGCGACAGCATCTTGTAGGCCGGACAGGCAAGCTTCAGGTCGTGGGCCGTCATGACGGTCGGAATACCGGCGTCCTTCAGGACGGGGAAAATGGACGGCGATAAATGATGATAGATATTGTGCGCGTGCGCGATGTTCGGACGAAAGCGTTCGATCAATGCCTTGATCCGGTCCCGTGCCTCCCACGAATAGATGATCTTGCCCGCCTGCACGACTTTGGTGAGCGGGCTGCTTTCCCGGCCATACTCAATTTCCGAGACGAAATAGGAAGACCAATCGGATGCAAAATTGTCTGGATGCTGCATGGCAAAAGGTGCGGTTTGCCAGCCAATCTCTGAAAACAACTTGATGTGGTCGAGAAAAACAGTTTCGGCGCCACCGCGCCGATAAAAATAATTGTTAATCGCCAACAGGCGACGGTCCACATCATTTACATGCGTCAAACAGCACCTCTTTGCGCGCCGAGGCGCGCCAATACCTCGCGGACGGAAAGAACAGCCGCCCCGCTTTTCACTGCATGGGATACGAGACGCTCAAAGGTCTCAGGCTTGCACCCGAATTCAGTCGGCGTATCGCTGATATCATGCGTATAAAAGACGAGCCATCCCGGATTGGTGCTGAGATCGTCGATCCAGCGGGTCTGGCGTGCAGCCTCGTCGTCAGGCTGTCTTATTTCCACCGCCTGCAAAAAGGCAAGATCAATCGTGCCGCGATTGATGCGATTGCCGCCGCCACGGCACGTTGCGAAACGATCGGCAAACAGCCGCCGCGTCATCATGGAAGACGCGCAATAAGGATAAGCGAAATTGCGTGGTAAAATACGATCGGGCTCAAAACCGTCGAGATAGGCCGTGTTGCGGTCAAGGTCGGCCGCTATTTCTCCGGGGCCGAAATAGGGAACCTTGAGGTGGTTATAGGTATGGCAACCCAGTTCGTGCCCACGCTCAACCAGCTTTCGGCACCCTTCCTGCGTGACCAGGTTCCTCTGGGCTTCTTTCGTGTCAACCATACTGCCGGCAATATAAAAGGTGCCGTGAACCCCGTACTTATCAAGAATCGCAGCCCCAGCGCTTTCCGCGGTATCGGGAACATCATCGAAGGTGAAAGAGATGATCCGTTCGTTCGACGGCAAGTAGAATGGGCGTAACGGAAACCGGCGACTGATGCTGTCGTTCAGCCGAATGGCGTACCATTCCAGACGCGCGCGCGCCCTCTCAAGACTATCCATTTCCGCCATTGCCCCAGCTCCCCAAAGCTGTTTCAGACAAGCCTTGCCTTAGCCTGCAAGCGCAATCCGAAGACAGCAACCATGATACAGAACCATAGTGCCCCACCGTTCTGAAAGAACGTACTTTCCATACAAGACATATATAATCCGTAAAGCCAAAGGCGAATATAAAGCAGCGTTAATATAGGGTCGTTATCTGTGCTTTCCGCTTCCCTAATATATCGAAGCGGCAAAATCATTATCCAGACAAGCGTCAGAATCAGACCGATAATGCCGGCATTGATCATCATATCCAGAAAGGAATTATGCGCATTGAAGGCGGCAACCGCCCAGCTTGCACCGCCGCCGCCTGCATAGACCATTTCGGGCGTTTTCCAGAACGAGTCCAGACCGTAGCCGAAAATCGGCTTGGCCGAGATCGCCGCGAATGCAAGTTTCCAAATATCAGAACGGTTTGTAAAACTGGCGTCAACTCCCAAACTTTGTACAAGCTCGCGCAGTGGGTCGAAGACAGCGGCCCCGACGGCAATAATATTGAATGCTGCGATCCCGCCAATCACTATGAGAGCACGCGTCCATTTCCACCGCACGAACACCAGCGACATCACCACGATAAAGGGCAGCATGGCCGTCGATGTCTTGCCGCCTGTATGCAGCACGAAATAAACGCAAAGAGCGACAATCAGCAGACCGGTTTTCGGCAAGCCGCGTTTCCGGATGTAAAGCCCCAAAAAGCTCATCAGCACGAGAGAAGCGGCGGCGGCATTCTTGTGCGGATAGTGACCGCGCCAAGCGCCGGCTAGCATAGGCTCAATGACTTCCGTGCCCTGATGAATTGCGCGTTGCGGCATAAAAATCACGCCGAAATAGGCGAATGCCAGCGTTATCAGTGAGCCGATTGCCAAAAGCCGCGCCATCTGGCGTTCGGATTGCGGCAACATAAGAAAGATGCTCGCGTTCAGAGCCGTGAGGATAGACAACACGACTTTCTTGCTGGCGATCATGGGATGGGCCGACAGCATGGCCGTCAGGAAAAGCCAGAAGAAAACCAGCCCCATCAGAATGCGCGGCTGCATGACGGCGGTTCGCATGGAGCTATTCAGTGCACAGACCAGAAAGCTGCCAGTCAGAAACAGGGTGACAAGCTGGTTGAACGAACTGGAATCGGCGGCCTTGGCAGTAACACCGGTCACGGCACCAATATCCGGGTAGGGATTGGTCCCTATCCACATGAACAGAAACATGCATAGAAAAAGGCCAGCTCCGACAGCTGACGAGACCCGCGGCTTTATCTCCTCACGATAATGAACCGATAGTTCAGCCAAGTCAGATCAGACCTTCCCGGTTTCGACGCCATGCTCCAAGATAACCCAAGCCCAGCGCCAACACCACGCCAAGACCCATTCCGGCAATCCCGCCCCCGGCACCGAGCACCATTGACTTGGGAGGCCAGCTGCGACTGATCGGCGGAATGGCCGTCGAAATAATCCGTATGTTTGTCGCATCAAGTTGCTGGCGCTGGCTGGTTTCCGACGACCGGGTCAGAAAGGTATTATAGATTGATACTTTCGCGGCCATGTCGCGTTCAAGGTCCGAAAGCTGGACCTGCGCATCATTGTCAAGCGCGACTGCTGAACGTGCCGAAGCGGCCTGCGCATTGAGCACAGCCACAACGGCGTTTGCCTGATCCAGATCAACCTTTGCTGATTGCAGGATGCGTGCCCGTTCCTGCGCCATCTGCTGTTCCAGGCCGGCAAGCTGTCGTTCCGTATTCATCAATTCCGGGTAACGCGGCCCGTAAGTCATGGCGAGAGCGTCGTAACGCTGTTTCAGCGATGCATATTGTCCGCGCAGGTTTGTCATCGTGGGCGACTGCAATGTGCTCGCCGGACTAACAGCACTGCCAGTGTCCTTCGTCAGTTCCTCATAGCGGGTGCTTGCGTCTGCAACACGCGCCCTGGCATCGACCAGCTTGGAGTTGATCTGCGTCATCGACTGGGTGCTGACAAGTTCGCCGCCGGCGGTCTGCAAGCCGTGCGCCCTGCGAAATGCCGCGACTTTCTCCTCTGCTTCTGTCGCAGCCTTCTGCAAGGAGGCCAGACGTTCGGATAGGGCTGCGGCAGCACGGCCTGCTCCATCGGCATCCGCCTGGGCGACTTCTTCCTGGAAGGCGTTCGCCAGAGAATCCGCGACCTTCACCGATTTTTCCGGATTGTCCGTCCAGACGGCAATCGTGACCAGATAGGACCGTTCAGGCCGCGTAACATTGATGCGCTGCGACAGAGCGCGAACCGCTGTCAGCGTATCGTCCTTCGGACCTGCCGGCTTGCTCAGGCCAAGCATAGCCCGAATATCGAAGGCTGGCGGAGGCGGCACGAACTCCTCATCTTCATTCAGGTTCAAATCCGTCACAACCCGCCGGAGTACGTTGCCGGAAGTGAGGATGCGCATCTTGCTTTCAATGTCGAGTATCTGGCTATCTGCCTGCAGACTCTGGGCGTAGACATCGTTAGGCAGCAACTGAAGTCCGGACGGCGGCACCAACAAATCCGTATAGGCTGTATATCGCGGCTTTGCTGTCATGCCGTAGGCGAGACCCGCCAAGCCGCCGATTATCGCGAGCGCTGCTATCAAAATCCACCGGGCACGCATCCAGGCGAGCGCGTCCAACAGGTCGATTTCCGGCAACATCAGCCGCTTGTGAGCGGACGTGGCTGTTTCGGTGACCTTTTCTTCTTCGCGGACGGCATATGTCTCGCGCTTGACTGCGCGCAGCCGCCCGTCTACGGGCGCCGGATTCTCACCAGCGGTCTCCGTTACCCGTGCTTTCGAAGCGAGGTCGCGCAACGTGTACATTAGCTTCCCCTAAAGCTCACTCGACAGCGCAAACATTGCGCCACTGTTTTCCTTAGACTTAAAGATTAAAAAATTCGGTTAATGAAAGGCAATCATCGGCAAGAGTGTCACTAAAATGCACATGACGGTCATTTACTCTTGCAGTTTCCGGTAAATTTTCGTCGTCGTGCTTGGCACCTCGTGTTTTTCGGGATTAAGAGAAAATGGAGCATATATCTCGCCACCAGAAACCTTACGGAAAACAATCCGGTTCGCTACCTCAACCATCTCCTGAAATTCCAAGCGTCATGCTCCGGGAAGAAAACTCGGGTGGAGCAACCCGAAAGTTCGGTATGAAATCTTGAAACGCCATTGGTCGACATTCCTGTCCTACGCAGCTTCGAGCGGCAGTCTCTTTGCGGCAAACATCGCGCAGCTTTTTACATTTGCCATTCTGGCGCGGTATCTCGGCTCTCATGAGTTCGGCCTTTTCGTAACGGTAATGGCGGTAACCAGCATCGCTACCTTCATCTGCGGCCTGGGGGGAGCAGAATGCCTCGTTCGGCGCGTGGCGCAGGACCGCGCCATTTATCCTGCCATGCTCGGTCACAATCTCATTCTCATTGCAATAACCGGCATTGTCCTCGTCGCCGCAGGAATGATCATCTTACCGTTCTGGCTGAACAGTTCTCCTGAATTTTCAGGGAACTCCCTTGGCCTTTTTCTGCTGCTTGTCACCAATATTGTGCTTGTGCGTCTCATCCTGCTGGTCGAGCAGATTTATATCGCACATACCGACTTCATATCAGCCAATCTTTCCGTTGTTGGATTTGCCATTGCGCGCACCATTGCCGCAGCGACCGCCTGCCTTGTATTCGGTGTCTCCACTGTGGTCGGATGGGCCTATTGGCAGTTTGGTGTCCATGTATTGGTTGCAGTTGTCTATGCCCTGTTTCTGCGTCGGCTCGGCAGGCCGCGATACGTTCTCGTGCGCGACGAAATACGGCTCGGCGTGATGTTTGCATCGCAATTCATCTTCAAGGCTGTGCGCCAAAACGCCGACCTTCTGCTCCTCGGCACATTGATGCCGCCAAGCATCGTCGGTAGTTATGGCGTCACACGTCGTATCATCGACAGCAGCACATTGACCGTAGAGGCGATGAACCGTCTGGTCTATCCTCATCTGGCGCGCGCTAGCGCAAACGGCATCCATCATGCCCTGCCGATCACAATGCGCCTGCTGGGTGCCGCATTTGCAATCGGCATATTCACCTCGCTGGCCGTCTTTATTATTGCGCCCTATCTGCCCTATCTGTTTGGCCATGAGTACGAAACGCTGGTTTCTTTTTGCCGCACGCTTTGCTGGATCACGGTGTTTGTCGCCCTGTGGTCGATAGCGGTTGACCTTCTGGGGGCAGCAAGCCAGCATAGCTATCGCACCGCGGTCCTCAACACAGGCAATATTCTCGGCGCGCCGCTTCTGGCACTGGCGACGTGGTATGCGCCGATCACGGGAACTTTCGCGGCCATTTACGTAATTGAAATCAGTATTGTGCTGGCATCATGGGGATGCGTTATCTATCTCGTTCGCAGGAGTCGCGACGCAGAAGAGAAGAAAGCGGTTTCAACAGTGGGGACTTAGATGACGGATATCTCGATCTCGGCAAACGACGTCAGGCCGCGGCGTGTTCGCGCAATGAAGATCGATGATATTCCTGCTATTCGCACCCTCTTCCAGCAAGTTTTTCGTCCACATTCAAAGTCGTGCCACGAGACTTTTGATCAATATTTTCAAAAGTTCTTTTTTGAAAACCCTTACTACGACCCAGCGATTGGCAGCGTGGTCCATGAGGACGAGCACGGTGAGATCGATAGCGCGATCTCGGTCCTGCCTATCCCCTATAGGGTCAATGGCCAATCGATCATGGGGCGATTGCTATGCGCTTTCATGATGAAGCCGGAAATGTCGCCACGCGGCGCCGCCGAACTGACACTCACTTTGCGGCCGAGTGAAAATATCCTCAACTTCACCGACAGTGCTGCCCCTGTGAGCCTCAAGCATTCCGAAGCGATTGGCGGGATAACACTCAGCACACACGGGCTCGGTTGGACACGTGTCTTCCGAGCTGCCAGCTATGTAGCCAATTACGTTGCCGAACGGCGTCCAATTCTGGGTGGATGGGCAACCAGTTCAGTGGGCAGAATGCTCAACCCGCTTTTTCCAATTCCCGCGATCAAGAGAGCAGCCAAACCCCGGGCGAATGTGAGTGAAATTGCGCAAGACGAAGCCATATCTCTGGTTCCCGGCTACCTGCAAAGCTATTTGGCACATCCAGCCTGGACAGAAAGCGACATCAACTGGCTGTTCCTGATGGCGTCAGACAATCACGCTGCCGGCGCCTTGCGGTTCTGCGCGATCAACGACCGCACCGGCAGTCCGAGCGGGTTCTTCTGTTACTATATGCGTCCCAATGGCATCGCAGAAGTTCTGAACATCGTCACAAAAGCCGGAATGGAAAAACATGCCGTCGATGCGATGCTGGTCCACCTGCAGGATGAAGGGCATATTGCGGCACAAGGCAGGGTTGATCCGCGTTATCTCAATGCGCTTTCACAGCAGTCGATCATGTTCTTCCGTCTGAAAGCCAACGTCTGCGCTGCCACAGCGAACGCAGAAATGCTGAATGCAATTCAGCGCGGCGATATCTTTATTGGCGGGCTTGCCGGCGAAAGCTGGAGCAGGTTGTCGACGGACTTCTATTGAACAGCGAGCTTCCTTTCCAGAAGAAAGAAAGTCGTAGGCCCCGTTTTGCCCGCACCATTATCCAACCGGAAAGCGATAGGACCAGACCCGGCAGCTATTTTTTCGTGAATCTTGCCGTCAAGACCGATCGGCGATAGTGCCCATGAAACTGTGTTGCCTGCCAGATTCACATCTACCCGATTGCGCAGCAAAGTGACGGGCAGACGTCCCCAATCCTCAATGATTTTCTCCGCCTTGTCGCGGAAACGCATATCGGAGTTGCGGGCATCGCTGGCGAAAATTATAAGCAGTTTTTCACTGTCCTTCAGTTCTTTTCCATCAATTGCCGAAACCGCAAACAGCCCTCTTTCCTCGGCATTGCCGAGGGATAGTTCACTCAAAGTCAGGTGCTCTTTCAGTTCGGCAAAGGCGATGGCCTCGGTCTCAGGTGTAACGACCTGCATCCGCTGCTTATTACGGTCAAGAAGGACTTGGCCCGTGGCACTTTCAAACAAGCCTTGCGAGGGGTCGGTTGCATTATCCTCCGGCAAGAGTTCTGCGGCCTTCAAACGCTGCAACACGTTGTCGAGCGATACATTCCGATAATTGATCGAAACCGATTTTTGCAAATTTTGCGGCCAGGCCAACTCTCTTGTGGCAAGGCCGATCCCACCGATAAGCGCCAATGGCTTCAGTCGCGCGGGTTCTCGAAACTCAAGCGAATTACCGAGGCTCGTCTCACCCTGCATCATGAACGGCACATTGAAAGCTGCGGTTGCGACGTCGCCCCTGCGAAACAGAAGCGATGCCAGCGTTTCACCGGCGCGTGCGACGGGATCTGCAGCGAAGGTATAAGGCACAATGCGTTGACGGAATGGAGCCGCCTCGTCAAATGCAAGCGTCAGGGGCCCTTGACCGTGGCGGCAGATACCATCCCAGCCCTGCAAAGCGGCATAGGTTGGCATCACGATTCCGGCTTCGTATCGATAGCGGTTCCAAAACAAGTGTTCGTATTCTGTTACAAGAAAAGGCCGTCCGAGCCAGCGTCCGGCAGCAATTTCACCAATGTAGGAAGCGGTGTCGGAAATCGAACTTGCATGTTTGATTTCGGTACCCGGATCGAGGGTTCCGATCCAATCATGGTAGGTATTGGCAACGACCGCTTTCTGGTTCTGTCGTGAAAGAGCTGTCTGGACTGTGAACCAGTTGTTATAGGGAGCGACGAGGCCGCGATAACCGAGTTGGCGGAGCGCCTGCTCCATCCGTTGGGCCAACAAGCGTTCTCTCTCAACGAGAAAAGCCTGGAAATCCCGGAGCCGTTCGCCGCCGCCGCTGCGGCTTTCCGGCAAATGGATCGTCTGCTGCTCCAGATTTTCGCCGGACGCCAGGCCGCCCCAGGCTCGTGACAATGCCCGGGTATTCGCATATCGCGTCTTCAAAAATGTATTAAATGCAGGACGATAGCCGGACCAAAATGTCGTCCCGTCATTGGGCTCGTGCACAAAGCTGGTAAACTCGATACCATTTTCGTTGAACGGAATGATCAGCGCGAGCGCAGGGTCGTGCAAAGGTGCAAGCCCCGTATAGGGATTGACCGTGGCGTAGACTTCTTTCTGAAAACGCAGCCAATGATCGAATGCTGTATCATCCACATAGGCCCGGCGCTTCAGATTACCCTCCGTTCCCCATCGATCGGTGTCCTTGCCGCCCAAAGCGCCGCTTTCTGACGTAAGCCCATCGATGATCCAGTAGATGCCTTCGCGCTTGAGAGCCGCCATAAGGTAGCGCATCCGGTCCAGCGCTTCAGCGCGGAAACCGAAATCACGCGGCTGCCCGAGCATCAGATCAGCATCGACGAAATGAAACCGGGCTATGTTGTAGCCGTGCAGCCGGAGCTGCCGCACATATCGGTCGATAAAGGCATGATCAACCGCGCCCGATGATGGAGGTCCCCAGGCAATCGCCGCACATTGCAGCCGCATCGCCAGATCGGGCTTGTCGGCCTGTGCGAGACGCCCATCGGCGTTTGCTATCAAACGATTTTTCTCTTCGATCGGCGTGTTTGGAAAGAAACCCGAAAAATCGAGGGGGCTGCCAGCGGAGATTTCGAGATTGTTTTCTGTGACCGGAAGCCATTCTTCACCACTGGCACAGGGCATTGCGAGGCCAATGAATGAGGCGGATAGGACCTGTCGCAGAATGTCCATCAGGGCTCCCTTATAACCTTGCTCTCAATCCAGTCGGTGGGTTTACGGCGCGGCTGAAAAAAGCCAAGGGGTAGTGCTGCTGCATGAAATATCCATGCCACCACCGCGTAAACTCCAAGTTCGATGCTGCGCGACCGGACAGACATCGCCACGAACGGGATCGCCGCAATCACCGCTGCCGCAGAAATTGCCAGGGGCCATCCCGGCACGAACAGCAGAGCGGCAATGATCGCCAGCCACCAAAGATAGACCGCCCCCCAAAGCCGCAATTCCGGCAATTCGCGGAACAGATTTTTTTGATGCGGTTGCCCCATCGCCGCACGCAAGACTTCACCGGTTCCGCGCAGGTACTTGCTTTTCCAGCGGCGGACCAGGAGTTTGTAGGCGTTCATCGTATAGCCGAAATGCTGCACGAACGGCCGGTCCAGACGATGGAGTTTCCATCCATGGCTTCGCAGGCGCACACCGGCATCAAACTCTTCGTGACCGTGCAGATTGCGATCCGAGAAATATCCGGCCTGCTCAATGGCGCTGCGTCTGTAAAGCCCGCCCCCGTTCATCCGGTCGATATTGCCGGTCCGCGCTTCGGGCGAATGCCGCTTTGCACGGCGCTGGAATTCCAGACTCTCCAGAATTTGATCCACAACATGGCCCGTCACTCCGCCGACATCGGGGTGCCTGTTGAGGTAATCAAGGGCAGCCGGCAGAAAATCGGGCTCAATTATCATATCGCCATCGATCAGGCAGATAAAAGGCTGGGTCGAATATTGAAAACCAAGCTGCGGACCGAGGCCACAGCTGGCCTGCGCAGGAGGCTCGATCTGCACAATCTTGATCGGATATGCCCGTGCGATCTCGATTGTGCGGTCCGTCGATCCACTATCCGCGACGATCACTTCCACTTTTCCGCCGGGCAAAGCCTTCAAGGCGCTTTCTACCGCCCCGGCGATACGCTTTTCCTCGTTCAAGGTTTTGATGATAATCGAGACAGACATCGTTGCCCTATTTGTGAGAAATACGCGCGAAGCAATTTAGGATCAGGACCAAACAAGCTAGCAATTCATAGTTTTTTTTGGTTTCAAATCCACTAAACACTTCAACTCTAAAATGAGATTCGACCCGCTGTTAGCCGGAATTTCCCCAACTCAGAATTCTGAAAGCGTTTTATGCTGACCAATGATTTTGAAATTCGGGTTTTCAGCAGTGCGGAACGGCTATCCATAGACTGGCCGGACGCCGATGACAAAACCGGCAGCGCGTTTTTTGTTTTCCAGTCCAAATCCTTTATACGAGCATGGGAAGCAAGCTATGGACAAAAATCCGGTGTGCAACTGTGCTTGACGGAAGTCCGCCAGTCCGATGGCACGCCGCTTCTTTTTCTGCCGCTCTCTATCACACGTATCTGCGGTTCCCGGGTCCTTTCATTTATTGATGAGGGCGTAAGCGATTATAACGCCCCCATCGTTTTTCCAGCCGCGGCAGAGCTTTCGCACGACGCCGCAATGCGTATCCTTGCAGCTGTGGTTGCAGCAGTTCCCTCTCACGATATCGTTGCGCTTTACAAAATGCCGGAAAATGTCGAGGGCCTTATCAATCCCTTATGGTCGGTAACTGACCGCTTTTCCGATGCGTCCACACACGCGATTTCACTGACACGTCCGATCGACGAGATAGAGAAATCCATACAAGGTATTGGCAATATCAAAAAGCGTGATCGAGCGTTGCAGCAGATGGAAGGAAGCCGTTTTCTTATAGCTCAAACCGAAGCTGAGCGTCGGACTGTCCTGGATGCCATGCTGCGCCAGAAACAACGGCGATTTGAAGAAACCATGGTGCCCGGTTTCGATGCCCATCCTGAGAAACGACGCTTTTTTGAAGAAGCGACGGAGCATCTGGCCCGGCACGACGCCCTACACCTTTCAGCACTCACTGTGGGTGAAACCGTATTGGCCACTATGTGGAGCGTCATCCGAAATGACCTTTATTGCGCAATGATCATAACGTTCGAGGACGGCACCTGGAGCAGATTTTCACCGGGAAAAGTGCTGATGTTGCGCCTGTTGTCTGCGCTCAAAGCGGATGGCTACACCGTTTTCGATCTCGGCTTTGGCGATGAGCCGTGGAAGTTCGGCGTGCGCGACCGAACGACATCCCTGCGGGACTATGTTCGCCCGGTCACTGTCCATGGACGTATGTCACTCATCCTCGCACATTATCTGGAGAGAATCAGAGCAACTTCCTTCTATAAAAAGCTGCGCCCGCTGAAATGGCGGCTGCTGCGCAAATTCGGTTAGGACGATCTAAGCCGCACGTTTCGGGAGCCGAACCATAAAGGTCGATCCTTCGCCCAACTGCGAGCGAACGACCAGACGTCCGCGATGGCGGGCAAGGATGTGTTTTACAATGGCAAGGCCAAGCCCTGTGCCCTTTTGGGCCCGGCTCGTCTCCACATTGATCCGATAGAAGCGCTCGGTCAGGCGCGGCAAATGCTCGGCGGCTATGCCCGGGCCAAAATCCTGAACCGACGCGACGACCTCCGGGGAACTGCCGCTGTCGTCTTCATCCAGCTTGACGATGACGCGCTTGCCACCCTGTCCGTATTTGCAGGCATTCTCCACGAGGTTCTGGAACACCTGAATAAGCTCGTCACGCGCCCCGGTGACCATGACAGGGTGATCCGGCAACACGCGCTCGATATGAATGTCGAGACCGGCTGCCAGCGGCGCCAGCGTATCGGCGACGTGATTGAGAATGGAAGTTACGTCGACGCATTCATTGACCGTCAGATGGGCCCGCATTTCAAGGCGCGACAGGGACAAAAGATCATCAATCAGGCGCGACATGCGTTCAGCCTGTTTCTGCATGATATCCAGGAAGCGATCGCGTGCCGCCGCGTCGTTTCGCGCTGGCCCTTGCAGAGTTTCGATAAACCCGCGGAGCGAAGCGAGCGGTGTGCGCAGCTCGTGGCTTGCATTTGCGATGAAATCCGAACGCATGCGATCGATGCGTCGCGTTTCGCTCTGGTCGCGAAACAACAGCACAAAAAGTTCGGGCCTGCCGTCCTTGCCCGGCAACGCCTTGACCATGGCCTTGAACCAGCGATCTATCGGAACGCGCTCGAAATATTCTATGCTTCGTGCTTCGCCATCTGCGATCACCCCTTGAATCAAGGCGTGCATTTCCGGCGCACGAAACCGCAGATAAAGCGCTGTGCCGGTTTCCAGCGACTGGAACGCTTCGATCGCCGCTGAATTGGTGAACAACACCGTGCCACCGTGATCGAAGACCACCATCGGGTCGGTCAAGAGATCGGCCAGACGCTCGCCGGACACTCCCGCCATTTCGTTAGGCGTTATATTCTTTACCGGCACTTCGTCTGGTTCGGTGCTTGCGACTTCGCTTGCGAGCCACACAGCGCCGAGAACAACGACGGCCAGCAGGCCTGCACGAAACCAGAAGGGGAGATCAAGGGCCAGCACGCAGACGGCAAGCACCATGCTGGCGATCACAACACCCTTGACCCGAAGAAGCGGTTCGAAAATAGACTTCTCCGCTTCAGGTTCTGGACCGGTGTGATTGCCTGCCTCGCTCATGCTGCTTCCTTCTGCGGTTATGGCTCAGACTTTAGAGCGGGATGTTGTAAGCTCAATCGTCATCCAGCCCTAAACTTTTGTTTAAGCATGATTTCACCCGAAAAACCGGTTCCCACTTTCGGAATCATGTTTTATCCGGAAATGCTCGGACGTCCTTTACGTAGCTTCCAAACAGCCCATATCATGCCTTGATATAAACGAAAGGGAATTGCCGTGGGTGACAGTTCGAAGACAGCTAACAAAAAGAAAGACAAAAAAGACGAGGCAAAACCAGGCGACAAGCCAATCAAGCTGAAAATTGGAGGTGAGGCGCGGTCGTTCGACATAAACGATCCGAAGCTGCCGAAATGGATCGATGACAATGCGTTGCTCTCAGGCGGATATCCCTATCCGTCCAAGATGAAGTCGGAAGAATATGAAGAAACGCTCGAGCGGCTTCAGATCGAGCTCGTCAAACTTCAATATTGGCTCCAGGATACTGGCGGACGCGTCATCAGCGTCTTTGAAGGCCGGGACGCTGCCGGCAAGGGCGGGACAATCTTTACGATCCGCGAGTTCATGAACCCCAGAACCGCCCGCAATGTCGCCTTGCCGAAGCCAACCGAAACCGAACAGGGACAATGGTACTTCCAGCGTTACGTCGCGCATTTTCCAACGGCTGGAGAGTTCGTCACATTTGACCGCTCCTGGTACAACCGGGCGGGCGTGGAACGCGTCATGGGCTTTTGCACGCCGACGCAGCTTGAGACATTCCTGACCGAAACGCCCGATTTCGAGCGCATGATCGTGACCGACGGCATTCACCTTTTCAAGTTCTGGCTGGATATCGCCCAGGAAATGCAGCTCAAGCGCTTTCATGAGCGGCGCCACAGCCCGCTCAAGAACTGGAAGTTCTCGCCGATGGATGTGGCCGGTATTTCGCGCTGGAATGATTATTCCGATGCATTGCACACCATGCTCGAAAGGACGGATACGGGCTACGCTCCCTGGACCATCATCCGTTCAAACGACAAGAGGCGCGCCAGACTGGCTGCAATCCGGCGCATCCTTTTGACCCTGCCTTATGAGGGAAGGGACATTCAGGCAATCGGCGCCGAGGATCAGTCAATCATCGGACGCGGCTCCACATTCATCACTTCGTCGCCGGCGGAGAGGTAAAACAGGCTCGGCTGGTGCGGTGTCTTTTCCCACAGATGCGGCACATGCACCAGCTGCCATAGCGCACGCCAGGCCGCGATTGAAATCAACACCCAATATACCGGGATTGAGAACAGGTACGCATATCCTCCCAATTCCGTTGGCTCCATCGTTCTCGCCCCGAGAAGGTAGAAACTCAGATAGGCTAACAGAATGTTCGTCAGATCGATCCCCAATAGCCAGATACTGTGTGTCGTCAGCGGCCCGAACAGCATGCTTATCAGCAGGAAAGCGAACATGGCGAGCATCAGAGGATGCAGAAGCGCCGAACCAATTATCCCCAGGGTATAAATCTGATTGACGGAAAACCTGAACCAACCAAGCTCGCGCCAGGTATTGTGCGGCTGGCGTCCGTGGACGAGCCATGTCTGCATCCAGCCCTTGAGCCAGCGTGTCCGCTGCTTGCGCCAGACATCATAGTTTACGGGCGCATCTTCAATCGTACCACGCGTGATGACACCGATACGATAACCAAAACGAGCAAGCCTCACACCGAGATCGGCATCTTCCGTGACGTTGTAGGCATCCCAGCCCCCAACCTCTTCCAGACAAGACCGCCGGAAATGGTTGGAAGTCCCGCCGAGCGGAATAACATGTCCCCGAGAAGCAAGCCAAGGCAGCAGCCCGCGGAAAAGCGCGGCATACTCGAACGCAAACATTCGCGTCAGAAGATTATCGCGAAAATTCCCGATAATCAGCGGGGCTTGTACGCAGGCCAGCTTGTCGCCCTCGACCTGAAAAGTCTGCCATGCTTCAAGCAATTGATCAGGATGCGGACGGTCCTCGGCATCGAAGACTGCGACAATCTCGCCCCGGGCAAACTGCAATGCATAATTCAATGCCTTCGGTTTCGTCTTCGGCCCGCCGGACGGCACGAGAACCAGTTCAAAATTCGATGGCAGCCGCACACGACGTATAGCCGCTATCGTATCAAAGTCGTCCTTCTCGCAGACAAGCTTGATGTCGAGTTTGCTGGCAGGCCAGTTCAGCCGTTTCAAGCTCGTTACAAGCTGGCCTATCACCTCCTGCTCCCGATAGAGCGGCACCAGGACGGAATAGATCGGTAAATCGCGCGGCCTGCTTTTCCTGATTTCCAGAAATTTCAGCCGACGTCCGGCGACCGCTGCGAACAGACGGATCATGACGCATCCGAAGAAGAATATCGACAGCGCCACGTGGAGAACAAGGAGAGTGGTCGCAGGCCAATTGAAGATGCAGGCGAAAAACGCATAAACCGCCATCGCGATTATAAATGCCTGCGGCGTATCCAGAACGCGCGAGGCGGAAAGCGATTGTGGTGTCATTTCATAGGCTCTGGCGATCAGATCCTTCTGATGTCGTTGCCGCATGACCTGCTTCAAAAGCGTGGGCGTGCAAATCCGTATTCGGTTCTTCAATTGCGGTGTTGCAAGAATATAATCCCGAAGCGTTTTGATGCGATTTTCCGATGGAGCTATATAGAGATAACTGCCTCCGTCTGCGCCGAGCACCATAACCTGCCCGACATCGATAAAAGCCGATGGCTTCTCTTCGCCCGATACGAAAATACGGGACGGTAGAGCTTCGTTTGTGAACTCGACCCCCAAAAGGTCGGCGATAGCTGCATAAATGACCGTTTCTGCAACGTCACCTCGCTGAACCAGTTCCACACAAAATGATGTCCCATGGCGAGCAGCCGCACTATATGCCCCCAGCAACGCCTCTCTCGATATGCCACATTGTTCCAGTCTGGCAGATATGGCGCTGCATATCTCCAGATCGAACGCAGTCGATACACTACTCATAGTACCCCCGCACTACTGAATATTTGTGATTTATATTTTAGAAATTAACTAATATACTAATTTTACCGGATCCTATATTAGTTAATTATTCCGATAAAACTGCAATCGGAAGGTAATATACTCCAAAAGAATTGCAACCTTTATTTTCATCGAACCTTCGGTGAATATTGAAGGCCGCTCCATCGTGCGGTTAACGTGAAATTATAAAAAGGAGAGCAAAGACGGGTCATGAAACTCCACCTTCCAAGACTGCTGATCGCGCTCGCATCCGCGTGTGGTATTCATAGCGCGCAGGCTTCAGACGCACAGCCGGAGGCTCCTTCCTTCATCAACCAGAAGGAGCGCCTGCCATTGCCGTCCCTGCAAGCGCTCACGCGATTGAGGTTCATCACAACCGTCGACTTTCCCCCGTTCAACATGCTTGGCGATCAGGGACAGCTTTCCGGCTACAATGTCGATCTTGCCAAGGCCCTTTGCCGGCAATTGGGTGTTGACGACATATGTCAAGTCGAAGCGGTGCCTTGGAACGAGTTGGAAGAGCGCCTGCTCACCGGGCAGGCCGAAGCCATCCTTGCCGGATGGAAGCCGACCGAAGCAAACCGCGAAAAATTCGCCTATTCGCGGTCCTACATGCGGCTGCCCGCGCGTTTTGCGACGACCAATGCCAGCGCCTTTAACGATGATCCCGTGACAGCCACGAAGGGCAAGAGCGTCGGCGTCGTTGCAGGCACGGCCCACGAACAATTGTTGAAAAGCTATTTTCCCCAGGCGCTCGCAAAAACTTACCCTGATGAATCGAGCATGCTCGCCGAGCTCAGGAGCGGCAAGATAGGCATCGTCTTTCACGACGGCATGTCGCTTTCCGTGTGGCTTAACAATCCCGAGGGCCATGCATGCTGCACCTTCGCAGCCGGTCCCTATCTTGCGCCGCAATATCTGGGCTCCGGTCTCAGCATTGCCGTTGCGCAGAAAAATACTCCTCTTGTCAGCGCCTTCGATAATGCCCTGCAAGCATTGCAGCAGAAGGGCACGCTGACGGAGCTTTACCTACGCTATTTCCCGAACAGCTTTTACTGAGCCGAAGGTCGGATCGGCGGATCGCCGGAATTAGGCCATCCATTGCGTGCCATTTTGACGCAGGAAGAAGCTGCCACATACCGAGTTTTCAGATATTTTTGAAAGTTCCGATATATCGATACTTACAGTACGAAAGTAAAATTGTTTTCTATCAAATAAATAACGCGCGAAGCGCGCTTTTATATCGGTGACACAACAGACAAATCAGGATGGGTTGCGCAGCTTCTAGCACAAGCGAACCGATAAATACATCCATTTATTTTGACTTGAACAAATCCGCCTCCGATCAATAATCAAATTGAGGGAGAAGGAGGATATATACAATGTTCGATGGTGTACCTGCTCAATGGCACAAGACTCCGGAACAAACAAAACGCTCGCCGAATGAAGCCGCCTACGTGTTTCTGGGCATCATGCTTGCAGCACTCAGCGTACCGGCGACTTTCCTAGGCTGGGCAATCGTTCAAAGTATCGCATCGCTTTTCTAGAGCACTACCAGCAAAAGGCTGTAACGGTTTTGCGTTCGGAAATGCGGCAAAAACAAATAGATAGAGCGGTCACAACGATTCCGTTGAAACAGGAACCGCTCTAGAACCAGGGCGTTCTTTTTCGGAAGTTCCGTTACAAGCAATTTTCCCGCCTTGGCAGGAAGTGTGAGCACAGGATGCAAAAAGCCCCGCCTTTGGGCGGGGCTTTTGTTTGCGGTTTGAACCGGGCTAGATTTGATTATCAGCCTGCCCGTTCGGGCTGCTCGTTTCATTCACGTCTTCATCCTCCGGCCTTTTCGGAGGCTTACGTGCAATCAGGCTGTAGAACATCGGAATGAAGAACGTGGCGATGAACGTTGCTGCCAACATGCCGCCGATAACGCCCGTACCGATGGAGTGACGGCTTGCCGAACCGGCACCCGTGCTGATCGCGAGCGGCACCACGCCCAGAATGAAGGCCAGCGAGGTCATCACGATCGGACGGAAGCGCAGACGAGCCGCCGACGCTGCCGCCTCGATGGCGGATTTGCCGGTCTCTCGTTCGAGCACTGCGAACTCCACGATCAGAATCGCGTTCTTCGCCGCCAGACCTATGAGCGTCACCAGACCAATCTGGAAGTAGACGTCATTGGTCAGCCCGCGCAGGTCGGTCGCCAGCAACGCACCGAAGATTGCGAAAGGCACGGCGGTGATGACGGCGAGCGGCAGGCTCCAGCGTTCGTACTGCGCAGCAAGGATCAGGAACACCATGACAAGGCCGAAGATCATGGCCTGCGTGCCCGTGCCGCTGGTGGTCACCTCCTGATAGGCCGAGCCGGTCCATGCAATCTGATAGCCTTGCGGAAGAACTTCCGCTGCGACTTCCTGCATTGCCTTGATGGCATCACCGGAGGTGAAACCCGGCGCCGGATTACCGGTGATCTTGGCCGCGTTGAAGGCATTGAAGCGTTCAAGCTGATCAGGACCGACAATACGCTTGACGGTCACGAGAGCATCGAGCGGGATCATGCTGCCGGAATTGGCCCGTACGAAGACATGCTTGAGATCGCTTGGGTCGCGACGGAACTCAGCTTCCGACTGCAGGTTCACCTGATAGTTCCGGCCAAACAGCGTAAAGTCGTTGACGTAGAGGCTGCCGAACGTTGCCTGCATTGCAGTGAATACAGAATTGATCGGCACACCCATCGCCTTCGCCTTTTCGCGATCAAGCTGGATGTCGTACTGCGGAACGTTCGGATCGAACGTCGTGCGCACGCCCTGCACCTCGGGCCGCTTGGCCGCTGCCTCGGTGATGAGCTTCGTCGCACGCGTCAGCGAATCCACACCGCCGCCCGTACGATCCTGAACATAGAGTTCGAAGCCGCCGGTCGTGCTGAGGCCCATGATCGGAGGCGGGTTGAACGCAAGAACAAGACCGTCCTTGATCCCCGCATTCATTCCCATGATGGCACCGGGAAGATTGCGCGCATCGGTTTCAGGGGTCGTGCGTTCCTTCCAATCCTTGAGCATGATGAACATCGTGCCAGCACTGGTCTTCAGACCACCCGACAGAAGGTCGAAACCGGATACCGCAAAGACGCTCTCCACGGCAGGGTTTTTCCGGATATTCGCACTCGCCTGATCCAGAACCGCCGTTGTACGCTCCAGAGAGGCGGCAGGAGGAAGAATCGCAACGCTGAACAGAAAGCCCTGATCCTCATCAGGCAGCAGCGATCCCGGCACTCTTTCGAAAAGATAGTAGGTGGCGCCAAGAAGGCCCGCAAAAATGACCAGGCCGATTGCAGCGCGCTTCAGGAAGAAGCGAACGCCGCGGGAATAGCCGTCCGTCACCCGCTCGAAGAAGCGGTTGAAGATGCGGAACGGCAGCATCGGCTCATGATGACCCGGCTTCAGGATAAGCGCGCAGAGCGCCGGTGTCAGTGTCAGAGCGACGAGGCCCGACAGCGTCACCGAAATCGCGATGGTCACGGCGAACTGCTTGTACATTTCGCCAACCAGACCGCCCATGAAGGCAACTGGAATGAACACCGCGCAGAGCACGAGAACGATCGCGATCACCGGCCCCGTCACTTCACCCATGGCCTTGATAGCGGCCTTGCGCGGCGACAGTTTTTCCGTCGTCATGATACGTTCGACGTTTTCCAGCACCACGATGGCGTCGTCGACCACGATACCGATTGCCAGCACGAGACCGAAGAGCGTCAGGAGGTTGATGGAGAAGCCAAGCACATACATGCCCGCGAAGGTACCGATAATCGAGATCGGCACCGCGATGATGGGGATAAGCGTCGCCCGCCAGTTCTGCAGGAAGATGAACACCACCAGCACGACGAGAATGATCGCCTCGATGAAGGTGTGAATCACTTCTTCGATGGAAACCTTGATGAACTTCGTCGTATCGAACGGGATCGAATAATCGATACCCGCCGGGAAGCTTGCCTTCAGCTCATTCATACGGTTCTGAATGAGTTCCATCGTGTTGAGGGCGTTGGCGCCCGGCTGCAGATAGATCGCAATCGGAACAGCTGACGTGCCGTTCAGATTACTGTCGACGAGGTAGCTTTCCGTGCCGAGTTCGACACGTGCAACGTCCTTGAGACGGAGCGTTGCCGCATTGGAGCTCGAACGGAGGATAATGTTCTCGAATGCCGCGGCATCCGGCAAACGTCCCTGCGTGGTCGCCGTATAGGTGAACGGCCCGGCTTGCGGGTCTGGCTGGTCACCGAAACGGCCCGCCGCAAACTGCGCATTCTGCTCCTGAATGGCGGTCGAGACATCGCTCGGCGTCAGATTATACTGCGCCAGCTTGTCGGGGCGCAGCCAGATGCGCATCGAGTAATCGATGTTACCGAGCAGTTGCACATCGCCGACGCCCTGAAGACGTTTGAGATCGTCGACCACATTGAGGAGCGCATAGTTACCGACATAAGTGCGATCGTAGCGATCACTGTCGGAGAACATGGCAACCATGCCCAGAATTGTGGTGGACCGCTTGTCCACCGTGACGCCAAGGCGCTGGACTTCCTGCGGAAGAGACGAAGTTGCACGCTGCACGCGGTTGTTGACGTTGATTGTGGCCTGATCCGGATCGGTGCCCAGAGCAAAGGTCACGGTCAACTGCATCGTGCCGCTACCAAGGCTCGAGGACTGCATATAAAGCATGTTCTCGACGCCGTTGATCTGCTGTTCCAGCGGCGCGGCAACGGTCTGCGCCACCGTTTCGGCGCTGGCGCCGGGATAGGTCGCGCTGACGACGACCTGTGGCGGCGTCAGTTCGGGGTACTGGGCAATCGGCAGAATCCGGATACAGATCAGGCCGGCCAGCACGAGCACAATGGAGATGACCGCCGCGAAAACGGGGCGGTCGACGAAAAATCTGTTCATTGCTTGCCTGCCGCCTGTTCCTTGCCAGCTTCAGCGCCCGCCTTATCCGGCGCTGCCTGATTGCCTGCTTCAGTAGCTGCGTCGACCGGGTTGACGGGCTTGCCAGGGGCTGCCTTGATAAGCCCTTCGGTAATGACCCGGTCACCTGCATTGAGCCCCTCAGAAACGAGCCATGCGTCGCTCAGTTCGCGTGCAACGGTGATCGGCCGGACTTCGACAATATTGTCCTTGTTGACCACGTAAACGAACTGCGTTTGCGGACCCTGAAGCAATGCAGCCTTCGGTATCGTGATGGCATTCTTGACCTGAATACCGAGAATGACAGCGCGGACAAACTGCCCCGGAATCAGGCGACGCTTGGGATTCTCAACAACTGCACGGGCGCCGAGCGTACCTGTTTCCGTATCGAGCGACGAAGAGGTGAAATCAATCGTTCCTTCGTGGTCATAAGCCTGCCCGTCGCCGAAAACAACCTTGATCTTGAGGCGGTCGGCATCTTCACCCGTCGCGCCGCGCTCAGCGCGCAAGCGGTCGATTTCAGCGGCTTCCGTGTCCGTGAAGGAGAAGTTCACATAGACCGGATCAAGCTGGGTAATCGAAGTCAGGAGACTGGAAGATGCATCCGTGCCGATAAGGCTGCCCTCATTGACCTGCTCAAGGCTGGTGATGCCGCTGATTGGTGCGGTCACCTTGGTATAGCTCAGATTGAGTTCGGCGGTGCGCAACTGCGCCTTGGCTGCCGCAACCGACGCCTTGTTCAAATCACGCGTCGCAAAAGCCGAATCACGAACAGCTGTGCTCTGCACCTTCTGCTGGACCAGCTGTTCTGCGCGCTCGGCATCTCGAATGGACTGCTGATACTGCGCTTCTGCCTGGGCCACCTGCGCCTGAGCTTTTTCAAGCTCCGCCTCATAAGGTGCCGGATCTATTTCGAACAACACGTCGCCGGCCTTGACTTCCGTGCCTTCCGTGAAATTGCGGTGCAGCAATATTCCGCCCACGCGCGCACGGACCTGAACGTCGCGATAGGCGCTGATGCGCGCCGCATATTCGTAAGTAACAGGTACATCGTGCGGCTCGACCACGGTAACAGATACCTGTGGCGGCGGCGGTGTCGCGCCGCCGGGCGCCTGTGCCAGAACGGGTTGCCCCGCAAAGACAAGAAAAGCGGCCCCTGCCGCAAAAAGCCGAATGGAACGGTTCAAAGTCATGGTGGGAGTGCCCTTGCTGTCGCGCGGTGCTGCCAATTTAACATACACGAGTGTTTGTAAATACGAACTACCGTGTTATAGTCAATCGCTCAATATTACAGATCACGAATGAGTTACCTATATTCAACGGCGAACTGAGCCGATAGCCTGCATTCACCCGAGAGAAGTCATGCGAAGAACGAAAGCCGAGGCAGCCGAAACCCGGGAAGCCATTCTGGTGGCTGCCGAGCAGGTTTTCCTCGAGCGCGGTGTCAACCAATCTACACTGATGGAAATCGCGTGTCATGCCGGAGTGACGCGAGGGGCGATTTATTTCCACTTCCGCGACAAGGTGGAAATACTTCGCACCATCATCGGCAGTGTCCGATTTCCGCAGGAAGAAATCATGCTGCAGGCAGCGGCCGTCAACCATCCCAATCCCATGCATGTACTGGAACAATCGATCATTCAGGCGCTGCAGCTTTTCTCCAACGACGAGCGTCAGCAAAATATTTTCATTATTATCAACCAACGATGCGAATTCGTCGGCGAAATGGCCCCGCTTGAAGATCGTCTCAGGGAAGCGCGCTCCAATGTCCTCTCCTTATTCGCAGGATTGCTCGACGTGGCTGCAAGACGAGGGGAACTTTCCAAGGAATGGACTGCAGACACAGCAGCACCGATCCTGCTTTCCATGCTGAGCGGCCTCCTCAACGAATGGTTGCGGGGCGACAGAAGTTATGATCTTGTCACTTACGGTGGCAGGGCGATCTCAATACTCGTTCAATCTCTTAGAAATCAGGCATTCGCGGTCCGTTAAACATTCCTGCCGGGCAAAATTTCAATATCCTGGGCATACCGGGACACGTGATTTTTCGATGGCGGGTTTCAATCGATCGTGATTGCCAGACTCCAAAATTGGGAGAGACGCTCGACTCTTTTATAATTTACGCTTACGTCAATGTAACTCTTGCGAAGAGAATAAAACTCGACCACATTTACGAACGAGGAAGCCTTCCGGGGGGCGGACGGCTTGGGAGACGGCGGGCGCACATGCGGCCCAATTTAGGACGGAGCGATCCGGGGAGAAGAAATGCCGAAAAAAACGACTGGGCACAGTGCATCCGCAGTTGAATCCACCGCCGCAGGATCGGCAGCCAACGGCGCGCCGATGCAGGAAAAGATCTGGTTAAAGTCGTATCCGGCTGGCGTTCCGCACGACATAGATCTGAGCCGGGCAACCTCCATTGGCGATATGATCCTGGCGTCTTGCCGACAATTCGCCTCCCGGCCTGCCTTCACATCTATGGGCAAGGATCTGTCCTATAAGGAACTTGACGAGCATTCGCGCGCCCTGGCTGCCTTTCTGCAGTCGCGAGGCCTTGTAAAGGGCGACCGCGTTGCGGTGATGATGCCCAATATCCTGCATTATCCAATTGCCTTCACGGCAATTCTCCGCGCCGGTTTCGTTGTGGTGAACGTCAACCCGCTTTATACGCCGCGGGAGCTGGAACATCAGCTGAACGATGCAGGCGCCAAAGCGTTGATCGTTCTGGAAAATTTTGCGGCAACGGTAGAGAAGACCCTCAACTCCATCAACGTTCCCAATATCATTGTCGCATCGATGGGCGACATGCACGGTTTGAAGGGCAACATCATCAATTTCGTCGTCCGCCGTGTAAAGAAAATGGTGCCCGCGTGGAATATCCCGGGGCATATCCGTTTCAAGGATGCATTGGCCCAAGGTCGCGCCCAATCGTTCGACCCTATTCCGGTACAGGGTTCCGACCTTGCTTTCCTGCAATATACAGGCGGCACGACGGGCATCTCGAAAGGCGCCATGCTGACCCACAACAATATTCTTGCCAATGTGGAACAGATGCATGTCTGGATGGAGGTGGCCTTCCGCAAAAAAGGCAAGCCCAAGGCGCTGAATTTTGTGTGCGCCCTGCCCCTCTATCACATTTTCGCGCTCACCGTGAATGCCATGATCGGTATCAAACTCGGTGGACGAAATATCCTCATCGCCAATCCGCGGGATATTCCCGGTTTCGTGAAAGAGTTGAAGAAGTACCCTTTCCATATTTTCCCGGGTCTCAACACGCTCTTCAATGGCCTTATGAACAATCCTGATTTCCAGACACTGGATTTCAAACCTCTCATCCTGACTCTCGGCGGCGGAATGGCTGTGCAGCGTCCTGTTGCCGAACGCTGGCAGAAAATGACCGATTGCCACATCACGGAAGGATACGGCCTTTCGGAGACCTCGCCCGTAGCCTGCGCCAACGCGCTCGATGCAACCGAGTTTTCCGGCACCATCGGCCTGCCGATGCCGTCGACCGATGTAGCGATCCGTGATGACGATGGAAATAACCTCGCGCTCGGTGAGGTCGGCGAAATCTGCGTGCGCGGACCGCAAGTGATGGCGGGCTATTGGAATCGCCCGGACGAAACCAGACGCGCGATCATGCCCGATGGCTTTTTCCGTACCGGCGACATGGGCTTCATGGACGAGCGCGGCTATACCAAAATCGTGGACCGCAAGAAGGACATGATCCTTGTTTCCGGCTTCAATGTTTATCCAAACGAAATCGAGGAAGTGGCAGCTGGCCATCCCGGCATCGTGGAATCGGCTGCTATCGGCATCCCGAACGAGCACTCCGGCGAAGTCGTGAAGCTGTTCGTCGTGCGCAGCGATCTCAATCTCACCGCGGACGAAGTCAAAGCCTATTGCGCTGAACGTCTCACCAACTACAAGCGCCCCCGCGAAGTCGAGTTTCGCGAGAGCCTGCCGAAAAGCAATGTCGGCAAGATTTTGCGGCGCGAACTTCGCGATTGAGAACGTCGAAATGTAAAAGCAATTTCGGCCGGACATTGCATCCGGCCGAAATCGTTTCGGACTGGATCACGCAGAGGGCGGCGCCAAGGGCTGTACGATCTCCTGAAAAGGAGCCAGGGCTTCGCACCGAGCCGCCAGAGCGGCCAGTGTCGAATATTTGTCTTCATTAAACAGATTGGGATGAGCCTCGCGTAGAAAGCGAAGTGCACAAGCCGTAGCGATATCGGCATGTCCGATATTGTCACCAAACCAGTATGATGACTTCCGTTCCGAGAGGTCACTTTCCAGAACATCCAGCACCCGCGCGATCTGCGTCTCGCAGCGCTCGACCCAAACGCTCGATTTTTCGCTTCGCAACAGACCTTCATAGAGAAGGCTTACGGCCTTATCGGCAAGTCCGGTGGAAAGCGCGCATATCTTCAATGCCTGACGTCGCTCCGCCCCTTTGGGCGCGATCAATGAAGGTTCAGCGACAGCGATCTCATCGAGGTAATCGAGTATTGCCGCGCTTTCGATCACTACATCGCCATCGTCCAGCACAAGCGTCGGTACGCGGCTTAGTGGATTGAACTCTGCGATCCTGTCGCGGTCACCGAACGTCGACCATGGCTTGTGTTCAAAGGGCAGGCCGTAAAGCCGCATGGCGATAGCGACACGCCGCACAAAGGGGGAATCATATTGGCCGATGAGGATCATGGATGTAGCTCGGGAACGTTAAATTTTCCGTCATGCTACTCCATGCCAATCATACCGCAAGAGCATCAAGGATGAATTGTCCTGACGCTTCCTTCAAATTGGCTGAAGGGAAGGCCGGCTTCATCGTTTCAGCAATTCAGGCAATCCAGCCACGCTGTCCAGCACCGCATCAGCATGCGGTTCCAGCGCTTCGCGCGGACTATTGCCCGATAAAACGCCGACTGCCAGTCCCGCCCCGGCTGCATGGGCTGTCTCCAGATCGTGGAGATTGTCGCCAACCATGACGATCTCATGCGGAGCCAGTCCCAGCTTGTCCGCAAAATAAAGCAGTGGATCGGGATACGGCTTTGGCCGCGCTGCTGTATCGTAACCGATCACGACGTCGAAGAATTTATCGATGCCCAGCGCCTTTGCGGTGGCGTGCGCACCAGCCTCGGAATCGTTGGTGGCAATGCCTAGCCGGAAACCCATCGCGGCTAGCGTTTCAAGCGTTTCGTGCAAAGCTTCTATCGCAACAGCCGAACGTGCGCCTTCGGCAACGCAGTAAGCGTCATACTCTTCGATAAGCTCGCGCAATTGCGCATTGGCAAGATCAGGATGCCAAAGCGACACAATATCTTCGACTGTACCGGCCGCGATAACGGAGTTAGCCCGGAAACGCTCGGTAAGCCAGTCGTAACCGCCGGCATCGAGCAGGGCGCGCGCCCTTGTCTCGTCACCCTTTGCGGCACGCTGGGCAAGCTGCCACGAGATGGAAAACCAGGTGCGGTCGAAATCGATCAAGGTGCCGTCCTTGTCAAAAAGGACGGCACGAATTGACTTTAAACGCTCTGCGGAAAGCTTGTCGCTCATGCTTCCAGCGCACCGGCGCGCTTTTTGACGGCGGAAGGTTTTGCCCCAAGCAGCTTGAGGAGATCGTCGCCGCGCCGCACGTAACGCAGGGAACGGCGCGTCAGGATACGCCCGTCCTGCGGAGCAGTGAGTGTAATATCGCCTTCCGGCTCGCCCGGTCGCGTGACGACCGTCACAAGCGCCGAGCCCGCCTTGACCTCGTCGCCCGGTGCAACATGGAAAAATACCATGCCACCTTCCGGCGCACGGATCATCTCCACATGCGACAGCGGGGTTACCAAGCCCTTGTATTCGCTATCGAGCCTGACATGTTCATCCCGGATGACCCCGCGATGCACGAGAAACTTGTACAATCCTTCCGCATCGCCTTTGCCCATATCCGCATAGACATCGCTCAGTCCACGGAACTCAACCGTTGTCACGGCGCGGCGTTTCATATTTCGCTTATCGGCAGGCAATTGCAGGACCGGATACGCACAGGCTTCCTCGAAAGCCGCATCCGCGGTCGTGTCCCATGCCAGAATCGCCGTTGATTTAAGCGCGATGGCCAGATCCTTCATGTCCTCGGCGAATTCCTCGGCAATATAGACGTAGTTCTCGCTCTCGTCGTCGCAATGCAGATCGAGCACGATATCGTGCGGCAGGGCCAATTTCAAAAGTGTCGCCTTGAGGCGCTGCGCCAGCGCAACCGGCGCGTCGGGCCCAGCAAGCCCGGACGTGTCGAAATCCGGCAGCAACGGAAAAGCGCGGTTGAAATTGGTCATGGAGAACGTATCGAAACGGCCAAGGTGCTGATAAGCCTGCCACTGGTTCGATCCGATTGGGTTTGCCTGCGGAACGACCGTGATATTCCCGAGGACCCGTCCTTCTTCAGCCGCCTTCTTCAGCATGGGAATCAGGAAATGGAGGGCCGCCTGCCCCGGAAGCTCGCCCCCGTGAAGCGAGGACTGAAGATAGGCGCCGGGTGCATCCTTGTCCTTGCCGTCAAAGCACAGCACGCGCAGCTCGATGGCATTGCCCGGAACATCGCCGGCGAATTTTATGATCTCGGTCTTCATTTCATGTCCCATTTTATTCCTCATGAAGAGAGCCGGGTTACAAACCCGGCTCTCTACCATTTCTAGCTTTGCAGATAATGCCGTCAAGCTTTCCTTCGCGCGTGCAGGTGCGCGACAAGCCCCTGCGTGGATGCGTCGCGACCGTCGCTTGTTTCCTTGCCCGAGACAACGGGCAAAAGTTCGGTTGCCAGTTCCTTGCCGAGCTCGACTCCCCATTGATCGAAAGCGTTGATGCCGAAAATCTGCGCCTCGACAAAAACACGATGTTCGTAGAGCGCGACCAGGCGCCCGAACGCGAACGGATCAAGCTTGTCGTGTATGAGGGTCAGCGACGGGCGATTACCGGAGAAGACCCGATGCGGCGCGATGCGTTCCACTTCGCTTTCGGGCAGTTTCTTGGCCCGCAGCTGTGCCCTCGCCTCATCCAGCGTACGGCCTTTCATCAGGGCCTCGGACTGTGCGAGACAGTTGGCAATCAGCATTTCGTGCTGGTGATCGAGATGCTTTTCATGGCCCTTTGCCGCCACGATGAATTCCAGCGGGATCGTATCGGTGCCCTGATGCAGAAGCTGGAAGAAGGCGTGCTGGCCGTTGGTGCCAGGCTCGCCCCAGACGACCGGCCCTGTCGGACCGGAAACCGGCTTGCCATCGACCGTTACGCTCTTGCCATTCGATTCCATGTCGAGCTGTTGCAGATAGGCAGGAAGACGCGCCAGGCGCTGATCATAGGGAATGATCGCCCGGCTGCCATAGCCGCAGATCGCACGGTGCCAGTAACCGATGAGGCCAAGCCATATGGGAAGGTTTCTTTCCAGCGGAGCATCCCGGAAATGCACATCCATGGAATGCGCCCCTGCCAGGAACTTGCGGAAATTATCCGGTCCGACAGCGATCATCACCGGCAGACCGATGGCCGACCAGACCGAATAGCGCCCGCCAACCCAATCCCAGAAACCGAAGACACGCTCTTCACCGATGCCGAAAGCCGCGACCTTATCGAGCGCGGTCGAGACAGCAGCGAAATGCGCGCCCACCGCCGCTTCGCCCAGTGCATCGGCAACCCATTTGCGCGCCGTCTGCGCATTGGTCATGGTCTCGATGGTCGTAAAGGTCTTGGAGGCGATGATGACGAGCGTCGTCGCAGGGTCGAGAACGCCAAGCGTATCCGCGATATGCGCACCGTCGATGTTGGACACGAAATGCGCTTTCGGGCCGTCATGATAGGGGGAAAGCGCCAGCGTCGCCATGACAGGGCCAAGATCGGAACCGCCGATACCGATATTGACGATATCGGTGATTTTCTTGCCCGTTGCTCCCTTGATAGCACCGGACCGGATGCCATCCGAAAATGCCGCCATACGGTCCAGCACTTCCTTTACGTCCGGCAGCACATTATGCCCATCAACGAGCACTTCCTTCGAGGAGGTATCGCGCAGGGCGACGTGAAGAACGGCGCGGTCCTCCGTATTGTTGATGTGTTCACCAGCGAACATGGCAGCGCGGCGACCCTCCACGTCGGCAGCGCGCGCGAGCTCGCCCAGAAGCGCTATCGTCTCATCATTGACGCGGCATTTCGACCAGTCGAACAAGAGATCGTCCAAAGCGAGCGAATAACGTTCAAAGCGGCCGGGATCCGTTTCGAACGCCGCCCGCATATCGCGCGGGGCCGATTCCGCCCAATGCGTTTTCAGCTTTGCAACCGTCGCTTCAAGCTTCGTTGCGTCTCTTGCCATGATGCTACTCCCGAATCAAATCGATTTAATTGCGGACATTAAGCGCTTTAGAGAGAATTTGCGGCAAATAATTTACCGAACTTTCTTTTTGAACAGAGTGTCATATACACCTTATCGATCAATTTAGGGTGATCCACCTCGGAGTGAAGCATGGACCTGACCGGCGAAGAGCGGAT
This sequence comes from Ochrobactrum sp. AP1BH01-1, assembly GCF_018066705.1. Classification (NCBI taxonomy): domain Bacteria; kingdom Pseudomonadati; phylum Pseudomonadota; class Alphaproteobacteria; order Hyphomicrobiales; family Brucellaceae; genus Ochrobactrum; species Ochrobactrum sp. AP1BH01-1. Next base: position 261,227 of record NZ_JAGPOU010000003.1, on the reverse strand, counting down.
TGCGGCCCCACGGCAAGCGGTGTGGGATGCTTTGAATGACATTGAAACGCTGAAAACCTGCATCCCCGGTTGTGAAGATATCGAGCGAATTTCGGATACGGAAATACGTGCCGCGCTCAAGGTGAGTTTCGGAATCCTGAAAGTCCGCTTTCACGGCATTCTGGAATTGTCGAACATGGTTCCCCCGGTATCCTACACGATTTCCGGGCGTGGCGAAGGCTCCATAGCCGGGTTTGCGCATGGGGTGACTGACGTGCGCCTTGATGAAGACGGCAACGACACGATTTTATCCTACGCCATACGTGGCGATGCGGGCGGCAAGGTGGCACAGATCGGCACGAAATTGCTTGGCTCAGTTGCGCGAAAGATCGCAGACCGTTTCTTCGCCAATATCGCAGAAGCGGCGTCGAACGCCGCTGCAAAAACGGCTTAATTCATTCCAATACTTGATGAAGCAATAACCACTACCAGGCGATCGGCATGAAACCCAGAGATATCGCGACCTATATTTTTCTTGCCGTAGCCTGGGGGCTTTCGTTCCTTGTGGTCCTGCGGGTAGTGGAAGCCTTCGGCTGGGCTGGCGCGGTGGCCTTCCGCTCCTTCATTGCTGCAGGCACCCTTTTCGCCATAGCGAAGCTCTCGCGACGGAAACTCGATTTTCATGCGGGCTGGAAGCCGTTTGCCATTGTCGGCGCAACCACCGTTGCAGGCCAACTCGTCGGCCTCTCCTATGGCACGCCGCTGATCGGCACGGCGATGGCTGCGATCTGCGTTGCATCCATTCCGCTTTTCTCGATGGTCATCAGTCAGCTCTGGGGGCTTGAACGCATCACCTCGCGCGGCCTCGTCGGGCTTCTGCTCGGTGTGACCGGTATCGTGTGCCTCGTCGGCTTCCCCGCGGTTGCGGTTACTCCCGCCTTCGTGATGGGCTGTATCGCCGTCCTGTTTTCCTGCTTTTCAGCAGCCTTCGGCAGCAATTATGCGAGCCGCAACCTTGCCGGAACCGGATCGTGGGAAACGACCATTGGCGCTTTCGTCTTCGGCGGCATCTTCACCTTGCCGCTGCTCCTTGCCGTTCCCGTTCCAACCATGCCCGGATTGGGCGATTTCGCCTATCTGCTTATCTCTGCCTGCGTGATGAGCGCCCTCACCTATGTGCTTTATTTCAGGCTGGTCGGAAATGTCGGGCCGACCAAAGCCATCAGCGTTGAATTCGTCGTGACGGTGATCGCGGTTCTGGTTGGCGCTGTCTTCCTTAAAGAACAGCTTTCCCTGATCCAGTTTGTCGGTGCCGCCATCATTATAAGTGGTTGCGCTCTGGTGCTAAGCTCGCGCCCCGCACTTCCCCGGGAAACAGAAACCTTTCCTGATCCGGCAAGTACGGTGGTGACAAGGGACGGCCTCAAGTCCGACTCGTTCTGATTTCGCATTCAGCCAAATGTTAAAGGCTCGGCTTTCAAAGCCGGGCTTTCGCTATGAGCGAATTTCATTCCCATAAATTGACCAGATGATAAAAAATTTGACCTTCCGTAAAAATCTGTCATCCTGTCAGTAACGGGCATCATGCGGCAGCAAAGATCGCAGCCCGGTACATAATGGCGGCGCGCAAAGGGAACCCGCGCCGAAACCAAGCAAAAATGGGAGATGCGGTCGATGAGATCTGCAGAGAATTCACCTATTGATGCAGTCGACAATCCGGGACACGTAAACGGGCCTGACATTCGCGGGGCACGGCTTGAGAAGGCCGACTATGCGCATGTTTTCGACGACCTGCATCCGCCGCTTACAAAACATGAAGCTCTGGTCGAGTCCGATCGCTGCTATTTCTGCTATGACGCCCCGTGCATGAATGCATGCCCGACAGGCATCGATATTCCGATGTTCATTCGGCAGATCAATGCCGGCAACCCGGTCGGAGCTGCCAAGACCATCCTTTCGGAAAACATCCTCGGCGGCATGTGCGCTCGTGTTTGTCCCACAGAAACGCTTTGTGAAGAAGTGTGCGTTCGTGAGGTTTCAGAAGGCAAACCGGTGAAGATCGGTGAATTGCAGCGCTATGCCACCGACGTATTGATGGAAACAGGCAATCATCCATTCAAACGCTCCCCTGAAACCGGCAAGCACATTGCCGTGGTTGGCGCGGGTCCCGCGGGTATCGCCGCTGCCCATCGTCTTGCGATGCACGGCCACCGCGTGACGATTTTTGAAGCCCGCGCCAAGGGTGGCGGCCTCAATGAATACGGGATTGCCGCCTATAAGACGGTCAACAATTTCGCGCAGCGCGAACTCGAATTCGTGCTCAAGATCGGCGCGATCCATATCGAGTACAATCAGACGCTTGGTCAGGACATCACCATTGAGGCGCTGAAAGCCGGCTATGACGCAGTTTTTCTCGGCATGGGTATGCCGGGTGTAAACGATCTGGGTCTTGCTGGCGAAGACGCGCCAAACGTTCTTGATGCGGTCGATTACATCGCCAATCTGCGGCAGGCCAAAGACCTTTCATCCTTGCCTGTTGGCCGCAACGTGGTGGTCATCGGCGGCGGGATGACAGCGGTGGACGTCGCCATCCAGACCAAGAAGCTCGGCGCTGAAAACGTCACCATAGTCTATCGCCGCGGGCAGGAAAATATGAATGCCAGCGCCTATGAGCAGGAACTGGCGCAGATTCATGGCGTGGTCATCCGCCACTGGCTGCAGCCACACGCGCTTGAACGGAACGAAGACGGCACCGCCAACGCCGTGGTCTTTGAATATACCGCTATCGAAGACGGAAAGCTTTCCGGCACCGGGGAATATCTCACTCTTGAAGCCGATCAGGTCTTCAAGGCTATCGGCCAGAAGTTTGAACCGGAACCGCTGGCGGGTTCAGGCATCGGCCTGTCCAAAGGACGCATCAGCGTCGACGATGAACGCCGGACATCGGTGGAAGGCATATGGGCAGGCGGTGATTGCGTCGCAGGCGGCAAGGATCTGACCGTTGCATCGGTGGAAGATGGCAAGGTTGCCGCTGAATCGATCCATGCAACACTGATCAAACGTCCCCAGGCAATCGAAGGTTTTGCCGATGCAGTGCTTTCAGGGGGCGCGCTCCATGCCCCGGCATCGGCTTTGCGGGACCGCGGCGTTCATCTGGGCCAGGAACAGGGCTGAGGAGTTAGAAAATGGCTGATCTTTCAACGAATTTCCTCGGCATCAAGTCTCCCAATCCGTTCTGGCTGGCTTCGGCTCCGCCGACCGACAAGGCCTACAATGTCGAGCGTGCTTTCAAGGCTGGCTGGGGCGGCGTGGTCTGGAAGACACTCGGCGCGGAAGGCCCACCGGTGGTCAATGTCAACGGCCCGCGCTATGGCGCGATCCATGGTGCCGACCGCCGCCTGCTCGGTCTCAATAATATCGAGCTGATCACCGACCGGCCGCTGGAGGTGAACCTGCGTGAAATGAAGGAAGTGAAAATGCGCTGGCCTGACCGCGCATTGATCGCTTCGATCATGGTGCCATGCGAGGAAGAAGCATGGAAGGCCATACTGCCGCTGGTCGAGGAAACCGGCGCGGACGGCATCGAACTGAACTTCGGCTGCCCGCACGGCATGAGCGAACGCGGCATGGGCGCGGCTGTCGGTCAGGTGCCGGAATATGTCGCCATGGTCGTCAAGTGGTGCAAGCAATATAGCCGGATGCCGGTGATCACCAAGCTGACGCCGAACATCACCGATATTCGCAAGCCGGCTCGCGGCGCACATGCGGCGGGGACCGATGCCGTATCCCTGATCAACACGATCAATTCCATCGTGTCGGTCGATCTTGACAGCATGTCGCCGGTCCCGTCCATTGACGGTCGCGGCAGCCACGGCGGCTATTGCGGACCGGCGGTCAAACCGATTGCGCTCAATATGGTGGCGGAAATTGCACGCGATCCTGAAACGCGCGGCCTGCCGATTTCAGGGATTGGCGGCATCACCACATGGCGCGATGCGGCCGAGTTTATAGCATTGGGCTGCGGCACGGTGCAGGTCTGCACGGCGGCGATGACCTATGGCTTCAAGGTCGTTCAGGAAATGATCGACGGTCTTTCCGACTGGATGGACAGTAAGGGTTATCAGACGCTGGATGATTTCCGCGGCATGGCTGTGGGCCATGTCAGCGACTGGCAATATCTCAACCTCAACTATGTCACCAAGGCGCGGATCAATCAGGATCTCTGCATCAAATGCGGTCGTTGCCATATTGCCTGCGAAGACACCTCGCATCAGGCGATCACCAATCTGGTTAATGGCGCGCGCCACTTCGAGGTGATCGATGAGGAATGCGTGGGCTGCAATCTTTGCGTCAATGTCTGTCCGGTCGAGGATTGCATCACCATGGAGCAGATTGGCGGTTTCGATCCGCGTACCAAGGAACCGATTCCGGCGCATTATGCCAACTGGACGACCCATCCGAACAATCCGATGGCCGTCAAGGAAGCGGCGGAATAAAACAAAACGCCGGGCAATGCCCGGCGTTTTTTATGCGCTGATGCGTTTACCCTTTTCCGGCTCGAACACGTGGCTTGTCGCCGGATCGACCGCAATCGACAGCACATCCCCCGGACGTACGGTCAAACGCTCGCGGAACAGGCAGGTGATCGGTTGATCGCCAAGTTTGCCCATGACCATGATTTCCGAACCGGTCGGCTCCACAATTTCAGCCGTGACCGGAATGCCGCCTTCGGCGATTTTCAGATGTTCCGGGCGCACGCCGTAAATGGCCCCACCGGATGCGCTGGAATAAGTGCCCTGCGGCAGCGGCAAGCGAAAACCGCCATCGGCCACGAAAGCGCCTTCCTCGACCTTGCCATTGATGAAATTCATCGAAGGCGAACCGATAAAGCCCGCGACGAACATATTGGCCGGGTGGTCATAGAGATCGAGCGGCGCGCCGATCTGCTCCACCAACCCATCGCGCATGACGACAATCTTGTCGGCCATGGTCATGGCTTCGATCTGGTCGTGGGTGACATAGATGGTGGTGGTTTTCAGACGCTGATGCAGCCCCTTGATCTCGCTGCGCATCTGCACGCGCAGCTTGGCGTCGAGATTGGACAAAGGCTCATCGAACAGGAAAACCTGCGGATCGCGCACGATGGCGCGGCCCATGGCGACGCGCTGGCGCTGGCCGCCGGAAAGCTGGCGCGGATAGCGGTCGAGCAGCTTGTTCAGGCCGAGAATTTCGGCGGCACGCGCAACGCGGCTTTCGCGCTCCTGCTTCGGCGCATTCTTCAGCATCAGCGCGAAGCCCATATTGTCGGCCACCGTCATATGCGGATAGAGCGCATAGTTCTGGAATACCATGGCGATGTCGCGCTCCTTGGCGCGCAGGTCATTGACCACGCGCGGACCGATGGCGATTTCGCCGCCGCTGATTTCCTCAAGCCCTGCAATCATGCGCAGCAGCGTGGACTTGCCGCAGCCCGACGGGCCCACCAGCACGACGAATTCACCGTCTTCGATATCGACCGACACGCCGTGCAGAACGCCGACATTGCCATATTTCTTGACTGCATTGCGGATGGATACGGAAGCCATCTTAAACCTCGAACTCTAACATTAACCGCCCTTGACGGCGCCCGCGGTCAGACCGGCGACGATCTGGCGCTGTGCGAAGACGGTGAGAAGAAGAACCGGCAGCGTGACCACCAGAGCTGCGGCGGCAAGCGGCCCCCAGCTGACCTGCTCGAAGGACAGCATGTTGTAGACCGCGACCGGCAAGGTGCGTGTCTCGCGGCTTGCGAGCACGATGCCGAAGACGAAATTGTTCCACGAGAAGATCACCGCCAGGATCAGCGAAACCACAATGCCGGGCTTGGCGATGGGCAGCGCCACTTTCATGAACACCTGCCAGGACGACGCGCCATCGATCATCGCCGCCTCCTCCAGCTCCATGGGCGTTGTCTCGAAATAGCCGATCATGATCCAGATGACGATCGGAACGGTGACGACCAGATGGATGATGATCTGCGGCCACAGCGTGCCGAGCAGTCCCAGCGTCTGGAACAGCAAAAACAGCGGGATCAGATAGGACAGGCCCGGCGTCATGCGCGCAATCATGATGACGATTGCCGATTTATGCGCCTTGAGCCGCGCAATGCCATAGCCCGCAGGCACACCCACCAGAAGCGCGAGCAGCGTCGCCATGCCGGTGACCAGAATGCTGTTCCAGAAATAGAGCAGGAAATCGTTGGCCTCGAAAATCTGGCTGTAATTCGACCAGGCGAAGCGTTCGGGGATCAGGATCGGCGGATAAGCGCCATTATCGATTTCATATTTCAGCGAAAGCGACAGCATCCATACGAAAAAGAGAATGGCGGGCGACACAATGACAAAGACGAGCAGCGCCGTGCCGAGCTTGGAAAGAATGGATTTACGCGCCATGGCGGTTCCTCAGGCGTTCCATGCCGTCCGCTGGCGCAGCGCCAGCAGGATCAGCGACATGGCGATGATGACAATGAAGAAGACCACGGCAATCGCCGAAGCATAGCCAATGTCATAATAGGAGAACGCCACATTATAGAGATAGATATTGATGGTTTCCGACGCCGTGCCCGGCCCGCCCTGCGTCATCGCGTAGATGATGTCGAAGCTTTTCAGCGCATCGATGGAGCGGATAATCACCGCCAGCATGATGAAAGGCAGGATCATCGGCAGCGTGATATAGCGGAATTTCTGCCAGCCATTGGCGCCGTCTATTTCAGCGCTTTCAAACGGATCGCGCGGCATGGAGGCAAGACCGCCCAGCACGATCAGCATGACCAGCGGCGTCCACTGCCAAGTCTCGACCGCAACCAGCGACGGAATGACGGTGTTCTGGTTGAATATCCATTCCTGCGGGCCAATGCCGATCAGCGACAGTAGATAGTTCAGAACACCCAGCTGCGGGTGAAACATCATCGTCCAGACCAGCGCAACCGCGACGGGCGTTGCCATCATCGGCATGACGAATATGCCGCGCAACAGCCCGCGCATTGGCAGTTTGCTGTCGAAGACCAGTGCCGCGAGCGTGCCCAAAACCATGGGCGCGACAACAGAGAGGACGGTATAGACAAGCGTATGCCCCATGGAATCCCAGAAGCGGGCATCGGTCGCCAGACGCAGATAATTGTCGAAGCCGACAAAACTGATGCCTCCGCCAAGCTGCCACTGATTGGCGCTCATCCAGAGCGTGAACAGCCATGGGAAGACGATCACCGCCCCGACGGTGATCAAGGCGGGAAGCACAAAAGGCCAGTAGCTGGGCCGCAGGCGGCTTTTACCGGCGGCTTCCTTTGTGGTTGCTGTCGGGGCGGCAGATGTCATTTTCCTTCGCTCCGTGCGAGGACCGGACGGAATTCTTCCGTCGCGCGTTTCATTTCGGCTTCAGCTTCCGCACCGTTCAGAAGATTGGTGAGGCCGACGCCCATGATGTCGCGGAATTCCGTGACAGGCACGATGACCGGCAGGCAGAGCTGGCTGATCGGTGCCGATTTCGACAGGGCTTCCACCCAGCCTTCCGGCATGGTGACGCCCTTGCGCACTTCCGCATCGTCAATGATCGACTTGCGGAACGGAACGCCGGAGCCGGTTTGCAGCAGGCGCGCGCCCATTTCCTTGGAAATGGCCCACTGGCAATAAAGGTATGCCGCTTCCTTCTTGGTGGAGGCTTCCGTCACGCCGATGCCGTCGCCGGTCGTGGGTGCCGCCTGCGCCTTCGGGCCAGCAGGCATGACGCCATAGCCGACCTTGCCGACCACGCGTGACTTGTTTGGATCTTCGAGCGGTGGGGCAAAGCCGATCCCGTCCAGCCACATGCCCACCTTGCCTTGCAAAAAGCTCGACTGGCATTCCGCCCAGTTGAAGCCGGCAACGCCGGGAGGTGCCGCCTTGGTCATCAGGCGCTGGTAGAGCTTTGCCGCCTCGATGGCTTCCGCCGTGTCCGTTTTCAGATTGCCCGCCGCATCGACCGATTCCTGACCATAGCCAAGCATGAGGCTGGTCCAGACCGGAACATTGGCGTTCTTCATGCCGCGCGCCACGAAACCATAAGTGTTCGTGGACGGGTCGGTCAGCGCCTCTGCAGCAGCAACCAGTTCCTCGAAGGTCTTGGGATATTCGATGCCCTTGGCGGCAAAGAGTTCCTTGTTCCAGTAGATGATCCAGTAATCGACCGAGAAGGGCAGCGCGCCGAAACGGCCATTGGCGTCCTTGGCGAAGGCAAGACCGGCGCTTGCGAAATCGCTTTCGGTCAGGCTTGCATCAGTCAGCGTCGGGTCTTTCAGGAACGGGTTGAGATCGGCAAGCCAACCGCCCTTTTCAAACTGCCGCTTCTGCACGTGATAGCTGATATGGATGACGTCAAAGCTCGGACGGCCCGATGTCAGCTCAATCACGGCCTTTTGGCGCTGCTGCTGTTCCGGTGTCTGTTCGGAACGCACCTTGATGCCGGTCAACTCTTCGAATTCCTTCTGGTATTTCTGAAGGATTTCCCCGCGCGGGCTCTTGATGAGATTCACTTCCAGCGTGGTGCCGGCATATTTCTTCCAGTCGACGGAAGACTGTGCGAAAGACGGGGCGATCCCCGTCATGCTTGACGCAGCGATTGCCGCCGAGCCCGCCAGAAATTGGCGTCGTGTTGGACGTAATAGATTCATTGCATGCTCCTCCCCTAGGTCTCTTGGCCCAATAATTCCATAGCCCCGGCAACTCCTCTTGCCCGGCTCTGGTTGTTAAATCTGCAAAGCCAGCTTCCGCGCATTGTTGATATGAACGGCGATGGCATCCATGGCGATTTGCGGGTCGCGGGTTTCAATCGCCGAAAGCACCGCCAGATGTTCCTGCATGACCGGGATAACGCGGCCGGTAATGCGAAAACGTTCCTGGTTGATCAGGCGCATCTTGATGGTGTTGGTCTGATAGGCGCGCCAGATGATTTCATTGTCGAGCGAGCCGACAATCGTATCGTGCAGGCTCCAATCGATGCTCTGCGCCCGTTGCTCAAGTTCCGGCGTTTCGCCCTCCGCCTTTGCGCGCTTAAGAGTTTCCTCGTGTTCCGCACGCAATGACCGCAGCAGTTCGTCCGAAGCAGTCTGGCAAAAAATCGCAACCGACTCTTTTTCGATAAAGAGGCGGAACTGAAACGCTTCGCGGATCAGATTGAGATCGATATGGGCGATCTGGAGCCCGCGCTGCGGCACGGTCTTTATGAGACCTTCCGCTTCAAGGCGTGGAATCAGTTCGCGGATCGCGCCTAGCGGCAAGCCCGTCATGGTCACAAGCTGGCGCTGCGAAACGAACTGGCCCGGATGAAAGTCACGCGCCAGCAAATGCTGGGTGAAGCTCTGATAAGCCTTATCCCGCAGTTTTACCGGTTCGTTGTGATCTTCTGCCAAGGCCGTTCCCCTCTACCCTCCAAGGCTTATGCCGCCTTCAAGCCGCTTTTGCCATATGCAAACGGTCGAATACACCGCCAATTGCATCGAAATCCGCGTCATTGAGTGAAATCAGTGGGGCGCGCACGCGACGCCATTCCTTGTCACCGGTATGACGCGCGACCATGGCCTTAACCGCAGGCGTTACCGGATAATTCAGCAATTGCTGTACTGCGGCCACCAGTTCGGCATCGTCCTGCCCATGGTTGATCATGCGCAAAAGGCGGTCCGGGAACAGATTGGCCATCCCGGAAATCGCGCCCTGCCCGCCAAGGCGAACGCCTGCTGCCAGATCGCGCTCGTCGCCAATCAGGATCGCAATGTCCTTGTGCGCAGCAAGCAGCTTTTCAGTATAGGCCCAGTTCCCGGAAGAATCCTTCACGCCCATGATGATGCCACCAAAGGCCGCACGCAGACGGCTTATGAGATCGACTGAAAGCTCCACGGCTGTTACCGACGGAATATTGTAGAGAATGATGCTGCGAGCATCTTCACCCAATCCCTTGAAGACAGCCGAGAACCAGTTGAACAGGCCTTCATCGGAGAGGTTCTTGAAATAGGAAGGCGGCGCCAAAAGAATGGCCTTGCAGCCGCGCCGCAACGCATCGCCTGCCTGAAGAACCGCATCGGCAACCGAATTTTCCATCACGCCCACAACGATGCTGGACGCCGGAAAGCCACCCGCAACAAATGCATCGAGGAGTGCCGCACGTTCAGCATCGGCAATCGACGAACCTTCGCCGGTCGTGCCAAACAAGGTTACGCTGGAGCAGCCATTATCGAGCCGCGCACGCGCGTGGCTGAGCGCTCGGCTGACGTCGATTTTACCGTCTGCGTCGAATGGCGTCGTGAGCGCTGCAGAGAGCCCGAAACGCTCCTGCCCGGAATGATTGTGTGCCAAAACTGGCTCCTCCCAAGTTTGAATCTTAAGTTTGCACATACTAACATGTTAGTAAAGAGTCAATTGGGGTTCAGTGTGTACTCGCACGGCTTCGGAAGAATGCGGGATAGGTAAAAACTCCTGAAACCTGTGTCGGTTCAGAGCGCTGGTATCTCCTCCCCTCATCGTCGTGGAGAGCTGTTGAAAACAGCTGCTAAGGATGAGGGAGGAAGATGTGCGAAACCCGACTTATCAGGCTGGAACAACACCGGTTTCGATGAAAGAAAGAACTTCGGCGTGGCTTGGTGAACCGGCCCGCCCGCCGAAGCGCGCGCATTTGATGGCAGCGGCGGCATTGGCAAAGCGAATGATATCAATCGTAGGCCTGCCTTCCACGAGGCCATGCGCGAAAGCACCATGGAAGACATCGCCCGCAGCCAGCGTATCCACTGCATCGACCGTGAAAGCGGGTATGTGAGAAACAGATTTGCCAGCGCCTTCAGCCCAGTAGCAGCCCTCCGCGCCACCCGTAACGGCGGTGAAGACATTATAACGCTTGCTGAGAACCCGGACGCATTCACTCAAATCCGTCGTGCCCGCGACGCTGATGGCGGCCGGTTCCGACGCAACAATATGGGTCGCAAGCGGCAGCAACGTTTCGAGCAATTCGACAGGCGCGGTATCGGCATCCAGTATGGCAGGAATCCCCGCCTCGCGTGCCGCACGCAGCGCCGTTTCAGCAGCCCATGGCCAGCGAACATCGGTCATGACGGCAGCATAGGCTCCTGCCGTAATCGGCGGCACCGAAACAGACGGGCTCGCCAGTGCCCGGTCATAAAACGGCACGATGATGCGTTCGCCATTCGCATCAACGAGGATCGAAGAGAACGCCGTGCGAGCGTCCTCCAGCCGCCGGATATAGGTACAATCAATGCCTTCGGCTTGAAGCTCCGCTATGGCGCGATCCCCAACCGGGTCAATCCCAGCAGAAGCCCAGAGCGCCACATCACCGCCAAGCCGGGCAATCGCCGCGGCTGCACTTGAAGCCATGCCAGCTGCGATCTCGACAGCTTCGCGCGGCAGATATTTGCCTGCCGCATCAGGAAGCGCATCGAGGCGCAAGATGGTGTCCATGGTCAGGGCACCTACGCAAAGAATTTTGGACGTCATGATTACGAAATAAGGCCTTCGGAACGCAAAGTCTGCCAGAACTCATCGGGGATCGTCTGCTCGAACCAGACGACATTCTGCCTGATCTGTTCCGGCGAGCGAACGCCGATCAAAATGGAGCTGACGGCCTCATGCCTCATCGGGAATTGCATGGCGGCAGCAGCGAGCGGCACACGATACTCATCGCAAATATCATGCAGGCGATTGGTGCGTGCAATGATTTCAGCAGGCGCGTCGGCGTAATCGAATTTCAGTTCGCCGCCGCGCGGTGCAGCCAGAATCCCGGAATTGAACACCCCGGCAATCACCAGCGCCATGCCGCGCTTTTGCGCCAACGGCAGGAATTCCTTTTCGGAAACCTGGTCAAGCAGCGAATAACGACCGGCGAGAAGTGAGCAGTCGAGATCAGCTTCTTCAAGCGCATCGCGAATGATCTCCCATTCGTTCACGCCGAGACCGAACCCCTTGATATTGCCTGCGTCGCGCAACTCGGTCAGCGCGCGGAAGCCGCCACCCTTGGTAAGAGCGTTCCAGTGGAGTTCTTGCCGGTCGCCATGGGTCACACGGCCAATATCATGGACATAAAGCAGGTCGATTTCAGGAAAGCCGAGACGCTGCTGGCTGTCGTCGAAGCTCCGCATGATGCCGTCATAGCTGTAATCGAATACCTCACGAAAATTGAGACCATTGTGCCAACCGGAATCGAACGGATTTTTCGGCAGCGGGGGCGGCAATGTACGGCCAGCACGCTCGTTGGCCATCAGGCGTCCGACCTTCGTTGAAATAACCGCACGCTCGCTCTTTTCACGCAGCATATCGCCGAGAAGGTGTTCGCTGCGGCCATAGCCATACATCGGCGCACTGTCGTAATAACGGATACCGCTTTTCCAGCCAGCTTCCAGCAAGGTATCCGCGTCAGCGCGGGAAACAGGCGCGTAAAGCCCGCCCAAGGGCGCGGTTCCCAGACCAAGCGCGGTTACGGTCAAGCCGGTACGGCCAAGCGTCCGCTTTTCGGATGCCTTCAAATGCATGGGGTATCTCCTCAACAACGGCGATTGATGCGCCGCACTCCTCTTCAGCACATCTTGTTCAAAAAGCGCTTTTGCACTTTCTGGGACGCACTGCCTCTTCCGCCGATTGATAGGAGCAAGTTTGTCCAAGCGCAATCGGAAAAGCTTGCGCATGCGAACAGTCTATTCACTTGCAAATAGACCGTTCTTGACAGCGGTGAATTCCTGCCGATATTACTATGATGTCAGACCAATTTTAAAACCAACAAGGGAACGTGGTCTGGCCGGATTGCGCAAATTGGAGCGGTCTGAAAAGGAGGCAGGATGAAAGATCGCAGGCTGCTGCAGATCGCGCCGCTACCGCCGATGGATCGCGCTCGGCAGGTAACCGATGCGCTCGCCAATTACATCGCGACCGCGCATCTTCAGGCCGGTGACCGCCTTCCTGCTGAACGTGAATTAATGACCGCGCTGGCCGTGGGGCGCTCCACCATTCGCGAAGCAATCCGACACTTTCAGGCGCTGGGTGTGATCGAAGCCCGCAAGGGCAGCGGCACCTATCTGCTCAAGCCAATTTCGGCTGCAACAATCCACATGCCGCTTTCATTCGATCCGGCGCAATTGCGCGATGCGTTGCTGCAATCGCTTGAAGTGCGCCGTGGCATCGAGGCGGAAGCCAGCATGGTTGCCGCCCGCAAACGCACGGCTGAAGACCTTGTCATCATCGAGCGCAATCTCAACGAAATGGAACGCGTTCACATCGCGGAAGGCACGTCCGGCCCGGAAGATCTGGCGTTCCACCTTGCTATCTACGACGCGACCCACAACCCGCTTTTCAGACAATTACTCGAACAGATGCGCGAAGCCTTTTTGCGTTTCTGGGATCATCCGTTCGAGCGGGTCGATTTCGCGCGGCGGACCTTTCCGTTCCACCGCACGCTTTTCAACGCCATCGTGGCTCAGGACCCTGAGGCCGCGCGGCAGGAAACACTCAAAATCCTCGATATTGTCGAGGAAGACATCAAGGAAATGTCCAAATGACTGACGGGATGGACCCGCTGGATTTCGCAGCGCTTACAGTCGCCCATGATGAAGTCAATGCTTTCGACGCCGTGGTTCCGCCCATTGTGCAGACTTCGCTTTTCACCTTCCCAAGCTATGACGACATGGTCGCCTCCTACCGGGGCGAAAAGGTTCGGCCCATCTACACGCGCGGTCTCAACCCGACCGTGCGCGCCTTCGAAGAAATGCTGGCGAAACTTGAAGGCGGCGAAGATGCGCTCGGCTTTGCCAGCGGCATGGCCGCGATCTCGTCAAGCGTGCTGGCCTTCGTCAAGCCCGGCGATCGCATTGTCGCCGTGCGCCATGTCTATCCCGATGCGTTCCGCCTGTTCGGCACTATCCTGAAGCGCATGCAGGTGCAGGTCGACTATGTCGATGGCCGCGACGAGGAGGCGGTTGCAAAGGCCCTGCCCGGCGCGAAACTTTTCTACATGGAAAGCCCGACAAGCTGGGTCATGGAAGCCCATGATGTCGGGGCCTTAGCAACGATTGCAAGGCAGCATGGTGTGTTGAGCATCATCGACAACAGCTGGGCCAGCCCGATCTTCCAGCGTCCGCTGTCGTTGGGCGTCGATCTCGTCGTGCATTCGGCATCGAAATATCTCGGCGGCCATAGCGATGTCGTGGCCGGTGTCGTCACCGGCTCGAAAGAGCTGATCAATGCGATCCGCGCGGAGACCTATCCATATCTGGGCGGCAAGCTCTCACCGTTTGATGCCTGGCTGCTCGTTCGAGGTATGCGCACCTTGCCAACGCGCATGAAGGCGCATGAGGCATCGGCGCTGGAAATTGCAAAACGCCTTCAGGCGCTGGAAGCGGTTGAAACCGTGTGCCATCCCGCCCTTGCAAATCGCCTGCCGGCGGGCCTCCACGGCACTTCCGGGCTGTTCTCGGTCATCTTCCGCGAAGGCGTGAACATCCGCGAATTCTGCAATCATCTCAATCTGTTCAAGCTTGGCGTGAGCTGGGGTGGACATGAAAGCCTGATCGTGCCGGGCGAAGTCGTGCTGCAGCAGAAGGCACAGCCGAATTCGGCGCATACGTTCGGCATCGATCCGCGCTCCGTGCGCTTGCATGTCGGACTGGAGGGAACGGAAGCGCTGTGGCGGGATATTGAAGGAGCGCTCGCAGCATCGACCGTGTGAATAAAATAGTGAGGAGCAATAAGGGGAACTGCAATGAAAAAACTAATAGCAGCCGCATTCGCAACCATGCTTATGAGCGGTACGGCGCTTGCCGATACCACCTTGAAACTTGTTGAAGTCATCACCAGCCCGGAGCGCACAAAGACGCTTCAGTCCATCGTTGCCAAGTTTGAGGCAGCCAATCCGGGCACCAAGGTGGAAATCATTTCGCTGCCATGGGGCGAATCCTTCCAGAAATTCGCCACCATGGTTTCGGCCGGGGAAATCCCGGACGTCATGGAAATGCCGGACACCTGGGTTTCGCTCTATGGCAACAACGGCATGCTGGAGAATCTCGAGCCATATCTCGAAAAATGGGAAACCACATCCGACCTCACCGAGCGCGCGCTTGAGCTTGGCCGCAGCGTCAACAACACAGCCTATACGCTGCCTTACGGCTTCTATCTGAACGCCATGTTTTACAACAAGAAGCTGCTGAGCGAGGCTGGCGTTTCCGAACCGCCGAAAACGCTCGATGAATTCGTCGAAGCCTCCAAGAAAATTGCCGCTCTGCCGGGCAAATCCGGCTATTGCATGCGCGGCGGTCCCGGCGGCCTCAATAGCTGGGTGATCTTCGCAGCCTCCATGGCGGGCGACAACAAGTTCTTCAACGAAGACGGCACCTCGACCATGAACAGCGAAGGCTGGAAAAAGGGCATCAACTGGGTGGTCGATCTCTACAAGAACGGCCTTGCACCGAAGGACAGCGTCAATTGGGGCTTCAACGAAACCGTAGCCGGTTTCTATAGCGGCACCTGCGCCTTCCTCAATCAGGATCCCGACGCCCTGATTGCCATTGCCGAACGCATGAAGCCTGAAGATTTTGGCGTTACCATCATGCCGAAGGGCCCGGATGGCAAGACCTTCCCGACCATCGGCTTTGCCGGCTGGTCGATGATGAGCGCGAGCAAGAACAAGGATCTTTCCTGGAAACTGATCTCGATGCTCGAAGGCCCGGAAGGCAACATCGAATGGAACAAGCGTACCGGCGCATTGCCGGTTCTCAAATCCGCCCAGAACGATCCGTTCTATAACGGCGAGCAGTTCAAGGGCTGGTTCGATGAACTGGCTGACAAGAACGTCGTTCCAACCGTCATGCCGACCTATCTGGAAGAATTTGCCTTCTTCAAGGATTCGCTCGTCATCAAGACCTCGCAGGAAGCGCTTCTCGGCGACATTACGCCGGACCAGCTGGCCGACCAATGGGCAGAATATCTGACCAAGGCACAGCAGAAGCACCTCGCAAAGCAATAGCACCGTGAACGGCTTGCAGGCGTGGAACTGTCACGCCTGCAAGCGAGTGATGCAGCCCCGCGAAGGGAAAGATGATGAACGACACCGCTTCCATAAAGGCCTCGGTGCGCAACGAAGTGCCGGGCGAAAAGCAGGACCGCCGCAGCTTCCTGCAGCGGCTTGCGCACGCTTCCGAACCTTATCTCTACAGTGCGCCTGCGCTCATCCTCATCGGCGCCATCATGCTGGTTCCGCTGATCCTCGGCGTCTCCTATGCCTTTCGCGACATTCAGTTGCGGAACCCCTTTTCGGGCGGCTATGTGGGGCTCGATCATTTCCGCGAACTTGCCACCGATCAGGCTTTCTATCGTTCCCTGAAGAACACGCTCTGGTGGACCGGCTGCTCCGTGCTGCTGCAATTCGTGTTCGGACTTATTCTGGCCCTGCTGCTCGACAAGCCATTTGCCGGTCGCGGCTTGGCACAGGCGCTGATCTTCCTGCCATGGGCTGTGCCGACATTTCTCACCGGCCTTAACTGGGCTTGGCTGTTCAATCCGGTTATCGGGCCGCTGCCGCACTGGCTGCATGCAATCGGCATCCTGAGCGCGCCAAACAACATCCTGTCCGACCCCAACCTTGCCATGTGGGGTATCATCACCGCAGGCGTGTGGTGGGGCATACCGTTCTTCGCCATCACCATGCTGGCCGCTTTGCAAGCCATCCCTCGTGATCTTTATGAAGCAGCAGCGATCGATGGCGCAGGGCCGGTGCAGCGTTTTCTCTCGATCACGCTTCCTTACCTTGCGCCGACCATGGCCATCACCATTTTGCTGCGCACCGTCTGGATTGCCAACAGTGCCGACCTGATTGTCGTGATGACCGGCGGCGGTCCTGCCGACCGGACGCAGATCGTAGCAAGCTATATCTTCACGCAGGCCTTCAAGCGGCTCGATTTCGGTTACGCCTCTGCCATTGCGATGGTCCTGCTTGTCCTGCTGATGGTCTATTCGATGCTCATCGTGCTGTTGCGCCAGACGCTTCTGAACAAGGATTGAGGCCATGGCCAACCGTAAAATCTACCTTGCTGGCGCGCATCGCATTGCGATTCTCCTGTTCGTCCTGTTTGCACTGTTTCCGATCTTCTGGCTGGTGAAGGTTTCCGTCACGCCCAATGATCTGCTTTACAGCGAGGGCGTGCGGCTCTGGCCATCGCGCATGACGTTCGATCATTTCAGCCATGTGTTGAATAACAGCTCGTTTCCGCTGTTCTTCCGCAACAGCCTGATCGTGTCGGGATCAACAGCCATCATCGTCACGCTGCTGGCATCGCTTTCCGGCTATGCGCTGTCGCGGTTCAACTTCCGCGCCAAATACTGGATCGTGGCGCTGATGCTGCTGACGCAAATGTTTCCGCTCGTGATGCTGATTGCGCCGATCTACAAGATCATGGCGCCACTCGGTCTGACCAACAGCCTGACTGGTCTGGTCATCGTCTATTCGGCCTTCAATGTGCCTTTTGCCACTTTCCTGATGCAGTCGTTCTTCGACGGCATTCCGAAGGATCTCGAAGAAGCCGCCAAGATCGACGGCGCAACGCAATTCATGGCCTTCCGCCAGATCATCCTGCCGCTGACGCTCCCCGGTATCGCTGCCACGCTGGGCTTCGTCTTCACCGCAGCATGGAGCGAGCTTCTGTTCGCGCTGATGCTGATTTCCGGCAATGATTCAGCCACCTTCCCGGTCGGGCTTTTGAGCTTCGTCTCAAAGTTCTCGGTCGATTTCGGGCAGATGATGGCGGCGGGCGTGCTTGCGCTCATCCCGGCCTGCCTCTTCTTCTTCCTCATTCAACGATATCTCGTGCAGGGCCTCACGGCTGGCGCGGTCAAAGGCTGAAAGGATTTTTCCATATGGCTTCCATCGATATTCAGTCGGTCCGCAAAAGCTACGGCGAACATGCTGTTCTGCATGGTGTCGATCTTGAGATCAAAGATGGCGAATTCATCGTGCTGGTCGGCCCGTCTGGCTGCGGCAAATCCACTTTGCTGCGCATGATTGCAGGCCTTGAAGACATCACGTCCGGGCAAGTGCAGATCAGCGGCAAGCGCGTCAATGAACTGGCACCCAAGGACCGCGACATTGCGATGGTGTTTCAGTCCTATGCGCTCTATCCGCATATGAGCGTTGCCGACAATATGAGCTACAGCATGCGGCTGCGCAAAACACCGAAAGAGAAAATCGCGAGCGCCATCCAATCGACCGCCGCCAAACTCGGCCTTGAGCCTTTGCTGGAACGTCGCCCGAAAGCGCTTTCCGGCGGCCAGCGTCAGCGCGTTGCCATGGGCCGCGCCATTGTACGCCAGCCCAAGGCTTTCCTTTTCGACGAGCCGCTCTCCAACCTCGATGCACGTCTGCGCGAGCAGATGCGCGCTGAAATCAAGAAGCTGCACGGCGAGCTGAAAGCCACGTCGATCTATGTCACCCACGACCAGATCGAGGCCATGACTCTGGCCGACCGTATCGTCGCCATGCATGGCGGTGTGGTGCAGCAGGTCGGCTCTCCGCTGGAGCTCTACGACCGTCCGGCCAATCTCTTCGTGGCTGGCTTCATCGGTTCACCTGCCATGAACTTTCTGGATGTGACCTATCTCGAACAGGATGGCGGTCCGCGTCTGAAACTCAAGGACGGCACGCTCATCGCCTTGCCGCAGCCCTTGAACCTCAAGAATGGCGCCAAAGCGACGCTCGGCATTCGTCCCGAACATGTCCATATCGAGAAATCCGCGGGCTTATCTGCCGATGTCGATCTGGTGGAGCCGACCGGCTTCGGCATTATCCTGCATCTCAGCCTGCATGGATTGCCGTTCAAGATTTTCACACTGGACCGCGATGCGCTGCACACGCAAGGCTCAATTCAGGTGAGCTTCCCCGCACAGCACCTCCACCTTTTCGATGGCGAAGGAAACCGGGTGGAGCCGCGAGCAGTTCAGTAATCCGAAGCAAAACGCGCTTGAATGTTCTGTGAAAGCAAAGCGACCGGGCGCGTCGTATCACCCGGCGGGTTCCATAGAAGCTCCTCGATTTCGCTGGAGGCGACAGGAACCTGACCATCTTTCAAAGTGAGGTGAAACAGTTCGGCCTCAACCGTTGCATCGGCTTCATTGGCGGCCGGTGCTGCCATTTTTGCAGCATAGCGCAACTGGCTCTCATCAACGAGAATGCCAAGCTCTTCCTCGATCTCGCGAATGAGGGCCACTTCAGGCTGCTCGCCTGCATCGATCTTGCCGCCGGGCTGGAAGAAAATCTCGCTGCCGCGCTTGCGCACGAGAAGGAAACGGCCCGCTTCGTCGCGGACAATGGCTGCTGAAATTCGAATCGTCTTCATGAGGGCGGACTTTCATCTCGCGGGCGAATGCCGTCAAGAATGATTGCACTCACCGCTTTGGCCGTTTCGTCATAAAATCCGGCTTCTTCCGAACGGCGCCCGAGAACGGCTGCGACCTGCACGGAAAAATCCGAATAATGCTGCGTTACCGCCCATATGGTGAAAATCAGATGGTACGGATCGACCGGCGCCAGACGCTTTTCCGCAATCCATCGGTGAATGACCGCAGCCTTTTCATCGACCAATTGCTTGAGGTGCCCTTTCAGAAAATTGGAAATCGCCGGGGCGCCATGCAATATCTCATTGGCAAAAAGGCGCGAAGCCTCCGGTTTCTTCGCCGACATTTCCAGTTTCACGGCAATGTAGCGACGCAACTCCTCAAGCGGGTCGCCATCCGGATCGATGTGCTCGAAAGGTTCGAGCCAGGTAGCGAGCGTGTCTTCCAGCACGGTCACGTAAATGTTCTGCTTGCGCGGGAAATAATAAAGCAGGTTTGGTTTCGACATGCCCGCCTTCGCGGCGATCTGATCGACCGTCGAGCCTCTAAAGCCGTATGCGGAAAATACCTCCAGCGCCGCGTCCAGAATGAGCCGCCGGTTGATGCCCTGAATCCGCGTCCCGCCCTCCGATCTGTCGGTCGGCATCTGCTCGTTTTCGAGAGGCTCGGCCCGGGAGTCTGATGGGACTGTGGTCATTTGACACCTTTCGGCAGTGTAGAATTCTCCAAAAGCGCTTGACCATATTCAAACGCTCTTCTAGCCTGCAATTTGACCAACTAGTCAAGTTTTTGTCCGCAAGGCAAGAATATTGTGGCCAGAGAGCCAGGTCACGGGAACATATATTGGCGGGTGAATATGGGCCAGAAATATAATGGCCCGGATTTGAACGCCCATACAGAATGCGGAGGCAGAGCGCATGGTGCTCACCAGCAATCTTAGAGTCAACGGCGATCGCCTTTGGGACAGCCTGATGGACATGGCCCGGATCGGTCCCGGTTTGCGCGGCGGCAACAACCGCCAGACGTTGACCGACGAGGACGGCGAAGGCCGCAAGCTGTTTCAGGGCTGGTGCGAAAAGGCTGGGCTGTCCATGGGCGTGGACACCATGGGCAATATGTTCTTCACCCGTCCGGGCGAGGATGCTGACGCTGACCCGGTCTATATGGGTAGCCACCTCGACACGCAGCCGACCGGCGGCAAGTTTGACGGCGTGCTTGGCGTACTCGGCGGGCTCGAAGTCATGCGCACGCTCAACGACATGAACATCAAAACCAAGCGCCCCATCGTCGTGGTGAACTGGACCAATGAAGAAGGCACGCGCTTTGCACCCGCCATGCTCTCATCCGGCGTTTTTGCCGGCGTGCACGAGCAGGACTGGGCCTATCAGCGCACTGACGCCAAAGGCAAGAAATTCGGTGATGAACTGGAGCGCATCGGCTGGAAAGGCGATGAGCCGGTCGGAAAACGCAAAATCCATGCGATGTTCGAGCTTCACATCGAGCAGGGTCCCATCCTTGAAGCTGAACATAAAGATATCGGTGTCGTCACGCACGGCCAGGGGCTGTGGTGGCTGCAAGTGACATTGACCGGCAAGGAAGCGCATACCGGTTCCACGCCCATGAAGATGCGCAAGAATGCGAGCCTTGGCCTCGGCAAGATGCTGCAGCTCGTCAACGAGATCGCCATGTCGCACCAGCCGGACGCAGTGGGTGGCGTCGGCCATATCGACGTGTCCCCCAATTCGCGCAATGTGCTCCCCGGCCAGATCGTTTTCACCGTCGATTTCCGCTCGCCCAATCAGGCTGTGCTGGACGACATGAAGTCGCGTTTTGAAAAGGAAGCGCCGAAGATCGCCGAGGAACTGGGCATCGGCATAGAGATCGAGGTGGCCGGCCATTTCGATCCCGTGACATTCGACAATGGCTGCGTGGAGGCTATCCGCAATGCGGCGGAACGGCTTGGCTACAGCCACCGCAATATCGTTTCCGGCGCGGGTCATGATGCGTGCTGGGTCAATCGCGTCGCGCCGACCGCCATGGTCATGTGCCCTTGCGTGGATGGCCTCAGCCACAATGAAGACGAGGATATTTCCAAGGAATGGGCGTCGGCGGGAACCGACGTGCTTCTGCATGCAGTATTGGAGACCGCTGAAATTGTGAGTTGATTTCGGGCCTCTCCGATACTGCTACTGTTCGCAACAAAACCAAAAGGGGAACGACGAACAATGGCAAAGGTCATCAAAGGCGGAACCGTCATCACGGCTGACCGCACCTTTAAAGCCGATGTTCTCATCGAAGGCGAAAAGATCGTTGCTGTCGGCGATGATCTCTCCGGCGATGAAGTGATCGATGCATCCGGCTGCTACATCATGCCCGGCGGCATCGACCCGCACACCCATTTGCAGATGCCCTTCATGGGCACCTATTCCTCCGACGATTTCGATACCGGCACTTCGGCCGCGCTTGCAGGCGGCACGACGATGGTGGTCGATTTCGTCCTTCCCGGCTCGGAAGGCAATCTTCTGGAGGCGCTGCAGGAATGGTTCCAGAAAGCGGGCAAGGCGCGCACCGATTATTCGTTCCACATGGCAATCACCGGCTGGAACGAGCGCACCTTCAATGAAATGGCCGAGGTGGTGAAGCGCGGCATCAACACTTTCAAGCATTTCATGGCCTATAAGGGCGCGCTGATGGTGAACGATGACGAGATGTTCGCCTCGTTCCAGCGTTGCGCAGAACTTGGCGCCATGCCGCTGGTCCACGCCGAAAACGGCGACATAGTCGCACAATTGCAGGCGAAGCTGCTGGCCGAAGGCAATGACGGACCGGAAGCGCACGCCTATTCCCGCCCGCCGGAAGTGGAAGGCGAAGCCACCAACCGCGCCATCATGATCGCCGATCAGGCAGGCGTGCCGCTTTATGTGGTGCATGTGTCCTGCGAGCAGAGCCACGAGGCGATCCGCCGCGCGCGCCAGAAAGGGATGCGGGTTTTCGGCGAGCCGCTGATCCAGCACCTGACGCTGGATGAAAGTGAATATCACAATCGCGACTGGGACTATGCGGCACGGCGCGTGATGTCGCCCCCCTTCCGCGACAAGGCCAATCAGGACAGCCTTTGGGCAGGCCTTGCGGCGGGAAGCCTGCAATGCGTTGCGACCGACCATTGCGCATTCACCACCGAACAGAAGCGCTACGGCATCGGCAATTTCACCAAGATTCCGAATGGAACGGGCGGTCTTGAAGAACGCATGCCGGTATTGTGGTCGCGCGGCGTGCGCACAGGGCGGCTCACGCCAAACGAATTCGTGGCCGTGACCTCCACCAACATTGCAAAAATCCTCAACATCTATCCGCAGAAGGGCGCGGTGCTGCCGGGCGCCGATGCCGATTTGGTCATATGGGACCCGGAAGCGACCAGGAAGGTGTCGGCCAGAACCCAGAAATCCTCCATCGATTACAACGTATTCGAGGGTTTCGAACTCAAGGGCCTGCCCGTAGTGACGCTCTCAAGAGGGCGCATTGCGTTCAAGGAGGGGCATGTTACGGCGGAGCCTGGCGACGGGCGCTTCATCGAGCGCGAGCCGAACGGCGCGGTCAACCGCGCGCTGTCGCAATGGAAGGAAATCGTCGCCCCCCGCAAGGTGGAGCGCAGCGCCGAACACATGCCGATAGGGGTCTGATACGATGACCATGGCTCAGCTTCGGGAAGTGCATATGATGAATGTCAACAGCATGGCCCCGGAGCGGGGCCCGAAAGCAGACGGGACCGTTATCGACATCAACGATCTTTCGCTGGTGTTCGAGACCAATGACGGTCCGGTTCATGCGCTTTCGAATATCAACCTCGCAGTGGAGCGCGGCGAGTTCGTTTCCTTCATCGGACCTTCGGGCTGCGGCAAGACCACGCTGATGCGCGTGGTTGCCGATCTCGAACAGCCGACATCCGGTTCCGTCGCGGTCAATGGAAAGACGCCGGAACAGGCGCGTCTCGACCGCTCCTACGGCTATGTGTTTCAGGCGGCGGCACTGTTTCCATGGCGCACCATCGAGGACAATATAAGCCTGCCGCTCGAAATCATGGGCTTTTCGAGGGCGGAACGGCGCGAGCGGATCGAAAAGAACCTGGCGCTCGTCAATCTCTCGGGCTTCGGCAAGAAATATCCCTGGCAGCTTTCCGGCGGGATGCAGCAGCGTGCATCCATTGCGCGCGCGCTGTCCTTCGATCCCGACATGCTGCTGATGGACGAACCTTTCGGCGCGCTGGACGAAATCGTGCGCGACCATCTCAACGAACAGCTTCTGAAACTATGGGCCGCAACGCGCAAGACGGTGATCTTCGTCACACATTCAATCCCCGAGGCGGTCTTCCTCTCCACCAGGATTGTGGTCATGAGCCCGCGCCCCGGCAGGATACACGAAATCATCGATTGCGATCTGGGGCCCAACCGTCCGCTGGAAATCCGGGAATCGGAAGCCTTTCTCAAGATCGCCCATCGCGTTCGCGAAGGGCTTCGGCTGGGGCATATCCATGACTGAGGCCTCCTTTTTGCGCGACAAACTGATCCCGGTGACGACGATCCTTATCGTCATCATCGCACTCTGGTACGCGCTTGCGGTGTTTCTCAACGCGCCGTTCGAACGCGATCAGGCGGCGCGCGCGGGAACGGAAATTTCCTTCTCGACACTCGCTGCCAACACGATGCATCAGGATCGTCCGGTCCTGCCCGCACCGCATCAGGTGGCCGAGGAAATCTGGAAAAGCGTGTTTGGCGTCAAGCCCAGTTCCAAGCGCAGCCTCGTCTATCATGGCTGGGTGACGCTCTCCTCCACCCTGCTCGGCTTCGTCATGGGGTCGGCACTCGGCGTCCTGCTGGCAGTCGGCATCGTCCATTCGCGCACGCTCGACAAAAGCCTTATGCCGTGGATCATCACCTCGCAGACGATCCCCATACTCGCCATAGCGCCGATGGTCATCGTGGTCCTGAATGCCATCGGCATAGCGGGCCTGCTGCCGAAGGCGATCATATCGACCTATCTGTCCTTCTTCCCCGTCGCCGTCGGCATGGTGAAGGGATTGCGTTCGCCCGATGTGATGCATCTAGACCTCATGCGCACCTACAATGCCTCGCGCTCGCAGGTGTTCTGGAAACTGCGCTGGCCTGCGGCCATGCCGTTTCTGTTCACCTCCATGCAGATCGCGGTCGCGATCAGCCTTGTCGGCGCGATTGTCGGTGAGTTGCCAACCGGCGCGGTTGCAGGCCTCGGAGCGAGGCTTCTGGCAGGCTCCTACTATGGACAGACCGTGCAGATATGGGCCGCGCTCGTCGCAGCCGCATTGATGGCGGCTGTTCTCGTGGCGTTGATCGGCATCGCCGCGCAGATTGTGAACCGGCGCATGGGCGCGAAACCGGAAAGGGCCGCAGCATGATGACAGGCATTCTTTCCGTCTTGGCGCTTATCGCCGCTTCGTGGTTGCTCGTCGGCTGGGTGGCAAGCCTGAAAAGCCGAAATCCAGCGGGGCAGAGGCTCCTGGACATAGCGGTACCGGCGCTGTTCGGCATCGCGATGCTAGTGCTCTGGGAGGCGACGGTTCGGCTCTTCGCCATCCCTCAGGTTCTCCTGCCCGCGCCATCGGCCATATGGGCGCGCATCGCCGATTCAGTGCCGATCCTATGGGCAGATTTCAGGCAGACGTTTCTCAAGGCCGTCATCATCGGTTACGTGGCGGGCTGCGGCCTGGGCTTCGTGACGGCGATCATCGCCGACCGGGTTCCGTTTCTGCGCAAGGGCCTGCTGCCGCTTGGCAACCTGGCGGCAGCACTTCCCATCGTGGGCGTCGCGCCCATCATGGTGATGTGGTTCGGCTTCGACTGGCAGTCCAAGGCAGCCGTCGTCATCATCATGACGTTCTTCCCGATGCTCGTGAACACGGTCGCCGGTCTTGCCAGCACCGGATCGATGGAACGCGACCTGATGGAAACCTATGGCTCCGGCTATTGGCAGACGCTGGTGAAGCTGCGCCTGCCAGCCGCCATGCCCTTCATCTTCAACGCGCTCAAGATCAATTCCACCCTTGCGCTGATCGGCGCCATCGTGGCCGAATTCTTCGGCACGCCCATCGTCGGCATGGGCTTCCGCATCTCGGCCGAGATCGGACGCATGAATGTGGATATGGTCTGGGCCGAAATCTTCGTCGCCGCGCTTGCCGGATCTCTCTCCTACGGGCTGATCGCGCTGATCGAGCGACGCATGACATTCTGGCACCCTTCATACAGGAGGACCTAAGCCCGAATATTTGGCATCTGCAAAAATAAGGCAGACCAAAGCGCATTCAGAAAAGTGGAAACCGGTTTTCGGAATACGCCTGATAAAAAGAACCAGAGGAGAACGGAAATGAAAAAGGCAATTTCTTTATGCCTTGGGACTGCGGGGCTGGCGCTCGCTCTTTTGAGCAGTTCGGCAATGGCTGCCGACAAGCTGACCTTGCAGCTCAAATGGGTCACGCAGGGTCAATTCGCCGGTTACTATGTGGCGAAGGACAAGGGCTATTACGAGGAAGAGAACCTCGACGTCGATATCAAGCCGGGTGGACCTGATGTGGCCCCGCCGCAAGTGATAGCCGGCGGCGGTGCAGATGTCGTGGTCGACTGGATGCCGTCGGCGCTTGCGACCCGCGAGAAAGGCGTGCCGCTGGTGAACATCGCCCAGCCGTTCAAGAAATCCGGCATGATGCTGACCTGCCGCAAGGACACCAACATCACCAAGCCGGAAGACTTCAAGGGCCGCACGCTCGGCGTATGGTTCGGTGGCAACGAATATCCTTTCCTGTCCTGGATGAACCACCTGAAAATTCCCACTGAGGGCGGCAAGGATGGCGTGACCGTGCTGAAGCAGGGCTTCAACGTCGATCCGCTGATCCAGAAGCAGGCCGACTGCATTTCCACCATGACCTATAATGAATACTGGCAGGTGATCGATGCGGGGATTCCGGCAGACCAGCTCGTCGTGTTCCCCTATGAGGAACAGGGCGTGGCGACGCTGGAAGACGGGCTTTACGTGCTGGAAAAGAGCCTTGACGATCCGGCGATGGTCGACAAGCTGGCGCGCTTCGTTCGCGCTTCGATGAAAGGCTGGCAATATGCTTCCGAGCATCCGGACGAAGCCGCCGAGATCATTCTGGAGAACGACTCCTCCGGCGCGCAGAAACAGGAAGTTCAGGAACGCATGATCAAGGAAATCGGCAAGCTCATCGATGGCTCTGACGGCACGCTCGATGTGGCCGCCGCCGACCGCACTGTCGAAACACTTCTCGGCGGCGGTTCCGATCCCGTGATCACCAAGAAGCCTGAGGGTGCGTGGACCGCGAAAATCACCGATGCCATGAAAAAATAATTGCGCAGTCTCTGTGAAAAGAAAAACCCGGAAGCCTGCTTCCGGGTTTTTCATTGTCCGCTTTTCCGGACGCAAAACCGTTTCACATTTTTGCTGGAAATGCTCTAATCGATCTTTTTCTCCAGCGCCACCGCGCTGACCAACTCGCGTTCCAGCCGCGCTTCTTCCTCGGCCTTCGGCTGCGTAAAGCGTCCGAGCAGCAGATAGGCGACCGGCGTGACATAAAGGGTGGCGATCGTTGCCAGACCGAGACCACCCACGATGACCCAGCCGAGAGCCACGCGGGCTTCTGCACCGGCACCGCTCGCCAAAATCAGCGGCACACCGCCAAGAACAGCGCAGATCATCGTCATGCAGACAGGGCGGAGACGGATATTGGATGCTTCCTCGATTGCTTCGCGAACGCTCAAGCCCTTGTCACGCAACTGGTCCGCGAACTCGACGATCAGGATACCGTTCTTTGCCATGATGCCAACCAGAAGCACGAGGCCGATCTGGCTATAGACGTTCAGGCTTGTGCCGGTCAGCAGCATGGCGAAAACGGCACAACCCAGTCCCAGAGGAACGGTCGCCATCACAATCAACGCGCTTACAAAGCTTTCGAACTGTGCTGCCAGCACCAGAAGAATGATGATGATGGCAAAGCCGAACACCATGGCGAGGCCGCTTGAGGTTTCGCTGAGCGTCGAGGCTTCCGCCAGCGGAATGATATGGCTTCCCGGCGGCAGCAGGGGAGCCGCGATTTCCTGCGCGGTCTTATAGGCATCGCCCAATGCGAAATCGTCACGCAGGTTTGTCGTTATCGAGACGGAACGCTGGCGCGTTTCGCGATCAAGCTGTGGCGGAACCGCTTTCTCGACGACCGAAGCGATGGATGACATGGGCACATAGCGGCCGTCCGTCGTCTTCATGAATATGTTTTCAAGATCGGTTGGATCGTTGATCGGATTGGTCGTGGAAACGAGTTTCACATCGAAACTGCGATCCCCGACATAGACCGATCCTATCTTGCGGCCATCGAGTACCGATTGCACCGCATTGGCGAGGCCGGTAATGTCAATCCCCAGATCTGAGGCCCGCTCGCGATTGATCTCGACGGACAATTGCGGCTGGGTCGGTTCCACGGAAAGGCGCGGCTGTACGAAGCGCGGGTCCTTTTCCAGCGCAGCGACAACCGCCTGCGCCGCAGGCTGCAGCTTGGCATAGTCGCTGCCCACAATGGCGAACTGCAAGCCGTTGCCCGCGCCGCGAATACCAAGGCTGTTCGGCTGGGTGGTGAAGATGCGAACCGCCGTTATGCCCTTGATACGCTGGGTGATGTCAGCCATGATTTCCTGCTGGCTGCGCGCACGTTCTTTCCACGGCGCCAGCGTCAGGACCACAAAGCCGTTGTTGGCCGAACCGCCCGAACCGGCGATGGCGTAGGTGGTGGTGATTTCACCGCTGTCGCGCAGGGGCTGAATCGCCTCCTCGATCCGGTCGAGTTGCGATTGAAGGAACTCAACGCTGATGCCCTGAGGTCCGTTGATGCGAAGCAGCGCAACGGCACGATCTTCCGACGGCGTCAGTTCCTGACGGATCAGGCCATAGCCAACATAGGATGCACCCGCGAAAAGCAGAGCGACGAGCACAACCACAAAAGGCGCTGAAAGGCAGAGATGCAGCGTCTTTCGGTAAAAAGCAGCAAGTCCTCCACCGATCCGGCGCAGGAAAAGCGGGCCATGACCGCTCTCTTCGCCATTCCCTTCCTTGAGAAAGCGCGAGGCGAGCATCGGGCAAAGTGTCAGCGCGACCACCGACGACAGAAGAACGGCAATCGCCAGAACGAATCCGAATTCGCGAAACAGACCGCCCGCCTGCCCCGGCAGGAAGGAAATCGGCACGAACACCGCCGCAAGAGTGAGTGTGGTGGCGATAACCGCAAAAAAGACTTCCTGCGTGCCAAGCACCGCAGCCGCGCGCGGCCCCATACCCTGATTGCGCCGCCGGACAACATTTTCCAGCACCACAATGGCGTCATCGACCACGAGACCTGTGGCCAGCACCAGCGCCAGAAGGGTCAGGATATTGACCGAAAATCCCGCCAGATAGATGGCGGCTATTGTGCCGATGAGGGCGACGGGCATGGACAAGGCGGGAATGAGCGTCGCGCGGAAATCCCACAGGAACATGAAAATGATCGCAACAACGATGACAACCGAAGCGATCAGCGCGATTTCCACCTCATGGATTGCGCCATTGATGAAGTTCGCGTCGTCACTGGTAACCGCAATATTGACGCCCGCAGGCAAGGTCTTCTGCAGATTGGCAACCGCCGCACGAATGCCTTCCGAAATATCCAGCGTATTCGACTGTGCCTGTCGGACGATACCGAGACCGATCGCCGTCTTGCCGTTGGAACGAACTGCGGAGCTTTCGATATCCGGTCCAAGCGTAACGGTCGCGACATCGCGGATCTGCGTGCGTCCGTTGATGTAGACGTTCTCAAAATCCTCAGGCTTTTCCAGATTGGCCGTAGCGCGGACCACAATGGACTGATCGGCGCTGCGCAGCGAACCGGCAGGGGCATCCAGTCCCATGGAAGAAAGCGCACTGGTTATATCGGCAATGGTCAGGCCATAGCTTGCAAGGCGCGCCTGGTTGATATCAATCCGAAAAATCTTGTCGCGGTCGCCGTTGATCTGGACGTCCGCCACGCCCGGAACGGCCGACAGGATATCCTGTATCTGGTCTTCGACCAGCACGGTCATGTCGTCAACGGACATGGTGTCGGATGTAACCGCCAAACGCATCACCGCGTCGGCATTGGAGTCCGCCTTGATGATGCGCGAAGGGTCGGCCTCTTCCGGCACGTCATTGGCAACGCGGGAGATCGCATCCCGCATATCGGCTGCTGCAACGTTGAGGTCAACGCCGTCATTGAACTCAACCGTGACGCGGCTGCGCTCAAACGATGAGGTAGAGGAAATGGATTTCACGCCGGAAACGCGTGCCACCGCGTTTTCAAGAACCTGCGTCAACTGGCGGTCGATGGTTTCAGCGGACGCGCCCTTGAAATCCGTGCTGATTGTCACGACGGGCCGGTCGACGTCCGGCAGTTCGCGGATATCGACGCCTGTGAATGCCGCCAGACCGGCGACGACGATCAGAACATTGATAACGAATGCAAAGACCGGGCGGCGGATGAATAGCGCCGTCGATCCGCCTTTGCCGGATGAGGAATTGTGACCGGTCACGTTGTCATCCTCATCCTGCGGTCCGCTTTACCGAGGCGGGGTCAGCCAGTGCCGTACCCTGCTCGTCCTTCACGCGAACGGGCGCGTCGTCCCGCACGGTCTGAACGCCCTGTGTGACGATCATGTCGCCCTGCTTCACCGGACCGTCGATGAGGATATTGGTCGAGTTGCGTTGAACGATACGGGCACCGATCTTCTTGGCAACGCCGTCTTCAACGCGCCAGACATAGGAACCGTCGGCGCCCCACTGAATGGCCAGCGGGTCAACCGAAGGATAGCGGTCGCCCGGGAAGAGAACAGTGACGGAAAAAGACATGCCGGCGCGCAGACGATCCTGCGCATTGGGCACTTCTGCGCGAACATGCAATGTCCGGCTGGCTTCATCCAGCATGTTGTCGACTGCATTGATCTCGCCGCTGTAGGTCTCGCCGGGGAAAGCGGTCGATTCCGCAGTCAGAGGCTGGCCGACCTTGATCTGCGGCGCAAACCGTTCCGGCACCCAGATATCGATCAACACTTTCGACCGGTCATCGATGCGGCCGATGGATGTCTGTGCGGTAATGTAGTTACCCACATTGACAGGAAGGATGCCGACAATACCGGAAATCGGCGCACGGACCGTGCGGCGGCTCAAAGCAAGCTGCGCGTCCTGCAAGGCAAGCTGTGCATTGGCAACGGCCAGTTCCGTTTCGACCACCTGAACTTCTGTGGCAGTGTTCGTCGCCCGCAGCTTTGCGATACGCTGGCGGGTCGTCTGCGCATCCTTCAGTGCAGTTTCGGCTTTGGCGACGACGATCTTTTCCGTCTCTGCATCAAGCTCCGCGATCGGGTCGCCTTCCTTCACCTTGTCGCCGGCCTTGACGTAAAGTTTCGTCATGTAACCGCTGGAATAAGGGGTTATCGATACGGTGCTGAGGGCCCGGGCTGAACCAATAGCAGTCAGACGGTTGTTGATGGTTTCCTCGCCAGCCGCTTCAACGACAACCAGCGGCGCAGACCGCCCGCCCCCGTTTCGGGGCGTCTCGCCCCCAGTGGCGGCGGCTTTCACCTCGTCGGTCCTGCTCTTATATGCGTACCAGCTACCGATGGCGACTGCAGCGATCAGCAGGCACAAGGCAATCTGCTTCCAGGATTTCATTCAGCTCTCCGGCAAGGTTTACCGTCACCCCGACGGACCTCGTATTCAAAACCATTATGTCGGGCGCGGAAAATGCCAGCAAATAGTATCAGAATGATGATTGCCTTCACATTGCGCAAATCACGCATCCCATAAGGATACATAGATTTTTCCGGGTAAGATTTCGCACAGAGGCCCCGACCCGTCGAGTTAAATTTCGGTAATGCAACGCATGAAAGACCAGAGAAAGCGGCGCGTTTTTAACCGATTGAACAAAGGCTGTTGGATTTATCGACCGGCTCCATATATAGGAGGCTACCTTTATGAATTGCGTTTCGACGGCGGGCCGGTTCAGGCACCGCGGCAATTGGGCCGGTTCGCCTTGAATTGGAAGCAGGCTATGGCGGTTGTTGAAAAGACCACGGATATGGGCGCGCCTTCCCCTGAAGCGGCCTCTCAGACTGCGACCGTCGAGCGGCTCTCTCCAACACAGTTTAGAAGGCTGCCCTGGCGCAACCGGCTTTCCAACAAGCTGCTGCTCTTGACCGCCCTCGCGGTGCTGATCACCGAAGTTCTGATCTTCGTTCCATCCGTCGCCAATATGCGCGTGCGGTGGATGAGTTCCCGGCTCGATACCGTGGGCGCCGTCAGCGAGGTCCTGGCCGCAGGCGGCATGGACGTACCGCGCGACATTCAGGACAAGGTGCTTCTGGCTACCGGCACCAAGGCTATCGCCGTGCGCGAAGCCGGCGCGTCGCGCCTGCTGGCCATGTCGGAAGTTCCCGGTAAGATCGATCAGGTTATCGATCTTAACAATATCAGCGAGGCGGCGGCCATATGGGACGCCTTCGGCACATTGTTCAACGGCGGAGAGAGAACGCTGCGAATCTTTGGTTCGGTTTCATCGTCCGGTTCTCCGGAACGTGTCATCGAAATTGTAACCTCGGATGCGCCGCTTCGTCATGCCATGCTCGTCTATGCGCGCAACGTGACTTTCATATCCCTCATCATTTCCGTGATCGCGGCGAGCCTGATCTATCTGATCATTCATGAAATGCTGTTGCGACCGGTGCGTATCATGCATCGTAACATGATCGATTTCGCCTCATCTCCAGACAACCCTTCACTCATTCTCGTTCCTGAAAATCGCAAGGATGAATTCGGCGTCGCCCAGCGCCAGATATCCCATATCCAGAGCGATCTTCAACGAACGCTGAAGGAGCAGAAACATCTCGCCGATCTCGGCCTCGCCGTTTCCAAGATCAACCACGACATGCGCAACATTCTGGCTTCGGCGCAGCTGATGTCAGACAGGCTTGCCGATACCGAAGATCCGATGGTGCAGCGTTTCGCACCCAAGCTCATTCGCACGCTCAGCCGTGCGATCAGCTATTCCGAAAGCGTGATGGCCTATGGCCGTTCGCAGGAAGCGCCGCCGCGCCCGCGCCTTGTCCTGCTTCATGCAATTATCGCAGACGTGCAGGAAACGCTCAGCCTCAGTTCGGAAAGCAACATAGAGTTCGAAAACCTTGTCCCCGAAGACTTCGAGCTGAATGTCGATTCGGAACAGTTGTTCCGGGTGCTGAGCAATCTCTGCCGGAATTCAGTCCAGGCAATGGAGCGCGACCAGACCGATGATGGCGCAACGGTCAAGCGTCTCACAATTTCTGCCGGAAGAATTGGGACAACGGCAATCATCGGCGTCGAGGATACCGGTCCCGGCCTGCCGCAAAAGGCGCGCGAGAATCTTTTCACTGCTTTCCGTGGATCGACACGCAGCGACGGCACTGGCCTCGGACTTGCCATTGCGCAGGAACTGGTCCGCGCCCATGGCGGAACAATTGAGCTTCGAGAAGACCGGCCTGTTGGAGCGCATTTCGAGATTCGCATCCCCGATCTGCCGATGCGACGGGAGGATCGCAGCAACCAGCGCAGCGAAGAGAATGCGTAGACAATCTGCCGTTGCAGCGGCTCGGACCGAAAAGCCCGGAAATGCAAGGCCTGACAAGAAATCTTCACAGAACCGCATTTTTTTCTAAGAAGACGCTTGCATTTAGCGATTTGTCCGATTATCAACCGCCCATCGCCGCAGCGAGCGGCACACAGGCAAGCACCCGTAGCTCAGCTGGATAGAGCACCAGACTACGAATCTGGGGGTCAGAGGTTCGAATCCTTTCGGGTGCGCCATTCCCTTCCTAGTTGATTTTCTGCACAATTCAGCATTGGCGCTGCCAGAGTTTGTCCGGCTTGTTTTGGTTCGTGGCAGCAAAAATGCGTGCGCATAGTGAGCTGCGGTCAGCGCATCTCCAGCCCGCCATTCTCGACGATGAAGTCGATAATCTCCGGCACGCCCTTCCCGCGATGGAGATCGGTGAAACCGAACGGGCGCTGGCCACGCATGCGCGCCGCATCCCTCTGCATAACGTCGAGATCAACATGTACGTGAGGGGCAAGGTCGCTCTTGTTGATTACGAGAAAATCCGATCGCGTGATACCTGGTCCGCCTTTGCGCGGAATTTCTTCCCCCTGGCAAACCGAGATCACATAAAGCGTCAGGTCCGCCAGATCGGGCGAGAATGTAGCGGCAAGGTTGTCGCCTCCGGATTCGATAAAGACGATATCCAGATCCGGGAACCGCCGGTTCATTTCGGCAATTGCCTGCAGATTGATGGATGCGTCCTCGCGGATCGCCGTGTGCGGGCATCCGCCCGTTTCGACCCCCATTATCCGGTCTTCGGACAAAGCCTGGCAACGCGCGAGGATAAGGGCATCTTCCTGCGTGTAGATATCGTTGGTAATCACGGCGACCGAATATTTATCGCGCATCGACTTGCACAGTTTTTCGGTCAACGTCGTCTTCCCCGATCCCACCGGCCCGCCAATGCCGATGCGCAAAGGTCCGTTTTTCTGTGTCATGTACGAAAGCCCCGAATGTTTGGGTTCATGTTTCATGGCCATGAATGGCGCTGATGTTGCCAGGTCTCAGTCGTGATGGTGGTGTTCATGATCGTGCTCGTGATGACCATGATGATGTTCGTGGTCATGATGCGAATGCCCGCCACCATAGGCGCCACGCAGCGGGCTGAAAATTGCCGTTACATCCGCAACCCTGGCACCAAGCCCCTCAAGCATCGCCTTGATGACGTGATCGCGAAGGATGAAGATGCGATCGACCTCGATCTGCGCCGCGAGATGCCGGTTCCCGATATGCCAGGCGAGCTGGGCTATGTGGAGCGGATCACGCCCGCGGATTTCGTATAGTTCCTCGCTTGCCGCGCGGATTTCGATTTCGCGTCCGTCCTCCAGCACGAGCCTGTCTCCGTGGCCCAGCACAACCGGCTCCGCAAAATCGACAAGCACCTTCTCGCCGCCTTCCAGAGCAATGGCTTTACGCCGCAAATGACGTTCATCGCGTTCCAGCACGGCGTGGCCAGCAGGCACAGCATCGATCACCTTATCCGCACGAATAATGGCAGTGGCACGAAACATTTGTTTGCCTTTCAAGCTCAAAACAAGAAGTAACGTCGCGCCACTGGCGCGACGTCAACACGGCACAACACTGTTGGGAACTATGAAGTGTTATCAAAGCCGTGTCTTATATTGGCCACTGCAAATATCAGTTTGTCTAGCCTAATCTTCTTTCGGAATTTCACGATCGTCAGACGCGCACTGACGTCGGCTGCGTCACAGTCTTTCGATAAAGATGCCACGTCGCATGTCCAAGGATGGGCAGCACCACCGCCAGCCCGGCAAACATGGTGGCGAAGCCTACGACCAGCATAGCGGTTACGATTGCCGCCCAAAGCAGCGATTCCAGAGGATTGCGCCAGACGACGCGCAGGGACGTCGCAATTGCCGCCGCCGCACCACAATCCAGATCGAGCAGCATCGGAAAAGTGACGATCGTCAAGCACAGGACAACGATTGCAAAAAGCAAACCAATGCCACAACCGGCGAAAATCAGACTGCGTCCCTCTTCCGTCGATGACACCTGATTGATCAACATCGAAAAGCTCTCGGGCGGCAGCGGTCCGAAATAGTGAACATAGAGATTTTGAGCCACCAATAGCCATGCAATGAAGATTGCGAAAAGGAACGAGCCCACAGCCACGATCGACGGCAATGCCTGGGAGCGGCTGACATCGAAAGCCCGTCTCCAGGCCGTATCCAGTTTTTCCTCGCGGCGCCTGCTCATTTCATAAAGCGGCAAGGCGGCAACGGGCCCGATCAACGCGAAGCCGGACATCAGTGGGAACAGAAGCGGCAGCGCATTTGCGTTCGTGCTCCAATAGGTGATGAACAACCCGGCCAGCGGATATATGAGACAAAGAAAAACGTAATGCGATGGCTTTGCCCAGAAGTCGTCGAAACCCAAACGCAAGGCATCGAATACATCCGCCATCTGGATGCGCTTAACTTCCGGATAAAAGGCTGTTTGATCCCGACCTGCAATTACATGAAACTGTGCCATGACGCTCCTCCTGCGGGTTAGGCAGTCCTGACGGCAAGGGCGGCGGTCAGGACAGGCCTGCACGCAATTTCCGGCTTTCACATGATCCGCGGATAATCCGCGTGAAGCCTGCAGTATACATCGAAAAGAGCGGCTGCGAAAGAAAAGCGGCCTGACAGGATTGAGCCCGCCTGAACGAATATCGCATTCGCACGACACAGCGCTTTCCAAACGTCTGCGGGATCAACCAAATATGATCTGTTCATCGAACCGCGATGTGCTAGTGGCATTCGCGGAAAATAGCAGCTTGGGAATGTGGTTAGATGGAATGGATTCCTGTAGGCCTGATGGCATTCAAGGTTATCGTGTTGGGCGTGGCCATGTTCTTCGCCATCAAATTTCATTATGATGAGGGCAAGAAGAAGAAAGACAGGGAAGGTGGCACGTAAGCGCCATCAGCATCTTCCCCTTTCTAGTCTCGTTCCGGTGAGCGGCGGTTGGTTATCCTTAAACGTTCGTTCGTAGCTTGACGTCCCGCGCCATTGGGCCTGTAAAATACCTTAGAGAAACAAGTAAGGAGCGCAGGTAGGTGGTGGCCCCGGTGACAATTCGTGTAGCGCGCCCAAGTGATGACCTAAATGCTCTGCGTCTGTTTTATTGTGATGGACTCGGGCTGGACGTCCTGTGCGAATTTACGGCTCACGAAGGTTTCGACGGAATCATGTTGGGAAAGCACGGTGCGCCTTACCATTTCGAGTTTACAAAAAAGCATGGGCATCCAGCCGGACGCGCTCCTTCAGAAGATAATCTGATCGTTTTCTACATTCCCGATAAAGACAAATGGCAAGCGTCCGTTGACCGGTTGCAGGCCAGAGGATTTACACCTGTGCCGGCCTTTAATCCTTATTGGGACCGGAAAGGAAAGACATTTGAAGACCCAGACGGCTACAGGATAGTGTTGCAGAACGCTTCTTGGGAGTAGCTTCTGTAACGCGTGTGCTACCGCTACCGGCAACTTATCCCGGCCTTCTTCGTCTAGCTGCTTTCCGGCATCGAACACATCAGTAAAGAACTTATAAACAAGCCTGCCCGTTCAAACACTTCTGAGTGAGTCTTTTCGGCCTCTTACGCATGGAGTCCAGTAACAAGCCCTGGCTTCTGCCGGGTCTTTCGTTGACGGAGATACTTTAACGCCTTCACCGATCGTCACGGCTTTTCGCGTGTCATCAACCGGGAGAGCGACAATCCTGCCTTTAGCCTTTTCCTTCAAATCAACAAGAACCCGCTGCCCGAGGGTGCTTGACAGGTGAAGGCATAGACGAACTCATGTGGATCAGCTCTGTGTCTCAGAAGGCTGTCCAAAAGTTTTAGTTTTCAGGAAATCTAACAATTCAAGAAGATAGAATGGTGCTGCGAGAGAGGATTGAACTCTCGACCTCTCCCTTACCAAGGGAGTGCTCTACCACTGAGCTACCGCAGCAATCTCTTGAGTGCGGCGGACTTCTGCCACATCATTACGCAAATCGCAAGCAAGCAATTGCATTTCTTTTCACATAATGTGGAAATCTGCCGGGCACGCTTTTGAAAGCGGCTTTTCCGGCCATTTTTCCCGTAGTAGAACACCGTCATGAGCGAAACGACGACCAACAAAGAGAAAAAAATCCAGTCGGACCAGCGCAAAAAGCGCCGGGCCGAGGAGTTGCGCGCGAATCTCATGCGCCGCAAAGCGCAATTGAGATCGCGGCGCGCGGGTGAAGCCGACGAACGAAACGACGGCATTACCGCTGCCTCCGACGACACTGAATGAGAATCACACCAACAAAGCCTTCCTTGAAGATAGGGAGGCTCTGCGGTAAAAGCTCATTTCTGTTCTTCGCAGCGATATCGTCCTTTTGTGATTCGTATTTGACGTAATTTGGCCGCAAGACTCGTAATTTCATGACGCAACGCCTCCGCGCCGTAACGGCTGCTGGATTTGGTGCAAAATTATCGGGCAAGGTATCGGCCCAGAAGGTGACACAGCATGGATCGCATCAAAATCGTCGGCGGCAACAAGCTCAACGGCATCATTCCAATCTCCGGCGCGAAAAATGCCGCCCTGCCCTTGATGATCGCCTCGCTTCTCACCGACGATACGCTGACGCTCGAAAACGTGCCGCATCTGGCCGATGTCGAGCAGTTGATACGCATCCTCAGCAACCACGGCGTCGATTACTCCGTCAATGGACGTCGCGAGCACCAGAACGGCGCCTATTCGCGCACCATTCACTTCACCGCCCGCAATATCGTCGACACGACCGCGCCCTACGAACTCGTTTCCAAGATGCGCGCGAGCTTCTGGGTGATCGGGCCGCTTCTGGCACGCACCGGCGAGGCAACCGTGTCGCTGCCGGGCGGTTGCGCCATCGGCACCCGCCCCGTGGACCTGCTGCTGGAATCGCTCCAGGCGCTGGGCGCGGAAATTGACATCGAAAACGGTTATGCCAAGGCGCGCGCGCCGAAGGGCGGCCTTGTGGGCGCCCGCTACAGCTTCCCGAAGGTCTCCGTCGGCGCAACCCATGTCATGCTGATGGCGGCGGCTCTCGCCAAGGGCGAGACCATCATCGAAAATGCGGCCCGCGAGCCGGAAGTCGTCAATCTCGCCGACTGCCTTAATGCAATGGGCGCAAAAATCAGCGGCGCAGGCACCAGCACCATCCACGTGGAAGGCGTGACCAGCCTTTCGGGCGCACGCGTCCGCGTCATTCCAGACCGTATCGAAACCGGCACCTATGCGATGGCAGTCGCAATGACTGGCGGCGACGTGCTGCTCGAAGGCGCGCAGGAAAGCCTGCTGTCGTCGGCTCTGGACACGCTGCGTCAGGCTGGTGCGGAGATCACCGAGACGAATAGCGGCCTGCGCGTGGTGCGAAACGGCCATGGCATTCATCCGGTCGATGTCACCACCGACCCTTTCCCCGGCTTCCCGACCGACTTGCAGGCGCAGTTCATGGGTCTGATGACCAAGGCGAAGGGAACCTCGCGCATCACGGAAACGATTTTTGAAAATCGCTTCATGCACGTGCAGGAACTGGCACGCCTTGGCGCAAAGATCTCCCTGTCCGGCCAGACGGCAACAGTCGAAGGCGTGGAGCGCCTCAAAGGCGCACAGGTGATGGCAACGGACCTGCGCGCATCGGTTTCTCTGGTGATCGCCGGCCTCGCCGCCGAGGGCGAAACCATGGTCAATCGCGTCTATCATCTGGATCGCGGCTTCGAGCGGCTGGAAGAAAAACTGTCGCGCTGCGGCGCGATGGTGGAACGCATCAGCGGTTGATATGGCCACGTAGGAGCCACTTTCATTGCTCTGCTTCTTTCTTGTTCAGCCTTGAAGATTCCAATTGAAGAGCGACAGGCTTGAAAAGCCTGTCGATTTTTTTGTTTCGGCATGCCAAGTTGATAACTGGCCGGGCGGGCGATCGATTTCCCCCGGCCGGGGACAATTATCGACCAAGAACAGAAAAGTGGTGTTGTAGTATGGATATGTTGAAGCTCGTGGCGCTGGATGAGGAGGATTTGCAGGTCCTTTCCGCTCATCTTCAGGACGCGGTTTTGAAAGTATCCGACCTTCAATATCTCGCCAACGAAAAGCGTTTCATCCTGACGGCGAACCGTTTTGTCTGGGAAGAAAGCAAGCCGCGGTTCCTGCGCAAGCCGCAATATCAGCGCAGACGCACCGCCCTGCACTTCAACCGTGTGATTGCCGCCAAGGCAACCGGTATAGACCGCCAGAAACCCGACGACGTGCTTTCCCTGATGGCCGTTCAGTTCGCCGCCGGTGAAACACCCGCAGGTACAATAGAACTGACTTTTTCGGCAAATGCGGCTATCCGTCTTGAAGTAGAGTGTATTGAAGCGCAAATGACGGACCTTGGCGCGGCGTGGGAAACCGAATCCCTTCCTCGCCACAACGTCTGAGAGAAGGTTATACAAGCCCTCTTTCGTCCACCAGACGCCCGTCTGG
Organism: Ochrobactrum sp. AP1BH01-1; assembly: GCF_018066705.1. Taxonomy (NCBI): domain Bacteria; kingdom Pseudomonadati; phylum Pseudomonadota; class Alphaproteobacteria; order Hyphomicrobiales; family Brucellaceae; genus Ochrobactrum; species Ochrobactrum sp. AP1BH01-1. Next base: position 221,671 of record NZ_JAGPOU010000003.1, on the reverse strand, counting down.
CAGAGCATATTTGAAGGAACAGAAGCGTGGTCAAGACGCTCAGACAAACCGATCCGGATTTCGAGAATAATTTCGCGACATTTCTGGCAAGCAAGCGCGAAGCGTCCGAAGATGTGGACCGGGCAGCGCGGGAAATCGTCGACCGCGTGCGCCGTGAAGGCGACAGCGCGCTCATCGATTATTCCCGTCGCTTCGACCGGATCAATCTTGAAAAAACCGGCATCGCGGTTACCGAAGCCGAAATCGACGCAGCTTTTGAAACAGCGCCCGCCTCGACAATCGAGGCGCTGAAACTTGCACATGAGCGCATCGAAAAGCACCATGCGCGGCAATTGCCGAAGGATGACCGTTATACCGATGCGCTGGGCGTTGAGCTCGGCTCGCGCTGGACGGCTATCGAGGCCGTGGGGCTTTATGTTCCGGGCGGCACGGCGAGCTATCCAAGTTCCGTCCTGATGAATGCCGTTCCTGCCAAGGTGGCGGGTGTGGAGCGCATCGTCATGGTGGTTCCGTCGCCCGATGGCATTCTCAATCCATTGGTTCTGGTGGCGGCACGTCTGGCTGGCGTTTCCGAAATCTATCGCGTCGGTGGCGCGCAGGCTATCGCCGCCCTTGCCTATGGCACCGAAACAATCATGCCCGTTGCCAAGATCGTCGGCCCCGGCAACGCCTATGTTGCAGCGGCCAAACGCATCGTCTTCGGCACGGTGGGCATCGACATGATCGCAGGCCCATCGGAAGTTCTGGTCATTGCCGACAAGGACAACAATCCGGACTGGATCGCCGCCGATCTGCTTGCCCAGGCAGAGCACGACGCTGCCGCGCAGTCGATCCTCATGACCAATGATGAAGCCCTTGCAATAGCGGTGGAAGAGGCTGTCGAACGCCAGCTTCGCTCCCTGCCGCGCGCGCAAACCGCGGCTGCAAGCTGGCGCGATTTCGGCGCGGTTATTCTGGTCGAGGATTTTGAAGCAGCCATTCCGCTTGCCAATCGCATTGCAGCCGAGCATCTGGAAATCGCCACAGCCGACCCGGAAGCCTTGCTGCCAAAGATCCGCAATGCAGGATCAATCTTCATCGGCGGCTATACGCCGGAAGTGATCGGCGATTATGTCGGCGGCTGCAACCACGTTCTGCCGACGGCGCGGTCAGCGCGGTTCTCATCCGGCTTGTCGGTTCTCGATTACATGAAGCGCACATCGCTTCTCAAACTCGGCCCCGATCAACTGCGTGTGCTTGGGCCTGCGGCAATCGAAATTGCCCGCGCTGAAGGCCTTGATGCCCACGCACAGTCTGTCGCCATCCGGCTGAACCTATGAGGTGACATGACCGCCGGTGTTCCCAATGCCCGCCTTGTTGACGTCGAGCTCGATGAATCCATCGGGCGTTCGACGCCTGACGTCGAGCATGAACGCGCGGTCGCCATCTTTGACCTCATCGAAGAAAACTCCTTCCACCCGATCGGAGACGATGCGGGCGGACCTTATCGCCTGAAGCTCTCGCTGATGGAATCGCGACTGATTTTCGCCATCTCCCGGGAAACAGGGGAAGACGTCGCAACCCACATTCTCTCGCTCACGCCGCTCCGCCGCGTCGTACGGGATTATTTCATGATTTGCGAAAGCTACTATCAGGCCATCCGCTCGGCCACGCCAAGCAAGATCGAGGCAATCGACATGGGGCGGCGCGGCCTGCACAATGAAGGGTCACAAACCCTGCAAGCGCGGTTAAAGGGCAAGATCGAGGTTGATTTCAACACGGCCCGACGGCTTTTCACACTCGTCTGCGTCCTGCACTGGAGAGGCTGATCATTGATGGTCATCACCGATGCCCCTCCTGTGAATTTTAGCGCCAACGGCAACGAAGATCATAAGCCACGCCTGCCCAAGTCCCTGCTTTTCGTCTGCGGCAAGAATGCAATTCGCTCGCCAATCGCGGAACTGCTTGCAAGACAGGCTCTTCCCCCCAATATTTATGTGGCGTCCGCAGGCGTGAAGCGGGGCGAGCGCGATCCGTTCGTCGATGCAGTCCTTCAGGAAGAAGGCCTGTCACTCGACAACCGGCAACCACGTGGCCTAGAAGAACTAGCGGACGGCTATTTCGATCTGATCGTGACACTGACGCCGCTTGCGCATCATACAGTGCTGGAGCGGATGCGCGGTTTCTCGGTCGATGTGGAATATTGGCCGACGCCGGACCCGACGCTGGTAACGGGCAGCAGGAGCCAGATCATGGCGGCCTATCGCGATGTGCGTGACCGTCTGAAGCGCCAGATCATGCACCGTTTTGGCGAGCAATAAGTTCGCCGAATTCCGTTGTTCACAAATGCCGCCTAATCATATAGGTTCCGCGCAAATTCAGACCTAAAGACCGCTCGAGAGCGGCATTTTACCGAAGAAAGAAACAGGTATCGCATGGCGAAAGAAGAAGTCCTAGAATTTCCGGGTGTTGTTACGGAACTGCTGCCCAATGCTATGTTCCGCGTAAAGCTCGAAAACGAACATGAAATCATCGCCCACACGGCTGGCCGCATGCGCAAGAATCGCATCCGCGTTCTGGCCGGTGACAAGGTGCTGGTTGAAATGACCCCTTACGACCTGACCAAGGGCCGCATCACCTACCGCTTCAAGTAAGCAATCCGTTCCAGGAAACGTCTATTCGATGAGCGCGCAACACAAGCTGGTTCTTGCCTCCGGTTCTCCACGCAGGATCGAGCTTCTGGGGCAGGCAGGCATCGAACCGGACCATATTTATCCGGCCGATATAGATGAAACGCCGCAGCGCGCGGAACACCCACGCTCGCTGGCGCGGCGTCTGTCGCGGGAAAAGGCGCGCAAGGCACAGGAATTGTTGAAGGACGATGCGAATTTCGCACATGCCTTCATTCTTGCAGCCGATACGGTCGTGGCTGTTGGCCGACGGATTCTCCCCAAGACCGAGATTGCCGACGAGGCGAGAGAATGCCTGCGCCTGCTTTCCGGGCGCACGCACAAGGTATTCACGGGCGTAAGCCTTGTCTTGCCAAACGGAAATCTGCGCCACACACTGGTGGAAACGCGGCTTCGTTTCGAGCGTCTGTCCCGCCAACAGATGGATGCCTATCTTTCATCTGGCGAATGGCGGGGAAAAGCCGGCGGCTACGCCATCCAGGGATTGGCCGGCAGCTTCGTCGTGAAACTGGTGGGATCCTATACGAACGTGGTGGGATTGCCGCTACAGGAAACCATAAGCCTGCTGAACGATGTCGATTATCCGGTTTACGCCAACTGGGGCAGCGGGAAAGTCTGAGAGCAGACATGAGTGACAAGAAGGACATATCGGCAGCAGCAGGTGCACGCGTGACGCCATTGCGTCCGACACGCCCCTGCCCGGAATGTGGAAAGCCTTCAACGCGCGAATCCTATCCGTTCTGTTCGCCGCGCTGCAAAAGCATCGACCTCAATCGCTGGCTGTCCGGTAGCTATGTGCTGCCAGGCAAGCCGATTGACGAAGAGGAAGAAGAAGGAAACTAGCCTCTTCCAAATCGGCTTCTGCCAATAAAATCAGCTATTTAACAAAGATGTGAGAAAAGCTGATAAAAATTGCGATACGGTGCTGGACAGCGCGAAATTTAATGCTATAACCCACCCACTTCCGGCGGGAACCAACACCGCCTCGAACGAGCAAATCGCTTGTTACGGATGCCCGGATAGCTCAGTTGGTAGAGCAGCGGATTGAAAATCCGCGTGTCGGTGGTTCGAATCCGCCTCCGGGCACCATCAATTTACACCTTATCTATGCAAAACTGTTTCCAATATGCTTTGGCAACACGCGCCCGCTCCAATATTGACCTGACGATGTTCCTCTGCGAGGACTAAGGTTCTACCGGCTCCCATCAAATTCTTCCCATATGAGGAAATCTCCATGCTCTGGACGTTGTTCGGCATCCTTTCCGGTGCCTGTATTGCTATTCAGGCCCCCATCAATGCAGCCTTGGCGCGCGGTCTGGGATCGCCGGTAACGGCTGCCGCGATTTCGTTTCTTTCCGGGGCCGTCATCCTTGCCATTATCGCCGGAATTACCGCCCGCGCGACGGGTGCAATGCCAACGTTCAACGTGCCTGCGGGCTGGCTGTTCGTCGCTGGCGGTGCGCTTGGCTGCATCTATGTGACGGCATCGGTGCTGCTGACGCCGCGCATCGGGGCTGCCGCCGTTATGGGGCTGGCGGTTGCTGGACAGTTGATGGCCGGGCTGGCTGCCGACCGCATCGGCTTCATGGGCGTTGCGGTGCGTGAAATCACCGCCGGACGCATTGCTGGCGCCGTCCTGCTTTTGACCGGCGCGCTCATGATCCGCTTTCTCTAAAAAGAAAGGCCGCGCTTTTGGGCGCGGCCTTTCTTGATCCCGGGTGCCAAAACGGCTTTTCGGGAAATGCTCTCAGTCAGCCCTTGAACGTATATTCCGCGATCGACTGCGGCTTCATCTCGATGGAGAAGCCCGGAAGCGACGGCGGCATATAGGCTGCATCCTTTATCACGCACGGGTCGATGAAGTGTTCGTGCAGATGATCGACATATTCGATCACACGGCCTTCCTTGGTGCCGGAAACGGCCACATAATCGATCATCGACAGATGCTGCACATATTCGCAGAGGCCGACGCCGCCCGCATGCGGCCAGACCGGCTTGCCGAACTTGGCAGCGATCAGCAGCACCGCCAGAACTTCGTTCAGACCACCCATGCGGCACGAATCGATCTGGACGATATCGATGGCGCCTTCCGCGATGAACTGCTTGAACATGATGCGGTTCTGGCACATTTCGCCGGTCGCCACCTTCACGTCGCCGATGGCTTCGCGAATCTTGCGATGGCCCGCCACATCGTCCGGGCTGGTGGGCTCTTCAATGAAGAACGGCTTGGAGAAGGCCAGCTTGTTGACCCACTCGATAGCCTGGTCGACTTCCCATACCTGATTGGCGTCGATCATCAGGTAACGGTCCGGGCCGATCACTTCGCGCGCGATGGTGAGGCGGCGAATATCGTCTTCGAGATCGCGGCCAACCTTCATCTTGACGTGGTTGAAGCCCTCGTCGATGGCTTCCTGGCACAGACGGCGCAGCTTGTCGTCGTCATAGCCGAGCCAGCCGGCAGACGTCGTGTAGCAGGCATAGCCTTCCGCTTCGAGCGTGGCGATGCGCTCGGCCTTGCCAGCTTCCGCCTTGCGCAGGATCGCCACGGCTTCGTCACGCGTCAGCGCGTCGGTCAGATAGCGATAGTCGACAATATCGGCGATTTCCTCCGGCGACATGTCGGCTACAAGCCGCCATACCGGCTTGCCTGCCTGTTTTGCAGCCAGGTCCCAGAAGGCGTTGACGACAGCGCCGGTGGCAAGATGCATCGCGCCCTTGTCCGGGCCGATCCAGCGCAGCTGGCTGTCGCCGGTCAGGTAGCGCCAGAACTTGCCGGGAGCCGCGAGGAAATCATCCATCGAGGCGCCTACGACCAGATGACGCATGGCAAGAATGGCCTGGCAGCAGATGTCGTTGCCGCGGCCGATGGTGAAGGTAAGGCCGTGGCCCTTCAGCGCCTCGTCATCCGTGTCGAGAATGACATAGGCCGCCGAGTAATCCGGATCGGGGTTCATCGCGTCGGAGCCGTCCAGACTTTGCGAAGTCGGGAAGCGCAGATCGAAAACGCGAAGATCGGTAATTTTCGTCATGATTTATCCGTGATCAGGGCATGATCCCGAAACGTTGGAGCCGGTTCCGGGATCAAGCTTAAACAATATTAGATGTCGGCGCGTACGTTCTGCTTCTGTGTGCCGAGGCCTTCGATGCCGAGCTCGACAACGTCGCCAGCCTTGAGATAACGCGGCGGCTTCATGCCCATGCCGACGCCGGGAGGCGTGCCGGTGGAGATGATGTCGCCCGGCTGCAGCGACATGAACTGCGACAGATAGGAGACGAGGTGGCGGATGCCGTAGATCATCGTCTTCGACGAACCGTTCTGCATGGTTTCGCCGTTGACCTTGAGCCACATGCCGAGGTTTTCCGGGTCTTCGATCTCATCCTTCGTCACCAGCCACGGGCCGGTCGGGCCGAACGTGTCGCAGGACTTGCCCTTCGTCCACTGACCCTGACGCTCGATCTGGAAGGCGCGTTCGGACACATCATGGATCGTGCAATAGCCAGCAACATAGTCGAGGGCGTCTTCTTCCGAGACGTATTTCGCGGTCTTGCCGATGACGATGCCGAGCTCGACTTCCCAGTCGGTCTTTTCCGAGCCGCGCGGGATGACGAGATCGTCGTTCGGGCCGACGATTGCGGAAGTGGCCTTCATGAAGATGATCGGCTCGGACGGAACCGCCGCGCCGGTTTCGGCGGCGTGGTCGGAATAATTGAGGCCGATGCAGATGAACTTGCCGGTGCCTGCAACGCAGGGGCCGAGACGCGGATTGCCTTCAACCTTCGGCAGCGAATTGATGTCGATCGCGCCGAGCCTGGCCAGCGCATCGGGAGCCAGAGCCGCGCCGGAAAGGTCGCTTACATGGGCGGAAAGATCGCGGATGTTGCCATCGGCATCGAGAAGGCCCGGCTTTTCCTGACCGGTTTCGCCATAGCGAAGAAATTTCATGAGTTTGCTCCTTTAGGGGATGAAAAAAGATGGGGCTGAGGGTGGTCGACGCTCTGGCTATGCCATTTGCAGCCAGCCAGAGCCTGAATATCGACTGCCCTAAATGGTCCAGCCTCCATCGATGTTGTAGGCCTGACCTGTGGTGTAGGTCGCGCCGGCGAGATAGACCGCGAGATCGGCGATTTCTTCCGGCTGGCCGATGCGGCCAATGGGCTGGCGGGCGATGAATGCGGCGCGCTGTTCTTCATAATCGCCCTGCGAACGCAGCCGGTCCTGCAAGGACGGGCTTTCGACCGTGCCGGGGCAGATGGCATTGCAGCGGATGCCCTTGGCGACATAATCGGCGGCAACCGCCTTGGTGAGACCGATGACGGCAGCCTTGGTGACGCCATAGGCGAAACGGTTCGGCACACCCTTCACGCTGGACGCGACGGAAGCCATGTTGACGATGGCGCCGTCCTTGCGCTCCAGCATGCCCGGCAGCACGGCGCGAATGGTGCGGATCATCGCCTTGACGTTGAGATTGACGGCGAAGTCGAGATCTTCGTCCTTCATTTCGAGGATGGAGCCGCCATGAACGACGCCTGCGCAATTGAACAGGATGTCCACCTGACCGATTTCGGCGACAAGCGCCTTCACTTCAGCCTCATCGAGCACATTGAGCTTGCGGATGATGATACCGTTGACGCCTTCGATTTCCTTCAGCGCGTCCATGTTGATGTCGGTCGCATAGACTTTTGCGCCAGCTTCCGCGAAAGCCAGCGCGCTGGCGCGGCCAATGCCTTGGGCTGCGGCTGTCACCAGCGCGGTTTTTCCGTCAAATCGTATCGTCATCTTCAAGCCTTCCGTTCGACAAGCAGGATGTGGTCGCAAGCGAGCACCACTTCATCCCGCTGATTAAGCACTTCGCAGCGTTCCGTCACGCGTCCCATATTGGCGCGCTTGGGATCGTCTTCCTTCGCACTGATCGTAACCCGCGTGCGGATCGTATCGCCGATATGCACCGGACGAATAAACCGCAGCCGATCATAACCATAGGAAAAAGCAACCGGATTGATCAATGTGGCCGTGAGGCCGACGCCGATGGCAAAAATCATGGTGCCATGCGCAATGCGCTGGCCACCCGGCAGGGTCTTCGCAAATTCCGCATCCATGTGATGCGGGAAGAAATCGCCCGTATGACCGGCGTGAACCACGAAATCGGTTTCGGTGATGGTGCGGCCCGAGGTGAGGCGCACATGGTTCATTTCATAATCTTCGTAGTAGATTTTCTGTTCGGCCATGATCAGACCTCCGGTTTTACGGCAAGCGGCGTGGCGGGCGCGGCGCTCGACTGATAGGCGGCTTCGACAAGCGCCATGGTGTGCCAGGCATCTTCAACCGAGCCGACGAGTTCAGCATCTTCGCCAGTCGAGAAACGCTGCAACTGCGCCATGCGATTGAGGAAGGCGTCGGGGAACCACGCGCCTTCGAGCGGTACGGAAACCCAGTCATCACCGCCCCTGGGCTTGATCCAGAGCTCATCCGGCTCGCCGCGCGGATAGTCGAGATTGACGCCCAGTTTCACATAGGCCGCACCCTCAGTCCCGCAGATACGAAACTCGCAGGCCTGAAACTTTCGGCCGAAATCATGATCGTGATTGACCGACAGCGAACAACGCACGCGGTTTCCATAATCGAGGATTGCAGCGGTGCGGGTCTGGGCCACTTCGTGGTTCGGATGGCCAATGGTCTTGGCGTGAACGCCAAGCGGATTGCCAAGAAGACCACGGATGAAATCCAGATAATGGATCGAATGCATGGCGATTTCGATGCGTGGCAGACCTTTCAGGAACGGCCACAGGCCCCATGGCGTGGCAAGCGCCAGCCATGCATCGAAATCCACCACTTCGCCCAGCCAGCCCTTATCGACGGCGTCGTAAAGCGCGAGCATCATCGGCGCGAAACGCAGCTGGAAATTCACCGCCGCTTTCAGATTGCGCGCGCGGCAGACCTTCAGGATTTCCGTTGCGCTCGCCAAGTCGCTGCCCATCGGCTTCTGGATGAGACACGCAGAACCTTCCGGCAATTGAGCGAGGATCGAAGCATGGGCCGATGGCGGTGTCGCCAGATCGAAGATCGCGCCTTCAACGGCAATCGCTTCCTCAGCGCTGGCAAAAGCCTTGACGCCCCACTGGTCGGCAAGTTCCCGTGCCTTGTCCAGATTGGGATCAAAAATACCTGCAACCGGAAAGCCGCCCTTCTTGTAAGCGGGCAGATGCGCATCGCCGACAATGCTGCCCGCGCCGAAGATCACGATGGGCTTCGGCGCGGATGGCTTTGCCCACCACTGACGCAGCGTCTTCGGATCGAAAGCCTCAGTCATGATGGAATACCTCTTCCATCATCGCCCACCACTCGCCCTCTTTGCGGGTTTCAAGCGGCTTCTGGCATGGCATGCAGACGGACCACCATTCCTGATTTTTCGGGTTATCGGCCATCTTCTTCATGTCGGCCTCAAAATCGGTGCCGACATATTCCCATGTGCCGAACAACAGGTTTTCGGGCTCCTTGAGAAAGATCGTATAATTGGTGATGTTGCATTCGGAAATGAGCGCAAGAATCTCCGGCCACACGCTCGCGTGCAGCTTCTTGTATTCCGCGATTTTCTCAGGGTTCAGCCCGATCACCATGCCCATTCTTTGTTTCTGGCTCTGAACCATTACGACCTCACGATCTCGCGGGTGAATTCCGAAATCGAACGGGCGCGCACCGCGTCCCAGTCCCATTCGATGCCGATACCCGGCTCGGACGGCGCGATGGCGCGACCGTCGCGGATTTCCATGCCCTTGGTGGTGAGATCGTCGAGCTGCGGAATATATTCGACATAGCGACCGTTCTGCACCGCGCAGACGAGGCTGACATGCAGTTCCATCAGGAAGTGCGGACAGACCGGAATGTCGAATGTTTCCGCCGCATGGGCGACTTTCAGCCAGGGCGTGATGCCGCCGATGCGCGCCACATCCACCTGCACGATGGAGCATGCGCCCTTCTGCATATATTCGCGGAAATGGCGGATCGAATAGATGGACTCGCCCACCGCAATCGGCGTCGGGGTGGAGCGCGTCAGGCGGATATGACCGTCGAGATCGTCAGCCGGAAGCGGCTCTTCGATCCATGCCAGATCAAGTTCCTTCAGGCGTTCGGCGCGGCGAATGGCTTCGTCTACCGTAAAGCCCTGATTGCAGTCGGTCATGATCTCAAAGCCGTCGCCGAGTGCAGCGCGTACGGCGGACAGGCGCGCATAGTCTTCAGAACCGTGCGGCTTGCCGATCTTGACCTTGGAGCCGGTAAAACCCTTGGCCTTGGCGGCAAGCGCATCCTCGACCAGCGCCTCTTTTTCGATATGCAGCCAGCCGCCTTCGGTCGTGTAGAGCGGGCAGCTTTCCTTGGCGCCGCCTGCGAGCTTCCAGAGCGGCAGGCCCTGTTTTTTCGCACGCAAATCCCAGAGTGCCGTATCGACCGCAGCCAGCGCCAGCGCGGTGATCGCGCCGATGGTGGTGGCATGGGTGGCAAATTCCAGCTTGTGCCAGATGGCCTCGATGCAATCGGCATCCTCCCCGAGGATCAGCGGCACGAGATGGTCGCTCAACAGGCGCATGACGGACGAACCGCCCGTGCCGATCGTATAGCTGTAGCCCGTGCCGACCGCACCGTCGCTGTCGGTGATGGTGACAATCGGCGTTTCCTGGCTGACGAAGCTCTGGATCGCGTCGGTGCGCTTGACCTTCGGCGGAAGGTCGACCATGCGCAGTTCAACTTTTTCAATACGTGCCATGATTAAGCCGCCCCATTCTGGGCCAAAGTCTTGCCGCTTACGGCATCGAAAAGATGCGCCTGCGACAAATCGAGTTGCATGGTGATGGTTTCGCCCGGCTGCAAATGACGCGGGTTCAGCATGCGCGCCACCCACTCCTTGCCCGCGAACTCGACAAAAACCAGTGTTTCATTGCCGAGCGGCTCGGTGATCGAAACGCGCATGTCTTTTTCATGCACAGCGTCGCTGGTGGAAATGCCGTGACCTTTCGGGAAGATATCATCCGGGCGCAGACCGAACGTCACCTTGGAGCCGTCCTTGGCCTTGCCCTGGAACTGTGCAGGCAGCGGCAGACGGTCGCCATTGGCGAAGACCAGATCGCCGCCCGTCACCGTCGCCTCACCCATATTCATCGGCGGAGAGCCGATGAAACCGGCAACGAACTGCGTCGCCGGGCGCTTGAAGACTTCATCCGGGGTTCCGGCCTGCTCGATGTGGCCATCGCGCATGATGACGATGCGGTCGGCGAGCGTCATGGCTTCGACCTGGTCATGCGTCACGTAAACGACCGTCGATTGCACCTTGGCGTGAAGTTTCTTGATTTCGGTGCGCATCTGGGTGCGCAGCTTGGCATCGAGGTTCGACAGCGGCTCGTCGAACAGGAACACTTCCGGATTGCGCACGATGGCGCGGCCCATGGCAACGCGCTGGCGCTGACCGCCCGAAAGCTGCGCCGGGCGGCGTTCCATCAGCGCTTCGAGACCGAGAATGGCCGAGGCTTCATTGACGCGACGGTCGATTTCGGCCTGCGGCTCTTTGGCGATCTTCAGCGAGAAACCCATGTTCTCGCGCACCGACATATGCGGATAAAGCGCATAGGACTGGAACACCATAGAAATGTTGCGGTCACGCGGCGGCAGATCGTTGACCACTTTGCCGCCGATCTCCAGCGTGCCGTCGGAAATGGATTCCAGACCCGCAATCATGCGCAGCGTCGTGGACTTGCCGCAGCCGGACGGACCGACAAGCGCTACAAATTCCTTGTCCGCGATTTCGAGATTGATGCCATGCACCACGCCGACATTGCCGTAACGCTTGACGAGATTTTTGATGGAAAGCTGAGCCATTGTTCTATCAACCTTTAACCGCGCCGAACGTCAGACCAGCAACGAGGTGCTTCTGGACGATGAATGTGAGGGTCAGCGCCGGAATAATCATCACGACCGCCAGCGCGCACATGCCGCGCCAGTCGATGGTGAATTCAGCGGTGTAATCGAGAAGACCGACAGGAAGGGTCTTGGAATTGACGGAACGGGTGAGCTGGGACGCCAGCGCATATTCGTTCCACGAGGTGAGGAAGGCGAAGATGCCTGCCGTCGCGATGCCGGGACCGGCCAGCGGAAACTCCACCTGCCAGAAAGCCTGCCAGCGCGTGCAGCCGTCGATCTGGGCGGCTTCCGCAAGATCCTTCGGCACCTGACGGAAGAAACCGTCGATCAGCCAGATCGTGAACGGCACATTGAGCGCCACATAGGTGAGGATCAGGCCGAAATGGGTGTCGATGATGCCGATGCGCGAAAACACCATGAAGAGCGGCAGCGAGAGCGCAATGCCCGGCACCGAACGCGTCAGCATGAAACCGAGAAAGGTTGCCGACTTGCCCCAGAAGCGGAAGCGCGCAAAGGCATAGCCGCCCGAAACGCCGATGATCAGCGCAATCACGGTGGAGGTGACCGAGATGATGAGCGAATTGCGGAAATAATCCCAGACCGGAATGCCGCCACCGCCCGCGCCCGAGAACATGGCGCGATAGGCCTCGAAGGTGATTTCCTGCGGAATCCACACCGGCGGCTTTGCCATGATTTCGACCGGCGGACGCAGCGACGAAAGCACGATCCACAGGCCGGGCAGGCAGATGACGGTCATCGCCAGAAACAGGCCGACGAGATAAGCGACTTTTTTGACGCGACGCAGCAAGCGATGCTGGCTGTTGGAGAGGGTTGTTGTAGCCATGATTACCACTCCGCTCCAATCTGCGTGCGTGCTGCTGCAAGTTTGCGGAAGAACATTACGGTGAAGAGGATCGAAAGCAGGATCGCGACATAGGCCATGGCATTGGCCAACCCCATCTGCGCATCCGAATAGGCGGTGCGTCCCACCAGCGTCCAGATAAGTTCGGTGCGGCGCGCAGGCCCGCCATCGGTCATGATCTTCACGATGTCATAGGCGCGCGCCACATCGAGCGAGCGAATGGTCATTGCGATGAAGGCAAACGGCATCAGGTAGGGCCAGATGACATAGCGGAAGGTCTGCCATGGCGTGCAGCCATCCACGCGCGCGGCTTCCACCGGGTCCTGCGGCATGGACAGGAGACCGCCCAGAATGAGGATCGCGAATACCGAAGTGGACATCCAGACCTCTGCCAGCAAAATCGCAAACAGCGCCAGATTGCCGTCGATGAGCCATGGAATGGCGGTATTGGTCAGGCCCAGCGATTGCAGCGCGTTGTTCACCAGACCGATATTGTCGTTGAACATGAACTTGAACTGGAAGCCAACGAGCACCGGCGAAAACATCATCGGGAACATCATCAGCGTGCGCAGCACGCGCTGGCCGCGCGTCGCCTTGTTGACGAGCATGGCGAGGCCGAGGCCGAGCAGCATTTCCAGATTGAGCGCAATCGTGAGGAATATCACCGTGCGGATGAATGCCGCCCAGAATACCCAGTCGGTCATGATGCGCTGATAGTTGCGCAGGCCGATGAAGTTGAACAGGCTGTCGGGGCGCGTCAGCCGGAACGGCGTGAAGCTTGAGTAAAGCGAAAGCGCGAGAGGAAACAAAACCACCGCTGCGAGGATAATGATGGCCGGAAGCAGAAGCAGAACCGGCGGAGAAATTCGTCTAAACATTGTTCTTCCGAAGCGGTGGAATTAGCACCAAGGCATATGCACATCATGGGGTTGCACGGCCCGCCAGCCGTCTTCCAGCGGTGGGCCATGCGTTCACGAAGCGAAATCAGAGCTCGCCGGCATCCTCGAGGATCTGCGTTGCCTTCTTGGCCGCATCGTCGAGAGCCTGTTGCGAGGTCTTGTCGCCAAGGATCGCCGCCTGAAGTTCAGGATAGACAGCATTGGAAATCTCGATCCAGGATGGGGTCTGCGGAACCGGGAAAGCGGTCTTTGCCGTTTCCTGGAATACCGACAGCACTTCCTTCTTGTACGGGTCGGAAGCGGCCTGCTCGATGACGTAATCCCATACAGCGGTACGGGTTGGCAGCGTTCCCGCAGCCGATTCCTGCTTCTGCGAATCCTCGTTGGTCAGGAACCAGACGAGCGAGGCGGCAGCCTCCTTGGTTGCGCAGGATTCGGTGACCGAGAAGCCGTGATGACCCGACCATCCGGTGCGCTTGCCGCTTGATCCTGCCGGCGGGGGAACGATGCCGACATTGCCTGCGACCTTCGACGATTTCGGATCGTTGAAATAAGTCGCCCAGCCCGGCCAATCGAGATTGATCGCGATGGTGCCGGAAGCAAAGCCTGCGCCGAGTTCATCCCAGAGATAGTTGGTGGTGCCCGCAGGCACAGCCTTGGCCTTGTAGAGATTGACGAACCAGTCGAGCGCACGCACACCCGCTTCCGAATTGAAAGCAGGCTTGCCATCCTTGTCGAGATATTCGCCGCCCTCGGCCACCAGCATTTCATAGAAGCGGCCGTTGATGGCTTCTTCCTTGCCGGCGAACTGTGTGCCGTAGAAATTCGGCGGATCGGCGAAGAACACGGCCTGATCGGACACTTCCTTCCAGGTCTTTGGCGGCGCCAGATCGTAGCCGTATTTCTCCTTGAAGGCGGTCTTTTTGGCGGCGTCTTCGTAGAGGTTCTTCTGGTAATAAAGCGCCGAGACGTCATATTGCGCGCGCGGCAGCATGATCAACTTGTCGTTCAGCGTCGATGCCTTGATGACCGACGGCACGAAGCCTTCGATTTCTTCCTTTGGAAGCAAACCGTTCAGATCGGCATAAAGATCAGGATATTGCGGCGCAAAGGACGAGTGGTTGGAGCCCACGCACCAGTTGATCGAGCCGGAGGCTATGTCCGACTTGATTTCCTTATCCAGTTCGAAATGGTTCTTCTTGGAAAGAATGTTGACCTTGGCGCCGGTTGCCTTTTCCCACTCAGCAATGCGCGAATAGAGCGCTTCATATTGCTGACCGCCGATCAGCTTGGCGTTTATGGTAACGCCTTCAAACTTGCCCGGCAGGTCGGCCGCACCAGCCGCCCCCACTCCCAAAGCCAACAGAGCCGCCCCCGTCAGGCAGGACGTTTTGAAATTCCTCATGCATCTCCTCCTCGCGACGGACATTTCTCCTGTCCGTCCCCAATTGTAAATTTGGTATTTATATGCAAACATATTATTCAAAACTGGTCAAGGCGAGTTTCCGCACTTTGCGACTTTCGCAACCGCGTTTGTTCGTATATGAAGAGGAATATTCACGAGGGAGCCAACGTGGAAACAGATGATCGCTATCGCGCCCCCGCGCTGGACAAGGGGCTGGATATTCTGGAACTGCTTGCAAGCGTGGACGGCGGCCTGACACAGGCAGAAATTGCCAAACACCTCGACCGCAGCCCCAATGAATTCTACCGGATGCTGGACCGACTGGTGAAACGCGGTTACGTGACCAAGCTCGAAGGCGACCGCTATTCGCTGACACTCAAGCTGTTTGGCCTGGCGCATCTTCATGCCCCGGTGCGCAGGCTCGCCTCCTTTGCCACGCCCTTCATGCGGGAACTCGCAGACCGCTCGAAACAGGCCAACCAGCTTGCAGTCTTTGATCGCGGGTCTGTCGTTGTCATCGCACAGCAGGAAGCACCGGATTATTGGGGCATATCGATCCGCGTCGGCTCGCATATCAGCCTGTTCGACACCGGTTCCGGCCATGTGCTTCTCGCCTTCCGTTCGCCGGACGAACGCAGGATGATGATTGCCGAATATGCAAAGGACCTTGAAAGCGTAAAGCTCGATCAGAGCTTCTACGAGCGCCTCGACCAGATTCGCGAGCGCGGTTATGAAATGATGCCGAGCGCCCAGGTGGCAGGCGTCTATAATCTCTCAGCTCCAATTCTTGGCCCGGACGGCACCTGCATAGCCTCGCTGACCTGTCCTTATGTGACGCTGGTCAATTCTGCTTCCGCACCCGACATTACGCAGACCATCAGCCTGTTGCAAAAGACCGTCAAAGACCTTTCAAAACTGGTTGGCTCCGATATCGGAGCCACGGATTAGCCGATGCCGGTAATTCTTATTTGAAAACTCTCTTCTTTTTTGAAAATATAAAGCAGGAGGAGAGTTTTCATGATTATCGATACCCATCTGCATCTGATCGACAAAAGCGCGCTGAATTATCCATGGCTTGACGGCGTTCCGGCGCTCAACCGGGATTTTCTGTTCGAGACCTATCGGAAGCAGGCAGAGCGCTGCGGCATCAAGGCGGCGCTGCATATGGAAGTGGATGTGGCAGCCGATGCCATCCAGGCTGAAACGGACCATATTCAGGAGACTTCCAGACGATCCGGCGGCTTCATCAAGGGCGCCATTGCCTCCTGCCGTCCGGAAGAGCCCGGATTTGCCGAATATCTGGAACAGAGCCGCAGCAATCCTTTCGTCAAAGGCTTTCGCCGCGTGTTGCATGTCGTGCCTGACGATGTGTCCGAGGGCGCTCTTTTCCGCGAAAACATCAAGCGGCTTACGGGCACCGGACTGACCTTCGATCTTTGCACGCTTCCACACCAGATCGACAAGGTGCTGGCGCTGGCCGATCTCGCGCCGGACGTGCAATTCGTGCTCGATCACTGCGGCGTGCCGGATATCAAATCAGGTGTTCTCGAAAACTGGCAGAAGGGCATTACCGAGATTTCTCAACGCGATAATGTGGTCGCCAAGATCTCGGGCGTGGTCGCTTATGCCGAGCAGACGAGCTGGACGGTCGACACCATTCGCCCCTATGTGGAGCATGTCATCCGGTCGTTCGGCTGGGAACGCGTGGTGTGGGGAAGCGACTGGCCGGTCTGCACCTTGGCGACCAATGTCGAAGCCGGGCTTTCAACATGGGTTGCAGCAACCCATGCCCTGCTCGAAGGCTGCGGCAATGACGAAAAGGCGCGCCTTCTGTCTGAGAACGCGCGCCGTATCTGGAACCTTTAAGCTCCCCGCTCGCTTCCCCCTCATCCAGAGGAGACTCCCTGAGCGAAGCTCGGGAGTCTCCTCTGGATGAGGGTGGAGGGGGAGAGGCCGGTGTAAGGACCAATACTAACCGTCAGAAGCTTTCGCGGAACAGCCGGTTCAGATCGGCGATCACCTGTTCTGCCGGTTCATTGCTCTGAAGCCCCTTGTTGATGCGCTCCGACGCTGCTTCCTGAAACGCCATATAGCCATCGTGACGCGGGCGCACCCATGCGCCTTCCAGCGTCGCGCGCGTGTCGCGGTAGAAATCGGAGGTCGCCGCATTCACGGTGTCGTCTTCCCAGGCCGCCGCATGTCCGGGCTGGCCGTTGGAAGCTGCGTAAAGCCCCTTCTGCACGTCACCGCTTGCCACCCAATAGGCAAAATCGATGGCTGCTTCCGGATGGTTGCTGAAGGCAGAAACCGCAATGCCCGTACCACCCAGCGCGGACCCCGCAACGCCCGCCGCACCCGATGGAATATCGGCAAAGCGGACCAGGCGGTCACGGAAGCCCGGCATGGCATAATTCACATAACCGTAGATGAGCGGCGCGCAGGCGAATTCGGATGGCGCCCCGGCCATTTCCTCGAACACGGCAATCGGGTCCATGCCGAAACATTCCGGCTTTACCAGCGCCGCAACCTCGCGGAGCTGCTCGAAAGCTTGCGAGCCATGCTCGACGGAGATCAGCTCGCCTTCCACAGAGCAAGGCGTTCCAGCGTTGGCGGCGAGTGTATAAAAGCACATCAGCGAGTGCGGCGAACGCAATGGCAGCAGGACTTTTCCGGCGCGGGCAAGGCGCAGAACCTCGCCCCACGAAGTTGCCGGCTTGTCCATAATATCCGGGCGCCATGCCTGAACCTGCGTCGCGGCATCCAGCGGAAAAGCCCATTGCCGCCCCTGCCAGTTATAGCTCGGGAAAGACTGGCCCACGGAACCATCGGCCAGCTCTTTCAGTTCCGTTTCGCGTCCCGGCACATCCAGCGGCAGCAGGCAGCCCTCCTTGGTGATCTGGCCGACATGGGGATGGTCGATCACGATCAGGTCGAAATTGCGTGCCAGTTCCTCGACCGGAAAGGTCTCGAAATCCTGCAGCGACCGCTTCTCCCAGTCGATTGCGACGCCCTTGTCATGCAGCCATTTTTCGGCGCAGGCCACCATCGGGTCGTAGCCACGCGGATGGTTCCATGTCATGCCTTTAAGCTTGATGGCGCTCATAGTCCGAACTCCTCGCGTATCTGCTGGCTGTTTTCACCGATGCGCGGCGCTGCGCGCTCTACCTTCGGGCGCTGGCCGTTGATGCGCAGCGGCGAACGTGTGGTGGTGATGGACACATCATCTTCCCGCGTCACCGTCTGCAGCATGTCGAGGACAGAGAAGCCTTCGCTTGCGAGAAGCTCCTCCCAGTTGAGAACGCGGGCGCACCAGATATCGGCCGGTTCCAGAATGGCGAGCCATTCATCGACGGTTTTTTCTGCAATGCGGTCGGCGATCAGCCGCTTGATCTCGTCGCGCCTGCTGAATGCGATTTTCGGGTCGTCCGCAAAGGGGGCTAGCGTGTCGGTCTCAAGCAGAGCCGCCAGTTTGGGGATCGGCATCATGGCGATGGCAAGATAGCCGTCCGCCGCCGGGTAGACGCCGTAGGGCGCTGCGAGATAGGCGTGGGCGCTGCGGAAATCGGAACGCCTGGGCAGGCGACGGCCGTCATTCAGATGGGTGGTCAGCACCTCGAACTGGAAATCGACCAGCGCTTCCAGAAGGCTGGTTTCGACATGCGAACCTTTGGCCGTTATGCCGCGCCGCACCAACGCTGCGAGAATGCCCTGCGCCGCTGCCGCGCCTGCCAGCATATCAGCAACCGCCAGACCAAATGGCACCGGCCCCTGCCCTTCATCGCCGTTGAGCCACATGAGGCCCGAACGCGCTTGCGCCAGCAGATCCTGTCCCGGACGCCCGACCCATGGCCCCTCTTCGCCATAGCCGCTGATCGACGCATAGACGAGGCGCGGATTGATGTCCTTCACCGCTTCGTAATCGAGACCAAGGCGCTTGATCACACCGGGGCGAAAATTCTGGATCAGCACATCGGCCTTTGCCAGAAGCTTCTTCAACGCCGACAGATCGTCAGGATTTTTCAGATCGATAGCAAGACTCTCCTTGCCGCGATTGATGGCATGAAAGATCGTGGAATCGCCGCCGATTTCCGTATCGCTCAGATAGAGCCTGCGTGAGAGATCGCCGCCGTCCGGCCGCTCGATCTTGATGACGCGCGCGCCCAGATCCAGCAGGCGCAAAGAGCAATAAGGCCCCGACAGAAACTGGCTCATATCGACAACGACGAGCCCGTCCAGCGGCAGTTCGCTTTCCGACATCGGAAAATTCCCTCCTCGTGAATTTCTTATGTGAATACAGTCTTCACATATGGATTAGTGGAAGGCAAGGCCGAATTGACGGAAAAAACAAAAACGCCGCCCCGGTCGGGCGGCGTTTTTTGCATCGATATAAAGCCTAGGTCAGATCGCGAGTTCGACTTCGTTGCTGGCCAGTTCCAGCAAGGTCCAGACGTGATCGGCGAACGAATTCCAGACTTCGATCCGATAGTGTTCGGCATCCCATTTCATCAGGATAATCTGCGCATGATCGAAGATGGTACGGGCCGCACCCGGTGCCTGCATTTCAGCCAGGTTGAGCGGAGACGCGGCATTGAGCAGCCATTCGGCCTTGGGACCGGAAATATCGATGCCAGTCTCGCGATGGCTGACATCGACGAGGCTGTGCGGCTCGCTATCGTAAAGCTTCGCGAACGCCTGCGTTATGGTTTCGAGCTTTCCCTGATCCGCCCATATATACCATTCGTCTGGTCCGATGCAGGCAACGGCAATATCGCCGGTGCGCTCAAGGCTGCCGATCCTGGCCGGGATTTTTGCGCCCAGCGCCTTTTCAGCCAGGGCCAGTTTTGCCGGGGCCATGCGCAGGATGAAGCGGGCTGCGTCATCGGCTGGATGGATTTCCAGACGGCCAGGAATGACGACCTTGCGGTTCGAATAAGGTTTTGTCTCAACAAGCATGGTTCGATCCTTATCCGTTCAACTTCTTGCCTTCGGGATCATAGAAAACCATGCCCGACACAGTGGCTTCATGCACGCTGCCATCCGGCATCGGCATATAAAGCGTTTCACCCATGCGATCCTTGCCGCCGGATACCAGCGCCATGGCGATGGACCGCCCCAGCGTCTCGCTCCAATAGGAGGAGGTGACATGGCCGAGCATGGTCATCGGCACAGCCTGTTTTGGATCGGCGACAATCTGCGCGCCCTCTTCCAGCACGAGCTTCGGATCTTTGGTCAGAAGCCCGACCAGATGCTTGCGATCCTTTTTCAGCATGTCCGGACGCGTCAGCGACCGCTTGCCGACGAAATCCGGCTTCTGCTTGCCGATCGCCCAGCCAAGGCTTGCATCGTCCGGCGTCACGGTGCCATCCGTGTCCTGACCGACAATGATATAGCCCTTTTCGGCGCGCAGAACGTGCATGGTTTCCGTGCCGTAAGGCGTGATGTCATATTGCTGACCGGCCTCATAAAGCGCTTTCCACAGCGACAGGCCATAGCGCGCAGGCACGTTGATTTCATAGCCCAACTCGCCCGTAAAACTCATGCGGAACAGACGCGCAGGCACGCCCAAAAATGTGCATTCGGCGACCGACATATGCGGGAAGGCTTCGTCGGAAATATCCAAGCCCTCGACCATCGGCTCGATGAGCTTGCGCGCATTGGGGCCATTGATCGCCACCACCGCCCATTGCTCGGTGGTGGAGGTCAATGAGACTTTCAGCTCCGGCCATTCGGTCTGGAGATAGTCTTCCATCATGTTGAGCACGCGCGCGGCACCGCCGGTCGTGGTGGTCACATGGAAGCGATCCTGCGTCAGACGCCCGACAACACCGTCATCGCGGATGAAGCCGTCCTCGCTGAGCAGCAGGCCATAGCGGCAGCGCCCGACGCCAAGCTTGGTCCATGGATTGGTGTACATGCGGTTCATGAATTCCGCCGCATCCGGGCCAACCACTTCGATCTTGCCGAGGGTGGAGGCGTCGAACATGCCGAGCGACTGGCGGGTCGCCTTGCATTCACGCGCCACGGCCTGATGCATGTCTTCACCAGCTTTCGGGAAGTACCATGCGCGCCGCCACAGCGAGACAGGCTCGAAAGCCGCGCCATGCTGTTCGGCCCAGCTATCGATGGGCGTCTTGCGTGTCACGTCGAACAGCTTGCCACGGTTGTAGCCGCAGAAGGCACCGAAGGTCGTCGGCGTATAAGGCGGGCGGAACGTGGTGAGGCCAACCTGCGGCGTCGGGCGCTTGAGCGCATCGGCGGCAACGGCCAGACCGTTGATGTTCGAGGTCTTGCCCTGATCGGTCGCCATGCCGTTGGTGGTATAGCGCTTCACGTGCTCGATGGAGTGGAAGCCCTCGCGCACGGCCAGGCGAATATCCTTGGCGGTCACATCGTTCTGGAAATCGATGAAAGCCTTGGCCTTGCCCGGATCGCGATCGGTCGGCAGTTCGCGACAGCTTACGCCGTCACAGACGAAATCACCGGCCACCGCATATTCAGACGCCTTTGCCTTATGGCCTGCGTCACTGGCTGCGGCAGCACCCGCTTCCGCCCCCTCACGCAATGCGGAAGCCAAATCGAAATTGCCATTGCCCGCACCGGCACAACGGCTTTCCTCGGTGCGTTCGCCCGGCAGATAGATCTGACGCGCCTCATCCCAGACCAGCGAGCCCTTGGTATGCGAGAACAGATGCACACTCGGATTCCAGCCGCCGGACATCAGCAACACATCGCAGGCAATCGTGCGCGCAGCGCCGACCGAGCCATTGGTAACCGGATTGACCCGCACGGACGACACGCGATGGCGTCCGCCTGTGTCCGTCACGGTCCAGCCGGTGAGCGTTTCGATGCCGAGCATCTTTGCGCGGTTGACGAGGCTGTCGGCAACGCTTGAACGCACATCGATGATGGCCGGAACCTTGACGCCCGCCACTGCGAGATCGAAGGCTGCAAGCCATGCGCTGTCATGCGAGGTGACGACAACAGCCTTGTTGCCGACCTTGACGCCATAGCGATTGAGATAGGTGCGCGCGGCGGAAGCCAGCATCACGCCCGGACGGTCATTGCCGGCAAAGACCAGCGGCTTTTCGATAGCGCCCTGCGCCAGCACAACCTGCTTTGCGCGCACGCGCCACATGCGTTCACGCGGCGCATTAGATGCAGGCTTGGCCTGATGATCGGTCAGGCGTTCGCAAAGACCGACCATGTTCTGATGGTAATAGCCGATGGCCGTTGTGCGCGGCAAAAGCGTGACATTCGGATTGGCCTTCAGCGCTTCCACGGTCTCATTGAGCCAGTCCCAACTTGCGCGGCCATTGATGACCGGCTCCGGCTCGGACAGAAGCGAGCCGCCAAATTCCGCCTGCTCGTCGCAGATGATAACCTTCGCGCCACTTTTCGCGGCTTCGAGTGCTGCGGCAAGACCGGCAGGCCCGCCACCGGCGATCAGCACATCGCAGAAGGCATAGCGGCTGGCATAGGTGTCCGGATCGGGCTCGGAAGGCGATTTGCCAAGACCGGCTGCGCCACGGATGAAGGGCTCATAGACCTTGTTCCAGAAGCTCTTCGGCCACATGAAGGTCTTGTAGTAAAAGCCTGCCGAGAAGAACATGTAGAAGGCGTCGTTGATCGCGCCGACATCGTGCTTCAGCGACGGCCAGTGGTTCTGGGTTTCGGCCTTGAGACCGTCATAGAGTTCCAGCACCGTTGCGCGGGTGTTCGGCTCGAAACGGCCCGGCCCGCGTGAAACGCCCATCAGCGCATTCGGCTCTTCGGAACCGGCGGAAAGAACGCCGCGCGGGCGGTGATATTTGAACGAACGACCGGCCAGATGCTCGCCATTGGCAAGCATGGCGGAAGCCAGCGTATCGCCCTCAAAACCGGAATAGGACTTGCCGTTGAAGGTGAACCGCACGGACTTGGCCTTGTTGACGCGGCCTTTGTTATGAATGCGCATATCGGTCATTATTTCGTCTCCGCAGCCGGAGTTTCTGCCAAAGCAGGACGGGGTTCACCGGCCTTGTAGGTCATCGCGAACTTGTCGCTCACCGTGTCGCGCACCGCATTGAAGAAGCGGCCGCAGCCATTGATATGCCGCCAGCGTTCATAATGGGTGCCGCGTGGATTGGAGCGTGTGAACAGAAAATCGCGCCATTCATCATCGGAAAGCTGCGACGGATCGGCAGGACGCGCAATATGCGCTTCCCCTGCATAGGCAAATTCCAGTTCCGGACGTTCCATCTCGCAATAAGGGCAACGGATTAAAAGCATATCATACCTCCCTTAGTGCGCGACGGCGGCGGCAGCCGCTTCGTCGATCAGGCGACCCGTGGTGAAGCGTTCAAGCGTGAAAGGTGCGTTGATCCAGTGCGGCTCATCGCGGGCAATCGTATGGGCGAAGACATGCGCCGAACCCGGCGTCGCCTTGAAGCCGCCCGTGCCCCAGCCGCAATTGACATAAAGGCCCGGCACCGGCGTCTTGCCGATGATCGGCGAACGATCCGGCGTGACGTCAACGATACCGCCCCATTTGCGCAGCATCCGCATGCGGGTGAAGATCGGGAAGACTTCGCAGATCGCGGCAAGCGTGTGCTCGATCAGCGGCAGGCCGCCGCGCTGGCTGTAGGACACATATTGGTCGGTGCCGGAACCGATCACCAATTCGCCCTTGTCGGACTGGCTGATATAGGCATGGACCGTGTTGGACATGACCACGCAAGGGAAGATCGGCTTGACCGGCTCGGACACCAGCGCCTGCAATGGGAAGCTTTCAAGCGGCATGCGCACGCCTGCCGTATCCATGACAATCGACGTGCTGCCCGCAGCCGATACCGCCACCTTCTTCGCCTTGATGAAACCGCGGGGCGTATCAACGCCGGTCACGCGGCCCGACGCATCGCGGCGGATGGCCGTGACCGGGCAGTTCTGGATGATATCGACGCCGCGCTCCGTCGCGCCGCGCGCATAGCCCCAGGCAACCGCATC
Source organism: Ochrobactrum sp. AP1BH01-1 (assembly GCF_018066705.1). NCBI lineage: Bacteria > Pseudomonadati > Pseudomonadota > Alphaproteobacteria > Hyphomicrobiales > Brucellaceae > Ochrobactrum > Ochrobactrum sp. AP1BH01-1. Next base: position 197,946 of record NZ_JAGPOU010000003.1, on the reverse strand, counting down.
GTGGCGGGCGACGCCACCGCGCCGCTGCAAGGTGGCACCGACCACCGGGTAGCGGGCATTGGGGGAAATATCGAGCGGCGGGCAATATTCCTTCGCCTGCTCCTTGGTCAGCCATTCATTGTCGATGCCATTGAGACGATTGGCATGGATATGGCGCTTGAAGCTCTGCACGTCATGGACTGTGTGCGCCAGCATCATGACGCCGCGCTGCGAGAACATGACGTTGTAGTTGAGGTCCTGGCTGAGACCTTCCCACAGCTTCATCGCATGTTCGTAAAGATGCGCGCTCTCATCATAGAGATAGTTGGAGCGGATGATGGTGGTGTTGCGTCCCGTATTGCCGCCGCCGAGCCAGCCTTTTTCGATGACGGCGACATTGGTGATGCCGTGTTCCTTGGCCAGATAATAGGCCGCGCCCAGACCATGCCCGCCCGCGCCGACGATGATCACATCATATTCGGCCTTGGGTTCGGCATTCGGCCATTGCGGCTTCCAGTTCTTGTTACCGGACAGCGCATTCTTGATAATAGAAGCTGCAGAAAAACGGGACATAGACAACCACCAGTTTCGCGCCCGCAAACGCCCTTCCGGCGCAAGCGAAGCCTTTGATGATATTTCTATTGTTTCCGTTTCAAACCCGACAGCAGGCTTGCGTCAAAAGACGCCACAAATACGACATGCCCACCATTTCGCGACATCCCGTCCCATGCCGGCGAGCCTGCCCGCGCCTGCAACCGGACGGTAAAGCAGTTTCAAAAATGGCCCCTGTAAAATAGGACAACATTATTGTCCTTTTCTCTTTTCTTTTATTGCGCAAAGGTCTAGGCATTCTTTCGTAAAATCGCGCCCATTACAGAAGAAAAGCAAGAAAGGTGATTTCGTGACTAAGGAGAACCTGCTCGAAAGTGCTCTCGTCCGCCTGGATGAGGCGGCAAGCCACATCAACATCGATGCGGATGTCATCGAGAAGCTGAAATATGCGCGTGAAACGATGAAAGTGCGGCTAATGATCCGCATGGACGACGGTTCGCGAAAATCCTTTCTTGCCTGGCGTTGCCGCTATGACGACACACGCGGACCGACCAAGGGCGGCATCCGCTACCATCCCGAATCAACCGCGGAAGAAGTAGAGACGCTGGCTTTCTGGATGACCTTCAAATGCGCCGTGATGAACCTGCCCTATGGTGGCGGCAAGGGCGCCATCCAGGTCGATCCGCGCCAGTTGTCCAAGGCTGAACTGGAACGTCTTTCGCGCGCCTATATCCAGGCTTTCTCCGGCATTATCGGACCGGATCGCGACATTCCCGCGCCTGACGTCTACACCAACTCCATGATCATGGGCTGGATGGCTGACGAATATTCCCAGATCGTCGGGCAGTCCTCGCCTGCCGTCATCACCGGCAAGCCGCTGGCGCTCGGCGGTTCGCTGGGCCGCAACGATGCGACGGCGCGCGGCGGCTTCTATCTCGTGCGCCACCTGTCGCACGATCTGGGCCTTGCTTCGCAGCTTCGCGTCACGGTTCAGGGTTTCGGCAATGCCGGCCAGTTCATCGCCAAGCTGATGGCAAGCGACGGTCACAAGATCGTCGCCGTGTCGGATTCGGCCGGTGCGGTCTACTGCGCCAACGGCCTCGATCTGGACGCGCTTCTGGAAGCAAAGGCGCAGAACAAGTCGGTTGTTTCAACCGCTGGCAAGAACGGCCATGAAGCAATCTCCGCGGATGAGCTGGTGGCTGCCGAATGCGATGTTCTCGTGCCGAGCGCCATGGAAAACATGATCCACGCGGACAATGCGGCATCCATCAAGGCCAAGCTGATCGTCGAGCTCGCCAATGGCCCCGTCACGCCGGAAGCCGACAAGATCCTTGAGGAAAAGGGCGTCGTCGTTCTGCCTGATATCCTGGCCAATGCCGGTGGCGTGACGGTTTCCTATTTCGAATGGGTGCAGAACCGCCAGGGCTATTACTGGACGCTTGAAGAAATCCATGAGCGCCTCAAAACCATCATGGAACGCGAAGGCCGCGCCATCTGGAACCATGCCAAGCAGCACAATGTGACGGTCCGCTCGGCGGCTTATGTCCATGCGTTGCAGCGTCTCGCACAGGCCATTGAAGCGCACGGCACGCAGAGCGATTTCACGGCCTGATCCCGCCTTTTGATATCACCCCTCCTGCCAGCCTGCTGTCAGGAGGGGTGTCGGACGGCGGTTTCCTTTTCCCGCTCGCGCTATAGTTTACCTTCACAAGGCAAAACCAGCGCGATGGGATGAAGAGCATGTCGTACGGAAATCTATTCAAGGGCGGTGCCGTCGCACTTGCCCTCCTTGCGGGCGCAGTCCAGTTCTCCAGCGTCGCGCAGGCGCAGGTGGTCGTCTCTTCCAAGATCGACACGGAAGGCGGCGTTCTCGGCAACATCATTCTGGCCGTGCTGAACGCAAACGGCATCCAGACCACGGATCGCATCCAGCTTGGCGCCACGCCCGTGGTTCGCAAGGCGATCACCGCCGGCGAAATCGACATTTATCCCGAATATACGGGCAATGCCGCCTTCTTCTTCAACAAGGCCGACGACCCGCTCTGGAAAGACGCCGCCAAGGCGTTCGAGACGGCAAAAAAGCTTGATTACGATGCCAACAAGATCGTCTGGCTCGCCCCCTCTCCCGCCAACAACACATGGGGCATAGCGGTGCGCAAGGATGTCGCCGACGAAAACAAGCTCACGAACCTCAGCGAATTCGGAAAGTACATTTCAGGCGGCGGGAAGGTCATTCTGGCCGCATCGTCGGAATTCGTGAATTCGGCAGCCGCCCTGCCTGCCTTCCAGACCGCCCATGGCTTCACCCTGAAACCCGACCAGCTGATCACGCTTTCAGGCGGCGATACGGCGGCGACAATTGCTGCTGCCGCCAACCAGACCAACGGCGCCAATGCAGCCATGGTCTACGGGACCGATGGCGGCATCGCGCCTTCCGGGCTTGTCGTGCTCGAAGACGACAAGCATGTGCAGCCGGTCTACCAGCCCGCCCCGATCATCCGGGAAGAAGTTTTGAAGAAAAATCCGAAGATCGAGGAGTTGCTGAAGCCGGTTTTCGCAAAGCTCGATCTCACGACCCTTCAGGAACTCAACGGTCGCGTGCAGCTCGGCGGGGAACCGGCAAAGGCGGTCGCCGAGGAGTTTCTCAAGACCAACGGTTTTCTGAAATAGGCGCGGGTATTTGCCGGGCATGAGTGCAGCACATGAGACGATCCGGGCAAATGGCACGAAGGGCTTGTTTGCCTATATCGACAAGCTCGGACTGGTCATTGCGGCAATCGGCTTATCGGGATTGCTGCTGCCCTTCGCGAACTTTCGGGCAAACCGCATCGTTCAGGGCGAACCGCGCTATCTGTTCGATGCCCTGCCAACCGGACTGGCGCTGTCGCTCGCAGCAATCGTGGCTGCGGGGCTGCTGATCGGCTTTGTCCGCAGCAACAACTTGCTGCGGCTCGTGGCGGCGCTGTTGTGCCTTGCATCCGTCATGGTGGCAATCGGCATGGCCGCGTCTTTCCTGTCGCCGGAGGGGAACAATTATGCACGCGTCTCGCCAGCTTCCGGCTTCTGGCTCCTGTTCTTCGCCAGCGCCCTTTATGTCGCCGACGGACTGGTCCGGTTGCGTGCCGGTCCGTTCTTACGTGTGGGACTGCTGGTCGTTGCAGGTCTGCTTCTGGCGCTCCTGCTTTCGTCGGGCCTCTGGGACAGCATCTCCTTCATGAAGGAATATCAAAGCCGTGCGGAAAGCTTCTGGAATGAAGCAGAACGGCATATAGCCCTGGCCTTGGGATCGCTTGTAGCGGCCACGGCAACGGGCATACCGCTCGGCCTTGTCTGCCACCGCTTGCCGAAACTGCGCGCCTTCGTGCTGAACAGTCTCAACATCGTGCAGACCATTCCGTCCATGGCTCTGTTCGGCATATTGATCGCGCCGCTCGGCTGGATTGCAGCGCAGTTTCCGTGGGCGGCAACCCTCGGCATACGCGGCATCGGCGCGGCGCCTGCCTTCGTTGCGCTGTTCCTCTATTCGCTGCTGCCGATCGTGGCCAACACCGTGGCTGGGCTGGCGCAGGTGCCGGAGCCGGTAACGGATGCCGCGCGCGGCATGGGCATGACGCGCCTGCAACGGCTTTTCAAGACTGAATTTCCGCTGGCATTTCCCGTTATCCTCACCGGCATACGCATCGTCATGGTGCAGAATATCGGCCTGACGACGATCGCCGCACTCATTGGTGGCGGCGGCTTCGGAACATTCGTCTTTCAGGGTATCGGGCAAACGGCGATGGACCTCGTTCTGTTGGGCGCCTTGCCGACCGTTCTTCTGGCCTTTGCCGCCGCGGTCTTTCTCGATGCAGCGATAGAAATCACCGAAAGAGGCAGCTCCCGATGATCGAGTTCGACCATATCACCAAGCGCTATAACGGGCGCGCAGCGGTCGACGCCGTGAGCTTCACCGTCGAGCCGCATAGCATTGCGGCAATAGTGGGAACGTCAGGCTCAGGCAAGACGACCCTGCTGCGGATGGTCAATCGTCTGGTCGAGCCGACCGATGGCGAAATCCGCATTGATGGCCGCAGCATCATGGACGAACCGGGCCATGTCCTGCGGCGGCGGGTCGGCTACGTCATCCAGCAGAACGGCCTGTTTCCGCATCGAACCGTCGCGGAGAACATTGCGACGGTGCCTCTTCTGCTTGGCTGGGATAAACAGCGCATCGAAACGCGCGTCGATGAACTGCTTGACCTTTTTCAGCTGGAACCAGCCGACTATCGCGACCGCTATCCGCACGAACTTTCCGGTGGGCAACAGCAACGCGTCGGCGTGGCGCGGGCGCTTGCCGCCGGGCCGAACATCCTTCTGATGGACGAGCCGTTCGGGGCACTCGATCCGGTTATCCGGGCCAAGGCGCAGGAAGATCTGAAGGCGATCCAGAAACGGCTTGGCACGACCGTAATCCTTGTCACGCACGACATGGAGGAAGCAATATCGCTGGGCGACCGTATCGCCGTCATGGATGACGGCAAGCTGCTGCAATATGGCCCGCCGGCGGAAATCCTCGCACGTCCGGCAACCGATTTTGTCGAGCGCCTTGTCGGCACAGCCGAACGGCCTTTCCGCCTCCTCTCCCTGATGGACCTGAAAACCGTGCTCCAGCCAGGCGATGCGAGCGGGGAAACGCTGCCGGTAACCGCGTCGCAACGCGATGCGCTTGCAGCACTTCTATGGTCCGGGCGCAAAGCCCTTCCCGTTCTCGACGAGGAAGGACGGCCCCTTGGCCGGGTGACGCTGGAAAAGCTGCTTCATCAGGCTGAGCGTCCGGCATGAAATCGTTCCTGTCCCTCGCGCCGCGTGTCGTGCTTCTGGGCGTATTGCTCCTGTTTCTGTTGCGGCCCCATCTTTTCGAGCCCCTGTTTCGGCCATTGGTCAATGAAGGCGTTCCAGCCATCTATGATCGCGCCAACTTCATGGCGTTGACCTTGCAGCATCTGGGCCTCGTGGCGCTCGCAACACTTGCCGCGACTGTCGTGGCTGTCTCGATGGCGATCTTCGTCACAAGAAAGCAAGGCGCGGAGTTTCTGCCGCTTTCCCGCAGCCTCGTGAATATAGGCCAGACTTTTCCTCCCGTTGCGGTGCTGGCGCTGGCCGTTCCCATCTTCGGTTTCGGGGACAAGCCGACGCTGATCGCCCTCTTCCTCTATGGCCTGCTTCCGATTTTTGAAAACACGCTGACGGGGCTGACGACCTTGCCGCCGCCGGTTGTCGAAGCTGCGCGCGGCATGGGCATGACCAGCGCGCAGCGGCTTGTGAAAATCGAGGTTCCGCTGGCCCTGCCGGTCATTCTGGCAGGCATAAGGCTTTCAGCCGTAATCGGCCTTGCAACAGCCACCATCGGTTCGACCGTCGCGGCCAGAACCCTTGGGGAAGTCATCATTGCCGGGCTCATTTCCAACAACCTCGCCTTCGTTTTGCAGGGAGGGCTTGTGGTAGCGGCACTTGCCATACTGATCTTCGACGGGTTTCAGGCAATCGAGCATTATCTGCTGAAACGTTCCGGACGTGCCCTCTGAAAGCATAAATCCTCTTTGAAAGGCGCTGCAGCGTTCCTATATCATGACAAATGACCAGCCAGCGAGGAACGGGATGAACATCGGTCAGGCAGCCGCAGCATCTGGCATATCTGCGAAAATGATCCGCCATTATGAAACAATCGGACTTATTGAAGCTGCCGAGAGAACCGGTTCGGGCTACCGCGTCTATACGCAGAAAGATGTCGAAACACTGCGCTTCATCCGCCGCAGCCGCGATCTTGGTTTTCAGGTGGAGCAGATCAAGGAACTGCTGGCGCTCTGGCGAGATCGCAACCGCGCATCGGCCGATGTAAAGAAGGTCGCGCTTGGCCATGTCGAGGAACTGGAAGCCAAGATGCGGCAGTTGCAGGAAATGGCCGATACGCTGCGCCACCTCGCCAAAAACTGCCACGGCGACAACCGTCCCGATTGCCCGATCATCCACCAGCTTGCGGAAAACAGCGCGGAAAGCCGCAAACGCCCGGCTCCGCGCAAAGGCGAGTTGCTGCACGGCAAAGTCTGAGATTGTTACAAAGAATGCCGGGATCGCTCCCGGCATTCCTGTTTTCAGACGGCTGGTTCAGCCTTTCGGCTCAGCCCTTCGGCAACGTATAGGCGATCACATAATCGCCGGGCTTGGTCCCGACCGATCCGTGCCCGCCGGCCACCATCAACACGAATTGCTGATCGCCAACCGTATAGGTCATCGGCGTCGACTGGCCGCCTGCCGGAAGCCGGGCCTGCCAGAGCTGCTTGCCGGTGGTGAGGTCATAAGCGCGCAGATAATCATCCACCGCAGCGCCCAGGAAGGCGACGCCGCCAGCGGTGATCATCGGCCCGCCGATGCCCGGAACGCCCACTTTCAGCGGAAGCGGAACCGGCGACATGTCGCGGATCGTTCCGTTGCGATGCTTGTAGGCGATCTTGCCGGTGCGCAGATCGACCCCCGCCACATAACCCCAGGGCGGCGTCTGGCACGGAATGCCGAGCGGACCGAGGAACGGCCCCATGAACACGCCATAGGGTGCGCCGTCATTGCGGTTGAGGCCCTGTTCGCTGCCCTTTTCATCCTGTCCCTTCGGCGGAACATCGGCGCGCGGAACGAGACGTGAGGTGAAGGCGAGATAGGTCGGCATGCCGAACATGACCTGCCGCACCGGATCGACCGCGACGCTGCCCCAGTTGAACACGCCGAAATTGCCGGGATAGACGATAGTTCCCCGCAGCGAAGGCGGGGTGTACCGGCCTTCATAGAACAACTGGTGGAACTTGATGCGGCAGGCGAGCTGATCGAACATCGTCACGCCCCACATGTCGCTTTCGCGCAAGGGCGGCGGGCTGAACGTGAGATCGGAGATCGGCTGTGTGGGAGCCGTATGGTCTTCCGGGATCGCGCCTGTCGGTGCCGGGATTTCCTTGACCGGAATGATCGGCTCGCCGGTGCGCCGATCCAGAACATACAAGTCGCCCTGCTTCGTCGGGCCGACCAGCGCAGGTGTGCCGTTGATATTGAGCAGAACCGGCTGTGCCGGAACGTCCATATCCCACAGGTCGTGATGCACCGTCTGGCGCACCCAGCGAACCTGTCCGGTGTTCACGTCGAGGGCCACGATGGATGAGGAGTACTTCTCCACATTCTCGCTGCGGTCCATGCCAAGCTGGTCCGGCACCTTGTTGCCGAGCGGCACGAAGATCAGGCCGAGCTTTTCATCCACGCTCGAAACGGACCAGCTGTTGGGCGAGTTGGTCGTGTAGTACTGGCCCTCGGGCAGCGGCGTGGTGACGTCCGGATTGCCGGAATCCCAGTTCCACAACAGTTGCCCGGTGCGAATGTCGAAGGCGCGGATGACGCCCGACTGTTCCTCGGTCGAATAATTGTCATTGACGGCACCGCCAACGATGATCTTGTCTCCGACAACGGCAGGGGGCGAAGTGGAGTAATAATAGCCTGCCGGATTATATTTCATGCCATGGCTGAGATCGAGCGTGCCGCCATTGGCGAAATCCGCGCAGATTTCGCCGGTCGCCGTGTCGAGTGCGATCAGGCGCGCATCGGAGGTCGGCAGGTAGACGCGCTCGGCGCATTTCGCGCCAGCCGTTGCCGTTGCATCCTTCCAGTAGCTGACGCCGCGGCAAGTCTGGTGCTGGCGGTCCGTGTTGAAGCCGACCTTGGGATCGAACTTCCACTTTTCCTTGCCCGTCGCCGCATCGAGCGCAATGGCCCAGTTATGCGGCGTGCAGAGATAAAGCGAATCGCCGATCTTGAGCGGCGTGACCTGATAGGTCGTTTCGCCCACATCCTGCGGCTGCTTCACGTCGCCCGTCTGATATTGCCACGCGACTTGCAGTTTCGCGACGTTTTCCGGCGTGATCCCAGCCAGCGGCGAATAGCGCTGGCCATACGGCGTGCGCCCATATTGATGCCATTCACCATCGGGAACATTGCCGCCGAGATCGGGCGTGGCGGCGACTTTCTCGGTCGGCAGGTCGCCTGCGATATTGTAGGGGTCCTGCGTCATGGAATAGCCTGCGACCACAAGCGCAACGAGCGAAGCCACGCCCAGCGGCAAGCCGCCGCCGCCCGCGCCGCCGTTGAGCGGCTTTCTGATCCACGGCGTCAGCATCCACAGGCCGAGAAGAACGATAAGCCCGCCGCGCGCTCCAAGCTGCCACCAGTCGAAGCCGACCTCGTAATAGGCCCAGCCGAGCGAGCCGAGAATGACGAGCGCATAGACCCAGAGGGCGGCGGCGTTGCGCCTGAAAAGCAGAACGGCGGTCAGCAGGAAGCCGATCGCCGCTACAATATAATACCAGCTGCCGCCAAGCGCGGCGAGCCAGATGCCGCCAGCGCCGAGCGCAAGCCCGATCAGGAAAAGCACAAGTGAAGTTAACCAGATAAGCAAGACATTACCCCCTTCCAGGTCGTGTCACCATTCTTCCGGACATGTCCGCCAGAACCGGTCATGCTTCCGGCCATGGTTCCACCCACAGGGCCATCCACGGCTGGCCCGACTTCGGTCACGGGACTCTGCGTCAGCGAAGCGCATAGTCACATGCTGCCTGACTGTTGAGATAGGCGGCTATGAAAAAAATCCAGACGGCACCAGAAATGTTTCTTTCGCAGGGCCGGTCAACCGGGACAACCGAGCGAAACCGGGACTGGGGGAGCGGAGAGCGCATCGCTCGTTCGGCTGCTGGCGCCAATCAAGGCAAAACGAAGGCAAAACGGCTTTTCGAGTTCAAATGATGCAAAACCGAGCGCAGACGCACCGATTTGGGCGCCTCAATTACGGCGAGCGTGTGTCATAACTGTGTAAATTGTGTCTTTAAGGCGGCTTTTTAGAGACGCTAGGCAGAGCTTCGCATGAAAAGCTGGCTGTCGAGATGGCGGATTGCACTCTGCGCCGGCAAAGTATTTTCGCGGCCATTGATGCGGGAAAACAGCATGTCGAGACCGATCTGCGCGATCTGCCGGTAGTCCTGCGCGACAGTGGTCAGCGCCGGGCAGGTGAAGCGGCTCAGGGGATGGTCGTCATGGCCTGCAACACGCAGGTCGCATCCCTCTTCCCGGCCCACCCGCAGCTTGCGTTCGAAGGCCGCCGAGATCACGCCGAAGGCGAGACGGTCATTGGCGCAAAGGATCGTCCGGGTCGGAAAGCCGCCCGTGTCGAGAATGCGCCCGGCTTCCTGATGGCCCAGTTCCTCGAAATTCCAGTTCTTCGCGGGCATGGACAGGACGATGGGCTCGACGCCGAGCCCTTCCATCGTTTCGATATAGGCGGCGCGGCGCTCGACCGCGTTCTGGTTGACCGCCGGCATTTCCATAAAGCACGGATGCTCGCCGGTCCGGCAGAGATACTGGGTGATGTTGCCGATGCTCTGGTGATTGTTGGTGCCAACGAAAGGCTGGTCGTCGCCGATGCGGCTGTCGAAGAACACCGTCGGCATGGAATCGGACATATTGGCGAGCAGCCTCGCATCCGTGTCGAAGCCGAGCGGCGCCATGAGGACGCCCGCGATCTTCAGCGACATCAGGGTGCGCATCGCCCGCGCTTCCAGCTTCCTGTCGCCATGCGAGGAAAGCACGATGGTCCAGTAGCCCTCGGCAAGACAGCGCATTTCGATCTGGCGAATGATCTCGGCATAGAACGGGTCCGAAATATGCGGAACGATGATGCCGATATTCTTCGGCTTCTTGCGGTTGAGGCTGACGGCGAAAATGTTCGGCTGGTAGTTGTGGTCCTTCAGCGCCTTTTCGATGCGCGCCCGCGTCGAAGGCTTTACGCTTTCGGGATTGTCGAAATATTTCGAGACCGTGGGACGGGACAGCCCGCTTGCGGCTGCGAACTCTTCCATTGTCCTGATCTTGTTTTCAGCCATGCCCTGCCTTCCCATGCGGGTAGCGCGATTGCTACATCGCGCCAACTTCTTTCCATGCGTAAATTTATTTCGCGTCCGAAGCAACCATATTTCGCCCCTATATGAAATGGATGGAGAAGGTCTCATCCACCGATCCAGCGTTTCCGAGCCAACCCGCACGTAAATTTAATCGTTATAATTTTACACGTGATAAATTTTATATTGACACGATGAAGAAGCTCCCCCATGTCTAGAGGCAGCTCGATCGTGAGCTGGAGGCCCTGCCCTTCCGGGAGGTTTGAAGTTGGTGGCAACTGACGAACCAGCAGGAAACCGTTGTTCATGTCCCATATAAGGACGCCCCGGCGCGCGCCGGTCATTCGGAGGAAATCATGTTTCGCAAATCGCTAAGCCGCATTCTCTTTTCCGGCGCAGCCCTGGCCATGCTGGCAGGTGCCGCCTCAGCCGAAGGCATCGGCGCGTCGCTTCTCACCCAGCAGCATCCGTTCTACATCTCGCTCGCCGATGCGATGAAGAAGGAAGCGCAGGCTGAAAACGTGCCGCTCGAAATCTCCATCGCCAATCAGGACCTGAGCAAGCAGCTCGCCGATGTGGAAGATTTCATCACCAAGGGCGTCGATGTCATCGTCATTTCGCCGGTTGACAGCAAAGGCGTGCGCGCGGCCATCAAGAAGGCCGAAAACGCCGGCATCAAGGTCATCACCGTGGACGTTCCGGCCAATAATGTCGATGTGACCTCCTTCGTCGGCACGGACAACTTCGCTGGCGGCGAGAAGGCTGCCGAACTGATGGCCAAGTCCATCGGCGAAAAGGGCAATGTCGCCATCATCGACTATCCGACGGTTCAGTCGGTCGTCGACCGCGTTGAAGGCTTCAAGAAGGGCATCGCCAAATATCCGGACGTCAAGATCGTGGCGATCCAGCCGGGCATCACCCGCCCTGAAGCGCTTTCGGCTGCACAGAACATCCTCCAGGCCAATCCTGATATCGTCGGCATTTTCGGCTTCGGTGACGATGCCGCCCTTGCCGCCGCCTCGGCCGTCAAGTCGGCCAAGCTTGAAAACCAGGTCAAGGTGATCGGTTTCGACGGCATGGAAGAAGCCCGCAACGCCGTGAAGAACGACCCGGTCATGGTCGGCGTCATCGCGCAGTACCCGGACGAGATGGGCAAGGTTGCAGTTGAAACCGCCGCCAAGGTCATCAAGGGCGAAAGCGTTCCGGCGAAGCAGCCGATCGAGCCCGGCGTCGTCACCAAGGACGGCGAAACCAAGTAAGACCGCGTGAAGCGGCGGCACTCCTCCCAGCCGCCGTTTCCCCGTCCGCGCGGCGGCCCTGCCCTCACCACAACGGGGCCGCCGCCGCATTTTCCGCCAGCATTTCCGGCAAGGACCTGAAACGGCCTCACGTCCGGCGATGCGGCGAAAACAACGATAGAGCTGTTCCCCCGATTCTGTTTCAATGAGAATCGCCCGCAATGGAGAGCGGAGGCATCGAAGTGACATCCCCCGTTACAGATCAGGCTCCGGTTCTGGAGATACGCGACGTTGCGAAATCCTTCGGCCCGGTGGTCGCGCTGAAACGCATGAACCTGACCGTCCGGCCCGGACGCGTGCACACACTTCTTGGCGAAAACGGCGCTGGCAAATCGACGCTGATGAAGATCCTCGCCGGTGTGTTCAAGCCGACAGCCGGCACGATCACGCTCAAGGGCAAGCCCTATGCGCCGAAAGACCCGCGCGATGCCCGTGCCCACGGGATAGCCATCGTCTTTCAGGAACTGAGCCTCTCGCGCAATCTGACCGTTGCCGAAAACATCTTCGCCAATCACGAACCAAGCCGTTTCGGCTTCATCCGCGAGCGGGAACTGAACGGCGCGGCGGAAAAGCTGATTGCCGATCTCGGCCTGCCGGTCGATGCACGGTCACGGGTGGGTGATCTTTCAATCGCCCAGCGGCAGCTCGTCGAAATCGCCAAGGGCCTGAGCCTGCCCGCCGACGTAGTCATTCTGGATGAGCCGACCTCCTCGCTCTCCGACAGCGAAGCGGAAATCCTGTTCTCGATCATCGAGCGCCTGAAAGCACGCGGCACCGCCGTCATCTATATTTCGCACCGCATGGAAGAAATCATGCGGCTGTCCGACGACATTACGGTCGTGCGCGACGGCGAATATGTTTCGACAGCCGAAAAGAGCCAGACCAGCATAGACAGGCTGATCGCGCTCATGGTCGGGCGCGAGATGCACGACATCTATCCGCCGCGCGAGGCGCCGCGTCCCGCCGACACGGTGCGACCCATCCTCGCAACGAAGAACCTTACCGTGCCGGGCAAGTTCCACGACGTTTCCATCGACGTGAAGCCGGGCGAGGTTGTGGGCCTGTTCGGCCTCGTCGGCTCGGGCCGTTCGGACGTGATGAAGGCGCTGTTCGGCATGTTGCCGCCCTCCGGCACCATCGAACTCGACGGCAAGGCGATCACGCTCGGCTCGCCCAGCGACGCCATCCGCAACGGCATCGCCTTCGTGACCGAAAACCGCAAGGAAGAAGGTCTGGTGCTGCCGCACAGCGTCGAGCGCAACATCAACATGGTTGCGCTTGGCCAGCTTGCCGGTCCGCTCGGCCTCATGCGTTCATCGGCGGAACGGGCTGCGGCGAAAGCCGAAGTCCTGCGCCTTGCCATCAAGACCGCCTCGCTCGATACCGTCGCCGGTTCGCTCAGCGGCGGCAACCAGCAGAAGATCGTGCTGGCCAAGTGGCTACAAACGAAGCCGCGCATTCTCATTCTCGATGAGCCGACGCGCGGCGTCGATGTCGGCGCGAAATTTGAAATCTACCGTATCATCCGTGAACTTGCCGCCAGTGGCGCGGCGATCCTGATGGTTTCCTCCGAACTGCCTGAAGTGCTGGGGCTGAGCGACCGCGTGGCCGTCATGCATAACAAGCGTGTCGCCGCGGTTCTCGATGCCGACGGCCTGACGCCGGAAACCGTCATGAGTTACGCAGCAGGAATGCACCAATGAGCAACGCAGATATCCAGAAGAAAGCCGCGGATGCTGAAGTTCGCCGCTCGTTCTTCAGTTCGCCGGTCGTCCGCCAGTATGGCGGCATCATCATTTCGCTTGCCGTTCTGTGCGTGGTTTTCGCGGTGCTCAATCCGCGTTTTCTCGCCTTCAACAATTTCATGAACATCATGCAGCAGGTGGCCGTGATCGCGGTCGCGGCCTATGGCATGACCTATGTCATCCTGCTCGGCGAAATCGACCTTTCCATCGGCTCGATCATCGCCGTTTCCGGCATGGTGGCCGCGCAGGCCTTCGCGATGGGTTTCGGCTTCGTCCCGACCGTCGTGTTCACGCTTGCCGCCGGTGCCATCATGGGCGGTCTCAACGGCGTGCTTTCGGCCAAGCTGATGCTGCCGTCCTTCATCGTGACGGTTGCAACGATGGGCATTTTCCGCGGCATGGTCAGCCTGCCGACCAACGGCGCGCCGGAAATCATCGAGAACGATGCCTGGCTCGCCATCGGTTCGGAAAACTGGCTCGGCCTGCCGATCATCATCTGGATCGTCGCCATCCTGTTCATCTTCAATTATATCCTCCTGTCGAAGACCGTCTTCGGGCGCCGCATCTATCTGACCGGGGGCAACAAGGAAGCCGCGATCTATTCGGGCATTCGCGTGGACCGCATCAAGATCATCGTTTTCATGATCTCCGGCATCATGGCGGCGATCAGCGGCATCCTGCTTTCCTCGCGCCTTTCCTCCGCGCAGACCAATGCGGGCATGGGTTACGAGCTTGACGCCATCGCGGCCGTCGTCCTCGGCGGCACCTCGCTTGCGGGCGGCGTCGGCACCATGGTCGGCACCATTCTGGGCGCGCTCATCATCGGCGTCATAAACAACGGCATGAACATGCTGTCCGTGCCCTATTTCTATCAGCTCATCGTCAAGGGCGTGGTCATCCTCGTTGCCGTCTGGCTCGATGTGCGCTCCAAGTCCATGCGCGCCTGATCAGGTATATTCATGAAAAAGATCATCACCATCGGCGAGATCGTCGTCGAGATCATGGCCGTCGAAACCGGTTACGGTTTCAAGTCCGCCATTCCCCTGATCGGCCCATTCGCATCCGGCGCGCCCGCGATCTTCATCGATCAGGCGGCGAAGCTCGGCCAGCCATGCGGTCTGGTCAGCGCCGTCGGCAATGACGATTTCGGCAGGCTCAACATCGAGCGCCTGCAAAATGACGGCGTGGACGTGTCGGCGATCGGCATACATCCGACAGCCGCCACCGGCAGCGCCTTCGTGCGTTATCGCCCGGACGGGAACCGCGATTTCATCTTCAACATCAAGCACAGCGCCTGCAGCGCCATCGGCCTGACGCCGGAAGCGGAAAGGCTGGTCGAAGGCGCGGACCATTTGCACATCATGGGCTCGGCGCTGTTTTCGGACAGCATCGTCGCGGCGATCCGCGACGCGACGGCGCGCATCAAGGCAAAGGGCGGCACCGTGTCCTTCGATCCGAATATCCGCAAGGAGATGCTGGACCTGCCCGGCATGCGTGAGGCGCTTGTCCATGTGCTTGAGAACACCGACCTGTTCATGCCGAGCGGCCCGGAAATCTTCCTCTTCGCCAAGGCGACCGAGGAAAGGGCTGCTGTGGACGAACTGCTGGCGCGCGGCATCAAGGCCGTGGTCGTCAAGCGCGGCGCGGAAGGCGCCAGCTATTTCGACCGGAACGGCGAAGTATTCGCGCCGGCCTTCAAGGTCGACGAAGTCGATCCTACCGGCGCGGGCGACAGTTTCGGCGCGGCATTCGTCACCTTCTGGCTGCGCGGGATGGCGCCGAAGGAGGCGCTGACCTTCGCCAATGCCACCGGAGCACGCGCCGTCGGTGTCAAAGGACCAATGGAAGGCACCTCGACCATGGCCGAGATCCAGACGTTTCTTGAAAAGCACGGAGCGCAGGCATGAGCAGCACCCAATCCCTCAGAGACATTCCCGCACGCTACAGGAAGGGCGTGCGCGGCGGAATAACCTCCATCTGCTCAGCGCATCCGATCGTCATCGAAGCCGCCCTTCTTGAAGGCGTCGCGACGAATACGGATGTCCTGATCGAAGCCACCTGCAATCAGGTCAATCAGGATGGCGGTTATACGGGCATGACGCCTGCCGGTTTCCGGCGCTTCGTGGAAGAGATCGCCGCCCGCGTCGGCTTCGATACCGCCCGGCTCATCCTCGGCGGCGACCATCTCGGTCCCAATCCGTGGAAGCATCTTCCCGCTGAAGAAGCGATGCAGAAATCGGAAGTGATGATCGACGCCTTCGTGCGTGCCGGTTTCACCAAGATACATCTCGACACGTCGATGGGCTGCGCGGGCGAACCGGTCGCCTTGCCCGACGCCGTGACCGCCGAACGCGCTGCGCGTCTGGCCAAAGTTTCCGAAGCTGCGGCCCGTGAAGCCGGATACGATCTGCCGGTCTATATCATCGGCACCGAAGTGCCGATCCCCGGCGGCGCGATGGAGGAAATCGAGGAACTGGAGCTGACCAAGCCGGACGCGGCCCTTGAAACGGTGGCCGTCCACCGCAAGGCTTTCGCGGCGCTGGGGCTGGACGACGCCTTTTCCCGCGCCATCGGCGTGGTAGTGCAGCCGGGCGTGGAATTCGGCAATGAGAATGTCGTCTATTACAACAGCGACAAGGCCAGCGCCTTGAGCAGCGTGCTCAACCAGATGCCGCAATTCGTGTTCGAGGCCCATTCGACCGACTACCAGCCGATGGAAGCGCTTTCCGATCTCGTTCACGACGGCTTTGCCATTTTGAAGGTCGGCCCCGGCCTGACCTTCGCGCTGCGCGAGGCGCTTTACGGTCTCGACCAGATTGCGGCCTTCCTCGACAAGCTGCCGGAAGCGGAAACCTTGCGCGGCAAGATGGAAGCGCTGCTTCTGGCCAAGCCGAAAAACTGGGAAAAATATTACCATGGCGATGCGGAGGAACTGCGTCTGCAACGCCATTTCTCCTATAGCGACCGCATCCGCTATTACTGGCCGCATCCTGAGGCCGCCGCTGCCGTCGATGCGCTTTTGAAGCGTCTGGAAGGCCGCAAGATACCGGAGACGCTTATCAGCCAGTATCTTGGCACGCTCTATCCGGCTGTCGCTTCGGGACAGGTGGAAGCCACACCGCATGCCTTGATGGTGGAAGCCGTACGCAATGTTGTGCGGACTTACGGCAAGGCTGCAGGCACTCATTAGTCTTTGTTTGTACGCATTATTCTATGCAAAACCGCTTCGCACTTTTGCTGGAAATGCTCTGAAACAGAAAGGCGCGGTCAAAGCCGCGCCTTTCTTGTTCAAGCTTCTATCGGGCTTTTGAACGCCTTGAGCCGCAAGGCATTGCTGAGCACGAAGATGCTCGAGAACGCCATGGCGCCCGCTGCCAGCACCGGCGACAGAAGCGTGCCGGTGAAGGGATAGAGAACACCCGCCGCGACAGGGATCAGCGCCACGTTATAGGCGAAGGCCCAGAACAGGTTTTCGCCGATATTGCGGATCGTCGCCTTCGATATGGCGATTGCATTGACCACGCCGCGCAGATCGCCCGACATCAGCACGACATCCGCGCTTTCAATCGCAATATCGGTGCCGGTGCCGATGGCTATGCCCACATTCGCCGCGGCGAGTGCCGGCGCATCGTTGATGCCGTCGCCCACGAAAGCCACCTGCTTGCCACCGGACGAAAGACGTTTCAGCGCTTCCACCTTGCCGTCGGGCAGGACTTCCGCAACCACTTCATCGATACCAAGCCGTCTGGCGATTGCCTCCGCCGTGCGGCGATTGTCGCCGGTGATCATCGCCACTTTCAGCCCCTGCTCGTGCAGGGCGGCAATGGCTGCGGGCGTCGTTTCCTTCATCGGGTCGGCAACGGTCAGGATCGCCGCCAGCTTGCCGTCAATGGCGGCATAGAGCGGCGACTGCCCTTCATCGCCGAGACGTTTCGCATCGTTGGCAAACGCAGCCACATCGTGACCGAGCTTTGCCATATAGCGATCAGCGCCGATGGCAACCTCATGACCGGACACCTGCGCCTTGAGGCCAAAACCGGGCACCGCTTCAAAAGCCGAAACGTCTGCGAGCTTCAATCCCTTCGCTTTTGCTGCTTCCACGATGGCGTCGGCAATCGGGTGTTCGGAGCGAGCTTCCACCGCTGCAACGAGCGCCAGAAGCTCGTCCTTTTCGAAGCCCTCGACCGTTGCAAAATGCGCGAGCGCAGGCTTGCCTTGCGTCAGCGTGCCGGTCTTGTCGACCGCGATGACGGCTGCGTCACGCAGGGTCTGCAAGGCATCGCCACGGCGGAACAGGACACCGAACTCAGCCGCGCGACCGGTGCCGACCATGATCGAGGTCGGCGTGGCCAGACCCATGGCGCACGGGCAGGCAATGATGAGAACCGCGATGGCGTTGACCAGCGCATAGCCAAGCATGGCCGTCCCGCCGATTGCGAGCCACAAGGCGAAGGTGAGCGCGGCGGCGGCCATCACCGCAGGCACGAACCAGCCGGTCACCTTGTCGACCTTGGCCTGAATGGGCAGCTTGTCGGCCTGCGCATCCTCGACCATGCGGATGATCTGCGAGATCACCATGTCGCGGCCAACCTTGGTGGCGCGGAAGGTGAAAGCGCCGGTCTTGTTGATCGTGCCGCCAACCACTTCGGCACCTTTTTCCTTGGCGACGGGCACGGGCTCGCCAGTGATCATCGATTCATCGACATAGGAGGAACCTTCGATCACTTCGCCGTCGACCGGCACTTTTTCGCCGGGGCGCACCTGCACGATATCGCCTGCGCGAACGTCTTCCAGCGGCACATCGACGGCCTGCCCGTCACGCACGACACGGGCCGACTTCGCCTGCAAGCCGACCAGACGGCTGATCGCCGCGCTGGTGCGGCCCTTGGCGCGCGCTTCCAGATAGCGGCCTATCAGGATGAGCGTCACGATCACCGCCGCTGCCTCGAAATAGACATTGACCGTTCCTTCCGGCAGGACGCCGGGAAAGAAGGTGGCGACAATGGAAAAGCCCCAGGCGGCAAGCGTGCCGACAACGACCAGCGAGTTCATGTCCGGCGTGCCGCGCAGAAGGGTCGGGACGCCCTTTTTGAAGAAGCGAAGGCCCGGCCCGAACAGGACAAGCGTGGTGAGCACGAATTGCAGATACCAGCTGTTCTGCATCCCGATCCGGTCCGCGACAAACATATGAACGGCCGGAATGAGGTGCGAACCCATCTCCATGATGAAAACAGGCAAGGTCAGGACGGCGGCAAGCAGCACGCTCTTCTTGAGCTCCGCCGCTTCCGCATCGCGCTTTTCGGCCTGCGTTTCGGGCTGTGCGGCGGATGCGGCATCGGCCAGCGAGCGCGCCTCGTAACCCGCCTGCTCAACCGCCTTGACGAGATCGGAAGTCTGGACCGGCCCCGCCAGTTCGACATGGGCGCGCTCGGTTGCGAGATTGACGCTGGCGCGCGTGACACCCGGCACGGCATTCAGCGCCTTTTCAACCTTGCTGACGCAAGAAGCGCAGCTCATGCCTTCAATTGCAAGATCGACGCTGCCCGCCGGGACATCGTAGCCCGCCTTGCGGATGGCCTCGACCACCGACGGCAAATCGGGCGCGCCCCTGAAGGTCACGTCGGCCCGCTCGGTGGCAAGATTCACTGAAACCTTGTCGACACCCGGAACCCTGGAAACGGCTTTTTCAACCGATGACACACAAGATGCGCAGCTCATCCCTTCGACGGGTATGGGAAAGCTGATCGCTTCGTGATTGACAGGCTTGTTCATGGCAATCCCTTTCACTGCCCATGCGGGCACAATTCGAGAGTTGCTCCTTAGATAGTCCTTCCCACCGTTGGAAGGTCAAGCCCCTTTTTTAGAGCGCGTTTCGATCTGATTGAATCAGATTGGCGGCGCTCCAAGCAGTTCCTTTGACACGGAAATTGCCCAAAAATGCTTCAGACTTTTCGGGTACGCTCTAAATCGGCAGGCGGTTGGATGCCGGCGGCATATGCAGGGCGGTCGCCGCGCGATTATGAATGAAGTCGAACACATCGCTTGCGGGCATTGGCCGCCCCGTCAGAAAGCCCTGCACTTCCCCGAACCGCTCCGAACGCAATCGCTCGAGCTGCTGGGCAGTTTCGACCCCTTCGGCGGTGGTTACGATGTTGAACCCCGCACCCAGCGTCGCCACGGCCTGAATGATGGCAAGGTCACGCGTGTCGACTTCAATCCCCGAAACGAAGCTGCGGTCGATCTTGATCTTGTCGAAGGGGAATGAACGCAGATAACTGAGCGATGAATAGCCAGTGCCGAAATCATCCATCGCGATACGAACGCCCAGCCGGCGAAGCTCGAACAGCAGTTCAATATTGTTCTTGCTGTTCGACAAGAAGACCGACTCGGTGATTTCAAGCTCCAGCCTGTCTGGCGAAAGCCGCGCCGCTTCCAGTGCATCTGTAACAGAGTGCAAGAGCGTTGTCTGGCTGAACTGGACCGGCGAAAGATTGACGGAAACCTTGATGTCCTCCGGCCATAGGACAGCTTCCCGACAGGCCGCCCTTAAAACCCAGTCGCCGATCGGCCCGATCAGCCCGGTTTCTTCTGCCAAGGGAATGAACTCGGCGGGAGAAACCATGCCGCGATCCGGATGACGCCAGCGGATCAGCGCCTCGAAGCCGGAAATCCTGCCGCTTTCAAGATTGAATATCGGCTGATAGTGAAGCTCGAACTGTTCGTCCAGCAGCGCCTGGCGAAGTTCGCCCGTCATGACGTGACGCTTCTCGGCTGCAAGGCGCAGCGAGTGCTGATAGAAACGGAACGTGCGGCGTCCACCGGATTTGGACGCGTAAAGCGCCAGGTCGGCGTTACGCATCAACGCATCGGGAGTGTCGCCGTGCAGCGGCGCTTGAGCAATGCCCATGCTGCAAGTGACAAATTCCGAATTGCCAACCAGTTTGAACGCATCCTGAAAAGCTGAAAGGACGCGGTCGGCAAACATCGCGATCTGCCCCAGCGTTCCACTGCGATAAACGATCGCAAACTCATCGCCGCCCAGCCGGGCAATGAATTCATCCGAAGTCGTGATCTGTTTCAGCCGGCGCGCCACTTCCTGCAAAAGCTGGTCGCCCGCTTGATGGCCGATGCTGTCGTTGATGTTCTTGAAATGATCGATGTCGAGATAGAACAGCGCGAAAGGCTCGGAATCTCCGCCCTTTTTCAATAGGCTTTCGACATGATGGGCAAAATAGGCCCGGTTCGGCAGGCCGGTGAGACTGTCATGCATGGCGATATGGGCCATGCGTTCCTCGATTTCGCGTCGCTCGGTTATGTCTTCAACGAGGCCAATGAGATAGCGGGGCTCGTTGCCTTCGACCGGCGGAATCGAGCATTTTATGATCCGCATTGTGCGCGACGTTCCGTCCTTGCGCTCGACCCTGCGTTCGACACTCAATACTTCCCGGCGCCGCATCGCCATGCGGTCTTGCTCGCTGATGACGGCTGCCTCGCGCTCCGGGAAAAGATCGCGGTCGGTAGAGCCGATCGCTTCTTCTATCGGCTGACCGCTCGCGGCCGACGCCGCCTGATTGTAGAGCACATAACGGCCGTTATCGTGCATATCCTTGACGAACACGCCAAGCGGCAAGTTATTGACAAGGCTATCCAGCAAAGTCTGCGCGTGACTTGCCTGACGATTGGCCTCCGTCAGTTCCGTCCTGTCCTGAACAATAGCGAGAATTGCTTCCTTGCCGTCGAACAGGACCTGGCGTCCATAGGTCAGAACATCGATGGTTTCACCATTGGCACGCAGATGCTGCCAGCGCTCCGGGCGCTCGAGGTCGCTACGATCGCGAATAGCTGCAAGCATCCGGTCCCGCTCGGTTGGCGGGCGTATGTCGAGCACGGTCATACCGGGGATATCCTCCGCGGTATAACCGTAAAGCCGGTACGCGGCGTCGTTCATCACCATGAAGCGCAGCGTTTCCGGGTCATAAACCCACATGGGTGTCGGATGCGTCGTAAAAAGGATACGGAAGTCCTGTTCGGACGTGCGCGCCATCGTGCCTTCCGCCGAAGCCGAAGCGCCCCCCCGCTTCCTCATCGCATTCCCCTCATCCTACCGATCCTACAGGATTATACAGTTCCACTCCACGAGCAGACTGTCTCGTTTGTTAGCACTATGAGCAACCCGATTCAGATGCACCCCGAGCATAGATTAAAGCGGAGAATTTTAATAAACCATATACAAATTGGGGGTCGATTTAAGGAATTTCTTTAAAATCAGACTTTTTCCATCGCTTGACCGCCTTCAACTTCCGGCCTATGCCTATAGACGCAAAATTCGTTGGGGTGCCTTCGAAGCAATATCGGGAAAAGCGCCAAGCGGTTTTCCGTCCGATATTGCGACACAAAGGCTGAGAGGTGCGTTCTCGCGCCAACCCATTGAACCTGATCCGGGTAATACCTGCGTAGGGAACGGAGTTTGGCGCGTCGCGGACGGGGTCCATCCCCCTTGGAGCTTGTGCTTCATCAAGGTTCATGACGTCTCATCTTCCGTTCGGAATGAGAGACGACATGATGGACCGACAGAACAGTTTCTCCCGAACCAAACCGACAAGTGGCCAGGCGCGGTCTGTGCCCATCAGCGCGCCCCCCATTTGTGTGACCATTGCCGGCTCCGACAGCGGCGGCGGCGCCGGCATTCAGGCCGACCTCAAGACGTTTTCGGCGCTTGGTGTTTATGGCGCGAGCGTCATTGCCGCCGTGACCGTGCAGAACACGTGCACGGTGAGCGCGGTGCACGACATACCGCCTGCCATCGTCGCGGGGCAGATCGACGCCGTTTTCAGCGATCTCGATGTGGCGGCGGTGAAGATCGGCATGGTTTCCGTGCCTGAAACCATCGAAGCCATCGCGCGGGGGCTCGCGCATTTTTCCGGTCCCGTCGTTGTCGATCCGGTGATGGTGGCAAAGTCTGGCGACCGGCTATTGAGCGAAAACGCCATTGCGCTTTTGCGTCAGAAACTCATTCCGCTCGCGACGCTTTTGACCCCCAACCGACCGGAAGCGGCCTGCTTGCTCGGCTGCGGTCTGGCGCTCGACGATGCGGACGCCGAGGAACAAGGACGCGCCTTGCTCGACCTCGGCGCGAAGGCCGTCCTGATGAAAGGCGGCCATGCGGAAGGCGAAACATGCGTCGATCTGCTGGTGCGCCGCGATCAGCCGACGCTTCGTGTCGAAGCGCCGCGTATCAGGACCGTCAACACCCATGGCACAGGCTGCACGCTTTCATCGGCCATCGCCGCAGAGCTTGCCAAAAACCTGCCGCTGGAAAAGGCAGTGCTGAACGCCCATGCCTATCTGCAAGGGGCAATCCGCGCCGCCGATACGTTGAAGATCGGACACGGCCACGGGCCGGTGCATCATTTTCATGACCTCTGGACAATCCGAACGGAGGAGATTGCGTGATGCGCGTTACCGTCATCGGAGCAGGCGTCGCCGGGCTTGCGACCGCCGCCGAGTTCACCGATCAGGGCCATGCCGTCACGGTGATTGCCCGCAGCCCGCAGATCGGTGCCGACTGCTGTTCGTGGCTGGCAGGCGGCATGCTGGCGCCATGGTGCGAGGGCGAAAGCGCCGAGGAACCGGTGGTGCGGCTTGGGCAGGAAGCACTTGGCTGGTGGGAAAAGCACGTCTCCGGCGTCAAGCGGGAAGGCACGCTGGTTCTGTCGCACAACCGCGATGCCAGCGAGTTGCGCCGTTTCGCCCGCCGGACGGAAGCTTTCGACACAATCGATCATGACCGCATCGATGCGCTGGAACCTGATCTGGCCGGACGTTTCCGGCAGGGCCTGTTCTTCGCGCGCGAAGGGCATCTCGATCCGCGCAGGACATTGGTGGAAATGGCCGAAAACCTGCAACGAAAGGGTGTCGTCTTCCACCTCAATACGGAAGCCGATGCAGCGGAGATCTACGCGGATATCGTAGTGGACGCCCGTGGTCTGGCTGCACGGGATGCGCTGCCCGATCTGCGCGGCGTCAAGGGCGAGATGCTGGTTGTCCGATCCCGCGACATCAACCTGTCGCGGCCCGTGCGTCTCCTGCATCCGCGCATTCCGCTTTACATCGTGCCGCGCGGCGACGGTGTGCACATGATCGGCGCGACCATGATCGAAAGCGGCGAGCGGTCGGGCATCAGCGTGCGCTCCACGCTGGAACTTTTGAGCGCGGCTTACGCCCTGCATCCGGCCTTTGGCGAGGCGGAAATTCTCGAAACCGGCGTCGATGCGCGTCCGGCCTTTCCCGACAATCTGCCCCGCGTGCGGCGGCGCGGCAAAACCATCTATGTCAACGGGCTTTACCGCCACGGCTTTCTGCTTTCGCCGGCGATAGCACGCATGGCGGTCACTGCTGCGACCACGCCCGAAACCATGCCCGAATTTGTGGAGGACTATGCATGACGATCGTGCTGAACGGTGAAGTCATCACCACGAAAGCCGCCAATCTGGCGGCGCTGCTCGCAGAAATCGAACTGGACGAAGCAGTTGTTGCAACCGCGCTGAACGGCGAATTCGTGGCAAGCGACGAGCGCGAAGCAGCGACCCTGTCTTCTGGCGACCGCATCGAAGTTCTGGCCCCGATGCAGGGAGGCTGAGATGCTGGAATTTTATGGAAAACAATTCGAAAGCCGCCTGCTGCTCGGCACCGCGCAATATCCATCGCCCGCAATCCTTGCCGATGCGGTGCGCGCCTCGCGGGCGGGGATCGTCACCGTGTCGCTGCGCCGTGAAAGCGGCGAGGCCCGCGCCGGGCAGGATTTCTGGGCGCTGATCCGGGAACTGGGCGTGGCCGTTCTGCCCAATACGGCAGGCTGCCACACGCCGCGCGAAGCGGTGACCACGGCCAAGATGGCGCGTGAAATCTTCGGCACCAACTGGATCAAGCTGGAGGTGATCGGCGACCATGACACGTTGCAGCCCGACCCGTTCGGTCTGGTCGAGGCGGCACGCACTCTCTGCGACGATGGCTTTGAGGTCTTTCCCTATATGAATGACGATCTGGTCGTCGCGGAAAAGCTTCTCGAAGCCGGTTGCAAGGTGCTGATGCCGTGGGGCGCGCCCATCGGCTCGGGCCGTGGCCTCAACAACCCTTATGCGCTGAAAACCATGCGGGCGCATTTCCCCGATATTCCGCTTGTCGTTGATGCGGGCATCGGCGTGCCGTCCCATGCGGCAGCGGCGATGGAACTGGGCTATGACGCCGTGCTCATCAACACTGCCGTTGCCAAGGCTGGCGATCCCGCCGCTATCGCGCGCGCTTTCGCGCTTGCGGTCGAAGCCGGTCGCATCGCCCATGAAGCCGATCCGATTGAAGCCCGCGATATGGCCTCCCCTTCCACTCCCCTTATCGGAAAGGCTTTTCTGTAATGGCGCTTGATCCGTTCTACCCGATCTTCGACAGCGCGAAATGGCTGGAGCGCATGGTGCCGCTCGGCGTCAGGCTGGTGCAGCTGCGCATCAAGGACAAGGACGATGCCGAACTGCGCGGTGAAATCCGCGCCGCGCGGGAAATCTGCCTTGCGCATGACTGCCAGCTCATCGTCAACGACTACTGGAAACTGGCCATCGAGGAAGGTTGCGATTTCATTCATCTGGGTCAGGAAGACCTGGATGATGCCGATCTCGATGCGATCCGGAATAGCGGGATGAAGCTCGGCGTTTCCAGCCATGACGAAGCGGAACTCGACCGCGCACTCGCGCTGAAACCCGCCTACATCGCGCTCGGCCCTGTCTATCCCACCATTCTCAAGAAGATGAAGTGGCACGAACAGGGGCTGGGCCGCGTGCGGCAATGGAAAACCGCGCTTGGTGACACTCCGCTCGTCGGTATCGGCGGCATGAATGTGGAGCGCGCGCCCGGCGTTTTCGATGCCGGAGCCGACATCGTTTCCGTTGTCACCGACATCACCCTTAACCCCGATCCGGAGGCCCGCCTGCGGCAATGGATCGAAATTACACGGCCCCATGTAATTTAGTTTCTGGAGGAAACATTGAAAAAACTGGTTTTTGCAGCGCTCTTCAGCGCCACGGTCTCGTTCGCCCTGATTTCAGCTCAGGCTGCGCAGGCGAACGATAAATTCAAGCTCATCCTCGACTGGTATGTGAATCCCGATCACGGGCCGATCATCGTCGCCGACAAGCTCGGCTACTTCAAGGATGCAGGTCTCGATGTCGATATTGTCGCGCCAGCGGATGCTGCGGTGCCGCCGAAGATAGTCGCCGCCGGGCAGGCAGACCTTGCGATCTCCTATCAGCAGCAGGTGCATCTGGACGTTCATGCCGATATGCCGCTCATCCGCGTCGGCACATTGATCGACTCGCCGCTCAACTGCCTGATGACCCGCGACGATGGATCGGTGAATGCAATCGCCGATCTCAAGGGCAAGAAGATCGGCTTTTCGGTTGCGGGCGTGGAGGAAACCGTGCTCGGCACCATTCTCAAGAAGCATGGCATCAAACTCTCCGACGTCGAGCTCATCAATGTGAACTTCTCGCTGGCGCCATCGCTCATGTCGAAACAGGTCGATGCGGTGATGGGTGCCTATCGCAATGTGGAACTGAACCAGATGGCGGTCGAAGGCGTGGCAGGCAAATGCTTCAACGTCGAGGAAGAAGGCGTGCCGCCCTATGATGAGCTGGTCTATGTCGCAAACAGCGAAAAGCTCGGCACAGCGGAAAAGGACAAGATTTCCCGTTTCCTCTCGGCCACCGAAAAAGGTGCGCAATATATCGTCAATCATCCGCAACAGAGCTTCGAGGTGTTCGCGTCCTACAGTTCCGAACTCAAGGACGAATTGAACCAGCGCGCCTGGAAAGACACGGTCGCCCGCTTCTCTCGCTCGCCCGCGAGCCTCGATTACGGGCGCTGGAGCCGCTACGAGGCCTATCTGAAGGAAAACGGCCTCGTGCCTTCGATCCTGCCCGTCGAGAAACTGGCCATCGATGTAAACGCAGAAGGAAACAAGCTATGACCATGCCGCAGCCGCATTATTCGTCCGAACTGTTCACGCGTCTTCGTGCCGCCACGCTTGCCGACTGGAAACCCTATATCGAACATGAATTCGTGCGTGGGCTTGGCGACGGAACGCTGCCGAAATCGGCTTTTCTGCACTATCTCCAGCAGGATTATGTCTATCTGCACCACTATGCCCGCGCCTTTGCGCTCGGCGTGGTCAAAGCCAATACGCTGCAGGAAACCCGGCTTTGCGCCGATATCATGCATCGGCTCACGCTGACGGAACTGCCGCTGCATGTCGGCATATGCGGGCGCGAAGGCATCAGCGAAGATGACCTCTACAACACCCGGGAAGAGCCGGAAAACCTTGCCTATACGCGCTATGTGCTCGATTGCGGACAGGCGGGCGATTTCCTCGACCTTTTGACCGCGCTCGTGCCCTGCGCCCATGGCTATGGCGAAATCGGGCTAAGGCTTGCGGCGACGGCCACACCCGGCACGCCCTATCGGGAGTGGATCGATACCTATGCCGGGTCCGGCTATCAGGATATGTGCCACACGGTCGGCAGGCTGTTCGATCATGCTGCAAAGGACCGCATCGGCACGGATTTCGAGAAAAGCCCGCGCTGGCCGAAGCTCTGCCAGATCTTTGCGACGGCAAGCAGGCTCGAAGCCGATTTCTGGTCCATGGGCTTGAAAGCAAAGTGACGGGCATGGCCCCTCGCTCGCGAGCAAAACGCATCGCCGACGGGTTCCTGTCGGCGATGGCCGTGCTTGGCTTGTGGCAGACCGTGGTGACGGTCTGGCAGATGCCCCGCTTCATCTTGCCCGGCCCGCTCGATGTCGTGCAATCTCTGATCGCCAATGCCCGGTTGATCGCCGATAATGCCATCGTGACGGTCGCGGAAGTGCTGGGCGGCCTGATGCTCGGCTCCGTGATCGGCGTGCTGACGGCAATCGGCCTGATGATGTCACCGCTGGCGCAGCGGCTCGTCATGCCTGTGATGGTATTCAGCCAGGCGATCCCGATTTTCGCGCTTGCCCCGATCCTCACGCTCTGGCTCGGCTATGGCCCAGCATCGAAGATCGCCGTCACTATTCTGATGATCTTTTTTCCCGTCGTTTCCACCTTCCTCGATGGAATGCAGCGGACCGATCAGACGCTCATCAACGCCGCCGAAAATCTGGGCGCCGGGCGGATGCATATTCTCTTCAGCATACGCATACCGGCGGCCTTCCCATCGCTTGCCTCGGGACTGAGCCTTGCAAGCGTCTATGCGCCCATCGGCGCTGTAGTCGGCGAATGGGTTGGTGCTTCGAAAGGGCTTGGCTATCTGATGCTGCTTGCCAATGGCCGCGCCAAGGTGGACCTCATGTTCGCAAGCCTTTTCGTGCTCGCCGCCTTCACCATGCTTTTGCATGCGACGGTTTCCTTTTTTGCGCGCAAGCTTGCCGCCTGGCCGCGCAAAACGGCATGAAAAAACCGGCGGGGAAACCGCCGGTTTTCACACTCATTCAGATCGCCATCAAGCCAGCGTGTAGGCCGTCTTGACCGTCGTGTAGAACTCGGCAGCATAGCGGCCCTGCTCGCGCGGACCGTAGCTCGAACCCTTGCGTCCGCCGAACGGCACGTGGAAATCGACACCGGCGGTCGGCAGGTTGACCATGACCATGCCCGCTTCCGAATTGCGCTTGAAATGCGTGGCATGTTTCAGGCTCGTCGTGCAGATGCCCGCCGACAGGCCGAAATTCGTATCGTTGGCGGTGGCAAGCGCTTCTTCATAATCCTTGACGCGGATGACCGAGGCGACCGGGCCAAAAATTTCCTCGCGGCTGATGCGCATCTGGTTGGTCGCTTCCGTGAACAGTGCGGGCTGGAGATAGAAGCCCGGCGTTTCACGGTTGAGGCGCTCGCCGCCAAAGGCAAGCTTGGCGCCTTCCTTGCGGCCGATCTCGATATAGTCCATGTCCTGCTTGAGCTGGCTCTCATCGACCACCGGGCCAATATGGGTGCCCTGCTTCAGCGCATTGTCGACCGTCACGGTCTTGAGCTTTTCAATGGCGGCGGCAACGAACTTGTCGTGGATGCCCTCCGTCACGATGATGCGCGACGACGCCGTGCAGCGCTGGCCGGTGGAGAAGAAGGCCGAATTGACGACCGATTCCACAGCGACGTTGAGATCGGCGTCATCCAGAACCACGACCGGATTCTTGCCGCCCATTTCAAGCTGGAAGCGACGATTGTGCTCGATGGATGCAGCCGCAACGCGCTTGCCGGTGCCGGTTGAGCCGGTGAAGGTCACGGCATTGACGTCAGCGCTATCCAGGATGGTCTGGCCGACCACCGAACCCCTGCCCATGACGAGATTGAGAACGCCCTTCGGCAGACCGGCGCGATGCAGGATATCGACAATCGCCCAGGAGCAGCCCGGTACGAGGTCGGCCGGTTTGAAGACAATCGTGTTGCCATAGCAAAGGGCCGGAGCGATCTTCCAGGCCGGGATGGCAATCGGGAAATTCCATGGCGTGATGATGCCGACGACGCCGACCGGCTCGCGAGTGATTTCAACGCCGATGCCGGGACGCGCGGAAGGCAGAACTTCGCCTGCCAGACGAAGGCACTCGCCAGCGAAGAAATCGAAAATCTGGCTGGCGCGGATGGTTTCGCCGATGCCCTCGGCAAGCGTCTTGCCCTCCTCGCGTGACAGAAGACGGCCAAGCTCGTCCTTGCGCGCCAGAATCTCGTCTGCGGTTTTGCGCAGGATCGCATGGCGTTCCAGAATGCCGGAGCGCGACCAGGCCGGGAAAGCGGCCTTTGCAGCCGCAATCGCTGCCTTGGTGTCTTCGGCTGTTGCCCGCGCATAGGTCCCCACGACATCATTGGTGTCCGAAGGATTGATGTTAGCGCTCCCGTCGCCGCCGACCCATTCGCCCGCAATCAGATTTTGATGAATTGTCATGAAACTCTCCCTGTGCACCGCACTGATATATCTCACGATGACCCTTCACCCATGAGCGGCGGAATTGCAAGGCCACAGCCGTCTTGTAACGAAAAAAGTGAAAATTAGGCTCGGGCTGCGGCCTTGAAAGGCGCGCCTTGCAAATTTGTCACAGTCAATGACCAGTTGACCAAATCGTCATTTTTCGCCTTGGCAAATCTTTCTGCTCATTTATTGTGCACCCATCTGCAACACTGGCAAGAGGTATGAGATGCGTGTCTATTACCCATTCCCGATGGTGCCCAGTGTTCGCGCGGGCGCTTCCAAGCTTTAAGTCTTTGGCCCGCAATGCAGGCTGAGGCCTGAACGCCCTCCCTAAAAGGGCCTATTCCAAAACTTCCAAATTTGCCGCAGCCGTAACCGGCTGCTTGTTTCGTCTTTATTTTCACGCATCGTCCGACGCCAAACCGCTTCGCACTTTTGCTGAAAATGCTTTTAAAGGAACCAGAATCCGCTCAAGCGCGGCCTGGTATTGTAGATATGACTCGGTTTCGCATAGATTTCCGGGGACCTGCTTTCCGCAATGTCCTCGGCTACACTTTCGGCCACTGGCGAAGTCAGCCCCTGCGGCTGACGCTGATGATAATCGGCATGCTGCTCGCAACAGCCGCAGATGTCTTGACACCGCTTTATTCCGGGCGGCTCGTCGACGCGCTTTCGCTGGGCAATAACGGTGCATGGGACGCCGCCATTCACGCGCTGATCGTCCTGCTTGCGCTGGGTGCGCTCGCGCTGATCACTCGACAGCTGACCTTCTATGTCATCACTGACTTCACCTTGAAGATCATGAGCGACATGGCAGCAAGCTCGTTCCGCAGGCTGCAGCGGTTCTCGACCGACTGGCATGCCAATGCCTTTGCCGGATCGACGGTGCGTAAAGTCTCGCGTGCCATGTGGGCGCTCGACCTGCTCAACGATACGCTGATCGTGGCGCTGCTGCCATCGATCCTGATGCTGCTCGGCTCGGTCGCGCTTCTCTCGTGGTACTGGCCGCTGATGGGCCTGCTGGTTGCCATCGGCTCGGTGCTGTTCATCGTCTGCACCATCGTGATCTCGCTCGGCTTCGTCGCCCCTGCGGCAACGCTTGCCAATAGCTGGGACACGCGCATGGGCGGCGCTTTGGCCGATGCGATTTCGTGCAATGCCGTCGTCAAGGCATTCGGCGCGGAAAGCCGCGAAGATGTGCGTCTTGCCAAGGTCGTGACCAAGTGGCGCGGCCGCACGCGCCGCACATGGCTGATCGGTACGCTGAACGGCTTCATTCAGGGTGCGAACCTCCTGGTAATGCGCGGCGTGGTCATTGCCTTTGCGCTCTATCTGTGGAGCCAGGGCAAGGCGACCGCCGGCGACATCACCTTCGTCCTGACCGCCTTCTTCATGCTGCAAGGCTATCTGCGCGATGTGGGCATGCATATCCGCAACCTGCAGCGTTCGGTCAACGACATGGAGGAACTGGTCGATATCGAAGCGCAGCCTTACGGCATTGCCGACAAGCCGGGTGCTCCGGCCATCAAAATTGGAAATGGCGAGATCACTTTCGATCACGTCACCTTCCATTACGGCAATCACGATGCGGCTCTCTATCGCGACTTCTCGGTCAGGATCGAGGCTGGCGAACGCGTCGGTCTGGTCGGGCATTCGGGTTCGGGCAAGACGACCTTCGTCAAGCTGATCCAGCGGCTTTACGATGTCAGCGGCGGCGCGATCCGCATCGACGGGCAGAACATTGCCGATGTCACGCAGGCATCGCTCAGATCGCAGATCGCCATCGTGCAACAGGAGCCGATCCTGTTTCACCGGACGCTGGCCGAGAACATCGTCTATGCCCGCCCCGGCGCGACACAGGCGGAGATCGAGGAAGCTGCGAAGCTTGCAAGCGCACACGACTTCATCAGCCGTCTGCCGAAGGGCTATGCGACGCTCGTCGGTGAACGCGGCGTGAAGCTGTCGGGCGGTGAGCGCCAGCGTGTCGCCATTGCCCGTGCGTTTCTGGCAGATGCACCGATCCTTATTCTGGACGAGGCCACATCGAGCCTCGATTCAGAATCGGAAGTGCTGATCCAGCAGGCGATGGAACGGCTGATGGTGGGCCGCACGACGCTTGTCATCGCACACCGGCTTTCGACGGTTCGTGCGCTTGACCGGCTGCTGGTCTTCGACAAGGGCAAGATCCTGGAAGAAGGCGACCATGACGCGCTTATCCGCAAGCCGGGTGGCATCTATCGCCGCCTGTTCGAGCGGCAGGCACTGGAACTGACCAAGGGACTGGAAGACGTCATTTCGTAATCCAGAGCGGGATGCTTCCATTGACAGGGCCGGATAAATTCCGGCCCTGTTTTTTGTAACTGTTTGTTTTTTCGCATGTCTTTTCACCTGAACCGTTTCCCGCTTTCGGGAGACATGCTCCATTCATCATCCATTCAGATCACGGTGCGTATCAGGCGCACCTCAAGCGTGCCCCAAACGTGAGTTGACATTTCCATGACGGAAATGTGACAGGCTTTTTGTGAAATATTGGGAGTGAGTGAGTAGAACATGCCGGGTGTGATGGAAAATGCTGCTGAGCGACGCTGGAGCGACGGCGCGATTTTCGGGCCTGCCCGTATTGCCTGGCCGCTGCGCCTGGCCGTCATTGCGCTTGCTTCCGTCGTGCTTTCGACCTTGCTGGTTTTCGCCATCGAATGGATCGTGCGAGGCTCGTTCACCGA
This sequence comes from Ochrobactrum sp. AP1BH01-1, assembly GCF_018066705.1. Lineage (NCBI taxonomy): Bacteria > Pseudomonadati > Pseudomonadota > Alphaproteobacteria > Hyphomicrobiales > Brucellaceae > Ochrobactrum > Ochrobactrum sp. AP1BH01-1. Next base: position 165,704 of record NZ_JAGPOU010000003.1, on the reverse strand, counting down.
AACGATGCAGTTCTTCCGCACCCCGCACAAGCCTGCATGGACGACCGTAGCGCTTTTCGTCGTCGTGCTCACCGCAAGCGACGCCATTTTCGGGCGCATCCATTATGGCTTCATTGTTGTCGGGCCGCTGGCGCTGATTGCAGCCACGACCGCCCGTGAGAAAAGCCTTTATCTCGGTGACCCGCTTTACCCGAGCGATTTTCTCTATGCCCGTCAGATCGTCGACCTTCTGCCGCTTCTGGTGCGCGACCGCCCGTGGAGTGCCCTAGGCATAGCCCTGCTGCTCATTGCCTCGGCAGCATTGATGATCACCGTGACGCTGTTCTGGTGGCGGCGTTTCGATCCGATCCCGTGGAAAGGGCGTATGCTGCGCCTCGCCTTCGCGCTGCCGCTGCTGGCCTGGTTCGCGGTTATTTCAGACTATGCCAGCTTCTCGCTGGCGCGCGACCGGCTGCGCATTCTGCCCATCATGTGGGACCAGAAGGAAAATTACGCGCATAACGGCTTCACCATGGCCTTTATCCTCAATGTGCCAATGGCTACCGTGTTTGCCCCGGAAGGCTATTCTCCCGAGGCCATTGCCGCCATCGAACCGCCTGCGCAGCTGATCCCGGCCGCCTTCGACAGCAGCAAGCCGGACGTCATCATGGTGATGAGCGAATCCTTCTGGGACCCGACGCGCCTTCCGGGCGTGGCTTTCAGCGCCGATCCGATCCCGACAGTCCGGGCGGAACAATCCGGCCATGTCTTCTCCCCGGAATTCGGCGGCATGACCGCCAATGTCGAATTCGAGGCACTGACCGGCTTTTCCAAGGCGTTCCTGCCTTCGGGCAGCATTCCCTATCAGCAATATATCCGTCGCCCGCTTCCCTCCCTTGCCAGCTTTTTCAAGGATCAGGGCTATGCGACGCGCGCTATCCATCCCTATCGCCAATGGTTCTGGAACCGCGGTCCCGTCTATGAAAGCATGGGCTTCGACCGGTTCATGTCGGAAGAAAACATGCCGCCTCTGGAAAAGCGCGGCGCGCTGGCATCCGACGCTGCCTTGACCGATGAGATCATCCGCGAAGCGGATTCCATGGATGCGCCGTTCTTCTTCTTTGCCGTCTCTCTTCAGGGACATGGCCCATACGAGGCCAACCGCTATCCGGATTCCAAACTTGACGTGCAGACCGACGGTGGCGAGCATACCCGCCAATCGATCCGCTCCTATTCGCAAGGCGCCATGGATGCCGATGCGAGCCTCGCACGGCTGATGGACTGGGCGTCCAAGCGGGAGCGCGAAACCATTCTCGTCTTTTTCGGTGATCACCTGCCGCCGCTCGGGCCCGTCTATGTCGAGACCGGCTTCATGGCGAACCGGGTCGCAAGTCGCACGGCACCTGCCGCCGATATGATGCTGCAGCATGAAACCCCATTGGTTCTGTGGTCGAACAAGCGCGGCGCCGAGCGGGGAACGGGTACGATCAGCCCGGCCTTCCTGCCGCTGCACATTCTGGACATGGCCGGGATGCAGCATCCCTATTACACCGGCTTCCTGCGCCAGTTGCGCGAACGCTACCGCGTCGTTGACAATTATGCGGTTTTCGACCGGTCGGAGAATGCAGAGGAAGGCTGGCAGCAACGGCCACCTTTCCCGCCGCTCCTGCGCGACTATCAAATGCTGCAATATGACATGATCTTCGGCAGCAATTTCGCCCGCGAGCGCTTCTTCCCCTCGCGACCTGAACAGAGCTAACATTTTGCCCCTAAACGGGCGCCTTGCCGGACGACTGGCGGATAATGAGCTTGTAGTCTATCCGCCGCGAGGCCGATAAATGGCCGGTTTCGATCTGGTCGAGAAGCATGTCCGCCGCGTCGCGGGTCATCTCGAAAATCGGCTGGCGGACGGTGGTGATCTGTGGCGAAACCATGCTGGCGATCGCGCTGTCATCAAAGCCGACCACTGTCAGCTGATCGGGTATCGCAATGTTGCGGTCATAAGCGACCTGCATGACGGCAGCCGCCATATCGTCGTTTGACGCAAACACCGCCGTCGGCGGCTCATCGAGCGAAAGCAGTTGCTTTCCGGCAGCAAGGCCGCTCGCAAAACTGAAACCACCCTGCGCCTCATAATCCCGATTGCGGTCGATCCCCGCCTGTTCCAGCGCGCGCCGATAGCCCGCGAGGCGCAGTTCCGCCGAACGGTGCGTCGGATCGCCGATGACGATGGCGATCCGGCGGTGGCCGAGTTTCAGAAGATATTCCATGAGGTCGAAGGCAGCAGCCTCGTCATCAATCGTGACACTATCCGTCGGGTGCACATTCACATCGCCCGCGACCCGGGCAAATGGCATTGCCGATGCCGTCAATTCGGCCAGGATTTCAGGATCATCCGACATGGGGGGCGTCACGATGATGCCGTCGAGCCCGGAAGCATGCGCGGTTTCGATCAGCGCGCCACGAATGTCCTCACGATTTTCGACGGGAAAGATCAGCAGGCGGTATCGCGTGCCGCGAAGCCGTTCCAGCGCACCCATCTGCAATTCGGTGACGTAGCTGGCGCTCGGATTTTCGAAGAAAAGACCGATCAGGTGAGACCGGCGTTCGACAAGGTTGCGGGCGGCGGCATTGGGGCGGTATCGCAACTCGCTTCCCGCCTGCCGGACCTTTTCGCGGATGGCCTCGCGCACATTCGGTTCGTCATTGTAGACGCGTGAAACTGTCTTGATCGACACGCCGGCAAGGCGTGCCACATCATGAATGGTTGCTCGTTTTCCTGCTGCGGCCATATCGGATCGTCTCCCTCCCTCTCCGATCTATCCTTCTGTTTTCACGCATTATCCGACGCAAAACCGCTTCGCACTTTTGCTGGAAATGCTCTAACCGCTTCGCCGCAAAACGAAAAGAGAAATCAGGGAATTGAGCAGACCCGCGATCGCGTCAGAAAGCGAACCTCGCGGCCATTGTCGAGGGAAAACATGCCTCCGCGTCCGGGAACGACATCGATGATGAGTTCGGTATGTTTCCAGGCTTCATATTGCGGACCGCTTATATAGACCGGAGCACCGCCGATTTCTCCGAGTTTCACATCCGTATCGCCCACGATGAATTCGCCTTGCGGATAGCACATCGGCGATGACCCATCGCAACATCCACCCGACTGGTGGAACATGATCGGCCCATATTCGGCCTGCAATTCCCGGATGAGATCAAGCGCCGCCGCTGTGGCGCTCACCTGTCCGTGGTCCTTATCGGGGCTTCTCTCCGCCATGTCCTCCTCCCGGGAAGACGAGCGGGCACTTATGCAATGCCCGCTCGAAATGTGCATTTTACCGCATCTTTGTTGCGCTGTGGGATATTATTGCGTGAGATCCATGACCACACGACCTTCAATATTGCCCTGCCGCATATCATCAAAAATGGAGTTGATGTCTTCCAGCTTTTCAGTGCGGATAGTGGCTCGCACCTTACCATCACTGGCAAAGTCGAGCGACTCCTGCAGATCAAGCCGTGTTCCGACAATCGATCCGCGCACGGTGACGCCGTTCAGCACCATGTTGAAGATGGAGAGCGGGAAGTCGCCGGGCGGCAGGCCGTTCAGCGAGACAGTTCCGCCGCGCGATACCATGCCCAGAGCCTGTTCGAACGCAATCGGTGAAACCGCGGTAACCAGCACGCCCTGCGCGCCGCCATCGGTTTCCTTTTTAATGTAAGCTGCCGGATCGTTGTGCGTCTTGGCGTTGACAGTCACCGTTGCACCGAGCTTCCGCGCAAGATCGAGCTTCCGGTCGTCGATGTCGATGGCGGCGACATTGAGCCCCATGGCCTTGGCATATTGCACCGCCATATGCCCCAATCCACCCACGCCCGAGATCACCACCCAGTCGCCGGGCTTGGTGTCCGTTACCTTGAGCCCCTTGTAAACTGTCACGCCTGCACAGAGGACCGGCGCGATTTCGTTGAAATCTATGTTCTTCGGCAAGTGTCCGACGAAATTCGGATCAGCAACCACATACTCGGCGAAGCCGCCATTGACCGAATAGCCCGTATTCTGCTGTTCTTCGCAAAGCGTTTCCCATCCGCCAAGGCAATGGCGACAGTGGCCACAGGCTGTGTAGAGCCAGGGAACGCCCACACGGTCTCCTTCCTTGACATGCTTGACGCCGCTGCCCACCGCGGAAACAAAACCGACGCCCTCATGGCCCGGAATGAATGGTGGATTGGGCTTCACCGGCCAATCGCCTTCGGCTGCGTGCAGATCGGTATGGCAGACACCAGAGGCCTGGATGGCGACCTGAATCTGCCCCGGTCCGGGCTCGGGTATTGGCACCTCGTCGATCGTCAGCGGCTTTCCGAACGCACGCACCACAGCGGCTTTCATAGTCTTTGCCATGAAGTTTCTCCTTCGTTGTCGAATCGAGCTGGCTTCCTGGGGGAGGGAAGAAATGAATGTCGAAGATTCAATGCTCACCGGAGCTGATCGAAGGTCGCCCGGGCGTTTCCGCCCAGGCCCCTTGGGAGGGTATTCAGAGCCGTTATGCTCGACGCAATACTATCATGCAGAACGGCACAGCCCTTGATCATGCGCAATGCGAAGACATTTTTCTCCGCATTGCGTTTGCAGGTTCCAGTTTTAGAAGAAACCCAATTTCTTCGGGCTGTAGCTCACCAGCATGTTCTTGGTGTTCTGGTAGTGGTCGAGCATCTTCAGATGGTTCTCGCGACCGATACCCGACTGCTTGTAGCCGCCAAAGGCCGCATGGGCCGGATAGGCGTGGTAGCAGTTGGTCCAGACGCGGCCCGCCTGAATGGCGCGACCGAAGCGATAGGCGCGCGTCCCGTCGCGCGTCCATATGCCCGCACCAAGGCCATAGAGCGTGTCATTGGCGATTGAGAGCGCCTCCGCATCGTCCTTGAAGGTAGCAACAGACACGACCGGTCCGAAGATTTCCTCCTGGAAAATACGCATCTTGTTATTGCCCTTGAAGACGGTCGGCTTGACGTAATAGCCGCCGGCAAGATCGCCCGGCAGAATGTTGCGCTCACCACCCGCCAGCACTTCGGCACCTTCCTGACGGCCGATGTCGAGATAGCTCAGAATCTTCTCGAGCTGCTCGCTGGAAGCCTGCGCGCCGATCATCGTGGCGGGATCGAGGGGATCGCCCTGCACGATCGCTTCCACACGCTTCAGCGCCTTTTCCATGAACCTGTCGTAGATCGATTCATGGATGAGCGCGCGGCTCGGACAGGTGCAGACCTCACCCTGGTTGAGCGCGAACATCACGAAGCCTTCAATGGCCTTGTCGAGGAAATCGTCATCTTCCGCTGCAACATCCTTGAAGAAGATGTTCGGCGACTTGCCTCCCAGTTCCAGCGTAACCGGAATGAGGTTCTGGCTGGCATATTGCATGATCAGGCGTCCGGTCGTCGTTTCGCCGGTGAAGGCGATCTTGGCGATGCGGGGGCTCGATGCGAGCGGTTTGCCCGCCTCAAGGCCAAACCCATTAACGACGTTGACGACACCTGGCGGCAGCAGATCGCCGATCAGGTCCATAAGCACCAGAATTGACGCGGGCGTCTGCTCGGCCGGTTTGAGGACCACGCAGTTGCCCGCGGCAAGTGCTGGCGCAAGCTTCCATGTCGCCATGAGAATCGGGAAATTCCACGGAATGATCTGACCAACAACGCCAAGCGGTTCATGGAAGTGATAGGCGACCGTGTCGTGATCGATTTCCGAAATGCCGCCTTCCTGGGCGCGGATGACGCCTGCAAAATAGCGGAAGTGATCGATAGCGAGCGGCAGGTCGGCATTGGTGGTCTCGCGGATAGGCTTGCCATTGTCCCATGTTTCGGCGGCAGCAAGCGCAGGCAGGTTTTCCTCAATCCGGTCGGCAATGCGATTGAGGATGAGCGCGCGTTCAGCCGCGCTCGTCCTGCCCCATGCATCCTTGGCGGCATGCGCTGCGTCGAGAGCCGCCTCCACATCGGCGGCATCCGAACGGGCTACCTCGCAAAGCACCTGTCCATTGACGGGCGATGTGTTGTCGAAATAGCGCCCCGATTTGGGCTCGACCCATTTGCCGCCGATGAAGTTTCCATAACGCTTTGCAAAAGCCGGCTTCACGGTCCGGCTGAATTCAACCTTGTTCATGACATCCTCCCAGAAACAACGCTGCTCCTACAGCGCTTCATGGTTGAGGATCGCGCGACAGCGGGGAAGAGTCATCCCGCGCATTCAAGCTCGCAAGATCATGTGTCGCAATATTGAGACAGTTTCGCCGACCTATTTCAGCGCGGCTTGATCAGTGCGCACGGATGATCTTGAGGCGGTTCAGCTTGCGATGCAGCGTCGCCCGGCTGATGCCCAGAAGCTGCGCGGCGGAGGAAATATTGCCCTCGGCGCGGGCAAGTGCCCGCAGGATCACGCCGCGCTCCGATTCAGCCATGTCCTCGCGCGGGTCGGCGGGCGTTCCCAGAAGATCGGCGGCAGGCAACGGACCCGCCAGAGCGTCGTCATCAAGCTCCAGCGCAAGCCGTGCGGCGCGCGTCGCGCCGATAACGAGGTCGTCCTTGTCGACGGCGATCAGCGCGCCGCCGGTGCGGTCGGGGCTGGGAGCCAGCATGATACGGGCATCAGGAAAAGCCTGGCGGAAATTTTCAGCCTCGATGCGCCGCGCAGCGTCGATGACGGCCACCGATATGAGCTGCGCAAAAGCCTCGGTCAGGTCGGCGCGACAGGAGGAAACATCCAGCGCCGCCATCAAGCGCCCCTGATGGTCGTGGATCGGGGCGACCGTGCAGGAAAGCCCGATATTGCGCGTATGAAAATGCTGGTCGCGATGGATCGTCAGCGGGCGCTGTTCGACGATGCAGGTGCCGATGCCGTTCGTGCCTTCGCTCTGTTCGCTCCAGACAGCACCGGTCCAGAGCCCCCAACGGTAGAAGGTGTCGTCATCGCCCGGCGCGCCGCGCCGTTCGACCGGCACGCCCTCACTGTCGGCCAGAAGCACGCAGCAGCCGACACCACCGACAGCCAGATAAAGGCGGTCCATACTGGCTTGCGCTATGCTGACGAGGCGTTCGATACGCTGATGGGCCGTCCGGAACTCGCCATCGGAAAGTGTGCGCACCGATCCCGGCTCGGCAGGGTCGAGCCCATGCAGTTCCGCCGAGCGCCGCCATGAGGCGACCAGAGCGGACCGTGCAGCCCCGCCCGCCGTCATGATCGCGGACTGGATTCGATCGGCATGTGTTCGGTCTTGCGGTGTGCCCATCTTTTCCTCCCAGGAAGGCTGGAACCCGCTTTATGGAAGGATAATGACCGCTCAGAACACAACTGGCAAGTGCGGCTAAAGATTGAGAGGGATCAGGCGACCAGTGCCGACTTCATATATTCCTCAAGCGAGGAAACTTCAGCCGCATTAAGCCGAAGGCCGAGTTTCGTGCGCCGCCACAAAATATCCTCGGCGCTCATTGCCCATTCATTCTCGTGCAGATAGCGCACTTCGGCTTCATAAAGATCGGCACCGAAATGCTTTCCCATATCGGCAAGCGAAACCGCTTCCCCGAGCAGATTATGGATACGCGTTCCATATTGCCGAAACAGCCGCCGCGCATGAGCAGGCGTCAGGAAGGAATAGGCGGCATTTATCTTTTGCAACTCACGCCCGAACTCGACATCCACGAAATCGCCGCCGGGCAAAGGCGCGGCATGGGTCCATGGCTTCCCCCTTGACCCGAGCCGATGCTCGATCTTCTCCAGCATATGTTCGGCCAGCCGGCGCGCCGTGGTCAGCTTGCCGCCGAAAACATTGACCAAGGGTGCAAGTCCATCAGGAGCATCTTCTTTCAGCACATAATCGCGGGTCGCTTCCTGTGCCGCGCTCGCGCCGTCATCATAAAGCGGACGCACGCCTGAATATGCCCACACAATGTCTGCGCGCCTGACAGGCTCCTTGAAATATTCGCTTGCCGCAGCACACAGATAGTCGGTCTCGCCTTCCGTGATCGCAACCTTGGCCGGATCGCCCTCATAGTCCTGATCGGTCGTGCCGATCAGGGTGAAGTCGTCCTCATAGGGAATCGCAAATATGATGCGCCCGTCATTGTTCTGGAAGAAATAGGAGCGCGGATCGGAGAATTTCCTGCGCACTACAATATGACTGCCCTGAACAAGACGGACATTGTGAAGCTGCCGGTCTCCCTCCACACCCTGCAGCACCTTGTCGGCCCAGGGACCGGCGGCATTGACCAGCAGGCGGGCGCGAACCTCCTCGCGCTCGTGCGTGTCGGTATCTTCCAATGTGATGGTCCAGTATTCCCTGTCACGGCGGGCCGCCACGACCCTGGTCCGGGTGCGGATCATCGCGCCGCGATCCGCAGCATCCCGGGCGGTCAAGGCGACGAAGCGCGCATCGTCGACCCAGCAGTCCGAATATTCGAATGCCTTGGTAAAAAGCGGCTTCAAGGGCGCGGCCGCCGGATCGGAGCGCATATCGAGCGTACGCGTGGCGGGAAGCTTCTTGCGCCCGCCCAGATGGTCGTAGAGGAACAGGCCCAGCCTCAGCAGCCATGCAGGGCGTACTCCGCCCTTGTGATAGGGCAGCACGAACCGCATCGGATGAATGATGTGCGGGGCGTTGGCCCACAGCACTTCGCGCTCCATCAGTGCCTCACGCACCAGACGAAATTCATAATGCTCAAGATAGCGCAATCCGCCATGAATGAGTTTGGTTGCCCGCGAAGAAGTGCCGCTGGCCAGATCGTTCATCTCGGCCAGACCAACCGAAAATCCCCGGCCGACCGCATCACGCGCGATACCGCATCCATTGATGCCGCCGCCGATTACAAAAATGTCGAATAGTTTCTCTTGCGCCATGGCGAACCCCGAAGACCGCTCTCCGAAAACCAAAGCGAATATAATTGATTTGATACGAAAGCAAATCGAAAATGAAACGAAACTAAGTTCCCTTTTCTGCTATCCGGCTTTCCCCAAGCGTTTCAATCAGCTCGACCTCGTGTTCGCGGCAAAGCTCCCGCAACTGGTTCGACGGGCAATGGTCGGTAATGAAAGTGTCGATCTGCGATATGTGACCGATACGCACCGGGGCCGTTCTCTCCAGCTTTGTGGCGTCGGTCACCAGAATTACATGGCGGGCATTGGCAATGATCGCCTGCGCCACCTTCACTTCCCGGAAATCGAAATCGAGCAGAGCCCCGTCCTCGTCCATGGCGGAAGCACCGATGATCGCATAATCGACCTTGAACTGCCGGATGAAATCAACGGCGGCTTCGCCGACGATTCCTCCATCCGACGGACGCACGACACCGCCGGCGACAATCACCTCTATCGAGGCGTGAACGCGCAGCGTGTTGGCAACATTGATGTTGTTCGTGATGACCATCAGATTATTGTGGTCGACCAGCGCCTGACTGACGGCTTCGGTCGTGGTGCCAATATTGATGAACAATGAAGCACCGTCGGGAATGATTTCTGCGGCAGCGCGGCCGATTGCCTCCTTTTCATGTGCAGCGATGCGGCGCCGTGCTTCATATTCCATGTTCTCGACTCCGGACGGATAGAGCGCCCCGCCATGGATACGACGCAGCATGCGAGCACGGCAGAGGTCGTTCAGGTCCTTGCGCACCGTTTGCGGCGTCACTTCGAAAGCCGCGGCAAGATCGTCCACCAAAACCTGCCCCTGTTTGCGAGCGAGCTCTAGAATTGCATTGTGACGGGGAGTGAGCTGCATTGTTATCCTGAGGCTGGTTTCATTCCGTTTGCTCTCGGATAATTTCGCGGTTTTTCAATAGAAAGCAACCACTTCAGCCCAAATGGCTTCCAGCGGCGCCGCTTTCCGGCAATTTTCGACACCGGCAACAAACTCAAGCGGCGGCTTATCCGGCCGAAGACTGGGCGAAAATGCGCAGCCGTCCGACTGACGCGCCTGGAGTTGCGCGCCCGGAAACAGGAAGCGATCGGCATTTACAAAAATGAAAGACAAATTATTCAATCGAGATCGAACTTCTCGCCATACATCCGGTGCAGCTTGCACGCCACTTCCGTCCGGTTTGCGGCACCGATCTTCTTCATGATGTTATGCACGTGAGCCTTGACGGTGCCTTCGCTCATGCCAAGCTCAAAGGCGATGATCTTGTTCGATTTGCCAATTCGGATTGCATGGACAACCTCAATCTCGCGCGTGGTAAGCAATTCTCCCAGAACGTCGTCATCAATATCCGTCGGCGCGGTTTGAAACACCAGCGAGGCCGGCACATACATGCCGCCGGCGGTGGCAAGATGAATGGCTTCGACGCAGACTTTTATATCCACCGAAGTGGGAATATAGCCGCGAGCACCGATCTCCATGGCGCGTACGACCTGAGCCCACTCCTCGCGTTCAGCGAGAAAAACCACCGGCACCGGACGCCAGAGCTCAATCACCGACTGTAGCTTTTCGGAGAAAAACGGGTCGGCCAAACGCTTCGAGCCTATATTGATGAGAACGACAGCAACATCGTCGGTCGGATCTGCGAGCTCGATCGCTGCCAAGGTTTCCACGGGAAGCTTCAATCCGTTCAATACCAGCCCGTTATAGAGACACTGCCGTTCAAGGTTGCTCTTGCATATGAGCAACATGCGCCGTTCCTGTGCGGCTTCAATGCCTGCGGGGTTGCCCCTATCACCCGCATGCTCCGAAGCGGTCCAAATGCTATCCCCTCTTGCTTCCAACATGTGATGCTCCCGGCATACTCAAGTTGCTCTATGTTTATGCATCCCACTATTACTTTCGTCAGAGACGAGTGTTTTCCAATGCTTGTCCGGATAGACCTCTAGCCAGGACAAGCGCAAATATTGCTATCGGGAAATAGTTGTGTCATTAACTTATGTTAGCAATGCATAAAATTTATGACCGCTCATAAGAAAGACTTTAACGGCGGTAGATATAGGCTCTATATCTTTCGTTTAGTTGATTTCTGATTTTAGTGAAACCTGAGATACCGCGTTCGCAGTTACGTATCTCATGCTTAAAGATATTCATGCTCCAGGCAGAAATTTCCAACCGGTTGCTCATGCATTTTTTCAAACGGAAGATCGCCAAGTAATTTTACAAAAAGTGATCCAGGCGCATTTCCATTTGCTTGATGAGATAAGCGCCCTAACTGTCCGTTCTAATGCGCATTCTTGCCGAAAGGCTGTTTCGCACATATCGGAATACGCTCTATTGGGTTGAAAATGCACAACATTGGCAAGCAAACCACAGACCCATCGACGGAAGCGCTCATTGCTTTATTGGAGGCCCCTCCAATTTTCGCCAAGCTGGAAGCGCGGGAAACAGACGCGCTTTCCTCTCTCACTGTTATCGAAAACGACTTTGCCGCCGATGCTGCAATCATCAGGCAAGGGGAGCGAATTAGAAGCCTCCATCTCGTGCGTTCCGGCTGGGGATGTGTCTATCGCGACTTGTCCAGCGGCGAACGGCAGATCATCGACTTCCCTATGCGGAGCGATTTTCTAGGGCTCAGAACAGCCGATGGTTACAGTTACAACACCGTCACGGCAATTACGCCCATGTCGGTTTTCGAGATTCCGCTTGCCTCGCTTGAAACCTCAATTGAGCGTGCGCCGCGCCTCAGCCTGATCTTTATAGAGCTTCTTGCACGCCAGCGATCCATGCTGGTCGAGCATCTTACCAATATCGGATGCCGCGCTGCTTTCGTCCGCACCGCGCATCTGTTTCTTGAACTTTCCGACCGTGTGCAATCGTGCGGCATGGGCGATGCAAATTCCTTCTATTGCCCGCTGACACAATATCAACTTGCCGATGCGCTGGGGCTGACGCCAATTCATCTCAACCGGATGCTGCGCGACTTGCGTAAAGAAGGGCTGATCCTGTTCCGTTCGAACCGGGTGGAAATTCTGGACCGCAAACGCGTGGTTGCCCTTGCCCAGTACGATGGCGAGTTCATGCGTATGTCGGTTTTCGGGAAAGAGGATTAAGAAGCTGAAGCAATCCGTCTTTATGCCACTTGCGGGATCGAGCTTGCTCAGCGCCTATAAGCACGCGACGTATGCGCAACTCACCGCTGACGATGAGCGCCTGCCGGACATTAAAGGAAGAGAAAAACGATTTCAGCTTTTTAAGATGGTCGGAGTGAGAGGATTCGAACCTCCGACCCCCTCGTCCCGAACGAGGTGCGCTACCAGGCTGCGCTACACTCCGTGACCATGTGGCCTTGACCATTGAGGCGGCTTATAACGCTCCAGATTTCAAGCCGCAAGTGCATCTTGTCGTTTTTTTGAATGCCGAACCCGAAAAGCTGGAAAGAGCTTCAAACGGTCTCGAAAACCGGCAGCGTCCCGCCGCCAAACGCCACAAAATTGGGGTTGGCAAAACCGGCAACACCTTCGCTGGCGCGCTGGCCATAGGAAAGCGGTATTCCATCAAAAGTCGTCGTAAGGCCACCGGCGGCGCGCAACACCGCATCGCCTGCCGCCGTATCCCACTCCATGGTGGGGCCGAAACGCGGATAAATATCGGCTTCTCCACTGGCAATCAGGCAAAACTTCAGCGACGAACCGATGGAAACGCAGTCGCTGATCCTGTTATCGCTCAAAAACTTTTCCGTCGCAGGATTGTTGTGCGAGCGGCTGCAGACAGCCACCCGCTCCGCCCCATGGATACGCACCGCTATCCCACGCCGTGTTCCGACTGCATGATCTTTGGTCGTCGTTATTTCTTCGGCACCGCTGCTGGTTCCGATAAACAGGCGATTGCGAACGGGTGCATAAACGAGGCCCAGCGTCGGAATACCGTCTTCGATCAGGCCGATATTCACCGTGAAATCGCCGTTGCGGAGCAGGAATTCGCGTGTTCCGTCAAGGGGATCAACCAGCAGGAATTGCCTTCCCAGTTGCGAAGGCAGGCGCCCCGCCGCCACTTCCTCTTCAGCCACAACCGGAATATCCGGGGCGACCGCAGCAATCGCCGAAAGGATGATGGCCTCCGCGTCACGATCTGCTTCCGTGACCGGGGAAGAATCTTTCTTGCTGTGAACCGCGCAACCATTGGCATAGTGCTTCATGATGACGCGCCCGGCCTCAAGTGCCGCTTCCTGCAGCACGGCAAGCATTGCTTCGCCGCTCGAATCGGCTTTCGGGGAGGCTGAAATCTTCATTTGCTCAGATTGACCAGGAATCGCTGCCATAACTGCCGATGATACCACGTTCGGCAAGGTACTTTTCTACTTCCGCGACGAGTTCGTCAACGTCCCGGCCCGTCGTGTTCAGCCGGAGCTCGGGCGATACCGGCGGCTCATAGGGAGAATCGATGCCGGTGAAAGCCTTTATCTCGCCGCGCAAGGCCTGCGCATAAAGGCCCTTGGGATCGCGGGCGATGCATTCCTCTATCGGCGTATCGACGAAGATTTCGACAAATTCACCTTCAGGCAGCCGGGAGCGAATGCGATCCCGCTCAGCCCGAAAAGGCGAGATGAAGGAAACCAGCACCACCAGCCCCGCATCGGTCATCAAACGGGCAACCTCACCGACACGACGAATATTTTCTGCCCTGTCCTCTTCGGAAAAGCCAAGATCGCTGTTGAGACCGTGGCGAACGTTATCGCCGTCCAGCAAGTAGGTATGCTTGCCGAGCGCATGGAGCCGCTGTTCCAGCCGGTTGGCGATGGTGGACTTGCCGGAGCCGGACAGGCCCGTAAACCACAGCACAGCCGGTTTCTGGAATTTCTGCGCCGCGCGTGCCTGCTTGTCGAGATCGAAGGATTGCAGATGCACATTCGTCGCCTGACGAAGCGCGCTGTCGATCATTCCAGCACCAACGGTCGCGTTGGTAAGCCGGTCGATCAATACGAACGCGCCCGTTACACGATTGTCGGCGTAAGGGTCGAAGGCTATCTGGTCCACGGTCTGCAGATGGCAAAGCCCGATCTCGTTGAGGTCGAGACGGGATGCATCCTTCCGGGTGAAGCTGTCGACATCGGTTCTGTATACGATTTCATTGATCGTTACCGGCGTCTGATCCGTCTCTGTGCGCAGCAGATAGGAACGGCCGGGATGCAATGCCTCTTCACCGAACCAGACTATATTGGCGGCGAAACGATCAGCCACTTCGGGTCGGGATTCCGTCCCTACCAGCATGTTTCCGCGCGAAACCTCGATCTCATCTTCCAGCACCAGAGTGACGGCCTGGCCTTCCGAAGCACGGGAGAGGTCACCGTCATAAGTGGCAATGCGCTTCACGCGGGAAGTCTTGCCCGATTTGGCTACCACGACGGCATCGCCGGCGCTGATCGAACCGGATGCGACAGTGCCGGAGAAACCGCGAAAATCGAGATTGGGCCGGTTCACATATTGCACCGGGAACCGAAAGGGCTTTGCCACCGCTTCCGTGTCGATGCGCACGGTTTCCAGATGTTCCAGCAGATGCGGCCCCTGATACCAGCCCATGCGGGCAGACGGCTGGGTAACATTGTCGCCAAAACGAGCCGAAAGCGGAATAGGCTGGATGCTGACAAAGCCGAGTTCCCTGGCGAAGCTCATATAGTCGGCAACGATGCGCTCGAAGGCCTCCTGCGAGAAATCGACCAGATCGATCTTGTTCACCGCCAGAACGATATGACGGATACCAAGTGCGGCGGCAATGAAGGAATGGCGGCGGGTCTGGGTCAACACGCCCTGCCGGGCGTCGACCAGCACGATGGCAAGATCGGCAGTCGATGCGCCGGTTGCCATGTTGCGCGTATATTGCGCATGACCCGGCGTGTCCGCGACGATGAATTTGCGGCGAGGCGTCGAAAAGAAGCGATAGGCGACATCGATGGTGATGCCCTGCTCCCGCTCGGCTTCCAGACCGTCAACCAGCAAGGCGAAGTCGAAATCGTCGTCCGTGGTTCCAAACTTGCGGCTGTCGTTCTTCAACGAAGCAAGCTGGTCCTCGAAGATCAGTTTCGTGTCGTAAAGCAGGCGTCCGATGAGCGTTGACTTTCCGTCATCCACCGAACCGCAAGTGAGGAAGCGTAGCAGTGTCTTGCGTTCCTGATCGGCCAGAAAATCACTGACTGCGGCATTGGTCGCAACAGGCTTGATTATCGCATTCATCAGAAATAGCCCTCGCGCTTTTTTTTCTCCATCGACCCGGCCTCGTCGCGATCGATGGCGCGTCCCTGCCGCTCGGATGTACGGGCGATCAGCATTTCCTCGACAATATCGGAGAGGTCAGCCGCACTGGATTCAATTGCGCCGGTCAGCGGATAGCAGCCAAGCGTGCGGAACCGCACCAGACGGTTTTCCACCTGTTCTCCCGGACGCAGCTTCATGCGGTCGTCATCGACCATGATCAGCATGCCGTCGCGTTCGACCACCGGGCGATGCGCTGCAAAATAGAGCGGCACGATGGGGATATTCTCTTGCAGGATATATTGCCAGATATCGAGCTCGGTCCAATTCGACAGCGGGAAGACGCGGATCGATTCTCCAGCGGAAACGCGTGTGTTATAGATCTTCCACATTTCGGGACGCTGGTTCTTGGGGTCCCAACCGTGCTGCGCATTACGGAAAGAAAAGATACGCTCCTTGGCGCGGGATTTTTCTTCGTCGCGACGGGCGCCGCCAAATGCAGCATCGAACTTGTACTTGTCGAGCGCCTGCCGCAAGGCAACCGTTTTCATCACATGGGTGTGGACGTTAGACCCGTGAGTGAAAGGGCCGATTCCTTCACGCACGCCATCCTCATTGATATGCACGAGCAGTTCAAAGCCCTTCTCGCGGGCCTGCGCATCGCGAAATTCGATCATCTCGCGGAACTTCCATGTCGTATCGACATGCAGAAAGGGAAAGGGCGGCGGCGCCGGATAGAATGCCTTCATCGCCAGATGCAGCATGACGGAAGAATCCTTGCCGACCGAGTAAAGCATCACCGGATTGGAAAAACTTGCCGCAACCTCGCGAAAAATATGGATCGCTTCCGCCTCAAGGCGCTGCAGATGCGTGAGGTTCTTGATCAGGGATGCATGATGCACGACTAGTTACTCCCGGCAACCGGATGGAATCTCGATACTCGCGGGAAGGTTGGCGTAAGCCTTCATCCGGCGCAGATGCGGCAAGAGCCACAGTGCGCGCATTGTCGTGAAATGATGCGGAAAAGTGAAAGAAACCTATCGCGTATTGCAACTGCCTTGCGCGAAAAACTTACCGTATTTGCAAGCCGGGCCGGAACAAACTTGCGCGTGCCGGGAAAAGCCGACTTTCCGCCAAGTTACGGAAAATCCTACAATTTTTGTGATATTATATGGATTTTCAAGCTGGAGCTGCCCGTCATTCGGGCAGCTCCAGCGCAAATTATTACTTGGCGAGTGCTACTTGGCCGAGGCTCGCCTGGACATCATTGAGCGACGCTTCAAGCGCGGACACCATCGTATCGATCTGCTGATCGTTGATGATGAGCGGCGGACAGAAGGCCAGCGTGTCGCCCATCGCACGGGAAATCACGCCGCGTTCCTGAAGCGCTGCATTTGCCTGTGCGCCGAGCGCGCCAGCTTGCTCCAATCCTGTCTTGGCCTGCTTGTCTGTGACAAGCTCAACACCGGCAATCAGACCAACGCCGCGCACTTCGCCGACCAGCGGGTGATCCTGCAGTTCACGCAGACGCTTCTGCATATAGGTGCCGCGGTCGCGTGCGTTGGCGGCCAGATCACGCTCTTCAATGATGGCAAGATTTTCCAGCGCCACAGCTGCCGCCACCGGATGGCCGGATGCCGTGAAGCCCGTGCCAAGCGTGCCGATCTTGTGGCTTTCTTCAGCAATCGGCGCGTAGACGCGCTCGTTGATGAGGAATGCCGAGATTGGCAGATAGGAGGACGAAAGCTGCTTCGACATGACCAGAATGTCCGGCTTGATGTCAAAGGTCTGGCTTCCGAAAAGGTTGCCTGTCCGCCCGAAGCCGCAAATGACTTCGTCTGCGACCAGCAGAATGTCGTAGCGCTTCAGGACAGCCTGCACCTTTTCCCAATAGGTTTTGGGCGGCACGACCACACCGCCAGCGCCCATCACCGGCTCGCCGATGAAAGCCGCAATGGTGTGCGGACCTTCGGCGAGAATCAACTGCTCCAGTTCATCAGCCAGTCGCGTTGCGAATTGTTCCTCGCTCTCGCCCGCCTGCCCTTCGCGATAGTAATGTGGACAGCCCGTATGCAGAATGCGGTCGATCGGCAGGTCGAAGGAACGGTGATTGTTGGGCAGGCCAGTCAGGCTGGCGGAAGCAATCGTCACACCATGATAGCCACGCTTGCGCGAGATGATTTTCTTGCGCTCCGGCTCACCCAGTGCGTTGGAGCGATACCAGATCAGCTTGATGACCGTATCGTTGGCTTCGGAACCTGAATTGGTGAAGTAGGCCTTGCTCATCGGCACAGGAGCCATTGAGACGAGCTTTTCAGCCAGATCAATGACGGGGCCATGCGAACGATAAGAGAATGTATGATAGAAGGGCAGCTTCTTCATCTGTCGCGCAGCTGCG
This sequence comes from Ochrobactrum sp. AP1BH01-1, assembly GCF_018066705.1. Classification (NCBI taxonomy): domain Bacteria; kingdom Pseudomonadati; phylum Pseudomonadota; class Alphaproteobacteria; order Hyphomicrobiales; family Brucellaceae; genus Ochrobactrum; species Ochrobactrum sp. AP1BH01-1. Next base: position 148,188 of record NZ_JAGPOU010000003.1, on the reverse strand, counting down.
TCCGCCAGGCGCGGTTCGGAAAAGCCGACGCCGACGCTCCAAAGTCCCGACATCGCCTCGATGTAACGCTTGCCCGTTACATCCTCGACATAAATGCCATCGCCGCGCTCGATGACAAGGGGCCCTTCGGCCTCAAGTCGGACAGCATCGGTGTAGGAATGCAGATGATAACGGATATCGCGGGCTTCAAGAGAGTTCGGCTGAGCAGTCATTCATTCATCCTCCAGAAAGATAATGAATTTGTAGCCCGTTTCAGAAAAAGCGCAAACCGGAAGCTGCGGAAAAAACGCCCTTCGGAACAAACCGCCGAGGGACTTGGGACATAGTCAGAGAAGTCCGAATGTGCGGGCTTTGGCGACCGCCTGAACTTTGTTGACCGCAACCAGCTTGGTCAGCACGTTGCTGATATGAAAATTTACCGTGCGTGTCGAAATATTGAGGATCGTGCCGATGATTTCGGCAGTCTTTCCCTCACTCGTCCAACGCAGGATCTCCCGCTCCCGCATCGTCAGGTTCACTTCCGAAACGCAGTTCATGGCTGGAACATCAAGATGCTCATACATGGACAGATGCAGCAGATTGGCCGCGATCTGCAATTGACGCCGCAACATTGAAATCTCACCGGATGACAGTGCAGGACCGCTTCTCAGAAAAGACAGCATTCCAAATACGCCTTGCGCCGCCCAGCACGGTTGCGAAATGCCGACCCTGATGCCGAAGCGCTGGGCATCTGTCCATATCTGCGGAGCCTCCGCAAACAGCTTCGATGACCAGACCAGCGGCTCGATGCTGTTCAATGCCTTGCGAACCAGCGGGTCTATATCCGCATATTTTCTGTCCGCATAGTGATCGATCCATTCCTGGGGCAACGAGCCAAAGCTAAGCCATTTGACCACGCCGTTCAGCAAGGGAACGCGCATGATATAAGCCGTATGTGCAAATCCGCACTGTTTGGCATAGGTGTTTATGTATTCAAGGAGCTGCCCGGCATCGTCAGCAGATTGCATGGATTCATAAATTTGTTCCCATTTCATTGCAGACATCCCAATTAAAGTTCTAATTTTGAATTTATTAAAATGTAGCGCCCTTACACAAAACAGTTGCGCGGTCGATGGCTATCACAACCATCAGTTCCTGACTATATAGCAAAATAGTTTCATATGAACTCAAAGCGATAATTTGTGAATATTTTTATCACAACAGTTAGTTACTAAATTAGTATCTAACGAAATACTTTGACCGCCAATTCAGCCGCAAGCACCCGTGCGCTCCCGCTGCCGGAATGGCCAAGACCTCCAACTGTTTATTGTAAGCACTTCCGAATGGAACCCGTTTCATATTTCGCTGGAAATGCTCATGCACCGCCGAACCTGAAACCGATTTGCATTCAGGAACAGTAGAGCCCTCTGACAGGTTCGGCAAACCTGTCAGAATGACGAGTATTTGAGATATGATTAATAAACGTTGGTAAGAGAAAGGCTCATGGCGACCGGTCAGGCCGCCGCATCCTCGTCTTTTTCAGCACCCGGCAAATAATTGAGAACAGGACCGAGCCAGCGCTCCACTTCCTCGACCGGCATTCTCTTGCGTTCCGCGTAATCCTCGACCTGATCGCGTTCCACCTTGGCCACCCCGAAATAATAGCTCTCAGGATGGCCTATATAGAGACCCGATACGGAGGAGCCAGGCCACATGGCGTAGCTTTCCGTCAGTTCCACGCCTGTATTCGCAGTCGCATCCAGAAGACGGAAAAGCGTCGTCTTTTCGGTGTGGTCGGGCTGGGCGGGATAACCCGGAGCCGGGCGAATGCCCTTATAGGGCTCTCCGATCAGTTCTTCTGGCGTATAGGTTTCGTCCGTCGCATAGGCCCAGAACTCCTTGCGCACCCGCTCATGCATCAATTCGGCAAAGGCTTCGGCAAAGCGGTCAGCCAGCGCCTTCACCAGAATGGCAGAGTAATCGTCATTGGCGCGCTCGAAACGCTCGGCGATGGCGACTTCCCCGATGCCCGCCGTCACCACGAAACCGCCGACATAGTCCTGCTTTCCGCTTTCGGCAGGCGCCACAAAATCGGACATGGCCACATTCGGGCGACCATCGCGCTTGCTCAATTGCTGGCGCAGGGTGAAGAAAGTCGCAAGCTCCTCTTTCCGGCTTTCATCGGTGAAGAGCCGGATATCGTCCCCTACCGCATTGGCTGGCCAGAAGCCGACGACAGCTTTCGGCGCGAACCATTTTTCGTCGATGATCTTTTTCAGCATCGCCTGCGCATCGGCCCAGAGCTGGCGAGCTGCCTCGCCCTGCTTTTCATCTTCGAGGATCGCCGGGTAGCGGCCCTTCAATTCCCATGTCTGGAAGAATGGGGTCCAGTCGATATAGCGCGCGATTTCAGCCAGATCGTAATCATCGAAGGTTCTGGTGCCTGTGAAGGTCGGCTTTGTCGGCACAAAGTTATCCCAGTCGAGCTTATGCGCATTGGCGCGAGCCCGAGCGATCGGCAGACGCTGCTTTTCCGCTTCGTTGCGCGCATGGGCTGCCGCTACCTTGGCATATTCCCCGCGCAAGCCGTCGATATAGGCCTGCTTGCCTTCCGGCGACAGCAGGCTCGAAACCACGCCGACGGCGCGGCTGGCATCGATGACATAAACAGCCTGCCCACGCTCATAGCGCGGATGAATTTTCACCGCGGTATGAACGCGGCTCGTCGTTGCGCCGCCGATCAGAAGCGGGATATCGAAACCTTCGCGTTCCATTTCCGCCGCCACATGCACCATTTCGTCGAGTGAGGGCGTGATGAGGCCGGAAAGGCCGATAATGTCCACCTTTTCGTCGCGCGCCACCTGCAAGATCTTCTGCGAAGGCACCATGACGCCAAGATCGATGATCTCGTAATTGTTGCAGGCCAGCACAACGCCAACAATATTCTTGCCGATATCGTGCACGTCGCCCTTTACGGTCGCCATCAGCACCTTGCCGGCGCTTTGACGTTCACCGCCGCCATTAAGACGCTTTTCCTCTTCCATGTAAGGCAGGAGCACGGCTACAGCCTGTTTCATGACACGGGCGGACTTGACCACCTGCGGCAGGAACATCTTGCCTGCGCCGAACAGGTCGCCAACCACATTCATGCCAGCCATCAGCGGGCCTTCGATGACATGCAAAGGCCGTTCAGCCGCCTGACGCGCTTCTTCCGTATCGGCTTCGATATATTCGGTAATGCCGTTGACCAGCGCATGTTCGAGACGCTTTTCGACCGGCCATTCGCGCCATGTCAGATCCTGCGCCTTGGCCTCCTTGGAACCGGAGTCGCGGAAACGCTCGGCAATTTCCAGCAGGCGTTCGGTTGCGTCGGAGCGGCGGTTGAGCACCACATCCTCGCAGGCATCGCGCAGTTCGGGATCGATCGTGTCATAAACGGCAAGCTGTCCGGCATTGACAATGCCCATATCCATGCCCGCCTGAATGGCGTGGTACAGAAACACAGCATGCATCGCCTCGCGCACCGGTTCATTTCCGCGGAACGAGAAGGACAGGTTCGACACGCCGCCCGACACATGGACATGCGGCAGGCTCGCGATGATCTGGCGGGTCGCCTCAATGAAATCGACGCCGTAATTATTGTGCTCCTCGATGCCGGTCGCGACTGCAAAGATATTCGGATCGAAGATGATGTCTTCCGGTGGAAAACCGACCTGTTCGGTCAAAATCTTGTAGGCGCGAGAGCAAATCTCGATCTTGCGCGCCTCGGTATCGGCCTGTCCGGTTTCATCGAACGCCATGACGACAACAGCAGCGCCATAGGCGCGGACGAGCTTGGCGTGATGAATAAAGGCCTCCTCGCCTTCCTTCATCGAAATGGAATTGACCACCGCCTTGCCCTGAACGCATTTCAGGCCAGCCTCGATCACCTCCCATTTGGAGCTGTCGATCATAATCGGCACGCGGGCAATATCCGGCTCTGCGGCAATCAGATTGAGAAACTCGACCATCGCCTTTTCGGAATCGATCAGGCCCTCATCCATATTGATGTCGATGATCTGCGCGCCGTTGGCTACCTGATCGCGCGCCACATCAAGGGCGGCGGCAAAATCGCCCGCCTTGATCAGCTTGCGGAAGCGGGCAGAGCCGGTCACGTTGGTGCGCTCGCCGACATTGACGAAGGGAATATCCTTGGTCAGCGTGAAAGGCTCAAGACCCGACAGGCGCATCAGCGGCGCTACCTTGGCAGGCTTGCGCGGCGGATGCTTTGCAACCGCCTCGGCGATGGCGCGGATATGTTCCGGCGTCGATCCGCAGCAGCCGCCAACCACATTGACCAGCCCGTCACGGGCAAAGCCCTCGATCTGGGCAGCCATTGCTTCCGGCGTTTCGTCATACTGACCGAACTCGTTCGGCAAACCGGCATTCGGATAGGCGCAGATGAAGGTGTCGGCGATAGACGACAATTCATCCAGATGCGCGCGCATGGCATTGGCGCCAAGCGCGCAGTTGAGACCGATGGTAAACGGCTTGGCATGGCGCAACGAATGCCAGAACGCCGTCGGCGTCTGGCCGGACAGGGTGCGTCCGGAAAGATCTGTGATCGTGCCAGAAATCATCACCGGCAGGCGGATTCCCTTTTCCTCGAACACTTCTTCCGAGGCGAAAACAGCGGCCTTGGCATTGAGCGTATCGAAGATCGTTTCGATCAGGATAATGTCGGAACCGCCATCGATCAGCCCCCTGATCTGCTCAGCATAAGCGATGCGCAGGTCATCGAAAGTGACGGCGCGAAAGCCCGGATTGTTGACATCCGGCGATAGCGACGCGGTGCGGTTTGTCGGCCCCAGAGCGCCCGCGACGAAACGGCGGCGGCCGTCCTTCTGCTCGGCCCTCAGGGCGGCGCGGCGAGCTAGCCGCGCACCGTCACGGTTCAGCTCGTAGACCTGCTCTTCCATGCCATAATCGGCCTGTGCAATTCTCGTGGAAGAGAAGGTATTCGTTTCGAGAATATCCGCGCCCGCAATGGCGTAGGCGTAATGGATTTCCTCGATAGCCTTTGGCTGGGTCAGCGTGAGCAGATCATTATTGCCCTGAAGCTGGCAATCGCAGGCGCCGAAACGCTCTCCCCGGAAATGCTCTTCGTGGAAGCCAAGCCCCTGAATTTGCGTTCCCATCGCACCATCGAGGATCAGGATGCGCTCACGCGCCGCCCTGGTGAGAGCTGCCAGCACTTCGGAGCCATCCGGCTGCGCTGCCGTTGCACCGAAAAGACCGTCGAGGGGAGAGGCCATAAAACACCGCCTGTATTCTATCTGTTATCAGGCAACAGGTCTGTTCGCGACGCACAAACCTTGATTGCCTGCCATACGCATACCGTGAAGGTCGCTTAATGACATAAACATATCTTTATGTCAATTCGAGATAAATGTTTTCCGCCCCTGATCGGGGCATCACCCGTCTATTGCCCGAAGGAAGAAATCGTGACTGCGCGGAGCCACCGCCACGCCACAATGTGGGGGCAATAATGACCGCAGGGACAATATGTGTTGTTTGTTTTTACGCGCATCTTCCGAAGCGGTTTCACACATTCGGGGTGCGCTGTGAGGAGAGACCAATGAAAAGGCTTGCTTATTCCCTGTTTGCCGCATGTTTGTCGCTTGGCATGGGACTTGCCGCAGCTACCGGGGGCGCCAATGCGGCACAGCCGTCCCTGATGACGACGCCGTCCGCACAGACTTCGGCACCCATTACGCACCAGGTTCAGTATTATGACTATCGCGGCGACCGCGGCTACTGGCGGGAAAATCGCCGTCACTGGCGGCACGACTACCCGCGTTACCGTCCATACTATCGCTACGATCGGCGTTATTGGGGACCGCCGCCCGCTTATCGCTACCGTGCAGCGCCGGTCTATCGCGGCGGCAACCCGCATGTGCGCTGGTGCTATAATCGTTATCGCTCCTACCGAGCGTATGACAATACATTCCAGCCCAATTACGGACCACGGCGCCAGTGCTACTCGCCATATCTCTAAACGAAAAAAAGCCCCGGATTATCCGGGGCTTCTTCCAAAATGAATTGCTCAAAAATCAGGTAACATAAGCACCGATTGAAGCCGCAACCAGTCCGATCGCAACCGCAATCATCACGCCATAGACGCGCGGTTTGTCAAACAGGACGGCAAAAGCCGCAAACCAGCTGACAACCGCGGCACCAAGCGCGAATAAAAAGCCCGGCTTGTCGCCGTGATACAGGTTAGCCGCCATGAGGCCGCCGATAATCAGCGCGCCAAAAACGATCATCAACCCTGTGGCATATCGCTCGTAATCGTCCATTTAAATTCCTCGGTTCCGCTCCCGCCGTGACAGGTGCCGGAAACTTTCGTCAATCCATTTGGCCATTTAAGGGCATTGGCCGGTCGCCTTCACACAATCATTATTCGTGTCGTTCTTCAACCATTTCACTGCGCCATTTTCGGCAATTGTTGCGACTTTTCACGCGAACGTTCCTGTAGCCGCCCGATAACCGTCATTTGTCCCGACCAAAATCGTGATAACATCACCATCATGGAATCGTCAGGCGTCACCATTTTCGAAACAGAAATCGGACCATGCGGCATCGCGTGGCGCGACCGGAGGATCGTTGGTGTTGAAATCGGAGATGCCGACGAGAAGGAAACCCGATATCGTCTGCGCGAACGGTTTCCCAGGGCAGACGGTACCGAAGCGCCGGCTTTCGTTACCCACGCGGTCGAAGGTGTCCGTGCGCTTTTGACCGGAGCCGATGTCGATTTTTCCGGTACGCCGCTGGCGCTCGATACCCAACCCGACCTTAACCGGCAGGTTTATGAAATCATCCTCGAACTGAAAGCGGGCGAGACGACGACCTATGGCGCAATCGCCAGACGACTGGGAGATGTGAGCCTTTCACAGGCTGTCGGCTATGCGCTGGGTAAAAACCCGTTTCCGATCATCGTGCCCTGTCACCGGGTTCTCGGTTCCAACGGCAAGGTCGGCGGCTTTTCGGCGGCGGGTGGCACGGCGACGAAACTGAAGCTTCTCAATATCGAGCGGGCGAGAACGTCCAGCGAGCCCGATCTTTTTGGCGGCCTGCCATTGCAGGAAAGACCGCAGACCGACTGGTAGTTATCATTTGCGAGCGCAAAACCGTTTCGCACTTGGCTCGAAGATGCTTCAGCGCTTCTCTGTCACCACATCTGCGGAAAAACGCAGTTCGCGCATGGGACGCACAAGCTGAGTCGTGGCGTCGTAAGTCGGATGCTTCTTGAAAGCGAAAAGTGCTTCCTCGTCCTTGAATTCGGCATAAACCACCAGATCGATGCGATCGCACATCGGGTCGACCTTGGAATTAGGCAGAACTTCGAAAAGGTCAGCGTGGGGAATGGTGCCAAGCTGCTCCAGCCCCTTTTTGACAGTCTCGATATCCTGACCTTGCTTGACGCTGAAGAAAACAATGTGCCGGATCACGCCGCGACTCCCTGAAATTGGTGAGGCGTGTCTAGCGCATCAAGGCGCGCAGAAAAATGGCAAATAATTGTCGATCTTCCACGCGTCCAATTTCGTTCCTGAGTTGGCGAAAATAGTGGCTTTCGAGAACCGGAGCGGAGTGTACTTGAGTACATGAGCACCGGAAGCGCAGAAAGACGACATTTGCAGACGCTCAGGGGCGAAATTCAGCCTGCCTTGACGCGACGCCAGGCGAAACCGCCCTCTTCTAGAACCGAACCGCGACCGGGCTGATAATAGCCGGGCGTATCGACAAGCCGGTTTTCATCAAGCCGCTTCTGCGCGACCTTGTTTGTCACCTGCAATGTGTCGAAACCCGTGCGCAGCATCAAGGCGGCCTGATCGATCAGCACGTCGCCAACGGCGCGCAATTCGCCCACAAAACCTTCGCGACGCAAAATCTCGGCCTTGGAATAGGAGCGACCGTCATTGAATGCCGGGAACTGCAAGGCGATCAGCGGCACGCTGCCCAGATCATTGAGAAGTGGTTCAATCGCCTCGCCCGGTGCAACCGTGACGCCGATGCGGCGATTGGAGGCGCGGTGGCGCTCTTCATCCAGCCCGAGCCAGACGGCGAGCGGAATGACGATGGCCGGGGCATCGCCCGCCGCTTCAAGATCATCGGCAAAGACATAATCGTCTTCGCGAAAGCCATCGGCAGACCAGAGTTTGGTTTCGTTGATATCGCTCATTTTCCGGTCACCTGTTCCCAAATTCTTCAAGCTGTCGGCAAGGCCAGTCAGATGGATGCCGCATTCTGTCTTTTCCGATCCCGCCCAGCGACCGGCGCGCTGGTCCTCGCCATCGCTCACGGCCCGCGTGCATGGCATGCAGCCAATGGAGCGATAGCCCTGCGCGGTCAGGGGATGCGGCGGCAGATCGTGCTTTTCGGCATAGGCCTTGAGGTCGCCGGCCTGCCAACGCGCCAGCGGATTGATACGAATGCGCGAACCGACGGATTCAAACACTGGCAGGCTTTCGCGGGTCGATGCCTGAAACTGCTTGCGGCCTGTCATCCATGCGCGATAGGGCGCGACGGCGCGCGCCATCGGCTCAACCTTGCGGATGAAGCAGCAGCGATCCTTGTCGGTCATTGAGAGCGCACCGAACGGATCGTCGCTTTTAAGGCTTTCCTCCAGCGGCAAAATATCCTGCACGTCGGTCAGGCCAAGCCGGTCCACCAGATCGTGACGATAATCGAGTGTGGCCCGAAAATGCTTGCCCGTATCGAGAAACAGGACCGGGGTCGCCGGGTCAATTTCCGAGATCATATGCAAAAGCACAGCCGATTCCGCCCCGAAGGAAGACACAACCGCGATCTGCCCGTCATAGAGTTCGCGCGTGGCAAGCGCGATCACTTCCTGCGGGGAAGATGCGCCGTGGCTTGCCTCCAGAAGGCGGGCTTCGGCGGCAGCACTTTCTTCTGCATCAAGCTGCACGGCTTATTTCTCCGTAAAGCGCGCGTTTGAACGGTTCCATGCCAACGCGGCGATAGGCGGCGAGGAAGTTTTCCTCCGGGCTCTCGCGCAAGGCGAGATAGGTGTCGACCACCGTTTCGATGGCATCCACCACATCTTCCGACGAAAAGCCGCGACCGGTGATTTCACCGATGGCCGAATGCTCATCCGCCGAACCGCCAAGCGTGATCTGATAAAGCTCCTCACCCTTTTTCTCGACGCCCAGAATGCCGATATGGCCGACATGGTGATGGCCGCAAGCATTGATGCAGCCGGAAATCTTGATCTTGAGATCGCCGATTTCAAGCTGGCGCTGCTGATCGCCGAAGCGCTCGGAAATGCGCTGCGCCACCGGAATGGAGCGCGCATTGGCAAGGGCGCAATAGTCGAGACCGGGGCAGGCGATGATGTCGGTGATGAGACCGGCATTGGGCGTCACCAGACCATCCGATTGCAAGAGATCGTAGACGGCGGCGAGATCGGCCTTGGCGACATGCGGAAGAACCAGATTCTGCTCATGGCTGACGCGGATTTCATCGAAGGAATAGGTTTCGGCAATGTCCGCGACCAGTTCCATCTGTTCAGCGCTTGCATCGCCAGGAATGCCGCCAATGGGTTTGAGCGAAATGGTGACGACGGCATAATCCGGGTGCTTGTGCGGCGTGACATTGCGCGCCACCCAGCTCGCGAAAGCCGCATCGGCCTTTTGTGTGACGGCCAGCACTTCCCAGCCTTCCGGCCGTTGCTGCAGGTCCGGCATACGGAAATAGCTTTCGATGGCGTCAATATCGCGCTGCGGCAGCTTCAGCTCGCCATGGCGGATTTCCTCCCATTCGGCATCGATCTCACGCGTCAGTTCTTCAACGCCCGTTTCATGGACGAGTATCTTGATGCGCGCCTTGTACTTGTTGTCGCGACGGCCATGCAGATTATAGACGCGCACGATGGCCGTCACATAGGTCAGCATGTCCTCGATCGGCAGGAAATCGCGAATCTTCTTCGCCACCATCGGCGTGCGACCCTGTCCGCCGCCAATATAGACAGCCAGTCCCAGATCGCCCGCCTCGTTCTTCTTCAGCTGCAAGCCGATGTCTTGCACCTGAATGGCGGCGCGATCATGCTCCGAACCGACAATGGCGATCTTGAACTTGCGCGGCAGATAGGAAAACTCCGGATGCAGAGACGACCACTGGCGCAGGATTTCGGCGAAGGGGCGCGGATCGGCCACTTCGTCGGCGGCAGCGCCTGCGAAATGATCGGCGGTCACATTGCGAATGCAATTGCCCGAGGTCTGGATGGCGTGCATCTCAACTTCCGCCAGTTCTTCCAGAATGCGCGGCACATCCTTCAATGCAGGCCAGTTGTACTGGATATTCTGGCGGGTGGTGAAGTGGCCGAAACCGCGGTCGTAGGCACGCGCAATGTGGCCGAGCTTGCGCAACTGTCGGCTCGATAGCGTACCATAGGGGATCGCCACGCGCAGCATATAGGCGTGCAATTGCAGATAAAGCCCATTCATCAGGCGCAATGGCTTGAACTGGTCTTCGGTCAGTTCGCCAGCCAGGCGGCGCTCGACCTGATCCTTGAACTGCGCAACGCGGGCCGCAACGAAATCGCGGTCGAATTCATCATAACGATACATGAGCTATTCCAACACAAAATCAGGAGGCGCGCTTCAAAGCAGGCTTATCAAGAAGCAAATCGCCGAAAGTTACGATGGTCGGTCCGGAAAGACGGATGCGCTCGCGCAGGCGGATCGGGTAAAGCCCCTCCGCGCGCTCCTCGACATCGATCACATTCACATCGACAACCAGATTGGCTTTCGCCGCAAGCTTGCCTGCATCTTCAAGCGCCTCAACGGCTTCGGGATGGCGGGCAACCAGCGCGCCGTCGATGGTCTCCTGCCAGGAGCCATCGGCGCCGAGCCACACAGCCTGTCCGTCGATCAGCCGGTTTGCAGTGAGAACTTTTACGATCATTTCCAAACTCCAAACTTTTGTTACCCGCATCCACGGGTTCAGGCTGCAACGGAAACCGGCTTGAGGGCCAGCGCTTCGGCTTTGTCGATTGCGGCACCGGCGACCGCGTCGCCAATGATCACCATGACCGGGCCGGAAAGCTCCTTGCGGTTTTCCAGATCCGGCAAATCCTTGAGCGTGCCGTGAAACAGGCGCTTGTCCTGACGGCTTGCGTTTTCCACCACAGCCACGGCGGTATCTTCATGCAGTCCCGCACCAATCAGACGTGCGGCTACCGATGCGGCGACGGTCGAGCCCATATAGACGGCGATGGTCGCGCCGGAGACGGCAAGCTTTGCCCAGCCCGGCAGTACATCGCCCGTCATGTCATGGCCGGTGGTGAACACCAGCGACGAGGCGACACCGCGCAGCGTCAGCGGCAGCTCCATATCGGCGGCGGCGGCAAAGGCAGAAGTAATGCCCGGCACGATTTCGAAACCGATACCGGCGGCACGCAGCGCCGCCATTTCCTCGCCTGCGCGTCCAAACACCAGCGGATCGCCGGATTTCAGACGCACAACGCGCTTGCCTTCCCGCCCCAGCGAAACCAGCAGGCGGTTAATCTCTTCCTGGCTTTTGGAATGGCAACCCTTGCGCTTGCCGACGGCAAGGCGCTCGGCATCGCGGCGCCCCATAGCGATGACGCCTTCCGGCACCAGCGCATCGTGTACGATCACATCGGCTTCCATCAAAACGCGGTGCGCGCGCAGCGTCAGCAGGTCTTCGGCACCCGGACCGGCACCAACCAGCCAGACATAACCGGCGGCATTGTCGCGTTGCTCGATCAGGTCGCTTGCGGCCTTATAGGCTTCGACGCGGTCGCCATTTTCAATGGCACTGGCAACCCGGCCCGAAAAGAAGCCACGCCAGAAACTGCGGCGTGCCAGACCTTTCGGCAAAGCACGCTCGACCAGCGGACGCCAGCTTTCGGCGAAATGCGCAAGCTCGCCAAGGCGCGGCGAAAAAGCGGCATCGATACGCGCACGGACCATCTGCGCCAGAACCGGGGCGGTTCCTTCCGAACCAATCGCAATCGTCAGCGGCGCACGGTTGACGATGGCAGGCGTCAGGAAATCGCAAAGTGCCGGACGATCAACGACATTGACCGGAACCTTCTGCGTCTTGACCACGGCAGCAACGGCGCGATCCTGCGCTTCATCGCCGGTCGCCACGAAAACAAGCTTTGCGCCCGCGACATGTTCCGGTGCGAAAGGTGCTGCGACATGCTCCGCACCATGGCTTGCGATGAACTCAGCCAGATGGTGTTCTGTTTCTTCGGCCACGATGCGAAGGCGTGCTGAGGTCTGCCCCACGAGGCGCGCCTTGTTCAACGCTTCCTCGCCGCCGCCAACGACGACAACCACCTCTTCCGACACCCGGAAGAAGGCAGGGAAATCAGCCAGCAGACGCTTCTGCGAAAAAGACATGGGCACCATCCTTTGAAGCATTTCCAGCGAAAGCGGATACCGGTTTCGTGTCCGGAAATGCGTCAGGCAACAAGACGGTGCTATTATTCATGGAAGGGCCTTGCTTTATAAGAAACGGGCTTGCGCGCGAAAATCACGGCGAGCATCACTTTTCCTCAAAACAGCCGATTGCGGGATTTTCATTCCCATAAGTGAAGCAAATATACCCTACAATTTTTATAGGATTTACATAGACTTATCGATAGTTGCCGCTGATGAAGAAAGCCGGAACGTGTTTCGGCAAGCGGCGCGGCAGCACGGCGATCAGGTCGAAACGCAGCGACAGGCGGGCATGGTCAGGCTGGCGTTGCAGCCAGAGATCGGCTGCGGCTTCGATACGGCGCATGGCCTGCGGCGTGACGGCGAGGTGCGCGGCCTCCAGACTGCTGCGCGCCTTCACTTCGACGATGAGCACCAGATTGCCCCGCCGGGCGATCAGATCGATTTCGCCGAGACGTGTTCGATAGCGCCGCGCGACAATGCGAAAACCTTTCAAAAGAAGCACGATGGCGGCAAAACGTTCGGCGCTGTGTCCGCGAAAGAAAGCACTGCGCTTTTTCTCGCGGACATCTGTCATCGCTGATCCGATTTCAGTTGCATGAGGCGCTGATAGAGAACCGATTTCTGTCCGCCGGTCATGCGCGCTGCCTCGCCTGCGGCCTTGGATGGCGGCAGTTCGGCGGCAAGCGACAAAAGCAGCTTGTCTATGTCTTCCTCGCTCTGCGGAGCGGCATTGCCCGTCGGCGGGCCGACCAGCAGAACGACCTCGCCGCGAATGCGGTCCTCGCCATCAAATTCCTTCGCCAGTTCGCCCAGCGGCGCAGTGCGAATGGTCTCATAGGCCTTGGTCAGTTCACGACAGAGCGCGCCCAGACGATCCGGCCCGAACACTTCGGCCATTTCGGCCAGCGTCGCCGCTGTCCGGTTTGGCGATTCATAAAACACCAGCGTTGCATCGATGCCCTTGAGGCTTTCGAGCTTCGATTGTTTTTGCCCCTGTTTGGAAGGCAGGAAGCCGCAGAACATGAAGGCGTCGGTCGGCAGGCCGGAAGCGGCAAGTGCGGCTAAAACCGCGGAAGCGCCGGGAATGGGCACGACACGAATACCTGCCTCACGCGCTTCGCCAACCAGACGAAAGCCCGGATCGGAGACGAGCGGCGTGCCCGCATCGGACACCAACGCAACACTTTTGCCCGCTGACAGTGCAGCAATCAGCTTTTCTCCGGCTTCGGCGGCATTGTGTTCGTGATAGCTGATCGGACGGCGGGCAATGCCGTAGCGGTCGAGGAGAACGCGGGTCACGCGGGTGTCCTCGCAGGCCAGAACATCGGCTGCGGCGAGCGTTTCGATGCCGCGCAGCGTCATATCGCCAAGATTGCCGATGGGTGTCGAGACGATATAGAGCGCGGGCTCAAGCGGCCGGGCGCGCATCGTCGTCCCGCCCACCACATATTCCCGTCGCCCCTCGCCTGCTTCTTCAGTCATGGTGAGTCCCTCATGCGGCCAGATCGGCGACCAACGCATCCAGCACCAGCGCACCGTCCGGCGTTGCGCGAATGATGCTACCGCCCATCGGCTCGATCATGCCCTCGGCAATCAGTTTTGCCAGACGCTTCTGATCAACACTCTGGCCTGACAACCGCTTGTAGCGATCCAGATCGATGCCTTCGCGCAGACGAAGCCCCATCATCAGGAACTCATCGCCTTCCTGCCCGCCATCGAGATATTCTTCCTCGATAATGCCGTGGCCACTGCGCTCGACCTTGTCCAGCCAGGTTTCGGGGTGTTTTTCGGTCATGGTGACGGTGCGCACATCGTTTTCCACGAAACGTCCATGCGCGCCCGGACCGATGCCGACATATTGCCCATAACGCCAATAAACGAGATTGTGCTGCGATTCACGTCCCGGCACCGCGTGATTGGAAATCTCATAGGCCGGAAGACCATGCTCTGCCGTCACCCGTTGCGTTTCTTCATAGAGCGCTGCGGCGTGATCCGGTTCGGGCGTGTTCAGCTTTCCGGCCTTCCAGAGATTATAAAACTGCGTGCCTTCCTCGATCGTCAGTTGGTAGAGCGAGAGGTGATCGGCAGCAAGCCCGATGGCTTCCTTCAGTTCCTCGCGCCAGGCCTCGATGGTCTGGTTCGGGCGCGCATAGATAAGATCGAAGGACAGGCGCGGGAAAATCTCACGCGCTAAGCGAATAGCCGCCTTGGCCTCTTCAACCGAGTGCATACGCCCCAAACGGCGCAAATCGGGATCATTCAGCGCCTGAATGCCGAGCGACACGCGATTGACGCCTGCGGCGCGATAACCGCGAAAACGATCAGCCTCCACGCTGGTGGGGTTGGCTTCCAGCGTCACTTCGATGTCGGGCGCGACAGACCAGAAGCCAGCAATTCCATCGAGAAGCGCGCCCACCGTTTCGGGCTGCATCAGCGAGGGCGTACCGCCGCCCAGAAAAATGCTGGTGACCGTGCGCGGGCCGGTGCGTTCGCGCAAGCATTCCATCTCGCGCCGAAAGGCTTCGGAAAAACGCGCCTGATCGACCGGCTTGTGACGCACGTGGCTGTTGAAGTCGCAATATGGGCATTTGGCGAGGCAGAACGGCCAGTGCACATAAACGCCGAACGCATTTTCCCCGTTTGCACGCGCAATAGGAATCGTGCTGACGCCGTCCGCTAACGCCTGTGAAGAGGGAAACAGCTTGTTCATTTCGCGGGAGCCGCTTCCATGTTGAGCTTCTTTTCGGCAAAAAGCTTGAAAGCGCGGGCGCGATGCGACAGGGCTGAAGCATCGCCCGGCTTCCAGCCATGCTTTTCATCGGCGGTCATTTCGCCGAAAGTTTTCTCATAGCCATCAGGCAGGAAAATCGGGTCGAAACCGAAACCGGTATTACCGCGCGGCGGCCAGACAATCGTGCCTTCGACTTCGCCGCGGAAATATTCCGCCTCTCCATCCGGCCAGGCCAGGCAGATGACAGATACAAACCGGGCCTTGCGCTGCTGCGGTTCTACGGCGCCTTTTTTCTGCAGAAAATTTTCGACCTTCTGCATGGCCATATCGAAATCTCGTGTGCCGTCCTCGGTCTCGGCCCAGTTTGCCGTGTAGACCCCCGGATCACCGTCAAGCGCATCGACCATCATGCCGGAATCGTCCGAAAGCGCCGGCAATCCCGTTGCTTCGGCAGCCGCAAGCGCCTTGATATAGGCGTTTTCTTCAAACGTGGTGCCGGTCTCGTCCGGCTCAGGCAGGCCAAGGGCGGCAACTGAACTGACCTCGAAACCGAACGGGCCGATCAGTCCGTCGAACTCCTTCAGCTTGCCCGCATTGTGCGAAGCGACGATCAGCTTGCCCTGTTCCAGTTTTCTCATTTTCAATTCCATAGTTTGGGTTCGGCAATCTCCAGCGAATTGCCGGATGGATCGCGGAAATAAATCGAATGCGCGCCATTGGGCCAATCGAACTCGGCCTCTATCGCTATGCCATGTTTGGCCAGATGGCTGCGCCAGCCTTCCATCTCCTCACGGCTTGCGGCAAAACAGACATGACCGGGCCCGCTGGTGCCATGGGCCGGCACGGGCAAATGTCCGGGGAGCGGCGGTTTCAATGTTTCCTCCGCCTTGAACAGAAGCAATATGCCCTCTCCGCAGCGGAAAAATGCATTGCGCTCGCTGACTTTCCCAACCGGCTCCAGTCCCATCGTTCCTTGATAGAACTCTATCGCTTCGGCGACATCGCGGACATAGAGCGCAGTTTCAAGAATGCGGGCGGCACGCATAAATTTTTCCCTCGATTGCAACGCGCCCGACACACGGTGTGTCGAGATTCCGGTCATGGCTAGCCGAAAATGGTGATCTTTGAGACCCGGAGCGGAGTGTACTTAAAGTACGTGAGCACCGGAAGCGAAAAGAACGCCGTTTGCGGGCCGCCAGGGCCGGAATAATGGCGGACGGTCAGGCTACGGCCATCTTCTGCAAGGACACCAGACGATCAATGCCGCCGCGTGCAAGCTTCATCAAGCTGGCGAACTCTTCTTCCGAAAAAGGTGCGCCTTCCGCCGTTCCCTGAATCTCTACGATCCCGCCCTTGCCGGTCATCACGAAATTGCTGTCGGTTTCGGCGACAGAATCTTCCGCATAGTCCAGATCGAGCACCGGCTCGCCCTCGTAGATACCGCAGGAAATTGCGGCGATATGGTCTTTCAGAACCTTCTCGACGCGCACCATCTGGCGCGCTTCCATCCAGCGCAGGCATTCATGAAGCGCCACCCAGCCGCCGGTGATAGCCGCCGTGCGGGTGCCGCCATCGGCCTGGATGACGTCGCAGTCCACGGTGATCTGCACTTCGCCGAGCGCCTGCATGTCCACGACAGCGCGCAAGGACCGCCCGATCAGGCGCTGGATTTCCTGCGTGCGGCCACCCTGCTTGCCGGCTGCGGCCTCGCGGCGCATGCGATCGCCGGTAGAGCGCGGCAGCATGCCGTATTCCGCCGTGACCCAGCCCTTGCCCGTATTGCGCATCCAGCCCGGCACCTTTTCCTCAAGGCTTGCGGTGCACAATACATGCGTATCGCCAAACTTGACGAGGCAGGAACCTTCAGCATGTTTGGAGATGCCGCGTTCGAAAGATACGGCACGCATTTCGTCAGCCGCACGCTTGGATGGACGCATAGGGAATTCCTCGATTCATTTTCCGGTGCGGCTTTTTAGGCTTCCCACACACAAATAGAAAGGCGCTCTGCCCGAAAAACCGACAGAGATGTTGAGAGGTCTGTCAGGATAGTACTAAACCCTTTGACGCTTTGTCTGGCGACCTTATATTCGGCCTATGCCATTCGTAAAGTTTGCGACCATAATATGATGAAAACGCCGGAACACCAGCTTCTGAGTTCGCTCGACCAGCGTTCGCGTGATATTTTTCGGTTGATCGTGGAAACCTATCTCAACGATGGCGATCCGCTCGGCTCACGCAATCTGTCACGATTGCTGCCGCATACGCTTTCGCCTGCGACCATCCGCAACGTGATGAGCGATCTGGAGCATCTGGGCCTCATCTATGCACCGCATGTTTCGGCCGGACGCCTACCCACGCAAATCGGACTGCGCTTTTTTGTCGACGCATTTCTGGAAGTGGGCGATCTGCCGCCGGAGGAACGCTCCTCCATTGAAGCGCAGGTTCGCTCTGCGGGTACAAACAATTCGGTTGAAAGCGTCCTGACGGAAGCAAGCCAGGTCCTTTCAGGCCTGTCGCGCGGCGCGGGCCTCGTGCTTGCCACCAAGGCGGAAGGCGCGCTGAAACATATCGAATTCGTTCGTCTCGAGCCGACCCGGGCGCTTGCGGTTCTGGTCATGCAGAATGGCGATGTCGAAAACCGCGTGGTCAATCTGCCGGTCGGCATCAGCAATTCGCAGCTGGTCGAGGCATCGAATTTTCTCAACGCGCATATTCACGGCCACACGCTTTCCGAAGCCAAGGCGGAACTGGAAAAACTGACGGAAGAAACGCGGCAGGAACTCGACCAGCTGTCGCAGGAACTGGTTGCCCAGGGGCTGGCGGTCTGGAGCGGAGCCGGAACGGATCAACCGGCGCGGCTGATTGTGCGCGGGCGCGCCAATCTTCTGGAAAACATCCATGCGCAGGAAGATATAGAGCGCCTGCGCCATCTCTTCGATGACCTCGAAACCAAGGACGGCATGGTCCAGCTTCTGGACCTCGCCGAGGCCGGTTCGGGTGTCCGCATTTTCATCGGGTCGGAGAACAAGCTTTTCTCCCTTTCCGGCTCGTCGCTGGTAGTCGCCCCCTATCGTGACAGCGAGCAAAGGGTTATCGGTGCCCTCGGTGTCATAGGGCCGACGCGACTCAATTATGCGCGGATCGTTCCCATGGTTGACTATACTGCCCAGATCGTGTCCCGGCTTCTGCGGTAGCTGTCAGACTTTCCGGGGATGGCCGAGGCTCGGAAAATAGACCTTGATTTTATTGGCTTGAAACTCGATATCCGCCCCAACAGATAGAACGGTTCCCACTTTGACAAAAGCGTTGGCCCCACTCTATCTATCTATTTGTTCTTCGCATTATCCTCTGCAAAAGGCTCACGCACTTTTGCTGGAAATGCCCTATTCAAGACGGAAGTAGCATCATGGCTGACGAAAAAGACAAATCCAAGAACCCCGATCTTGAGCAGCGCGATATCAACAATCCCCGGGATCGTGAGGCGCTCAACCGCGCTGCCGACGAATTTCTGAAGGCGCGCAAGGCCGAAGCCCGAGCAGAAGCTGCCGAGGACGAAGCCGAAGCGGAAGTGGACGAAACCGCGAACCGGATTGCCATGCTCGAAGCGGACAATGGCGAGCTGAAAGACCAGCTGCTGCGTGCTGCAGCCGAAATGGAAAACCTGCGCAAGCGCACCCAGCGCGACGTACAGGATGCGCGCACCTATGCCGTGACCAACTTCGCCCGCGACATGCTTTCGGTTTCCGACAATCTGGGCCGCGCACTCGAGGCTATTCCTGCCGATGCTCTGGAAACCGATGCCAGCCTGAAGTCGCTCGCAGACGGCGTAGAAATGACCAAACGCGCCATGCTGCACGCTCTGGAACGCCACGGCGTCAAGAAGCTGGAACCGGAAGGCCAGAAGTTTGATCCGAATTTCCATCAGGCCATGTTCGAAGTACCGAATGCGGATTTGCCGAACAATACCGTCGTGCAGGTCGTGCAGGACGGTTATGCCATCGGCGACCGTGTTCTGCGCCCGGCTATGGTCGGCGTTTCCAAGGGTGGCCCAAAGGCAACCGCCGATAACGGTGCCGCCGCTCCCGAAGGCAATGCCTGAACTGATAGATAACCAATGAAATCTGGAGCGGCAGCTTTGTCTGCCGCTCTTTTTTATCAGCGGTTCAGTTTCCAATACTGCCGAGCCCGCGGCGACTGACCATTTTCAAGGCGGGATGCGTCAGCACCTCAGTACCTTGGAATAACTTGCATATTGCTATTGGAGCGAACCGGTGAAAGGTTGTCACAGGATGTGTGGAGGAGACCGGCTGCGTGACGATTCCTGAGTTTTTGAACTTCGCAGGCGTTTTCGTTTTCGCTGCGACCGGCGCTCTTGCCGCTTCGCGTCGCCAGCTCGACATTATCGGTTTTCTGTTCCTTGCCAATATTACCGGCATCGGTGGCGGGACCTTTCGCGATCTTGTCCTCGGCGCGCCGGTCTTCTGGGTTGTCGAACCCGTCTATCTCCTTGCCGGAACGCTGGCGGCGATTGTCGTCTATTTCACCGCGCACATGGTCGAATCCCGCTATCGCGTCCTGCTCTGGCTCGATGCCATTGGCATGGCCGCCTATACGGTATTGGGTGCAGCCAAGGGATTGGCGCTCGGTTTCGGGCCGTCCGTTGCCGTTGTGACAGGCATTTCCACGGCCACGCTCGGCGGCATCTTGCGCGATATGGTGGCTGGCGAGCCTTCCGTGCTGATGCGCCGTGAAATCTATGTGACGGCTTCGCTCGCCGGGGCTTGCCTCTATGTCCTGCTGGCCTGGCTGCATGTCGAACCAGCCATATGCGCCCTCGCAGCGGCTTCGACCGCCTTTGTCATTCGTGGTGGCGCACTTTATTTCGGCTGGACGCTGCCCGTCTATAAAAGCCGCCCCGGACGCACCGAAGAAGAACTTCAGCGCGACCGGATAATCAGGCCGGAATAAGCCTTATACCAGCCCGGCTTGGCTTGCAGCGGCCTGCAGGCTGAGCTGCGGACGCGGCCCCATCTGCTGGATGATAAGCCCTGCCGCCAGCGAACCGAGGCGGGCGCAATCTTCCAGCGAACGGTCGTTCGTATAGCCGTACAGGAAACCGGCGGCGTAAAGATCGCCCGCGCCCGTCGTGTCGACCAACGCATCGATTTCGATGGCGGGAACGGTCAAGGTCTGGTCAGGCGTGACCACGACCGCGCCTTTTTCCGAACGGGTGATGATTGAAAGCGCACAATCCATACGCATGGAGGCGATCGCAGTTTCAAGCGACTTTGTCTTGTAGAGCGACCGGGCCTCGTCCTCATTGGCGAAAACAATATCGACCGTGCGCGAGCGCATGAGTTCCAGAAACTCCTCGCGATACCGGTCCACGCAGAACGGATCGGAAAGCGTCATCGCCATCTGACGATTTTTCTCATGCGCAATCTTCGAGGCCATGACAATGGCTTCCTTGGCACGCGGCGGGTCCCACAGATAGCCTTCGAAATAGGTCACCTTCGCATCCGATACCTTGGAGGTTTCAACATCCTCCGGTCCAAGTTCCACGCAGGCGCCGAGATAGGTATTCATCGAGCGCTCGCCGTCCGGCGTCACGAAAATCATGGAGCGGGCGGTTGGCGATCCTTTTTCCAACGGGCGGGTATCGAAGGCAACGCCCTGCGCGCGGATATCATGCGCGAAAACACGGCCCAGATGGTCGGTCGCCACCTTGCCGAAATAGGCGGAGCGACCACCAAGGCTCGCCACACCGGCTGCCGTGTTTCCGGCGCTGCCGCCGGACATTTCCGTCGCCGGCCCCGCTATCCGGCTATAAAGCAATTCGGCCCGCTCCGCATCGATCAGGTTCATCGCGCCTTTGACGATACCGTTTGTTTCCAGAAAAGAGTCATCGGTACGCGAAAGAATATCGACAATGGCATTGCCGATGCAAAGAACGTCGAATGTGGCCATGAGCGCGAGAAGCTCCCCTTTTGATTGGTCTCCTGTCCGCGTGAAGCAGATCGGTCACGTGCGTGCCGGTTTAGCCGTTTGCAATCCCTTTGGCTACCCTACAGGCTTCCGTAACGTGATCATGCGGGTTGCTTCGGAAGAGAGGCATACCTATTTCCATCTTTGTCCACAGTCGAAATCGGGGCGAAAATGATCCTGGATGCTGCCTTGAAGGCTCTGAAGCGCCTGACCACACCGGAATTGCGTGCAGTTTTCTGGAAAACACTCGGATTGACCCTTCTGCTGCTGGTCGGCCTGTGGGCCGCCGTTCGTCAAATCTTTTTTACTTTTGCGTGGCCGTGGATGGAGCAGATATTGCCCGGCATGCCGGATTGGGCAGGCTGGCTCGGCATCGTCGCCGCCATCGTTGCGGGTCTTGGCCTGGCGCTTGTGCTCGCATTGATGATTGCGCCGGTCACCGCACTTGTAGCGGGCCTGTTTCTCGATGATGTCGC
The DNA here is from genome assembly GCF_018066705.1 of Ochrobactrum sp. AP1BH01-1. Taxonomy (NCBI): domain Bacteria; kingdom Pseudomonadati; phylum Pseudomonadota; class Alphaproteobacteria; order Hyphomicrobiales; family Brucellaceae; genus Ochrobactrum; species Ochrobactrum sp. AP1BH01-1. The sequence goes on along the minus strand of NZ_JAGPOU010000003.1, from coordinate 126,544 downwards.
CGAAGTGGTCGAACGCGAGGACTATCCGAACGATCCGCCGGGCACGCCCTTGGCGATCGCCCGCTCCGTTGTCGTTTCACTGAAATTTCTCGGCATCGTCATCATCGGCAATATCGTCGCCTTGCTGATGCTGTTCATACCCGGCATCAACCTGATCGCCTTCTTCGTCATCAATGCCTATCTGCTCGGGCGGGAATTCTTCGAGTTTGCGGCCATGCGCTATCGGTCAGAAGCCGAGGCGAAGGCGCTACGGTCACATTATGGCGTGACGGTCTTTCTGGCCGGGCTGCTGATTGCAGGCTTCATGGCGATCCCCATCGTCAACCTTCTCACCCCGCTTTTTGCGGCAACCATGATGGTCCATCTGCACAAGGCGATCTCACGGCGCGAAAGCAAGCTCACGCCTGCGGCGGCAAGGGGATAAGCGGCGCAGGAACATCGCAGGTTTTCGCAGGATATTTGCAGATATCCGCAATCACGCATTTTTCGCATTCGGGCTTGCGCGCTTTGCAAACATAACGCCCATGCAGGATGAGCCAGTGGTGCGCATGAAGCATGTATTCCTCAGGGATGACCCGGACCAGAATGGCCTCCACAGCCTCCGGCGTCTTGCCCGGCGCAAGACCGATCCGGTTGCCTATGCGCAGAATATGCGTGTCCACCGCCATGGTCGGCTGACCGAAAGCCATGTTGAGCACCACATTGGCCGTCTTGCGGCCAACGCCCGGCAATTTCACCAGTTCGTCCCGGTCGCCGGGAACTTCGCCGCCATGATCACGGATCAGGGCTTCGGACAGAAGGATGACGTTTTTTGCCTTGTTGCGCCAAAGACCGATGGTACGGATATAGTCGCCGACTTTCTCCTCGCCGAGCGCCAGCATTTTCTGCGGCGTATCGGCGACAGCAAAGAGCCCCCGCGTTGCCTTGTTGACGCCCGCGTCGGTGGCCTGTGCCGACAGGACGACGGCGACAAGAAGCGTGAAAGCATTCACATGCTCAAGCTCGCCCTTCGGCTCCGGTCTCTGGATGGAGAAGCGGCGGAATATCTCGTGAATTTCATCCGCCGTATAAAGTGTACCTCGCACCCGGCGTTGAGACCGGGCGGCGGGAGATGTGTTCACGGGCGATTTGATTTTGGCCTTTTCCATTCCGCCTCTATACTGGTTTCCCTATCGACAAAACAATCAGCAGCTTGACGCAGGCCCGTCACAGCCCTGCAAGATGATCTGAAACGATGCACCATCCAGACGGCGCGGAACCCGACCGGTTCGACAAACCCATTTTTGAGGCCCTGCTCACGCCCTATCGTTCGCTGGGACGGACGGGCTTTACCGTGCTGATGGGAGCCCTGATCGGTTGCTGGATGTTTGTGGGAATTCTTTTCTGGTCCATCGGGGCTTGGCCCATCTTCGGGTTTTTCGGCCTCGATGTTCTGCTTATCTATCTGGCTTTTCGCTGGAATTATCGCGCCGCCCGGGCGCGCGAGGAAATCTCCGTGTCCCGTTCCGCCTTGCATATCCGCAAATATGCTGCATCCGGCAAGTTGACTGCCCATCGCTTCAATCCATTCTGGACACGGTTCAAGGTAGCGCGAAAGCCGGACATAGGGATCACCGGCATGAGTGTCGAGAGCCGCGAAAAGAGCGTCGCCATCGGCAAGTTTCTCAATCCCGATGATCGTGAGAGCTTCGCAACGGCCTTTGGCGCAGCGCTCGCCGAAGCTCGTCGATAACACCACTCCTAATATTTCCGGGTATCTTGGGCCAGAACTTCATCTTACGATGGAGTGAAGGAATACGGATTGGCCCTTGAAGTCAGGCTTTTCACAAGCCATATCAGTTACCGAAGAGATATGCCGTAAGGGTTCTCTTCGTAACGGTCGCTTCTCATCAAGGACTGATGCAATGACAAGAATGACACCGTTTTCGAGCCCTCTGCTGCTCGGATTCGACACGATGGAAAAGACGCTGGAACGGATCGCGAAATCCGGCGACGGTTATCCGCCCTATAATATCGAACGCCTGCGTGGCGAGACGGGTTCTGAACGCCTGCGCATCACTCTGGCGGTGGCGGGATTTTCCAGCGACGACCTCGAAGTCATGACGGAAGACAATCAACTCGTCATCCGCGGACGTCAGACCGACGATACCGAACGGGAATTTCTGCATCGCGGCATCGCTGCCCGGCAGTTCCAGCGCGTTTTCGTCCTGGCAGACGGCATGCGGGTTCTCGGTTGTGATCTGAAGAATGGTCTATTGGCCATTGATCTCGATCGTCCGGAACCGGAGCGGCTGATCAAACGAATCAACATAGCGGTGAAAGACTGAGACTGTTTAGTTTTTATTCAGCACAATCCCGCTATATTGAAAAATGCGAAGCTCTGAAGCGGCATGGTCGCAAATGACGTGCCGACGAAATGGAGGCTAAGACCATGAACAGACAGATATTCACCGAAAACGAATTCGCCCATCTCGGCGAGGGTGAAGTTGCCTATGTGCGCAAGATCCGTTCTGATGACCTTGCCCGCAGCTTCCCTGCCCTTCCACCGATCGAGCCGGGCCTGGAACTCTGGGCACTCTTCGGCGCCAGCGGCGAGCCGATCGTGCTCTCCGATGTTCGCGCCACCGCGCTGCAGGGCGCACAGGAGCACGAACTGCGCACGGTGATGCTGCATTAGGAACGGGATACCGGCCATCGCCGGTATCATATTCCGCACAGGTTAATTGTCGGAACCTTTCGGCGCAAGCGCCGCAGACCCTCTTGAGGCGGATATTGCTTCTGCCTGCAGTGTTTCCCTTCACTTGCCCGTCATTGCGAGCAAACAATAAAACCGCCGTTCAAGCTGAACGGCGGTTTTATTTACGAGAAACTATTTGAACTCAGGCCGCGTTGGAAGCGGGCTGAGCGGTCAGGAATGAATAAAGCGCCTGCGCGTCATGCGTGCCGCGCAATTTGGCAACAGTATCTGCGTCGCGCAGCATACGGGCGATGCGCGAGAGAGCCTTGAGATGATCCGCGCCGGCATTTTCCGGCGCGAGAAGCAGAAAAACAAGATCGACAGGCTGATCGTCCAGCGCCTCGAAATCGACCGGGGTTTCCAGACGAGCGAAGATTCCGGCTATTTTGTTGATGTTCGCCAGCTTGCCGTGCGGAATGGCAACGCCATTCCCCACCCCGGTGGAACCGAGGCGTTCACGCTGGAGAATTGTTTCGAAAACTTCGCGCTCAGGGAGACCGGTCAGTTCCGCAGCCTTCTCAGACAGAATCTGCAAAAGCTGCTTTTTGGAGCTGGCTTTCAGCGCAGGGATAATCGCCCCTGGCTGAATCAGATCACTAAGATCCATTCTCTCCGTTCCTTCTTCAATCAGGCCTTTGAGGCCCGGTTTTGGGAAGCGCACGCGGCCGCCAATCGCGGTCCGCTGCGTGCGCTTCAGGTTTGCCGTCAGGCGCGGGGCGCGGCCTGGCGGGTGACCATCGATGGATCGACCCAGCCGATATTGCCGTCCGCCCGACGGTAGACGATATTAACTTCATCATTGCCGGCATTGCGGAATACCAGAACCGGGTTCTCGATCAGATCCAGTTCCACGACCGCCGACGCCACCGACATGGTGCGCAGGGCGACGGACGATTCCGCAACGATTGTCGGCGCGTAATCCGCCGGAAGATCCTCCTCTTCCTCCGGCAGGGGTGCCATAACACGATATGCAACGTCATCATAGATCGCATCCGGCTGCGTGGCAGGACGTGACTTCAGACGACGCTTGTAGCGGCGAAGGCGGGTTTCGATCTTGTCCGCCGCCGCTTCGAAAGCCAGTTGCGGATCCTGCGCCTCGCCAGTGCTCTGCAGCGTTGCACCGCTATCGAGATGCAGAGTGCAATCCGCACTGAAACGCGAACCGGACTTGGTGACCGTAACCTGTCCGGAAAAGCCATGATCGAAATATTTGCCGACAGCCTCGTTGACCCGATCGACAATCCGGGTCGTGAAAGCTTCACCGACGTCCATATGCTTTCCAGATACACGCAGAGTCATTTGGCACACCTCATTTGCGTTACACCACAGGACTCAGTCTAATCACAAGGCGAGCGAAGCGCAAAGCGAACCGGCATCAAACATGCTTTTCGTCCTGTGCGTTTCCTACCAGCTTCCTGGCGCAGACAAGCTTCTCAGGCGAACTCTCCGGCGAGGCGTTGAAACACCTTCCGAAAAGCCTTTGAAGTCGTGGCTGTTTCAAGAAAACGCCCCTTGACGGGATGGTTGCCGCACATTTCTCTTACGTAACGCTCCGCTAACTGCCCACTTTCGGGATTGCCCTGGAACGTCACATTGTCCTTCCTTCAAACATATGAACAATCGCAATTTCTTCCAGAAATTACGGATTCTCAAACATTCCCCGCATAAATTCGCTGGAAACGTCAACCCATGCCTTCTCCCAAAACCGGTTCCCAGCCATGGAGACATGCTTCAATTCTGCCTTGACGCGCTTTCGGCATAAAAACTGGGGTTGTTTTTACGGGCAGCACGTCAAGTCACGCTGACGACTTGTCGTGAAACCCGGAAAACCAAGGCTTCAATCGCGGGCCGCAGCGCGAGCGGGCTTCTATTGGTTGAATTGGCGCTTGTCAATTGGCCCTCTTGCCAGCTCGTCGTCTTGCAAGGGCGATCTTTCCACAAATGGAGATCGAATTTTTCTGAACGAGCAGCCTACCAAATCCAAAATTTTAGAGCGTCCCTCCACAATTCCCATACGGGAATGAGCCTGAGATACAGCCAATGGACCGGAACAGTCCCCCCACAGAACAATGCCTGGAACCGTTCTGACCGGCAATCAGGAAACCGACAGTCTCGCCTTCTTTTCCCGCCTGCGTTGTACCGATGAGGCAATATTCATCGATTCCCGGTATTTTGCGACCGTTCTACGCGCAATATCCACACCGTCCTTTTTCAGGGCGTCCACGATGGCGTCGTCGGACAGCACGTCATCGGCCTTTTCGGCGTCGATCATCTGACGGATACGGTGTCGCACGCTTTCGGATGAATGGGCATCGCCACCTTCGGATGAAGCAATCGAGGCCGTAAAGAAATAGCGCAGCTCAAACACGCCGCGCGGCGTGGCCATGAACTTGTTCGCGGTGACGCGGCTGATGGTGGATTCATGCATGCCGACCGCATCCGCGACGTTGCGCAGATTGAGCGGCTTCAAATGGGCTACCCCGTGGCGCAGAAAACCGTCCTGCTGGCGCACGATTTCCTGCGTGACCTTGAGGATGGTGCGGGCGCGCTGATCCAGGCTGCGCACAAGCCAGTTCGCGGTCTGCATGCAGTCCGAGAGAAACGCCTTTTCCTCAGCTTTTACCGAGGCGCTGACCTCGGCATAATATTCATTGTTGACAATAAGGCGCGGCATGGCCGCGGCATTCAACTCGATAGCCCATCCGCCATCCAGCGACGGCGTCACCAGCACATCCGGCACTATGGCATCAGCGACGGAAACCTCAAAGGATGCGCCTGGTTTGGGATCAAGCATGCGGATTTCAGTCAGCATATCGAGAATATCGGACTGATCGACACCGCACAGTTTCTTGAGCGTCGCGAAATCCCGCCGCGCCAGAAGATCGAGATTATCGATCAAAGCTTCCATGGCCGGATCGAACCGATCCTTGAGGCGCAGCTGTATCGCCAGGCACTCCCGCAGGTCACGAGCGAAAAGGCCATGTGGATCAAAGGTTTGCATTACGCCAAGCACACGCTCGATTTCGACCGTTTCCACGCCCAGATTCTGGGCGAGCCCCACAATATCGACACGCAGATAGCCGCTCTCGTCCAGCGCGTCGGCAAGCGCGGTTGCGATGAACCGGTCCATCGTTGCGAAAAAAGTCAGCGCGATCTGTTCCGCCACATGCTCGCCTAGCGAAATCCGGCTTGCCGTGACCTGGTCGATGTCATAGGCGCTCGCTGAAACATATCCGTCGCCGCCGACGGATTTCCATTGCGCGGCGAGATCAGGCCCGATTTCATCGGAGCGCCCCGGATCGTCGGGGAAGATGTTCTCAAGTGAACTGTCGAAGGCCGAAGAAAGGCTCTCCGCATCGTCGGAGACTTCCGTCCTGAACCAGTCGTCCTCCGATGCGCGGGGCTCTAGCTCTCCCTCGCCGGCTCCTCCTTCGTCGCGCACGGAATCCGGGTCCGCAAAATCATCATTCGCTGCCTCGATTCGGTCCAGAAGTGGATTTTTTTCGATTTCGGTGTCGAGAAACTGTTCCAGCTCCACATGCGTCATCTGCAGCAGTCTTATCGACTGCATCAACTGGGGGGTCATCACCAGCGATTGCGACTGACGGAAATCGAGCTTGGGCGACAGAGCCATGCGACGTGTTATTCTCCCCGGTTTACCCCTGCCGACCTCCACGGACCGCATGTTCAGGCCGAACAGGATGAAAACTGGTATGAACCTTGCTTGTCAATTCAGAATGCGCGTTTTTCAAGCAAAAGGGAAATTAGTCGCGGAAGGACGGGGCGAGTTTGGAAACGCGGCCATTTCGCGCCGCCCAAATGATGATGCTTAAAACGTGGAAATTTGGAGCTTCGACCTGACTTCAATCAGATCGAAACGCGCTCTAAAGAGTGAACTGGTCGCCCAGATAAAGCCTGCGCACATCCGGATTGGCGACGATTTCGGCAGGACGGCCATGCGTCAGCACCTGACCGGCGTGAATAATGTAAGCGCGGTCGATAAGGCCGAGCGTTTCACGCACATTGTGGTCGGTGATCAGGACGCCGATGCCCCGGCTCGTCAGATGGCGAACAAGTTGCTGAATATCCGAAACGGCAATTGGATCGACGCCCGCAAAAGGCTCATCAAGCAGCATGAAGTTTGGGCGTGATGCCAGCGCACGGGCAATTTCGAGACGGCGACGTTCGCCGCCCGAAAGCGAAATGGCAGGGGCCTTGCGCAGATGGGCGATGTGAAACTCTTCCAGAAGCGCATCCAGTTCAGACGCCCGCTTGGACCGATCTTTCTCCACCACTTCCAGCACGGCCTTGATGTTGTTTTCCACCGAAAGGCCCCGGAAAATCGAAGCTTCCTGCGGCAGATAGCCAATGCCAAGACGCGAACGGCGATACATCGGCATCGATGTGACGTCGAAACCGTCGATCTCGATGGAGCCCGCATCCGCCGGAACGAGGCCGGTCACCATATAGAAACAGGTGGTCTTGCCTGCACCGTTCGGTCCCAGAATACCGACCGCCTCGCCTGCACGCACGCCGAACGACACGCCATTGACGACCTGACGTCCGCGATAGCTCTTGCAGAGACCGCGTGCCACCAGCGTACCTTTAAGACGCGTCGACTTACCCGGCTGGCCCGGCATGGCTCCGGCGACATCGGACGGTGCGTTCACATTTTGCGATGCGTCTTGCGGCCCATCGGCCTTCTTGTTCCAGAACAATCCCACGCCCGCTCCGGTCAGTTCTGCTTGGGCGCAGCACCGCCCTGCTGTTGATCTTTCGGAGCCATGATGATCGATACCCGACCCTTGGACTGTCCCTTGCAGCTTTCGACATTGGCGCGTCCCGTATCAAGATGCGCGGTCAGCTTGCAGCCGGTCACGACATTGTCGCCATCGGTCAGGACAACTTTCTGTCCCTGGAGAACCATCACCTGATTTTTGGCGTCATAACGGCCGGTATCGCCGGTCGCGACCTGCGTACCAGACTTGAGATAAACTTTTCCCGAGATGTCGATGTGATCGATGCTCGATGAATCAAGGCCACCGACGCCAGCACTTGCCGGTTCAGGCGCCTGCGCATTATCGTCTTTCTTGGCCTTGTTGTAATAGACGGTCATCTGGCCTGCCTTCAGCAGGGCATCACCCTGCGAAACGGCAACATTGCCGGTGAAGACGGCAACGCCTTCCTTGTCGCGCATTTCCAGCTTGTCAGCGTCGATCTTGACGGGAGCCTTGCTGTTGGAAAGCTTCAGGCCGTTCACAGCCGCACCCTCCTGCGCCAGAGAGGCTGCCGGAGCCGCGACAAGCCCAAGCGCCAGAATTGCAAATCCCATCCGCAAAGTGCGGGCCATCGTACCCTTGTTCATCCTGCCCGTCTCGCGTTCCATATATCACCAGCTCCCCGAAGCATTCGACCATTCCTGGGCCGACATGCGGTCAGACGCAACATTAAGCACTTTGCGTCCAAATGGGAACATTCGGCATCGCAAAATGCGATCAAAAAAGCGGTTTAGAGCCTGTAGCATTCCGACTGCATCAGAATCACGCTCTAACAATTTGTTTTCGAGCACGTTTCAATCCGAAAACCGGTTTCGGAACGTACTCAAGCGTCCGTGCGGATATGAACCGGCCCGAACGCTTCCCCTATCCTCAAATCAGGCTTCCTTTTCAGGGAGCCTTGTTGGGCGAAACAACGCTGCCGTCAACAGTCATTCGGACCTTGTTCTCGAAAATCAGAACCTTGCCGTTGTCCTTGACCTGCATGCTGTCCGCCAGAATATGCGTGCTGCCGCTGCGGATGTCGACGGGCTTGTCGGTGGTGATCTGCCCGCTCTTGAGATTCACGTCCGCAGAATGCATCACTGCACGCAAACCGTCATCCGTGGTAACAGTAAAGTCCTTATCAAGTTGCAAACGTCCATTGGCATTGTCATAGACACCGGACGTTGCCTCGACCTTGGCCATGCCTTTTTCACCAACCGGCAACTCGGCGGAAATGCCTTCGAGCGAAATAGCTCCGCTGTTCTTCGCATCCTGCGTCGCCTTGGAAGCGGTCATCGAATAGGGGCGGTTGTCCTTGGTATATCCATTGAGGTGCGGGCTTGTCATGACAAGCTTGCCGCTTTCCCCGCCATTATTCACTTCCACCTTTATGGGCGTGTTCGGCGTCGCAAGAAATGTATACCATGAGAAAACAGCCGCCACGATAACAGCGGCCACCGGCAGCGCGGTCTTCAAGACGCGAACACGGACCGAATGGCGTTGCGCCGCATGGAAAAGCGCCTCGGCCTTCTCCGACGCCCCAAAACGCATGCCACCTTTGCCGCGACTTTGGACAGTCACGTTCTGCGGCGCATGGCTAGGTGTCGTGTCGGCGGTCATGTCGCGTTCAGTTCCTCAATGCTTTCTTAGAATTCAATAATCGGCGCGCCTATGTCGCGCTTTTTCATTTCAATAAGGTTTATTTGGGGTGAAATAGACGGTCGCTCAATAGCTTCATACCGCACAAAACACCGCACCCGCCTCCCAACGGGGCAGCAGGAACGGTTTATGCCTTTGATAATTCAACCCAATTCGCACTTTACCAAATTTGGTAGAATGCTAATCAACTCTTTGATACCACAAAACCTGTCCAAATTACAGCAGTGCGCAATGCTGCCTTGGGCGGCCAGCCCACGTGATAAGATTCTGTCGGTGTTTCATGCAATATCTAACTCGGGCACTATCTTTAGCCGGACCAAGTTGTCGAAGATACTTGCCGCATGCCTCCATTCGAGGCAAAAGGTGAATTGCCGGTGCGCGAACAGCGCCACTAACAAACGGATGGACGGGAATGGCTCAAGACGCCGAAGCAATCATCGAACGCCGGAAATTGCGCAGAAAGCTGACGATCTGGCGTGGAGCTTTCCTGCTTCTGATTGCAGCCCTGATTGCCGTGTTTGCTTCATGGTCCATGCGCGGCACCAATTTCAGCCAGCCACATATTGCCAAGGTTCGCATCGAAGGCACCATCTTCGAGAATGAAGAATTGCTGAAGCGCCTCGACAAGATCGCCAAGGACGATGCCGTCAAAGGTGTGATTCTGGTTCTCGATTCGCCGGGCGGAACGACGGTTGGCGGCGAAGCGATTTTCGAAGCCGTGCGCAAGATTGCCGAGAAAAAGCCGGTCGTGACCCAAGTGGGCACGCTTGCCGCCTCCGCGGGCTATATGATTGCCAGCGCATCCGATCACATCATCGCGCGACAGACATCCATAGTCGGCTCCATCGGGGTTCTGTTTCAATATCCAGACGTCTCGAAGCTGCTCGATACGATCGGCGTGAAGGTCGAAACCATCAAATCCTCGCCGCTCAAGGCGGAACCCAACTATTTCAGCCCCGCCAGCGACGAAGCCAAGGGAATGATCCGCAACATGATCATGGATTCCTACGCCTGGTTCGTGGATATTGTCGAAAAACGCCGTTCATTTACGCATGAACAGGCGCTGGCGCTTGCCAATGGCGCTGTTTTTACCGGACGGCAGGCATTGGATAAAAAGCTGATCGACGGGCTGGGCGGTGAAGAAGAAGCCGTCGCCTGGCTTGCCGGCAAAGGGCTTTCCAAGGATTTGCCGCGCCTGGAATGGAAGCCGGTCAGCAGTGAAACGGGTTTTTCGCTGCGCGATCTTATCATTCATGCCGGTGCGCGCCTTATCGGCGTGCCGCAGGAAGCCGATGGCATGTTGAAGCAGATTGCCAAGGAACGCATCTTTCTTGACGGACTTCTTTCGGTTTGGCACGTTGACGGTACGCCTGAAGCGAATTGACGCCGTCCGGGCAAACGCACACAATATCCGGCAGATACCGGACGAAACAAACAGAAGAACAGGGGTTTAAAGCCGTGATCAAATCGGAACTCGTTCAGATTATCGCCAGCCGCAATCCGCATCTCTTCCAGCGCGATGTCGAAAACATCGTCGGCGCGGTATTCGACGAGATCACAAACGCCCTTGCCGAAGGCAATCGCGTTGAACTCCGGGGCTTCGGCGCCTTTTCGGTGAAAAACCGCCCCGCCCGCAGCGGCCGCAATCCGCGTACCGGCGAAACGGTTGACGTGGAAGAAAAGTGGGTTCCCTTCTTCAAGACCGGCAAGGAACTGCGCGACCGTCTGAACGGCGCAGTCTGATAGACACTATGGCGGCAAAACGCATCATCGCCATCATCGTTCTTGTACCGCTCGCCGTGGTTCTGATTGCGTTGTCGGTCGCCAATCGCGCGTCGGTGCAATTCACGATCGATCCATTCAATCCGGGCAATCCTGCTCTTTCCTATAATGCGCCGCTGTTCCTGTGGCTGTTCGGAGCACTTCTCCTTGGCGTCGTCATAGGCTCTTTGGTGACATGGTTCACGCAGGGCAAGCATCGCCGCAAGGAGCGGATGTACAAGCAGGAGGCGGCCCGCCTGCTTGAACGCAGCACAGCCGCCGAAAAGCGCAATATACCGGTCGTGAATTCCTGAAACGGTCTTTATTCTCGAACCCGGAAGCAAACTTCCGGGTTTTCGACTGCTGAAATATCCTTTGTGCACGGTTGAACGTCGTTTTCCCCTTCCACACCGGCCCTGTTTATCCTACCTAGACCCCAATCATGATGATTGGAGTTTCGGGTGAAAGCGCCAAAGGGAAAAGGCAAAAAGCCGTCGGGCGGAAAGCAGGACCGTGGTTTCGAGCGCACAAGACACGATGCGCCACGCCCGGAAAACAAACTTGAAAGCAGATTTGAAGGCAAGTCCGATAAGGGCGCATCCTTCAAAAAGCCTCGCCCCCAGTTCGCCAAGGCTGCGCCGAAGCCGGTCGATGACAAGCCCGCCGCACCCATTCGCGAAATCAAGCCCTATGCCGGCGCCCGTCCGGCAGAGAGATTGCCGCTTATCCTCGAAACCGAACCTTCGCGCGATTATGCGCTGCTCGACAGTGGCAACGGGCTGAAGCTGGAGCAATATGGCCCCTATCGAATCGTCCGCCCGGAAGGTCAGGCTATCTGGCTGCCGAACCTGCCTCAGAAAGAGTGGGATCAGGCGGATGCCGTCTTCACCGGCAATACCGATGAGGAAGGCATGGGCCGCTGGGCGTTTCCGAAACTGCCGCTCGGTGAAACATGGCCGATGCAGCACGACGGCATTTCCTTTCATGGCCGTTTCACCTCTTTCCGCCATGTCGGTGTGTTCCCCGAACAGGCCGCGCACTGGTCCTATATGGATGGACTTATCCGGGAAGGCGTAAGGTCCGGGCGCAGCGTGAAAGTGCTCAATCTTTTTGGCTATACGGGTGTCGCCTCGCTGATGGCGGCACGGGCCGGTGCGGAAGTGACCCATGTGGACGCATCCAAGAAAGCGATCCTGTGGGCGCGTGAGAATCAGGAAATGGCCGGGCTTTCCGACAAACCGATCCGCTGGATCTGCGAAGACGCGATGAAATTCGTGGCTCGCGAGGAACGGCGCGGCAGCTTCTACGACATCATCCTGCTTGATCCGCCTGCCTATGGGCGCGGACCGAGCGGCGAGGTCTGGCAATTGTTCGAGCATCTGCCCGCAATGGTCGATACATGCCGGTCGATCCTGACGCCGAAGCCGCTGGCCGTCATTCTGACTGCCTATTCGATCCGCGCATCCTTCTTCGCCATTCATGAGCTGATGCGCGACCGTTTCACCGGCCTTGGCGGCACGGTCGAATCGGGCGAACTTATTCTGCGTGAACGCTCTAGCGATCAGACGGGCGGGCGCGCGCTTTCCACATCCATGTTCAGCCGCTGGGTAGCAAAATGAGCCGTGACGACGATTTCTCAAAAGGCCCACGGGGCGAATATTCAAAAGTCGGTCAGGTCAAGGAAGTTACCAGCCTCACCAATCCCATTGTGAAGGACCTTCGCTCGCTGGCGCTGAAAAAATTCCGCGACCAGCAGGGCGTGTTTCTGGCTGAAGGGCTGAAGCTTGTCATCGACGCGCTGGAACAGGACTGGCGCATCAAGACGCTTGTCTTTGCGAAATCCGGCAAGGGCAACAAAATGGTTGAGCAGGTTGCAGCGCGCACCTTCGCCAAGGGTGGACTGGTGCTGGAAGTGACCGAAAAGGTCATTTCGGCCATCACGCGACGCGACAATCCGCAGATGGTGGTCGGCGTCTTCGAGCAGCAGTATCGTCCGCTTGCAAGCCTCAAGCCGAAGGGCAACGACGTTTATATCGCGCTCGACCGCGTACGCGACCCCGGCAATCTGGGCACCGTCATCCGTACCGCCGATGCGGTCGGTGCCAAGGGCGTTATTCTGATCGGCGACACAACTGATCCTTATTCGCTGGAGACCGTGCGCGCCACCATGGGCTCGGTCTTTTCCATGCCGCTCTATAAGGTGAGCGAAGCCGATTTCCTCAACTGGCGCAAAGGCTTTTCCGGCCTTGTCGTCGGCACTCACCTGAAAGGTGCTGTCGACTATCGCACCATTCCCTATGCCAGCAAACCGGTCGTTCTGATGATGGGCAATGAACAGCAGGGCCTGCCGGACAGCCTTGCCGGTGCTTGCGACAAGCTTGCACGCATTCCGCAAGCAGGGCGCGCCGATTCTCTCAATCTTGCCATCGCCACCGGCGTGATGCTCTACGAAATCCGTCGCGACGCGCTCACGCTTGATGAAAGGGCTTCTGAATGAAGCGACATGCGGTCTGGTCCTCACTTTTTGTCGTCATTCTCACCATATTGATCGATCAGGGCGTCAAGCATCTGGTGGAGACACGGATGGGCTACGGCCAGCAGATCGACCTCCTGCCGTTCCTCGCATTGTTCCGCACCCATAATGAAGGCATTGCCTTTTCCATGCTGGCCTGGCTGCACGACTGGGGACTGGTGGCAATCACCGCCGCAGTTATCTTGTTCGTGCTTTATCTCTGGTGGACCAACGCGCCGGACCGCATCTTTGCACGTTACGGTTTTGCGCTTGTCGTGGGCGGCGCCATCGGCAATCTCATCGACCGCGTCATGCATGGCTATGTCGTGGATTATATTCTGTTCCACCTGCCGACATGGTCATTCGCCGTGTTCAATCTTGCCGACACGTTCATAACCATCGGTGCCGGGCTCATCATTCTTGAGGAGTTTCTCGGCTGGCGGCGCGAGCGGGCCGCTCGCTGAATGAGGCCGCTTGAACGGTTTCGGCCTTTCGCATAATTTGATCTCGTGAAATTAGAAGCTTTTTGAAGAGGATAAGGTCCAGCCACCTGAATTGACACATTGGTGACATGCTTCTGTCATCCTCGCGTAGCACTGAATCTGTAATGCTTCGGCCGAACTGGACGTCGCGTCCACGCAATCTGTCCGAACGCGGATTGGAATGGCACTTGCTGAAATATCAGTGGGAAAGCCATTCAGGAATACGTGAATAGACAAATCAGGAGCCATCATCATGACAGTACTGCTTGGAATGGACCAGCAAATCATTGATGATACCGTCATGTCAGGCTTAGAAGCACAACAGGCGCTGTTCGCGTCCGGTAGCGATCCCATTGTTCTGGGACGCATCGGATCGCTGGAAGTTCGGCTTGCCAATTCACTTGAGGCCGTGGAAGCCGCGCAGGAATTGCGCTTTCGTGTCTTCTTCGACGAAATGGGTGCGCGCCGCGAAAGCATCGAAGCCGTGGAACTTCGCGACGCCGACCGCTTCGACGCCATTTGCGATCATCTTCTCGTTTACGATACTGCCCTGCCCGTGCCGGAGCACCAGCAGATTGTCGGCACCTACCGCCTGATGCGCAGCGATCAGGCGGAAAAGGCGCTCGGTTTCTACTCCGCCGATGAATATGACGTGCAGCGCCTCGCCCTTTCGCGCCCGAATCTTCGTCTGCTTGAGTTGGGTCGCTCCTGCGTGAAGGCGGAATATCGTTCCAAGCGCACCGTTGAACTTCTGTGGCAAGGCGCCTGGGCCTATTGCCGCCGCCATTCCATCGATGTGATGTTCGGCTGCGCCTCGTTCCATGGGGCTGTGCCTGCCGCTCACGCACTCGGCCTGTCGTTCCTCTATCACAACTGCCGGGCAACGCCGGACTGGGACGTGCGCGCTCTGCCTCACCGCTATCAGGCCATGGACCTGATGCCGAAGGAAGCCATCAACAACAAGGTTGCACTCTTCTCGATGCCGCCGCTGGTAAAGGGATATCTGCGTCTTGGTGCGATGATCGGGGATGGCGCGGTGATCGACGAAGCCTTCGGCACCACCGATGTCTTCATCATTCTGCCGATTGAGCGTATTTCCAGTCGCTACATTACCTATTACGGCGCTGAAGCGAACCGTTTTGTGTAAAAGAAAAGGCGAAGCACCAGCTTCGCCTTTTTACTTTCACGCCTTTCCTGCCAATTCCTTCAATTTGTAGATCAGGTCCAGCGCTTCGCGCGGCGTCAGCTCATCCGGGCTGATGGCGGCGACCGCCTTCGCCAGTTCACTGTCTTTGGCCTGAACCTGCTGCTTCGGCTTTTCCTGCTGCAAGACGACCGAGAACAGCGGCAGATCATCGATCAGCTTGTCCGCCTTGCCGGAGGTTTCCCCAGCTTCGAGCTGGTGCAGCACGTCGCGGGCGCGGTTGACGACCGCTTCGGGCAGTCCTGCCAGACGCGCCACCTGCACGCCATAGGACCGGTCGGCAGCACCTTTCGCCACTTCATGCAGGAAGACGACATCATTGTCCCATTCCTTGACGCGCATGGTGACATTGGAAAGCCGCTCCAGCTTTTCCGAAAGTGCGGTCATTTCGTGGAAATGCGTGGCAAACAGCGCACGGCAGCGGTTCTTCTCATGCAGATATTCGACTGCCGCCCACGCGATAGACAGTCCGTCGAAAGTCGCCGTACCGCGCCCGATCTCATCGAGGATCACCAGCGAACGTTCGCCCGCCTGATTGAGGATCGCAGCCGTTTCCACCATTTCGACCATGAAGGTGGAGCGCCCGCGCGCCAGATCGTCGGAAGCACCAACGCGGCTGAACAGCCGGTCCACGACACCGATCTGCGCAGAACCGGCAGGGACGAAGGAACCCATCTGCGCAAGAATAGCGATCAGCGCATTCTGGCGCAGGAAGGTCGACTTACCGCCCATGTTCGGGCCGGTGAGAAGCCAGATCGCACCGTTCCCGCCATCCTTTTGCGGGGAGAGATCGCAATCATTGGCGACGAACGGGTTGGCCGCCTGCCGCCGCAAAGCCTGTTCGACGACCGGGTGACGACCAGCCACGATGTTGAAAGACAGGCTGTCATCCACCTGTGGGCGGCAATAGCCCTGCTCTTCCGCCAGCACGGCAAGCGCTGCCGAAACGTCAAAAACCGCGAGCGCCGATGCTGCCGCGCGGATGCTGTCGGCATGGGAGACGGCTTCCGCTGTCAATTCCTCAAACACGGCAAGCTCGATAGACAAGGCGCGGTCGGCAGCGTTGGCGATCTTGCTTTCCAGCTCTGCCAGTTCGGTCGTGGTAAAGCGCATGGCGTTGGCCATGGTCTGGCGATGGATGAAGCGGCCCTTGGCCTCATCCGTATCCGTCATTGCTCCGGCATTGTTGGCCGTCACCTCGATGAAATAGCCAAGCACGTTGTTGTGCTTGATCTTCAGAGACTTGATACCGGTCTCTTCGATATAGTCGGCTTGCAGTCCGGCGATTACCCGGCGCGACTGGTCACGCAAGGCCCGCATTTCATCCAGCTCGGCATTATAGCCTGCGCGCACGAAACCGCCGTCGCGTTTCAGAAGCGGCAGTTCATCGGCCAAGGCCCGGTCGAGATGGGCGGTGAAGATGGCAGGCATGGCGCTGACCGCATCGCGGGCACGGGCCAACTCGTCCGGCAGCAAGGCACTTTCCAACAGGCTTGCAATAGTGTGCGCGGCCTCGAAGCCCCGGGCAAGGCCGCCCAGATCGCGCGGTCCGCCGCGCCCGACAGCAAGACGCGAGAGCGCGCGCGGCATATCCGGCACGCCTTTCAGTTCAGCGCGCATGGCTTCGCAGAGCGGCGGTTCGCTCAGGAACCAGGAAACAGAATCGAGCCTCAGCGCGATTTCCTTCGGATTGGTGAGCGGTGCCGTCAGACGTTCGGCGAGGAGCCGCGCACCGCCTCCGGTAACGGTGCGGTCAATGGACTTGAGAAGACTGCCGTCGCGATTTCCCGACATGGTGCGCACCAGTTCCAGACTGGCGCGCGTGGCCGGATCGATGAAAATCGTGCCGCCCTCATGCTCGCGCTCCGGCCGCATCAAGGGCGGGCGCTCGGAAATCTGCGTCTTTTCGATATAGGCTATCGCACCGGAAATGGCCGACAGCTCGGAGCGGCTGAACTGGCCGAAACCGTCCAATGTCGCCACGTTGAAATAGCGCTGGATGCGGGCTTCCGCAGCCGCACTGTCGAAGAGGGTCGCCGGTTGCGGCGTCACCGCCTTGCCGACCAGATCGAAGACGGGGCGCAATTCCTCGTCGTGGAAGGCGCTGTCGGCTACGACCAGTTCGCGCGGGTCCACCCGCATCACATCAGCGAAGAGCCTGTCCGGCGTGGTTTCCGTCACGCGGAAGGTTCCGGTTGAAATATCGATCCAGGCGAGCGCCAGCGCACCATCGCCGCGCGTGCGCCCCATCGCCATGAGGAAATTGGCTTCGGATGGATCAAGCAGCTTTTCTTCGGTCAGCGTTCCGGGTGTGACGAGACGGATCACATCGCGCTTCACCACCGATTTGGAGCCGCGCTTCTTCGCCTCTGCCGGGTCTTCCACCTGTTCGCAGACCGCGACGCGATAGCCCTTGGCGATCAGCTTCTGCAGATAATCGTCGGCGGCATGAACCGGCACGCCGCACATCGGAATATCCTCGCCCAGATGCTTGCCACGCTTGGTAAGCGTGATGCCCAGCGCAGCAGATGCCTCCACTGCGTCATCGAAGAACAACTCGTAGAAATCGCCCATGCGATAAAAGAGCAGCGAATCGACATTCGCCGCCTTGATCTCGATATATTGCTCCATCATGGGCGTCAGGCGAACGGGTGCTGCCTCGGCGGCATTTTCTTCCGCTTCTGAGGTGTGTTCGTTAGCCGTCGCTTCCATCGGTAAACCTTCATTTATTGCTTGGCAAACAGTGCCAAAGTCATAAAATTTCGTATTCCATCGTTTTTGGATGAATATCTATTCCCGTAAGCGCTGTTTACACAATGCGTGACTGGCGCTATCGAGGTTCTCCCGCAGATGAAACCGGAGGGAACATGCCAGCCTCGACGCCGAAGGGCAACACATCAGAACGCGCACCCACAGCCAGTGAGAAGGAAGCGCTAGACTTTCACGCGCAGGGTCGTCCGGGCAAGCTGGAGATCAACCCCACCAAGCCCATGACCACACAGCGCGATCTGTCGCTTGCCTATTCTCCGGGCGTTGCCGTGCCGGTAAAGGCAATTGCCGAAGACGCCGCCCGCGCCTACGACTATACGGCCAAGGGCAATCTGGTCGCCGTCATATCGAACGGCACCGCAATTCTCGGCCTCGGCAATCTGGGCGCGCTCGCGTCCAAGCCCGTCATGGAAGGCAAGGCCGTGCTGTTCAAGCGCTTCGCCGATGTCGACTCCATAGATCTTGAAGTCGATACAACTGACATCGACGCCTTCATCAATGCGGTGCGCTATCTCGGCCCGTCCTTCGGCGGCATCAATCTGGAAGATATCAAGGCGCCCGACTGCTTCATCATCGAGAGCCGCCTGCGCGAATTGATGGACATTCCGGTTTTCCACGACGACCAGCATGGGACGGCCATCATCGCCGCTGCGGGCCTGATCAATGCGCTGCATCTGACCGGCCGCGACATGAAGACGACGAAGCTCGTCTGCAATGGCGCGGGTTCGGCGGGTATTGCCTGTATCGAACTTATCAAGGCGATGGGTTTTGCCCCGGAGAACGTCATCCTGTGCGACACCAAGGGTGTTGTCTATCAGGGTCGCGAGGAGGGCATGAACCAGTGGAAATCGGCACATGCGGTCAAGACCGACAAGCGGTCGCTCGCAGATGCCATGAATGGCGCGGACGTCGTGTTCGGTCTTTCGGCGAAAGGCGCGTTTACGGAAGATATGGTCCGTTCTATGGCGCCGAACCCGATCATCTTCGCCATGGCCAATCCCGACCCGGAAGTCACGCCCGAAGAAGTGGCGCGCATCCGCGACGATGCCATCGTTGCGACGGGCCGTTCGGATTATCCGAACCAGGTCAACAATGTCCTTGGCTTTCCCTATATCTTCCGTGGCGCGCTCGACGTGCGTGCGACCACCATCAACGATGCGATGAAAATCGCCGCCGTCAACGCGCTGGCCGAGCTTGCCCGTGAGGACGTGCCGGACGATGTTGTCGCTGCCTATCAGGGCAGCCGCCCGCGCTTCGGCCCGAACTACATCATTCCGGTGCCGTTCGATCCGCGCCTGCTTGCATCGGTCTCGGCTGCCGTCGCCAAGGCCGCGATGGAAACCGGCGTTGCCGGACGCGCCATTGCCGACATCGAAGGCTACAAGCGCGAACTGTCGGCCCGTCGCGATCCGATCGCCTCCACCCTTCGCGGCATCTATGAGCGCGTGCGGCGCCAGCCGAAGCGCATCGTCTTTGCCGAAGGCGAGGAAGAACAGGTGATGCGCGCCGCCGTTTCCTACGTCAATCAGGGTCTCGGCACCGCTATCCTCGTAGGACGCGAGGAACGCGTGCGCGATACGGCGAAGGCTGCCGGTCTCGATCTCGACCGTCCCGGCATCGAAATCATCAATGCGCGCCTGTCGAGCCGCAATGCGGCTTACGCCGACTATCTTTACGAGAAATTGCAGCGCAAAGGCTATCTGACGCGCGATTGCCACCGCCTCATCAACAATGACCGCAATCATTTTGCGGCTTGCATGGTGGCGCTGGGCGATGCCGATGGCATGGTGACGGGCGTGACCCGCAATTACGCGACGGGTCTCGACGATGTGCGCCGTGTGATCGATTCCAAGCCCGGCCATCGCGTGGTCGGCGTTTCCATTGCGCTGTGCCGCGGACGCACCGTATTCATCGCCGACACAGCCGTCCATGAAATGCCGACAGCAGCCGAGCTTGCCGATATCGCAGTCGAGGCTGCGGGCATGGCGCGCCGTATGGGTTATGTGCCGCGTGTCGCACTCACCGCCTTCTCGACCTTCGGTCATATGGGGGGTGAACGCTCCGCCCGCATCCAGGAAGCCGTCCGCATTCTTGCAACGCGCCATGTGGATTTCGAATTCGACGGCGAAATGAGTGCCGATGTGGCTCTGAACCCGAAGCTGATGGAACAATATCCGTTCATCCGCCTGTCGGGTCCGGCGAACGTGATCGTCACACCCGACAATCATTCGGCGTCGATTGCCGCCGACATGCTGCAGGAACTGGGTGGCGCGACGATCATCGGTCCCCTGCTCGTCGGCCTCGACAAGCCTGCGCAGATCGTCACCATCGGCGCGAAGGATTCCGACATCGTCAATATGGCGGCAATCACCGCCTATAACGCGACGAACTGAGAGAGCAGCAACCAGGGATAAAAGGCCGGGGAAACCCGGCCTTTGCTTTTGGATATTCATGTCCTGTAAAAGCGGCTATAGGATACTCCGTCGCCTCCAATCCTGTAGCCGGACCCAAAACCCGCATGAGCGCACACGACCTTAAGCTGGAAGAGATCGTCAATCCCGAGACGCTGCGGCGCAAGCTCAACGAACTGGCGGATTCCACGGACGAAAACTACACCAGTCCTACCGTACGCAAAGTGGTTCTTCAGGCCCTGAAGGATGCACTGGTGCGCGGCCGCGCCCATGCGGAAGGCATGTTGATGAAGGATGGAGGCGGCACGCTTTGCGCCAAACGCCTTTCCTTTCTCATGGATACGCTGATCGAGGCGCTGTTCGAATTTGCCACCACCAAGGCCTATCCGATGGTCAATCCGTCGAAAGCGGAAAACATGGCCATTGTCGCCGTCGGCGGGTACGGGCGCGGCGGACTGGCGCCGGGATCGGATATAGATCTTCTGTTTCTGCTGCCCTACAAGCAGACCCCGTGGGGTGAGCAGGTGGTCGAATACATGCTCTACATGCTGTGGGACATGGGACTGAAAGTCGGCCATTCCACGCGCAACATCGATGAGTGCATTCGTCTGGCGCGTGAGGACATGACGATCCGCACGGCAATTCTCGATGCGCGGTTTCTCACCGGCAATCGCGAGCTCTTCAAAACGCTTGTCACCCGCTTCGACGACGAAATCGTCAAGGATACCGGCCCGGAATTCATTCAGGCCAAGCTTGCCGAGCGCGATCAGCGCCACCGCAAGGCCGGCGAAACCCGCTATCTGGTGGAGCCGAACGTCAAGGAAGGCAAGGGCGGCCAGCGCGACCTGCATACGCTGTTCTGGATCACCAAGTATTTTTACCGCGTCAAGACGAAAGAAGAGCTGGTTAAACTCGGCGTTCTGTCACGAGCCGAGCTGAAACTGTTCAACAAGGCGGAAGACTTTCTATGGGCGGTGCGGTGCCACATGCACTTCGCGACGCTGAAGGCAGAAGAGCGCCTTTCCTTCGACATACAGCCGGAAATCGCTGAACGCCTTGGCTATACGGCGCATCCCGGACAGAACTATGTCGAGCGGTTCATGAAGCATTACTTCCTCGTGGCTAAGGATGTGGGCGACCTCACCCGCATCATCAGCGCAGCACTGGAAGAACAGCAGGCCAAGCACGTTCCAGGCTTCAACCGCATCTTCCTCACCTTCTCACGCCGCAAGCGCAAGCTTTCCGCTGACGGTGACTTCGTTTCCGAAAATCACCGCATCAACATCGCGCGGCCGGGGGTTTTCAAGGAAGACCCGGTCAACATCATCCGTCTCTTCCATCTGGCGGACAAGCACGGGCTGGAGTTCCATCCCGAAGCGATGCAGAGCCTCACCCGCTCCTTGAAACTCATCAATGCCGATCTGCGCGAGAACCCGGAAGCCAACCGGCTCTTCCTCGAAATTCTGACCTCACCGCGCAATCCCGAACTCATTTTGCGCCGCATGAACGAATCCGGCGTGCTCGGAAAGTTCATTCCGGATTTCGGCAAGGTCGTCGCCATGATGCAGTTCAACATGTACCACCATTATACGGTGGACGAGCACCTGCTGCGCTGCATCGCCGTGCTGTCGGAAATCGAGCATGGCGAGCTTGAAAACGAACATCCGCTTTCAAACCACCTCATCACCACCGTCAAGCGCGACCGCAACCTGCTTTATGTGGCCCTGCTCTTGCACGACATCGCCAAGGGGCGACCGGAGGACCACTCGGTTGCCGGTGCGCGCATTGCCCGCAAGCTCGGCCCCCGCTTCGGCCTTAGCCCCGCCGAAACCGAAACCGTCGAATGGCTTGTGCGCGAACATCTGACCATGAGCATGGTGGCGCAGTCGCGCGATCTCAATGATCGCAAGACCATCATCGACTTCGCCGATACCGTGCAGACGATGGAGCGGTTGAAACTTCTCCTGATCCTGACCGTCTGCGACATCAAGGCGGTCGGCCCCGGTGTATGGAACGGCTGGAAGGGCCAGCTTCTGCGCACGCTGTTCTACGAAACCGAATTGGTTTTGACCGGCGGTTTCTCGGAACTATCCCGCGCCGACCGTGACTATCAGGCGCGGGAAGCGCTGGCGGAACGGCTTTCCGACTGGTCCAAGGACAAGCGCGATGCCTATCTGGCACTTCATTACACCAACTATTTCCTCACCGTCAGCCTTGAGGATCAGGTCCGGCACGCCCATTTCATCCGCGAAGCCGACCGCAACGAGCGGGCGCTGGCCACGATGGCGAAACCGCATACATTCGAGGCCGTGACTGAAATCACGGTGCTGGCACCCGACCATCCGCGCCTGCTGTCGATCATAACGGGTGCCTGCGCTGCGGCAGGGGCCAACATCGTCGACGCGCAGATTTTCACGACCGGTGACGGGCGGGCGCTCGACACCATTCTCATCAGCCGTGAATTTAATACCGACGATGACGAGCGCCGCCGTGCTGAACGCGTCGGCAAGGTTATCGAGGATGTCCTGTCCGGCAAGGCGCATTTGCCCGACGTTCTGGCCAAGCGCACCAAGCCGAAAAGGGCCGCCAAGGCTTTCAAGGTTGAGCCGCGGGTCGAGATCAACAACACGCTTTCCAACAAGTTCACCGTCATCGAGGTGGAAGGTCTGGACCGTCCCGGCCTGCTTTCGGAACTGACCGGCCTTATTTCCGACCTTTCACTGGATATTGCTTCAGCCCATATCACCACATTCGGCGAGAAGGTGATTGACAGTTTTTACGTAACGGACCTAGTGGGCCACAAGATTTCAAATGCCAACCGTCAGGGCAATATCAGGCGCAAGCTGCTTGGTGTTCTGGGCGGGGAAAACGGCAGCAAGACACAGGGCCGCTCATCGCAGGCCGCAGCATAGGTTTTTCAGTAAATGAGTTTGGTCAAGAAGTTTGCCACGGTCGCGTCCGGAACGCTGATGAGCCGCATTTTCGGCTTCACACGCGAGATGTTCATGGCGGCGGCCCTTGGCACAGGTCCGGTAGCCGATGCCTTCAATGCCGCCTTCCGCTTCCCGAACACCTTTCGCCGTCTCTTTGCCGAAGGCGCCTTCAATTCTGCCTTCGTGCCGCTTTTTGCCAAGGAAATCGAAAAGAACGGCATGGACGGTGCACGCCGCTTTTCCGAAGAAGTGTTTGGCGTTCTCTTCACCGTGCTTCTGTTCCTGACCATCGTAATGGAACTATCGATGCCGTTCATCGTGCGCACGGTCATCGCGCCTGGCTTCACTGACGATCCGGTGAAGTTCGAGAACACGGTGCGTCTCGCCGTCATCATGTTCCCCTACCTCGCCTGCATGTCGCTTGCCGCGATGATGGGCGGGATGCTGAATTCGCTGCACCGTTATTTCGCGGCGGCAATCGCCCCGGTGTTTCTCAACATCATCCTGATCGGCGTCCTGGCCGTGGCCTGGTGGCGCGGCTATGATGCGCTGGCCGTTGGATATGGCCTTTCCTGGGGCGTCATGGCTGCGGGTCTGGTCCAGCTCGCTATCGTCTGGATTGCCGTGCGCAGTGCAGGCATCAAGATCGGCTTCCGCCGTCCGCGCCTCACGCCCAACGTCAGGCGGCTTCTGGTGCTGGCTCTTCCCGCTGCCATTACCGGCGGCATCACGCAGATCAACCTGCTGATCAACACCAATATCGCATCGGGTATGGAAGGCGCTGTATCCTCGCTCGTCTATGCCGACCGCATCTATCAGCTGCCGCTCGGCGTCGTCGGCATTGCGGTCGCGACCGTGCTTCTGCCGGAACTGTCACGCGCATTGCGTGGCGGTCACATGAAGGAAGCAGCCAACCTGCAAAACCGGTCGGTCGAGTTCACCTTGTTCCTCACGCTGCCAGCCGCAGCCGCTCTGCTCGTCATGTCGGAGCCAATCGTGCGGCTTTTGTTCGAACGCGGCAAGTTCAGCCCGGATTCCACGCTTGTCGTATCCAATATTCTGGCGATCTACGGCCTCGGCCTGCCTGCTTTCGTGCTGATCAAGGCGTTCATTCCGGGCTTCTTCGCCCGCGAGGATACCCGTACGCCGATGATCTTCGCCGCTATTTCGGTAGCGGTAAACGTTTCCCTTGCCATCTCGCTTTTCCCGCATTTCGGCCCGGCCGGCATCGCCACCGCTGAAATTGCCGCCGGCTGGGTCAACGCCGTGCTACTGTTTGCTACACTTGTGAAGCGGGGCCATTGGGGACAGGATCTTCCACTCCTCACCCGCATCCCGCGTCTCCTCATCGCGGCAGGGATCATGGCCATCGGCATCCATTTTGCCATTAGCTACTTTGCCCACGAGCTTTCCTCGGCAGCACCGCTTGTTGTACGGGCGGGAACCGTGACCGCAATCGTTGTTGCCGCAATGGTGGTTTATTTCGGTTTTGCCTTTGGTCTCGGCGGCGCCAATACCGGGATGATCCGCCGCAACATCAAGCGCGGCGCGGCAAAGAAAGCGCCAGAAAGCGAGCAATAATTCACGCTTGAAAGGCGGCTGCGTCTCTGCGAAAAGACCAGCATTCAAAATCCCCGCTCTCCACCGGCGGGGCTAACTTTTTTAGGAAACGCTCATGAGCACGTTCAAACCGCTTGTTTTCTCCGGTGTCCAACCGACCGGAAATCTTCACCTCGGCAATTATCTCGGGGCAATCAAGCGGTGGGTGGACATGCAGGACACCAACGACTGCATCTATTGCGTCGTGGACATGCACGCCCTGACCGTCTCGCCCGATCCGGCTGAGCTGATGCAGTCGACCCGCGAAGTCACCGCAGCTTTCCTTGCCGCTGGCATCGATCCGAAGAAGAGCATCGTCTTCAACCAGAGCCGCGTCATGCAGCATGCTGAACTGGCCTGGGTGTTCAACTGTGTCGCGCGTATCGGCTGGATGAGCCGCATGACCCAGTTCAAGGACAAAGCAGGCAAGGACCGCGAAAATGCTTCGCTCGGACTGTTCGCCTATCCGAGCCTGATGGCCGCCGACATCCTGCTTTACCGTGCCACCGCTGTCCCGGTTGGCGAGGACCAGAAGCAGCATCTGGAACTGACCCGCGATATCGCCCAGAAGTTCAACAATGACTATTCCGACCGTATCGCCTCACTGGGGATCGGTGTGGATATGAAGGTCGGTGACGAGCAGGTATCGGGCTTCTTCCCGCTCACCGAGCCGGTCATTTCCGGCCCGGCCATGCGGATCATGTCGCTGCGCGACGGCACCAAGAAAATGTCGAAATCCGATCCGTCGGACCTGTCGCGCATCAACCTGATCGATGACGAAGAGACCATCACCAAGAAAATTCGCAAGGCAAAGACCGACTCGGATGGCCTGCCAACCGAACTCGACGGCCTCGACGGACGCCCGGAAGCGGATAATCTGGTTGGCATCTATGCAGCGCTTTCCTCTCGATCGAAGGAAGATGTGCTCAAGGAATTCGGCGGGCGCCAGTTCTCCGAATTCAAGGCATCGCTTGCCGATCTGGCGGTGACCAAGCTTTCGCCGATCACCCATGAGATGCGGCGGCTGGTGGCCGATCCTGCCTATATCGACAGTGTTCTGCGCGATGGCGGCGAACGGGCTGGTGTGATCGCGGAACAAACCATGCGCCATGTCCGCGATATTGTTGGCTGGCTGCAGAACTGAATTTCTCGATTGCGACTTAGGGCGGCGGCATTTTTGCCGCCGCCCTCTCCGTTTAAAGATCAACCTTCGATCCGCAAGCTCCTGTAAATGTCAGCTTGCAGACGGTCGATCCCGATGGCAAATTGCGGCCATGGTATCAAAACGACTTAGCCGGGAAGCCGGTCACCGCCGCAAGTTTCTTGCCGTCATCGATGAAACGCCCGAATGCGGGCGCGCCGTCGCCTATGCCGCACGCCGGGCGAAAAACACCGGCGGCTCGCTCATCCTGCTTTTCGTGATCGATGACTCCGATTTCCAGCAAATTCTGGGCGTTGGTGAAATCATGCGTTCCGAAGCGCAGGATCGTGCCCAGGCCGCGCTTGAGAAATTCGCGGCAACCGTGCGTGCAGATCAGGGGATCGAGCCGGAAATCAGCATCCGCGAGGGGGAAACCGCCGCGGAGCTGACGAGCCTCATCGAGGAAGATCAGGATATCGCAATTCTGGTTCTGGCTGCGGGTTCGGGCAAGGAAGGCCCCGGCCCTCTCGTGCAATCGCTTGCCAGTCGCTCCCAGTTCCCGATCCCGGTTACGGTCATTCCAGCAGGTATGAGCGACGACGACATTGATGCGGTGACCTAATCACCCTATATTGATGGCAACTGATACGCGCAGCATCGGGACAGCACTTGCGTCCATGGCGATCTGCGCCTACGAAAATCGTTCCAAAATCTGAAAGCGGGACAACTGGCATGTTCATCCAGACTGAAACCACGCCCAACCCGGCGACCCTGAAGTTTCTTCCCGGCAAGGTCGTCATGCCGGAAGGCACCGCTGATTTCCGCGATGCTTCCACCGCTGGCAACACATCGCCGCTCGCAGCCAAGCTTTTTTCGGTTCCGGGCGTGACGGGTGTTTTCTTCGGCTATGATTTCATCACCGTCACCAAGGAAGACGGCGAATGGCAGCACTTGAAGCCTGCCATTCTCGGCACAATCATGGAGCATTTCATGTCCGGCGCGCCTGCAATGGCTGGCAATAGCAATGCCGACGCCGCTGCCGCACATGGCGATGAAGAATTTTTCGATGAGGCCGATGCCGAAACCGTCGAGATCATCAAGGAACTGATCGAAACCCGCGTTCGTCCGGCAGTGGCGCAGGATGGCGGCGACATCACCTTCCGCGGTTTTGAAAACGGCACCGTATTCCTGAATATGAAGGGCGCCTGCTCAGGCTGCCCGTCATCGACTGCAACGCTGAAGCACGGCATCCAGAACCTTCTGCGTCATTTCGTGCCGGAAGTGCAGCAGGTCGAACAGATTTGAGCCGATTGAAATCGCAAATGAAAAAGGCCGCTTCAAGCGGCCTTTTTCATATCTGTATCGCCTGGACTTATTGCTTTACGATGACCTTCGCGCCCTGTTCGGTGCGGTCGTAAAGATCCATGATGTCCTGGTTCATCAGGCGGATGCAGCCGGAAGACATTGCCTTGCCGATGGACCACCATTCCGGCGTTCCGTGCAGACGATAGCCCGTATCGCCACCCTTGTTGTACAGGTAGAGTGCGCGAGCGCCGAGTGGATTACGCAGGCCGGGGTCCATGCCATTGCGATATTTTGCCAGTTCCGGCTGGCGCTTGATCATGGCCGAAGGCGGTGTCCAGGTCGGCCATTCGCGCTTCATGGCGACGCGCGCCGTGCCGGACCATTCGAAACCTTCACGGCCGACGCCAATGCCGTACCGCATCGCCTTGCCTTCAGGCATGATGAGATAGAGGAACTTTTCCCGCGTATCGACAATGATCGTGCCCGGCTTTTCGTCCGTTGGATATTTGACGACCTGACGGCGATATTGCGGTTGAATCTTTTCGCTCGGAATTGCCGGGACGACATAGCCGGCGTCAGTGACCGAAGAATAGGAAGCCGTATAGAAAGTGCCGCCTGCGGTCGAGCAGCCAGCGACGACACTGCCCAGGAAGAGAGCCGCCGTCAGATTTAGGACGCGAGAATTCATGCATTCCCCCAGATTGGTTCATTCCGTCAATGGGACCGCGATGGGCCGGAGATAGATGCGAATCGTTCGTTGCCGTTGAAGATGCGGCAGTATTGTTAACCAGACGTTAACCGTAAATTGAAAATTCCTTGATTAAGACATTTTTTGGCCATGTTTCGCCTTGTCGGCGTCAGTTTTTGTGTAGTCCGCCCCTGATTTTAGATTGTCTCCCTCTGAGACCGCGCACAAAATGCGCCCCATGCCCATTGTGATTCCCAACCAGACCCATCCTCTTTCAGACGGCAGGCAATCTGAGAATGCCATGCTCGTGCGGCGCGGCGTGCAGCGCCTTTTTCTGGAAATGGGTCTTGCCACCTTGCCCGAGCTGCCACTGGCGTCAGGCCGGCGCGCCGATCTGATTGCAATCAGCCGCAAGGGAGAAATCTGGATCGTGGAGATCAAATCCTCTATCGAGGACTGGAAGGCGGACCGCAAATGGCCGGAATATCGCGCCTATTGCGACCGGCTGTTCTTTGCTACTCATCCGGGAGTGCCGAGCGGAATATTTCCGCAAGAATGCGGCTTCATTCTCTCTGACGGATATGGAGCTGAAATCATGCGCGATGCCCCGGAACATAAATTGCCCGGCGCGACACGAAAGGCGTTGATGTTGCGCTTTGCGCGGGTGGGCGCCGCTCGTCTGACCATTGCCGAACTGGCCGGTCTCGAGGTTCCCGAGACCGAAATAGACTGATTTGGTAGCGCTCTATCTCTTTGTTTTGACGCGTATCTTTTCCGAAAACCGTTTCACACTTTTCGGGATGCGCTCTAACGCGGAGCGCGCTTGGCCAGAATGCGCTGCAATGTGCGGCGGTGCATGTTGAGACGACGGGCGGTCTCGGAGACATTGCGTTCGCACATTTCATAAACCCGCTGGATGTGCTCCCAGCGAACCCGGTCGGCGGACATCGGATTTTCCGGCGGCGCGACCTTTTCACCGGGACGGCGGGTCAAGGCCGCAAAGACCTCATCCGCATCGGCGGGCTTGGACAGATAATCGATGGCGCCAAGCTTAACGGCGTTCACAGCGGTTGCGATATTTCCGTACCCGGTAAGCACGATGGCGCGGGTGTCGGCGCGGCGCGAGCGAATCGCCTCGATGACGTCGAGGCCGTTGCCGTCACCGAGCCGCATATCCACGACCGCATAGGCGGGGGCAGCGGCCTTGGCAGCGGCGATGCCTTCCTCAACCGATTCCGCGGTCGTCACCTGAAAACCCCGGCTCTCCATGGCGCGGGCAAGGCGCTGCAAGAAGGGCTTGTCGTCATCAACCAGAAGGAGGGTCGGATCGTTGCCTATGGCTTCGGTGTCTTCCTGCTTCAAGTCGTCCATCGGGTGCATCCTGCCTGTATTTTTCTTTCCTTATTGATACCCCTGCGTCAAAAAGTCAAATAGCCATTGAATTGTTGAAGCAATTTCAGCATGTGTTCAGTCGCGAAAGCAATCCAAACCTTTGTATTTCAAGAACATTTTTAAATGCGGACACGAGGATTTGATAGGAAAATCCTATAGATGCCCGCAAGCCTGCTTCAGACGGACGTGAAGGCGGAACGCGGCCAGACCACCTTTACT
Organism: Ochrobactrum sp. AP1BH01-1; assembly: GCF_018066705.1. Classification (NCBI taxonomy): domain Bacteria; kingdom Pseudomonadati; phylum Pseudomonadota; class Alphaproteobacteria; order Hyphomicrobiales; family Brucellaceae; genus Ochrobactrum; species Ochrobactrum sp. AP1BH01-1. Next base: position 96,972 of record NZ_JAGPOU010000003.1, on the reverse strand, counting down.
TCCGCACCCTGTCCCGGATTGTTGCGATTGCGGAAGGTGATATGGGCGCCAGAGCGCTCCAGCAAGGTTTTGGCGATAAAAAGGCCGAGCCCCAAACCGCCGCCATTTCGGGTATTGTCGCGGCTCGTCATATAGGGCTCGCCGATACGGTCGAGGATTTCAGGCTTGAACCCTTCCCCGTCGTCCTGAATGGTCACGCTCACATTGCCATCGGTCCAGCCCCAGGTGACGTTGACCGTATCGCGCGCAAAATCGACGGCATTTTCCACCAGATTGCCGAGGCCGTATAGCAGGCCGGGATTGCGCCGCGTGACAGGTTCCGGTTTGGGACCTTCCATCTTCTGCACGTCGATGGTGATGCCGAAATTGCGATGCGGAGCGATCACCTCTTCAATGAGCGAAGAGAGCGGCAGACGTGACATATGCTCCTCGCCTTCCGACGACAGGCTAGTCAGCCGCTGGAGAATTTCCCGGCAGCGCTGCGTCTGGGAATGGAGCAACGCGATGTCTTCGGCAAGGCCCGGATCGGTGGTATGGGCGCGCTGCATTTCCTTCACCACCAGTGCAATCGTCGCCAGCGGCGTCCCCAGTTCATGCGCCGCGGCGGCCGCCAGCCCGTCAAGCGCCGACAGATGCTGTTCGCGCTGGAGAATAAGTTCGGCGGCACTCAATGCATCGCCCAATTGACGAGCTTCCTCGGCGATGCGGTAGGCATAGACCGCCGTGAAACCGAGCGCGGAAATAATGGCGCACCAGATACCGATCACGAACAGGAACGGCAGATTCAGCGTTTCGCCCGGATACCAGGGCAGCGGTTCGTGCCTGATAGTAAGCACCGATGTGCAGGCAACCACCAGCAAGCCCAGTACAAGCGTATGGCGGGCAGAAAGCGACGTCGCCGAGATAATGACGGGCACGATCATCAGGATGACGAACGGATTTTGCAGCCCCCCGGTGAGATAGAGAAGACCCGCCAGTTGCAGAATATCGAATGCCAGCACCAGACTTGCCGCCGCCGGATTGAGCCGATGATTGGTCGGAAAACGGAAGGCCAGGTAAAGGTTGAGCCATGCCGAACAGGCAATCAGCGCAAAACAGATGCCGACGGCAAAAGGAAATTGCAGATAAAGCGCCACGAGCATGACAGCGGCGGTCTGACCGGCAATGGCCAGCCAGCGCACCCGTATCAACGTGGTCAGGCGCGGACGCCGCGAAAGATTGGAAGCGCGATTCTCGAATTCTGCGTGCATGAGGTCCCTCGTCAGGCTCCTTATGAGGCAAGCCCGGACCAGAAAGCAAGCGGAACTGCGTTATCCGGTCGCAGGGTGCCGTGATAGGACCGGTCAAGATTTTGGTTATGACGTGCCGAAAATGGTGCGCTTCGAGAACCGGAGCGGATCGTACTTTTAGGTACATGAGCAGCGGGAGCGCAGAAGAGTAGCCACTTGCAGGCCGTCAGAGCCAAAATCTCAGGTTCCACGCGGCTTGGCGCGGCGCGTCGCTTCCGCATTGACCGGATCTTCCGGCCAGACATGTTTGGGATAACGTCCGCGCATATCGGAGCGCACATCCGCCCATGATCCCTTCCAGAAGCCGGGAAGATCGCGGGTAATCTGGATCGGGCGATGAGCGGGAGAAAGAAGCTCCAGCAAGAGCGGCACCTTGTCGTTGGCGATCGCCGGATGCACGCCTAATCCAAACAGTTCCTGCACGCGTACCGCGATCACCGGCTCTTCGGCATCGTAACGGATCGGAATATTCGATCCGGTCGGCACTTCAAAATGCGTCGGCGCAAGCTGGTCGACACTGCGCTGGAGGTCAAAGGGAACGAGGCTTATCAGGCCGTTTTTCAAGACATGGCCGGGAATGCGGTCGAGCTGCGCTTCACCCGTCAGAAACGGGAGCAGCCAGTCCTCCAGTTTCTCCAAAAGGTATTCATCCTCCATTGACGGCCATGGGTCGCCAAGTCCGCGATGAAGCCAGCCGAGGCGACGGCGCAGAATAGCGGCCTCCTTGCCCCATGGCAGAATATCAAGTCCGTGATCACGCACGGCGGCAATGACGCCTTCATCGGCAACACTGCCCGACGGGGCGGCAAGCGGCTTTTCAGAGAGCGCTATCGCGCCGATGCGCACAGCTTCACGCGCCCGCAAGGCATTCTTTTCCGGGTCGTAGACCACTTGTCTGCCGCTTTCGATCCTGTCACCAAGGGCGGCACGGATTTCTGTTTCCGAGACTTCCGCGGCAGAAAGAACACGCGCCCTGCCCGCCTTGCCCGACATATCGGCAACCACCAGCCATGGTGCGCGGCTGAGGCTTATGCCGGGATCGACTTCACCGCCGCGCCCATTGGCGAGCAGAAATTGCCCCGTCTGCCCGCGAGCCTTTGCTATGCGATCCGGATAGGCATCAATCAGCATCCGGCCGACGCTCGAGCCTGCCGCTTCGCCCTTGTTTGGGACATTTGCGGCAAGCCGCCTTGCCAATCCTTTTGCGCGCTGCGCACGGTCGGAACGATCGTTGCGGAATCGCGACATGCGGGCATCGAGGTCGGTTTCATTGCCGCCTAAGCCACGTTCGGTCAGCAACACCGCGAGTTCGGCTGCCTTCTGCGCCTCGCCGCGCTTGCCGGCTTCCGCCACCATATGCGCCAGACGTGCAGGCAGGGCCAAAGAGCGCATTGCTTCGCCATCGGGTGTCAATCGTCCGGCCTCATCCAGCGCACCGAGCCGGCTAAGCAATGCTTTTGCCTCCTTCAGCGCAGGCTTCGGCGGAACATCGAGAAAACTAAGCGTTGCCGGATCGGCCACACCCCATGCGGCGGCATCGAGTACGAGACCGGACAGGTCAGCTTCCAGAATTTCCGGCGGAGAAAAAGCGGGGAGCGACGCCGTCTGTCCCTGATGCCAGAGGCGAATGGCGACACCGGGTTCGGTTCGCCCGGCACGGCCCGCACGCTGATCAGCACTTGCGCGCGAAGTCCGAACGGTTTCAAGGCGGGTCAGGCCCGTGGCCGGTTCATATTTCGGCTGGCGTGCAAACCCGCTATCGATCACCACGCGCACGCCATCAATCGTGATGGAGGTTTCGGCAATGGAGGTCGCCAGAACAACCTTGCGATGACCCGCCGGGGCAGGCTTGATCGCCGCATCCTGTGCACCACCTTCCATCGCGCCAAAAAGGGGAGCCAGAATGATATTGGCAGGCAGGAACTTTTCCAGAATGCCAGCCGTGCGCTCAATCTCACCCTGCCCCGGCAAAAAAGCCAGAACGCTGCCGGTCTCGTCGGCCAATGCATCACGGATAGCACGCACCATCGCGTCTTCGATCCGTTCCTCCGCTTTGCGGTCGCGATAGCGGATATCGACAGGATAAGCGCGCCCCTCACTTTCAATCACCGGCGCGTCGCCAAGAAGCGAAGCAACACGCGCACCGTCAAGCGTCGCAGACATGACGAGGATTTTAAGATCGTCGCGCAGTGCTGCCTGCACATCGAGCGCCAGCGCCAAACCGAAATCCGCATCGAGACTGCGTTCATGGAACTCATCGAACAGCACTGCGGCAACGCCCTTGAGGTCTGGATCGTCGAGGATCATGCGCGCAAACACGCCCTCGGTGACGACAAGGATTCTGGTTTTACCTGATACCCTGCTTTCAAGGCGCATCCGATAGCCGACGGTTTCGCCCGGCTCCTCACCCAGAAGCTGCGCCATGCGGCGAGCGGCAGCGCGCGCTGCCACACGGCGTGGCTCAAGCAGCACGATCATGCCGTCCTTGCGCCAGCCCGCCTGTAAAAGATGGATCGGCACAAGTGTCGTCTTGCCTGCACCGGGCGGCGCGACGAGGACCGCACTCGCATAATGCGCCAATGCCTCATCCAGTTGAGGCAGAATCTGTGTCACAGGAAGATCGGGCAGGCTCGTCAAAGTAGTTTCCGTGAGATAAGGCTTTCCGCTTTCGTGCTTATCACACAAGGAGCGCATATGATCCATATTCGAAAATCGAGCAGTGAAGATGCGCCTGCATTGACCGAAATCTGGCGAGCCAGCGTTCTCGCCACGCATGACTTCCTGAGCCGCGATGATTTCCTGGAAATCGAGAAGCTCGTTGCCGAGCAATATCTGCCCAATGTCGAGGTCTGGCTTATTGAAGATTCCGGCAAGCCGGTCGGCTTCATGGGCATGAGCGAGCGCCATATCGACAGCCTGTTCCTCGCGCCCGACCAGCGCGGCAAAGGCATCGGCAAGCGCATGATAGCCCATGCAAAAGCGTTCGGCAGTCCGCTGACGGTCGATGTGAACGAGCAGAACCTGCAAGGCGTCGGCTTTTACCGGCATATGGGCTTTGTCGAAACCGGACGCTCGGAGACAGACGATCAGGGACGCCCCTATCCGCTGCTCCACCTGCGACTCACAGTCGACAATTGACATACTCCCCCAGAGTATATAAATTTCGCTGAAATCGGGAGATTCCATGCCGCATTCACCGGAAGATAAGAAGCGCGCGCTGACGCGCCTGCGCCGCATTCGCGGACAGGCCGAAGCGCTGGAGCGCGCGGTGGAGGCTGGCACGGAATGCGCAGCATTGTTGCAGCAGATCGCGGCCTTGCGCGGCGCGGCCAACGGGTTGATGGCGGAAGTACTGGAAAGCCATTTTCGCGAGACATTCGCGCAGGAAACCAAAGCGGACCCCGATACGCAAATCGACGAAATCATGCGGATTTTGCGCACCTATCTGAAATAGGCGCGCAACACATAACTGGAAGGGAAACATCGCCATGAAGTCACGTGCAGCCGTTGCCTGGGAAGCAAAAAAGCCGCTCACCATCGAAACCGTCGAAATCGGCGGGCCGCGGGCTGGTGAAGTGCTGGTCGAAATCATGGCGACCGGCGTGTGCCATACCGATGCTTACACGCTTTCGGGCCTCGATTCCGAAGGCAAGTTCCCGGCCATTCTCGGCCATGAAGGTGCGGGCATTGTGCGCGAAGTGGGCGCAGGCGTAACCTCCGTCAAGCCGGGCGACCATGTCATTCCGCTTTACACGCCCGAATGCCGCCAGTGCAAAACCTGCCTGTCGCAGCGCTCCAACCTCTGCACCTCGATCCGCGCCACGCAAGGTCAGGGCCTTATGCCCGACAAGACCACGCGTTTCTCCTGCGATGGCGGCGAAGTATTCCATTATATGGGCTGCTCGACCTTCTCGAACTTTACCGTTCTGCCGGAAATCGCCGTCGCCAAGGTGCGTGAAGACGCGCCATTCGACAAGATCTGCTATATCGGCTGTGGTGTGACGACGGGCATCGGTGCCGTGATCTACACGGCAAAAGTCCGTCCGGGTTCCAATGTCGTGGTGTTCGGGCTTGGCGGCATCGGCCTCAATGTCATTCAGGGTGCGCGCATGGTTGGCGCCGACAAGATCATCGGCGTCGATATCAATCCGGCCAAGGTCGAAATGGCGAAGAAGTTCGGCATGACCGATTTCATCAACCCGCGCGAGATCGGCAATGACAAGGTGGTGCAGGCCATTCAGGACCTGACCGATGGCGGCGCGGACTACTCCTTCGACGCCACCGGCAATACCGATGTCATGCGGCAGGCACTGGAATGCTGCCATCGCGGCTGGGGTGAATCGATCATCATCGGTGTAGCCGAAGCTGGCAAGGAAATCGCCACGCGCCCCTTCCAGCTCGTTACCGGACGTGTATGGAAAGGTACGGCATTTGGCGGCGCACGCGGTCGCACCGACGTGCCGAAGATTGTGGACTGGTACATGGAAGGTAAGATCAATATCGACGATCTCATCACCCACACAATGCCGCTCGATGAAATCAATACCGCCTTCGATCTCATGCACGAAGGCAAGTCCATCCGTTCGGTGATTGTCTACTGATGATTGAAAAACCTCTCATTTCCCAGTGGGATGAAATCGACAAGCTGACCCCGCGCGCACTTTATGCAATGCTGAAGCTGCGCGTGGACGTCTTTGTGGTCGAACAGAAATGTCCCTATCCGGAGATTGATGGCAAGGACTTCGAGGCGTTTCACCTGCGCATTCTCGATGGCGAGGAGCTTGCAGCGAGCCTGCGGGTTCTGCCGCCGGAACAGGATGGAAAACCGGTGAAAATCGGACGTGTCGTCGTGGCGCCGGATTATCGCGGCTACAAGCTCGGCCAGCGCCTGATGAAAGAGGCCATCGAATTTGCGCATGCCCGTTTTCCGGGTACGGCCATCGAGCTTGGCGGACAAAGTCATTTGCAGAAATTCTATGGCTCGTTCGGCTTCTTGGCGATTTCCGAAGAATATCTCGAAGATGGCATTCCGCACGTGGATATGCGTTTGGAACCAAGGGAAACCGTTGTCTGATGTTTCTGCTTCGCCGCCATATGTCGTTCTATCTTGGCGCCCTCGGCGGCGCAGGGGCCTTTATCATCGCCTGGCTGTTCGACAGTCCGCTTGCACCGGTAATCGGAGCGGACACGTTCTTCGTGCTTTATCTGGTGCTGGCATTTGCGGCCATTCCGAAGCTCACGCCAGCCTTCTTGAAGAAGCACGCGGCGAGCGCCGATGAGCCGGTCTGGATCATCTTTCTGGTGACGTTCGCAACCGTCATCGTCGCGGTGGCCTCGCTGTTCATCCTGCTCAACCGGCAACCGAAGGCAGATGCATTGGCGCTGGTGGCGACGCTCGCATCGGTGCCGCTCGGCTGGGCGACCATTCACATGATGACCGCCATTCACTATGCCCATGCCTTTTGGCAGCCGCAGGAATCCGCCGGCGATGACAACGGCCACGCCAGCCGGCATCGGGGCGGTTTCGACTTTCCCGGCACGCCGGAACCGTCAGGCTGGGACTTCGCCTATTTCGCCTATGTCATCGGCATGACCGCGCAAACGTCCGATACCGGCGTCACCACCACCGCCATGCGGCGGCTGACACTGATGCACAGCGTGGTATCCTATTTCTTCAACACCATTCTCGTCGCGGCGGCAGTCAATGCCGCCGTCGCGCTCGGCAGCTGAAGCGGCCCGATCCGCGCGCAAAATCAGGAACTGGAACTCTTATGACAACGACACTGGAAACGATCTCGACCGCAAAGAGTTTTGGTGGAACGCAGGGTGTCTATCGCCATAAAAGCGAGACCTGCCAGTGCGACATGACCTTTGCCGTCTTTCTGCCGCCACAGGCTGAACACGGCCCCGTGCCGGTGCTCTGGTATCTCTCCGGTCTGACCTGCACCCATCAAAACGTGATGGACAAGGGCGAATATCGGCAATTGGCCGCAGAACTCGGAATTGCCGTCATTTGCCCAGATACAAGTCCGCGTGGCGATGACGTTCCAGACGAACCGGATAACTGGCAATTCGGCAAGGGCGCAGGCTTTTATCTCGATGCGACCCAGGAACCCTTCGCCCATAATTATCAGATGTACAGCTACATAACCGGAGAGCTAACCGATCTGGTGGGACGAGAATTCCCGCTCGACATGACGCGGCAGGCAATCACCGGCCACTCCATGGGCGGTCATGGCGCGCTGACCCTTGCGTTGAAAAACCCGGACCGGTTCAAATCAGCATCGGCTTTCGCGCCCATCGTGCAGCCCTCGACTGCCGGTTGGTCGAAACCGGCGCTGGAAAAATTTCTCGGACCGGAAGAGCGGGCATGGCGCGCTTATGATGCGACGCTTCTGATCGAGGACGGCTACAAGTTCCCGGAATTTCTGGTCGATCAGGGCACTGCCGACGGCTTTCTCGACGAAGGCTTGCGCCCGTGGTTGCTGGAAGAAGCCTGCAAGAAGGCTGGCATTCCCCTCAAGCTCAACATGCGCGAAGGTTATGACCATTCCTATTTTTTCATCTCGACCTTCATGGGCGATCATCTCCGCTGGCATGCGGAGCGTTTGAAGCGATAGTCAACGCCTCACCACTTTCATCGGCAGACCGCCTTGCGGCTGGGTGGTGAGTTTCTGCACCGGCCACGGCCTCGTCGTTTCCAGCACCTCGAAACGACGGCCATCAAGCAGTATGGCCAGAGCGATAACCGCTTCCTGCAAGGCAAAGCTCGCGCCGATGCAGACGCGCGGGCCTGCACCAAATGGCAAGTACTGAAAACGGTCCAGTTTCTCGCGGTTTTCGGGCCAGAAACGTTCCGGCATGAAAGCATCCGGCCGATCCCAATAGAGCCGGTGACGATGGATGACCCACGGCATGACCAGCACAGTCGCGCCCTTGGGAATCCTCAGGTCGTCATATGTGTCGTCGGTTGCAGCCTCGCGGTTGATCGAAGGTGCTGGCGGATAAAGCCGCATTGCCTCCTCAAAGGCCGCACGCGTGAAAGGCAGCGACGCCAGCCATTCCTGCGGCGGCAGATCGCGCCCGCCCTTTGCGAAGAAATCATCGATCTCTGCTTCGATACGTTCACGCTCGCGCGGTGCCTTGGCGAGCAGATAGAGCGTCCAGCCGAGTGCGCGGGCGGTCGTCTCGTGGCCAGCGCCAATGAAGGTGATAATGTTGTCCTCGATCTCGGAGCGGCCTAGTCCCTCCGGCCCTTCAGCCCGCAAAAGCAGGGTAAGGAAGTCGCTCGGCACATCTTCACCCTTGTCCATGCGGGCTTTGCGGAGCGCGATGGTGTTTGAGACCAGTTCGCGGAAGAAACCCAGCGATTGCTGTCCGCGCAACCGCGTGAAGCGCGGCAGCCAGTCGGGCAACCCCAGAAGATCGAACGGATCGACCCGCCCCATGGTCTCGAAAAGCCTGTCGATCTGATGAGCAAAATCGTTTGGATCACCCGCGATCTCGCCGGAAAACAGTGTTTCGGCGAGAATATCGTAGGTAAGCAACGTCATGTCATGCGCGACATCGGTGATCGTGCCGGGCGTCCTGTATCGCTCGACGAACTGGCGAGACCGGTCGCGCATGGTCTCGGCAAAACCGCCGATATGACGCGGCGTGAAAACCGGCGCCATGGCTTTTCGCGACCGTTTCCACACCTGGCCCTCCGCCGTCAAAAGACCGTCGCGCAACAAGGGGCGCAGCACGCGCTGGCGGATGGCAGACATGGGATAGTTGGCGGCATTGTCGACCAGCACATGCCGGATCAAGCCCGGATCGTTGGCGATGATGGTTTTCATGCCGAACCAGCTGACGGAAATCCAGCGCTCGTTATAGGAAGGCTCGCCCCAAAGCTCGAGCGGGTTCTTGTAGACAACCCGCATCATCTCGAAACGCCCCACCGGCTTTTCGCGGGGGCGCGGCGCAGGCGGCACGAATGGTCCAGGTCTGTCGCTCATGACGTCCGTAATTTCCATCAAGCGTTCCTTTCGTCATAAAACAAGAACGCCCCCGTCAAACCGGATATAAGCGTCAATTGTGGCGGTTCCAGAAGCCGTGCAGCGCCCGGATCGCCCTCATACGGACAGGCTGCCGGAATCCCCGGCAAATTTACTGCCAAAATTTGGAAAAAACGCCGTTAGCACCTATATTAAAGCCATGTTTGTCGCGTGATTCGACATATCTTTGAAGCTGCATTCGCAGCGCGTTTTTCGAAAGATTTTCATGAGCGAGATGCCCGAGATGAATTCCGAAGCCCCCGCCGAGTATGGCGCGGATTCCATTCGTGTTCTGAAAGGTCTGGATGCGGTTCGCAAGCGTCCCGGCATGTATATCGGTGACACGGATGACGGCTCCGGCCTGCATCATATGGTCTACGAGGTCGTGGACAATGCAATCGATGAAGCGCTGGCGGGACACGCCACGCTTGTCACCGTCACCCTGAATGCCGATGGGTCCTGCACCGTGACCGATAACGGTCGCGGCATCCCCACCGACATCCACAAGGAAGAAGGCGTTTCGGCGGCCGAGGTCATCATGACCCAGCTCCATGCCGGTGGCAAGTTCGACCAGAATTCCTACAAGGTTTCCGGTGGTCTGCACGGTGTTGGCGTGTCGGTGGTCAACGCGCTGTCGATCTGGCTGAAACTGAAGATTCGCCGCGCCGGCAAGATTCATGAGATGAGCTTTACGCACGGTGTTGCCGATGCTCCGCTCGTGGTGACAGGCGATGCAGGTGGTGAAACCGGTACGGAAGTAAGCTTCCTGCCTTCGCCTGAAACCTTCTCCATGGTCGAGTTCGACTTCGACACGCTGGAACGCCGCCTGCGCGAGCTCGCCTTCCTCAATTCCGGCGTGCGCATCAAGCTCGCCGACCGCCGCCATGCCGACGTGGTGGAGCATGAGCTGCACTATGACGGCGGTCTTGTGGAATTCGTGAAGTATATCGACCAGAGCAAGAAATCGCTTCTGGAAGAGCCGATCTATATCCGCAGCGAAAAAGACGGCATGACCGTTGAAGTCGCCATGTGGTGGAACGATTCCTACCACGAAAAGGTACTGTGCTTCACCAACAACATTCCGCAGCGCGATGGCGGCACCCACCTGGCCGGTTTCCGCGGCGCGCTGACCCGTCAGGTGACGGGCTATGCCGACGCTTCGGGCATGACCAAGAAGGAAAAGGTGACGCTCACCGGCGATGACTGCCGCGAAGGACTCACCGCCGTTCTTTCGGTGAAAGTGCCCGACCCGAAGTTCTCATCGCAAACCAAGGATAAACTCGTTTCCTCGGAAGTTCGCCCGGTCGTGGAAAGCCTCGTCAATGAAGCGCTTTCGACTTGGCTGGAAGAACATCCGGCTGGCGGCAAGGTCGTGGTCGAGAAGGTCATTCAGGCAGCCGCTGCCCGTGAAGCCGCTCGCAAGGCACGTGACATCACCCGCAAGAGCAATCTGAGCGTGACGTCGCTGCCCGGCAAGCTTGCCGACTGTCAGGAACGCGATCCGGCCAAGTCCGAAATCTTCATCGTCGAGGGTGACTCGGCAGGCGGTTCCGCCAAGAGCGGCCGTTCCCGCCAGAACCAGGCCATCCTGCCGCTGCGCGGCAAGATCCTCAATGTGGAGCGCGTCCGCTTCGACCGCATGATCTCTTCTGATCAGGTCGGCACGCTGATTACCGCGCTCGGCACGTCGATCGGCAAGGATGAAACGCACGGCTTCAACCCGGACAAGCTGCGCTATCACAAGATCATCATCATGACCGACGCTGACGTCGATGGCGCGCATATTCGCACATTGCTGTTGACCTTCTTCTTCCGTCAGATGCCGGAACTGATCGAGCGCGGCCATATCTATATCGCGCAGCCGCCGCTCTATAAGGTGTCACGCGGCAAGTCCTCGCAATACATCAAGAACGAAGCCGCTTTCGAGGATTTCCTCATCGAGACCGGTCTTGAGGAAGCCACACTTGAAATGGCCAGCGGCGAAGTTCGCGCCGGGCCGGACCTGCGTTCGGTGGTGGAAGATGCGCGCACCATGCGCCAGCTTCTGTCCGGTCTTCACACCCGCTATGACCGTCGCGTGGTGGAGCAGGCGGCGATTGCCGGCCTGCTCAACCCGGATGCCTCGAAAGACAATGCAACCGCGCAACGTTCCGCCGATATTGTTGCAAAGCGTCTCGACATGATTTCGGAAGAAACCGAGCGTGGCTGGACGGCCCATGTGACGGAAGATGGCGGCTATCGTTTCGAGCGCATGGTGCGCGGCGTGAAGGACATTGCCATTCTCGACATGGCCTTGCTCGGTTCTGCCGATGCCCGCCAGATCGACCGTGTGGCTGCACGCCTGTCGGAAGTCTTTGCCGAACCGCCCGTGCTGCGCCGCAAGGACAAGGCGGAGACGCTTTCCGGCCCGATGGCCCTGCTCGATGCGATCTTCGCGACGGGTCGCAAGGGTCTGACCCTGCAGCGCTATAAAGGCCTGGGCGAAATGAACGCCGAACAGCTTTGGGAAACCACACTCGATCCGAACGTGCGTTCGCTGCTGCAAGTCAAGGTTACGGATGCGACCGACGCGGATTCCCTCTTCTCGCGCCTGATGGGTGACGAAGTAGAACCGCGCCGTGAATTCATCCAGGAAAACGCGCTGAGCGTTGCCAATCTGGACGTTTGATGAAGAAGGCAACGGCGCGTCGAGCACCGTTGCCTTGATCTTATTGACTGTCTTTCTTGCTCGACACGAGTGGAAAGCTGGATAGCGGCAAACTATGCAACGCCGCGCTGAGCAGGATAGCCAGTCCGCCGAGATAGCTGCGGACGCTTAGATGTTCCCCAAGGACGCCGGCGGCGAGAGCTGCGCTCCAGATCGGCTCGAGGGTGTAGAGAAAAGCCGTCGTGACCGGCGGCACATAACGCTGAAAGATGATCGAGATCGCCGTGGGAATAACCGTCGTCCCTATCCCGACATAGCACGTGGTCCAGTACATTGACGGCGCTTGGTTCAGCAGGAGCCTTCCGCTGCCGATAACCAGCACGAGAATGCTGCCATAAGCAGCCATGGTCAGCAGTTCGGATGCAAAAATGGTCCATACATCCGCATCACTGTCCCGCGTTACCCGCTCGGCAACGTAGATATAGCTGGTATAGGCCACGGCGCCCAGCAGAGCGATGAAGTTGCCGGCAAATCGATTCCCAAAAGCTGGCAAGACGGACAAGACACCGATTGCTGCAACGATACCGACAAGCCATGTCTTCCTGTCCGCCTCGCCCCCCAGAAACAGCCATGCAAATGCAACCGCCAATAGTCCGTTCAAGGCAGGAAAAATTGCGGTTTCCGTCGCGGTGGTCAGGTAGAGTGCTGCTGCACTTAGCAACACCACCGCATAAAGACTCGTCCCCGCGATCATGCCCCGCAGCAAATTGCGCAGCGTGATACGGCGTAACAGGCAGGCGAGGATGAGGACACCCACCGGAACCGTCCAGAGCAGTTCGAGGGTTGAGAACAGGAGCGGATCGGTTTCGACAATTCCCGGCTTGGCTACGGTATAGAACGACGCCCATAGAATGGGGTTGATTGCGAAAGCAAGGAGTGCGATCCGGCGCATCAACAGCACATTCCCTTAGAACGCCGCGCATTCGTGGTGCGTTCGAATGAAACCACGGCGCCCCTCAAATCCGGTAGGCAAAATCGCCATATACATACCGCCCTATTGGCTATGCAACCTTGCCGAAAAGCGCAAATAGAATAACAATATATTTTGAAATAATAACACCAGACCATATTCAAATATATGCCAATTTATTGATGACTATATTATATACTTCAAAAATTTTTGGCTCCACTATATAGCAACATACCAAATGATAATTTATTCAATTTATAATTGTTCTACCAATATGATTTAAATCTACTAAATTCGAATGATGCAAACTGAATTGGAGTTTCCTTTCAAATATATACTACACACTAATATCTTAAGACCAATCTTCAAGGATACAATCGTGACGTACTTGAAATTGCTGCTTACTGCGTGCGCACTGCTTATTGCCTTGGTACCTGTAAAGGCCGGAAGCAACGAAGGAGTTGGCGTCGAGAAACTTGATGTGACCGATCCGGTTGCGCAACGACCAATGGACGCTGTTGCGTTCTTTCCCAGTTCCTTGCCGACCGGGGAGACCTCAATTGGCCCTTATCAAGTTGCTGCATCCAAATTGGGTAAAATCGGGGAAAGCCGCTATCCCGTGATAGTAATCTCGCATGGTAGCGCCGGGAGCATGTGGAGCCATCACGACCTTGCATCCGTTCTTGCCCGTAAAGGCAATATCGTTATCAGTGTTACACACCCGGGCGATAATTTTCGGGATACAAGCCAAGTCGGCGCTGTCAGTAGTATTTATGGCAGGCCCGCGCAGATAACGGCAGTTTTGAACGCTGCGCTCAAAAGTGAGATGCTCGCTCCGCATGTCGATTCGAACCGAATTGGTTTCATCGGATTCTCTGCAGGGGGTACTACAGGGCTCATCCTCGCCGGAGCAAAACCGACTTTTTCTCGCCTTGAAAGTTATTGTACCCAGCGTCCTGATGACCGGCATGTGTGCGAAGCACAGGGAAAAATCAGAAACGACCGGCCTGAGCTTGCACCTTCGCTTGATCCGCGCATTCGGTCTCTGGTCTTGCTTGCGCCTTTCAGCGTCATATTCCCGCCGGAAGATTTGAAGCGAATCTCTGTTCCAGCGCTTATATTCGTTGGAAGCGAGGACAAAGAACTGTCACCTTCCGACAACGCAATTGCTCTTGCCCATGAGCTGGCCTCCAAAACAGCACTGGAGGTTATTTCGAACGCCGGGCATTTCACATTTCTTGCCCCTTGCTCGTCACAACTGACGCAGTCCGCACCAGAACTGTGCATCGACAATCCAAAGATCAACCGCTTCGCGCTTCACCAGAAGATCAATGCGGAAATAGCAGGTTTCTTCAACCGAACGCTTGGTACACTTTGAGTCGTCAATTGCATAATTCGGGCAGAGCGTTTCTCAATTCACAACAGGAGAAACGCTCCATCCGGTCAATCACTCGCCGCGGCGCTTCTTGCTGTAACCGCCGCCTTCGGGCTTTTTACCACCCTTTTTGAAGCCGTCTTTCTTGAAGTCGTCTCCGCGGGAGAAATCACGCGGCTTGTCCCACTTGTCGCCCTTCGAGCGGTCGCCTTTATAGCCATCGCTCTTGTAGCCGTCGCGGAAGCCGCCTTCCTTGAACTTGTCGCCACGGGGCTTGAAACCGCCCTTGCCTTCGCGCGGAGCAGCATCGCCGCCTGCACCTGCAACCGCAGTGCGGATCACGAGACCCTTTTCGCCCGTGCCGCGTTCTTCGACCGAACGGCGGAACTCATCAGCCTTCGAGGCTGTGATTTCGAAGCGGGTTTCATTGTCGAAAATCTTGATCGAGCCGACGTCGCGCTTCGACACATCGCCCGCCTTGCAGATGAGCGGCAGCAGCCACTTCGGATCGGCGCGATGCTTGCGGCCGGCGGAAACCGAGAACCACACGCCATCAAACGATGCATTGCGGTCAAAACGTTCGCCCGGCTCGCCACGTTCACGGCGTTCGCCGCGCTCAAAGCGGTCGCCCCGATCACCACGGTCGGAACGTTCGCGCGGCTTCTTGCCGCCAACCGGATGCACCGGCGCGTCGGAAACTTCTTCGGCTGCCGGATAGGAAGCAACTTCGCGGTTGAGGAAAGCGGCGGCGATCTGCTCCGGCGTGTAACGCTCGGTCAGCGCCTTCAGAAGATCCTGATATTCTTCTTCAACCGGCTGGTTGAAGACTTCCGCATTCAAGATGCGCTCGTTGGTCTTGGCCTGAACCGCAGCGATGCTTGGGGCGGAAATGGTCTGCGCATCGAGCTTGGCCATATGCAGGAGACGTTCCGCGGTACGGCGGCGCGAGAATGGCACGACGAGCACACAGGTGCCCTTGCGACCGGCACGGCCCGTACGGCCTGAACGGTGCAGCATCGTTTCAGGATTGTTGGGCAGATCGGCGTGAATAACCAGATCAAGGTTCGGCAGATCGATGCCACGCGCGGCAACGTCGGTTGCAACGCAGACGCGGGCGCGGCCATCGCGCATG
Source organism: Ochrobactrum sp. AP1BH01-1 (assembly GCF_018066705.1). Lineage (NCBI taxonomy): Bacteria > Pseudomonadati > Pseudomonadota > Alphaproteobacteria > Hyphomicrobiales > Brucellaceae > Ochrobactrum > Ochrobactrum sp. AP1BH01-1. Next base: position 81,523 of record NZ_JAGPOU010000003.1, on the reverse strand, counting down.
GCCTGAAGCGCGTTGTTGCGTTCGGCCTGGCTCAGCTCGCCCGACAACGCAACCACGGCAAAGCCGCGATTGGAAAGTCGGCTTGCCATATGCTTCACTGCTTCGCGGGTCGAGCAGAAAATGATCGAGTTCTGGCTGTCGTAATAGAGCAGCGTGTTGATGATCGCGTGGTCGCGCTCATGCGGCGGCACCGGCATGGCGACATAGTCGATGTCGGCGTGCTGGCTGGTTTCGCTCTGGACGGTAATGCGCAGCGCGTCGTTCTGGAAGCGCTTGGCAAGCTGGGCAATCGGCTTAGGCACGGTCGCCGAGAACATCAGCGTGCGGCGGTCTTCCGGCGCTTCGCCGAGGATGAATTCGAGATCCTCGCGAAAGCCCATGTCGAGCATTTCGTCGGCTTCGTCGAGAACGACGGCACGCAGTTCCGACATGTCGAGTGCATCGCGGGTGATATGATCGCGCAGGCGTCCGGGCGTGCCGACAACGATATGGGCGCCACGTTCCAGCGCACGACGCTCGGTGCGGATATCCATGCCGCCAACGCAGGATGCGATGCGCGCGCCGGTATCGGCATAGAGCCATTCCAGCTCGCGACGAACCTGAAGCGCCAGTTCACGCGTTGGCGCGATGATCATGGCAAGCGGCGCGCCGGCATCGCCGAAACGCAGTTCGTCTTCGAGGATGGTGTTGGCCATTGCAAGGCCGAATGCGACTGTCTTGCCCGATCCGGTCTGGGCGGAAACGAGAAGGTCGACATCGAGCGTTTCAGGAGCCAGAACAGCGTTTTGGACGGCGGTGAGCGTATTATAACCGCGAGCGGCTAATGCTCCGGACAGAGCCGGAGCGATGGTTTCGGGCAAAGACATGAACCACTTTCACGAAAAAAGCTTCTCAAGCCGTATACCCATTGGTCGCGAACCACTTGTCCACGACTCCCCTGACGACCACCGAAGCAACAGAATTAATGCTTCCCTATAGGGTTGGGCCGCTCAGGTCAACCGGCCAAACCTCAATGCGCCTCATCCCAGTTATGCGCTGCGCGCGCATCGACATGCAGCGGCACCGCAAGCGAGACGGCAGGCATCGCCGCATTCTCCATAATGTGACGAACCACCGGAATGGTTTTTTCGACTTCGTTTTCAGGCACTTCGAAGATCAATTCGTCGTGCACCTGCAACAGCATGCGGGCAGCGAGCTTTTCCTGCGCCAATGCGTCTTCCATGCGGATCATGGCGCGGCGGATAATATCGGCGGCAGAGCCTTGGATCGGCGCATTGATGGCGGCGCGCTCGTTGAAGGCGCGTATCTGCGGATTGGACGCCCTGATATCCGGGTAATGCGCACGGCGGCCGAAAATGGTTTCGACATAGCCATGCTCACGCGCGAATGCCTTGGTCGCTTCCATATAATCCTTGATGCCGGGGAAGCGCTCGAAATAGGTGCGGATATATTGCCCCGCTTCCTCGCGCGGGATGGAAAGCTGGTTCGCCAGGCCGAAGGCGGAAATGCCGTAGATGATGCCGAAATTGATCGCCTTGGCGCGGCGGCGCACCTCCGACGGCATGCCTTCCACCGGCACGCCGAACATTTCGGATGCCGTCATGGCGTGAATGTCGATGCCGTCGGCAAACGCCTGTTTCAATTGTGGAATATCAGCAACATGCGCGAGAACGCGCAATTCGATCTGGCTGTAATCGGCCGAAATCAGCTTGTTGCCGGGTTCGGCGATGAAAGCGGTCCTGATCTTGCGTCCTTCGGCGGTGCGCACCGGAATGTTCTGCAGGTTCGGATCGGATGAGGAGAGGCGCCCCGTCGATGTGGACGCCATCGCATAGCATGTATGAACGCGCTTGGTTTCAGTGTTGATGAAACCCGGCAGCGCATCGGTATAGGTGGATTTGAGCTTGGTGAGCTGCCGCCAGTCCACGATCTTGCGCGGCAGCGGATGGCCTTCAGCGGCAAGGTCTTCCAGCACCTGCGCGGAGGTCGACCACTGACCGGTCTTGGTCTTGGATGCACCGGGCAAGCCCATCTTGCCAAAGAGAATGTCGCCAAGCTGCTTCGGCGAACCGATGGTGAATTTCTCGCCCGCAAGCTCGTAAATCTCGTCTTCATAGGCAGCGGCGGCCTGCGCCAGATCGCCGGAAAGACGCGAAAGCACCTGCCGGTCAACGGAAATGCCGCGTTCCTCCATCCGCGCCAGCACATCGATCAGCGGGCGCTCCAGACGTTCATAAACCGACATCAGCCCTTCCGCCGCAAGGCGCGGCTTCAACACCTGCCAAAGCCGCAGCGTGACATCGGCGTCCTCCGCTGCATAGGCCGTTGCACGGTCTATATCCACCATGTCGAATGTAACGGCACTCTTGCCGCTGCCCGCCACATCCTTATAGGCAATCGGCGTGTGACCAAGCCAGCGTTCGGACAGCGGGTCCATGCCGTGGCTGCCGGTGCCTGCGTCCAGCACATAGGAGATCAGCATCGTATCGTCGAACGACACGGTGTTGATCCCATAGCGTCGCATGACCAGCCAGTCATATTTCATGTTCTGCGCGATCTTGAGGACCGAAGCGTCTTCAAGCACCGTCTTCAAGGCGGCCAGTGCCTCGCCCAGCGGAATCTGCCCCTCGACCATCCCGCCGCCCAGAAGATCACCCGCACCGGATTTGTGCTGGAGCGGAATGTAAGCGGCTTTGCCCGGCGCCAGCGCCAGCGAAAACCCGACCAGCTCCGCCTGCATCGGATCGACCGAAGTGGTTTCCGTGTCGAAGGCCAGGAGGCCGGTTTCCACGGCTTCAGCAAGCCAAAGCTTCAATGTGGCGATATCGCGAATGCAGGTATAGGCGCCGGTATCGATCTTTTGCGCACGCGCCGCTTCCGTACGCTTTTCGGCAAGCGCTGTCGGTCTGTAGCCGGTTTCCGTTGCGGAAACGGTCACCGTTGCCGTCACGGCCACGACCGTCACTTCGCCATCCGCCTTGGACGGGACATCCATGTCCGGCCCGTGAAGGTCAGCCGTCGATGCGTCGGCACCCCAGTTGGTTTCCACATGGCTCGGCTCGACCGAAGAAGCGTCCGTATCAGTCGCCTCGGCCACCCGGCGGATAAGCGAGGTGAATTCCATGGCTTTGAGGAAGCCGATCAGTTTCGGCCCGTTCTGCGGCTCCAGCACAAGTCCGTCCAGATCGACGTCCAGCGGCACGTCGTTCTTCAGCGTCACAAGCTCGCGCGCGATCTTGGTCTGGTCGGCAAAGGCCAGAATATTCTCGCGGCGTTTGTTCTGCTTGATTTCCGACGCTCGGGCCAGAAGCGTGTCGAGATCGCCGAATTCCTCCAGCAATTGCGCCGCCGTCTTGGGGCCAATGCCGGGAATCCCCGGCACATTGTCGGTGCTGTCGCCGGTCAGCGATTGAAGGTCGATCATCTTTTCCGGCGGGACGCCCCATTTTTCGATCACTTCGGGGATCGAAATCTGCTTGTCCTTCATGCTGTCATACATGGACACGCTTGGCGTCACGAGCTGCATGAGGTCCTTGTCGGAAGAAACAATGGTGACATCGCCGCCTGCTTCTTCCGCCAGTCGCGCATAGGTCGCGATCAGGTCGTCGGCCTCGAAACCTTCCTTCTCGATGCAGGGCAGGTTGAAGGCGCGTGTTGCCTGGCGGATCAGGCCGAACTGAGGGATCAGGTCTTCCGGCGGCGCGGTGCGATTGGCTTTGTAATCGGGATAAAGCTCATTGCGGAAGGTCTTCGACGAATAGTCGAAAATGACCGCGAAATGGGTCGGCACCACGCCCACATCCGTATTGCGCGCATCCTTCAGGAGCTTCCACAACATGTTGCAGAAGCCCGAGACGGCGCCGACCGGCAGACCGTCCGTCTTGCGGGTCAGCGGTGGCAGGGCATGATAGGCGCGGAAAATGTAGCCCGAGCCGTCAACGAGAAAGAGATGATCGCCTTTTTTCATAAGGTAGAATTAGAGGAAAGCTGCGGCAAAGGAAACCGCTCCCGTGTCAGGAGAAACAACCGTCCACGTGAAAGAAACCAATCACGTCGCGATAACACGTTTGTTACAGATTTGTAATCTTCCGCGCCCTTGAATAGCCACAGTTGAAAGGCCAAATCCAGGTCATCGACAGTTCGTCGGTCGCCGGTTTTCTGACCCGTCCCCCGTTGGATGCCGGATGTTAGCGGCAGCCTCATTCCCCTCTCCGGGCTGCCGCTTTGAGTGTAGTGATATGGCCGTTACGGTAACCCCCTCACCGTAACGGCCAATTCATTTTTCGGAGAACGGCTTTCCTTCAAATTGGGTTTCTTCTTGACGACGCTGGTTGTAGTGTGCCGCCAGTTTACGTTACGACTCGTCAGGAAATTTTCATGTCCCAGCAATCGTCCACGCCATCGCTCGACAAAGTCCTCGCCCATCTCGACAACAATCTCGACAAGAGCCTCGATCGCCTGTTCGATCTCCTGCGGATCAAGTCGATTTCAACCGATCCGGCTTTCAAGGCCGACTGCCGCAAGGCTGCGGAGTGGCTGGTCGAGGATTTGAAGACGATCGGCTTCGATGCAAGCGTGCGCGACACGCCCGGCCACCCGATGGTGGTCGCCCATCACGAAGGCGCCACACCCGATGCGCAGCATGTTCTGTTCTACGGGCATTATGACGTGCAGCCGGTCGACCCGCTCAATCTGTGGGAAAACGATCCCTTCGATCCGGCCATCAAGGACCTTGGCAATGGCCGCAAGATTCTGACCGGACGCGGCACATCCGACGACAAGGGCCAGCTCATGACCTTTGTGGAAGCCTGCCGGGCTTATAAGGCAGTGAATGGCAATCTGCCGGTCAAGGTTACGCTTCTGTTTGAAGGCGAGGAAGAATCCGGTTCGCCATCGCTGAAGCCTTTCCTCGATGCCAACAAAGAAGAATTGAAGGCCGATGTGGCGCTTGTCTGCGATACGGCCATGTGGGATGCGGAAACGCCCGCCATCAGCGTCGGCCTGCGCGGCCTCGTCGGCGAAGAAATCGTCATCAAGGCGGCCGATCGCGACCTGCATTCCGGTTTCTTCGGCGGTGCCGCGGCGAACCCGATCCATATCCTGACCAAGATTCTGGCCGACCTGCACGACGAAACCGGGCGCGTGACGGTGCCTGACTTCTACGACGGCGTGGAAGAAACCCCGACGCAGATCCTGAAGTCCTGGGAAAGCCTTGGCCGCACGGCGGAAAATTTTCTCGGCCCGATTGGCCTTTCCATCCCCTCCGGCGAAAAAGGCCGCAGCGTGCTGGAACTGACATGGGCGCGCCCGACGGCGGAAGTCAACGGCATCACCGGCGGCTATACCGGCGAAGGCTTCAAGACCGTCATCGCAGCAGAAGCTTCCGCCAAGGTTTCGTTCCGCCTCGTCCACAAACAGGACCCGGTCAAAATCCGCGAAGCCTTCCGCGCTTTCGTCGAGGAACGCGTTCCTGCCGACTGCTCGGTCGAGTTCCATCCGCATGGCGGCTCCCCGGCCATCCAGTTGCCCTATGACTCCCCGCTTGTTTCCAAGGCCAAGGATGCGCTTTCCGACGAATGGCCGAAGCCAGCCGTGCTGATCGCCATGGGCGGCTCGATCCCGATTGTCGGCGATTTCGACAAGTTCCTCGGCATGGAGTCGCTGCTGGTGGGCTTTGGTCTCGAAGATGACCGCATCCATTCGCCCAACGAAAAATACGAGCTGAACTCCTTCCACAAAGGCCAGCGCTCTTGGGCCCGCATTATGGCGGCTATCGCCGCGAAGTAAGGACAACTGAATGACAATTCGTTTTCATAAAAACGATCTGCCGAATCTCGACAATTATCAGGTCGATGCGGTGGCAATCGATACCGAAACGCTGGGTCTGAACCCGCATCGCGACCGGCTTTGCGTGGTGCAGATTTCGCCCGGCGACGGCACGGCGGACGTGATCCAGATCGAGGCGGGCCAGAAGAAGGCCCCCAATCTGGTCAAGCTTCTGAAAGACCGGTCCATCACCAAGATCTTTCATTTCGGCCGCTTCGACCTCGCCGTGCTCGCGCATGCTTTCGGGACCATGCCGCAGCCCGTGTTCTGCACCAAGATCGCATCGAAGCTCACCCGCACCTATACGGACCGTCACGGCCTGAAGGAGCTTTGCAACGAGCTTCTCGACGTTTCGATTTCCAAGCAGCAGCAATCGTCGGACTGGGCCGCGGAAACGCTGTCAGCCGCGCAGCTCGAATATGCAGCTTCCGACGTGCTTTACCTGCATCGCCTGAAAGCCGTGCTTGAGCAGCGGCTTGAGCGCGATGGCCGTACCAAGCAGGCCGAAGCCTGCTTCAAGTTCCTGCCGACGCGCTCGGAACTCGATCTTATGGGCTGGCCGGAAGACGATATTTTCGCGCATTCCTGAGGAAGATCAAACGGCGGCGACAGCCGCCGTTTTCTTTTGCGGTTCGCTGTCGATATAGGCCCAGGCCGGGCGGCGGAACAGAAACTGTCCGTAACCGCTCCACTGGATGAGACTGTAAAGAATGACGGGGCCAATGACGCCGCTTGCCGTCGTCAGAAGGGAGACGGTGCCGATGTCGCCCACGCCGAACTTCAGCAGCAAAGTGCGGGCGACAGCCATCGGCAGGAAGAAAGCCAGGTAGACGACGATCGAGTGCGCACCGAGCCAGCTCAAACCTCTATGCAGCCAGTTTCCGGCTGGCAGGAGACTTAGAAGCGACGAAATGGAAATGATCGCCAACGCGCCGACCAGCCCCAGCAGAAGCGAAATAACGGGCAGATCGCTGACTGCGCCGCGCCCGTCCAGAAGGTCGCTTGCGGGCGATATCAGCGCGGCGAGGCTTTCGGGCACCGGCATGAAAACCAGCTTGTATTCGACAAATCCCCATACCAGCAATCCGGCAATGCCGATGAGCGAACGCTGGCGCAGCCAGTCTGCGACCCGGAAAATGGCGGGAGCAAAGGCATAGCCCGCATAGAAATAGACGAACCGCGAGCAGAATTCGTCCACCATGACCCAGCCCGTGTGGATCGGCAGGATTTCCAGTAAGGCCAGCACCGTAAAGGTCACGCCAACCGGCACACGCTTCAACAGTCGCGTAGCGATGAAGAAAACGGGCAGGATATAGATAAACCAGAGCGTGCCGAACGGCTCTATGAAAGCCATCAGATAGGCCTGCACCACGCCTGAAATTCCGGCTTCGCTGGCGATGCCCGGCGCCTTGAATGCAAACTGGATCGTCAGCCAGAGGATATAGAAATAGAGAAAGTGCACCACCTTGCGGTCGAGATAGCGTCGCCACGGCCTGTCGATGACGAGACCGAGGAACAGGCCTGAAATCATGAAGAAATCCGGCATGCGGAAGGGCTTGGCGAAGGCCACGACATAATGCATCCAGCCATGCGCACCGGCAGCCTTCTCAACGCCGAGCGTGGAGTGCATCATAACCACGAAGATAATGCAGATGCCCTTGGCAATATCGACCCAGTCGACCCGCGCATTCATGCCCTTTGTGTCCTGCATTTCCGGTTCCCCCGCAAGTTCGGCTGCATTCTATAACGCGAACGGCGGGAGAATTACATCCCGAAGAACTTCCGCCCGCCTTTGCCCTATTGCGCCCGCCTGTCATCAAGACTCTTCATGAAGCGATCACAGGATCGTGTACTGCCCGGACGACATTCCTCTTGCTGTGTCCCGTTTGCTACAGACTTTTGACAGCAATCGCTTATATTAACTCCAAGTATTGGTTCTGAGACTTTCCTTCAGGAGGTTTATCATGAAGCTCAAGGCCCTTCTTCTTGCATCGACTGTCGCCCTCGTGGCAGCTACTGGCGCAAAGGCTGCTGACGCCGTCATCGAACAGGAACCAGCTCCTGTCGTGGTCGCTCCGTCCTTCACCTGGACCGGCGCCTATATCGGTGGCCAGATCGGCTACGGCTGGGGCAAGTCGAATTTCGATGGCGATGTATTCAGCTATGGCAATGTCAAGCCGGATGGTTTCCTCGGTGGCGTCTATGCCGGTTATAACTTCGATCTCGGCAACAATGTCGTTCTCGGTATCGACGGCGACGTGACCTATAACGACGTTTCCAAGGGTATTGATGTATTTGACGGCGACCTCGCAGTCGGCGATTTCGAAACCAAGCTTCGCTGGTCCGGCGCCGTTCGCGCCCGCGTCGGCTATGCGGTTGACCGCTTCATGCCGTACATCGCCGGTGGTGTGGCCTTCGGCAACATCAAGAACAGCGGCAGCATCGACGGTGTTGGCAGCTTCTCCGAAAGCAAGACGCTTACCGGCTGGACCGCAGGTGCGGGCGTGGATTACGCCGCGACCGATAACCTGATCGTTCGCCTTGAATATCGCTACACCGACTACGGCGACAAGGACATCGATTTCGGCGGCCTGAACATCAATCAGGATTTCAAGACCAACGAAGTCCGCCTCGGCGTCGCATACAAGTTCTGATTTCTGCTGAACGATACAGACCAAGGCCCCGCAATGCGGGGCCTTTTTATTTTCGGGCTATTACGAAAAGTTGAATAACGCCGGACAAATGACCGATGTATAAATGCTTTTTCTAACGCAATAATATTAGAATCTAATAAATAGATAACAACTAATTACAGGCATATCAACAGCAAACCTTTTCATGTTGCCCTTTTGCTACATACATCTACAGCAAAAGGACCTATATATCCGGAAGATATTCACTGACATATATTTAAAAGGATCTTTCCATGAATCTTAAAGTGATTCTTAGCGCATCCCTTATCGCAATCGCCGCCAGCAGCAGTGCCTTCGCAGCAGATGCGATTGTTTCGGAGGAACCTGTTCCGTTCGTAGCGCCGGTCTTCTCGTGGGGCGGCGCCTATATCGGCGGTGAAATCGGCTGGGGCTGGGGTCGCGGCAAGCTGGACGGCGACGCGGATAACTATGCTGAGTTCAAGCCGAACGGCTTTCTCGGCGGTGTCTATGCCGGCTACAACTTCGATCTGGGCAATAATGTCATTCTCGGTGTCGACGGCAACTTCGACTATAATGACCTGAAGGAATCGCAGGACTACCTCAGTGGCGGTGTTCGCCCGGTTCAGACCTCGCTTGAATCGAAACTGGAATGGTCGGGTGCGGTGCGCGCACGCGCCGGTTATGCAATTGACCGCTTCATGCCTTACATCGCCGGCGGTGTAGCTTTCGGCCATGTCAAGAATTCGGTCATCATCGGCGGCAGCACCAGCTACAGCGACAGCCAGACGCTGACCGGCTGGACCGCAGGCGCCGGTATCGACTATGCAGCGACCGACAATATCACTCTGCGCCTGGAATATCGTTATACCGATTTCGGCAACAAGGATTTCGGGGTGGACGACTTCAGCACCCGCGGCTCGTTCAAAACCAACGATATCCGCCTCGGCATCGCCTACAAGTTCTAGGCCTTTCAAGCGCCTATGATCGAGAAAGGCTCCGCCCCGGCGGAGCCTTTTTTGTGCATGGACGATTTACGTCCCTTTAAACTGCCGCATTTACCCTGCACCGCATTAGGCCCTTATTTGCTTTTGCGGCACAAAATCCCGTAAAGCACGCAAACATTGTTCAAAGCGACCGGTCCGCATCACAATTGGGACCGGCAAACGGGCGGGCGGCTCCAGACTGACATGGCATCGCGTGACGATAAAAACCGGCGCATCGAACCTTCCTTCGGTGGCGAAGAGAAACAAGACGATGAGGTTTTTCGCGTCGACGAGGAGGACCGCATGGCTCGCTCGCAGCAGCGCCGACGCAGGCAATCGAATGACCAGGCACCGCGCCCTTCGCGCCGGTCCAAGAAAAAGCCGCGCGGCTTCTTCGGTTTTTTGCGCCGCTCGATCTACTGGTGCCTGGTGCTGGGCCTTTGGGGCGGCATCGCCTTTGCAGGATTGCTCGTCTATTTTGCCGCCAAGATGCCGCCGACGACCGACTGGGCCATCCCGGATCGACCGCCGAATGTGCGCATCGTCGATGTCAACGGCAACCTGATCGCTAATCGGGGTACGACCGGCGGCGAGGCCGTGGGCTTGCACGAAATGTCGCCTTTTATCCCGAAGGCCGTCATAGCCATCGAAGACCGCCGCTTCTATTCGCATTTCGGCATCGACCCAATCGGCCTTGCCCGTGCGGTGGTCACCAATGTCGTTTCCGGCCGCGCCGTTCAGGGCGGATCGACCCTTACCCAGCAGCTTGCCAAGAACCTGTTTCTCTCGCCCGACCGCACGCTTGAGCGCAAGGTGCAGGAAGTCATGCTCGCATTGTGGCTGGAGCACAAATACACCAAGGACCAGATTCTGGAGATGTATCTAAACCGGGTTTATCTCGGTTCCGGCGCTTTCGGCGTCGATGCAGCCTCGCGGCGTTATTTCAACAAGTCCGCCAAGGACGTGAACCTGATGGAAGCGGCGACGCTCGCCGGTCTTTTGAAGGCTCCGTCGCGCCTGTCGCCTGCCCGCGATCCAGAAGCCGCCGCCGCGCGCGCCAAGCTGGTGCTGGGCGCGATGCGTGAGGAAGGCATGATCGACGACAGCCAGATGGCTATCGCCGAAAGCGAACCGCCGACGCGGGCGCCATCCTACTGGCAGGGTTCGGAAAACTATGTCGCTGACAAGGTCGTGGCCGCGCTCCCCGAACTGATTGGCGAGGCCAAGGACGACATCACCGTTCAGACCACCATCGACCTCAACCTGCAACGCGCAGGCGAAGAAGCGATCAAGGATCAGATTTCCCAGAACGGCAAAAAGATGAACGCGAGCCAGGGCGCGCTTGTATCCATCGACAGCACCGGCGCGGTCCGCGCCATGGTCGGTGGCGTCGATTATGCCACGAGCCAGTTCGACCGTGTAACGGACGCCCGCCGTCAGCCCGCCTCCTCTTTCAAGCCCTTCGTCTATCTGACGGCGCTTGAACAGGGCCGCACGCCGGACTCTGTGCGCAACGATGCGCCGGTCCGCATCGGCAAATGGACGCCGAGCAACGATAACGGCAAATATATGGGACAGGTGACGCTGGCGACCGCACTTTCTCACTCATTGAACTCCGTCGCCGCACAGCTCGTCATGGAAGTCGGCCCGCAGACCGTGATCGACACGGCGCACCGGCTCGGCGTGCAGTCCAAACTCGAAGCCAATGCCTCGCTGGCGCTCGGCACATCGGAAGTGACATTGCTGGAACTGACCGATGCCTATGTGCCATTTGCCAATGGCGGCTATCGCGCGCCGGTCTATTTCATAACCAGGGTAACGGATTCGAACGACAAGGTTCTTTACCAGAAGGAAGACGGCGTCGGACCGCGCGTTATTGACGAGCGCAATGTCGGCATGATGAATGCGATGCTGCGGCGCACGGTGGAGGATGGGACGGCAAAGCGCGCGGCCTTTGGCTGGCCAGCCGCGGGCAAGACCGGCACCAGCCAGAATTTCCGCGATGCATGGTTTGTCGGCTATACTGCCAACCTCACGACCGGCGTGTGGTTCGGCAATGACGATGGCAAGGGCATGAAGCGCGTGTTCGGCGCGACCTTGCCGGTCGCGGCCTGGAAAAGCTTCATGAAGGAAGCGCATAAGGGCGTGCCGATCGCCGAGCTTCCCGGCCATTACGACATTCAGAACATCGTTCCCGGCGGCAGCGACGGCATCGACCCGAATGCGCCTTACGATCCAAACATGATGCCGCAGGATTCCTATGGCAATCAGCCGATGGCTGCCAATGGTGACGACGGATACTGGCCGCCGGCACCGGATTCGCCAGTCCGCAGCACTATCCAGCAGCCGGGCCAGACGGGACGCCCGCTTGCAGAACAACCCGGCGTTTCAGCATATCCTGCCAATGCCAATGATGATTACCGTCCGTTGCCCCCCGGCGATGTGGGCGGCGGACAACCGCAACAATCTGGAAAATCCACGACATTGCTCGATATCATAATGGGGAACTCGCAATAAACCTTAGCAACAAAAGTCATTTTAAAAGGAAGGCAGAGAATGAATAGTTCATCAAAACCGGTCTGCCGGATCGTCCGTCCCGGAAACACTTATTCCGGGAAACAGGGCCTTGATTATTTTGAAGGCATTGCAGCTGAAACTGTCGGGTCGGAAGGCATTTGCATGCATCTTCTGACCATCCCGCCGGGTGCCCGCGCCAAGGCCCATCTTCATGCTTCACACGAAACAGCGATTTATGCGCTTTCCGGCGAAACGCATTGCTGGTTCGGCGACAAGCTTGGGGAGCATGTCATCGTTCGCGAAGGGGAGATGTTCTACATTCCGGCAGGCGTCCCGCATCTCCCCGCCAATCTCGGCGACAAGCCCGCGACAGCCATAATAGCGCGAACCGATCCAAACGAGCAGGAAAGCGTCGTCCTGTTGCCGGAGCTGGAGCAGTACGTGCCGCTTTGAGCGGGAAACGGCAAGGTTGAAGCCGATCCGGGCAAACCTCACGGAAACTGCCCTTAGGCCAATTCCCGGTGAAGTGCCCCCATCGGGAATTGGTTAAAACCGTTGGGCGTCTCTCACTTTTTAGAATGCGCTCTAATTCCCCTCGAAATCTTGAGCGGCTTGGTCTATTCAAGATCGGAGAGCGAGGTTTCCATGTCCCAAGTCACCAAAGCAGACGTTGCCGGTTCCGATACTCCCACAGCAGATACCGAACGCAAGACACTGGTCCTGACCGGCGCCAGTCGCGGTATCGGTCACGCGACAGTGAAGCGCTTTTCGCGTGCTGGATGGCGTGTCATCACCTGCTCGCGACAGGATTTTTCCGACAATTGCCCGTGGCCGGCCGGCCCCGAAGACCACATCAAGGTGGACCTTGCCGATCAGGAAGATGTGGGCAAGGCAATCGCCGAAATCCGCCGCCGTCTCGAAGCCAATGGCAGCAAGCTGCATGCACTGGTCAACAATGCGGGCATTTCGCCAAAGGCCGAAGGCGGTCGCCGCATGAATTCCATCGAAACGCCGATGGCGGTCTGGCGTGACGTGTTTCAGGTGAACTTCATGGCGCCGATCATGCTGGCGCGTGGTCTCTTCAAGGAACTGGAAGCGGCGCAGGGCTCGGTGGTCAATGTGACCTCGATAGCGGGCAGCCGCGTGCATCCCTTCGCCGGAACCGCCTATGCGACGTCGAAGGCCGCACTTGCGGCGCTGACCCGTGAGATGGCATCCGACTTCGGTCCCTATGGCATTCGCGTCAACGCCATCGCACCCGGAGAAATCGATACGGCGATCCTTTCACCGGGCACCGACAAGCTGGTGGAGCAGCTTCCGATGCGCCGCCTCGGCAAAACATCGGAAGTGGCGGAAACCATCTACTTCCTTTGCTCCGAAGCTTCGTCCTATGTGACCGGCTCGGAAATTCATATCAATGGCGGCCAGCACGTCTGATCCTCAAACGAAGCGCGGAGATTGAAATTCTCCGCGCTTTTGTGCTTATGTCTGTTTCAATCGATTTAACAACTGAGTTGTGTCTTCATGATCCTGTGCTGCGGTGAATCCCTGATCGACATGCTGCCACGCGAAACCGCAGCGGGCGAAACCGCCTTCCAGCCCTTTGCAGGCGGCTCGGTTTTCAATACAGCCATTGCGCTTGGTCGTCTCGACGTGCCTACCGGTTTCTTTTCCGGCATTTCGTCGGATTTTTTCGGTGAAGTTCTGCGCGATAATCTGGCGCGATCCAATGTCGATTATTCCTTCGCCGCCATTTCGGACCGGCCAACGACACTGGCCTTCGTGCGTCTGGTTGACGGACAAGCCCGTTATGCCTTCTACGATGAGAACACCGCAGGCCGCATGTTGGCCGAAAGCGACATGCCCTATGTCGACGATGCCGTCGATGCCATGCTGTTCGGCTGCATCAGCCTGATTTCCGAGCCATGCGGGGGTGTCTATGAAGCGCTGATGACGCGGGAGGCATCGAGGCGCGTCATGTTCCTCGACCCGAATATCCGTGCCAGCTTCATCACCGACCGCGAAAAGCATCTCAAGCGCATGAAGCGCATGATCGCGCTTGCCGATATCGTGAAACTTTCCGACGAAGACCTTGCGTGGTTCGGCGAAAAGGGCAGCCACGATGAAATCGCCGCCGAGTGGCTGAAGCTTGGGCCCAAACTGGTGGTCATCACTAAAGGGGCGCATGGGGCCGATGCCTATACGGCCGGGGCAACCGTGCGCGTGCCGGGCGTGAAAGTGGATGTGGTCGATACGGTTGGCGCGGGCGACACGGTCAATGCCGGCATTCTTGCCAGCCTTCACAATCAGGGCCTTCTCGACAAGGACGCGCTTGCGGACCTCACCGAAGACCAGATTCATTCCGCTGTTGCGCTCGGGGTGCGGGCTGCTGCGGTGACCGTCTCGCGCGCTGGCGCAAACCCGCCATGGGCGCATGAGATGAAGGATTGACGCACGGAACCAACGATAGACCATGGCCCAAAATATTTATGACCGCGACGATTTCTTCACCGCCTACAGCCAGTTGCCACGCTCGGTACACGGGCTGGACGGCGCACCGGAATGGCCTTTTGTCCGCTCGCTCCTGCCAGATCTGACCGGCCGTGAGGTTGCCGATCTGGGCTGCGGCTTCGGTTGGTTTGCCCGCTTTGCCCGTGAACAGGGCGCTGCCTCCGTCATCGGCTACGATCTTTCGGAAAACATGCTCGAACGCGCCCGCCGCGACACGCAGGACGACGCTGTCCGCTATGTTCAGGCAGACATGGAGGAGCTGGAGCTTCCCGAAGCGAGCTTCGATCTGGTCTACAGTTCGCTCGCCTTTCACTATATCCGCGATTTCCCCCGTCTTTTGAAAACGATCCATGCGGCCTTGCGGCCGGAAGGCCGGTTTGTTTTCACAATCGAGCATCCGATCTTCATGGCTCCGCTGGCGCCGGGCTGGATCGAGGACCAAAATGGCGGAAAGCACTGGCCGGTCGATCATTATGCCGTGGAGGGCGAGCGGCGAACCGACTGGCTGGCAGAAGGCGTCATCAAGTATCACCGTCGTCTCAGCACCACGGTCAACGCACTGATCGAAGCCGGATTTGCCATCAATCGGCTGGAGGAATGGCGCCCGTCAACGGAGCAGGTCGAGGCATGGCCAGCTCTGTCGGAGGAAATGGAGCGACCGATGCTGTTGATAGTTTCCGCCAGTGTGGTTTGAAGTTTCTGAAGCATCCGCGTCGAGGAACTTCAATAGCCGACAGACAGCTTGACCCGCCACATTTCACGCTCTTTATAGGGAGGGGCGGGACACGAATCAGACTGGCGAGGAGAAACCATGGACGTGTTGCGCATTGCAGCCTTTTCGCAGGGCAATCAGGGCGGCAACCCCGCTGGAGTGCTGATTGCCGATCACCTGCCCTCCCCGCAAGACATGCAGAAGATCGCCAAGGATGTCGGCTTTTCCGAAACCGCCTTTGCCGCGCCGGAAGGCGATAGCTGGCGGGTTCGTTATTTTGCGCCGGAAATGGAAGTTCCGTTCTGCGGCCATGCCACGATTGCGCTTGGCGCTGCGCTGGCCATGCGTGAAGGCGATGGGCGTTTCGCGCTCAAGCTCAACAATGGCGATATCAGCGTCGAAGGCCGCAAGGAAGGCGAGCTGTTTGCGGCGAGCCTGCAATCGCCGCCAACCCGCCAGCGCGCCGCCAACGATGCGGAAGTGGAACAGGCGCTGGCGCTGTTCAGCTTTGAGAAGGACGATCTGGCGCCCGGTCTTGCTCCCGCGCTGATCCACGCCGGAGCGGACCATATCGTGCTGCCGCTTCGCTCCCGCGAGAAGCTCGCCTCGATGCATTACGACATGGCGCGCGGACGCACCCTGATGAACCGCCAGGGCTGGACCACGATCCTGCTCGTCTATTCCGAGACGCCGAGGCGCTTCCACAGCCGCAACCCGTTTGCATCGGGCGGGGTTTATGAGGACCCGGCGACTGGTGCAGCGACTGCGGCCTTTGCCGCTTATCTGCGTGACAGCGGCTGGCCGCATGGCGGCGAGATCGAGGTCTTTCAGGGCGAGGATATGGGTAGCCCGTCGCACCTGCGCGCCCAGATCGGCAATGAACGCGGCGGTTCCATCCGCGTTTCCGGCACCGCACGGCTGATGGAATAAGCTAGAACGCTTCCTGGTTTAACTGAATCGTTGGAACCGCTCTATCTATTTGATTTTCCGCATTTCCGAACGCAAAACCGTTTCACACTTTTGCTGGAAATGCTCCAAGCTGCAGCCCGTCACACGCGGACGAGCTGCTCCACCCGTTCCTCATTTCCGAAGAACTTGAGATAACGCGCCACTTCCTTCGGATCGCCGGTCGCCTTCTGCGGATTGTCGGAAAGCTTGACCGCCGGATGGCCGTTGGCATCCGTCACCTTGCAGACCAGCGAAATCGCATTCAGCCCCTCGATTTCCTTCGGGGCGCAGCCCGCAAAATCATTGGTGAGATTGGTGCCCCAGCCGAAGCTCATGCGCACGCGCCCCTCGAAGTGACGATAGGTTTCCTCAATCGTATCCACATCGAGCGCGTCGGAAAAGATCAGCAATTTTTCGCGCGGATCCTTGCCGCGTGACTTCCACCATTCGATGATGCGCTCGCCGCCTTCGATGGGCGGGGCGCTGTCGGGGCGGAAGCCGGTCCAATCGGCAACCCAGTCCGGCGCATTGCGCAGGAAAGCAGCCGTGCCGAAAGCATCCGGCAGGACAATCAGAAGATTGCCGCCATAATAGCGGTTCCAGTCCTGCAGCACGCGATAGGGTGCCGAACGCAGTTCGTCATCGTTCTTTGCAAGTGCCGCCAGCACCATCGGCAGTTCATGCGCATTGGTGCCAAGCGCTTCGAGGTCCGTATCCATGGCCAGAAGCACATTGCTGGTGCCGGTGAAAGCATCGCCGATGCCTTCCTTCAGCGCCTCGACACACCAGCGCTGCCAGAGGAAGGAATGGCGGCGCCGTGTGCCGAAGTCGGAAATCTTAAGGTCCGGAAGCTGGCGCAGGCGTTCGACCTTGCTCCACATCTTCGCCTTGGCGCGCGCATAAAGCACATCGAGCGAAAACGGGCCGAGGTTTTTCATCGCCGCGCGCGAGCGCAGCTCGTTGATGATGGCAAGTGCTGGAATTTCCCACATGGTCGTGTGAGACCAGGCTCCGTGGAAATGCAGCTCGTACTGACCATCCTTGCGGCGCAATTCATACTCCGGCAACTGGAAATCATGCAGCCAGTTCAGGAACTCGGGCTGGAAAATCTGCTTGCGGCCATAAAAACTGTTACCTGCCAGCCAGATCATTTCCTTCTTGGAGAAGCGCAACGTGCGGGCATGGTCGAGCTGCGCGCGCAATTCGCCCTCATCGATTTCATCGGCAAGGCGCACGGAGGTCGTGCGGTTGATGAGAGAGAAGGTTGCGTCCACCTTGGGGTAAAGGCCCCAGATCATCTGCAGCATCAGAAGCTTGTAGAAGTCCGTATCCAGAAGGCTGCGGACGATGGGATCGAGCTTCCATGCGTGATTGTAGACGCGGCGCGCAATATCAGTCTTGGCCATGACGGCCTCCATTGCATGATCATATGCTTCAACCAAACCAAATGCTTGGCAGCAAAAAGAAAGGCGGGTTTTCACCCGCCTTTCTAATCGGTTCACTTCTGTTTGGGAAGCTCCACGATGATTTCGTGTTCGCCGTCCGGCTTGATGGGCACGCCCTCTTCCGGCTTGCCGACCTTACGGCCATTGAGCTTGATCACCTTGTCCTTCCCACCGGCCACGACCTTGACGCGGTAGAGCGCTTCGCCGAAGCGGAGTTCCGCTTCATAGCCGTCCCATTCCGGCGGCAAGGCCGGATCGAGATGCAGGCGGTCACCGCGCTTGGTGACGCCGAGGATGCCCTCCGTCGCCACGCGATAGAACCAGCCGGCTGAGCCGGTATACCAGGTCCAGCCGCCCTGTCCGCGACGCGGCTCGACGGAATAGATGTCGGCTGCAATCACATAAGGCTCGACGCGGTAGATATCCGGGTTGCGGCCATGGCTGACCGGGCTGATGAGCGAGAACAGCTTCCACGCTTCCGCCGTCTTGCCCATGCGGGCGAGCGCCAGGATCGCCCAGGTCGCGCCATGGGTGTACTGACCGCCATTCTCGCGAACGCCGGGCGGATAGCCCTTGATGTAACCCGGCTCCTGCACGGTTCTGTCGAAAGGCGGCGTGAAGAGGCGCAGCAATTCGCCCTCCTCATCCAGCAGACGCTTTTCGAGCGACGCCATCGCCTGTTCGGCGCGTTTCGGATCGGCCACGCCGGACAGCACGCTCCACGACTGGGCAATGGCGTCGATCTGGCATTCGTCGCTGTCCTTCGAGCCAAGCGGAGCGCCATTATCGTAGAAGCCGCGGCGATACCATTCGCCGTCCCAACCATCGCGGTCTAGGGCAGCCGTCAGGCTTTCCAGATGGGCTTTCCAGATATCGACGCGCTTCACGTCCTTGCGCGCTTCGGCAATCGGAATGAACTTGCCGAGCGTATAGGCGAGGAACCAGCCGAGCCAAACGCTCTCGCCCTCGCCTTTCACGCCGACGAGATTCATGCCGTCGTTCCAGTCGCCGCCAAGGATCAGCGGCAGGCCGTGCTTGCCGGTGCGTGCGACTGCCAGGTCAAGCGCCAAGGCGCAATGCTCGTAGAGGCTTGCCGTCTGCTTGGAGATTTCCGGCTGATAGAAGGCATCGTGTTCGCCCTCCTCCAGCTTGCGCCCTTCGAGGAAGGGCAGCTTCTCATCAAGGATCGAGCGGTCGCCCGTCGTCTCGACATAAAGCGATGTGCCATAGCCCAGCCAGACAACGTCATCCGAGATCAGCGTGCGGACACCCGCACCGGTGGCAGGCAGCCACCAATGCTGGACATCGCCTTCCGGGAACTGGCGCGAGGCTGCATTGAGGATCTGCGCGCGGGCGAGCGTCGGATCGATCAGAAGCAGCGACAGCGTGTCCTGCAACTGGTCGCGGAAGCCAAACGCACCACTTGCCTGATAGAAGGCAGCGCGCGCCCATATACGGCAGGCGATCGCCTGATAGGGCAGCCAGCCATTGACCAGAAGGTCGAAAGCCGGGTCTGGCGTTTTTACCTGAACGCGGTCGAAAAGACCTTCCCAATGGCGCTTTGCAGCGGCAAGCCTGTCGCTGAACGAAACCTTGCGCGTCTCGGCGATCAGCGCCTTTGCCTGTTTCTGATCGGCAGCGTTGCCGAGCAGGAAAACGACCTCACGCGCTTCACCCGGCCCGACTTCAATATCGAGGGCGAGCGCAGCACAAGGATCGCGGCCCGCTTCAACCGTGCCCGAAAGCGCCTTGCCTGCCAGCACGACCTCCGGCTTGTCCACCGAACCGGTGGCGCCGATGAACTCGCTGCGGTCGGCCGTGACGGATTGCGGCTTTTCAGTCGCCGCAAAGAAGGCGATCTGTCCGGACTTGTCGGGATGATACGGATTGCCGGCCAGGAGCGCGCCCAGTTCCTCGTCCTGCGACGGCACGATGAACGGCACGTTCTTGGAGCGGGCATTGCCCAGCACCCATTCGACATAGCCATAGACGCGAAGCTTGCGCTTCGAGCGGCCCTTGTTGGTGATCGTCAGGCGAGACAGGCGCACCGGCTTTTCCGCATCCACGATGTGGGTGAGGTCGAGCGCCAATTCGCCATGCTGCGCCGCGAAGCTCGAATAGCCGTGGCCATGACGCGCCTCATAGGTGACCGCCTCGTCGCGCAGCACGCTTGCGGTCGGCGCAAAGGTGCGGCCCGTTTCACGGTCGAGGATATAGATCGCCTCGCCCGGACGGTTGGTGACAGGATCGTTCGCCCATGGGGTGAGCTGATAGTCGCGGCTGTTGCCTGCCCATGTGAAGGCCGAACCTTCCGCCGAGACATGGAAACCGAAATTCGGATTGGCGATCACATTGATCCACGGATGCGGCGTGGTGGTGCGATTGTTGATGCGCACCACATAGGAGCCATCCTCGGCAAAGCCGCCATAGCCGTTCCAGAAGCGGAGATCGTCGCCGGACGGAGCGGGACGCTTCACCGCAGGCTTGACGGCGGGACGGCGTTCTTCCGTCCCGCGCTCGATGGCGACGGGCGCGAGACCGGCAGCCCCCAACCCTTGGCCCGAAGCCTGCCCGCCAATCGCGGTCTTGGCGTCGCGCGCGGCCAGATCGACGGTGATTTCCTCGCTGCGGCGCAGCTGCTCGGCCAGCGAGCCGTTCTGCGCGTGCATGACGATGCGGGCCGAAGCCAGCAGCGTATTGTAGCTTTCGTCGCTCATCTGGTCGCGGCGCACCGCGAAGATGTGCGGCTGGCCGCCGCCGCGCGCCCGGAACCCTTCAACGATCCAGTCGATGGCGCGCTGCGTATCCTGCGCGTAGGAGAAGGCGCGCTCGTTGACCGCCACGACATCGACCGTGAGGCCCTTCGACCGCCAGTATTCCTGCGCGCGCAGCACACCGCGCAACACGTCGAGATCGGCTTCATTGTCGATGCGCAGCGCGAAGATCGGATAGTCGCCCGAAATCGACATCGGCCACAGGTCCGACTGCTTGCCGAGGCCGCTGGCAATCGTTTCCGGCGGCTGGCGCAACGTCCGCTCGGGATAAAGCAGATAGGCTGCAACCTTCTGGTAATCCGCAGCTTCCGCCGGCTTGATGCCGATATGATAGAGCTGCACCTGCGACGAGGTCCAGGAAAGCGAATATTCGCGGGCGAAGGTTTCGGGGTGACGATGGGTCGCCACGGCATGCTCCACCGCATCGCGGCTGCCGCCTGCGAAGGTCCAGAACACGAGACTTACCTTCTTGTGCGCCGGAACGCGGACGCGTGTGCGCACCGAAGCAATCGGGTCGAGCACGCAACCCTGGCTGCCGGTGAACCTGGCGCCCGCATCGAAAGCAGCCGCATCGCGCAAGGAACGGCCACGTCCGACGAAGGCGCGGCGGTCGGTTTCGACTTCCGTTTCGCGGATCGAGCCGGAAAGATCGGTCACGAAATGCGCGACATGAATATCGGGATCGGACGGCGCGCGCTTGCGGCGCTTGGCATAGATGGTCGAACCGTTATCGGAGATTTCGGTTTCCACGAACATCTTGGCAAAGGCCGGATGGGCGGCGTCGCTGTCGCTGTCGTTCAGGACCAGTTCCGCATAGGAAGTGACCTCGATCATGCGGTCACGGGCGGAGGTATTGATGATGTCGAGCCTGCGGCCTTCACCATCGGATTCCGACGATACGATCACTTCCATGACGGTCTTTATGTCACCGGCGGTCTTGTAGAATTCCGCCTTGTCCTCGGTGAAGACCGTCTTGGTTTCCTCATCCGGGTTGCGGACCGGCTCACCGGTTGCCGACCACCAATAGCCGCTTTCCATGTCGCGCAGGAACAGGAACGTGCCTTGCAGGTCTTCCGACGCATCGGCGTGGAAGCGGGTGATGTCCCAATTGTGCCAGCGGCTGTAGCCCGAACCATTGGCCGTCACCATCAGCGCATATTGTCCGTTCGACATCATATGCGTGGTGCGCGGCGCCTTGAACGGCTTGTCTACGATCCGCATCGGCGCGTCGTCGAAACCGCCGGAATCCACGCGCATCGGGTTTTCCGTCTTGGCGTAGATCATCGGGATTTCGCGCGGCGCCTTTTCCTGCAGCAGCAGTTCGGCAGCCTCGATCACCGGATCGGAGTGGAAACGCTCGCGCATCCGGCCTTCGAAGATCACGTTGTTGACCGCGATGATCGACATGCCGTGATGATGGGCGTAGTAGTTCTTCACCACGGCGCAGAGTTCGCCTTCGCGAACACGCGACGGCGTGAAGTCCACCGAATCGTGAAAGCCGTAGCGTCCAAGCGCGCCGAGCTTGGCAAGGCGCTTGAGGTTCGCGACAGCGGCGGCCGGCTGATACTGCGCGGCGAGCAGGCTCGCATAGGGCGCGATGACCGCGTTGCGCGACAGGCCGCGCTGCAGGCCGAGATTGGGCACGCCGAAGTTGGAATACTGGTAGTTCATGTGCGCGTCGCGCGCATTGAACGCCGCTTCCGAAATGCCCCAGGGCAGGCCGCGCGAGGTCGCATAGTCGATCTGGCGCTGCACCACGAGCTTGTTGGTCTGGTCGAGCAGCGAACCGAGCGGCTCCGACATGACCAGCGGCGGCATCAGATATTCGAACATCGAGCCGGACCAGGACAGCAGAGCGCCCTTCCAGCCCACCGGCACCAGAAGACGGCCAAGCTTGAACCAATGCTCGACCGGCACGTCGCCCTTGGCAATGGCAAACAGGCTTGCCAGACGGGCTTCAGAAGCGAGCAGATCGTAGCAGCTTTCGTCCAGTTCGTTTTCCTGCACACGGAAACCGATGGAAAGCAGGCGGCGCTCCTTCCGTTCAAGGAAGCCGAACTGCATGTCGAATGCGAGCTGGCGCGAACGGGTTGCGAGATCGCGCAAGCGCTCGCGCAGCGCATCCGTGTCATGCTCGCCGATGGAATCGTCCGTATGCGCCTTGCAGGTATCGACCAGAATGCGCGCCCATTCCACAGCTTCAGCGCTTGCAGGCGTTTCAATTTCGCCATCGAGCTCGTCCATCAGGCGAACGATGTCGGTCGCGAAAAGCGACAAGTTGATGGTGCGGAAGGATGCCGTTTCGGGCTCGTCCTTGATGGACAGCACGGCGCGGCGGAAATTGGCGATCCGCTCTTCCAGACGGCGGCGCAGCGGACGCAGTATCCGCCGGTCGTCCGGGATTTTCGCGATAGACTCTTCAAGGATGTCATTGACATCGAGAATGCCGTCGAGGTCGCCCTGCATGTAGACGGACGGCGCTTCCGCCCATTCTTCCAGCGCAGATGACAGCGTGACCAGATGACCGGCGAGATTGCCGCTGTCCACCGCCGACACATAGAGAGGCCGCATCGGCGTCAGCGTGTTGGTCTCGTACCAGTTGTAGAGATGGCCCTGATACTTCTCCATCTTTTCCAGCGTATCGACGGTGGCGGCGACGCGATCCAGCGTTTCGCCGAAGCCGATCCAGCCGAAATCGCGCGCGGCGATGACCGACAGGAGATAGACGCCGATATTGGTCGGCGATGTGCGCTGCGCGACAATTGGCGCCGGGTCTTCCTGGAAATTGTCCGGCGGCAGATGGTGGTTTTCCTCGTTGGCGAACTCGGCGAAGTAACGCCAGGTCCGGCGCGCATAGCGGCGCAGGTCCGACTTGTCGGAAGAAAGCACTTCCAGCGTGTCCTGCGGCTTGGCCGAGCGGCTGACCAGCCAAGCAATCAGCGGCGAGGCAAACCAGATAACCGCAAAAGGTGCGGCAATCAGCGCGGCATGGCTTTCAGCGGCAAGCGGAAAGAAGATCGCCAGCCCCGCAATGGCCATGGCGGGCCACATCAGCTGGAAATAGAACAGCAGCGTATCAGGCGAGGTTCTCGCCTGCGCCGCCGTGCGCCATTCCAGAAGATTGCGGTGCGAGACGAACAGACGATAGACGGTGCGCGCAATGGCGTCCGCCATCAGGAACGCCGAATGGGCGATGAAGGTTGTGCGCAGCGCCACATCCGCCGTGCCGAGCGCTATGTCGGTCAGCACCGACTGCGCATGGCCTTTCAGCGAATAATCCATGTTGCGCGGGATGAGATTGGTGACGATCCCGAAGGTCGGCGCAACGAACATGGAAAGGATGAGGAAGCCCTGCCAGACGGCGGCAGGCCCGATCGGCAGCACGCTCCAGCCGACGACGGCTGCGATCAGCCACAGGATCGGATTGAGCGAGCGGCGCAGATTGTCGACCATCTTCCAGCGCGTGACGGCGCTGACACCGGCATTGGTCGAGAACAGCCATGGCAGCAGCTGCCAGTCGCCGCGCGCCCAGCGATGGTGGCGTGAAACGTCGACATTGTAGCCGGTCGGGTAATCCTCAACGACCTCGACATCGCTGACCAGCGCGGCGCGGGCATAGCCGCCTTCCAGAAGGTCGTGGCTGAGGAGCGTGTTTTCCGGCACGCGGCCTTTGAGCGCCGCCTCGAAGGCGTCGATATCGTAAAGGCCCTTGCCGGTGAAGGTGCCTTCGCCAAGCAGGTCCTGATAGGTGTCGGACACGGCAAAGACATAAGGATCGATGCCGCGATTGACCGAGAAGACGCGCTGCAGGAACGACGCTTCGTCGCCGGTCGTCAGCGACGGCGTGACGCGCGGCTGGAGAATGCCATAGCCACGGATGACCTTGCCGGTCTTTTCGTCGATGATCGGGCGGTTCAGCGGATGGCTGAGCTTGCCGGCCAGATGCGTGACGGATTCCGGCGTCAGACGCGTATCGGCGTCCAGCGTCATCACATATTTGATTTCCTTCGGCAGGCGCTCGTCCGGCGGGAAGAAACTGGTATCCTGATCGCCGCGCAGAAGCAGGTTCAATTCATGCAGCTTGCCGCGCTTGCGCTCCCAGCCCATCCAGCAATTCTGCTTCTCGTTGAACAGGCGGCGGCGGTGCAGAAGGAAGAAGCGCGGCTGGTCGTCGCCAGTATAATGCTCGTTGAGCTTGGCGATTTCCTCACGCGCATATTCGTAGATTTCCATATCCGCGGGCGTGATTTCGTGCTTCGCATCGGTCCAGTCGCTGACCAGCGCAAAGTAGATTTCACCACGCGGATTGGTGAGATAATGCACTTCGAGATTGCGGATCTGCTCGTCGATGGAATCACGCGAGGTGATGAAGGTCGGCACCGCGACCAGCGTGCGCGCCTCTTCAGGCAGGCCGTCCTTATATTCAAAACCGATGAGGCGCGTCGGCTGCACGAACCACGGCACCAGAGCGTTGAACAGCGAATAGGACGCGTCCATCGCCGGGAAGATCGCCAGCAGCGTGAACAGCGTGCGCAGATCGGTCGAAAGACCGGCGCGGATCATGCAGTAATTGACGAGCAGGAGAATGAGGATCGTGAAGATCGCCGTCGGAATGAACAGGCCCCAGAGGCCAAGCCCGCGATAGAAACGCAGCGCCCTGACGCCGAACGGCGCCTTGTAGCCGCATACCCGTTCAAGTTCCTTGCGGCCTTCGCCGGACAGGTAATAGGCGATTGCGCCCTTGCCTTCGGCTTCCGGATGACCGGCCTTTTCGGCGCGGTGGCCGTCCTCGGCCAGTTTCAGCGCCGCCCAGGTGATATCGATTTCGCTCATGTCCGAATAGCGGGCGAGCTTTTCGATGGTCACGCGGTAGGCATTGCGGGAGCGGAAATCCAGAAGTTCGAAATCGCTGTGGTCACGCAGGATCGCGTCGACCTCGTTGACGGTCTCGAACCAGGTTTCCCAGTCGACGTCGTCGATGGACTTGAGCGAACGGATCACGTTGCCCATCGTCACGCCGCCGGTGGACTGGCGGGCATGTTCCTCGACGATGGCGTCTTCGGGGTTGCTGCCTTCCTGCTCCAGAATGCGTTCCAGCCAGTGGGCGGCTGCCGTGGTGTCGGTGGAAGCCGAGCGCAGGCGATAAAGAAGGTGGGTCGCGAAAGTGCTGTCGCGGGCTGCATCGGCATATTGCGCCAGCACCGAATCCAGTTCAGTGCCGTCTGCCGCAACCACGATGCGGTCGGCTGCGGTATTGGCGAGATTGCGCATGATGCGGGCGCGGTCGACGCGCAACGCCAGGCGCCGCGCGTTCTCGATCAGGAAATAGCGCACCGCGGAAGGCAGCGCCCACAATTCGCCGATCTTCAGCGGCTCGACGGTCTGGAAACCCTTGACGATGGCCGTCAGCGTCTTCAGCGAGAAATTGCTGTCCGTATGGGCGACATAGAGCCAGGCCAGCGCGAAAATGCGCGGCATGCCCTCGTAATTTTCAGCCGGTGCCTTGTAGAGCGGCAACTGGCGAATGAAGCGGCGCGGCAGGTCGCGGCGGGCCTGCTGCACGTTCTTGTCGATCTGGTAATGGTTGTCGAGCAGCCATTGCGCGGCTGGCGTGATGGTTTCGCCCGCGCGCGATGCCGCATCGGAGGCGCGATAGGCATGCAGGATCAGCTTGCCGTTTTCGGACAGGCGCTGATCGAACGGGAAGGCAATATAGCCCGGCAGCGGAATGTCTTCACCCCGCGCCACGGCAGCGGCAAGCGCGCCGAGTTCTTCCTCGGTCTTGTACAAGGCCCGGATGGGCGACGGCTGTTCAGGGGGAATCTGGCCCGATGCATCCGGTTCGCTGGATTTGGGTTCCATCGAAGGCTGCTGCATCGGCGATTTATTCTCGGTAGAGGTTGATTTGGAGAGCGAAGAAGACAATTCCGGCATCTGCCTTAACAGCCTTTCCGAAGGAAATGAGTTATCTGCGGCGGGTGGATACTGACATTATTCCAAATTTTCATTTCAGGGAAACGGCAGTATCCGTGATCGGTTCCCTGAATGTCGGGCGCATTTGGCCAAAATGCGACGGCGCAATGTGCTGATATTCAAACCGTTTAAATCGCAACGCACAATTCTTTCCGCCCATTAATGTTGCGTTATGAAACACCCCGTTTTCTGCAACCCTAACATATTGAAAATAAAAATAATACCACCACAGGTAACCTGCCTGGAAATTTCGGCGCGGGCAGGCTCGCATCCTTCGATACGAAAAAGCCCGGCAGGCTCGCGGGGTTCGCCGCGCATCTGCCGGGCCTGGTGTTTCAACAGACCGGCCATTCACCGCAAAGTGACGGTCAGGAACCTGTTCCGGAACCGGTGCCGCCTGCCGGAAAAAGTTTCCAGTAACGCGGACGGAACGCGATGCGGCTCTTTTCCGCGGCCGGGTGTTCGGCGGGAATTTCGATCTCGACGCGCTCGCGTGCGCCGCCGACTTCCAGTTCAACGCGGCGCTTGCCGCCCGAACGGCGGCTTGCCACCACCGTGCCGGCGATGCAGCCGCCGCAACCGTCCAGCAATTCGACATCGTGCGGGCGGAAGAAGAGCTGCGCATCGCCATCCGCCACGCCCTCGGCGGTCAGGCCGATATTGCGGTCCACCAGCCAGACCTCACCTTTTTCAACCCGCACCGGAAGCGTGCTCGATTCTCCGATAAAGCCGTAGACCCCGGGGGAATTCGGATTGTCGTAGACTTCATCCGGCGTGCCGACCTGCTCGATACGGCCCTGGCTCATCACCACCACGCGGTCGGCGAGTTCCAGCGCCTCGTCCTGATCATGGGTCACGAAAACGGTCGTGTGGCCCGTCTTGTCGTGGATCTCGCGCAGCCAGCGGCGCAGTTCCTTGCGCACCAGCGCATCGAGCGCGCCGAACGGTTCATCGAGAAGCAGGACTTTCGGTTCGATCGCCATGGCGCGAGCCAAAGCGACGCGCTGGCGCTGACCGCCGGAAAGCTGCGCCGGATAGCGCTTTTCCAGCCCCTGCAACTGCACGAGATCGAGCAGTTCCAGCGCGCGACTGCGAATGGCGTCGCTCGACGGACGCGTCGCGCTCGGACGCACCTTGAGGCCGAAGCCGATATTGTCCGCCACCGTCATATGACGAAACAGCGCATAATGCTGGAAGACGAAACCGACATTGCGCTCCTGCACACTCTTCTGCGACGCATCTTCGTCTCCGAAGAAGATCGTGCCCTCAGTCGGCGTTTCCAGACCGGCGATCAGGCGCAAAAGCGTAGTCTTGCCCGAACCGGAAGGCCCCAGCAAAGCGATCAACTCGCCGGAACGGATATCCAGCGAGACATTATGCAACGCCGGGAAGCGAGCGAACTCCTTACGCACTCCGGCAACACGAACTTCCATTCCCAATCCTTTCCCCTGCCGCCTCGCGGCCATGCTTTATTCCACCGCCTTGCGGCTAACTATTGATGCAAATGTTAGTGCCCGTTTCCGCTGCCAGCCAGCTCGTCGCCGTAGCGCAATTCCAGCGCCGTCTTGATGGCGAGCGTCAGGAGCGCCAGAAAAGCCAGCAGTGACGCCACCGCGAATGCACCGACGAAATTATATTCGTTGTAGAGAATTTCCACATGCAGCGGCATCGTATTGGTGAGACCGCGAATATGTCCAGAGACGACGGAAACGGCGCCGAACTCACCCATTGCACGCGCATTGCAGAGCAGCACGCCGTAAAGCAGCCCCCATTTGATATTGGGCAGCGTCACATAACGAAAGGTCTGCCAGCCATTGGCGCCGAGAGAAATCGCCGCCTCCTCGTCGCCCGTTCCCTGCTCCTGCATCAGCGGGATCAGTTCGCGCGCGACGAAGGGAAATGTAACGAACACGGTCGCCAGCACGATGCCCGGAACGGCGAACAATATCTCGATGCCGTGCTTTGAAAGCCACGGGCCGAGCAGGCTGTGACTTGAGAAAAGCAGCACGAAAACGAGACCGGAAATGACCGGAGACACGGAAAACGGCAGGTCGATCAGCGTGGTGAGCAGCGCCTTGCCCTTGAATTCGAACTTGGCGATAGCCCACGCTGCGGCGATGCCGAAGACGAGATTAAGCGGCACGGCAATGGCTGCGACGATCAGCGTGAGCCTTATCGCGGCCCAGGCGTCCGGCTCGACCAGCGCCGCCAGATATTCGCCTGCGCCTTTGCGGAAGGCTTCCACGAAGACCGCAATGACCGGGAGGATGAGGAACAGCGCCAGAAAAGCCAGCGCCACAGCGATCAGCGTAATGCGTGTGCCCAAGCTTTCGGTGACGGCGCTTCGGCTTTCGCGGGGAGCGGAAGAGGCAGGTTCATTCGCCATGACCATTTTTCCTCCGTGTCCACGCCTGGATGAGATTGATGAAAAGCAGCATTGCAAAGGAAAGCGCCAGCATCACCGTCGCAAGCGCGGTCGCTCCGGCATAATCATATTCCTCAAGCTTGATGACGATCAGAAGCGGCGCGATTTCCGAGACATAGGGGGTGTTGCCCGCGATGAAGATGACCGAGCCATATTCGCCAACGCCCCGCGCAAAGGCGAGCGCGAAGCCGGTGAGGATGGCCGGTTGCAGGCTTGGCAGCAGCACCCGCCAGATCGTCTGGAACCGCGAAGCGCCAAGCGTCGCCGCTGCCTCTTCGACCTCGCGGCTGATTTCCTCCATGATCGGCTGGACGGTGCGCACCACGAAGGGCAGGCCGATGAAGATCAGCGCGATGACGATGCCCGCCCGCGAGAACGCGACGCGGATACCGAACGGCGCCAGCAGGCTGCCGACCCAGCCATTCGGCGCATAGATTGCGGCAAGCGCGATGCCGGCCACTGCCGTCGGCAGAGCGAAGGGAATATCGACGATTGCATCGACGAAGCGGCGTCCCGGAAAGCGATAGCGCACGAGAACCCACGCAAGGATGACGCCAAAGACCACATTGACCAGCGCCGCAAGGAACGCGGTGCCGAAGCTCGTTTCAAGCGCTTTCAACGTGCGCTCGTCGGTGACGAGGCGCCAGAAGCCGAGCAATCCGACTTCGGTGGAACGCAGCACCAAGGCCGCAAGCGGAATGAGGATGAGAAGGGTCAGATAGGCAACACTGAAGCCGAACGTCAGCCCGAAACCGGGAATGACGCTCGGCTTTCTGAAGTGCGACCCTGCTCTGGCCCGTGCAGGGAGCGAAGTCATGCGCTGGTTTGTTCCCTCTTTATTTATTTACCGGGCTTGTAGAGCTGGTCGAACGTTCCTCCATCGCCAAAATGATAGGGCTGTGCCTTGGCCCATCCGCCGAAAATGGGATCATCGATCGTCACGAGCGTCAAGTCAGGAAACTTGCGCTGCTTGTCGGCCGGGATCACATCAGGCTTCGACGGACGGTAGAAATGCTTGGCGGCAAGGGCCTGACCTTCCGGCGAATAAAGATATTCGAGATAAGCCTGTGCGACCTTGGTGGTGCCGTTTTCCTCGGCATTCTTGTCTACGACCGCGACCGGCGGTTCAGCCAGAATGGACTGCGGCGGCACGACGATGTCGAAAGCGTCCTCGCCAAATTCCGCGACCGAGAGATAGGCTTCGTTTTCCCAGGCAAGCAGCACATCGCCCAGCTGGCGCTGCACGAATGTGGTGGTCGAGCCGCGCGCGCCCGTATCGAGAACAGGCACATGGCGGAACAGCTCGCCAATGTAATCCTTGATCTTCTGCTCGTCACCGCCGTACTGCTTGTAGGCCCACGCCCATGCGGCGAGGTAGTTCCAGCGCGCGCCGCCGGATGTCTTCGGGTTCGGCGTGATGACCTCGACGCCATCCTTCACCAGATCGCCCCAATCCTTGATCCCCTTCGGATTGCCCTTGCGCACGAGGAAGACGATGGTTGACGTATAGGGGGCCGAATTGTTGGGCAGGCGCTTGCGCCAGTCCTTGTCGATCTTGCCCGAAAGTTCGGCAATGGCGTCGATATCGCTTTCGAGCGCCAGCGTCACCACATCGGCCTTGATGCCGTCGATCACCGAGCGCGCCTGTTTGCCCGACCCGCCATGGGATGCGCGAATAGTGACGGTTTCCCCTGTTTCCGCCTTCCAGTGGGCGGCAAAAGCGGCGTTGTAATCCTTGTAGAGCTCACGTGTAGGATCGTAGGACACGTTCAGAAGTGTCTGATCTGCAAAGCTTGCCCGAACCGTCCCGGCCAGCGAAGCCGCGGCCACCAATGCCGCCAGAGTGAGCGAAAATCTCGATATCTTCATGACCGCCTCCATGTTTCATTGGTCAAGACAGTATCAGAGCTCTTTGAAGACAGGATGCCACAAGCCGGTCGTTATTTGAAACGACTTCGAAAAATCCGCGCAGTTTTAAGGAGATTTCGAGGATAATTTTTTCGCAGGCAGATCGAAACGTCCCAGTGATAGCATCATTAACTCACTGTACTGGCACCGGTTTGGCGGAAGGTGTGCCGCTGTCCCCGACCAAGTCCCCGGCCAATTCTAGCTCAGGCTGCTTCGGCTCGTTCCAGCCCATGAGATTATAAACCGCATAACGCAGGACACCGATCTCCTCGTGAAGCGCCACATCGGTCAGCAGAAAATAAAGACCCGTCGAAGACATGTTGGTATGGGAGCCGGTCAGATAACCGGCGGCAACCGGCTCCGGCTTCACGCCAAAATGCGCCAGATAGAGAAGGTCGCGCGTCATCATCGGCGCGGCCTGCAGCAGCACGACCTTGGCCGGCTTGATCTCGCGCAGGATCGCAGCCGTGTTTTTGGAATTCTGCCAGCTGTTGCGGCTCTTTTCGTCAAGCAGGATGGAAGCGGGATCGATCCCGGCCTTTTCAAGCTGCATCGCAATGGCCGCAGCCTCGGAAACGCCGGTTCCTGCCACATCCGCGCCGCTGGCAATGAACTTGCAGCTGAACCCCTTGTCGACACACTGATGATTCATGGCGGCCGCCGCCAGAAGCGGCCCGTAGGAGAAAGCAAGCGGTTCAACCGTCTGCTGGCCGCGTTGATCGATGGCCTGCGTTCCCATGCCGAAGATGATGAAGGCGGTATTGTCTTCAAGCTGTGTCTGCAATTGCGATGAATAGGAAGTTTGCAAGCGGTTCATGAGATAATCTGGGACAATGGCCGAAGCAATCGCGCCATAAAGAATGACAGCAAGGCCGATCAGCACAGTTCCCGTCTTGCGCCATTTGAAACCGAAAAGGATTAAACCGATAACGGCAAAGGAAACCATGAGATTGATTGTCATCAAAAATCACCGCGTTTTAATATAATATTTTATTAATTGGCGCTGTTGTGATATAATTCGTTGAGTTGCTTAAAAACAACCCCAACAATTTCGGAAATGACGGCTAATTTGTTATGAGAAGCATCCGCTCGGAATGCACCGCTATCCCGCTAGGGTGAGGCCCGGACTGGGGTTGCGGGGGGCAAATATTCATCCGGGCCTCAGCCAGTCTCGCGACTGGCAGGTCAACAACGGATGAAACCCGTTTCGGTTGCACGAAATTTCGACGGGCAGCGAAAATTTCGCGTCCCGCTCTGGCTGTATCGGGCGCTATATCGCTCTTGAACCGTGCAGTCGAAGAGTTATTCTTCCCGTAAGGATTGGGCTGACCAAGGGATTTTCACCTATGGCATTTGGCAAACGGTATATCGGCACTCTTTTTGTGATTGCAGCAAGCCAGGCGCTGCTTCTGGCGCCTTCATTTTCCGTGCGGGCCGAGGAGGCCAATCCGATCGAGCGGGTCGATTACATCTGTGAACGCGGGGTTGTCGTGCCCGTCACCTATATCCGCAAGGACGGCGCGCCGGGATTTGCGGTCGTTGACGCCGAGGGCAAGATGATCGCGATGCAATGGCACGACGATCTCAAGAAATATGTCGCTATCGACGAGCAGGACAGCTACCGCTGGAGCGACAATGGCGGCCAGGGCGTGCTGAGCCACCTTGAGGCCGATCATACCGCCAAGGAAGTGACGCTGCTTTCGGCCTGCCGTTCGGACGACGCGGAAGAATAGGAAACCCTGCTACGGGACGAGATAATGCCGGTCCCACTGGTCCTGGGGCACCTCATCCCCGATATGGTAGCGGAAGGACAGGATATTGATATGTTCCTCGTCCGTCTTGCAGACGAAGGAAAGCCTGTACCAATGCTCCCGGCTGCGGAATGCCGCGCCTTCGGCCTTTATGGCGTTCTTTCTGGTCAGCGGATCGGAGAACGCATAGGCCAGAACCTTGTCGACCGAATATTCCTTCTGCTCGCGGCTGATGCGTTCCATGGCTTCCACGTCGCAGCGCTGCTCGAGGCGGGTCGCCGGGTCGAGCTTTTCAAGCTGAGCCTTTTCAGAGGCATTCATGGCGAAAGACGGGAAAACCGCCATGCCGAAGGAGATAAAACCCGCAACGGCGGACGCAAGCAACACAACGGACATGCATTTCATCGGACTTTCGGGAACTCCTCACGCTCATATTGTTGGCAGCAATAATAAGCATGATTTGCAGCCATGTCTGGATTATCACCGGAAAGTTACCGGCGGCCAACAGCAAAGCAGCCATTCGCGAAATTCGTCCTCCAGAGCGCTATTCCGCCCCGCCCGGAACCAGTCCTTCCACATAGATGCGGTTACGACCGTCTTTCTTGGCAGCGTAGAGGATTTTGTCGGCCTTATCGA
This sequence comes from Ochrobactrum sp. AP1BH01-1, assembly GCF_018066705.1. NCBI lineage: Bacteria > Pseudomonadati > Pseudomonadota > Alphaproteobacteria > Hyphomicrobiales > Brucellaceae > Ochrobactrum > Ochrobactrum sp. AP1BH01-1. The sequence goes on along the minus strand of NZ_JAGPOU010000003.1, from coordinate 48,460 downwards.
CCGTCTGCCAGAAATCGCCATGCTCCCGCAGTCGGACGCAGCCGATGCTGCATGTGACACTGGTTTCCTTGGACAAGCGCTGGAAACGGTGCCTCTCGATATTCTGCCGCACACCTTCCATAAGCTGGAGAACATTATCGGCATGCATGCCATCAAGACAGATCACGAATTCCTCGCCGCCTGTACGGGCGATCAATGGCCGTTCACCGATAAGCTTGCGCAAAATCCCGGCAAATTCCTTCAGAACGGCGTCGCCGGCTGCATGCCCATAGGCATCGTTCAATGCCTTGAAATAGTCGATATCGCAAACGGCGACCCAGCCCGGCGCGCCTTTTTTCCCCTGTGAAAGGGCGCTGTAGCGCTTTTCCAGCCCGCGCCGGTTGAGAAGTCCTGTCAGGGGATCGCTGTCGCGTTCCGCGGAGAGCTCGCCGATACGGTCATACCCTGCCGCTGCCAGCAGGGCGAAACCGGTGAGAACCGCGGCGACGGCCGTGGAAAAAACCGTCCATTGCCAGAAGACGGTCGCTGCGAAATTATCGCCATCGACAACGCCAAGCAGCGAACGGGCGGTCAGGAGCGTGCGCGGCACGAGCTGCAATGCCACCAGAACGAGCATGACCAGCAAGAGCTTGTCGACCAGCGCGCCCTTGAACAGGCGCCGTGCCTGCCACGCAAAAGAAAGAATCAGCGTTGCCATGCCGAGATTGAGCACATAGACCCGCGACAGGAGATTGGACTCGACATAGCAGAAATACCAGACGCCGCCGACAATGAGAAAAAAGCTCAATATGTAGAAAGCGGATGTAAGGCGCAGGCCGCTACGCTGCAGGATACCATAGCCGCCAACCAGCGTGCCGCCCACATATAATGCGGCCGAAAGCACCGTGTTCAGCTGGTCGTCGGCGGGAAAATTACCAAGCTGGACCAGCATGGCAAGGCCGATCAGCAGGAAGCAAGTCCCGCAATGCACAAGAAAACTCCGTCCGCGATCGGACAGCCAAGCCGTGAAAAAGGCGAGCGAGAACAACAGAAGGACGGCGGGGAGTACGAACTTCATATAAACCGATTGCGCAATTTGCAGTTTCAATAAGAGTTCTTATTGCGTCCTCTCATGAAAATTACAATTAAGTAAATCAACACGTTTTGTGAACCGGCATACGCACTTGGCGTGCTGCCACGCGGAACGTCCCATCCCGCCGTGCTTTCGCTCTTGATTTCATCGCGCCGTCCGTGTTTGTAACCTGCAAACACTGCCGCCATATGCGCTATCATGTGCATCACGCGGTCCCGTCGCGAAAGGAAGAGACATGAAGCCCGTTTTCCTGCAACTGCAGTGTGTTCCCGGCAAGACCTACGAAGTTGCCGATACGCTCTTTCAGCGCGAAATCGTCTCCGAGCTTTATTCCACCAGCGGCGAGTTCGATCTTCTGGCCAAGATCTACATTGCCGAGGATCAGGACATCGGCAAGTTCATCGCCAAGAATGTTCTCGACATTCCCAATATCGTGCGCTCGCTGACGACGCTGACCTTCACCGCCTTCTGACACCGCTCCCTCTCCAACGCCGGCAAGGCCGTTAAGGAACGGGTAAAGGTTTGATTCACCATTAAGGAATTATCATGCCGGCGAAAGGAACCAGTGCTTGCGCTCGCGCATTTGGTGCGTGAAGGGCTTACCTCGAAAAGGGAGGCAGCGAGACAAGTGATGACCGATCTCGGACAGCGAAGGGTATTGGTGGTGGAAGACGAGGTTTTCGTCGCCCTCGATGTCGCCGCAACCGTCGAGGATGCGAACGGCACCGTCCTCGGGCCGGTCGGCACCGTCCGGCAGGCGATAGATATCCTCAACCGCAATCAGGTCGACGCCGCCATCCTCGATGTGAACCTTGCCGATGGCGACGTGGAAGCAGTGCTGGACAGGCTCAGAAGCCGCGATGTCTTCGTGGTCATCCACACCGGCGGCGGATTGCCCGCCCGTCTGGCTGACCGCTATCCGGAAGTGCCGGTTTTCCAGAAGCCGATCCCGCCATCGGTACTGACGCGCACGCTGGCCTCCGCCCTTGCCTCGCATCTGGTCTGACGAGGCGGTATGAGGCCGACATTTCCCGATTTTGCCACGGTACTGAAGGAAGTAGAGGCTGACACAGGGCAGGCTCGTGACAGCCGCAACCCGCAATTCGGGTTTGCTTCTGCCGTTTTTTCCGCAGGCCTGACGGATATGTCGGCCGCCCCGCGCCAGCCCGACGACCTGGAAAACCTGTTCGACGTGGCGGGCCCGCCCGAGACTGTGCCAGCGCCCGAACAGGAACGGCAGGCGATAATTGCGCGCATGGAAAAGCAGTCGCCGGATGCAATCCGCCGGGAACTCGACCTGAAAGCCGGCCTCAAACGTGCCGAGTTGCAGCGGCGGCGGCGCAGCTTCGCCGCCAGCAATCATCCAGACCGCCTGCCGGAAGAGTTTCGTCCCGCCGCCGAACAGCGGATGAAAACGGCAAATGCGCTGCTCGATAGCGCCCTGGCCTGCGCCCTCTCCTGAGGTCAAGCAACTTCCTTACGTTTTCAAAGCAAAATCTTTTGCCTTATAACAATAACGTGCTAGATTGGCTTGTCTGTGCCTGCGAAAGCTGTCGCACGCCGGAACCCTTTCCGTTGTCCGCAAGCCTGCGAATGGTCCCGCCTCCCTGATTTAATTGGGTAATATGGGGCAATTTGCGCTTTGCTCTGCGGGAGCGGTTCTGTCATAGCGGTTGAAATTAGAATAGTTCCTAAAAGGTTTGAAAATGCCTCCTTATCGTTCGCGTACAACCACCCACGGTCGCAATATGGCCGGCGCGCGCGGCCTATGGCGCGCCACCGGCATGAAGGATGAGGATTTCGGCAAGCCGATTATTGCCGTGGTGAACTCGTTCACCCAGTTCGTGCCGGGTCACGTGCACCTGAAGGACCTCGGCCAGCTCGTTGCGCGCGAAATCGAGAGCGCCGGCGGCGTGGCGAAGGAATTCAACACCATCGCGGTCGATGACGGCATCGCCATGGGCCATGACGGCATGCTCTATTCGCTCCCCTCCCGCGAGCTCATCGCCGACTCGGTCGAGTATATGGTCAATGCGCATTGCGCCGATGCGATGGTCTGCATTTCCAACTGCGACAAGATCACCCCCGGCATGCTGATGGCGGCACTCCGCCTCAATATCCCGGTCGTGTTCGTCTCCGGCGGACCGATGGAAGCAGGCAAGGTCGTCTGGGACGATCAGGTCAAGAAGCTCGACCTCGTGGATGCGATGGTTGCCGCTGCCGACGATCATTACACCGACGATCAGGTCAAGGCCATCGAACGCTCCGCCTGCCCGACCTGCGGTTCGTGCTCGGGCATGTTCACCGCCAATTCGATGAACTGCCTCACCGAAGCGCTCGGCCTGTCGCTGCCGGGCAACGGTTCTACGCTTGCCACCCATGCCGACCGCGAGCGCCTCTTCGTCGAAGCCGGTCATCTGGTGGTCGACCTCGCCCGCCGTTATTACGAACAGGACGACGAAAGCGTGCTGCCGCGCTCGATTGCGAGCTTCCCGGCCTTTGAAAACGCCATGACGCTCGACATCGCCATGGGCGGCTCGACCAATACGGTCCTGCATCTGCTCGCAGCCGCACAGGAAGCAGAAATCGACTTCACCATGACCGATATCGACCGCCTGTCGCGCCGCGTGCCGGTGCTGTGCAAGGTTGCGCCTGCGGTTGCCAATGTTCACATGGAAGACGTGCACCATGCGGGCGGCATCATGGGCATTCTGGGCCAGCTCGATCACGCGGGCCTGCTGACCACCGACGTTCCGACTGTGCACAGCGAAACGCTGGGCAAGGCGCTCGATCATTGGGACGTGACCCGCACCAACAGCGAAATGGTGCACAAGTTCTATTCGGCTGCTCCCGGCGGCGTGCCGACACAGGTTGCCTTCAGCCAGGAACGCCGTTTCGATCATGTCGATACCGACCGCGAAAAGGGCGTCATCCGCTCCAAGGAACATGCATTCAGTCAGGATGGCGGTCTGGCCGTGCTTTACGGCAATCTCGCTGAAGACGGCTGCATCGTGAAGACGGCGGGCGTGGACGATTCCATCCTGAAATTCTCCGGCCCTGCCCGCATCTTTGAAAGCCAGGATTCGGCTGTGCTCGGCATTCTGAACGGCAAGATCAAGCCGGGCGACATCGTGCTGATCCGCTATGAAGGCCCGCGCGGCGGCCCCGGCATGCAGGAAATGCTCTATCCGACCAGCTATCTGAAGTCGAAGGGCCTCGGCAAGGCTTGCGCGCTGATCACCGACGGTCGTTTCTCGGGCGGCTCATCGGGCCTTTCGATCGGCCACGTCTCGCCGGAAGCAGCCGAAGGCGGCACGATCGGTCTGGTGCGCGAAGGCGATATCATCGATATCGACATTCCGAACCGCAAGATTCATCTGGCTGTCGACGATGCAACGCTGGCTGAACGCCGTGCCGAGCAGGACGCGGCAGGCTGGAAGCCAGCAGAGGAGCGCAAGCGCAAGGTTTCCACCGCGCTGAAAGCTTATGCCTCGATGGCAACCAGTGCCGCCAAGGGCGCGGTGCGGAAGCTGCCGGATTGATTTCGGCAGAAAGTATTTTACTAAGGGCTCTTCGGAGCCCTTTTTATTTGTAGGAATTGGGAAAACATGAATTTCAGAACAACACTATTCGCATCTATGTCTGCATTGTTATTGTCAATTGCACCGGCAAAGAGCCAGGAATTAACCAAGCAAGATTATCTGGCACTTCCCGCAAAATCACTTAAGAATTTTCAATTTGCAATCCTTATCCAGAACATGGGAACTGCCATAAAGCCATCTGCCTCGTCCTACCTCTTGTCGTCCAGTTTTACGCAAAAGGCTTACGATCTAGGCAAGCAATATTATGAGGCGCTAGAGAGCAACAAAATTAGTGCCATGGACCTCACGCTTGACATCCCTTCAGAGTTTAAACTGGATACGGTTGCGATCATGGCTCGAGATCAGCAAGAAGTCATTGCTTTTAAGTTAGGCCGTATCTCGGTAAAAGCGACCGCTGACCTGCTATATAAGGTTGGAGCTGTGAATGATGAGGGCGAAGTCGACACCTCCAAGTTCAGACAAAAATCTCCTGAACTTCTGGATGAATATTGTGATTTCGCGGGATTGAACATGCCTGCTCCGATGTTGGAGAAGCTGCAACAGGATCTCAAATCATCAATCCAGGAATAATCTCAACGGCTAGTACTGAAGCGTCTTCGTCCCCATGGCAACCAGCGCCACCAAGGACGCGGTCCGGAAGCTGCCGGAGTGATCGGGTACCCCATTGAAGGCGGCGTAAACCGCCTTTTTTCTTGCAACCACAAGCAATTACCTCTCTATACCTGCAATCGAAGTATCACTCGATGCTACGGGGGTATATTTAGTGGTGCGAGAAAATTTTAAAGCCAACAAGGCGCTTTTGTGCGCGGTAATCTTTATACCTTTTATAATGGGCGCTGTATCATTTTATCTGGAAAGCATACTCGGCCTGGGTGGAACGTTTAAGGAACTGACCGTCGCCGCTTCCGGCGTTATACTTCTCATAGCGTCGCTTCAGGCTCTTAATTCCGATGCGCTGATCAACGGTCACTCACTTCCCTCTCGTGGGTTGATGTTCGTCGGCGTTATACTGCTTCCCCTCGCGCAACTGGTTTATCTGCTACGTACCCGCAAACCCTTGCGCGCGATATGGTTGCTGGTCCTGTTCTGGATAACATTGTGTCTGTCGCTCATCGCAGGAGCAATCGCCTGTTTGATCGTCATCGTGGTCATTAATCAATTTTGAAACCTGAATACTCAAATCAAGCGCGGTAATATTCCTATCATCGGCTGCGAAGCGCGCCAGCCACAGCAGGCATCAGCTCGTTCTTCACCGACTCCGGCGTAAACGGCCCGACATGCTTGTAGACGATCTTGCCTGCCTCATCGACGAGGAAGGTTTCCGGCACGCCGTAGACTCCCCATTCGATAGCTGAACGCCCGGCGCGGTCGGCGCCGACTGCAGCAAAGGGATTGCCGAGATCGCCGAGGAAACGGCGCGCATTTTCCGGCTGGTCCTTGTAATTGAGGCCAACCACGCGGACGCGCTCGTCCTTGGCGATTTCCATCAGAAGCGGGTGTTCCTGACGGCAGGGAACGCACCACGATCCCCAGACATTCACCAGCGTCAGCTTGCCCTTAAAATCCTCGCTGTTGAGACCCGGAACAGGCGCGCCATTGCGCATCAGCCCTTCAACGGGCGGCAGGTTCGTCTGCGGCGCCTGCTTGCCGATGAGCGCGGACGGTATCGTCGTATTATCCTTGCCCGATAGAAGCTGGACCGCGAACACCACCGCCAGTCCGACGAAAATCGCTAGCGGCAGCAGGGCAACCCATGTGGCGCGCTTTTTCGGCGCGGGCTTTTCGGTCGTTTCGATCATTGTGCCTTACCGGGAGCTTTTGCCGAGCGGCGGCGCACGCCCTGCGCTTCAAGCCGCTTCAATTCGTTTTTCTGGATGCGCTGATCGATCAGTATCCAGCCGATGGTGACGGCAAGTGCCGCAACCGTGATACCATAGGAGGCGAGAACAAAGCCCAGATGATTCATGCGGCGCGCTCCTCTGCCTTGACCCTGCGGTCGGCATTGCGCGCGGCAAGCTTCTTCATCGATGCCACGCGGCGTCGCCAGATTTCGTTGCGCATGGCCATCATGTGCAGCGTGAAGAACAGAAGCGAAAAGCCGATGGCCATCACGAAAAGCGGGCGCAGCATGGATGCGTCGATGGTCGGACCGTCCATGCGGAACACCGAAGCCGGCTGGTGCAGCGTGTTCCACCAGTCGACCGAGAATTTGATGATCGGGATGTTGATGAAGCCGACCAGCGTGAGCACCGCCACGGGCTTGGCGCTTTTCGCCGGATCATCCATGGCGCGCGACAGCGCGATAATGCCGAGATACATCAGGAACAGCACGAAGACGGAGGTCAGCCGCGCATCCCACACCCACCATGTGCCCCACATCGGCTTGCCCCAGAGCGAGCCGGTGGCAAGCGCAAGCGCGGTGAAGACGGCGCCGAGGGGAGCGGCGGCGCGGATCGACACATCGGCCAGCGGGTGCCGCCAGACGAGCGTGCCCAAGGCAGAAATGGCCATGATCGAGTAGCACATCATGGAAAGCCAGGCGAAAGGCACGTGGATATACATGATGCGGACCGTGATACCCTGCTGGTAATCCTCCGGCGACAGGAAGAAGACCATGTAGAGGCCAGCCGCCAGAAGCAGCGCCGAAAGCCCGGCCAGCCACGGCAACACCTTGCTCGCAAAGGCAAGGAAACGCGTGGGATTGGCCAGATCGAGCCAGCTCGTGGTTTTAACGGCGTCTTTGGTCATGTCTTTTTCCATGGCCTATGTTTACCTGTCCCCCCCGTGGCGTTCAATTGACCGAAATCAACTGCGTCAATCGGTCGAACATGATCGTTTCCGATCGTAGCGGGATCAGAAAACAGTCCAGTGGACTGTTTTCCCCGCGAAGGCGGTTCCCACTTTTCCGGATCATGTTCAATCCGCCGAGCTTTTCAGCGCAGCGCTCGCAGCCAGTGGCCCGAGGACGGCAAAGAACAGGGTAAGTGCAGCAAGAATGAGGAATGGCGCCAGAAAGGGCGCATTGTCTACCGTCGCCCCGTGCGAAGCTGATACACCGAAAATGAGCACCGGAATGGTGAGCGGCAACACGATCACCGACACCAGCAGCCCGCCGCGCGGCAGCGCCACGGCAAGGGCCGCGCCAACCGCACCGATGAAGGCGATGGCGGGCGTTCCCACCAGAAGCGTCAGCGATGTCGCGCCGATTGCCGGTGCATCCATGTTCATGAAGAGGCCCAGCATCGGCGATGCGATCACCAGCGGCAGCACGCTTGCCACCCAATGCGCCACACATTTCACGAAAACCGTGAAGGGAAGCATGTGGCTGTCCGCGCCGATCAGCAGCAGGTCGAGCGAACCGTCCTCCCGGTCTGCCTGAAACAGCCGGTCGAGCCCCAGAAGCGTTGCCAGCAGCGCGCCGATCCACAGCATGGCGGGGCCGATGCGCGCCAGAAGGTTGAGGTCCGGCCCGACGCCGAAGGGCATGACGGCAATGACTGCGAGGAAGAACAATATGCCGATCAGCGCGCCGCCGCCGGCGCGGAAACTGAGGCGCATATCTCTCAGGAAAAGCGCCAGCATCAGGCAGCCCCGACCGAACAGGCGGCCATGTCGAGCGTGCGGACGCCAATACTTCTTTCCAATGCAGTTTCGGACGGGAAACCGGTTTCCACTCTCCCTGAAACTGCATCCAAGCCCAGCGGAATATGCGTTGCGGCGACGATTATGCCGCCGTCGCGCAAATGGTCCCGCATGAGATCGGCAAAGCGCGCTTCCGACGCCTTGTCGAGACCGGCGGTCGGCTCATCCACGATCCAGAGCGGGCGATGGCTGACAAGCAGTTTGGCAATGGAAACACGGCGCTTCTGCCCCGTCGACAGATAGCCGAACGGCAGATGCTCCACGCCGGGCAGGTCCACCGCCTCCAGCGCCTCGTCAATATCGAGCGCTTCAGCGCCATTGAATTTCTGCCAGAAAAGCAGGTTTTCGCGCACGCTGAGCGCGGGCTTCATCGCATTCTGGTGGCCGAGATAGTGGCAGGCGGCGCGCACCGGCAGAACTGTGCCATCCTCGGTGAGTTCCACTGTTCCCGCTTGCGGTGCGAGCAGGCCGCAGATGATTCGCAAAAGCGTGGACTTGCCGGAGCCGTTGGGACCAGTCACCACCAGCGCCTCGCCGTCACCGAGCGCAAAAGAAAGGCCCGCGAAAATCGTTTCGCCGCCTCTTTCGCCTGCCAGATTGTCGGCTTCCAGCCGCATTTTATACCCTCTAAGCCCCGATGGATAATCGCCAGACCATTAGAACCTGAATCCCGGAATATCCATGGAATGGCATCGCAACATTTCGCCGCAAGGGGCCGAATTCACGATATTCTGTCTGGAATCGTTTTAGAAAACTCTCTATATGAGGGCTACCACGCCAGCGGTCGGCGTGGAAACCATTTTTGGCCGATCTCAAACACTTGGTGCCCGTAAGGACCCAGGCTTCGGGACGGACAGCGGAAATGACTGCACCCGCACCTTGGCGCGTCCTTGAAACGCTAGCCTAGGCGTTCGTCCTGGTTTTCCGGCCAGCAGCATAAGGACGAACGCAGTGTCGCACATCGACAGCTTTAAATGCCGCAAGACCCTCACCGTCGGGGGCAAGGATTACGTCTATTACAGCCTGACCGAAGCCGAAAAGAACGGCCTTGAAGGTGTTTCCAAGCTTCCATTCTCCATGAAGGTTCTGCTTGAGAACCTGCTCCGCTTCGAGGACGACCGCTCCGTCAAGAAGTCGGACATCGAAGCTGTTGCCAAGTGGCTGAACGACCGCGGCTCCGCGGGCGCCGAAATCGCCTATCGCCCGGCCCGCGTGCTGATGCAGGATTTTACCGGCGTTCCTGCCGTCGTTGACCTTGCAGCCATGCGCGACGGCCTCAAGGCGCTCGGCGGCGACCCGGAAAAGATCAATCCGCTCGTTCCCGTCGATCTCGTCATCGACCACTCGGTCATCGTCGACGAATTCGGCAATCCGAGCGCGTTCAAGGCCAATGTGGACCTCGAATATCAGCGCAACGGCGAACGTTACCGCTTTCTCAAGTGGGGCCAGCAGGCATTCAAGAACTTCCGCGTCGTTCCACCCGGTACCGGTATCTGCCATCAGGTGAACCTCGAATATCTGGCCCAGGCCGTCTGGACCAAGGAAGAAGACGGCGTGACCGTCGCCTACCCCGACACCTGCGTCGGCACCGACAGCCACACCACCATGGTCAACGGCCTTGGCGTTCTTGGCTGGGGCGTTGGCGGCATCGAAGCTGAAGCGGCCATGCTCGGCCAGCCGGTTTCCATGCTTCTGCCGGAAGTCGTCGGCTTCCGCCTGACCGGCAAGATCAAGGAAGGCGTCACCGCGACCGACCTCGTTCTCACCGTCACGCAGATGCTGCGCAAGAAAGGCGTTGTCGGCAAGTTCGTCGAATTCTTCGGCGAAGGCCTCGAAAACATGACGCTGGCCGACCGCGCCACCATCGCCAACATGGGCCCGGAATATGGCGCGACCTGCGGCTTCTTCCCGGTTGACCGCGAAACGCTCAACTACATGAACACGACCGGCCGCGACGAACATCGCATCGAGCTGGTTGAAGCTTATTGCCGCGCGCAGGGCATGTGGCGTGAAAAGGGTGCGGCCGATCCAGTCTTCACCGATGTGCTCGAACTCGACATGGGCGACGTCGTTCCGTCGATGGCTGGCCCGAAGCGCCCTGAGGGCCGCATTCCGCTGGAAAACATCGGCTCCGGTTTCGCAACCTCGCTCGAAAACGAGTACAAGAAGACCACCGGCCAGACCACGCGCTATGCCGTTGAAGGCGAAGACTACGACCTCGGCCATGGCGATGTCGTGATTGCCGCCATCACGTCCTGCACCAACACCTCGAACCCGAGCGTGCTGATTGCTGCCGGTCTTCTGGCCCGCAATGCGGTCGCCAAGGGCCTGAAGACCAAGCCATGGGTCAAGACCTCGCTTGCGCCCGGTTCGCAGGTTGTCGCCGCCTATCTCGAATCCGCTGGTCTCCAGAAGGATCTCGATGCGCTCGGCTTCAACCTCGTCGGCTTCGGCTGCACGACCTGCATCGGCAATTCCGGTCCGCTGCCTGCTCCGATCTCCAAGACGATCAACGAAAAGGGCCTGATCGCGGCTGCCGTTCTCTCGGGCAACCGTAACTTCGAAGGCCGCGTTTCGCCGGACGTACAGGCGAACTACCTTGCTTCGCCGCCGCTCGTCGTCGCCCACGCTCTTGCCGGTACGGTGACAAAGGACCTGACCAAGGAGCCGCTCGGTGAAGACCAGGACGGCAATCCGGTCTATCTGCGCGATATCTGGCCTTCCTCGCAGGAAATCCAGGAATTCATCGCCAAGAACGTCACCCGCAAGATCTTCTCGGAAAAATATGCGGATGTGTTCAAGGGCGACGAAAACTGGCAGGCCGTTCAGGTTCCCGCCGGTCAGACCTATGCATGGGACGACAACTCGACCTATGTGCAGAACCCGCCTTACTTCGTCGGCATGGGCAAGTCGGCCGGCACGATCGGCGACGTCAAGGGTGCCCGCATTCTGGGTCTCTTCGGCGACAAGATCACGACCGACCACATTTCGCCTGCGGGTTCCATCAAGGCGCAGTCGCCTGCCGGCAAGTATCTGCTGGACCATGGCGTCGGCGTTGCCGACTTCAACCAGTACGGCACGCGTCGCGGCAACCACGAAGTGATGATGCGCGGCACCTTCGCAAACATTCGTATCCGCAACCACATGCTGGGCGAAAACGGACGTGAAGGCGGCTACACCATCCACTATCCGTCGAAGGAAGAAACCTCGATCTACGATGCTGCCATGCAGTACAAGGCCGAGGGCGTGCCGCTCGTCGTCTTCGCAGGCGTCGAATACGGCAACGGTTCCTCGCGCGACTGGGCTGCCAAGGGCACCAACCTGCTCGGCGTCAAGGCCGTGATCGCACAGTCCTTCGAGCGTATCCACCGCTCCAACCTCGTCGGCATGGGCATTGTGCCTTTCGTTTTCGAGGAAGGCACAAGCTGGCAGACGCTCGGCCTCAAGGGCGACGAAATCGTCACCATCGAAGGTCTTGCCGATGTGCGTCCGCGCCAGAAGGTCGAAGCTTCCATCACCTATGCCGACGGCACGGTGAAGAAGGTTCCGCTCATCTGCCGCATCGATACGCTGGACGAGCTCGACTACATGAAGAACGGCGGCATCCTGCAGACCGTTCTGCGCGATCTGGCTGCTTAATCAGCCATAAAGCGAAAAAGAAAGCCGCCGGAGCAATCCGGCAGCTTTTTTTGTTCTGGAACAGACGCGACGGTGATTTTCGAGTACCGGAGCGCAGTGTACTTTTGGGCACATGAGCACCGGAACGCAGACAAATTGCCATTTGCAGCCACACAAGGAGCCTTTTGGATCAGGCTCTCACCGCAACGTGAATTCCTATTGATTGTAGAACTTCTTACATAATAGATGTCAGCGACAATTATTGCAGGATGAAACGAGTGATACTCCACGCCCCCTTCTACGGGACAGGTCCATGGCTTACAGGCGAGCATCTGCCCGGCTGGCGTAGCATCTGTGCCGTTCTGGGGCTGGCGGTTACCGGCTGCATCTCCATGCACGGGCAGGCCAAGGCGCAGGATAGCGACAGGAAGACTACCGTTCTGGAGCTTTACACCAGCCAGGGCTGCAAGTCCTGCCCGCAGGCCGACCGCAACTTGGCCAAATATGCCGACGATCCCAATGTTCTGGCACTGTCGTTCCACGTCAATTACTGGGATTATATGGGCTGGCGCGACACGCTTGCCAATCAGGAAAACACCGACCGGCAGAATGCCTATCGCAATTCCTTCAATGCGCGCATGATCTATACGCCGCAAGCCATCATCAACGGTACTGCCGAAGTGAATGGCCGCGACAGCGAAGCCATTCAGACGCAGATTGCGGCTACCAAGCTGAACGTGCCGGTTTCGATCAAGCAACTCGATGACGGGCGTCTGTCCATCGATATCAGCGCGGGCAAGAAGCCAGACGCGCCTGTGCATGTGGTGCTTTTCTATTTCCGCGATTCGGTGACGATCCCGATCACGGAAGGCGAAAATGCCGGACAGGCCGTCACCTATCGCAATACGGTCATTGACACCAATACGATCGGCATGTGGGACGGCAAGCCGTTGAAGATCGAGATTCCGGCGTCCGAACTGAAACGCAAGGATGTTTCCGGCTGCGCCGTGGTGCTTCAGGAAACCCGCGACGACAATTCGCTCGGCTCCATACATGGCGCAGCCATGTTCAAGCAGGCAAAGCCCGTCGGCCTGTAAGCAAGCCACTTCCCGCACACAGTCCGTGCTCCGGAAACTGCTCCGGCACCGTGTCTTTTCATGGAGGTCAGGGGCGAAAGGATCAGCCGAGGCTTTGGGGCCAATCAACCAGTCAGGCTGGCAGCCCGACTGGGAGAGGTTGGTTCGGTTCGGGCAGTCCTTTGGGCGGGGGGCTTGGGGTCGGACATACCCGAACCGAACCGTCTCAGGCAACGTGTAGATGCTGAAGCCATAATCGGGCTGGAATGCGAAGCTGACAAGGCGAAAATGTGGCGCTCAATCACCATTGAGAACATGCATTCTCTTTTCGTGAGTTGCTAATATCCAACTTGTTGGGGTGCATTTATCCGTATTTTTCCCCGCAAGTTCAAGGCTCGCGCCCTGCTGCTCTTGAATTTGTTTCACAAAAGCATCACCCTGTTGTCATGCACCGGTTCGGTTCGCCGTTTCAGGGCCGACAACGGGAAGGAATGCCCGGAGCCGGTCCTCGCAATTTGCTGAATGCGCCGGGGCGCATCCCGATCCGAAACCGAAAGGAAGGACATGGATACTTCAAGCGCAGCGAATGAAGATTTGCCCTCTCCTTCGCCCTCGTCCGCTTCGCCAAAGGTCGTTCCCCTCGACCGCGCACGACAGGCCCCTGTCAGTTTCAACCGGCATGAACTTGGAAAAATCCTGAATATCTATGGCCGCATGGTCGCCTCCGGCGCATGGCGCGACTATGCCATCGATCATCTTGCCGACCGGGCCGTGTTCTCCATCTTCCGCCGCGCGAGCGAGATTCCCCTTTTCCGCATCGAAAAGAATCCGAAGCTGGCGCAAAAACAAGGCGCCTATTCGGTGATAGCCGCAAGCGGCCTCATCATGAAGCGTGGCCACGAGTTGGAGCGTGTGCTGCGCGTTTTCGACAAGAGCCTCAAGCTCGTCGAAAGCTGATCCTTCGATCCTTCGACAAGCTCAGGATGAGGACAGCGGCGGCATTCCCGGTTCCATGGAGCGTCCCCCATTGAGCGGCAGCTGCATCAGCACCGTATCGAGCCAGCGCCCGTGCTTGAAGCCAGAACCCTCGATGCGCCCGCAACGGGTGAAGCCCAGGCTTTCATGCAGCCTGACCGAACCGATGTTGTGTTCGCCGTCTCCAATCACCGCCAGCAGTTGGCGGAAGCCCAATGCGGAAATGCGCTCGATGAGTTCACGCAGCAGAAGCTTGCCGATCCCCTTTCCCTTGGCATTGGGAGCGATGTAGATCGAATCCTCCGCAAGCCAGCGATAGGCGGGCCTGAGACGGAAATAGCTCGCATAGGCATAGCCCAGGATCTGCCCCTCCTCCTCGGCGATGAGAACAGGAAAGCCCTGTTCCACGAATGAGGCGAAACGCTTTGCTATTTCCTCCACTGTCGGCGGCTCGATCTCATAGGACCCTGCGCCGGTCAGCACGGCATCGGCGTAGATAGCGGTGATGGCTTCGATATCGGTGGGGGAAAAATCACGAATGACGGGCATATGGAAACCGCAAGGGAATGTTGGAAGACACCCAACATGCATCAGAAACCGCCCGGAAAAAAGCAAAAAGGGCAGCGTTTCCGCTGCCCTTTTGTTCAAGCACTCGTCGGCTGATCAGTCACGGTTGCCCATGAACTGCAGCAGGAAGGTGAACATGTTGATGAAGTCGAGATAGAGACGTAGCGCGCCCATCACGACCTTGCGGCCATGCGCATCCGAACTGTCGCCTTCGTAGTACATTTCCTTGATCGACTGCGTGTCGTAGGCGGTGAGGCCTGCGAAGATCAGGACGCCGATCACCGAGATCGCGAACTGCAGCGCGGTGGAGCCGAGGAAGATGTTGACGACCGATGCCAGGATCAGGCCGAACAGGCCCATGATCAGGAACGAGCCCATGGCGGACAGGTCGCGCTTGGTCGTGTAACCATAGAGCGACAGCGCGCCGAAGGAAGCAGCCGTCACGAAGAAGGTGCGAACGATGCTCTGGCCGGTGAAGACCAGGAAGATCGACGACAGCGACAGGCCGACGAGAGCTGCATAGCCCCAGAAGACGGCGTTAGCCGTGCCGACCGACATGCGCTCGATGCGGAAGCTCAGGAAGAACACCGCCGCGAGCGGCGCAAGCATCACCACCCAGCGAAGCGGGGACGTGTAGAGCGCCACACCGAGGCCGGTGAGCATCTTGCCGTTGGCGAGCTGCGCGACGGCGGCAGACGGGTCCGTGGTCGTTGCGAGTGCCGCAACGGCAAATGCGGCAAGGCCGGTAACGGCCAGGCCGATAGCCATCATGTTATAGACGCCGAGCATATAGCTGCGCAGGCCCTGGTCGATGCCTGCATCAGCGCGAGCACCGCCTACCGGCCTCTGCTGCGCCTGAATATTGCGAAAGTCAGCCATGACTTAAATCCTCTTGCCATGTCCCGTCCGGTGTCGGGGCGCTCATGAAAGGCCGAGCCGCCACCAGGCGCCGCTGGCGGGACCCCAGCATGCCTACCTGACATTATGGGGATTTCAGCCCTCTCGTACAAGTAGCCCCTGTAAAAAAACGTGATGCGGCGACTTGAAAAGCGAACCGCATTATCCATGCGATCCAACGGGTTACCTCAAATGAAGCCTCACATTACAAATGCTTCATATCGTTCTTAGCACCTGTGCGGGCTTCTGGCCGAGAACGCGCCATGTTCCCGCGAGGCCGAAACCGACCGTCAGCACCAGCGCTATCGCAACGGTCATCAGCGCGACATCGGGCAGGAACTGCGCCTTAAGCTTCATGATTTCCACCACGACATACCAGCCCGCCACGCTGCCGGCGACGAGTGCGAAGAGCGCTGTTGCAAGCCCGAGCAGCATATATTCAAGCACATAGGCGGTAATCAGCGTGCCGCGCGTGGCGCCAAGCGTCTTCAGCACCACCGCATCATGAACACGGGCGCGGTTGCCCGCCGCGAGCGCTCCGCCCAGCACCAGAACCGAAGCGGCAAGCGCAATGGAAGCCGCAGCACGGATGGCGGTTGCAAGCTGGCCGATCAGATCATTGGCGACATTGAGCGCGTCGGTCACGCTGACCGTGGTGACGGCGGGCCATGTCTTCGTGACCTGCCGCAATACATCAGGCGCAAGGTTCTTCTGGCTGTCGGGAATGGTGAGTGTCGCGAGCCATGTCGCAGGCGCACCGGCAAAGGTGTTGGGAGAGAACACCATGACAAAATTCATCGCCAGCGTTTCCCACTGCACCTGACGGAAGCTTGCGATCTTCGCGGTGATGTTGCGGCCAAGCACATTGACCGTCACCGTATCGCCGAGCTTGAGGCCCAGTTCCTTGCCCTCGCGCTCCGCGAAGGAGACGAGCGGCTCGCCGCTATAACCGGCGGGCCACCATTCGCCCTCGCTCAGCGTCGAATTTTCGGGAACATTGTCGGCAAAGGTTATGCCGCGGTCGCCGCGCAGCACCCAGGCCGCTTCCGGCGGAATGGTCATGTCGCGCACGTTCCTGCCGTTAAAGGCGACGATGCGCCCGCGCAGCATCGGCCCGGAAGTGAGCTTGCCATCCGGCACGATGCCGCTCACCAGTTTGGTGAAATCGCCAATGTCGCGGTTTTGTATATCGACGAAAAAGAAATCGGGGGCCTGCGCCGGAATGTTTTCCGTCACCTGACGGCGCAGATTGCCATCGATCAGAGCAATTGCCACCATCAGCGTCAGACCAAGGCCGAGCGAAAGCACCACGGAAGGCGTCAGCGCGCCGGGGCGATGAATGTTGCCGATCGCAAGCCGGAGTGCGGTCGAGCGCACGCGCGGCACCCGGCGGGCAAGCCAGCGAATACCGTCCGCAACAAGCCGCAACACGCCGAAGGCTGCAATGGCCGAAACGATGAAAATCGCAGCAATCCGCCGGTCATAGGCGACGTAGAGCGCCAGCGCCGCGAGCGCTGCAATCAGCAGAACCGCAAGGGTGAGATAGAGCAGCGGTGGCAGGCCGCGCTGCTCGAAGCCCTGCTCGCGGAACAGCGCCGTCGCCGGAATATCCCGCGCCCTGCCCAGCGGAATGATCGCGAAGGCCAGCGTTGTGATGAGGCCGAAGATGGCGGCGAGCGCCAGTGCTGCCGGAAAGAAGCCGCCGCCACCGGCGACCGGCAGATAGTTGGCAAGCGCCAGCGCCGCCGCATAGGGAATGATCGCCGCCAGTATCAGCCCCAGAGCAATGCCGATCAGGCCGATCACCATGATCTGCGTGAGGTACACCAGTACGGCGAAGCGCGCAGGCGCGCCGAGCGACTTGAAGGTCGCGATCACGCCGCGCTTGCCGTCGAGATAGGCGCGCACCGCATTGGCGACGCCGACACCGCCGACAATCAGGGCTGTGAGGCCCACCAGCGTCAGGAATTGCGAAAAGCGCTCGATATTGGCGCTCAGCGCCGGAGCGGCATTGGCGCGGGATCGGATGTTCCAGCCTGCATCGGGGAAATCGGCGGCAGCCTGCCGCCTGACTTCGGCGATTGCCGAATCCGGCGCGCCATCCGGCAACGCGACCTTGTAGATATGATCGACGAGGCTGCCGGGCTGAATGAGGCCGGAAGCGCGCAGGCCATCCAGCGAAACCAGAAAGCGCGGCGCAAAATTGAAGCCGGACGAAAGCAGGTCCGGCTCGCTCTCGATCAGGCCGCGCAGTTCAAAGGTCTGCGAACCGAGCAGAACCTTTGCGCCGAGCGACAGGCCCATGCGGTTGAGAAAATCCTGGGCGACGGCAGCGCCATAGATGCCGTCCTTCTCGCCCGTCATGTCGGCCAGCGATTGCGGCGGCTGAACCTTCAATTCCCCATAGAGCGGATAGGCGGCGTCAACCGCCTTCACCTCGACCAGCGACTGGTCGGAGCCATCCGGCATACGCGCCATGGAGCGCATGGTGGCGCTTTCCGCGACCTTGCCCTGCCTGTCGATGAAGGCGCGTTCTTGCGCCGTTGTTTCGCGCTGATTGAGCGCGAAGCTCACATCGCCGCCCAGAATGCTCTGGCCTTCCGAGGCAATGCCGGTGCTGACCGAGCGCGCCACCGAATTGACGCCGCCGATGGCGGCAACACCAAGCGCGATACAGGCGAGGAAAATATAGAAACCTGCAAGCCCGCCGCGCATTTCGCGCAGCGCAAAGCGGAGAGCAAGCAGGAACGACCGTGCCGCACTCATGCGCCAGCCGCCAGCGTTTCGGCAACGGTGCCGCCCTGCGCGGGCTCCTCGATCCGGCCGGAGCGCACCGGAATTTCAATATCGCAGCGCGCCGCAAGCGCCGGATCGTGCGTGACCAGAACCATGGTCAGGCCGTTCTCGCGCTGCTTGGCGAACAGGAGATCGGCGATCTGGCGTCCCGTCGTGGTGTCGAGATTGCCGGTCGGCTCGTCCGCGATCAGGATTTTCGGGCTTGGCGCAAGGGCGCGCGCGATAGCGACGCGCTGCTGTTCGCCGCCGGAAAGCTCGGACGGATAATGGGTGAGACGCTCGCCAAGGCCGACGGCGCGCAATTCGCGCTCCGCCACCTCGAAAGCATCGCGACGACCGGCAAGCTCCAGCGGCACGGCGACGTTTTCCAGCGCCGTCATGTTGGGAATGAGGTGGAAGGACTGGAACACGATGCCGATATTGGCGCCGCGAAAGGCGGCGGCCTGATCTTCGCTCATCCGGCTGATCGTCTCGCCCGCGATCTTCACGGTACCGTTATCGACATGCTCCAGACCGGCCAGCACCATCAGCAAAGTGGACTTGCCGGAACCGGAGGGACCGACGATGCCGACCGACTGGCCTTGCGATATATGGAGGGAAACGCCCTTCAGCACATGCACCAGTGAAGCGGCATGACCAAGGGTTAGATGAACATTCTCAAGTTCAATAATCGGGCCAACAACCTGTTCCGTCACGCGGTTTTTATCCTATATGAATAACAGCGCGTCACAAATTTGAACTTATGTTGCGCCAATTATTGAAGAGAAGTCCGGCGGGCCGTTTGCCCACAGCCCCTCAAATATGGGTTTTCGACAATGCGTTTCAAACTCTCAATTCCGGCATGGCTCCCTATTTTTGCGATGATGGCGTCTTTTATGGCGGCAAGCCCCATCGTTGCGGCGCAGGCGCAGGAAGAACCGACCGGCCTTGAAGACGCACTGCCGACCGAGCAGCTGTCGCAGGTCAAGATTGTCGGCTTCGGCGACAGCCTGATGGCGGGCTATCTGCTGCCGTCCAACGCCGCCTTTCCCCAGCAGCTTGAAAAGGCGCTCAACGACAAGGGCATTGAGGTTTCGATCGAAAATGCGGGTGTGTCGGGCGACACCACCACGGGTGGGCTTTCGCGCATCGACTGGTCCGTTCCCGATGGCACCGATCTTGTGATCCTTGAACTTGGCGCCAATGACGCGCTGCGCGGCATCGAACCCGACATTACCGAAAAAAACCTCGACGAGATGCTGGCGCGCCTCAAGCAGCGCGGCATTTCGGTCATTCTTGCCGGCATGATGGCCCCGCCGAACATGGGCAAGGACTATGCCGCGAAATTCAACCTGATCTATCCGAAGCTGGCACAGAAATACGGCGTGCCGCTCTACCCGTTTTTCCTCGACGGCGTAGCAACCAAGAAGGAGTTTTTGCTCGAGGACGGAATGCACCCCAATGAAAAGGGCGTCAAAACGATGGTGACCAACTTTATGCCCACAATCGAAAAGAGCCTGCAGCAAATGCAAAACAAGGGGACATCGGGAGGCTGACGCCGGTCGGGAGCATAAACAGCTTGCTCCCGGTATAAAACTTTGATTCGCTTACCATGCATCGCAGAAATCGAATCATCCTCGATGGAACGATGCACTGACACTCTGAGTTAGAGCGTCTTTCGCGCATCCAGTCGGATGCAGGCGCTCTGACATGGAACGCTTCGAGGAGGATGCCTTATGCCGCGTCTTTTCACTGCCCTCGAAATCCCGCGCGACGCCGCGCTTTCGCTCTCGTTATTGCGAGGCGGTCTCCCTGGCGCACGCTGGATTGATGTCGAAAACTACCACATAACGCTGCGTTTTATCGGAGATGTGGAAGGCCACGTGGCCGACGAGGTTGCCAATGCGCTCGATCGCGTGCGGCGGCCCGAATTCATGCTCAACCTGTCGGGTGTCAATGCTTTCGGCTCCAAAAAGCCGCACAGCATCTATGCGGGTGTATCCCCCTCGCCTGAGCTCAACGGCTTGCAGGCGGAAATCGAACGTATCTGCCAGCGGCTTCACATTCCCGCCGACCCGCGCAAGTTCACGCCGCATGTGACGCTGGCGCGGCTTAGAAATCCCCGCATCGACGATGTGGTGCGCTATCTTTCCTCACGCGGCAACTTCGCGACGCTGCCCTTCAAGGTGGGACGGTTCGTGCTGATGTCGTCACGCGATTCGGTTGGCGGCGGCCCCTATATCGTCGAGGAAGCCTGGCCCCTGGTCTCCGTTTCCCGCACTGGCCAGAACTGGTCGGCAAGCGCGATGGAAGCTGCCAGAACCATCCGGTAGACCTTCTCGAAGTCCCCGGTCCCGCCATAATAGGGATCGGGGATTTCAACTGCCCGCCCTTCGGCAATCTCGGTGAATAGACCTATATGCGCGCTTGCATTTGCAGGCTGCCGCCCGGCGATCATCCGCATATTGTAGCGGTCCATCCCGAGGATCAGGTCGAAGCGGCTGAAATCGGCTGCGATGAGCTGGCGGCAACGCTGGCCGGAAATATCGAGACCATGGCGCGCCGCGACGCTGATGGAGCGCTCATCCGGCTCCTCGCCGGTATGGTAGCCATTGGTTCCCGCAGAATCGACCAGCACATGGCGGATGCCGCGCTTTTCCAGCACATGCCTCATCACGCCTTCGGCAAGCGGCGAACGGCAGATATTACCGGCGCAGATGAAAAGAATGCTGTTTGGCGCTGATGCGGTCACTGCTGCGATCACGGAACTCTCGCGTTCATGATAAGTTGTTTCAGAAACCGCAACATAGGCGAAAGACGATGACACGCAACCGGCTGACGGAAAACGAACTGAACGAAGCGCTCAAGGATCTTGACGGCTGGCAGAAGGTTGACGGACGCGAGGCGATTTCCAAAAGCTTCAGGTTCAAGGATTTCAACGCCGCCTTCGGCTTCATGGTGCGCGCAGCGCTTCACGCGGAAAAGCTCGACCATCATCCCGAATGGTTCAATGTCTATAACCGCGTCGACGTTACGCTTTCGACCCACAGCGAGAACGGCATTACCGAACTCGACATCGAGCTTGCGCGCAAAATGAACGCCTTGGCCTGAAGTTAAAGCTTTGAGATGTATACATAAATCTTCCGGCGATCATAATTGAAGCTGCCATCGGCGTTGCGGCTGGAATAGGGAAGGACGCGGGTCAGGTTGGTGCGGTCCTGCCAGTTCTGGCCGAGCTTGCCGCCATGGACGCCGCGTATATAAACATCGCCAAGCGAGATGGCGGCATGGAAAATATGCCCGGCCTGAACGTCATAGAAGCCGATGGCCTTGCCAAAGGGCAGCGCCGAATAGCCGTTCCATTGTTCGCCTGCCCTGAAATTCAGGATGGGTATCCAGTTCTGGCTGGACGTGCCGCGCAGCGTGTTGAGCGAGATTCCCGCACCGAAGAGGAACCGCAGATAGACGGCGGCATCGTAGCATCCGGCCTCGAACAGGTCGATGGTGATGTAATCGTCCTCGCTTCCGGCGGCCAGCAGCTGGTTGCCGCGAAACAGCCGTGTGGAACGGTCGCTGCGGATGAAGTTTTCCCCATAGCCGGTCAAATGCATCAAACCCTCCATTCATTCTGCACCTGCTTCGCCGCGCGTCCAAAACGTTTGGGAAGCGCTTCATGAGCGTTTCGGACGAATCTGTATTTTGGGGATTTGATGGAGGCGTTGTAGCTGATGGTTCTGGCAGGATGGGACCGGGGAGAAATCGCCCGGACTTGCAAGGAGGGCACAAACTCCCCATTTTTAGCCGGTCATGACCCGTGCTCAAGAAATCGGGACGACAGGAGTTGAACGAGAATGGATGACGTCAGAATCGGTGAAATCCTCGAACCCGGCAGCGAGAGTGAATTTAAAAAGCGCAGCGAACGGGTGAAGAACGGATTCTGGAAGGCGGCGCGCCGCGCCGGACGCATGGTGCCGTTCATGGACGAGGTTGTTGCAGCCTATTACTGCGCGCTCGACCAGAAGACGCCGACCCGCGTGCGCATGACGCTGATGGCAGCACTTGCCTATTTCGTCCTGCCTTTCGACGCCATTCCCGACCTTCTGGCCGGTATCGGCTTCACAGACGACGTTGCCGTGCTGATGGCGGCGCTGACCGCCGTTCGCGCCCACATCACGCCCGCGCACCGGCTGGCTGCGAAGCAGGCGCTGGAGGATGAGGGAGTAAGGGAGTAAGGGAGTAAGGGAGTAAGGGAGTAAGGGAGTAAGGGAGTAAGGGAGTAAGGGAGTAAGGGAGTAAGGGAGTAAGGGAGTAAGGGAGGCTATTCACAGCTATGTGATCCCGGCAACCCTGCAATCAATTACGCCTGTTTTCCTCCCTATTCCCGTACTCCCCTATTCCCATATTCCCCTTTTAACCGCCCCTATTCCCTACTCCCTTCACCAAAGACAAACTCTCGCCGCTTTCTTTTCATTCAACTGAACCAAGGGATGGCGGGGCGACTTGGCTGCTCATTCAAGTTTTCTTTCGAAACTTCACCGTTTGGTAACCCAGATTAAGGCATTTTAATCGGCAACTGAGCGGGACGGCGTGATGAACGGCGGCATCCCGATATTCAAGTTTGAAGCAAACGAAAGAGAACCGGTAAAAACCAATGCTTGGAAAATCGATCGTCGCGGCTTCTGTGTTCATGATTGGGATGGCGGGCTCGGCACTCGCCCAGACCCCGAGCCAGATCAGCCAGTTCAATGCCTGGGGCGCCTACAGCTATCAGTCGGGCAACGGCAAGGTCTGCTATGTCCTCTCCGTACCGACCCAGAAGGCTCCGGCCAGTGTCGATCACGGTGACAACTTCTTCCTCGTGAGCCAGAAGCCCGGCCAGAACATCTCGTTCGAACCGCAATTCATGGCCGGTTACGACCTCAACACCAATGCCAAGGTCGTCGTCTCCATCGGCAACCGCAGTTTCAACATGTTCGTCAACGGCAAGTCCGGATGGATGGAAAATGCAGCCGAAGAACCGCAGCTCATCGCAGCCATGCGCGGCGGCTCGGAAATGAAGGTGCAGGCACAGTCGAAGCGCGGCACCAAGACCAACTACACCTATTCGCTTAAAGGTATTTCGGATGCGCTGAAAGCCATCCAGAAGTGCAAATAATCCACGCGAATGGATGACTTTGAAAGCCGGGCCATGTGTCCGGCTTTTTCTTTTGCACTGCATTCCTGCATGGCAGACCGCATTTCATGTGGGATGACGAATGCGATAATGTGTGCTAAGAGCGCGCGCAACAGGGTCGCAAAGCCAAGCGTCCGACCCTATTTATCCATGAATTCGGGCCAGATTGTCTGGCGAAGCTTATCGACGCGCTCCAAGCGTTCGTCTTCCAACAGTTGAAAACAGATGTCCATTTCGTTCGACCTTACCATTGATGATACGCGCGACCAGCTTGCCCGCCATGCGCGCGCCAGCCTGGAGGCAAAGCCGTCGCTGATCGGCATGTCGCGCGAGGAAATGGCCGAAGCGCTGATCAAGGTCGGCGTGCCGGAACGGCAGACGAAAATGCGCATCAGCCAGCTCTGGCACTGGCTCTATGTGCGCGGCGTTTCCGATTTCGCCGACATGCGCAATATTTCCAAGGATCTGCGCGCCCTGCTGGCGCAGCATTTCACCATTGCGCGGCCTGAAGTGGTCGAGGAACAGATTTCGCAGGACGGCACCCGCAAGTGGCTGTTCCGCTTTCCGCCGCGGGGTGCCGGTCGTCCGGTCGAGATCGAAAGCGTCTATATCCCCGAGGAAGGCCGCGGCACGCTCTGCATTTCCTCACAGGTCGGCTGCACGCTCACCTGCTCCTTCTGCCACACCGGCACGCAGAAGCTGGTGCGCAACCTCACCTCGGAAGAAATTCTGGCGCAGCTTTTGACCGCACGCGATCGTCTCGGCGATTTCCCGGACAAGGACACGCCCGACGGCGCCATGGTTCCCGCGGAGGGCCGCAAGATCACCAATATCGTGATGATGGGCATGGGCGAGCCGCTCTATAATTTCGAGGAAGTGAAGAAGGCCCTGCTGATCGCCTCCGATGGCGACGGACTGTCCCTTTCCAAGCGCCGCATCACGCTTTCGACCTCCGGCGTGGTGCCGGAAATCTATCGCACCGGCGACGAGATCGGGGTCATGCTCGCCATTTCGCTGCACGCCGTGCGCGACGAATTGCGCGATATTCTGGTGCCGATCAACAAGAAGTATCCGCTGGAACAGCTCATCAAGGCCTGCCGCGAATATCCGGGCCTGTCCAATGCCAAGCGCATCACCTTCGAATATGTGATGCTGAAGGACATCAACGACAGCCTTGAGGACGCCAAGCTTCTGGTGAAGCTGTTGCAGGGCATTCCGGCCAAGATCAACCTGATCCCGTTCAACCCGTGGCCCGGCACGAATTACCAGTGCTCGGACTGGGAGCAGATCGAGAAGTTCGCCGATTATGTGAACGCGGCAGGCTACGCATCGCCGATCCGCACGCCGCGCGGCCGCGACATTCTCGCTGCCTGCGGCCAGCTGAAATCGGAATCCGAACGCCTGCGCAAGAGCGAGCGCCTTGCGCTCGAAGCCATGATGATCGCCGGGCACGGCGAATAAACCGAGGGAGCGCGCTTGAACGATACTTTCGACTACATAACGCGCTTCGTCATCGTGGTATTCGGCTATTGCTGCGGTGTATTAGCGGCAGGCTGGTTTCTGGCCGCCATCCTTTTCCGTACCCTCGGGGTCGATTCCTTCATGAACGATTTCGTCATGATGGCGAGCGATGCGGATGCCGGTTCGTTTTTTGCAGCCACCAGCTTCTGGAGCGCCGTGTTTGTCGGCGGCTTCGCGCTTGCCGTACTGGCTGGCGGGTTCAGCTTCGTGCCCGCCCTCATCCTGATCGTCCTGGCGGAAGCGCGCGGTTACAAGTCGTCGCTGTTCTACTGCGTTGCGGGCGCACTGATCGGGCTCGCGGCAGCAAGCGCATCGCTTCCATTCAGCGATAACCGGAGCGTACAGGAAAGTTCGCTCTGGATTGCGGCCATTGCAGGCGCCGGTGTCGTCGGCAGCTTCGTCTACTGGCTGCTCGCAGGCCGCAATGCCGGACGGCTTCTTGTCCACCCAACCGATCTTCGGTAATAATTGAAATTAGAGCATTTCCCGCAAACGTGCGAAGCACCTGTGTGAGGAAATAGCCCACAGGACTGATTTCTTATCCCGCTTCGATGCGCTGGCTAATGCGGCAAAACAAATAGATAGAGTGGTTCCAACGATTCCGTTAAAACAGGAACCGCCTCGATGTAAAAAATAGACAATACAAATTTATATCATAATTTTAAGCACATTTTTAAATCAAATAACAAGAGGCGACAATGCAAATTGTCAGTCATTTAAAATCACTAATCAATATACTTATTTCATACGCCCTGTCTGCATATTTCGCAGGCGTGTCAATATGTTTATTCGTGGGAATAAATGATTTATTAGACCATAATTACAGCAGCAACATTTATCCTATATTGGAATTTTTTCTAGATATACCCAAGATTGCTCTCGTTCTTTCAGGAATAATTATAATTTTCACTTCAGTTCCATGCACAGCATTCATTATATTTTCCGAATTACTCCGAATAAACTACAAGAATTATTATATTATATTTGGAGGGATTCTTGGATTAATCCTTATAATATTCTTTGCAGCGAAAGATATTTCGCTACCGCCCTCATATCGCGACTTTAAAATGTTCATTCAGTTTACGATTTCCGGGGCATTTGCCGGTTGGGTCTACTGGCGACTGGCTGGCCGCAATGCAGGACGATTTTTCAATCGCCCTGCTGAATAATCGGTCCATCTTCCTTTTTCGCATTATCCTACGCATCGAAGCGGGATAAGAAATCAGTCCAGTGGACTGATTTCCCCGCGCAGGCGCTTCGCACTTTTGCTGGAAATGGCTTTTTCACTCGCATTATCCTGCGCAAAACCGCTTCGCACTTTTGCTGGAAATGGCTTTTTCATTCGCATTATCCTACGCAAAACCGCTTCGCACTTTTGCTGGAAATGCTCTATTTCGCCTGTGCGGTGATGATCTTCAGTGCGAAGGCCGAGAATACGCCTGCAAACATCCAGTCCACGATGCGCGTCACGGTCGGGTTCTTCTTCAGAAGCCCTGCAAAGCGATCTGCCGCCACCACCATCGGGATGGTGAAGGGCAGCGCCATCGGAATGAAAGACAGGCCGAGGAAGAACAGTTTGCCCATGGCATGCGGGTCGTGCGCGGAGACGAATTGCGGCAGGAAGGTCATGTTGAACAGGATGATCTTCGGGTTGAGCAGGTTGATGCCAAGCCCGGTCAGCCAGTTCTGGAACAGCGTATGCTTTTTGCCGCCATTCTTTTCCGGCGAGAAGGCCGACCCCTTGCGGATCGCCTGCACGGCGAGCCACACCAGATAGCCCGCCCCTATCACCTTGAGCGCCGTGAAAGCCGCTGGCGATGCGATGATCAGCGCCGAAAGGCCGAGCGCAACCATGGTCGTGTGAATGACGATGCCGGTGCTGGCGCCAGCCATGCAGGCAAAGCCCGCGGCCTTGCCTTCGGAAAGGGCGCGCCCGACGAACAGCGTCATGTCCGGGCCGGGGGTGATGGAAAGGATCGCGGTTGCAATCGCGAACTGGACAAAGATCGTCCATTCAGGAATGAAGGTCAGGTTTGTCAGAAAAGACATCGAGATGTGCTCCAGGATATGGCGCACGCTAGAATAATTTCCCGGCAAAGGAAACAGTGGAATGGAGACCGGAATGCTGCTTATCGTGGGGACCGTTCGCCTGCCGCCAGAAAATCTCGACCGGGCGCGCGAGGCCATGCAGCGCATGATCCTGGCCAGCCGTGCCGAAGACGGCTGCGTGGACTATTTCTATGCCGAAGACGTGCTGGAACCGGGTCTGATCCATGTCAAGGAATTCTGGCGCGACCGCGCCTCGCTCGACCGGCATTTCGTCTCCGCCCATATTGCCGAATGGCGGGCCGCGTGGCCTGAGCTTGGCATCGGCGACCGCAATCTGGTTGTTTATGAGGTCGGCGAACCGCAGGGTACATGACATCGCATCAGTTTTCGCGATAAGTCGCAGCCCTTCGGCTTGCGCGGCGCTTGGCAACTGATAAAAGACTTGCGGATATATCAGTTGGGTTCCATCGGAGCCTCAACCGCACCGCATTGGACGGAAGTAACTATGAGCAAGCTGAAAGACGTTAAGAAAGTCGTTCTCGCCTATTCGGGCGGCCTCGACACCTCGATCATCCTGAAGTGGCTTCAGACGGAACTGGGCGCGGAAGTCGTGACCTTTACCGCCGATCTCGGCCAGGGCGAAGAACTTGAACCGGCCCGCAAGAAGGCGGAAATGCTGGGCATCAAGGAAATCTTCATCGAGGACGTGCGCGAGGAATTCGTGCGCGATTTCGTCTTCCCGATGTTCCGCGCCAATGCCGTCTATGAAGGCGTCTACCTGCTCGGCACCTCGATTGCCCGTCCGCTGATCTCCAAGCACCTGATCGAGATCGCGAAAAAGACCGGCGCCGACGCCATCGCCCATGGCGCGACCGGCAAGGGCAACGACCAGGTTCGTTTCGAGCTTTCGGCTTACGCGCTGAACCCGGACATCAAGATCATCGCCCCATGGCGCGACTGGTCGTTCAAGAGCCGCACCCATCTGCTCGAATTCGCCGAACAGCACCAGATCCCCGTCGCCAAGGACAAGAAGGGCGAAGCGCCGTTCTCCGTCGACGCCAACCTGCTGCATTCCTCGTCCGAGGGCAAGGTTCTGGAAGATCCGGCTGTCGAGGCTCCGGAATATGTGCATATGCGCACCATTTCGCCGGAAACCGCGCCCGACAAGGCAACGATCATCAGAATAGGCTTTGAAAAGGGCGATGCGGTCTCGATCAATGGCGAGCGCCTGTCGCCTGCCACGCTTCTTGCCAAGCTCAACGACTATGGCCGCGACAACGGCATTGGCCGTCTCGACCTCGTGGAAAACCGCTTCGTCGGCATGAAGTCGCGCGGCGTCTATGAAACGCCGGGCGGCACGATCCTGCTCGCTGCGCACCGCGCCATCGAATCGATCACGCTCGACCGTGGTGCGGCGCACCTGAAAGACGAGCTGATGCCGCGCTATGCGGAGCTGATCTATTACGGCTTCTGGTTCTCGCCGGAACGTGAAATGCTTCAGGCGGCCATCGACCACAGCCAGCGCCATGTCGAAGGCGAAGTCACGCTCAAGCTCTACAAGGGCAATGTGATGGTGATCGGCCGTGAATCGCCGAAGTCGCTCTATTCCGACAAGCTCGTCACCTTCGAGGACGACCAGGGCGCTTACGACCAGAAGGACGCCGCAGGCTTCATCAAGCTCAATGCGCTGCGGCTGCGCACGCTCGCCGCGCGCGACCGCAAATAAGCATATCCAATCAGGACAAAAGCCCGCCTTCCCGGCGGGCTTTTTTTAGAGCGGTTCCTGCTCTGACAGAATCGCCGAAACCGCTCTAACTGTTTGTTTTATCGCATTATCCAACGCATCGAAGCGGGATAAGAAATCAGTCCAGTGAACTGATTTCCCCGCGTAGACGTTTCACACTTTTAATGGAAATGCTCTCGAGCGGGACGTGAATCTTGTCTGTCTATCTGGCCCTGCCCGCCTGCATTCTGCTTGGCGCTTACCTGCTGGTGCGCTGCATTTCCATTTTGTGGAAAATGATTGCGCCTGATGTCCGGCACCAGTTTACGGGCAACGCCCGGCCACACATCTTTCATTTGCCGAACGCCGGACGCTACGCGATCAGCATCGTGTTTCCGCCGTTTACCATTCTCCCCGGCACGGCCTATTTCTCAACGCAGTTTGCCATCAAGGTCTGCGCGACCGGCGCGCCGATTGCCTATCATTCCACACGCCGCTTCCTGTTGAGCGTCCGGCGGACCGATATGCGCGGCAATGCTTCCCATGCCTTGGGATATTTCGACTGCACGACAGCCGGGGATTACGAAATCATCTGCCTGACCCCTGAAAAGATCAGGGCGAATTTCCGGCTGGAAATAACGCCCCATATTTCAGTCCTGAAACTCGCGCCCGCCATCGCAGGGACCATTCTTGCCGCAGGAATGAGCGTGGGCGGGACGATTGTCTTTCTGCTCTGGATGGCAGGCAAAATTTGATAATGTCAGACTGCGTTTTTGATTGCCGCCAGCATCTTTTCCTCGCCCGGACGCAGCGTCAGCACCCGCACACCGTTCGACGTGACCGCCACCGTATGCTCGAACTGCGCTGACAATTTTCCGTCCCGCGTCACCACCGTCCAGCCGTCCTTTTCCTGCTTCACCTTGGCCGTTCCCTGATTGAGCATCGGCTCGATGGTGAACACCATGCCCTCGCGCAGGCGAACGCCGGTGCCGGGCTTGCCGAAATGCATGACCTGCGGCTCCTCGTGCATCTGGCGACCGATGCCGTGGCCGCAATATTCCCGCACGATGCTGTAATCATGCCGCTTGGCGTGGCGCTCGATGGCATGGCCGATATCGCCCAAAGTCGCGCCGGGACGTACAGCCGCAATGCCCTTCCACAACGCCTCATAGGTCACGCGAACGAGGCGCGAGGCAAAGGGCGCAACTTCTCCGACCATATAGGTCTTGCTGGAATCGGCGATATAGCCATCCTTTTCCAGCGTGATGTCGAAATTGATGATCTCGCCGTTTTCAATGATCTCGTCATGCGACGGCATGCCGTGACAGACGACCTCGTTCCTCGAGCTGTTCAGCACATAGGGATAGTCATATTGCCCTTTGCTGGCGGGCCGGGCCTGCAAGTCGCGGGTGATGTAATCCTCGACCAGATCGTTGACCTGCATCGTGGTCATGCCGGCCAGCGGCGTGCGGTCGAGAAGCGTAAACACGGAGGCAAGCAGCGCGCCGGATGCCGCCATTTTCTCCACTTCGGCTGGTGTCTTGGTCATGACGACTGCACTGCCAGAACCGGCAGAACCGGCAGCTCAACCTGTGCTGCACGCAGCTGCATCTGCACGATCTCGTTGAACGACAGGTCGGGATGCGCCTGCGCCAGCATGCCGATCTTCATCCAGTATTCGGCCTGCGCATTGATCGAACGGCACATGACGTCGCTCGCCTTGCGCAGTTCCTCATGCAGCTCATCGCCGATCTTCACGATACCCATGGCTTCCTCACTATGCGATTTATATACAGATCATATATGATCCATATATAACTCCAAGGCATATCCGGCAAGGATTTTCCACCCGCACTTCTTCCACTTGACTCTTCGCCTGCTCGATTCAATACTAGAACAAATAGAGAACAATTTGACAGGAATCGAACGTGAGCGGCATCGACATCGCGGCGTTGCGGCGCATGGTTACGGCCATTGCAGGCAATGATCCGCAAGGCAGTTTCGCCAGCAGAACAGAAAGCAGGACGGGAAGCGGGACGGAAGCAGGCTTCGGTCGCGCACGCAGCTTCACGCTCGGCCTTGCCGGGGCCGATGCCGCCTTTCCGCATGGCCTGGCTGGCGATGCGCTGCATGAGGTCTTTGCCGAAAATCCCGGCGCGCATATGGCGGCGACCGGCTTTGCGCTGGCGCTGGCGCTGCGCGCCTCGCAAGACAAAAGGCCGATCATCTGGATCGAGGAGGAAAGTGCGGCAAGCGAATATGGCGGGCTTTATCCGCCGGGGCTTCATGCCTTCGGGATCGATCCGGCCCGGCTTCTGATCGTGCGCTGCCCCAGCGCGCAGGATGCGCTGAAAGCGGCAAACGATGCGCTGGAGGCAGGCAGCGGCGGCAAGGCCTCGCATCTGGTTTCCGGCGTCGTCGCCTCGGTGACCGGCCAGCCGAAATGTCTCGACCTCACCGCATCGCGCCGCCTGCTTCTGGCGAGCGAGGCCGCGCAATTGCCGGTCATCCTGCTCAGGAGCCATCGAACGGCCGTGCAAAGTGCTGCCGTCAGCCGCTGGCGGGTGGCGCCCGTGCCATCGCGCTCCAGCGGAGCGAACGCACCGGGAAAACCGGTCTTCTCCGCCGTGCTGGAGCGCAACCGCCACGGCACATGCGGGCAATGGATCATGGAATGGAACAATGAAACCCTTGAATTTGGCACAACAGAACGGGACGGCAGAACGCTTGTTTCTCGCCCTGTGGTTTCCGTTTCTGCCGACCGACCGGCTTCGCCGCGCCGTTCCGCATGACGGCAGGGAGCGCCTGCCCCTGGTGGTGACCGAGCGCACGGCCAATGCGTTGCGCCTGACGGCGGTGGATGCGGCGGCGGCGAAGCACGGTCTTTTCCCCGGCATGGCGCTGACGGATGCGCGCGCCCGTGTGGAAAGGCTGGACGTGGCGACCGCCGCGCCGCAACACGACGCCGCGCTTCTCAAGCGCCTTGCCCATTGGTGCGAGCGCTACACGCCGCTCGTCGCCTTTGATGAACCGCATGGGCTGATGCTCGACATAACGGGCTGCGCGCATCTGTTCGGCGGGCTTGCCGCCATGCGCGCCGACGCGCTTCGCCGCATTGAACGCGCCGGACTGAAGGTTCAGGCGGCGATTGCCGACAACAGTTTTGCCGCGCGGCTACTGGCGCGGGGAACGAAGGGCGGCGTGTTCAGCAAGGCGGAGGCCGACCGGCTGCTTCCCCGCCTGCCGCTATCCGCGCTTGAACTGACGCAAGCTGCCGAAACCGGCCTCAAGCGCGCCGGGCTGAAACGCATCGGCGATGTGATGGGGCTTCCGCGCGCCGCGCTCACCGCCCGTTTCGGCACCGATCTTGCGACCCGGCTCGACCGGTTGGCGCGGCAGGAGCGCGCGCCGATTTCTCCCTTGCGCATCATGCCGCTCAGCATCGCGGAGCGCCGCCTGTCGGAACCCGTCACGGGGATGGAGCTGGTCGAACACATCTTGCAGGAACTGGCGCAGGCGCTTTTTGCGCAGCTTGAACCGGAGGGCAAAGGCGCGCTGCTGATCGAGGCCTCCTTCTTTCGGGTCGATGGCGACGTGCGCCATATCCATATCGAAACCGGCCAGCCGCTGCGCGATGACAAGGTTTTCCTGCGCCTTGCCCGCGAAAGGCTCAATGCCTTGACCGACCCGCTCGACGCCGGGTTCGGCTTCGACATGATCCGGGTGGCCGCACTGCGCAGCGCGCCAGTCGCCCAGCGCCAGACCGGACTCGACCAGCACGAGGAGGATGAAGCGGGGTTCAGCCAGCTTGTGGACCGGCTTTCGGCGCGGCTTGGGCAGGACCGCGTTCTCGTTTCCTTTTCGCGCAATACGCATATGCCCGAACGGGCCTTCGGCCTGCGCCCTGCCCTGCACACGGACGGCAGAGGCGAAGCCGATTATGAAAGCCTACAGCCTCTTCCCGGCGACCCGCCAGCGCGTCCCATAAAACTGTTTCGTCCACCGCAATTGATCGAAAGCGTGGCGGAAGTGCCCGACAGCCCGCCCTCGTTTTTCCTGTGGCGGCGGGTGCGCCATCAGGTGCGCCTTGCCGAAGGGCCGGAACGGATCGAGCCGGAATGGTGGCGCGCAATCGGTCAGGACGTGCCGGAACTGCGCGATTATTATCGGGTGGAGGATGAAAACGGCCAGCGCTTCTGGATTTTTCGCGAGGGGCTTTATGACGGCCTCAATCATCCGCGCTGGTTTCTGCATGGGCTGTTTGCGTGATGTCTCTCTATTTTGAAATGGCCGCTGCCAGCAATTTCTCCTTCCTTTGCGGCGCATCGCATCCGCAGGAACTGGTTTTGCAGGCCCATGCGCTTGGCCTGTCCGGCATCGGCATTGCCGACCGCAACACGCTGGCCGGTGTGGTGCGGGCCCATGCGGAATGGAAGGATATTCGCAAGAAAAGCGATTTCCGGCTTTTCATCGGCTGCCGCCTGTCCTTCATCGACGGCACGCCGGATATGGTCGTCTATCCGCGTGACCGCGCCGCCTATGGGCAATTGTGCCGCCTGTTGACGGAGGGCAAGACCCGCGCCGCCATCAAGGGGGAATGCCATCTGCTATGGGCCGATCTTTTGTTTCGCGCGCGGCAGTTCCAGATCGCGGTTTTTCCTCCCGAAGAAGATCAACCGGATTTTGCCGACCGTCTGGCGGAAATCGCCAAGGCTGCGCCCGGCTCCGTCTGGCTGGCGCTTGCCATGCCACATCAGGGGCAGGACGGACGCCGCGCGGAACGCACCGCCCGTTTCGCGGCCGAAGCCAATGTGCCGCTGATCGCCACCAATGACGTGCTCTATCATCACCCGGACCGGCGCGCGCTTCAGGATGTGCTGACGGCAACCCGCCACTACACGACCGTCTTCGATGCCGGGCGCCTGCTGGAAAAGAATGCCGAGCGCCACCTGAAACCGCCGCATGAAATGGCGCGATTGTTCCGCGATTATCCTGAAGCCGTCGCGGCGACCGCCGATTTCGCCGCGCCGATCACCTTCCAGCTCGATGAGCTGAAATATGCCTATCCCGACGAGCCCATCCCGCCCGGCAAGACGGCACGGCAGCATCTCCATGACCTCACCTGGGAAGGCGCTGCCCGTCATTACGGCGCGGACAGCATCCCGCCCAAGGTGCAGGCGCTGATCAACAAGGAGCTGGCGCTGATCGCCCAGCTTCAATACGAGCCCTATTTCCTCACCGTCTATGACATTGTGCAGTTTGCAATTTCCAAGAAGATTCTATGTCAGGGACGCGGTTCGGCGGCCAATTCCGTCGTCTGTTTCTGCCTTGGCATCACCGGCGTGAACCCGACGGAAGTGGATCTCCTGTTCGAGCGCTTCATCTCCGCCGAACGTCAGGAACCGCCGGATATCGATGTCGATTTCGAGCATGAGCGGCGCGAAGAGGTGATGCAATATGTCTATGACCGCTACTCAAGAGACCGCGCCGCCATTGTCGCGACCGTCATCAGCTATCGCTCCCGCAGCGCCATCCGCGATGTCGGCAAGGCCCTGGGCCTGACCGAGGACGTGACGGCGGCGCTCGCCAATACGGTGTGGGGCATATCGGGCGGCGGCATCGACAAGCAGCATATCCGGCAGGCGGGCCTTGATCCCGACAACCCCATCATCCGGCGGGCAGTGGAACTCGCCATCACGCTGATCGGCTTTCCGCGCCACCTGTCACAGCATGTCGGCGGTTTCGTGCTCACCCGCGACCGGCTGGACGAGACCGTGCCCATCGGCCCGGCGGCAATGGACAAGCGGTCTTTCATCGAATGGGACAAGGACGACATTGACGAGCTGGGACTGATGAAGGTCGATGTGCTGTCGCTCGGCATGCTCACCTGCATCCGCAAGGCATTGGACCTCATTCACCAGCACAAGCCGCAGCTTTATGGCGGCGAGAAGCTGACATTGGCAACCGTCGAGCGCGACGACAAGCGCGTCTACGACATGCTGTGCAAGGGGGATTCGCTCGGCGTGTTTCAGGTGGAAAGCCGCGCCCAGATGAACATGCTGCCGCGCCTGCGCCCACAGGAGTTCTACGATCTCGTCATCGAGGTCGCCATCGTGCGCCCCGGCCCCATTCAGGGCGACATGGTGCATCCTTATCTCAGGCGGCGAAACGGACAGGAGCCCTGCACCCTGCCATCGCCTTCGCCGGAGCATGGTCCGCCGGAC
This sequence comes from Ochrobactrum sp. AP1BH01-1, assembly GCF_018066705.1. Lineage (NCBI taxonomy): Bacteria > Pseudomonadati > Pseudomonadota > Alphaproteobacteria > Hyphomicrobiales > Brucellaceae > Ochrobactrum > Ochrobactrum sp. AP1BH01-1. Next base: position 13,546 of record NZ_JAGPOU010000003.1, on the reverse strand, counting down.
GAGTTGCGGCAGATTCTCGGCAAGACCAAGGGCGTCCCGCTGTTTCAGGAACAGGCGATGCGCATTGCCATGGAGGCTGCAAAATTCACGCCCGACGAGGCCAACCAGTTGCGCCGCGCCATGGCCACCTTCCGCAAGATGGGAACCATCCACACGATGGAGCAGAAGATGATCGAGGGCATGGTCAGGCGCGGCTACGAGCGGAGCTTTGCCGAAAACTGCTTCAACCAGATCAAGGGTTTCGGCGAATATGGCTTTCCCGAAAGCCATGCGGCAAGCTTTGCGCATCTGGTCTATATTTCCGCATGGATCAAGTGCTACCATCCGGAAGTGTTCGCCGCCGCCCTTCTCAATTCCCAGCCCATGGGTTTTTACGCCCCTGCCCAGATCGTGCGCGATGCCCGCGACCATGGCGTGACGGTGCTGCCCGTCGATGTGAACTTCAGCCAGTGGGACAATATTCTGGAGGATACGCTCGATATCCGACCGGCGCTGCGACTGGGCTTTCGCCAGATCGACGGATTCTCCAAGGAGGATGCCCGGCTGCTGATTGCCGATCGGCACGAACCCTATCGCACCATAGAGGACATGCACCGGCGGCTGCGGCTCGACCGGCGCGCCTTCACGCTTCTGGCCGATGCCGATGCCTTCGGCTCGCTCGATATCGACCGCCGCGCAGCACTCTGGGCCGTGCGCCGCCTGCCCAATGACGAGACGCTGCCGCTGTTTCGCGCCGCTGCGACCAGCGAACTGGCGCAGGAACCGCGCACGAAACTGCCTGAAATGGCCGCGTCCGAGCATGTGATCGCCGATTACGAAACGACGCGGCTTTCGCTGAAAGGGCATCCGCTGCAATATCTGCGCGAGGGGCTTGCGGCGGAAGGCGTTTCCACCTGCCGCTTAGTGCAGGAAGGTGCGGACGGGCGCCGCATGAAGGTGGCGGGCGTCGTCACCGTGCGCCAGCGCCCCGGCAGCGCCAAGGGCGTGGTGTTCCTCACCATCGAGGATGAAACCGGCATCGCCAATATCGTCGTCTGGCCGAAGATCATGAAGGCGTTTCGCCGCGAAGTGATGGGGGCGCGGCTGATCCATATCGAAGGCCGCATCCAGCGTAGCCCCGAAGGGGTCGTGCATCTGGTGGCGGCGAAATTGCAGGACCGTTCGGCAGCCTTGATCGAAATGAGCGGACGCGAGGCACAGCGCCTCGTCGCGCCGTCCCAGATGGCGCATCATCCGCGAAATGTGCGGATCATGCCGAACTCACGCGACTTTCATTAGGATTCAGCTTCTGACGGCCTGCAAATGGCGCTTTGCTGCGCTTCCGGTGCTCATGTACCTTAAAGTACACTCCGCTCCGGTTCTCGCAAAACACCATTTTCGGCACGTCATAAGCTGAATCCGGGATGCCGCCCTTTTCGTTAGAGCGGTTCCGTTCTAACAGAATCGCCGGAACCGCTCTAACTATTTGTTTTATCGCATTATCCAACGCAAAACCGTTTCACACTTTTGCTGGAAATGCTCTAGTTCCACGCGCCAACGAAAAGCACATGAGCACCGGAAGCGCAGAAGTGTGCCATTTGCAGGCCGTCAGAGCCGAAATAGACCGGGCTTCAGTTCCATGCGCCGACAAAGAACACCGCACAATAATGCAGTGCCGCGCCCACCACGACAAAGCCGTGCCAGATGGCGTTCTGGAACCGCAGCCGCTCCCAGACATGGAAGATAACGCCCAGCGAATAGACCATGCCGCCGGCGGCTATCAGCCAGAAGACGGCGGGCGGCAGCGACTGCACCATGGTGTCGTAGACCATGACGCCGCTCCAGCCGAGCGCCAGATAAAGCAGGATCGACAGCCGGTCGAAACGCCCGGGCATGAACAGTTTCAGCGTGATGCCGACCAAAGCCACGCTCCAGACGAAAAGCAGCAACGGCAGCGCGCGGTCGCCCATGTGCATGGCAAACGGCGTGTAGGTTCCGGCAATCAAAAGGTAGATCGCCGAATGGTCGAAGCGGCGCAGGAACCATTTGGTCGGGGAAACAGGCCAGATATTGTAGACGGCGGAAATTCCAAGCGCCGCCAGAAGGCTTGCAAGGTAGACGCCCGACGAGATCGAGGTCGCCGCCGGCATGTTCGGCAGGAAATAGACCAGCATGGCAATCGCGCCAGCAAGCGCCAGCCCGACACCCAGAACATGGATGATCCCATCGGCCCACAATTCGGCCCGGTCATATTTCCACTTGATGGGATGCGGCAATCTCACATTCATGTGGTCTTCCTGTCGTCGGTTCCAGAGCGCGTTTCGATCTGATTGGATCAGATCGGCGCTCTGGTCCCTTGTTTTAACGCGCATCCAGAAAGCCGTTTCACAATTTTCGGGATGCGCTCTCAACAGGAAACTGCCATTGCATTGCAGCGTCAAGATGACAGTTGGTTTATTGCGCCGCCGGTGTGTAGGAAGCCTGGATGGGCGCGACGCCCGGAAGCGGCGTGGCCGCACCTTCCGGCAGGGATGCCGGCTGGATGGAAGCCGCTGCCTCACGGGTCGGGCCGCTGCGCTTCCAGCTGCCGTCAAGGCCCGTTTCCTGCAACAGCCCCTTGCGCTTGGCATCGTAATAATAGCCGCGCGCATAATAGCGGACCGCCTGGCTTTCATCGCCACCCGCCACCTTGTAGGCGCCGGACAGATAGCGAACCGCATATTTCAGATTGGTTTCCGCATCGAGCAGGCCCTTGGCCGAACCCGTATAGCCCATGCCGCGCGCGGTCGGATGGGTGATCTGCATCAGGCCCCAATAAGGCCCGTTGCGGGCCGCCGGATTGAACCGGCTTTCGCGGTGCACGACCCGGCGCACAAGGCGCTCGGGAACATCATAGGCGACGGAATATTTGGTGATGAGCGAATCCAGATCCTTGGGCGCGCTGTCCGGCGTCTCGAAAGCCATATTGGCGGCAACGGAGGCCGGCGAAGCGGCGGCCTGCGCGCCTGCATAGGCCATCATCGGTTCGGACTGGCCGCGAATGCCCGGAATGGGAACGATTGCCGGCAGGACCGGATCGGAAGGGTCGGTCACGGCGGCGACGGTCTGCGCTCCGGCGGCGGCTGCATCGGCGGTCGCCGTGCCTGCGGCATCCGTCGCGGCACCGGCGGTGCTGCCTGCGGCGGCAACGGTCTGGCTGGACGTATCGGTCTGCGTGATCAGCGCGGTTTTCACCGGCTTGCCGTCATTGGTGGTGTTGCAGGCGCTGAGCGCCACGGCGCAACCAAGAAGCAGAATGCCCTTGCGGACCATATCAGCGGAAGAAGAAAGCTGGAGACGCATGACCGGACCCGTTCTCAGGAATCGAAATCTTGTTCGATGCGTTTTTCAAGCTCGACCAGATCGGCAGGCAGTGGCAAGCCGCTTGCGCGCAGCGCATTGAGCTTCTCGCGAACCGTTTCGCGGATTTCATGAGCGTCTTGCGGCTGATTCACCATTTGCTCGAAAAGCAGCGCAATTTCCGCCTTGATGTCCTCGAATGCCATCCAGATCCTCTTGGCTTTACAGGCATCGCGGGATGCCCGTTTCAGTCAATATTCTTTCGGTCGATGACAGTCGTGTACCATGCAAAAGGCGGCAAACGGAAGCGCTAAACGTCAGGGCTCAGCCAAAATGAATGTTTCAAACGGTAACAAAAAGATTAACGCGCTCACAGAACGCGGTGCAGCAACATATCTACTGCGTTGAAATCCAAAGCAAAAATACCAAGATCATCGAAGTCCAGACCGCCATTGGGATCGAACAGATAAATGCTCATCCAGACGAGCGCGATCACCAGCAGAATTGCCAGGATTGTCAGAATCAAAAGGCGTCGCCCGAGCGCGGTCTTGCGGCCCGCTCCTTCCGGCGGCTGTTTTGCCATAGTCACTTGCTGCCTTGTTCAATCGTCATTGGTCGCGTTCAGTTCCTCCGGCGGCGTGCCATGTTCAGGCTCCGCCGGGAGGTAGCCTTCGCGCACCAGCCATTTGCGCAGGATAAGCGTCATCGCCTCGGTCTGGTTGAGACCGGGATGTTTTTCGGCGATGAAGCGTTCCAGTGCGCCGTGCACGTCATCGGGAAGATAGATGCTCATTCAAGCTCCTCCGCGTGATAAATCAGACCACGGTTACGGTGAGGGTTGCCACGCCATCGACCTTGCCTTCCAGACGGTCGCCGCGCTTCACCGGACCGACGCCCGCAGGCGTACCCGTAAAGATAAGATCGCCGGGGCGCAGCTCAAAGAGCGACGACAGGTAGGAAATGGTTTCCGCCACCTTCCAGATCATCTGGTTGAGGTCGCCCGTCTGGCGCGTCTCGCCATTGATGGAAAGCGAAATCGCCGCCTTTTCCGGGTGACCGATTTCCGACACCGGCACGATGGCCGAACAGGGCGCAGAGTGCTCGAATGCCTTGGCCACTTCCCATGGGCGCCCGGCCTTCTTGGCAACGGCCTGCAAGTCGCGGCGCGTCATGTCGATGCCGACCGCGTAGCCATAAACATGGTCCAGCGCCTTTTCGACAGCAATGTCGGTGCCGCCGGTCTTCAGCGCCACCACGAGTTCGATCTCGTGATGCACGTCCTCGGTCTTCGGCGGATAAGGGAAATCGCCACCTTCGATCACGAGACTGTCGGGGTTCTTCTGGAAGAAGAAAGGCGGGTTGCGGGTCGGATCGCCGCCCATTTCGATGGCGTGATCGGCATAGTTCTGGCCGACGCAATAGATGCGGTGCACGGGAAAGCGCGCATCCGTTCCCTTCACCGGCAGAAACGGCTGCGGGGGCGGCGCGAAAACATATGTCGTCATGGGGAACTATTCCGGTCGGAAACTGATGAAGCGATTTCTGCCATCATGCAGACGCAAGCGCGTCGCCGCAACCCTTGAAAGGCGCAATTCCCCGTTTTCAGGCGCTGGGCCTGACCACAAAATCCGCCTTGCGCGATTGCGCAACCACGAGTTCGGCATTGGGAATGTCGTTGGAAAGGGCGCGATTTCGGGCCGTTCCGGCATCGAAGCCGAAGCCGAGCCAGCGGTCGATCAGGCGGCGTTCCAGCTCGGCAAAAGGCACGTCCAGATAGACCGTCATGTCGAAAAAGGAGGCAAGCTGCGCCCATGGCTGCTGATCGAGCAGGAGGTAATTGCCTTCGACCAGAAGCACGCGATGCTCCGGCCCGACTGCGGATGCGGCGGCGCGGGAAAGCTCCAGCGAACGGTCGAAGACCGGGATGAAGATTTCGCCTTCCGCCTGTTTCAGCCGTTGCAGCAGCGCCGCGAACCCGGCGCAGTCGAAGGTGGGCGGCGAACCCTTGCGGCTACGCAATCCCCGCTTGTCGAGAATGGTGTCGTCGAGGTGAAACCCGTCCATCGGCACGACGATGGACGGCGCTTCGCCGCCCTTGTTGATGGCATGGAGCAGATAATCGGACATGGTGGATTTTCCGGCTCCCGGCGGGCCTGCAATGGCCACGATCAGGCGCTCGTCGGTTTGCGCCAGCCGCGCAAGAATTTCCGAAGGCAGGGCTTCGCGCTCGATAGGCGTCATGTCCGGTTTCCGTGATTCGTCCTGCCGATTTATCAAAGGCGTGGCAGGTCTTTTCAAGCCGCTTCCTTCGGCCTCATCGCGCCGGTCATCAGGGCTACCGCGTCCGACATGGAATATTCCTTCGGGTCGATCACCGTCAGGCGGCGTCCGAGCCGGTGAATATGGATGCGGTCGGCGACCTCGAACACATGCGGCATGTTGTGCGAGATGAGCACGATGGGCATGCCGCGCCGCTTCACGTCGAGGATCAGTTCCAGCACGCGGCGCGATTCCTTGACGCCAAGTGCGGCCGTCGGCTCGTCCATGATCACCACCTTGGAGCCGAAGGCGGCAGCGCGGGCCACCGCAACGCCCTGGCGCTGGCCGCCCGAAAGGGTTTCCACCGCCTGACCGATATTCTGGATGGTCATGAGGCCCAGTTCGGAGAGTTTTTCGCGGGCGATCTTTTCCATCGCGCCGCGATCCAGCATGCGGAACAGCGAGCCGAGCGGCCCCTTGCGGCGGATTTCGCGGCCAAGAAACAGATTGTCCGCAATGGACAGCGCCGGCGACAAGGCAAGATTCTGGTAAACCGTCTCGATGCCCGCCTGCCGCGCTTCCATCGGCGAATGGAAGCTGACCGGCTTGCCGTCGAGCAGGATTTCCCCCTCATCCGGCTTGATCGCGCCGGAGAGCGCCTTGATGAGCGAGGACTTGCCTGCGCCATTATCGCCGATGACCGCGAGGATTTCGCCGGGATAGAGGTCGAAATCGGCATGGTCGAGCGCGGTGACGCGACCGTAGCGCTTGACCAGACCCCTGGCCGACAGAACAGGCGTGGTGTTCGTTTTCATGCGGCAGCCTTTCTGATCCACTGGTCGATGGCGACGGCGGCGATGATGAGAACGCCGATCAGGAGATAGGTCCATTGCGGATCGGTTCCCCACAGGCGCAGGCCCAGCGAAAACACGCCGACGATCAGCGCGCCGAACATGGTGCCGAGGATGGAGCCGCGCCCGCCGAAGAGCGAAATGCCGCCGATCACCACGGCGGTGATGGATTCGATATTGGCGAACTGGCCAGCGGTCGGCGACACGGAGCCGAGACGACCGATCATCGCCCAGCCGGCAAGCGCGCAGATGATGCCAGCCAGCACATAGACCGACATGAGGATCGGCTTCACCGACACGCCGGAAAGCTGCGCCGCTTCCGGGTCGTCGCCGATGGCATAGACGTGCCGTCCCCAGGCGGTGTGGTTCAGCACGTACCAGAGCAGCAGGACCAGCAGCACCATGGCGATGACGCCATAGGTGAAGACCGCGCCGCCAATGCGGATGCTTTCGCCGAAAAATTGCAGGATCGGCGCTTCCGCCGTGATTTCCTGCGCGCGGATGGTCTCATTGGCCGAATAGAGGAAGTTGGTGGCGAGGATCACCTGCCACATGCCAAGCGTCACGATGAAGGGCGGCAGGCGGACATAGGCGACCAGAAAACCGTTGATGAAGCCGCAGAGCGCGCCGGTGGCAAAGCCGCACAGAACGGAAAGTTCGGCGGGAAGCCCATAGCGGAAGGTGAACTGGCCCATCACCACCGAGGACAGCACCATGATGGCGCCGACCGAAAGATCGATACCGGCGGTGAGGATCACGAGGGTCTGCGCCGCCGCGACAATGCCGGTGATGGCGACCTGCTGCAAAATGAGCGTCAGCGCGAAGGCGGAGAAGAACTTGCCGCCGAGCGTGACGCCGAACACCAGCAGCGACAGGACGAGCACGATCAGCGGCACGGCGGCAGGATTGTGATGCAGGAAATTGCGCATCCTATATAGCAGCGACCGGTCGCCCGCATCGAAGGAGGCGACATCCGCCGCGCTTTGCGACAGCGTCTTCTCATAGTCCTGCATGGATGGTTTTTGTGCAGCGGAGGCCGCCTGTGGCTCACTCATCTCTGTCTCCTGCCTTCATGCTGATCCGGCAGAGCTTGCGATCTGCCGGACCTGAACCTTGAGCGCCTATCAGCCCCAGCACTTGTCGAGCGCGGTCTTGGTGTCGATGGACGGAACGCCTTCGACCGGCTTGTCGGTGACGAGCGTTACGCCCGTATCGACAAAATCCTTGCCTTCGGTCGGCTTCGGCTTTTCACCGCTGTCGGCAAACTTCTTGATCGCCTCGATGCCAAGTGCAGCCATCTGCAGCGGATATTGCTGCGAGGTCGCGCCGATCACGCCAGCCGCAACGTTCTTGACGCCGGGGCAGCCGCCATCGATGGAGACGATCAGGACGTCCTTTTCTCGACCGACAGCCTTCAGCGCTTCGTAAGCACCGGCGGCGGCAGGTTCGTTGATGGTGTGGACGACATTGATGTTCGGGTCCTTCTGGAGAAGGTTTTCCATTGCGCGGCGTCCGCCTTCCTCGTTGCCGTCGGTCAGGTCGCGACCGGCAATGCGCGGATCATCCTCGTCGCCAAGCTTGCTTTTGTCCTTCGGATCGATGCCGAAGCCGACATCGAAACCCTGATCGCGCAGAACGTCGACGCTCGGCTGCGACGCGGTGAGGTTGAGGAAGGCAACCCGCGCATCCTTGGCCTTGTCGCCAAGCGTTGCCGCCGCCCATTTGCCGACCAGCTCGCCGGCGAGGAAATTGTCGGTGGCAAAGGTTGCGTCCGCCGCATCCGCAGGCTCCAGCGGCGTGTCGAGCGCGATGATGAGCGCGCCCGCCTCGCGCGCCTTCTGCAGCGACGGCACGATGCCCTTGGTGTCGGAAGCCGTGATGAGAATGCCCTTGGCGCCATCGGCGATGCAGGTTTCGATGGCCGCGACCTGGCTTTCGGAATCGCCGTCGATCTTGCCCGCATAGGTCTTGAGATTGACCCCCAGCTCCTTGGCCTTGGCGACAGCACCTTCCTTCATCTTGACGAAGAACGGATTGGTGTCGGTCTTGGTGATGAGGCACGCGCCGACATCGGCGGCATTGGCCGAACTCAATGGAATGGCGGCAGCGCCAAGCGCGAAGGCAGCAAAGGCTGCCGACAGAACTGTCTTCTTCATGGACTCCTCCCAGATTGAAACCGGTTCTTCTTCCCCCGGCAGACGAGAAGCAAAACACGGCTTCAAAACAGAGTCAATTAATAAATCCACTTGATTTATTAATATGCTGTGTCACTCTGGCACCCGGAGGAGAGAGAGGCGCAAGGGATTGGCAGAGCGCCTGCCCTTATGCAGCACGAACGACCTTAAGCGATTGTTTTTATTTCATATCCGTTCAGAGAGGGCTTTTTCTCCCTCGATGTTTGGTTTAGGAATTCCCGCGCACCATGGCCGCATTGCGATTGCAATCCATGGGCCGGAATCTTGAGCATTTCCGAGCCAAGAGTGTGAAGCGGTTTTGCGTCGGATAATGCGATGAAAAAAAGAGTTCGAGCGGTTCCCGTGACACCGTTTTAACCGGAACCGCTCCAGGAGAGGCTATGGTCAGGCATAAAGTTGAACGCGATCCGCGAGACGGCGGGGCCGATGCGGCAAGCAGGTCTGCCGATACGCTTTCCGGCGCGCTGTCGGGAACGCCGGGTCCTGCCATGCAGCAATTCGCCGGGCCCGGCGCGGACATCAATCGCGGTTCCAACCAGATCGGCGTGCGCGCCTATAATGAGCGGCTGGTTCTGGCGCTGGTGCGCAGGCACGGCCAGCTTGCCCGCGCCGATATTGCGCGCCTGACCGGACTTTCGGCGCAGACCGTTTCCGTGATCATCCGCGCGCTGGAAAAAGACGGGCTCATTACGCAGGGCGAACGGGTGCGCGGCCGTGTTGGCCAGCCTTCCATGCCGATGCGCCTTGCCGCCGACGGGGTTTTCTCCTTCGGCCTCAAGATCGGGCGGCGCAGCGCGGAAATCATCCTGATGGATTTTCTGGGCGCGATCCGCGAGCGGCGCCACATCACCTATCGCTGGCCTGTGCCGGGCGAAATCCGCCGCTTCACTGTCGAAAGCGTCAATGCTTTCACTGCGGCCCTCGAACCGGCCAGGCGCGACCGCATTGCGGGGCTCGGCATCGCCCTCCCCTTTGAACTGTGGAACTGGGTCGAGGAGGTTGGAGCGCCGGCGGAGGATCTGGACGCATGGCTCGGCGCCGATCTGGTCAGCGATTTCGCCAGGGCGTTTTCGTTTCCGGTCTTCGTGCAGAACGACGGAACCGCGGCTTGCGGCGCGGAACTGACCTTCGGTCGCGGGCCGGAATTCACCGATTTCGTCTATTTCTTCATCGGCTCGTTCATCGGCGGCGGCGTGGTGCTGAACAACACGCTCTATCCCGGGCGCACCGGCAATGCGGGCGCGCTCGGCTCCATGCCGATGCGCATGCGCGGCACGTGGGAGCGCGGCGAGACCTTGCAGCTCATCGATACGGCCTCGCTGTTCGTCCTCGAACGCATGTTGCAGGAGCGGCATCTGCCCTCCGACGACCTGTGGCTTTCGCCGGAAAACTGGCGCAATTTCGGCACCCCGCTCGACGAATGGGTGGCGCTTGCCGCACGCGGTCTGGCCCATGCCGCGGTGGCGGCCGCCTCCGTGATCGACTTTCCCGCCGCCGTCATCGACGGCTGGCTGCCGGGCAATGTGCGCCATCGCATCGTGGAAGCGACCCGCGTGGAGCTTTCATGCCTCGACTTGCAGGGCCTGCGCGCGCCGAAGATCATCGAGGGCAAGGTTGGCGTCCACGCCAAGGCGATGGGCGCGGCAAGCCTGCCGCTTTCCAACCGCTATCTGTTCGACCAGAGTGTGCTGTTCAAGGATGCAGGCTAGTTCCCTTTATCGCCTTGTCGATATCCTTTTTGGGGCCATAAAGCGCAAGGCCGACCAGATCGGGCGCGTCGGCATTTTCCGCCTTGAAAACGGCACGGTTGGCGACGTCATGCCCGGTGTCGAACATGGCGCGCACATAGGGCGCCCGGATGAGATCGCGCTGGATCGATTGCTGCCAGGCCCGTTGCAATACGTCCGGCGTTGCCGAGAAGATCAGCATCGGCTGGCCCAGCAGACGCGCATGCTTGCGGCCTGCCGCATCCTCGTAAACGTCGCCCATCGCCTGCGGAACCGCGCCGGCTATGCCGGTCGCGACGAAGGCGGTCACGTTCAACTTCTGCCAGACAGGCAGATCGTGCAGGACGATAATGGCTACTTTTGTATCGAAAATCATCGGTTCTTCCTCTTTTCGAGGAAGATCTACCGGCTTTTCACCGCAATTTCTGGAACGTTTGTGCGGCCCCGGCGATAGGCGGCGGGCGTCATGCCATAGGCGCGGCGGAACCAGCGCCCCATATGGCTCTGGTCGGCAAAGCCGCTGAGTGCTGCGGCCTCCGCCGGCGGCACTTTTTCGCGCAGCAGGCGACGGGCTTCGGCAAGGCGCAACTGCACCAGACAGGCATGCGGCGTGGTGCCGTATGCGCGCCGGAACCCGCGTGAAAGCTGGAAACGGTCGGCGGCTCCGACAGATCCCGCCAGTTCATCGAGCCCGAATTCCTCATCGAAGCGCGCCCGCAGATAATCCATGGCGCGTGCCGCGACCGGATGCGGAGCCGCCCCTTTTTCTGCCGCCTCCTGCCCCAGATGCCGGGCAAGATGGTTCGTCACCTGATCGCGGCAATCTTCGATCATCAGTTGCGGCGCTTGCAGAAAAATAGCTTCACAGGCACGAGCGACTGCGTGAAACAGCTCGCCATCATCGGCCAGCGTCTGGCGAAAGCCGATATGCGCGTCATTGCCGCCCATCGCATCGCGGATCAGCGATTGCGGCATGTAGAGCATGTTATAGGCAAAGCCGTCCGCCGCGACCGCCTGCCCGTCATGGCGTTCGCCCGGCTCGATGAGAATTACCCGACCCGGCGTGCTTTGCCGCCGCCTGCCCCGGCAGAAAAAATCCTGCACGCCCGCATGGGTCACGCCGACGAGCCATTCGTCGTGAAAATGCATGTCATAGGCGTGGCTGTGGAAACGCGCGGCAACGGCTTCGAGGCCGGTGGCATCGTCGCGTTTCAGGCGCATAATATCGCGCGGGCCAGCGATGGGGCAAGCATTGTCGGTCATGACGGAATTTGTAGCATGGCCAGCGACAAACACACGCTTTGTTATTTTCAATCAATAAGTTTGATCTATGTTGTCTTGTAATGACCGCAAATGCCGACAAGTTAACCGCTTGAAACCATTGAATCGAACGGGAAAGACATGACCGTCAAGACGATCGCGACCACGCCATACCAGGACCAGCAGCCAGGCACTTCGGGCCTGCGCAAGAAGGTTCCGGTTTTCCAGCAGCAGAACTACGCTGAAAACTTCATCCAGTCGGTTTTCGACGTGCTGGAAGGCTTTGCCGGCAAGACGCTCGTGGTCGGCGGCGACGGACGCTATTATAACCGCGAAGTGATCCAGAAGCTCATCAAGATCGCCGCCGCCAACGGTTTTGGCCGCATCATGGTGGGTCAGGGCGGCATTCTTTCCACACCCGCCGCCTCCAACATGATCCGCAAATACAAGGCCTTCGGCGGCATGGTGCTTTCGGCCAGCCACAATCCCGGCGGTCCGAATGAAGATTTCGGCATCAAGTACAATATCGGCAATGGCGGGCCTGCGCCGGAAAAGATCACCGAAGCGATCTTCGCCCGCTCCAAGGTGATCGACCAGTACAAGATTGCCGATGTAGCTGACGTCGATATCGACACGATCGGCACCACACGGATCGGCGACACCGAGGTCGTCATTTTCGATCCCGTTGCCGATTATGCCGAACTGATGGAAAGCCTGTTTGACTTCGACGCCATCCGCGCGATGATCAAGGGCGGGTTCCGCATGAAGTTCGATGCGATGCATGCCGTGACCGGGCCTTACGCCAAGGAAATCTTCGAGACGCGGCTTGGCGCGCCGGAAGGCAGCGTCGTCAATTTCGTGCCGCTGCCGGATTTCGGCGGCCATCACCCGGACCCGAACCTCGTTTACGCCAAGGACCTCTACGATCTGCTCATGTCCGATAATGCGCCGGATTTCGGCGCGGCTTCCGATGGCGATGGGGACCGCAATCTCATCATCGGGCGCGGCATCTTCGTCACGCCATCCGATTCGCTTGCGATGCTCGCGGCCAATGCGCATCTGGCGCCGGGCTACAAGGACGGCATCAAGGGCATTGCGCGCTCCATGCCGACAAGTGCGGCCGCCGACCGCGTGGCCGAAAAGCTTGGCATCGGCATGTTTGAAACGCCGACCGGCTGGAAGTTCTTCGGCAATCTGCTCGACAATGGCAAGGTGACGATCTGCGGGGAGGAAAGCTCCGGCACCGGGTCCGACCATGTGCGCGAGAAGGATGGCCTGTGGGCCGTGCTGCTCTGGCTCAATATTCTGGCGGTGCGCAAGCAGAGCGTGAAGGATATTGTCGAGGAACATTGGGCGCGCTTCGGACGCAACTATTACACCCGCCACGACTATGAAGCGGTCGATTCGGACATCGCCAAGCAACTGGTGGCCGATCTGCGCGGCAAGCTTGCAAGCCTGCCCGGCACCACCGTCAACGGCCTCACGATCGAGAAGGCCGACGACTTCGCCTATCACGATCCGGTCGACGGCTCGATCAGCGAACATCAGGGCATCCGCATCTATTTCCCCGAAGGCGGTCGCGTGGTGCTGCGCCTGTCCGGCACCGGCACGTCGGGTGCCACCATCCGCATCTATATCGAGCGCTATGAGGCCGATACCGCCAGACACAATCTTGACACGCAGGAAACGCTGGCCCCGTTCATCGAAGCGGCAGAACAGATTGCCGAGGTGAAAAAGCGCAGCGGACGGGCGGAGCCGTCGGTGGTTACTTAGGGCAGTAGGGCAGTAGGGCAGTAGGGCAGTAGGGCAGTAGGGCAGTAGGGCAGTAGGGCAGTAGGGCAGTAGGGCAGTAGGGCAGTAGGGCAGTAGGGCAGTAGGGCAGTAGGGCATTCGGTAATGAGGTCATGCGAGAATAACAGAATACCTGAATCGCGGC